>NZ_CP038853.1:2400000-3600000 GCF_004792415.1 Pantoea vagans
GCCTTCTTCGCTGATGTTCAGCGTTTGCTGGCGGGTGCCACTCTGGCCACTAATGGCAAAGGTGTAGTTACCCGGTGCCAGCTGCAGCGTGGCAAAGCCGTTCACCGCAGGGACCAGCGCCTGAGGCTGACCGTTGACCTGAACGCGTTCACCCTGCTGCAGACGGATATAGACCTGGGCGACCGGCGCGGGTGGCGGTGCCGGTTGTGGATCGGGTTCACGTGCGGCGGTCTGCGCAGGCTCAGCAGTCTGAGCCGGGGCGCTGGCAACGGTATCCGGCGGGGTGTCAGGCTGCGTCGGTGGCGCAGCCACCGGCTGGTTAACTGGTGCAACGGTGACGGCAGGCGCGCTGTTTTGCGCGGTCTCAGCCGGCGCCGTCTGTTCATCACCACGCGACATCAGCAGACCGGCGCACAGACCCACCAGCACGCCCGCGGCCACCAGGCCCGGCAGTGCAAAGCGGTGTCCCAGCAGCGTTTTCAGCGGCGAGGCGGGCGGGATGACCGCCTCCTCTTCAATCGGCACCAGCATGGTACCCGGCCCGCTCATTTTTGCGCTGAGCAGCGGTTCCGGTTCGCGCTCCGGCAGCGCCATCAGCACCGCAAAATCATCAATGCTCTGCGGACGATCTTCCGGTTTCAGCGCCAGCGCGCGATCCACGGCGCTGAGCAGCGCGGTGGAGTAGCCCGCCAGACGACGCTGCACCAGCGGCTGATAGTTATCTTCGATGCTGCGCACCACGCTCACCGGCGGTGGCGCACCGGTAATCAGCGTATGCAGCACCGCGCCCAGCGCGTAGATATCGGTCCACGCGCCCTGCTCGCTCTCGTCGTTGTCGCTGTACTGCTCAATCGGCGCATAGCCGGGACGCAGCATAGTCTCGCTCTCATCCGACAGGTTGCCGATGGTTTTACGCGCCGACCCGAAGTCCAGCAGGATTGGCTCGCCGCTGCTCTGGATCTGGATGTTATCCAGCGAGATATCGCGATGCAGATAACCCGCTTCATGGATGGTTTTAATCGCGCCCAGCAGCGGCGGCAGCATGCGACGGATCCAGGCCTCATTCACCGACTGCGGATTACGTTCGCGGAAGTTCGAGAGCGTGGTGCCGCTGTAGAACACCGTGCCCATGTAGGCGGTGTCGTTCTGCACCCAGAAACGCAGGACATGCAGCAGGTTCGGATGGTTAAAGCGCGCCAGCAGCCGCGCCTCCTGAATAAAGCTGTTCAGGCCGGCGTGAAAGGTTTTGCTGAACCGCTCGCTACGCAGCACCAGATTCAGGTCATCGCTGCGCACCGCCAGCGAGGCGGGCATAAATTCTTTAATGGCGATATCACGCTCAAGCTGGTGATCCCAGGCGCGATAGACGATGCCAAAGCCGCCACCGCCGATGACCTCTTTGATTTCAAACTCATTGAAGCGGTAACCCAGCGGCAAGGCGTTGGGGACATTCAGGGGTTGATCATGTTCCGACATATTCGAAAACTCTCTGATGACTAGGCTTTAAACAGCGAACTGGCAGACAAATTCGCCCTGCTCACAACGCACCTCAACGCGGCGATAGCGCTCATCGCGGGCGTGGGCGCTCAGCAGTATCTGGCTCATCTGCGGCAGCAGTGTGTTGGTGAGGATGGCATCGACCATGCGACCGCCCGACTCCACCTCGGTGCAGCGCTGCACGATCTGGCTGACCACTGACTCGTCGATCTGCGCCTCAATGCCGTGGTTGTCGGCCAGACGACGCACAATGCGCGCCAGCTGCAGCCGCACGATCTCAGCCAGCATGTCATCGCTGAGCGGGTAATACGGCACCACCAGCAGACGACCCAGCAGCGCAGGCGGGAACACCTCCAGCAGCGGCTTACGCAGTGCGGTACTCAGGGCATCGGGATCCGGCATCAGTTCAGGATCGGCGCACATGGCGCTGATCAACTGCGTGCCGACGTTCGAGGTCAGAATAATGATGGTGTTGCGGAAATCGATGTGGCGGCCTTCGCCATCCTCCATCCAGCCTTTGTCGAACACCTGGAAGAACAGCTCATGCACATCCGGATGGGCTTTCTCAATCTCATCCAGCAGCACCACGCTGTAAGGCCGACGGCGAACGGCTTCGGTCAGCACGCCGCCCTCGCCGTAGCCGACGTAGCCCGGCGGGGCACCTTTCAGCGTCGAGACGGTGTGCGCCTCCTGAAACTCGCTCATGTTAATGGTGATGATGTTCTGCTCGCCGCCATACAGCGACTCGGCCAGCGCCAGCGCGGTCTCGGTTTTACCGACACCGGAAGGGCCGCACAGCATAAAGACGCCTGCGGGCTTGTTGGGGTTGTCGAGACGCGCGCGCGTGGTGCGAACCCGTTTCGCGATCAGCTCCAGACCGTGACGCTGACCGATGACGCGCTGGTTCAGGGTATCCGCCAGATTCAGGACGGCGTCGATCTCATTCTTCACCATCCGGCCCAGCGGAATGCCGGTCCAGTCCGACACCACGGCCGCTACCACGCCCGCATCGACAGCGGCAAACAGCAGCGGCGTGTCGCCCTGCAGCGCAGTCAGTTGCTGCTGTGTCGCATCGCGCTGTTCACGCAGCGCCACATCCTCTTCAGTCACACAGCGGGCGCGCAGCGTAATCAGGGTCTCAACCAGTTCGCGCTCCTGCAGCCAGCGCTCCTGCAGTGCATCGCGTTCGGCTTCCAGGGCAGTGCGCTCTCCGGCAATCGCCTGCTGGCGGGTGACGTCACCGAGGCCGACTTTAATTTCTCGTTCAATGATCTCTGCTTCAATCTCCAGCGCGGCCAGACGGTGCAGGCAATCTTCCAGCGCCGCAGGCTGCGCACCCTGACTGACCGCCACGCGGGCGCAGGCGGTATCCAGCAGCGCCACGGCTTTATCGGGCAGCTGGCGCGCCGGAATGTAGCGATGCGACAGTTTCACCGCTGCACTGACCGCATCATCCAGCAGCAGCACCCGATGGTGTTTCTCCAGCGCGCTGACGGTGCTGCGCAGCATCAGAATCGCTTTGGCTTCATCCGGCTCCTGCACCTGCACGGTCTGGAAGCGACGGGTCAGCGCCGGGTCTTTCTCGATGTACTTTTTATATTCGGCCCAGGTGGTCGCGCCGATGGTGCGCAGCTGGCCGCGCGCCAGCGCCGGTTTCAGCAGGTTGGCGGCATCGCCGGTGCCCTGCTGACCGCCCGCGCCGACCAGGGTGTGGATCTCATCGACAAACAACACAATCGGCGTCGGGCTGGACTGCACCTCATTGATCAGCGCCTGCAGCCGTGCTTCGAACTCCCCTTTCATCCCGGCACCCGCCTGCAGCAGGCCGATATCCAGTAGCCAGAGCTGCACATCGCGCAGCGGCGCAGGCACATCGCCCGCCGCGATACGCAGCGCGAGGCCTTCGACCACCGCGGTTTTGCCGACACCCGCTTCGCCGGTCAGCAGCGGATTGTTCTGACGGCGACGCATCAGAATATCCACCATCTGACGGATCTCATCGTCACGGCCGGTCACCGGATCGATGCGGCCTTCACGTGCACGTGCGGTCAGATCCTGACCGTACTGCTCCAGCGTGCTGCCGCTGGCGGCAGGCGGTGCGCCAGCGGCATCCGCCGGTGCGATCATCGCCTGCTGCGCTTCTTTGCTGTTGCTGAGCAGCGTATCGAACTGCTCCAGCAGGGCATCGGCGTTGACGCGGCTGAACTGGCCGGAGATGCCTTTCAGTACGCTGGCCAGGTTGAAGGTTTTCAGCATGCCGATCAGCAGATGGCCGCCGCGAATGCGGGTCGCGCCATATTTCAGCGAAGCATAAACCCATGCCCGCTCCACGGCGCTGTCGATATGCTCGGAGAGGTCAGAGACCGCACTGGCACCGCGCGGCAGACGATCCAGCGCGGCAACGATGTCCTGAGTCAGGGCCTTTTCATCCAGTGAAAAATGTGTGATGACCTGCTGTAAGTCGCCATCCTGCTGCTGCATCAGCTGATGCAGCCAGTGCACCAGTTCAACATAGGGATTGCCGCGCAGTTTGCAAAAGGCGGTGGCGCTTTCCAGCGAGGTAAATAACAGCGTATCCAGTTTGCCGAATAGCACGGCACGGCTGATTTCTGACATAGGGGGCTCTCTTCAATGAAAGACGCAGGCTGTGTAACAGGGAAAGCGGCTGGGCTAGCGCGAAGCTGCCTCAACCTCAAACATAAAATCTTCTCGATCCTGCGGCTGCGGCATCTGCCCCAGCCAGCTGGTGTAACCAAGCCGGGCAGCGCCGCCCAGCGCCACACCCTGCACTTCGTCAGCGGCCAGGATCAGGCTGAGATCCCACTGCATTTCGATGCCAAGGTAGTGACGCACCCAGTCGCGCACTTCCTGCGCGCCGGGAGCATCCGGCAGAAAACGGGCATACTGCGCGGCGCTGAGCGGGCCCAGGTGCAGGCGAAAACGGTGCTGCACGTCGCGCACCGCCACGCCGAGAAACGCGGAGGCACCCAGCCGGGGCATGTGGCGTCCCGCGCCGAGCCGGGCCTGATCGCGGCTGTCCAGCGTCAGCCAGTGCGGCAGGTTCTGCGTCAGCCGGACCGGCACGCCAAAGTAGTGGCGGAGAATGCGCACCAGCCCTTCGGCATCGTGACCGTGACGGCTGAGATGACCCACCAGCATCAGTCGGGCATGAAGACTCAGCGAACTGGCCTGCTGCTGCGCCGGTAAACCGATGCCCGCCAGGCAGGCGAGATAGTTCAGAAAGCGGCTGTCGTCGGGGCGATCCAGCGATACGGTCGGCTGCGCATCGGCCCAAGCGCGATAGAACAGCAGCGTGGCGCGATGGTGAAACAGATCCGCAAACGCCGACAGGCTGTGATCCTGATGATGCACAATCCGTTCATGCACATATTCAGTCAGATGGGTCGGCAGCGGCCCGTTGGGGCCAAACAGGCCAAAGCTGTAGATCGACAGCTCATGACGTCCGGACTCTTCACGTGGCGTGGCACTGGCGACGGTGGCAGGCGCAAACGCCAGTGACGGCGTCTGACCGATGCGCACCGATTCGAACTTCGGCAGCGGCGCACGGCCCAGCGGATAACGCTGACCGCCCTGCGCATCCAGCCGCCGCAGCAGCTGGAACAGATCGTAGCGCCACGGCGCGGCCATCACTTTTTGCCAGAAATCATCCGGCAGTCGGGTCAGCCGCGGCAGCGTAATGACTTTTTCGCCACTCATATCAGAGCTTTCCGGCCCATGCGCGGTGGCCAGTAGCCCACTTCGCCGCGCTGCTGGCTGTTCAGAGTGAACTCCGTGAAGCTGTTCAGCGCTACAAGGCGGCCACAGACCCGCTCCAGTACGCTGCCAAACAGCCACGGGCTGGCACCCGAAAACGCCTGCTCATCCACTTCCAGCGTGATGCTGACACCGCGCGCAAACACTACCGGGCCCGGCTCCGGCACGCGGCGGTTGACCGCGCTGAGCGTACAGTGGCGGATGCCGTCAATCTGGCGGGCAACCGGCGCTTCCGCCAGGTTGGCGTAGAGGCTCAGCAGCTGGCGCAGCGCCGCCGCGCCTTCCCCGTCGCTGCTGTCCATCAGGCTGAGGTAGTTCATCTGCAGATGGCTGATCAGCCGCCACGCAGAAAGGCCTTCGGCCAGCGCCGGACGCGGTGGCGTCGGCCCTTTGCACAGCTTCAGCTCCGACACCGGAATAGAATCCGGCATCACGAAGTTGCCCTGATCCTGCTGCAGCATCAGCGGCAGATCGCGGCTGGTACACATCACCTCGGCGGAGAGATAGCGCACGTCATCGCGCCACGGCGCGTGATGCTCATCCACCAGCGACAGAAAGACTTCGGAACCGATGTACCCGGTGCGGGTGCCATAGCGCTGCGCCTGCTCTGACAGGGTGCGCTGTTCGCGGCGCAGCGAGAAGTAAGCACCGTAATCACCCTGGTCACCGCTGAAGGTGCTCCAGAACGGACGGAAAACCTGCTCTTCCCGCTGGCCTTCTACGGTGGCGAACAGCCGCTGCACTGAATGCACCTCATAATCCAGCGGCCGGATGTTATCCACCACCAGATGATATTCATGCTGGCTGTCGCTGACCTTCAGGCGCTCGGCGGTTTTCGGGAACAGGTTGATGACCGGCGTGCAGTGCAGCGCCAGATGGCTGTGATCGACCACGCTTTCCAGCGCGCTGTCCGCTTTGTCGAGCAGGATAATGATGTCGAACGCCGTGGCGTTGTCACAGCGGCGCAGGAACGGGCCGAGCTGACTCAGGCTGATAAACTGGAAGCGCGCCGGAAACGCAAAATACTCCTGCAACAGACGATAACCGTCGAAGTTGCGCAGATCGTCCGGCAGCAGCGCCTGCTCCGGCGCAAAGCCCTCCTGCTGCAGGGCCTCATCCGTCAGCACCTGACGCTGTGGCCGCTGCTCTGCGGACTGCAGCACGATGCCGACCCGGTGCTGCATCAGCAGCTCCAGCAGCTTCAGCGCCTGAATATCGGGCCCGCTGAGGAACAGCATCAGGTCATCCACACTGAGCTGACTCAATGAGGAAATCCCTTCGCAGCTGATGCGGATGCGCAGCGCACTGGCCGCGCCCAGACCACCCAGTTTTAGTTCGCCAGAGGGCAGATCGCCGGGCACGCCACCGAGAGTGACTTCGCTGATGCGCAGCGGATGCAGCACCACATCGTGCGCGGTGGTGTAGCTGCAGGTCACCCCGGTTTTTTTCAGGTTCTGGCTCTCCATCATGGTGCCGCGCGGCACGCGAAAGCCCTGGGTGATGTCACCCTTGCGGCTGTCCGGCGTCAGCTGCGCGATCGCCATTGACGGCGTTGGCGAGAGATAGGATGGCGCAATCATCTCCAGCAGGCGCTGTGAGAAGCGCGGAAACTCTGCATCCATCTTCAGCTGCACGCGCGACGTCAGGAAGGCAAATCCCTCCATCAGTCGCTCGACATAGGGGTCCGCGACGTCGATGCCATGCATGCCAAGACGCCCTGCCACTTTCGGGTAACGCGTCGCGAACTCCGCCCCCATCTCGCGCAGGTAAGCCAGTTCACGGTTGTAATAGTCGAGCAGATTGCTGTCCATGATTACCCTGCATCCTGAAGTTCGAAATGGCCGCTCTCCAGATCAACCTGAGTGCGGAACAGAAACGCCAGCGGATAAGGCACGCACCAGAGCCGCCCTTTGATCTCAATCGACAACACGTTGTGCAGACTAAGCGAGCCGAGATCGCTGACGCAGCGCACCTGCAGACCCTGCGGCAGAATGCGCGGCTCGAAGTGCAGAATGGCGTTGGTCATTTTGCGTTGCATATCCTGCCATTCGATATCGGAGACGTTCTGTCCGGCCAGCGGTGCCACGCCGAAATTCCAGACAGAGCGCTGCACCTGATCAAAACCGTCCAGATCCTGCTGCGCTTCGTTGTTGATGGTGTTAAACAGCCACTGCAGATCGCGCAGCACGTGGCGGCGCAGCGTACTGTGGCTGATCAGCATGCTGTTCTCCGGCTCCTGCTGCCTGTCCGGCGCGTTGTCGGTCAGGCGGTCCAGCAGCGAGGATTGCAGCTTGTCGCGGGCGGTCAGCGCATCGCGCTTTTTGCGCGCACGAAAGCCGCCATGCAGCTGGGCATAGCCGTCGTTGTGCGCGCCTGAATCATGGCTCATCGGCGGACTCAACGTTATCGAACGCGACCTGCTGCAGGCTCAGCAGCGAGAACTCCGCGCTGTCGCTGAGCCACATTTTTTGTCCCTGGCCGATAAACTGGTCCGGATCGTTGCCCAGCGGCTGCCATTCGGTGACGCTGGCGCGCAGAAAACGCTCGTCCGCACCCGCCAGCAGCGGATAGCGCGCCGGGATCTGACACACCTGTTCGCTGCCATCCACCAGCTGCACCCGAGTATGACGCCACACCAGATCGGTGACGCTGGCGGGTGCCTGGAACTGCATCTCACGAATGGCGGCGAACGGGATCCAGTAATAACGGCCCTGATTGATCACTTCACACACCGGCCCGAAACGGCTGTCGCCATCCATCAGCCAGCTGAAGGCGGTCGGCTGATCCTGCCCGGTCGCGGTGCCGGGATTGGCGGCGGCAAGCTCCAGCGCGTCGGCACGCAGTGCGCTGCCGCGCGCGACATCACCCGCGGTTTCGGCCTGTAATGCGGCCAGCAGTGTGTCGCACCAGTGCCAGGCGCTGCCAGGCAGCACGGGTTGTGCCTCGCCACGCAGCACCGCATCACGCTGCCGCTCACCGGCAATCGCCTGCTGCAACAGATTGACGGTCGGTTGCGCCTGCGGGCTTAACGCCAGCCAGGATTGCAGCTGCGTCTGCGCACGTGCCCAGTTGCCTGACAGGCAGAGCAGCTGCACAAAGGCAGCCCGCAGATCGGCGTTCGCCGGACTGGCCTGAATCTGGCGGGTAACGTCAGCCAGCGTCTCGCTGAGCGTGGCGTTCGCAAGATGATGTTGTAAGGATTCCATGCAAACTCCTTTTGCGTCAGTTAAGGGTGCGATAAACCGCAGCGGCGGGATCTTTCAGTTCAGGGTGCAGTTTTTCCACCAGCTGTACGCTCAGCGTGGTATTGCCGCTGACCCACGGTGACCAGACTTTACGGACTTCCTGCAGACGTGCCTGCAAAGCACTCTCATCAGCGGCTTCACTGGCGGGCATCAGCACCACCACCTGACGGGCCGCCTGCCAGCCGTTAAAGCGGTTGCTGAACGGCAGAACCAGCCAGCTGTCCGGGGATTTCTCGTTACTCAGCACCATGCGCTCGCTATTAACGGTGGTGATGTGCAGTTCGGCGGTGGGCGACTGACTGTTCAGTCCCATCACCGGGAAGCCCTGCAGGAAGGTCACGCCGACGGCCGCCGGTGCGCCGTTACCCTGCTGCGTCAGACGACTGTGTCCGCTGAGCCAGCCATCGGAACCGCAGACCAGCCCCTGCTTAGCAGGTACAAACAGCGCGCTGCCCTGCGCCGGATGCTGCCACCAGGTGCGGAAATGGCAGCCGTCAAGCAGGCTGAACTGCAGCCATGGCGAGGTATCCGCCTGGGCGGCATTGACCAATGGGTCCGCGGGCACGGCAGCCGTGGCTGGCTGCTGTTGTGCAGGCGGCGCGGGTGGCGTCACCACGGTCTTCCACTGCTGCGCCCGGGCGGCACTGCCGGTGGCGATTTCACTGCCCTCTGTATCGGTCAGCTGCCAGTGCAGCTGCTGCAGCGGTTTACACTGCGACGCCATCAGGCCAGCCACCCGTGGCAGAAACTCTTTCAGCACCGACGCGTTTTTCTCACCCAGGGTGACGATGCGCAGGTTTATGGTGCTGTTACACCAGCTCGACAGCTGATTGTTTTTGACGTCATCAATCCAGACATCCAGTTTCTGTGCCGGGGACTGAACGATGCGATAGTTTTCAGCATAAGCGTGCGTGCTGAGCAGCAGCGCAGCCAGACCCAGTAATCCATATTTCATGTTGGCGTTCTCAATCTCGCAGAGGGAAGAACTGCGCCGCTTCAGAGAGCGAGTGCAGCAAAGTGGTGTCCTGGGGCGATCCGATCCAGACGGCCAGTGCGCTGAAATTATCCTGCTGCCCCTGATCTGACTGATCGTTTTTGATGATTTGCTGCATCAGCGTCAGCCACTCTTCCGGCGTATTCACCATGTGCAGTGACTGCTGCATCTGCTCCAGCGTCACGCCGTGCCAGAAACCATCGGTGCAGAGCAGAAAGGCATCGCCATCTTCAATCCCGACCACGTCGCTGTAGCTGGCGTCGCGCTGCTCATCACCCATACCCAGCGCAAAATAGAGCAGGTTGCTGTTGATGCCTTCGGTGCGATGTCCGGCATCTTTCATCTGCTGCACCAGGCTATGGTCGGTGGTGACCAGATAGAGATAGCCACGGCGGAACAGATAAAGGCGGCTGTCACCGGCATGCGCCCAGCAGGCAAGGTGGTAGTCGCGGTCGATGAACAGGCTGACCAGCGTGGTGCCCATCCGGCTGTGCTCGCTGCTGGCTTTCTGCTGCTGCCGGATAGCGTGATTCGCGTGATTAACGTAGTTGCGAATCGACTGCGCATTGAGGTGCGCATCGCCATCAAACGCTTCCAGCAGGCTGCTGCGGGCGATGGCGGCCGCCCTGTCACCGCCGGGAAACCCGGCCACACCGTCGCACACCACAAAGCAGGCGGAACGCTTACCGATGACATCACCGATCTGATCCTGATTACTGGCGCGATCGCCCTGATTCGACGTCGAGGCAATAGTGATATTCATGCGTCATCCGTGTGGGTTTGTGAGTCTTTGTACTGATTAACTTCCAGGTCATAGGCGTGCAGGAACGCTTCGCCAAACAGGGTGTGGAAATCGTCTTCGATCTCGCCCGCTGTCTCGCCGTAGCGCTCAACAAAATGCTCCCACAGTGCCGCCTTGCGGCTGCCCGGCAGGCCGATACGGGAAACCGATCCTGCCTGACGTGCCTCCTCTTCCAGTTGTTCCGGATTAAAGGATTGCAGCATCGAGGCGATAATGGCGCGGATACCGGCGATCATGCCCAGCTGGTGCGCCTGCAAATCAATCAGCGCATCCCGCACCGCCTGACGTGGTGGCATAAAGCCCGGCATCCGGCTGCCGAACATCTGCATCAGGACGGTTTTGCCCGATGGCAGCAGCTTGAACGGGTTATTGGCGTCGTCGAGGATCACCGTCATGTCAGCCTTAACGCCGCGCTTAAGGATCGAGCGCGATGACAGCAGCGCGACCGTGCCCTGCGAGAACATGCTGAGCATCTGACCAAACTGCAGCATCTGCTCGCGGTCAAACTGTGGCGTCGGCTGCAGATCGCGCAGACCCATGCCTTCCAGCAGCGCGTCCAGCAGTTCGCCTTTCAGGGCGTCGCCGCTGCTCTGGCTGGATGTGGAGGGCTGCACGGCGGCGGCATGCTGGTGACCCGAGGCAACCGGATCAATGCGCAGCCGCCCTTTCGGCGTCGGTGAAGGAGCACGCTGCACCGCCTGGGGAGTCGGCAGCGTAATGCCGCCATAGTCGTTTTGCGGATTAACGGCGTCTGTCTGACCGGATTCCGCCTCATCCGCCAGCAGCGTCGGGCGCGGAGCTTCACTATGAGGAGGCTGGTCATCAACGGGTAAGTCGATGCCGCTGAACAGCGGTGAGTGATCCATTTCGTTCAGGCTGACGGAAGCCTGCTCAGGTGAGCGTGCGGCAACCGGCTCAGGCTTTGTCTCTGGCTGAGGCGGCACATGCAGCGTCGCCGGTTTCGCTGGCTCCGGCTGCGCCAGCGGCACCGCGTTCCCCATCATCAGCCCTAATGGATCATCATGGTTGCGCACATCCGCACTGCTCTCGCCGTCGAACAGGCTCAGTGGATCCAGTTCCGCAGTGGGCGTTTCAGCCTGCTTCGGTGCAGTGTTCTGCTGAGCCGCCAGCGTGCTCGGCGTACGGTCGTCAAAAATGCTCTGCTGCGCGAACAGGGCATCGCCGTCATCAAACAGGCTGCTGTTTTTCGGCTGCTGGCCATAATCCAGCGGCGCATCGTTGATCAGTTGAGCCAGCGGATCTTCCGGATTCCGGTCTGGCATGGCGGGCGTGGTCAGCGGATGGGCATCCGGCAACTCCGGCGCGGCTTTGCGTTTAGAGAGATCGTCGGAAATCGAAAACTCTTTCGCCAGGCTGTCCCAGATTTCGCTGGGGATGGCGGCGGTGGTGCTGGCTTTTTCGGCTACAGGTTCACGAGGAGCCGCGGCAGGCTGGACCGGCTCCGGACGCGGAACCGCCCTTTCAGCCTGCGGTTGCTGTGCACTGTTGAGATCGCTGACCAGCAGCTGATAATCATCGATGCCCAGAATGTCCCCATCCTGCAGCTCAACCTGACGACCGCGTTCCAGCGGAATATCGTTGAGCAGCACGCGCGTCACATTGCCACGGTTAGTCAGGCGACATTCACCGTTTGCGGTGATGTGCACAATGGCCTGCAGCCGGGAGAGCGTTCGGTCGTCATCCGGTAGCACCAGATTGTTATCCACGCCGCGACCAATGGTGCCGCCGGGCGGGAAGAAATCACAATGAGTTTGCGGCGGCTGTTGGCCGGGTTTAGTCGTTATTATCGTAAAGCGCATAACGGATTCCTGCGGTTAGCGGTTCGGCATCTATACCGCGCACCTCTCGGGGAAAGGCGCGGGGTATAGGGAGCGGGAAAGTTTATTTTGGAGTTGGGGTTTATTATTTTTTTGCTGAGTTTATTTATCTATTTAAATAGCAGCACTGCCTTATTTCTTTTAATGACGACATTTCGTCAACACATTAACCCTCAATGAATTGAAGAGGCAAATGATTCAAACAGAGCCGAGGTTGATTATTATAAAAATTAATTGTGAATAACCAGCTTAGATTTAATCGACGCGGAATTATTTACTGAAAATGAATTAATTTGATAACAACGTAATGCAGAGGGTTATCTTATAGAGAATATCGTGCCCAGCCTGTAAAGCCTGAGCACGACGATATAATCAGTAAGGCAGTTGCTTAAGAATAGCAGTACGCTCTTTGTCAATGCGAATAACGCAGAGGTTGGTCGCCACCGCATTCGCATTGCTACCTTCTTCGGCGGCAAAGGCTTCCAGCTTGCACTGACCGTCACGATATTTCAGCCAGCTGCGCTGCGTATCCACCAGCGTAGCGACATAGTCATCAGCCAGTTTTTTCTGCGTGCCGTACATCTGCACAATACGTTTTTTTGCCGTCTGGTACTCTTTGTTCAGGTCATCTTCCGCCAGCTTTTTCTGCTGAACAGTACACTGAAACAACGCACCATCTGAAGGCTGTTTTGCACAGGTATCGTCAGCAAATGCTGAAGCGCTAATGCCAAGAGAGAAAACCGCTAAAGCCAATCCATGTACTAACTTCATACTCACTCCTATTAACGATTTTTACGAAGATAATTTGCACGACGCCTGCCAGTCTCACCTGCACTGATAGCTGGCGTGCTTTCAATATAATGGATCAGTGTATCAAAATCGTTGGTCATGCCCGCCATCATCGGGCGAGGACCTTTAGTCCAGCCCTGATAAACGAAGTCCACCATGATGTCTCTGATAGCAGGATGGAGATTTTCCCAAGCCACTTTACCTGGCTGGTTATCAGTATAATTGTCATAGTTCTTCCGTGCACGTTCGACGTAGCCCGGATAAATCGCTTCAAATAAGTTAATTTGCTGCTGATGACTGATTGTCCCTATAGCGGCCTGGTTGTTACGAACAAACTGACGGGCCTGGTCACCTTTAAGACCTGCACCTTTGGCGATCATGGCGGCCTGACTTGCCGGCAACCCAGCGGCCTGAAGTTGTGCAGAAATACTCGCTTCAGAACGCGATCCCAGATCGTAACCGCGACCCAGCGTCACACCGGACTCCATTTTTTCTGGCCAGTGAATATGACGGCTAAAATAGCGGCTGGTCGGAGAGTCATCCCCTTCAGCATCGAATGTAACCTGTCCGGCACTCACCACCAGCGGCCCGGTGGACGGGTTATTAACTGGCGGCGCTGCTGGCCTTGGTGGGGCATTACCCGGTACGTTTCCGCGCATCAGGCTGCTCCACGTCTTGCCATGGATATCGACAACACCATCCGGGCGAGACATAAAACGGGATTGAAACTGCTTAATCGCCTCAATGGTTTTCGGTCCCATGCGGCCATCCGCACGAAGTTGTGGATATCCATTGCGCTGTAACAACTGCTGTACTGTCTTCACGTCGCCGTATTGATTACGGCCACCGACACCAACCGAGCCAGAAATACTCATTTACTATCTCCGCACAATATTGTTGATTCAGAGAGTCCTTGTAAACTGGCTGGAGAATGAGCATGACGACGCTGCCTTCTCTGGCCAGGAGAAATACGCCTCCGGTGCGGAGGCGTATCGCTTCTTACGCTTCTTTGTTGCCTTTAATATCCCAGCCAGCGCTGGTTTCTGCGCCTTTACCACCGGAAGAGCTCTGCTCCCAGTACTGCTGTTTCACTTTAGAAGCCTGGAAGGCATAAGTTACGCCCAGGGTGTCGTCGTGCTCAGAACCCACAAACTGAACGTTAGTCACCAGCACATCTTCCAACGTGATGCGGGTGTATTCGATTTGTGTGCCGCCCGCTTTGCAAACAGACACTTCGACTTTAGCGACGTGCTTACCGCTGGCGCAGTTCTTCAGCAGCGCGGTGACAGCTTTATCGATTTTGGCGTTGATGTGCAGGTCGTTGAAATTAACTTTCCCCGCACCGCCACCACCGCCTACGCTCATATTGCCTGGCTGGCTGGCACCCCAGGAAAAGGAGTCAATATCGATCCATCCAGTATGATTTGAATCTTTAGATTCACCTGTGACGCCGTCTACCTTCAAATACATATCAATAGCCATTATCTTTCACTCTTTATTGGTTGAGATTATTGCTTTCAAAAAAAGCAAGGATATGGCAAAAAGAAAAGCATGGGGCTGAATAAAACAGTCCATATTTTACCTTTGCCTTGCTTCTGAAATATCGTCAAAAACCATATTTCAGATAGTGCGTTGCCGGGCACCAGGCCGGGCAATGTATTAAATTCCCATGAAGAAAATCGGAATACTGAACAGGGAGTCAGGGAAAACAAAAGCAATTAATACCTTTCCCTTAGCTTGTGCCCGGCCCAGTAAAAACCAAATGACGCAGTGACTGAAAGAGTAGTCAGGATGCCGTTAATTATTTTCCCCATCATCGTGTCATTCCAGTCAAAGACGAAGAGGTAATAACCTGCGCATGTGAATAAAATCAGGGCTGAAATAAAAACCAGCAGATAACGTAGTAAATACAGAGCTGATTTTTTTACCATTCTTTTATCCTCCCTGACATTCACCTCAGCAATCTTTCTGTGAGGCATCAGGCGCAATACCCTTTCGCGCCTGATAACCTTACGACTCAGCCCTTAAGCATTATCATTTTTCAGTGACGGCAGCTTAGAGACCAGTCGCAGCGAAACGGTCAGGCCTTCCAGCTGGTAGTGCGGACGCAGGAAGAACTTCGCGGCGTAATAGCCTGGGTTATCTTCCTGCTCTTCCACATTCACCTCGGCAGCGGCCAGCGGCTTGCGAGACTTGGTCTCCTGTGAGGAGTTAGCCGGATCGCCATCGACGTAGTTCATCACCCAGTCGTTCAGCCAGCGTTCCATCTCATCGCGCTCGCGGAAGGAGCCGATCTTGTCACGCACGATGCACTTCAGGTAATGCGCAAAGCGGCAGCAGGCGAACAGATAAGGCAGACGCGCGGCCAGACGGGCATTGGCGGTGGCATCGGCGTCGTGATATTCCGTCGGCTTCTGCAGTGACTGCGCGCCAATAAAGGCGGCGAAGTCAGAGTTTTTGCGATGCACCAGCGGCATAAAGCCGTTTTTCGCCAGCTCGGCTTCACGGCGATCGCTGATGGCGATTTCGGTCGGACACTTCATGTCCACGCCGCCGTCGTCGCTCGGGAAGGTATGGCACGGCAGGTTCTCAACCGCCCCGCCCGATTCCACGCCGCGGATTGCGGTACACCAGCCATACTCCTTAAAGGAGCGGTTAATGTTGGCGGCCATCGCGTACGCCGCATTGCTCCAGGTGTAGTTGCCGTGATCGGAACCGTCGGTCTGCTCTTCAAAATCGAAGCTGTCGACCGGGTTGGTACGAATGCCATAAGGCAGACGCGCCAGGAAACGCGGCATCACCAGGCCCAGATAGCGTGCATCTTCCGACTCACGCAGGCTGCGCCAGGCGGCATATTCGGTGTTCTGGAAGATTTTGGTCAGATCGCGTGGATTCGCCAGCTCCTGCCAGGACTCCATCTGCATCACTTCCGGCGCGGTGCCGGTGATAAACGGACAGTGTGCCGCCGAACCGATGCGCGCCATTTCACCCAGCAGCTCAACATCCTGCGGGCTGTGGTCGAAGTAGTAGTCGCCCACCAGACAGCCAAACGGCTCGCCGCCGAACTGACCATACTCCTGCTCATAGATCTTCTTGAACAGCGGGCTTTGATCCCAGCCGGCACCTTTATAGCGCTTAAGCGTACGACCCAGCTCCTGCTTGGAGATGCTCATAAAACGGATTTTCAGCATCTCGTCCGTTTCAGTGTTGTTCACCAGATAGCTCAGGCCGCGCCAGGCGCTTTCCAGCGACTGGAACTCCGGATGGTGAATAATCTGGTTAACCTGCTGCGACAGCTTTTCGTCGATCTCCGCGATCAGCGCCTGAATGGTGCGATAGGCGTCGCTGGAAACGGTGACGGTGTTCTCCAGCGCCTGCTGCGCCAGGGTTTTCACTGCGCTTTCGACCGCGGCGCGTGCCTGGTCGCTTTTCGGCCGGAATTCTTTGTTCAGCAGCGCGCTGAACTCATCCTGGCTGAAACTGGCCGCGCCCTGCGACTGGGGTTGTTGTGAAGTCTGCGTCATGCCTGCGGCTCCTTACCTTCAGTGGCCTCATCCTGCTTAGGCAGATGGGTCAGAGCCTGCAGCAGAGTTGGGTCCTGCAGCACTTTACCAATCAGCTCTTCCGCACCGTTTTTGCCGTCCATATAGGTCAGCAGATTTGCCAGCTGGGTACGCGCTTCCAGCAGCTTGCTTAGCGGCTCGACGTTGCGGGCCACGGCATCCGGCGAAAAGTCGTCCATGCTGTCGAAAGTGAGATCGATGTTGAGCTTGCCTTCGCCATTCAGGGTGTTGTCTACCTGGAACGCGGCGCGTGGCTTCAGCGCTTTCATGCGCTCATCGAAGTTGTCGATGTCGATCTCAAGGAATTTGCGGTCGTCGATGCCCGGCTGCGGCTCCAGCGGTTTACCCACCAGATCCGCCAGCACGCCCATCACAAACGGCAGCTGGATTTTGCGTTCCGCGCCATAAATTTCCACGTCATATTCAATCTGAACGCGAGGCGCGCGATTGCGGGCAATGAACTTCTGCCCACTGGATTTGCTTGTTGCCATGGTTTTCTCCATCAATGATGCGCGGATAATGTGTCACAGCAGGCGCGCAGGTCCCGCTGTGTGAGTGGGTCACGCCTGCTTAGTCGCGACGTCCGAATATGGTTTCCAGCTGATGCACGCCATCGGGTGCCAGCTCGCGGATGATCTCCAGGAAGTCGCGCTCGATTAAGCGCTGCACCCGGTCGATCATCAGCGGAGCCGGATGACTCGGCTCATGCTGGGTGAAGTAGAGCTTCACTTTCTCCAGCATCAGCTGGGCATCGGCGCGGGAACTGATCTGTACCGTACGCCAGTCCGCGGCCGCGCGCGGCGCCGTTGCGACCGCCGCCGGGGCCGCCGCTTCTGCGGGTTGTTCCGCCGCTGCGGCAGGAATCAGCTGGCTGATATCGGTGGCCTGGCAGCGTTCGGCGATCAGCGCAATCTGTCTGCGCAGCAGTGCCAGTTCCGGCACCGCCGCGTCGCCCAGCCGTTCGGCTACGGTTTCGCAGATGGTCTGCAGCCGCTCATGAATCTGCAGCACCGCCTCAATGCCGGGCTGGTCGCCACGTGCCAGTTCATCGATCAGACGCGGCAGGCCGCCAGGATAGTCCGCCACTTCGGTTTTGCTGCCGTCGCACAGGGCGGCTGCATCACGCAGCGTGATGCCATCGGACGGGTAGCGCAGCAGCCAGCACTGACGCACCGCGCCACTGAGTTCCGTCTTGTCACCCAGCAGCGCCAGGGCATTAATACGGTAGAACGGGTCCTGCTCGCCGTACTCTTCCAGCCGGGGCCACAGCGGCTCCCAATAGAGCAGCAGCGCCTGTTCAATCAGCTTCAGGCCCTGCGCATAGCCCGGCAGCCCTTTCAGCTCCGTCCAGGCATGGGTCAGCGCCAGCATCACGCGTAAATCTTTACTGCGAGCCAGCAGCGCTATCGCCAGCTTCTCAACTTTGTTCCAGTCGGCGGGTTCCGCCGGAATGATGGTGTTGCCGAACTGCTGTTCCGCTTTACCGGCACTGGCCTGCTCCATGGCCTGAAAATCGGCGTCGTACTCCAGGTTATCGCCGCCGGGATTGTCATCACTGACCGGAGCCAGCAAAGCCTCTGTATTCATCGTCATGGGTGTCGCCTCAGGATTCAAACATCGGGGGATAAAGTCCGTTTCGTCCCGGCTTTGCCCCACCGGCCGGATCAAACAGCAATGAAAAGAGCTGCGCGGTGAAGTTACCGCTATGGACCTGAGTATAAAGCGGGAACCCGTCGCTCTGATTGGTCCACCAGAAACTGGTGTAAAACTGCGGGTCGAAGTTCTCGCCCGGCAGCGTCCAGTTCAGTGTTGAAGGCGTGTCGCCATGCCCGATGACGTTAAGGATATCTGACGGCTCACCCGTCTCCTGCGGCGGTTGCGGCTGCGGAATGCTGATCAGTGCCTGATCCAGCTGCTCCGGCGATCCGCCGCCCTGCACCACCCGCAGCAGCGTATTGCCCACCTGCTGATACCACTCGCCGGAGCGTGCCAGCAGGGCCGGCGACCACTCGGCGGGGGTAAAGTGACGCAGCGCGCAGAGCGGGTAGTTACGTCCCACGCTGTCCCGTGCCGCAATCAGGCAGCCCATCTGGATCAGCTGGCTGCCCAGCATCGGCGGCACCACAAAATTCCAGACCGGCGCGTTGAGGAACGGGCGCGACGGCGCGTTATCCCCCTCCTGACTGCTCTGCCAGTGATGCAGGCCCACCTGAAACCAGCTGGACCATTGGCGATAGAGGACATCAGGAAAGCGGCGCTTCACAAAGTCACCCGCGCTGGGCAATTTGCCGTACCAGCAGGGTGCAGCGTAATGAGTCATTGTCGGGTCCTGTTTCAGGGGCAGCTAAAGCCGGGAAGCTGGAACGGGTTACGAATGCTGCCAGGGGTGAACGACAGCGTGACCTGATGCCCCTCCACGCTGAACGTGGCTTCGCGGGTCAGGCCGCCAGCCGCGGTAACACGGGCGCGATCGAAGAAGCGATTGAGTGCCCAGGGCCCACTGGTAACCAGCGTTGAGGTGGTGCCGTTGGTCAGGCCCAGCTGCATGCGCACCTGGCTGGTGCCGCCCGGACCGGGCCAGCTGACCATCTGTACCGCCTGCGGCCCGTGGCTGTAACGCAACTGCTGTCCATCCACATCCAGCGTCAGGTTAAGAATGTCGTTGTCCATTTTTACGGTGCGCAGCGTGACGCGGAAGCCTGGCGTAGTCGCACCATTGGCAAAGAATGCATCACGAATTGACTGCGCCTGCTGGAACGGACGCAGCAGCGCTTCGCCGCCCGGCAGCGTTTTGCCATCGATACCCGGCGTAAAGCGCCATGAGGCGTTGGTGGTGTCGACTTTGCTGGCCAGGTTGTCGCGGAAGAAGCTGTCCATCATGCCGCTGCCAGGGGCGAACATCCGCGCCAGATCGTCGGGTGTCACCTCACTGCGCGCGGAGCGCACCAGCGGATAACGTCCGGCGATCGCCTGACGACAGAAACTCCCGACTTCCATGGTGATGCGTTTACGGACGTTATCCATGTCGCGGCGCTGCGCATCGCTGCTGGCCCCGACCGCCATACTGGAGACCATATTCTGCAGCGAACCAGGCAGACGTCCGGCGCTGGCCTGCAAACGACTGATCGCATCGCTGGCCGGTGGCGGCATCCCGCTGTTAGCGGCATCCTGCACCGCCGTGAGGTAGCGATAGAGATCGTCAATCTGGTGCAGGAAATCATCCACCGCCAGCACCTTGCTGCCCTGCTGTAACGGCTGAGCCAGCTCAAGCACGGGCGCAAAATGCACGGCAACCGCCTGCTCCGGTGACGCCTGCGCTGCCGCCTGCCCACGCGCCGCAGCCGCTTCAGGCGAGGTAAACAGCGCTTCAAGGGTGCGGGTGGCGCTGTTATCCGACGGCTTTGCCGCCTGCGCGGTTTTCTCATCGGGCTGCGCCCGGTTCAGCGTCAGCAGGTTACTGAGGTTGATGACCAGCTGGCGCAGCGGTGAGTGATTGCCCGATAGCAAGCGCGCGGTGTTAATACGCTGCGAGAGATCGGCGCTGCTGTTGAGCTGGATATCGCTCAGGAACTGCTCCCACTGGCGGATGTAGTCCTGCACATAGAGCTGACGCACCGCAAGATCGGTCTGCTCACTTTTCTGCTGTGGCGCAGCGCCATCCAGCACCCAGAGATCGTCCTGATAAAGCGCCTGGGTTACCGGCCCAATCTGCTTATCCACATGCTGCCAGTAGCCGTCCGGCGTATAGAGACCTGCTACGCCGTCATTGACCGATTTACCGCTTTTGCGGGAAAACACCAGCTCGCTCTGGGGACCGCCCAGCGCCGCCAGCGTCACTGTCTGCAGGCTGTCATCACGTTGCAGCAGGCGCTTCAGCCGTCCATAGACGCGCTGTGACAGCGGCATCTGACTAATCAGCGCCTGCTCGCGCTTTACCAGCGCGTCATCCTTCGCATACGGCGACGAGTGAATCTGCGTCTCCAGCAGCTGTTGCAGATGCCACGCCAGCTGTTTTACCTGCTGTTGTGTCACGTTCTGCGGCAGCTCGCGCGACAGGTTAAGCATCAGCCACGCCTGCAGGAATTTGCCATCGTAGTGCTTCGGCTGATAGAGCATCTGATACGCCTTCAGCGCTTCATAGCTGTAGTCAGCGTCGCTGCCATTGTCATTGCGCAGCCAGCGGGTGATATTCTGCGCCACCTGCGGCAACAGCAGCTGCTTCAGCGCTTTGTCGTAGAGTGCACGCGTCGCATCGCTGACCTCGGTGCCACGATAAAGGCCCATACGACGCGTCAGCGGCGGCGATTCCAGCGAGAAGTCGGCGCTTTCCGGCAGGTGCAACAGGGTGTTGAGATAAGGCACCAGCGCAAAGAGATCGCCGTTGACCTGCTTCTGAAGCTGGTCGCCCAGCTGCTCCACCTGCGGCGCTTTAGCGGCCATCTCCTGCAGATAGGCTTTGTTCTTGCTGTAACTGGTGAGCCACAGACCGCCCGCGACCAGTAGCAGCAACAGCAGCGCCAGATAGCCTGACCAGAGTCCGGCGCGATTGCGCAGCTCCCACCAGCGGTTACTGCCCGCCAGACCCGACTCCTGGAAAACCACGTTTTCCAGCACCCCTTTGAGGAAGAAACTCTGCCCTTTGTTCTGCGGAATGGGAGCGTCTTTATCGACCTGATCCCAGCTGCCCGATTCGCCCGCCTGCTGGCCTGGCAGATTCAGGGCGCGGTTCAGCTCGCCCATTACCCGATCAAACGGCAGACCTTCCTGGGTGCCGCTGGCAAAGTAGATGCCGCGTGGCGCGAACTGGGTTTCAAAATCGGAGCGGGCAAACAGCGTGTCGAGTGCGTCGGCCAGCAACGGACGCAGTGCAGCGAACTCCTGCGGGAAGAGATAGCTTTCGGCACGCGCCTGCGCGTCGCTCTCCGTCAGCAGCCGATCGGCCAGTCCGGCATCGAGCCGCTGTTGCAGCAGTGAATACTCCTGCTGGAACTGGCTGTTCAGCTCGAAATCGGCGGCGGATGCCTTCGCCCATGGAAAGGTGAATCCCCAGATCTGTTCGCGCTGCGCTTTATCCAGCGAGGCGAAGTAGCTGCGGAACCCTTTGAGCAGGTCCGCTTTGGTGACCAGCACATAGACCGGGAAACGGATGCCGAGACGATCGTGCAACTCCATCAGACGCTGACGCAGCGCCAGCGCCTGGTTGCGCAGTGCCTCGGGCGACTGACTCAGCAGATCGGAGACGCTCAGGGTGACGATGACGCCGTTGATCGGCTGACGTCCGCGATATTTACGCAGCAGGTCGAGGAAATGGTGCCATTCGCTGGCATCGCGATCCTGCTGACTCTCCTGGGTACTGTAGCGCCCGGCGGTATCGAGCAGCACGGCGTCATTCGTAAACCACCAGTCGCAGTTGCGGGTGCCGCCAATGCCGCGCAGGGCCGACTTGCCAAACTTATCCGCCAGCGGGAACTGCAGGCCGGAGTTGACCAGCGCGGTGGTTTTACCGGCACCGGGTGCGCCGATGATCATGTACCACGGCAGCTGATAGAGATACTGCCGACCAAAACGCTGCGCCCAGAACGGCGTGCCTTTGCTGCTGTGGCGCTGGAAGTGCGCCTTTCTCAGCATTTCAGTAGCTTCGGAGAAACGCCCCGCCAGCACCTGCTCTTCACTGGTCAGACGCTGACGATCGGCTTCCGGCGCATCGCTTTTGCCGGTTTCCAGACTCGACATCAGCTTGCGGTTAAGCCAGTAGTTGTAGAGCCGCGGGATCGCCTGCCCCAGTCCCCAGACCAGATAGAGCAGCGCGATGCTGATCATGCGGTTCTGCTCTGGCTCAAGCGGCCGCGAATCAACGATAGAGAAGACCGGGCCAATCACCCAGATGATAAAAGAGAGCGCGGTGATGCCGACAAAGCCCCACGCAAGGCGGCTGGTCAGTACCGCAAACAGAATATTCAGCATGGATCAGTTCCCTCTCGCCAGGCCGTTGAGTTCGGCATGCGTCGCATCCGGCGCCACCAGCAGTGTGATTTCAACACGACGGTTACGCGCGCGATTTTCTGCGCTGGTGTTCGGCACCAGCGGATTGCTTTCGCCGCGCCCTTCCGCTTTCACCCGCGACGGCTGCGCCAGCTGCTGTTGCAGCAGGGTCTGCACCGAACGGGCGCGCGCCAGCGACAGCTCAAAGTTAGAGGCGAAGCGCGCGCTGCGGATCGGCACGTTATCGCTGTAGCCAATCACCTGAATCTGGCCGCTGACGTTGTTCATGGCCGCCGCGATGCGCCGGATCACGTCAATGTAGCCGCCGCGCACCTCGGTCGCCGCCGAAGCAAACAGCCCATCCCCTTTCAGCGTCACCACGCTGCGGTCCGCTTCATCACGCACCGCCACCAGCCCGGCATCAATTTCCGGCTTCAGGAAGGCGCGCAGATTCAGCGTGGCAGGCGGAGGCGGCGCCGGGTTGCCGATCTTCACTTCCGGCAGCGCCGTCTGATAGATGCGGGCCAGCACCGGCGAGGTGTAATCACCCAGACGCCAGTTGAGCACGATGTAAAACAGACAGGCGGCCAGCCCGGCCACGGCCGCACAGGCCCACAGCGGGATCATCGGCCGCCACAGCTTGCGCAGCACCGGCTGATCGGTGGGATGCGGTGACAGCGCCGCGGCGTAACTGCCGCGTACGCTTTTGATCATCTGCAGCAGGCGCTGTTTGATGGTCTCCAGCTGCGAGCGGCCATTGTCCAGCACCCGGTAGCGTCCTTCGAACCCCAGCAGCAGGCAGAAGTAAATCAGCTCCAGCATCAGAATGTGACGTCTCGGGTTCTGCGACAGCTTCGCCAGCAGCTGGAAAAACTTCTCGCCGCCCCAGGTTTCGTTGTGAAAGGTGACCAGCAGACCGTTGCTGGTCCAGACGCCGCGACTGCCCCACGGTGTCAGCGCCGCTGCCTCATCCAGCGCGGTACAGAGACAGTAGCGCGCGCCGATGATCACTTCGTAGCCGAGGCCCGACTGCTGGCAGCTCAGCTCAAAGCGGCGGATCTGGTCGATTAGCTGCTGACGCAGTTGCGCCGGGTCTTCATGCGACACCGAATGGCGGATCTGTGGAATCGCGTTAATCAGGGGGTTGGCCGCCGCAACCAGCACATTCTGGTGGCTGGCATCCGGCGCAAGATCGCTGTGTGAATGTTGTTGTTCCTGCATCATGCTGCGTGCTCAGTTTATTATTCTGACTGACTGCGGATGGCCCAGAACTCCATGTTCAGGCCCGGAAACTCACCGGCAAGATGCAGCGCAAAAGCGCCCGAGCGCTCCATCTCTTTCCATAGCTCGCTGTTCTTATCCAGTTCGAAATAGCTGTATCCGGCATGCCACGGGATCTGCGGCGGCGCGCCGGGCATCGCCCGAAGTGCCAGACCCGGCAACTGCAGCTGCACCAGATCGCGGATTTTGCTGACCGGCGCGACTTTCATCTGGGCCGGGAAATGGGTTTTCAGGGTGTCGGCCGGCACGCTGGCTTTCACCGCCAGCACAAAGCCGAACTCATGCACCATGCTGCTCTCCGGCACGGTAGCGACGTTAAGGCCGTGCGAACGCTGCGTCAGCGGCAGCTGAATGGCGCTCTCCTCCATCACCTGCGACAGACCCTGACGCAGCAGCAGCGACAGACAGCTGAAGCAGTTATGCAGGTCATCATGATCGTAGAGCGGCAGTCCTTCCGGTGCGCGCGCGGGCGTCCAGGTACTCAGCTCTGCGGCCAGTTGCAGCCAGTGGCTGTAGAGGGTTTCAGGATGCAGCAGCGGCAGATGTTGCAGATGGCTGTGCAGGCCAAGCTGACGATTGAGCAGCGCCAGCAGCATAAAATCGACCATATCGGCGCTGTTGAAACGGCCGGTGCCGGGTGCACGCTGACTCAGCTGCTGGCTGCGCTGCTGGATCAGCCCGTGCAGGTCGTTAAACATGTTTTGCAGCGGACGGCTGCTGTTCAGAGTCAGCATCGGCGGGATGTAGTCGCTGTCGAGCCGGATATGGTTGTCGCTGCGTTTTTCAATCACCTGCGCAACGCCCATCGCGGTCCACTCGGCGGTCAGATCCTGCTCCAGCATCAGCCGCAGGCGCAGCTTGCCGAACTGTACCGTCGCGCTGCCCACGGCCTGTGCGTTGTCATCTTCCACTTCCGCTTCCCAGGCCAGATAGCGCGCCAGAGAATCCTGCGACTCCTGGAAGGCGACGGCTTCGCGGCCATTGCGACGGGTCGGTATCGCCAGCACCACTTTGCTGCGGTCAACAGAGGCCGGCAGATCAAGCGGTGCCGGGCCATGCTGTGGCTGACTGAAGGCGAAAAACGTGCCATCTGGCAGACAGCCGCTGGCCGCACTCAGCGCCAGTTTGCCCTGACGCAGCAGCGCTTCATCAAACTCCAGATCGTAAAAGCCCCAGGTGTAGACGCGCTGTGACTGACCCCATTCACGCAGGGTGCTGAGAAGATAATTTTCTGACTGCTGGAAATGGTGAGGACGCAGAAACATCCCCTCGGTCCAGACGACCTTTTCGGCTCTGTTCATCGGCATCACTGTTTTTCCACGCGAAGGCCATTAATTCCCGCCACGATGCGCGCATTCAGCTCGCTATCGTCACGTTTCCAGAATGCCCAGAATGAGGGCGACTCCCCTTCGGGAACCGGCAGCGACAGTCGCCACACCTTGCCATCCAGCGCCTGATATTCCGCCATGATGCCGATGAAGCGCGCCTCAGGCAGGCTCTTAATCCGCAGCGTTTTGCTGCGCTGCTCTGGCGTCAGGAAGAATTGCTGGGTGTTAAGCTGCGCACTGCCCAGCACCGTTGCGGACTGGTTTTGCAGGGAGAAGAAGTCTGCTGACATGAACTCCGCATCGGAACTCAGTAACACCACACGAACCTTCAGCGGTGCACCGCCGTTAAGCTGATTCTGCCCCTGAACGTCCAGGTTGTAGTAAGCCACCGGCGGCGTACTGCTGCTGCTGCAGGCCGTCAGCAGCCACATCAGCAGCACGATCAGCCCACCGCGCAGTTGTGTTGTTCTCATCATCCAGCCCTCCCTGCTCAGTGCGATTAGTTAATGATCCAGGTTCCGTTGGTGCTGTTCTGACAGGCGGTGCTGTCACCGTTAACCGCGACGCAGGTTTTCTTCTTGCTGCTACTGCTGCGCACGCGGCGTTTCGGCTGATCGGCTTTGACGGTCTGATCGTAGAGTGCGCTTTTCACCACGGCGCGGAATGGCACATAGCCTGTCAGCTGGACGGTTGACTGCGGCGCGGCAGACTGAGGCGCATCTTTGACACTGGCGGTAGCATTGTCTGGTTGAGGCTCTGCTGCCTGAGCCGGTTCACCCAGCGCCAGCCAGTTATTCTCGACCTGACCAATCACGGTGTAGCTTTCGCCGGTTTTCAGCGTCTCTACCACCTTGCCGCCGTAGCCTGGCTGGCTCATCACCGAGCCAGGATAGAGCGCGCGATAGGTTTCATTGACCGGGCTGAACTGCGCTGGCGGTTTTACGGCATAACGGTGACTGATCGCCACACCGTCCACCGTGCTGGTGACCAGGGTGTCATCGGTCATTTTTGGCGGGGTTTTACAACCGGCGACTGAAAAAACAAACATCAGGCCTAACGCAACGCGGAGCTTCACCATTTTTTTCATGTTGTGTTCCATTCATACCTTGGAGAGTGGCCAGAGGCCGGGTGTCAGTAATGAAAATCGGAGATGTCATCTGCACAGGAAGCCACTTAGTGCCAGATTAAAAAATAATCCTTAAACAAAAAGCGCCTAAGCGTCTTGCTGCGAAAAGTTAACCGATCAGCAAAAGTTAAGTATAAAAAAGCAACATCGGGGACGTAAACGGGAAAAGGGAGGAATCTGACCTGGCAAACAACGATCAGAAACATGATCAATTTTTTCCCGGCAAATTTAAGAAGGTGGGGTAAACCCAAGCTTTCCTTATGCCATCCCTGGTCGAAAAACCGTCGGATTGAATTAAGCCGATAACAGTGAGTCAATTATCCGGCAGTAAGAAATGACACATTACGTCCGAATAATTTTCATTATATTGGTTTATTTTCAACACTTTATAACTTTAGCGAAATTTCATAGCTACCGCACGAGTCAGGTAGATCCTGCCCGTGGGTCTGAAATTACAATCCATGTGTAAATATTAGCTGCGAGTTTACAGAAGATTGACAAAATTTCAACGGCCCACTTTCAGAAGAATTTACTTAAGTAAGGTTTAACTAATTAAGTTAATACAAATAGGTGTTACTTTTTAGCATGCGGTTAGGACTAATCTTAACAACATACGAAAATATGAAGTTTTTTTACACATAAATAAGTTTGTTCTGAGAATGGCATTAAAAGCACTCATGTTTTGAATGGTTCTGATTTAAGCCAAATCAAAAGACGTTCATATCGTGCAGGCAGCCATACTCAGCGCTTTGCGTCAGTCAGTAGCGCGATAAATGCCTGATTATCAGATGGTTAAGCAGCCATGAGCCTGGCGTGGCGCAGACCGGGAAGGGATAGCGATTAAGACGCAATAAGCGAAGCGTGAACCCTGTCAGGCCCGCTTTAAGAACAGACTGATTAATTGCGCTTTACCGGCTCGCTTAGTCAGCAGCTCACAGCTCCGACAGAGCATAAAAAAACCACGCCGTAGCGTGGTTTAGCGAGAAAACGTGCCGCATTAAGCCGGCACGACTGAGACCATCAGAAAAAGCCCAGCGGTTCGATACTGTAGCTGACCAGCAGGTTTTTCGTCTGCTGATAGTGATCGAGCATCATTTTGTGAGTTTCACGCCCGATGCCCGACTTCTTGTAGCCGCCAAAGGCAGCGTGCGCCGGATAGAGGTGATAACAGTTTGTCCAGACGCGCCCCGCTTTGATCGCCCTGCCCACCCGATAGGCACGGTTGATATCGCGGGTCCAGACGCCGGCACCCAGGCCATAAATCGAGTCGTTGGCGATGCTGATCGCTTCCGCCTCATCTTTAAAGGTGGTGATGCCGATCACCGGGCCAAAGATCTCCTCCTGGAACACCCGCATGCTGTTGTTACCTTTTAGCAGGGTTGGCTGGATGTAGTAACCGCTGTTGAGTGAGTCATCCAGCTTCTCTACGCCACCGCCTACCAGCACTTCTGCGCCCTCCTGCCGTGCTACCTCAAGATAAGAGAGGATTTTGTCGAACTGCTGCTGCGACGCCTGCGCGCCTACCATGGTATCGGTATCCAGCGGGTCACCGCGTTTGATGGTTTTCACCCGCTTCATCACCGCCGCCATAAACGGCTCGTAGATCGACTCCTGCACCAGCGCACGCGATGGACAGGTACAGACTTCACCCTGATTCAGGAAGCCCAGTACCACGCCTTCGGCCGCTTTCTCAATAAAGCTCTCCTCCGCCTGCATGATGTCTTCAAAGAAGATGTTCGGTGACTTGCCACCCAGTTCGACCGTCGAGGGGATCAGACTTTTGGCGGCCAGCTCCAGAATGTGCCCGCCGGTAGCGGTAGAGCCGGTAAAGGCGACCTTGGCGATACCGGAGTGGGACGCCAGCGCTTCACCCGCCTCTTTACCAAAGCCGTGCACCACATTCAGCACGCCCGGCGGCAGCAAATCTTTAATCAGATCGACAAAGATAGTGATCGACAGCGGCGTCTGTTCAGCCGGTTTCAGCACCACACAGTTCCCTGCGCCCAGCGCCGGAGCCAGTTTCCAGGCCGCCATCAACAGCGGGAAGTTCCACGGAATAATCTGCGCCACCACGCCCAGCGGCTCGTGGAAATGGTAGGCAGCAGTGAACTCATCAATCTCTGCCGCGCTGCCCTCCTGCGCCCGGACGCAACCGGCAAAGTAGCGGAAGTGATCGACCGCCAGCGGCATATCGGCCGCCAGCGTTTCGCGCACTGGTTTACCGTTATCCCAGGTTTCATAGACCGCCATGGTCTCCAGATGCTGTTCCAGCCGATCGGCAATTTTCAGTAGCAGCAGCGCGCGTTGTTGCGGTGAGGTCTTACCCCAGGCGTCCGCTGCCGCTGCCGCGGCGGCCACCGCGTTATCCACATCGGCCGCGTCTGAGCGCGGGAACTCACCGGCCGCAGAGCCGTTTACCGGCGAGGTGTTAGTAAAGTAGTTACCCTTCACCGGCGCGACGAATTCACCATTAATGAAGTTGCCATAATTCTTCTGTAGCGTAATCAGAGAACCCTGTTCTCCGGGGGCAGCGTAACGCATGATCATTCTCCTGACAGGTGACTGACGTAACAATGATAAAACTTATTATTAACATGAAGGATCATTGTGAGCATGTCAGGTCTGTTAACCGGAAACTGTGACCGCCCCGAAGGAATAGGTGTTTACGCTGCGCTTAGAGAAAATTCCGACTTTTTCCCGAAAGCGTAGTCAGCGAGAAACTTGTGCGGCACAAAGGGGGTCAACCTGAGGATGAATTCATTCCGGAGATAAGCATGCTGGCTTCAGCTTTTACCCAGATGCGCGCTAAAGCCAATTTCGTGCATCAGTTTATACGCAATCCGCGCAAGATGGGCAGCATTACCCCCTCGTCAGAGGCGTTGTGCCGGACGATGATTACGTCAGTGAAATGGCCTGAAGTGTCGCGCATAGCGGAACTTGGCGCGGGTGATGGCGTACTGACCCGGCAGATACTGGCACAGATGGCACCCGACGCCACGCTGGACGCCTTTGAAATCTGCACTACGCTGGCAGACAAGCTAACCGCACTGGAGGACCCGCGCATGACCGTGCGTACCTGCTCTGCGGAGTATCTGAACGGCAACTATGACGTGATCTTCTCCGGCCTGCCGCTGCTCTCATTACCGCCCGAACTGCGTGAAGCCATTCTCCGAGCGGTCTATAACGCCCTTGGCCCGGACGGTGTTTTTGTGCAGTTCCAGTACACCTCGCTGACCCAGCCCGATCTGTCGCGTTACTTCACCTGGGAGCGCCAGCGGGTGCTGAAAAACGTGCCACCCGCGTGGGTCTATCGCTGCACGCGTCACTA
This sequence comes from Pantoea vagans, assembly GCF_004792415.1. NCBI lineage: Bacteria > Pseudomonadati > Pseudomonadota > Gammaproteobacteria > Enterobacterales > Erwiniaceae > Pantoea > Pantoea vagans. Next base: position 2,429,548 of record NZ_CP038853.1, read on the forward strand.
CGCGCCCTGAGCACGCTCCACTGCCGGGCGCGTCTGTTGCCAGAACGTCACCAGCAACTCGCGCGCCCAGTCTTTGCCCTCTATCTCGTTGGCCCCATCCTCTTTGCAGCCTGGCGGCGTACAGACACTCATAATGTGCCGTGAAAACTCGGGATGAAACTGTACCGAGAGCGCCTGCGGTGAATAACGCACAATCTGACAGCCATCGCGCGCAGAAGCGGCCAGCACCTGTGCCCCGGACGGCGCGCTGACGACCGACTGACGATGCGACAGCCAGACGCTGAAGTCGGCGGGCAGCTTCTGCAGCAGCGGATCGCGCTGTGTCTGATCGGAGCAGCGAATGGGTAACAGACCGCGTTCCCAGCCGTTGGGATTGTCTGCCACTTCACCGCCCAGCGCATATGCCATCAGTTGATGGCCGTAACAGACACCAAGCAGCGGCAGACCCTGATCAATCGCCGCTCTGACCCAGGCGGCGCTGCGCTCACTCCAGTCGGCGTGATCGGTGACCATCGCCCAGGAACCGCTGAGGATCGCGCCGGAAATCTGATCAAAATCGGGTAACGCTTCGCCCAGATGAGGCCGCACAATCAGGTACTCATCGGGTTGCAGATTCAGTGCATCAATAAACCAGCGCGGCTGTTCACCAATCTCTGAAACGACGTTTGCGGGTGGGACTTCAAGCTGAATCAACGCAAGGGGTAAGGCGGACGTATAGGTCATACCGAATCGGTTCCTTTAAGAAGTCGTTTCAAATCAGTCTGCCAGCATCACGCCCGAAAGTCTCATCGGGCTGCACCGCAATTGCAGAAAATTTCTCACTGCGATTGGCTGGAGTGCCGCAGTTCGTGCCATCATTAGCGGGCTAAGCAAAAATCATCGAAAGGATATTATCGTGGCTGTGCGGCATTTTTTTCTGATTCTGATGGTGGTTTCCATCTGGGCCTTCAACAACGTGGCGGTGAAATGGGGGCTGCTGGAATTGCCGCCGCTGTTTCTGACGTTTATGCGCTTTGTGGTCGTCGCCATCGTGCTGGTGCCGTTCTGCCGTATTAACCGTCAGCAGTTGCCCTGGCTGCTGTTGCTGGCTTTTACCTTCGGCTTTATGCACTTCTCGCTGCTGTTTGTCGGCCTGCGCTATACCGATGCCGGTACCGGCGCGATTGTGGTGCAGCTGGGCACACCGATTGCGATGTTGCTGGCGATGGTGGTACTGAAAGAGAAGCTGAAGCTGGTACAGCTGCTGGGCATTATGATTTCGCTGAGCGGCGTGGTGGTGCTCTCTGGCAGTCCGACCATTCCCTCGTGGTGGGTGCTCTGTCTGCTGTTGTGCAGCGCCACCGGCTGGGCCGTCAGTAACCTGATAGTGAAAAAGTCGCCGCCGATTAAACCGCTGACCATGACCGGCTGGATTGCGTTTCTGGCGATTCCCATCGTCGGCGGCTCCAGTCTGGTGATGGAATCCCATCAGCTTTATGCGCTGCAGCATGCAGGCTGGCGCGGCTGGTTTGCCATTCTTTATAGCGCCATCGCCTCGTCGATTGTGGCCTATACGCTGTGGTATATGCTGCTGAAGAAATATAACGTCAATCTGATCATGCCCTACTCGCTGCTGACGCCGGTTTTATCGGTGGTGATGGGGATTATCGTGCTGGGTGACAGCCTCAACAGCTTCAAGATTATCGGCGCCTCGCTGGTGATCCTGGGCACGGCTATCGCGGTGCTTAACCTGCGTAACCTGCGGATGCATGCGCGCTTCCCGCGCCTGCGGCGGCGTTAATCCTGCGTGTTATGCTTGAGAAATCTCCCCTCTCAGGAAGCACAAGATGGACTCACAGCTTGCCGCCGCGCTCTGGCAGCAGATGCAGCAGGGATTGCGGGGTCGCGACGACGCCTTGCCTCTTCCTGCCTTCCTTGAGCGCGCCACCTTCGCTTCTGCTTTTGCCGTCAGTGAACTGGCGGCCACCAGCATCGGTCTGGCAACCCAGGCTACCGCCGCACTGATTGCCGCCTCCCACCCTGAATATCTCTCTCCACCCGTCGCTGTCAATGTGCGCCTGGCGTCGCGCTGGTTTCAGCAGAGCTTTATCCCGCTGAACCGTGCTGCGCCCGCGATGTGGGATGCGTTTGCCGGTGACTATCGCAGCCGCGATGGCTGGATCCGCCTGCACACCAACGCCGCGCATCACCGGCTGGCGATGGAACAGGTGCTGGGCGCGCACGCCGATCGCGCGGCGCTGGCACAGCAGGTGCAACAGTGGCAGGCCAGCGAACTGGAGCAGGCGATTATTGATGCCGGTGGCTGTGCTGCTGAAATGCGCAGTGCCGCCGCCTGGCAGCAGCATCCCCAGGGCCAGGCCGCGCAGCATGAGCCGCTGTTTAGCTGGAAAACCACACTCGCGGCACCCGCTCCGGCGTGGCCGCTGGCCGAAGCGCGCCCATTACTGGGTATCAGGGTACTGGATCTGACACGGATTATTGCCGGGCCGGTCGCCACGCGGTTTCTGTCCAGCCTGGGGGCCAGTGTGCTGCGCATCGATCCGCCAGGCTGGCAGGAGCCGACGCTGGATGAGGAGATGAGCTGCGGCAAACGTCGGGCGGTGCTCGACCTGACGCAGCCCGCCGATCGCGATCAGTTTATCCGCCTGCTGCGTGAAGCGGACGTGCTGGTGCATGGCTACCGGGCTGATGCGCTGGAGCGGCTCGGGTTTGATGCAGAGACGCTTCAGTCACTCTCGCCCGGTCTGGTTGATGCGGGTCTGAATGCCTGGGGCTGGCAGGGTCCGTGGCGCAACCGCCGGGGTTTCGACAGTCTGGTGCAGATGGGGTGCGGCATTGCTGAACGCGGCATGCAGTGGCAGCAGAGCGACAAACCGGTCCCGCTGCCGGTACAGGCGCTGGACCATGCCACCGGCTATCTGCTGGCGGCGGCGGTGCTGGAAGGATTGCGGCGGCGCGTGACGCAAGGAGATGGCAGTCAGGTACGGCTGTCGCTGGCACGCACCGCGTGGCTGTTGCAGCAGTTTCCCACCGGGCAGTGCGCGGGTTCTGGCATTACGCCGCGGGTTAAAGACAACCTGCCCTGTTACGAGTTAACGCCATGGGGGCTTGGGGTCAGGCTCAGGGCAGCCGCCTGGCTACCCGGCACCCCGCAGCTTTGCGCAACACCAGGCTGTGCGCCGGGTTCGCACCCGGCGAGGTGGTGAAACGATACATTAGATAATTAGAAATAAACCCCGATATTAGGTTATTATCTTATCAACGGGCCATTAATCAGGGACGTCGGTCATTTACTGATATTTGTTCACGTCCGGCAGTGTGGTCCACAGCCCCATGCATCCATAACCCCTGCATCGACTTACAGAGTCCCGGATAAACTATGTCAAAACAGTACATCTATGATGAAGCAGGCAAACCTCAGTATGTGGTCTTGCCGGTGGCGGAATATGAAAAGCTGCTCTTGGCCAGCGATGACGCGTGGGAAACGATTCCCGTAGAAACTGACGAGCACGATGATGAGACGATCCCGCATGACGTTACAGGGATTATGATTGAGCAGGAAGTGAGTCTTCAGGCGGCATGGCGTATATTGCGGGGTTTAAGCCAGCAGGATGTGGCTCAACAGCTAGGCACCACGCAGAGTGCGATTTCTCAACTGGAACGACCCGATAGTAAGCCGCAGAAAAAGACGCGTGAGCGTCTCGCAAAACTTTATGGCTGCCGACCAGAGCACCTGATCCTGTAAACCGTCAGAACAAACGCGATTCTGGTTTCAGCGGATAATCACGCTGTATCTGGAGAATTTTCTTAAGCTCCCGGCAATTAAGTGCGCCAGGTTCACACCCGGCGCAGTAGTGAATCAGGCGTCTGGCGCTTCTTCGCTGCTCTCAAGCAGTTCGTTGTACATCGCCTGAATTGCTTCGCGGCTCAGCATCGCCAGGGTGCGATAAAACGCAGTAGTCGCGTGTGCTTCCACTTTGCCCAGGAACGTTCCGCACCACGGCAGCAGGTACTCCTCAAACAGTGCCAGCTGCGCCGCGCTCTCATCTGCCGCTGACTGATCTTCCAGCCAGGATGCGGCCAGCAGCAGCACGCCAAAATGGTCAGCAGGCGCATCGCTCAGCGGCATGCCGCGTGAGGTTAAGAACGCACGTACTTCCGGCTCCGTTTTGCCTTCCGGCCACTGTGAGGCGTATGGCGGCACATTACAGTCGCTGCCGACAAACAGCGCATTGTAATCGGCGGCCAGCGCCTGCGGATCGCTGTTCTGTTGCAGACGCGTCAGCAGCTCATCCTGCTCCAGCGGCCACTGCGACTGCAGTTTGCCTTCACGCAGCAGTGTGAACAGCGGCACCAGCAGCGGGTCCTGCGGCTGACGATTAAACAGTGAGCCGATCACGCGGCACAGAATGGAAAACTCATTCATGAGTCAGATTTCCTTGAGGCAAAATAAATTAAAAGTCAGCCAGTTCAGCAATATGTTTGCCGCTACGCATTTCCAGAAAGTCGAGCAGGCGACGCGGCGTGACATTTAACACTCGATCCTCAGGAAAATCCACCTCACGGGCAATCCGCAGGCAGTGATCGAAATGGCCCAGCGTAAACGCGGTGTGGGAATCGGAGCCGAATGCCAGCCGTCCACCCGCATCGCGCACGGCGGCGGCGATAGCGCGGCAGTTGGGTTCGCTGCCCGGACGCGAATGGGTAAAGGAGGAGTTGTTCAGCTCCAGCGCCACGTCATAGTGTGCTGCTGCCTCGGCAATCGCCGGAATATCGACCGGGAATTTTGGGTTGCCCGGATGACTGATGATATGAACCAGCCCGCCCGCCATGGCGGCGATCATCGCGTCTGTGTGATGCTTTCTGTCACGCGGCGCATAAACCGGCTCGTGAAAACCGGCGACGATTAAATCCAGTGCATCAAGCATCGGGCCGGAACAGTCGATCTCACCCTGCTGGTTTTTAATGTTGGCTTCGATACCGCGCAGAATCCCCACGCCATCGATGACGCGCGGCCAGACGCGCATGTTAATGAAGTGCCAGTAGTGCGGCGCGTCCGCCATGTCGGGGCCGTGGTCGGTAATGGCAAACAGCTTCATGCCGGTTTGTTTCGCCTGGGTCACGTAGTCGTGCAGCGTGCTGTAAGCATGCGTGCTGGCGATGGTGTGCATATGCAGATCTACCGGATACATCCTCTTCTCCTGCTGAGTGCCCCTGCCGGGGCCGGTTCATTAATAGCCGCGCTGACGATCTACCCTGCCCTGCGGCGGCTCGCCTGCCTGATCCTGGGTGATGGCGCGGGCGATGTAATCGATAGCTTCGTCGATCAAGGTTACCGCCGCATTATGGGGCGTGATCGTGACGCGCGGATGTGACCAGAGCGGATGCGCTTCGGGCAGCGGTTCAACCTGAAACACATCCAGCGCCGCCGCTTTCAGCTGACCGCTATTGAGCGCGGCCAGCAGATCCGCTTCCACCACCTGTGCGCCACGCGCGATGTTGAGGAAGAACGCGCCGTGCGGCAGCTGCTCTAAAAAGTCATGGTCGATAAGATTAATGGTCTCGTGCGTGCTCGGCAGCAGGTTGATCACTACCCGCGTCTCCTGCAGGAAGGCGGGCAAGGCATCGCGTCCGGCAAAGCTGGTCACGCCGTCGATGGCTTTTGGTGAACGGCTCCAGACGCGTAGCGGGAATCCCCAGGGTTTGAGGCTCTCTGCCACGCTCTGTCCCAGCACGCCCGCGCCCAGAATCCCGACGGTGAAGCTTTCACGCGGGTAAGCAGGCAGCGGCTGCCAGCACTGTTGCTGCTGCTGAAGACGGTAGTCATCAAAACGACGGAACCAGTTCAGTACGCTATGGACAGCATACTCCTGCATCTGACGCGCCATCCCGGTATCTTCCAGCCGATAAAGCGGCACGCTGTCGGGCAGCATCTCAGGGTGCTGCTGCAACTGTTTGAGAATCTCGTCAACGCCTGCACCCAGCGCAAAGACGCCGCGCAGTGTGGCGCGTCCCTGCAGCATCTCTGCGGGGGGTGAACGAACCAGCGCATAATCTGCCGGTCCGTTGTCGCCTGGCTGCCAGGCACGCACACGCGCATGTGGCAGACGCTGTTGTAAACCGTTAATCCAGGCCGCTGCAGACTGCGACGGGTGATACCAGATGATCTCCATCCTGCTCTCCTTTTTTTCTTTCAGCGTCGGGGAAAAGTGAGGTGAGAGCAAGAAAAAACCCGCGTGAAAAAGCGGTTTTTTCCATAAAAATAATTCCCGTGGCTTCACATTTCCGGCTCGCTTCAGGGTGAAGTGGACAGATAAGGTCTAAAGTTGGTCCTGTGGTCAATGCGTTACGCGCGGCCGCATTTCGGACAAGGAGAAAAACCGATGACAAAAATTGAGGTAAACGCCGACTCACGGCGTCAGCGTTATGCGCCCTTTCTGCTCACGTTGCTGCTGAGCGTACCCGCTTTCACCGCCCATGCCGACGACAACAGCCGCATGCTGAATAATCAGCCGCAGCCGCCGGACGTTCGTTTAGGGCCGCTGTTTAATGCCGTGCAGCAGGCAAAGTTCTATCCCGATCAGAAGACCTTTGCCGATGCGGTGCCGAAATTTGATCCCGCTTCGATTCTTGCCGACTGGCAGATGCAGAAGAAACAGCGCAATTTCGATCTCAAACGTTTTGTTGACGCTAACTTTACCCTGCCCGCTGCGGGCGACAAATATGTGCCGCCCGCCGGACAAAACCTGCGTGAGCACATTGATGGCCTGTGGCCGGTGCTGACGCGCACCACCAGCAGCGCCGGTAAATATGACTCGCTGCTGCCGCTGCCTAAGCCCTATGTGGTGCCGGGCGGGCGTTTCCGCGAAGTCTATTACTGGGACAGCTACTTCACCATGCTGGGGCTGGCCGAGAGCGGACACTGGGATAAAGTCCAGGATATGACGGATAACTTCGCCTCGCTGCTTGACCGTTATGGCCACATCCCCAACGGCAACCGCAGCTACTACCTGAGCCGTTCACAGCCGCCGTTCTTCAGCCTGATGGTCGACCTGCTGGCGACGCACGATGACGGCAAAGCTTATACCCACTACCTGCCGCAGCTGCAGAAAGAGTATGACTACTGGATGGCCGACAGCGATAACGTCGCGGCGGGCGCAGCCAGCAAGCGTGTGATTAAGCTGGCAGATGGCACCCTGCTCAACCGCTACTGGGATGCGCGCGATGTACCACGCACCGAATCCTGGATGGACGATATTGCTACTGCGCAGAAAGCGCCGCAGCGCAATAAAGCTGAACTTTACCGCGATCTGCGTTCCGGTGCCGCATCGGGCTGGGATTTCAGTTCACGCTGGTTTACCGACGCGCACAACCTGTCGACGATCCGCACCACCCAGCTGGCGCCGGTTGACCTGAACAGCCTGCTGTTCCATCTGGAGCAGACCCTGTCGAAAGGCTACCAGATGAACAAACAGAGCGATCTGGCGAAGCAGTATGCCGATCGCGCAGAGAAGCGCCAGGCGGCGATCAACCGCTATCTGTGGGACAGTAAACAGAACTGGTATGCCGACTATGACTGGCAGAAAAAGCAGGTTCATCCGCAGCTGACGGCTGCCGCGCTGTTCCCGCTCTATCTGCAGGTCGCCAGTGATAAGCAGGCTGAAAGCACTGCCAGCGCAGTTGAAAAGCAGCTGCTGAAGCCCGGCGGTCTGGTGACCACCACCGTGAACAACGGCCAGCAGTGGGATGCACCGAATGGCTGGGCACCGCTGCAGTGGGTTGCCGTGGAAGGCCTGGAGCATTACAACCAGCCAAAACTGGCGAAAGAGGTAGGCTTACGCTTCCTGCAAAACGTCCAGACAACCTATGACCGTGAGCATAAGCTGGTGGAGAAATATGTCGTCGACGGCAAAAATCTTGGCGGCGGTGGCGGCGGTGAGTATCCGCTGCAGGACGGCTTTGGCTGGACCAACGGCGTCACGCTGAAACTGCTCGATAAGTATTGCCCGAAAGAGAAGACCTGTAACAGCGCCCACGATATTCCGCAGGCGTCAGCCTCACAACCTTAACCCTCTCTGGATACCTCTGGCCTCACCGGAGGTATCCGCACGCCTTTTCAGCGAATTTTACTTGACCTTCTTACATCAACAGGCAAAATTGCAGCCAATTTACAAAAGGTAATAATTCTCATTATGATAATGAGATTACCTATTAACAACTTTACTCACCTGCCTTAATCTTTGCTATGAAAGGAACTCCGATGAAACTGTCACTGTCGCTGAGAGGGTATATTCGCCTCTGCACCCTGGCGCTGACCGCGCCTGCTCTGAGTTTCGCTGCCGATATGGTGGTGACTGCACAACCGCAGGAAGACTCAACTTCACCGACCCAGGGCTATCTGGCGACGACCAGCCAGGGCGCAACCAAAAGCGATCGTCCGTTGATCACCACGCCGCAGTCGATATCCGTGGTCACCCGCCAGCAGATGCAGGATCAGGGCGCCCTGACCCTGAACCAGGCACTCGGCTACAGCTCCGGCGTCTTCACCAACTTTGGCGGTGCCGCGACCCGTTACGACACCATTGCGCTGCGCGGCTTCCACGGCGGTGATGTCGATAACACCTTCCTCGACGGCATGCGGCTGATGAGCGACGGCGGCAGTTTCAACGTATTGCAGGTCGATAACGCTTTCCTTGAGCGCATCGATGTGATCAAAGGCCCCTCTTCTGCCCTTTATGGTCAGACGGTGCCAGGCGGCCTGGTCAATATGGTGACCAAACGTCCGCAGTTCAGCGAAGAGGGTCACATCCAGCTGCAGGCAGGCAGTAATGCCACCACCGGCACGATGTTTGACTATACCAATGCGATCAACGACCAGTGGGCGTTTCGCCTGACCGGCGTGACCCGCAACAGCGATACGCAGTACGATCACACCCGCGAAGAGAAATATGCGCTGATGCCGCAACTGATGTGGCAGCCGGATGAAGATACCCATCTGATCCTGAAAGCCTATCTGCAGAAAGATCCTTCAGGTGGTTACCACGGTTCCGTACCGGGTGACGGCAGCCTCACCGAACACAACGGCTACAAGCTGAGCAATGGCTTTTATGAGGGCAATAGCGACCTCGATCAGTTCAAGCGTCGCGAGCAGATCTACAGCTTCGACTTCGCCCATCGCTTTAACGACGTCTGGTCATTCTCCTCAACCGGCAGCTACAGCCACTCGAATGTCGATCTCGATCAGGTTTATCAGATTGGCTGGGATGAAAATAATCCCGATCTGCTGAACCGCTACTACTCCGGGGAGCGCTCGTCGCTCTCCGCCTGGTCCACCGATAACCGTTTAACGGCAGAGTTCAACACCGGCGAACTGGAGCACCGCGTGACGCTGGGTGCCGAGTATCACCGTTATAAAAATGAGATCAGCGCGGCGGGCGGTTCAGCCAACCAGCTGAATGCCCTGACCGGCGAACAGGTGGGCGATATGCCGGATTACACCTGGGCGGATAAAACCCGTCGCTACTATCAGACCGGTCTCTATCTGCAGGATGAGATGAAGCTGGATCGCTGGCACCTGGATCTCTCCGGTCGTTATGACCGCATCGTCGCCAACAACAGCGGCAGCGATCGTCGTCAGGACGATCACATCAGCGGACGTGCAGCACTGCTCTATGCGTTCGACAACGGTATCTCACCTTACGTGAGCTGGAGCCAGGCGATTACTCCGACCGCGCTCACCGATCCCAACAATAATCTGCTGAAGCCGACCACCGCCGAGCAGTATGAAGCCGGGGTGAAATATCAGCCCAATGGCACCCGCGATCTCTATAGCGTGGCGGTCTATGACCTGACGCAGAAAGATGTGGCGAACCGCAACGTGCTGACGGCGACCTATTCGCCATCGGGCAAAGTTCACTCACAGGGTATCGAGCTGGAAGCACGTAATCAGCTCACCCCGCGTCTGAGCACCGTGGCGAGCTATACGCTGAATCATCTGCGCTTTAAAGATTCGGTGGATGGCAACAGCGGACATACTCCATACGTTACTCCCAACAGCATGGCGGCACTCTGGGGTCACTATCAGTTTGATTACGGTCTGAGTGCGGGTGCAGGCGTGCGTTACATCGGCAAACAGTGGGCGGACAATGCAAACACCACACGTGTGCCGTCAGTAACGCTGTTTGATGCATCAGTGCGGGCCGATCTTGGCGTCTGGAACAGCAGCCTGAAAGGGGCCTGGGTTCAGGTCAACGCCAACAACCTGACCGATCGTACTTATGTGGCGGGCTGCTACGGCACAGGCTACTGCTACTGGGGTGCGGAACGCAGCGTGATGGCGACCGTTGGTTACGATTTCTGATTAAAAGTAAAAGATAAAAAAAGGGGACGAATCGCTTCGTCCCCTTTTCTGTTGAAACCGTTACGGTTAACTGCGTACTTTGCGGTATACGAACAGCACCACGATGGCACCGATAACAGCGACCACAAAGCTTCCGAAGTTAAACCCATCGACGCGGCCGAAGCCAAACAGCGTACTGATCCAGCCACCCACTACGGCACCGATAATACCCAGAACGATAGTCAGAATGAAACCGCCACCGTCTTTACCCGGCATAATCCACTTCGCCAGAATACCCGCGATTAAGCCAAAGACGATCCAGGAAATAATACCCATCTGTTGCTCCTTCCTTTTTATGATTAAAGCGTGAACGCCTGATTTATCAAGCGGTTTACCGCGATAAGTATAGCCAGCTTTTTGTAAAACGCCTCACGGGTCACACTATTTTTTAAGAATTCACCGGCTAAAGCTTTTTTTTGCCGCGCCGATAACCGGGATGAGGCAAAAAAACAGCATAAATACAGTAACCCCTTGCGGAGCAGGACGTGAAAGAAGCCGACCAGGAACAATATTTAAAACGTGGCACGCTGGCGGTTCTGGGCGTAATGAAAGATCTGCTGCGCCTGCAGACGCCACTACTGGTGCGCTTCGCGCGCGGGCAGTTTATCAGCCGGATGCTGAATGCCGATAAAGATCGCCTGCTGTTTGACCTCGGCAGTAATAACCTGGATAACGAATACGCCCTGACCAGCGACGATCTCAGTATCACCGCTGAAACCTTCGGCGCGAAGGTAGAGTTCAGCCTCGCCTCGCTGGAAAAAGTGGAGTTTGAAGGCTTACCCGCCTTCAGCGCGCCGCTGCCGGACCTGCTGTGGCAGATTCAGCGACGGGAATTCTTCCGCGTCTGCGCCCCGATGGAGCCGCAGTTCTGGTGTCATACCCTGTGGCCGGATGGCCGTAAAACGCGCCTGCGATTGCAGGATCTCTCCCTGGGCGGTCTGGGCGTGCTGGTAGATGAGCCGCTGCCGGACGGATTGCAGAATGGCGATAGCTTCAATCAATTTCGGGTTGAGCTGGGCGAATATGGCATTTTTGACGTGCCGGTGAAGCTGCTGAATATTGGCGAGCGCTGCGTTGTTACCCGCAAAAACGAAACCCTTGTGACACCGCGCCTGAGCTTTCGCTTTGCCACGCTGAACCCGGCGCAGGAGCGGCAGCTTCAGCAGATTATTTTTGCTCTTGAGCGACTGGCTCGCGATAAATCGACCCGTTTCCAGTAACGTCTTCAGGGATGCGCCACACAGGTGGGCCGCATCCAGGCTATGCTTCTTGCTTGTTTTCTTTTAAACCGGAACCCAGCAAGGAGACCCTCCCCAATGGAAAACTGGCTCTCTTCACGTCGTTTTCACTCCCTCTTTTTTAATCAGGAACTCTGGCTCAACAGCGCCATCGTGGTGGTTTCCACGCTGGTGATTTACTGGGTATTACGTACCCTGATTCGCTTTATCTCCAACCGGATTGCGCTTTACAGCGAACATCGTCATGTCCGCGCGACCGCGATTCTGGTGGAGATACTGCGCAGCACCAGCCAGACCCTGCTGCTGATCTTTTCGCTGCTGATTGCCCTGAAGTTTGTTGACCTGCCCGAATCCTGGAGCGTGACCATCGCACACGGCTGGTTCCTGGCGCTGATCGTACAGCTCGCGCTGTGGATCGACTGCGGCATCCGGCTCTGGCTGAAAAGCCTGCTGCGCGACCCGCTGCATGTGCGGAATCCGGTGACGACGGTGATCCTCGGGATTCTGCTGCGGGTCGTGGTCTGGATCATGATGTTCCTGGCCATTCTGTCGAACATGGGCATCAATATTACCGCGCTGGTCGCCAGCCTGGGCGTTGGCGGTATCGCGATTGCGCTGGCGATTCAGACTGTGCTGAGCGATGTGTTTGCGTCGCTGGCGATAGGCTTCGATAAGCCGTTCGAGCATGGCGATTTTATTGTCTTTGGTGATATTGCCGGTTCCATTGAGCATATCGGCCTGAAAACCACCCGGCTGCGCAGCCTGAGTGGTGAGCAGATCGTCTGCTCAAACACCATTCTGTTGCAGCAGACCATCCACAACTACAAGCGCATGCAGCAGCGCCGCATCGTGTTTAAGTTTGGCATCAGCTATGCCACGCCTTCTGAGCAGGTGCGCGAGATCAGCCCGCTGGTGAAAGAGATTATCCAGGGTGTTGAGACCACCCGTTTTGACCGCGCCCACTTCCTGGCTTTCGAGGACTCGAAGCTGACTTTTGAAGTGGTCTATTTTGTACTGGATGCGGATTACAACAAGTACATGGATATTCAGCAGGAGATTAACCTGCAGCTCATGGCGGCTCTTGAAGAGCGCAATATCCGCTTCGCCTTCCCGATCCGTCAGGTTGAGTTCAGCGGGGGTAGTCTGCCGCCGGTGGATCTGGTTGCCGTGGAAAGTGACGATGGCGAAGTGCGCAGAATGGCGCGCTAGCATGCCGCCCTCCTGTCCTGCGGATGGCGGGCCATGAAGCCGATGTGGCCAGAAACCGTGGTCGCATCGGCTGCGCCGCATTGCCCTTATCGCGTTCTGCGATTCACTCTTATCGCTTACTGATGCCGATAGCAGCTCACGCCGAGATACTCACTGAAAGCTTCCTGCAGCACACCGGCCGTGGCCGAGTGGTTCATCGCCACGTGGTGCTCAAAGCCATTGCGGCAGATCCATGCCAGCAGCGTCTCCAGCTGCGGCACCTGTATGACCGCACGACAGCCGACCGTGTCCAGCGGATCGGTGACTGATAGCCCCTCACCCACATAGGCTTTGATTTCGCCGCTGAAGTCGTCGGTCGAGAGGCGGAAATAGGTGAGGTCGCCCTGCTTCATCCGGCCATGCACCGCACCGCAGGTGTTCTCTTTGCCCACGGTGGTGCCAATAATATCCGCCGTGCCCATGGTCGGTGACTCCAGGCTGGCGCTGGCAAAATTCCCGCAGTGAAACAGCACGCATTTGTCCCGCTCATCGCCAAAGTTGTTGTTCCAGTCCGCCAGTGAAGCAGGACTCAGCGAACAGCTGGCGAGCGCATACATCGACAGCGCGCCCATCACGTCCACTTCACAGGCGCTGGGCATCAGCTGACCCGACATCACGCTCATGATTGAGCAGACGTTGATGCCCAGGTTTTCCTGCAGCGACGTCCAGCACTGAATGGCAGTCGTGTCGATATCGTTGTCACTGATCCACTCGCTGATCACCACAAACAGTTTGGCCATAGTCACCAGTTTGTCGCCCGGAATGCCGCGCGCATCGGCGTTGGCTTCCAGGATCTCGCGCTTCTCTGCCACACGGATATCGTCATCACGCAGCCGGTTTGTGCGGGTAAAAATCTCCGACAGATCCAGGGTTTCTACCGCGATGCCCATCTTCTCCAGCAGCTTTTCGCTGTAGCGGACGGTGTTGAATCCGGCGGGCCGCGCACCAATCGCGCCGACGCGAACCCGCCGCATCGCATTCACGACCCGGCAGAGCTGGCTGAAGCGCTGTAAATCCTGCTGGAAAACCTCGCCGCTCAGGGCACAGACGTGCTGGCGGGTCAGGGTAAACGGAATGCCGTACTGCCGCAGGTTGTTGCAGAGCGATATTTTGCCGCAGAAACTGTCACGGCGGGTCGCCAGCCCCATTTTATCCAGGTTGTCCTCTTCCGCCTGCACCAGTACCGGCACATTCAGCCCGGCCAGACGCAGCGCTTCGGCAATGGCCTTTTCATCACCAAAGTTAGGCAGCAGTACCACAATGCCGTGAATCGCTTCGCGATGCTGACGAAACAGCGCAGCACAGGTTTTGGCCTCCTGCCGCGTCTCGACGCCGCCCAGATTGGTCTGGGTTTCATCCAGCATCACCGTATTGATGTTCATCTTTTCAAACAGCGCAACCGCCTGCTGGCGCGCCTCGCCCACCAGATAGCTGGGAAAAAATCCCCGGTTGCCAATGATGACACCGAAGGTTAACTGCTGAGGAAGTGTTGACATGGCTCTGCTCCGGTTAAGGATTAATGTGGCTGATAACGACAGCGTGCAACGGCGTCGATCCAGCCTTTATAGTTTTCCTGCATACGCTGCGCATGCTCTTCACGTGGCATGATGACGCTGCCGCCCTGCAGCGCCTGCATATCACTGCCCTGCTGCCACCATCCCAGTACTTTGCCCGCCAGCAGCGCCGCGCCCAGCGCGGAAACTTCGGCAGTCGGCACCCGCTGCAGCGGCCGCTGTAACACATCCGCCTGTAACTGCATCAGCCAGCTGTTTTCGGTGGCGCTGCCATCCACACAGAGGGCCGGGAGCTGCTGGCCGCTGGCCTGCTCCATCGCAAAAAAGACGTCGGCAATTTGCCAGACGATCGACTCTAGCGCGACACGCGCCAGTACCTCGGGCGTGGCGGCGTCCGTCAGTCCGCATACCATGCCGCGCGCCTGCAGATCCCACCAGGGCGCGCCCAGGCCGGAGAGCGCCGGGACAAAATAGATGCCCTGATTGTCGTCGCAGCGCTGCGCCATGGCGGTCAGCACACGCGGATCCTGCACGCCGAGCAGTTTGCCCAGCCAGGCGGCACCGGAACCGGTATGGGTGATGTTGCCTTCAAACGCATAACGCAGCGTGCCGTCGTGCCAGGCCACGGTGGTGCTGAGGCCATTTTCCGTCAGCAGCGGCGTCGCCATCGACATCATCAGTGAAGAGCCGGTGCCGTAGGTGGCTTTCACCACTTCTGACTCGCCGCGCCGCTGCGCCTGCAGCGCAGCATGGGAGTCACCGATGCGCGCCAGAATGGGCGTACCGGGCGCTAAGCCGGGAATGTCACGCACCGCGACCACGCCCTGTTCGCTAGCGGAAGAGGTAATACGTGGCAGCGCGGCGCGCGGTAGCTGAAACAGCGTCAGCAGCTCCTCGTCCCAGTCATTAAGATGCAGACTATAAAGTTGAGTGCGGGCGGCGTTGGCGTGATCGGTAACGAATACCTCACCTGCGCTGAGCTGCCAGCTGAGCCAGCTGTCGACGGTGCCGATGCAAAGCTCACCAGCTGCGGCCCGCGCCGCGCCGTCGGGAATGGCGGCCAGCATCCCGGTCAGCTTGGCGGCCGGAAACATTGGATCAACGGCCAGCCCGGTTAAGCCGGTAATACGTGGCGCTTTGCCCGCCTGATGCAGATCGCGACAGAATGCCTCTGAGCGTCGATCCTGCCAGCTCACCAGTGGCGTCAGCGGCTGACCATCACGCCGCTGCCAGATCAGCACCGACTCGCGCTGATTGCTGATCGCCACGGCCGCGACAGGCGCGCCATCACAGGCTGACAGACACTGGATGATCGCCTGTTTTACCGCCTGCCAGATCGCCACAGGGTCTTGCTCCGCCAGTCCGGGCTGCGGATGTTGCAGGGTTAAACTCTGGCTGCCGCGCGCCACGACGCGGCCACTGCGATCAACCGCAATCGCCTTGGCGTTGGTGGTGCCTTCGTCGATCGCCAGAATCAGGGGTCCCACCATGTTTATGCTCCTGCGCAGATGCGTGCTGCACTGTTGACTACGCTGCTGGCATCAATGCCATGACGGGCGCGGGTCGAGGCGCGATCGCCGGCAATCGCATATTCGCCATCCGGAATGCCGAGCCGTAACAGCGGGATGCCGCAGCCGCCTTCCGCCAGCACTTCGGCCACCAGGCTGCCGACACCCCCATTGACGTTGTGCTCTTCTACGGTAATCACCGCTGGGTAGTGATTTAACAGGTTCCGCAGCTGTTGGGTATCACAGGGACGAATCGATGGAACCGCGATCACACCGGCTGAAATGCCCTTTTCAGCCAGTTGCTCAGCGGCGTGAACCACCTCGTGAACCGTTGAGCCCATTGCCACCAGCGCGATGTCGCTGCCTTCCCGCAACAGGTCGATCGCACCCGGACTGAACCGGTAGCTTTCGTCGTGCAGCTGCGGCAGATCTTTGCCGTCCAGACGGATATAGACCGGGCCGACATGCTCAAGG
Organism: Pantoea vagans; assembly: GCF_004792415.1. Lineage (NCBI taxonomy): Bacteria > Pseudomonadati > Pseudomonadota > Gammaproteobacteria > Enterobacterales > Erwiniaceae > Pantoea > Pantoea vagans. The sequence continues at coordinate 2,445,929 of NZ_CP038853.1, forward strand.
GCGTAGTCGATGATCTGGCGGCACTCCAGCGGGCAGGAAGGCGCATAGATCTCGATATTGCCGAAACCGCGCATCACCGCGATATCATCAATGCTGTGGTGGGTGCTGGCTAACGGACCATAGCTGGCCCCGGCATTCAGCCCGAAAAGTTTGACGTTGGTGTTGTTGTAACAGACGTCCACTTTCACCTGCTCATTGGCGCGTGATACCAGAAACGGCGCGGCGTTACAGGTCACCGCAACTTTGCCGCCCAGCGCCAGCCCGGCCGCTGTGCCCACCAGCGTCTGCTCGGCGATACCGACGTTGATCAGACGGTCGGGAAACGCCTTGATAAAGGGGGCGATTTTGGCGGTTGAGGTGGAGTCAGCTACCACCGGCACCAGATCCACGCCGCGATTCACCGCGTCGATGAAAGCCGTCACCATGACGCTTGCTAAATGTTGTGCATTACTCATCTTTCAGTTCCTCCAGTGCCAGCGCGATCTCTTCGCCTTTCGGCACCCGGTGATGCCATTCGGCTTTGCTCTGAATAAAGGAGATACCAAAGCCCTTTTCGGTATGTGCCACAATCACCTGCGGCTTGCCGTTCTTCGGCAGGTTTTCAATGGTGTCGACGACCGCCGCCATCTCATTGCCGTTGCATTCGGTGACCTCCAGCCCGAAGGCACGCCATTTTTCCGGCAGCGGATCGGTGTTCATGATGTCGCGGGTCGCCCCCGCCAGTTGCAGCTTGTTCTTGTCATTAATGATGATCAGGTTGTCGAGGCCGTAATGCGCTGCGACCAGTGCTGCCTCCCAGTTGCTGCCTTCGGCCAGTTCCCCGTCGCCGGTCACCACAAAGATGCGGCGCGAGCTGTTATCTTTTTTCGCTGCGATAGCGATGCCCACCGCCACCGGCAGTCCGTGTCCCAGTGCGCCGGTATTCAGCTCAACGCCAGGCGTTTTCTGCCGCACCGGATGGCCGGGCAGATGCGAGTCGGCATGCTGATAGGTTGCCAGCCAGTCGGTCGGAAAGTAGCCCGCTTCCGCCAGCACGCAGTAATAACCGCCCACCGCGTGACCTTTGGACTGGATGTAGATGTCACGCTGATCGTCGTCCGTGCGATCCGGGGCGCAGTTCAGAATACGGAAGTAAAGCGCGGTGAGGATCTCCACCTGCGACAGATCGGCACCGGTATGGCCGCCTGCCGGGCTGCCCGCATTCAGCTGGATAATGCGACGACGGATAGCACGCGCCCGACGCTCAAGGTCTTCGACCGGAAGATTGAAAGGATTCATACACTACCTCTGAATTTTAAATCGGTTATGAATATATATTCACATCGGTTAAAAAAATTTCTGCCAGAAAAGGCGTGCCTTACACGGGCACTCCCCTTTGTCTGCCACTCTGCCCGTTAATCCGGGCAGGCCATCCCCGTGAGCAGAAACATGCAGCAGTCCCGCCTGCCTGGCTCAGCGCATTCAGGATTTTGCCGGTGAGCCCTCCTCGATTAATGCTTTCTGTGCCACCACCGCCGCCTTCTGCTGCATCCGGCTCTGAGTCTGGTCGATAATGACCGCGATGATGATGACAATGCCCTTAATGACCATCTGCCAGAATTCGCTGACGCCCATCATGATCAGGCCATCCGCCAGAAAGCCGATGACAAACGCCCCAATCAGTGTGCCGACAATGGTGCCGCGTCCGCCCGCCAGCGAGGTGCCGCCCAGCACCACGGCGGCAATCGCGTTCATCTCAAACGCGGTGCCGTTCGCCGGATGGCTGGCGACCAGCTGCGATGAGACCACGATGCCGGCAATGGCTGCGCAGAAGCCCGACAGGGTGTAGACCAGAATTTTCACCTGCCGGGTTTTCACCCCCGACAGTTCAGCGGCACGCTCGTTGTCGCCGATGGCATAGACCTGACGGCCAAACGGCAGACGACGGGCGATATAGGCGATGACCAGCGCCAGCAGCACCATCATCCAGATGGCATACGGCAGCCCGAGAAACGTCCCCGCACCAATCCTGTCGAAACCGGTATTGCCCAGTAGCGGATTACCCTGCAAACCGGGAAAGGTCTCGCCGCCGGAGGTGAGCATTGCCGCGCCGCGCAGGATGTACATGGTGCCGAGGGTGCAGATAAAGGGGGCCACATTGTAGCGGGTAATGATCCAGCCGTTGCCCGCGCCAATCAGCGCGCCGACCAACAGCACAACCGGCACAATCACCCAGACGCTGGGAAAGATAGCGATGCCAAACATCGGCAGCACAATGCCTTTAGTGATCAGCCAGCCGGCGATCATGCCGCACAGCCCTAAGGTGGCCCCAATCGACAGGTCAATGCCTGCGGTGATAATGACAAAGGTGATGCCCAGCGCCAGAAAGGCGTTGATGGCGATATGTTTCACCATGATCACCAGGCTGCCGGTGGCGAGAAAGTCCGGCACGGTGATGGCGAAGAAGCCGACAATCAGAATCAGCGCAATAAAGGTGCGCAGTTTCAGAAGCAGCAGCAGAATGCTTTCGCGTGAACTGAACGCTTTAGCCGGAAGTGTGTTCAGCGCGACGCTGTTATTGCTTTTCATGCTCAGAACCCCTGCGCACTTGCTTTCACCAGCGCTGCCTCTTCCGCCTGGTCGCGGGGAAGATCAGCCGTAAGTTTGCCGCCCGACATCACCAGGATGCGATCGGCTACCGCCATAATTTCTTTCAGGTCTGAGGTGGAGAACAGCACGGCGATGCCCTGCTGCGACAGCGCTACCATGGTGCGAAACACCTCGGCTTTGGCCCCGACGTCAATGCCGCGGCTCGGCTCATCCAGCAGCAGCAGACGTGGATTGGTCAGCAGCGCACGGCCAATCACCACTTTCTGCTGATTGCCGCCGCTGAGTGCACTGATGGCGACGTCCGGCGACGAGATTTTGATCGCCAGGTTGCCCACCGTCTGGTTCACCGCCTGCTGCTCCGCCTGATGCGCAATGGCAAAACGGTGCGACAGTCGCCGCCACAGGCTGGCGATGGTGAGATTACTGGCGACCGACGAGACCGGGAAAATCCCGGCGCGTTTGCGATCTTCCGGCACCAGGCTCATGCCCATACGGATGCGATCGGCGGTCGGCAGACGGGTTGGCAGTGGTTTACTGTCGAGCCACAGCCTGCCGAGATAGTGGCGCTGGCTGCCGAGCAGACACTCAAAAAGTTCGGTGCGACCCGCGCCCATCAGTCCGTAGATCCCGACAATTTCCCCGGCCCGCACCTGAAAACTGACGTCATCCACCAGCGTATTGCCGTTAGGGCTGACGCAGGTAATATGCTGCGCCTCCAGCACCGGTGCGCCAAATTCACGCTCATCCGGCAAAAAGGTCGTGACCGGCTCACTGCCCAGCATCTCGCGCACGATCCACGGCACATCGATGGTGCTCACCGGGGCTTCCGCCTGGAAACGTCCGTCGCGCAGAATGGTAATCACGTCACCAATCGCCATCAGCTCCTCCAGCCGGTGGGAGATATAGATGAGGGTCACGCCCTGCTGCGTCAGGTCGCGGATCACCCGGAACAGGATCTCCACTTCGGTTTTGCTCAGCGCGGAGGTCGGCTCGTCGAGGATCAGAATGTCTGCATCTTCCGCCAGCGCTTTGGCGATCTCCACCAGCTGCTGCTGACCCACTTTGAGATTGCCGACCCGCTCAGTGGGCGAGATCGGCTGATCGAGCCGCGCCATCAGTGCGGCGGTGCGGCGTGCCTGCTCCGCCTCATTGATGGGTGACAGGCCGCGCTGGATCTCCCGGCCCAGAAAGAGGTTCTCCGCCACCGTGAGGTTTTCAAACAGGTTCAGCTCCTGGTGCACCATGCCGATACCGTGCCGGGCAGCGTCACGGGTGCTGCTCAGCGTCAGCGGCTCGCCATTCAGGAACAGCGAACCGGCGGTGGGCTGCTGCACCCCGGCCAGAATCTTCATCAGGGTCGATTTTCCCGCCCCGTTTTCACCGATGATGACGTTAACTTTGCCGCGCCAGACCCGGTAGTCGACGCGATCCAGCGCCAGCGTGCCGGGAAACAGCATCGATATCTGTTCGGCCCGCAGAATGATCTCATCGTTCATCAGTGCGTCCCCCGCTTCAGCTCCACCGCCACCACCTTTTCAACGCTGTTGTGACCGATGCTCACCGCCAGCAGCGCCTGCACCGGCTGGTTGACCCAGCTGGCATCCAGCGGCGGCAGCTGCTTCACCGCGTGACGGTTCAGCGCCCGCGTCAGCTGGGCGTACTGCACCTGATTCGTAAACTCCTCGAAACGGAACCCGGCGGCGTCGCGAATAGCGTTGCTGCGCAGCACCGGCCCGACGCTGACTGCCACCGGTTTACCGTTGATCGTCAGCGTCAGCGTGCGTTCACGCGGATTACTCTCATCCAGGGCGCTGGCCGTCCCGCTGGCCCGTACGAAGACGCTTTCACGCCCCCCGGGTTTAACCGTCTGACTTTTCGCCTCCATGTCCGCCCAGCTCAGTGCGTGGCTGTTCGCGGTGGTCATGACCCGCGGCTGCCAGGTCTCCTCCGCAATCTGCTGCGGCGTCTGGGTGGTATAGCTGGGCTTCGCGTGCGGATCTTTCGGCAGAATCGGGTTACCGTCCGCATCCAGATCCACCACGGTGCAGGCGCTGAGCAGCGCCATACCGGTCAATACCGCCACTATCCGTTTCATAGTTATTTCGCCAGGTTGAAGTTTTTCAGCTTAGCGGCGTTGCTGTCGTCAATCAGCACACAGTCCATCAGCTGCTTCTCCTGTTTCTGCGCTTTGCCGTTCTTCAGGTAGTAGTCCGCCTGCGTGACCGCCATCTGCGCCTGATCCCAGCCCGGTTGGAGTACCGTCGCTTTGATGTTGCCTTTGTTGAGGATCGAATCGCGGGTGTAGTCGCTGCCGTCAAAGCCCACCACGATCACCGAGGTTTGCCCGGCGGCTTTCAGCGCGGCTTCCGCGCCCAGCGCCATAGTGTCGTTACCGGAGATCACGCCGACGATGTTGGGGTGCTTCTGCAGCAGGGTTTCCATGCGGCTGAAGGCTTCGGTCTGGCTCCAGTTCGCGCTCTGCTGCGCCACCATTTTCAGGTCGGTGTAGTCATCCAGCACGTCGTGATAGCCCTGCGACCGCACGCCCGCATTGGTGTCAGACTCCTTGCCCAGCAGTTCAACGTACTCGCCTTTGCCGCCCAGCAACTTTGCAAATTTCTCTGCACCCAGCTGCGCGCCCTGATAGTTATTGGAGACAATCTGCGCCACGGCGATACCGGTTTTGTTGATCTCACGGTCAATCAGAAAGGTCGGGATACCGGCATCTTTGGCTTTCTGCACCGGCCCGACGGTGGCGTCCGCGCCGGCGTTATCCAGAATGATCGCTTTCGCTTTGCGCGCAATCGCGGTCTCAATCAGCTGGTTTTGCTTGTTAACGTCATCGTCGTGCGACGCCACCAGCGTGGCGTAACCCAGCTCTTTGGCTTTGGCTAACGCGCCTTCTGCCTCGGCTTTGAAAAACGGGTTGTCATGGGATGGGGTAATAATCGCCAGCAGGCCTTGCTCTACCGCCAGCGCCGTTGCAGAAAAAGCGAACATCGAAGCCAGCAGGGTCAGTTTAATCAGAGGACGAGTCATTATTTTTCTCCGCTTGAATATATATTCACACGCGATTTTATATGCATAATGACTATGCGCCTGCGCTGACGCGCCGTCCAATGCGCGATCGTTAAAAAGCGAAAACGATCACAAATTAGCCTGCGTTGTGATTTTGATCATCCTGGTTAACAATACCGGGCAGATTCAGAGAGGGAAAAACCGATGGCAAAACAGGATGAACAGCGACTGATGGTGAAGATTGCCACGCTTTACTATGTCGAAGGGCTGAAGCAGTCAGAGATCGCGCAGTCGCTGACCCTATCGCAGTCGTTTGTCTCACGCATTCTTAATCGCAGCGTGAAAGAGGGTGTGGTCAAGATTAGCGTGGTGCCACCGGCCAACGTCTATCCGGAACTGGAAAAGGCGATTGAGCAGACCTACAACCTGCCGCAGGCGATTGTGGTGGATGTGCCGGATCAGGCGTCGCCGCTGCAGATTAAGCAGGCGATTGGATCGGCGGCCGCTCACTATCTGGAGACCCGGCTGCGCAACGATGAGCTGATTGGTATTTCGTCTTGGAGCGGCACTATCCGGGCGATGGTGGATGCGCTGCATCCGCTTAACAGCGCCTGTAAGGGCGTGATCCAGCTGCTGGGCGGCGTCGGTGCCAACGGCAACGTGCAGGCCACCATTCTGACCCAGAATCTGGCGGCGCTGCTGAACTGCCCCGCCTGGCTGCTGCCGTCGCAGTCGATTGAGCATTCGGTCAGCGATCGCCAGCGGCTGTCGGCCAATGCAGAGGTTGCCGAGGTGCTGAGTAAATTTGAGCAGGTCGATCTGGCGATTGTCGGCATCGGCGATCTGGAGCCGTCGGCGCTGCTGCGCAATTCTGGCAACTACTACGATGGCAAAATGCTGCAGACGCTGGCGGCACGCGGTGCGGTCGGTGATATCTGCCTGCACTATTTTGACGCCTGCGGCCAGCCGGTGTTGAAAGCGGAAGAAGATCCGGTGATCGGAATGGAGCTGGCGCAGGTGAAACAGTGCCCGCAGGTCGTCGGGCTGGCTGGGGGACGGGAGAAAGCGCAGGCGATTCGCGGTGCGCTATTGGGCGGTTATATCAAGGTACTGATTATTGACTATCCCACGGCGCGGCTGCTGCTCACGCCGCAGGCGTAGTCAAAACCGGTCAGATGGTGCGGTAAGCGGTGGTGACTTTCCAGAGGTAGCGCGGTGCCTGCGCCGCCGGATGCCTGTTCTGCACATGCTGATAGAACTCATCCGGTGACATGGCATTGATCATCGCAATAGCCCGATCGCGATCGCGTGAAAATGTTCGCAGCAGCGCACCGGCACCGTTGGCATAAGAGACGATGGTGGCGTAACGCAGGGTCAGCGGATCGCGGATGCCCGACAGCGCAGAGTCCTGCAGGATGCGGATATAGGCGGTGCCGATATCAATATTTTTGGCCGGATCGCGCAACTCGGCATTAGACGGCTGACCGCGGCGGCCCAGCGTGCGATAGACTTCGCGCCCCGCGGTCGACGCTTTAATCTGCATCAGCCCTACCGCATTGGAGCGGCTCACTACGCCCGGATTTCCACCCGATTCGACACTGATAATGGCGCTGATCAACTTCTCATCAACGCCATAATGACTGGCGGCATCTTCGGTAAACATGGCCCAGGTTCCATTGACGCTGGAAGGCGGTGCCTGCGTTAACGGCGTGTTGCGCTGCTTAACGGCATGGTGCGGTGGCTCGCTGGCACAGCCAGTCAGGAGTAAAGCCGGGAGTATAAGGTGTCGGATTTTCAGCAATTTTTCGTCTCATCGCGGTTGTGGCGAATGCTATCATACCCAGGCAGCCTGAGAGCAAAATTACCGTTTATCCTAAATACACGATTATGCGGCGCGCACCGTGACTTCAGCGGGGCTTTTTGCCATCATCGCCGTCAGTCATGAGCGCTAACAGCAGGAAAGTATGATGATTTCACGTTCAGTTCGTCTTATCTCCCCCTCCGGTTACTGTCATAATCAGCCTGCGGCGCTGCAGGGCATTGCTCGACTGCGCGCGGCGGGCCATCAGGTGGAGAACGAGCAGGTGATCACCCGCCGTTTTCAGCGCTTCGCCGGCACCGACGCGGAACGGCTGGCGGATATCAACCAGCTTGCCAGCCTCACTACGCTGCCCGACGTGGTGCTGGCGGTGCGCGGCGGTTATGGGGCCAGCCGGTTACTGGCATCCATCGACTATGTTGGCCTGCAACGCCGTCTGCTGAATCAGCCGCTGGCGCTGTGCGGCCATAGCGACTTCACCGCAATTCAGCTGGCACTGCTGGCACAGGTTGGCCTGATTACCTTCAGTGCACCGATGCTGGCCGGTAACTTCGGTGCCGCGACCTTATCTGAATTTACCCTGCACCACTTCTGGCAGGCACTGACATCACCTACAGTAGAGGTGAAATGGCAGAGCGAAACGCCAGACCAGGGCGACTGGCAGGGTACGCTGTGGGGCGGAAACCTGGCGATGATCTGCTCGCTGATCGGCACGCCGTGGATGCCGCAGATTGAGAACGGCATTCTGGTGATAGAAGATGTGAATGAGCATCCGTTCCGCATTGAACGCATGCTGATTCAGCTGGAGCAGAGCGGCATTCTGGCGCGACAGCGGGCAATCGTCACCGGCAGCTTCACCAGCACGGCCCTGTCGGACTATGACAATGGTTTTGACTTCGATACCGTCTGGCAGCGCGTGCGTGATACTACCGGTCTGCCGGTGATCTGTGGATTAGATTTTGGTCATGCCGCTGACACCGTCACACTGCCGCTGGGCGCCAGCGCACGATTAGCGGTCAGCCAGGGCAACGCCCATTTGCAGGCGACCGGGCATCCCGTCCTGCGGGATTAGAGAGCGTTTCAGGAGATCGACATTGAAGCCGTTGTATGACGATTTGTGGATCTCAACCCCGGAATTCCCGGTGGAAGATGCCGTTAATGACCTGATGATGCATGGCTTTATGCTGCGTCACCCGCGCGGCAATCTGCTGATTGGCCGCGTAGAAAACCCGCTCGATCATGAAGTGATTGCCGATACCGGCGGCGTGATCCGTCACTATCTGACCCACTGGCACGAATCCGCGCCCGGAGCGGCGGTGATCCAGCAGCGTTTCAGCAGCGCGCTTTACTGCCACAGCCGCTCATTAGGCCCCATCAGCCGTTTTGCTGAGCCTGATGACACCTTTTCGCAGCCGGAGACGCACTTCGGCGATTTCCATCTGCTGCCGACGCCCGGACACACGCCGGGCAGTTGCAGCTTTCTCTATACCTCGCCGCTCGGGCTGACCTATCTGTTTGTCGGTGATACCGTGACCCGTTCTCATGACAACTGGATCACGGTGCTGGTGCCGGACAGTAATCCGGCTGAGCTGAGTCAGACGCTGGAATTTTACCGCTCGCTGCGCCCCGACGTGGTGCTGATGAGCACCACGCGCGGGCATCTTTCCTGGAAAAAAGTGACGCTGCAAAGCTGGCTGGCTGCCATCGATGAAGCTGAACAGCATCCACTGGATCTGCGGGAAAATCCGCTGTTCTGATTACAGTTCTTTGGTCAGATAGTGCCGCTGATAATGATCTATGTAGTTCGCCAGCGTGAGCCGCAGGGTGTAGCCGAGTTTTTCATAAAATGGCCGCGCCTGAAAACTGGCGGTATCCACCTGTGCATAACGGCAGCCGCGATCCCGCGCCTCCTGCTCGGCAGCCTGTATCAGCCTGCTGCCTGCCCCCTGCCCGCGTAGCGCCTCACTCACCCAGAGCATATCAATCCGCAGCCAGTTACCGGTGGTTGAGCCGGTCAGCCCGGCCACCTTTTTGCCCTGCTCATCACGGATAAACACCCCCATTGACCTGATCGTATTCACATCAATAAATTTGCTGTTGAAGGCATTGAGACCCAGCCTGACCTCATCCAGATCCTGCGCGGTAACGTTGTCGGTAATCTCAGGTTGCATAGTGGCTCCCGGGGTTAACTGTCGGAACGCTGACGATCGTCGTAGCGTTCCAGGGTCAGCGCATCGACATCGCGTTTTTCGCTGCGGCTGCAGGGCAGCAGTTTATCGCTGTCGCGGTATACAAAGAAGGTTGCCTGGCTGCGCTGGTTCACAATCAGCTGATCGCCATTGCGAAAGCGGGTAATCGCCACCTGATCGCCTGCTTCTAAGCGGGTTCGCTGCTGACCGGCGGCAATCTGGAAGTGATTTTCCGGCCACATCAGGGTGGTTAAACCATATTCGGCACGCGAAACCGTCATGGTCGGCCGGCCGGGACAGTTAAGCTGAAATTCGGTTTCACTCCAGGCGGGTGCGATGTGACAGGCCAGCAGGCCCAGGGCAATTAACGCTGCCTTCATGCTGTGTCTCCACTGATTTCATTGAGAATTTTCTTAGCTTAACATATAAAAACCAGAGGAGAGACGTGAGGCGAGCGTGACTGAGACCATTAAAAGGTGGAATCGGTGTGCGAAAAAACCTGAAAGTTGAGAAAAGATAAAGTAATCCGGCCAGCCTGACAGCGTGCCTGCCTGGCCGGATAGTGACTATTCGGCTGCCACCTCGGCGGCCACTAACATCAGCGCCAGCCCGGCATTTTCGCTATCATAAGCCTGCATGGCTGCACGAATATTCGCTGAGCAGGCGAGCACCTGTTGCTTCTTATCGGCTTCCAGCTCGTCAATCGCGTGGCGAATAATCATTAGACTTGCTTCTTCTTCTTTCATAATTTATCCCTGGATTTGCCTAAGTGGTGCGCAAAGGAGCCAAGAATAACGTTTATTGATAAGCAAAGTCACCCCTTTACATTCCTGTTGCTTAACGATCAAACAAATCACAAACAGGAAGCGTAGCGGAAACTGCTATAATTAAGTGATTGGTGGTGCAACAGGATAGACTCTGCGCCACAACACTCCCAGGGATTGAAGCAGGTAGAAAATCATGATGCGACTCAGCATTTTAATCCTCATCGCGATGATGACTGGATGTTCATCTGGCCCGAAAGGGGTGGAATGTCCGGGTGAGGTTTCGACAATTTATGGTCAGTCGATGGGACAGACTCAGGGCGTGATTTTTGACCTGGTTAACAGCTTTACCGTGACACGGGACAATGTCAGCGTAAACAGTGGCCCGCTGCAGTCACTGGATCGGTTTAAATATGTGCCCTCCGCCGTAACGCGTGAAGGTTACTATGCGCAGCGCCTGTCAGATAAGCAGTTCCGCCTGATTAATCCTTACCAGGACACCCAAATTACCTGGACCTGTCCATAAGGGATGAATCCTGCTGCCAGATGGTTTATTGTCAGGAAACGTCAAGCAGCAGGGCTCCCCGATGGAAAAGCGTCTGGATAACAACGGTTATATCGACTTCCCCTTCCCCGCTACGCGCAATGCGGATGGCTCTGCTAATCCCTGTGGCTTTGATCTGACGCTGGAAACCGGTCGCCTTGAAGAGATTGTCGTGCTGAATCGCTCAGCGAATCTGCGGCGACTGGTCGAGGAGGTTAACCTGCAGGAGGGGTTGTTTATGACTCTGGCCTGTGACTGGCAGCAGCAGGAAAAGGCGGTCTGTGGTTTTATCGATGTGGCTTTTCGTCCCGACCTGCCACAGCACGACTTTGAGGAAGCCCTGCAGCTGGAAGCGAGCTTTCATCGTTACCTGACCGGACAGGAGCAGCAGGAGCAGCTGCCTGCCGGGACACTGGTCAACTATGCCCGTTCAGTGCTCGACTGGAGCTGGTCGCCGCTGCGTCAGCGTCAGCGCGATTACGAAAAAATTACCATCCAGTTCTATTGTCCGCTGGCTGATGACGCCGAATGGTGCTTTGACCATCTGCGTCATTTCCTGGTGAGCGTCTACCCGACCTGCATCGCCACCCGTTCACTCTGATCCCCTTTGCTCCCGGAGTCGCTATGCGTCCTGCTGCGCTGTCTGTTTTTACGCTGTTCTGCTCGCTGTTTTTTGTCGCATCGGCCCAGGCCGATCGCCGCCAGCAAATCCGCGCCGGTCTGGATATCGGTTCCGGTACCACCAAAATTGCGGTGGCGCGCGTCAATGTCTGCCAGCAGCGCATTGAAAAAGTGCTGTATCAGGATCAGCGCGCCGTGGCCTGGAACGACGCATTAGCCCATTCAGCGGATAACCAGCTGAGTCCGTCAGTAACCCATGAAGGTGCCGCCGCACTGCAGCAGCTGGTGGCGCATGCACAGCGCTTTCATCCGCAGCGAATCAGCGGCGTGGCGACGGCGGTGTTTCGCAACGCCAGCAACGGTCAGGCCGTCATTGAACAGTTGCAGCGCCAGAGCAGTGCACAAATCAGCATTATTTCGCAGCAGCAGGAGGCGACGCTTGGCTTTCTCTCTGCCAGAGCCGCGCTTAACGATCCAATGGTCCGGGATGAGCAGTTACTGGTCTGGGATATCGGCGGCGGGTCAATGCAGATGACTGCATGGCGGCAGCAGGCGGGCAAGCCGGTAGCGGATATCTACCAGGGCCGACTGGCTTCGGTGACGCTGAAAAACTTTATCCTGACGGTGCTCAAGAACAGCCCGAAGGCGGAATCCCCCAATCCCATTGGTTCCTGGCGGCAGTCGGTGCTGCGCTTTGTGCAGTTTTATGCGACTAACGAAGTCAGCCCGCAGATCAAACAGGATGTGGCCGGTCGTCGGGTAATTGGCATCGGGGGCGTGCACGGTTTTTCGATTCGCAATCAGTTACCGGGCAAACCCGACCACTATACGCTGGCGACCCTGAGCCAGCTCTCGCAGCAGCAGGTCTGGAAAGGCGACAGTGAGCTGTCTGGCGACTATCGCGCCACGGACGTGAGTAATCTGTTACTGGTGGAAGGATATATGCAGGCGCTGAAAATCAATGAGGTGGAGATTGTTGAAGCCAGCCTGATTCAGGGCGTGCTGCTGCAGTAGCGCAACGCTCCCACATTCGCTAAACGTCGGGCTTAACCAGCCGGATAGCGTGATCCAGCATTCGCTGCTCATCCCGTTCACTGTGGGCGCGCTGCTGCCGGGTCCGTTTAAGCAGGTCATAGATTTCGCCACGCCGGGTATCATGACCGCGCTCCATCAGCACAATGACTGCATCGCCAATAACGCGGCAGACTTCATCATAGTCATCATCATTCAGTGCATCACGTTTCATCGTTTCTCCTCCGGCTGTGACTCTCTTCTCAAAAGGCTAGACAGGAAATGGCTGGCCCGCAAACGCAGCGCTATTAACAGCCAGAAATGATTTTTTAACGCCTTATCGGGCGCTGGCGGAGCAGAACTCTCTATCTTTGCTACGCTTTGAGAGTCTTACTCAAAACCAAGGAGCATTTAAATGTCAGGAAAAATCGAAGATAAAGTAAAAGAAGCCGCTGGCGCAGTTCAGGAACAATGGGGTGCAGCAACCGGTTCATCCGAGCATCAGGCTAAGGGCGCAGCGCGTCGTTACACCAACCAGGCAAGCTATGCTGCACGTGATGCTGCTGAGACCATTCGCGATCAGGTTCAGTCCAATCCTGCTGCAGGTCTGGCCATTGCTGCAGGCGTTGGCGTATTTATCGGCTTCCTGCTGGGTCGCAAGTAATACCGCCACACGTCAACAGAACGGGAGCCACTGGCTTCCGTTTTTTTTGGCTTTAGCTGACCGTATGCTGAGAAACATCTGAAAGATAAGCCTTCGCAGGCCAGCGCACGGTGAGTCTTCAGTCTTAATTACGTTCTCTTTCTGACAACATCAAGGTGACCTCATGAAAACAATTCCTGCTCTGCTGCTGGTGGCAGCGACCTTAACCTCTCTGGCGGGCTGCTCGCATAAAAGCGACGCGATTAAAGAAGATGGCCGTCCCCATGCGCCAAGTGGCCAGTCTTCCCCGGGCGGCACCCTGGGTTCAGGCCCGGTGGGTCAGCCTCAGTCGTAATTCCCTGCCCCGGCACACGTGCCGGGGTTTATTTCTTTTTTTATATTCAATAGCTCCCGTAAAATAAATTCGCTAATAGTTAACCTGCTAGTAATTAAGGGCGGAATTAAAAAAATCCTGAAATATTATTATTATAAGAATCATCCCAACTCTTTTCGAAAATTGCCTACCTCTTTTACACAATTCTGTATATATACCCTGAATAAACAACACTAAAATTGTGGAAACAGTTTAAACAAATATTCTACGACCAATAAAAAATATTTCCCCCTGCTGAACTTTAGACGTAAAGATATTCTCTAATAATGCACAACACCTTTTGTTAAATATTATTGATACGTTCAAGAGAATTCAGACGTGAAGAAAAAAAAGATTTATCTGATAGACCGACTTTTAACGCTTTATTCTCGATTTTCAGGCAGAACAGAACCACAGGCCCTGCAGGCGCTGACACCCGGCACAGTAGTGATTTACTCCACTACGGCACTGGGCGATTTTCTGATGAATACACCGGCTATCTGGAGCCTGAAGAATCGCTTTCCCACCAGCAAATTTATTCTGGTTTCCAGTAAGAAAAATAAGGACCTGGTCAGCCGATATAACTGGTTTGATAAGATCTATATCTGGGATAACAAAGTGGCTAATTTCCTGCCGCTATTTTTCAAACTGCGTCGCCAGAAACCGGATTTATCAGTGATATTACACGCTCATTTTCCCTACGATATTATGAGCTCAGTACTGACCGGCAGTAAGGCGATTGTGCGCGATCATTACGGCAGCGAATCCCCGGTGCTGAATAAATATCTTGATCACTATTCAGGCTATTTCGACGATCACACCATCAAGCGCAAGCTGAAGCTGATCGAAGCGCTGGGCGCAAAGACAGAGCAGACCCGGATGCATCTGCCCGAGGTAAATAGTCGCCCTGCTGCAACGGCCAGCCATCGCCGTATCGGTTTTCAGTTAGGGGCATCGAAAGATATCCGCCGCTGGCCGCTGGCTTCATTCAGCCAGCTGGCGACTGCGTTGCTCGAACGCTGGCCTGACGCTGAAATTATTGTCACCGGTACAGCTGCTGAGCAGTCTCTTGAGAAACAATTTATCGAAAGCCTGCCGCTGCACTGCCGTAAGCGTGTGACGCCAATGGCAGGCAAAACGAATCTCAGCGGCCTGATTACCCTGATCCGCACGCTGGACCTGCTGGTCACTGGCGATACCGGTCCACTGCACATCGCGGTGGCGGCACAGACGCCAACGGTCAGCCTGTTCTCTACTGCCAATCCACGCTATACCGGCCCCTGCCAGGACAGCGATCGCCATATTGTTATTCATCGCCCGGATAAAACGGCGTCACAGCATCCGATGGCGTCGATTAAGGCCGAAGAAGTCGAGCAGGCCGTGGCGAAACTGGTGGGGTAATGAACGATCTTTCTCACGCTATTATTGCGCTGATTGAATACCACAATCAGCCAACCGCCCTGGGCAGGTTCCGGAAAGTGGATCGGGCGGGTTTTCATCTGCAGCAGCTGCCGCTGAATGAGGTGGAGTTCGCGATTCTGATGAATGATTTTTTTGCCACGTTCAACGTCTGCTCTGAGCATTATGATGATGCCCGCTATTTTCCGGCGGCGCACCCGCGGCATATGACACCGATGAAGTGGTTTAAATCTGGCGGATATTGTCCCGTAACGATCACGATGCTATGTGAAGCGGCCAGCCGTAGACGCTGGCCTGAAGCAGATTACTGAATAATCGTTTGGACAAAGGCGTCATAAACCTCGCGGCTGCTCAGCGCGTTGACCTCACGTGAAGCCGGTTGCAGTACCTGATAGTTGACCTGCCACGGATGCCAGCACGCCGGATCGCTGTCACCAAACAGCGCTACCACCGGCAGGCCCAGTGCGGCACCGATGTGCATTGCCCCGCCATCACTGCTCACCAGCCCCTGACACAATGACATAGCCGCAATCAGCTGCGGCAGGCTGGTAGTCGCCACCGCCTTTATCGGCAGGTGCGGGCAGAGCGCCATGATTTCACGCGCTTTTTCATCATCCCCCGGATGACGCGGATTATCGCGGCTGCCAGGTGACCAGAGCAGCATGATCTGGCAGGGATGATGCGCCGCAATTTTCTCAGCCAGCCCGGCAAATCGGGCGGCGTCCCACTGCTGACTCGGCTTGCGGGCGCTGATCTGGAGTGCATAGACCGGAAGAGTGGGATCAATCGCACAGGTGTCTCGCAGGCTGGCCGCTATAGCCGCATCCGGCCGCAGCGTCAGTTTACCTGGCGCGGTGGCGCTGAGATGCAAATTCCGTCCAAGGCTAAACAGGGTGTCGCTGATATGACAGGGTGACTGGCCGGGCGGCGGCAGTAAATCGGTGATCAGCGGATGCGGCTGCTGCCCCAGCGCGATCACTCTGGCGGGACGCACGATTTTAACCCACTTCAGGCCATGCTGATCCCAGCGGCTTTTGGCCAGAATCACTATGTCGTAACGCTGCTTTTTCAGATTCAGCATCAGCTTCAGTCGCTGTAACACACAGGCCAGTCGTCCCTGCCCTGCCTCACGGTGATGCAGCTTGGTGTAAAAGAAGAGCTGCCGGATATCGGGATTATGCTGCAACACGGGCGCAGCGTAGTTGTTGGTCAGTACATCGACCTGATACTGGCCCGACTGCGCCAGCGCACTGATGAGTGGCGTGGTCAGCAACGTATCGCCAATATTATCCCGACAAATAATTAAAACCCGCATGTCTGACATCCTCTGCGCACTGGCTACGCCGTTCTGGCTGAATAAAAGTGAGACTCGCCCGATTAACGGCCCGGAAGCGTTAACGTAACGGCATAAATCAGCAAATTAGTCAGCGCATTGTCAGATTGGTTCCATCATTGCGATTGCGGAATTGTTAAAAACGATGGGCGTTTTCAGGCAAGTGAAATGCCTGACGCATCAGCCGGATGATTGATTTAACAAAACCCGTGCAGGACTGTCAGCGTAAAGAAGGAGAAAAGGCCGCGAATGGCGGCCTGACGTGGTGGTTACATTACCGTTAGCTGTCGCTATTTTTCAGCAGGCTGATAGCCAGCCTCATAACGGGTTCAGGCTCAATGCCGGTGAACATCCGTTGAATTTTTCAGTAATGGTCTCGCGGGTTACCGGCTTATCCTCAGCCACAATTTCCATCACAGCCTGACCAAACAGTAGTCGACATGCCGCAATGGCATCACTTACAGCCTCATCATCCATAATATTCTCCCTGTGTATCGGCAGAAGAGTACACCCCTGCGGCGGCGGGATCATGCTGAACTGTTTATTTTGCGGCACAGATTACAAAAATGAATCCGGTGAAACGAGCTGATAGCCTGGCGCGTCACCGTCAATGCCGGGCACTTACCTGAAGCAGAGGGTTATTAGTCGTTCAACAGATCAAGAGCGACGTTATAAATCAGCGCAGGCTGCGCATCAGGTAACATCACCTTTATTTTTGCTTCCAGAGCGCGGTTAGTGACCGGCTGATTATCTGCTAATAATTCCAGCACAGCCTGCCCAAACATCAGGCGACAGATATAAATCGCGTCTTTTGTATAATTAGCGTCCATAAATCCTCCTTATGAGTGAGGTATTACAGTAACGATATTCAGCCACAGACAGATGCCAGTTGTGCGTTCACTGTTTCTTTTGTAGTGGCATCGGATGATGCAATTTGCAGAAATATTAAAATGTTCTGAAACATGTTGCATGTTTGCCATACTGGTGAGGACTATTCAAATTTTATCAAGATGAAGTTGAAGTCTGTTCACATGAAAAATTTGTTGACTATAGGAAATGCAGATATTATTGATTGTTACTGAAATACGGCTCGCATCGTCAACTTTTATTTATAAAGAAGCATGCCATTTACTTATAGCCACGTAAGCTCCATAGTATGTGGGACTATTTATGCTTAAGGAGAAGCAATGGCACTTCACGGAAAATTTATTGTTAACGACGCAGATTTTTCGCCACTTTATATCTATGGCGTCGGCACTTATCTGGCATATTCCGGTAAAGACATGTATCGCAACCGTACTGGCTGTATTGGAATTCCCAGTCTCGGCCCCATTCCGGATGGACGCTATTATATTGTCAAGCGACCAACAGGCGGCTGGAAAGGGATCATTCGTGCGGACCTTCACGATTTTTATTCATGGCCGACTGGCAGACCTGTAATCAAATACGAGTGGTTTGCACTGTTTCGGGATGATGGAAAAGTTGATGACCGCACCTGGATAAAGGGCGTTGAACGTGGCAACTTCAGATTGCATCCACCAGGACCTGCTGGCGTGTCACTTGGCTGTATCACATTGCAGCACCGTGCTGACTTTTTATCCATACGCCAGGCGCTACTGAGCACCCAGCAGGTAAAACTTGCTAATGGTCTGATCTCTTATGGTGTGATTGAGGTGATTCTGAATGGTAGCAAAACGTGTTTCCCGGGGCGTTAAACTCGCCCTATGGTCTTTTTTATACGTTCTGATATTTTTTATATCGACCCCATCTGTTCCCATGTCTGAAGGAACATATCAATTCTGGAATAATGCAGCGGCTTTTTTTGATGAAGTTGACGTGGAAGGGTTTATCGGGGTAGCCCTTATAGGCAGCAGCGCAGTGTTTTCAACGATTATCTACATGATAGCTATTAAATTGATTGAGAAGAGGATCCTGAATAAATCCTGAATGCCGCCGGGTAATGCCCGGCGGTTCATGCCATCGTTAAGTTCTTTCCTCCCAGCTATCAGTAAAGAGGATGTTACCATCACAGTACTTCCAGGTAATTTTTTCGTACATTAACGATACAGATTCCATATGATTAATATGCGACACCCCAGCCATTTTTGCGTTGGGCATACCGGGATTCACCGACACTACTATTACGCCCTCCAGCAGCATATTAAAATATTCTTCCTCCTGTCCAGCATCGTTGATTCGATACCATTTAAACTCGGCGCTTTTTAACGTATTCCCTCTTGATACCGCCTTATAAAGATAAGGGCTGGAGGAATCAAATTCTTTTTCAAAAGAGATCGGAGCGTGATTACGCTTCCCGGTAATTTTACCCGTAGTTGAATCATAAGGCAGATTGACACCGTGCGAGAAGGCAATAACTTCGATACTCCCCTCCCTGCCCTTCACATCCACTGTACCGCGCACACTGGCGCCGCCATCATCTTTGAGCCATAGATAAGCGGGTATTGGCATAACAAACTCCTTTTTTATTAAGTACGCCATCATGCTACATCGGCATAAAAACCGGGAATAGATAAAGAATTCAATATCAGACTCTTCTAAAGGAACTGCTGAAAATGAATAGGAATTTGCAAGGCTTCCAGCATGTTAAAACTGAGTAATATTAAGTTCAGAACTCGCAAAAATAGTGACTTGCACCTTAACCATAAGGTGACAACGCTGCATATTATTGAAGGACATAAATAAGGCTGTCGCTATTAAATCGTGATGAGGTCAAATGAGAGTATTAATAACAGTTCATTTAATAATGAGCACTGACACGTTACGGAAGGGTATTAACACGGTGTGTTGTTTAACAGCTGAGGGGAACAACGTCAATGAATGTTAACTGACTTAACATGTACGATCAGCAGACACAAAAAAGCCCGCATAGCGTTTAACGCTATGCGGGCTTAAGCGAATTACATATTTTCGATGATCGCGTCACCAAACTCTGAACATTTCAGCAGTTTAGCGCCATCCATCAGGCGTTCGAAATCGTAAGTCACAGTTTTGTTAGCGATAGCGCCTTCAACACCTTTAACAATCAGGTCAGCCGCTTCGAACCACTCCAGATGACGCAGCATCATTTCTGCTGACAGAATCACTGAACCTGGGTTCACTTTATCCTGACCGGCATACTTAGGCGCAGTACCGTGGGTTGCTTCGAACAGTGCACATTCGTCACCGATGTTAGCGCCTGGTGCGATACCGATACCGCCAACCTGCGCCGCCAGGGCGTCAGAGATATAGTCACCGTTCAGGTTCATACAGGCGATAACGTCATATTCTGCCGGACGCAGCAGGATCTGTTGCAGGAACGCATCAGCAATCACATCTTTAACGATGATCTCTTTGCCTGTGTTCGGGTTTTTGAACTTCATCCACGGGCCGCCGTCGATCAGTTCGCCGCCGAACTCGTCTTTCACTAACTGGTATCCCCAGTCTTTGAAAGAGCCTTCGGTGAACTTCATGATGTTGCCTTTGTGAACCAGGGTCAGTGAATCACGATCGTTGGTGATGGTGTATTCCACTGCCGCGCGCACCAGACGTTTGGTACCCGCTTCTGAACACGGCTTAACGCCGATACCGCACTGCTCAGGGAAGCGAATTTTCTTCACGCCCATCTCTTCGCGCAGGAACTTGATCACTTTGTCCGCTTCGGCAGAGCCCGCTTTCCACTCGATACCCGCATAGATATCTTCGGAGTTTTCACGGAAGATCACCATGTCGGTCTCTTCAGGGCGTTTAACCGGGCTTGGCGTGCCTTTATAGTAACGTACCGGACGCAGGCAGACGTAGAGGTCAAGCTCCTGACGCAGTGCTACGTTCAGTGAACGAATACCGCCGCCGACCGGGGTGGTCAGTGGGCCTTTGATAGCCACGCGATACTCTTTGATTAAGTCGAGCGTTTCCTGTGGCAGCCAGACGTCCTGACCGTAGAGTTCAACTGACTTCTCACCGGTGTAAATCTCCATCCAGGAGATCTTACGCTCGCCGTTGTAGGCTTTCTTCACCGCCGCGTCGACGACTTTCAGCATCACCGGGGAAACATCAACACCGATACCGTCACCCTCAATGTAAGGAATGACCGGATTGTTTGGCACTGTAAGCTTGCCCTGATTCAGGGTGATTTTCTGACCTTCCGCCGGAACTACTACTTTGCTTTCCATTAACCTCTCCTGGGCGTTTGTTAATGATTTGTAAGATGCGCGTCAATACTACTTGAATATTTCCGTCACGCCAATCACCGCAATTTCACGTTATAATGCGCCGAATGTTTCTGACTGCAAAGCCCATGCGAAAAACAACTCAACGAATTCACCAGGATAAACGATTCAGCCGCCCGACGCGTGATGCGCGACGTGCCCCTGCCCGCCCTGCTGCTCCACGACGTGTCATTCTGTTTAACAAACCGTTCGACGTTTTGCCGCAATTCACCGATGAAGCGGGCCGCCGCACCCTGAAAGATTTTGTCAGCGTCGCAGACGTTTATGCCGCGGGCCGCCTTGACCGTGACAGCGAAGGCCTGATGGTACTGACCAACGACGGTGCTCTGCAGGCCGCGCTGACGCAGCCCGGCAAACGTACCGGCAAGGTCTATTATGTGCAGGTGGAAGGCGAGCCACAGGAGGCGGATCTTCAGCCTCTGCGGGATGGGGTTAATCTGAAAGATGGTATGACGCTGCCCGCTGGCGTGGAAAAAGTGGCAGAGCCTCAGTGGCTTTGGCCGCGTCAGCCGCCAATCCGCGAGCGCAAAAATATCCCGACGCAGTGGCTTAAAGTCACACTGTATGAAGGCCGCAATCGTCAGGTGCGCCGCATGACAGCCCATATTGGCTTTCCCACCTTACGATTAATTCGCTACGCCATGGGGAGCTATTCGCTCGACGATCTGGCTCCGGGTACATGGCGTGAAATCAGCGAGAGCCTCACCTGAAAACCGATTTTTTATAACCTCAGGTTAACAATTGCGGAGAAGTGATGTTTAAACCTCATGTTACTGTCGCCTGTCTGGTTCAGGCCGAAGGTGAATTGCTGGTGGTGGAAGAAACGATTAACGGTCGTGCCACCTGGAACCAGCCTGCCGGACATCTCGAAGCGGATGAAACGCTGCTGGAAGCTGCCGAACGCGAACTCTATGAAGAGACCGGCATTGCGGCGTCGATGCACTATTTCATCGGGATAAACCAGTGGATCGCGCCCGATAGTACGCCTTTTGTGCGTTTTCTGTTTGGTGTGGATCTGGCGGAAAAAGCGCCAACCCAGCCGCAGGACAGCGACATCGATTGCTGCTGGTGGCTGCCGCCAGCGCAGATTCTCACTGCATCTAACCTGCGTTCGCCACTGGTCGCGGAAAGTGTACGCCTCTGGCAACAGGGCACGCGCTATCCGCTACATCTGGTCAGCCCGTTCCAGTGGCCGTTTCACGAGGGTGCGCGCCTGCCTTCTGCATGATAGAATGCGCCGCCTGTTTTTTTATCGTAATGCGAGCGTGTCATGTCTGACAACAGCCAGAAAAAAGTGATCGTCGGTATGTCCGGCGGCGTCGATTCTTCCGTTTCCGCCTGGTTACTGCAGCAGCAGGGCTACCAGGTTGAAGGCCTGTTCATGAAGAACTGGGAGGAGGACGATGGCGAGGAGTATTGTACCGCCGCGGACGATCTGGCGGATGCGCAGGCTGTGTGCGACAAGCTCGGTATGAAGCTGCATAAAGTTAACTTTGCCGCAGAATACTGGGATAACGTCTTTGAGCATTTCCTCGAAGAGTACAAAGCGGGCCGCACGCCGAACCCCGATATCCTCTGCAATAAAGAGATCAAATTCAAAGCGTTCCTGGAGTTCGCAGCGGAAGACCTGGGCGCAGATTTCATCGCCACGGGTCACTACGTGCGCCGCAAGGACGTCGATGGTCAGAGCCAGCTGTTACGCGGACTGGATGGTAACAAAGACCAGAGCTACTTCCTCTATACCCTGAGCCACGAGCAGATTGCTCAGAGCCTGTTCCCGGTCGGCGAGCTGGAAAAACCGGAAGTGCGCCGCATTGCGGAACAGCTGGACCTGATCACCGCGAAGAAAAAAGACTCGACCGGCATCTGCTTTATCGGCGAGCGCAAATTCCGCGACTTCCTTGCGCGCTATCTCCCGGCTCAGCCTGGCGAAATAGAAACCACGGAAGGCCAGATCGTCGGTGAACATCAGGGGCTGATGTACCATACTCTGGGACAGCGTAAAGGTCTCGGTATCGGCGGCCTGAAAGAGAGCAAAGATGATCCCTGGTATGTGGTTGACAAAGATGTGGCGCGTAACCGTCTGATCGTCGCCCAGGGCGGCGATCATCCGCGTCTGATGTCCATTGGCCTGATTGCGCAGCAGCTGCACTGGGTTAATCGTCAGCCGATTACTGCCCCACTACGCTGCACTGTGAAAACCCGCTATCGTCAGACCGACATTCCCTGTGAGATTATTCCGCAGGGCGACGATCGGATTGAGGTGCGCTTTGACGAGCCGGTGGCTGCGGTCACGCCAGGTCAGTCTGCGGTCTTTTACCTTGGCGATGTCTGCCTCGGTGGCGGTATTATCGAACAGCGCCTGCCGTTAGTGGCGGAGTAATCGGGCTTAGCCCGCGTTGATGACGCGTAAACAGGAGTAACCGTGGCGAAAAATTATCAGGAAATCACGCTGGCGCTGGCGGGCATCTGTCAGTCCGCCCATCTGGTGCAGCAGCTGGCTCAGCAGGGTCACTGCCAGCCCGACGCGCTGACCGTGTCGCTGCGCAGCGTACTGGACCTGAATCCTGGCTCCACGCTGGCGGTGTTCGGTAACAATGAAGCCAACCTGCGCCTCGGACTTGAAACCCTGATGGCAGTGCTGAACAGCAGCAGTCGTCAGGGTGCAGGCGCTGAACTGACGCGTTACACCCTGAGCATGATGGTGCTGGAGCGCAAGCTCAGCACCAGTAAATCCGCCATGGCGACGCTGGCACAGCGCATTACGCAGCTGGATCGCCAGCTGGCACATTATGAACTGGAGTCAGACACCATCCTCAGCGCGATGGCTGGCATCTATGTGGATGTGATCAGCCCGCTTGGCCCGCGTATCCAGGTTACCGGTTCGCCTGCGGTGCTGCAGAATACGCAGTTGCAGAGTAAAGTGCGTGCCACTCTGTTAGCCGGTATCCGCGCTGCCGTATTGTGGCAGCAGGTCGGCGGTGGCCGACTGCAACTGATGTTCTCGCGCCAGCGTTTGCTGCGTGAAGCGAAAACCCTCTTATCCCGGCTGCCACTGACTTACTAAGTCGGTGCGGCAAAACACTGCTAAATGATTCAGGAGTTGCACTGATGGAATTATCCTCTCTGACCGCCGTCTCACCTGTCGATGGTCGTTACGGCGATAAAGTCAGCCCGCTGCGTGCGATTTTCAGCGAGTTCGGTCTGCTGAAATTCCGCGTTGAGGTTGAAGTTCGCTGGTTACAAAAA
This sequence comes from Pantoea vagans, assembly GCF_004792415.1. Taxonomy (NCBI): domain Bacteria; kingdom Pseudomonadati; phylum Pseudomonadota; class Gammaproteobacteria; order Enterobacterales; family Erwiniaceae; genus Pantoea; species Pantoea vagans. The sequence continues at coordinate 2,469,727 of NZ_CP038853.1, forward strand.
CTGGCCGCGACCGCAGAGATCAAGGAAGTTCCTGCATTTGATGCCGACGCAAACGCTTTCCTTGATGCAATTGTCGCCGGTTTTTCAGAAAACGATGCCGCCCGCATCAAAACGATTGAGCGCACCACCAACCACGATGTGAAAGCGGTTGAGTATTTCCTGAAAGAGAAAGTGGCCGATCTCCCTGCCCTGCATGCCGTCTCTGAATTTATCCACTTCGCCTGCACCTCTGAAGATATCAACAATCTGTCGCACGCTCTGATGCTGGAAACGGCCCGCCGTAACGTGATCCTGCCTTACTGGGACCAGCTGATCAGCGCCGTGAAAGGTCTTGCCAGCGAATACCGCGACATTCCGCTGCTCTCCCGCACCCACGGCCAGCCGGCGACGCCGTCGACCATGGGTAAAGAGATGGCCAACGTCGCCTACCGTCTGGAGCGTCAGTTACGTCAGCTGAAGCAGATTGAAGTGCTGGGTAAAATCAATGGTGCAGTCGGTAACTACAATGCCCACATTGCCGCCTATCCCGAAGTGGACTGGCATGAACTCAGCGAAAACTTCGTTACTTCGCTGGGGATCACCTGGAACCCCTATACCACGCAGATTGAACCGCACGACTATATCGCCGAGATGTTCGACTGCATTGCCCGCTTTAACACCATCCTGATCGATTTCGATCGTGATATCTGGGGTTATGTGGCGCTGAACCATTTCAAACAGAAAACCATCGCGGGCGAGATCGGCTCCTCAACCATGCCGCACAAAGTGAACCCGATCGACTTCGAAAACTCCGAAGGCAATCTGGGCCTGGCGAACGCCGTGATGCAGCATCTGGCCAGCAAACTGCCGGTCTCACGCTGGCAGCGTGACCTGACCGACTCCACCGTGCTGCGTAACCTCGGCGTGGGCGTGGGTTATGCGCTGATCGCCTATCAGGCGACGCTGAAAGGTATCTCCAAGCTGGAAGTGAACCGCGATCGTCTGCTGGACGAGCTGGATCATAACTGGGAAGTGCTGGCAGAGCCGATCCAGACGGTGATGCGTCGTTACGGCATTGAGAAGCCGTATGAGAAGCTGAAAGAGCTGACGCGCGGCAAACGCGTGGATGCTGCCGGCATGCAGGCCTTTATCGACAGCCTGGCGCTGCCCGAAGAGGAAAAAGTGCGTCTGAAGCAGATGACGCCTGCAAACTACATTGGTCGCGCTATCCAGATGGTTGACGATCTGAAATAATGCCCGCCGCAGACCGGCCCAGTCCGGTCTGCGTTAACATCTTGTTTAATACATTTCGCGTATACTTTCTGCAGGTTGACTCAAACAGAGTGTAAGGAATTTCTATGCGTGTTCTGGTTGTTGAAGACAATGCCCTGCTGCGCCATCATCTCGCCGTCCAGTTACGTGACATGGGCCATCAGGTCGATGCCGCCGAAGACGCCAAAGAAGCCGACTATTTTCTCCGCGAACATCTGCCCGATATCGCGCTGGTGGATCTCGGCCTGCCGGATGAAGATGGCATGTCGCTGATTCGCCGCTGGCGCAGTGATGCCGTGCGTCAGCCGATTCTGGTGCTGACCGCCCGTGAGGGCTGGCAGGCGAAAGTCGAAGCGCTGGAAGCGGGTGCGGATGATTACGTCACCAAGCCGTTTCATATTGAAGAGGTCGCGGCACGCCTGCAGGCGCTGATGCGCCGCAACAGCGGTCATGCGTCGCAAATCATCGATATGGCCCCGTTTCAGGTCGATCTCTCACGCCGTGAGCTGACGGTAAATGAAGAGCCGGTGAAGCTCACCGCCTTTGAGTACACCATTGTCGAGACGCTTATCCGTAACGCCGGCAAAGTGGTCAGTAAAGACTCGCTGATGCTGCAGCTCTATCCTGACGCTGAACTGCGCGAAAGCCACACCATCGACGTTCTGATGGGGCGTCTGCGCAAAAAGATTCTGGCGTTGCACCCGACTGACGTTATCGCCACCGTACGTGGCCAGGGTTACCGCTTTGATCTCTGACCATGTCCTGGTTTAATCGTTACCGCCCTATTTCGCTGCGCGCCCGCTTTCTGCTGGCCTCCGCAGCGATAGTCCTGTTCCTCTCACTCTCTTACGGCATGGTCGCAGTCATTGGCTATGTGGTGAGTTTCGATAAAAATACCTACCGGGTGATGCGCGGCGAGAGCAATCTGTTCTTTACGCTGGCGCAGTGGCATGACAACAAGCTCACCATCGCGCAGCCGGAACGCATGACGCTGAACTTTCCGACGCTGGTCTTCATCTACGATGAGCACGGCAAGCTTCTGTGGCAGCAACGCGACGTGCCGGATATTCGCAAAAAGATCCGCCGCGAATGGCTGCTGAAGCCCGACTTCTACGAGATCGATACCAGCAATCGCACCAGCATGGTCGCGATGGGCAATAATCTCAATGCCAAGCAACGGCTTAATGACTGGGACACCGACAGTAACGACACCTTTACCCACTCGGTGGCCGTTAACCGTTACGATGCCACGACGAACCTGCCCGCGCTCACCATCGTGGTGGTCGACTCTATTCCGCAGGAGTTGCAGCACTCTGATGTGGTCTGGTCGTGGTTCAGCTATGTGCTGGCGGCTAACCTGATACTGATTATTCCGCTGCTGTGGCTGGCGGCGCACTGGAGTCTGCGGCCAATTGGTGCGCTGACACAGCAGGTGCGCGAACTGGAGACCAGTCAGCGTGAGAATCTGGCGGATAATCCGCCGCAGGAGTTGCGCAGTCTGGTGCGCAACCTCAATCTGCTGCTGACCAATGAACGGCAGCGCTACACCCGCTATCGCACCACCCTTTCGGATCTGACCCACAGCCTGAAAACGCCGCTGGCCGTGTTGCAGAGCACCCTGCGATCGCTGCGCAATGGCAAAGAGCTGACGGTGGAACAGGCGGAGCCGGTGATGCTGGAGCAGATCAGTCGTATTTCACAGCAGGTGGGATACTACCTGCATCGCGCCAGTATGCAGGCCGATCACAATCCGCTGCAGCGCGATCTCCATTCCGTTTCCGGTCTGCTCGACAGTCTCTGCTCGGCACTGAATAAAGTTTATCAGCGCAAAGGCGTGGCGATAACGCTGGATATCTCACCGGAGCTGACCTTTGTGGGCGACCAGAATGACTTTATGGAAGTGCTGGGTAACGTACTCGATAACGCCTGCAAGTACTGCCTGGAATTTATCGAAGTCAGTGCTTATCAGAGCGAAAAGGCGCTGCATCTCTATATCGACGACGATGGCCCGGGTATTCCTGAGAGCAAGCGCGATTTAGTATTTGTGCGGGGGCAGCGCGCCGATACGCTGCGTCCGGGCCAGGGATTAGGTCTGGCGGTGGTGCGCGATATTCTGGAACAGTATGAGGGTAACGTCATCGCCACCAGCAGTGCGCTTGGCGGAGCACGTATGGAAGTGGTTTTTCAGCGCCAGGAAGTCGAACATCGTCGTGAGTAGAAAACCGTCCGGGCTGTTATACTAGCTGGCATTTACAGCCCTAAGCGGAACCCTTGTATGGACTATCAGCTCGATATTAACTGGCCCGATTTTATTCAGCGCTACTGGCAGAAACGCCCGGTCGTGCTGAAGCGTGGTTTTAAAAACTTCGTTGATCCCCTTTCACCGGATGAACTGGCCGGACTGGCAATGGAAAACGAGGTGGACAGCCGCCTGGTCAGCCATCAGGACGGCAAATGGCAGGTCAGCCACGGCCCGTTTGAGAGCTATGATCACCTGGGAGAGAACAACTGGTCGCTGCTGGTCCAGGCGGTCAATCACTGGCATGAACCCTCTGCCGCGCTGATGCGCCCTTTCCGCTTCCTGCCTGACTGGCGTGTCGATGACCTGATGGTGTCGTTTGCCGTGCCTGGCGGCGGCGTCGGTCCCCATTTTGATCAGTATGATGTCTTCATTATTCAGGGTACGGGCCGCCGTCGCTGGCGCGTCGGTGAAAAAGTGGCGCTGAAGCAGCACTGCCCGCATCCGGACCTGCTGCAGGTTGAACCCTTCGATGCCATCATCGATGAAGAGCTGGAGCCGGGCGATATTCTCTACATTCCGCCAGGATTCCCGCATGAAGGCTACTCGCTGGAAAACGCCCTGAACTACTCCGTTGGTTTCCGCGCCCCCAGCGGTCGTGAGTTAATCAGCGGCTTCGCCGACTACGCCCTGGCCAATGAGCTGGGCAGCCTGCGCTTCAGCGATCCGGATGTACCTGCACGCGATTGCCCGTCACAGATCCTGCCGCAGGAGATTGAAGGCGTGCGCCAGCTGATGCTGGATGTGGTCAATCAGCCGGAGCAGTTTGAGCAGTGGTTCGGCGAATTCATTTCGCAGTCACGCCACGAACTCGACGTCGCGCCGCCGGAACCACCTTATCAGCCTGATGAAATTTATGATGCGCTGCAACAGGGCGATGCCCTGAGCCGGCTGGGTGGCCTGCGTGTCCTGACGATTGGTGATGCTGTTTATATCAATGGTGAGCGGGTTGAGTGTTCACGCCCCGATGTGATGGCGGTTCTGGCGAATCACTATCGCATCACGCTCGACGACTTGGGTGATGCGCTGGATGATCCGGCCGTGCTGGCGCAGATCGCCGGTCTGGTAAATGCTGGTTACTGGTACTTCGGCGAGGAATAACCCGCAGCGCGGAACCGTGCGCTGCGGCTGAAACAGGCTCTCTGGCTTTTACTGGCAGAGAGCCTTTTTTCATTTAATCCTTCTTCTGTGCTGCCAGTTCAGAAAGACGCACAATCACTTCCACTGATTTCGCCATGATATTCAGCGACGCGAACTCATGCTTGCCATGATAGTTATAGCCCCCGGTAAAAATGTTCGGGCAAGGCAACCCTTTCCACGACAGTGACGACCCATCGGTGCCGCCACGAATCGGTTTCACTACAGGTTCAATGCCGCAGTCACGCATCGCCTGCAAAGCCAGATCAATGATATGCGGGAACGGCTCGACTTTTTCACGCATGTTGCGATAGCTGTTGGTGATCTCAACCGTGACCGAACAATCCGGGTGCAGGGTTTTGTTGATCTCCGCGGCAATCTGCAGCAGCGTCTGTTTACGCTGTTCAAAACTCTCTGTTTCGAAGTCACGAATGATATAGAGCATCTCGGCGTGCTCGACGCTGCCTTTGATCTGGTGCAGATGGTAGAAGCCCTGATAGCCGTCGGTGTACTGCGGTTTTTCTTTGACCGGGACCGCGGCATGAAACTGGTTAGCCAGCTCCAGCGCATTGACCATCACGCCTTTGGCGGAGCCTGGATGCACGTTGTTACCGACGATTTTGACCGTAGCCGAGGCGGCATTGAAGTTCTCATACTCAAACTCGCCCAGGTCGCTGCCATCAATGGTGTAGGCCCAGTCGGCGGCAAACGCCTCCACATCAAAGTGAGAGGTGCCGCGACCGATCTCTTCATCGGGCGTGAAGGCGACGCGGATCGCACCGTGTGGCGTATCGCTGCCAGCCAGCTGCGCCATTGCCGTCATGATCTCGGCGATACCCGCTTTATCATCCGCGCCCAGCAGGGTTTTGCCATCGGTGGTAATCAGCGTATGCCCAATCAGCTTGTGCAGCACCGGGAACATCACCGGTGACAGAACCTCGTTGCCATTACCCAGCGCAATGTCGCCACCGCGATAATCTTCGATGATCTGCGGATTCACATGTTTCGCTGTGAAATCAGGCGACGTATCCATGTGGGAGATGAAACCGATAACTGGCGTCGGCCAGTCAACATTGGCGGGCAGCGTGCCCATGACGCAACAGTGATCGCTCAGGGTGACATCAACAAAACCCAGGGCCAGCAGCTCCTCCTGCAGCTGACGCGCCAGCGTCCACTGCCCTTCACTGCTGGGCACCTGGCGCGCCTGCGGCTTAGCCTGTGTCTCAACTGCCACATAACTTAAAAAGCGCTCAAGTAACTGTTCCATATCCCATCCTTTAAAAGTGCCGTCCGGTATTATTCACAGACCCGCCGGTCACAACGTTGCGTAAAATCATTCGCAGACAGGTTAGCGCTGTCAGTGACCTTTGTGAAAGTAATAAGCCCGAAAAAAACGCCTGATTACGTGATTGTTGCGGCAAACCTCGCAATGTTGTTAACAGCCGGTCAAATTGCCGCGGCCAGGCGGGCAAAACATGGCAATGCCTTATTTTTCAGGTATCATCCGCCCCTCTTTGCTGGCTGGCTGCGCTGAGCGGCTATGCTCTAACCTGTTCGACCTTAGACAGACTGAGACTAAAATGACGCAAACACGCGCACAGCAGGCGCTGGTTACGCTTTCTGGCATCAGTAAAGCTTTTGATGGTAAGACCATCATTGATGATTTTAACCTGACCATCCATCACGGTGAGTTCATCACTCTGCTCGGCCCGTCGGGCTGTGGCAAAACCACTATTCTGCGCCTGATTGCCGGGCTGGAAGCGGCAGATCGCGGCCGTATTTCGCTCGATGACCAGGACATTACTGATACGCCGGCCGAACACCGTCACGTCAATACCGTGTTTCAGAGCTATGCGCTATTCCCGCATATGACGGTATTTGAAAACGTCGCCTTTGGCCTGCGGATGCAGAAAACCCCGGCGGCGGAGATAACGACCAGAGTCAATGACGCGCTGGCAATGGTGCAGCTGGAAAGCTTTGCCGATCGCCGCCCGCATCAGCTCTCTGGCGGCCAGCAACAGCGTGTGGCGATTGCCCGCGCGGTAGTCAATCGTCCTGAAGTGCTGCTGCTGGACGAATCCCTCTCGGCGCTGGACTATAAGCTGCGCCGCCAGATGCAGAACGAGCTGAAAGCCCTGCAGCGTAAGCTCGGCATTACTTTTGTCTTTGTCACCCACGATCAGGAAGAGGCGCTGACCATGTCCGATCGCATCGTGGTCATGCGCGACGGCAAGGTCGTGCAGGACGGTACGCCACGCGAAATCTACGAAGAGCCCGAAAACCTGTTTGTTGCCCGCTTTATCGGCGAAATTAATGTCTTTGATGCTGAAGTGCTCGCCAGCGACCGCGCGCCAGACGTGCGTGCCCGGGTCGAGGGACGCGAGTGCGAGATCCACTGTACGTTTCCGGTCAGCGTGGGTGACCGGCTTCATGTGCTGCTGCGTCCGGAAGATCTGCGGGTGCAGGAGATCCACGGTGACAGCGCATCAGATGGCCTGATTGGCTATGTGCGCGAACGTAACTACAAAGGCATGACGCTGGAGTCTGCAGTAGAGCTGGAGAACGGTAAGCTGGTTACAGTCAGCGAGTTCTTCAATGAGGATGACCCGGATGTTGATCACTCGCTTAATCAGAAGATGGCCGTGAGCTGGGTGCCAGGATGGGAGGTGGTACTGCCCTATGAAGCGGATGCGTAATGGTTTTCAGAAGGGGGTTATCGCCCTGATTGTCGGCTGGCTGGCGCTGTTCGTCTTTGTGCCCAACCTGATGATTTTTGTCACCAGTTTTCTGACGCGCGATGATGCACATTTCGTCAGCGCGGTGTTGACCTTCAGTAATTACACCCGGCTGCTCGACCCGCTCTATGCGCAGGTGCTGCTGCACTCGCTGAACATGGCGCTGATTGCCACAATCGGCTGTCTGCTGCTCGGCTATCCCTTTGCATGGTGTCTGACAAAACTCACACCGCGCCTGCGTCCGATGATGCTGTTTCTGTTGATTGTGCCTTTCTGGACCAACTCGCTGATCCGTATTTACGGCCTGAAAATTTTCCTCAGCACCCGTGGCTGGCTGAATGATTTCCTGCTGTCACTGGGGCTGATCGACAAGCCGTTTCGCATCATGTATACCCCGGAAGCGGTGATCCTCGGGCTGATCTACATTCTGCTGCCGTTTATGGTGCTGCCGCTCTACTCCAGCCTGGAGAAGCTGGATAAACCGCTGCTGGAAGCGGCGCGCGACCTCGGTGCCGGTAAGCTGCAGACCTTTTTCCGTATCATTCTGCCGCTGACCATGCCGGGCATTATTGCCGGCTGTCTGCTGGTGTTGATCCCGGCGATGGGGCTGTTCTACGTCGCCGACCTGATGGGCGGCGCAAAGAATCTGCTGATTGGCAACGTCATCAAAAGTCAGTTCCTCAACTTCCGCGACTGGCCATTTGGCGCGGCCACCAGCATTGTGATGACGCTGTTGATGGGATTGCTGTTGCTGATTTACTGGCGCGCGGCGCGACTGCTGAATAACCGGGTGGATTTAGGATGATGGCACGCCTGTTACGCGGCAGTTTTATGGCGATTATTTACGCCTGGTTCTATATACCGATTGTTATTCTGATCGTGAATTCGTTTAACGCCTCCCGCTTTGGCATTAACTGGCAGGGTTTCACGACCCACTGGTACAGCCTGCTGCTGAACAATGACAGTCTGATTCAGGCGGCGCAGCACTCGCTAATCATGGGCGTGCTCTCAGCCAGCTGTGCCACACTGATCGGCGCACTTACCGCTGTCGCTCTCTTTCGCTATCGTTTTCGCGGCAAGCCCTTTGTCAGTGGCATGCTGTTCGTGGTGATGATGTCGCCGGACATTGTGATGGCTATCTCTCTGCTGGTGCTGTTTATGCTGCTGGGCATTTCGCTGGGCTTCTGGTCACTGCTTTTTTCCCACATTACATTTTGCCTGCCGTTTGTGGTGATTACCGTCTACTCACGCCTGAAAGGCTTTGATGTGCGCATGCTGGAGGCAGCCAAAGATCTGGGGGCCAGCGAAACCACCATTCTGCGCAAAATCATTCTGCCGCTGGCGATGCCAGCCGTCGCCGCCGGATGGTTACTGAGCTTTACCCTGTCGATGGATGATGTAGTGGTCTCTTCCTTTGTCACCGGTCCGACGTTTGAGATTTTACCGCTGAAGATCTACTCGATGGTAAAAGTTGGCGTCTCACCGGAAGTGAATGCGCTGGCCACTATTTTAATGCTGCTGTCATTGCTGCTGGTCGCGGCCAGTCAGTGGCTGCTGCGTGACAGAAATAAATAAGAGGATTGAGGATGAAAAAGAGATCTCACTGGCTGGCGGCAGGTGCATTGTTGCTGGGTATGAACGTGGCGCAGGCAGACAACAGTAATACCCTCTATTTCTACAACTGGACCGAATATGTGCCGCCGGGGCTGCTGGAGCAGTTCACGAAAGAGACCGGCATTAAAGTGATCTATTCGACCTATGAATCCAATGAGAGCATGTACGCCAAGCTGAAAACCTGGAAAGATGGCGCTTACGATCTGGTCGTGCCGTCAACCTACTTCGTGGCAAAAATGCGTAACGAAGGGATGCTGCAGAAGATCGACAAAAGCCAGCTCAGCAACTTCAGCAATCTCGATCCCGACCTGCTGAATAAACCCTTCGATCCTGACAATAACTATTCGATTCCCTATATCTGGGGCGCGACGGCAATCGGTGTCAATACCGATGAGATCGACGTGAAAAGCGTGACCCGCTGGGCCGATCTGTGGAAGCCGGAATATAAGCAAAGCCTGCTGCTGACCGACGACGCGCGCGAAGTGTTCCAGATGGCGCTGCGCAAGCTGGGATACTCCGGCAATACCCGCGATCCAGAGCAGATCAAAGCTGCTTATTCTGAGCTGAAAAAGCTGATGCCCAATGTGCTGGCCTTCAACTCTGATAATCCCGGTAATCCCTATATGGAAGGCGAAGTGAATCTGGGCATGCTCTGGAATGGCTCAGCGTATGTCGCACGTCAGGCGGGCACGCCGTTAGCGATCGTCTGGCCTGAAGAGGGCGGCATTTTCTGGATGGATAACCTCGCGATCCCGGCTAATGCGAAGAACAAGGCAGGCGCGCTGAAACTGATTAACTTCCTGCTGCGTCCTGACGTCGCGGCGAAAGTGGCGGAAACTATCGGCTATCCTACACCGAACCTCGCGGCAAAGGCGTTGCTGCCACCCGCCGTGGCGAACGATCCGTCACTCTACCCACCTGCTGACGTAATTAAGCACGGTGAATGGCAGGATGATGTGGGCGACGCCAGCCTTCAGTACGAAACCCTGTTCCAGCAGCTTAAAGCGGGCCGCTAAAATTGATAAAAGGGGCGGCATTAGCCGCCCCGCTTACTTATAGAATCCACGCAACAGCTTGTGGACAAACTCCGGCACCACTTCACTCGCCAGGCCGTAATGCCGTTCGGCAAACTCGTTACCCACCTGGCTCGGCTCCAGGTTCAGCTCAACGGTGTGCGCGCCCTGCAGTTTGGCCTCATGCACAAAGCCCGCGGCCGGATAAACATGGCCTGACGTACCGATCGCGATAAAGTAATCGGCCTGTTCCAGCGCCTGGTAAATCTGCTCCATACCCAGCGGCATCTCGCCAAACCAGACCACGTGCGGCCGCAGCACTGAGGGGAACTGGCAGCAGGTGCAGCGATCGTCCGGCGTGATATCGCCGGTCCACTCAATCACCTGACCGCTGGTGACACAGCGCACTTTTAACAGTTCACCGTGCATATGCAGCACCCGACTGTTACCTGCGCGCTCATGCAGGTTGTCGATGTTTTGCGTGACCAGCAGGAAATTATCGCCTAACACCTGCTCCAGCTCCGCCAGCGCCAGATGGGCGGCATTAGGCTGGATGTCGGCTTCCTGCAGCTGCTGACGACGCGCATTGTAGAAACGCTGCACCAGCGCGGGATCGCGCTGAAAGCCTTCGGGCGTGGCAACATCTTCAACGTGGTGCTCTTCCCACAGGCCATCAGCCGCGCGGAAGGTCCGGATGCCGGACTCCGCGGAAATGCCTGCGCCGGTCAGCACCACAACATGCGGCTGGGGATGGGCGGCCAGTTCGGCCTGACGATCGCGCTCAAAAATGCGCTGGCGAAAGCGCTGATGCACTTTTCTCCGGGTTTTCTTCAGGCGGGCAAGTCGTATGCGGCGACGTGGTGTACGCATAAAATCTCCTGGCGTAGCAGCTGCGGCGAGCCGCTCTAAACAGATTCCGGGTTAACATCACCCGATAGTAACGGTTGCTGAGGGCATGACCCAACAGCAAAGGTCTTAAACAGATGCGGCGCGAAATCACTCGCGCCGCATTTTTATCACTGACCGCTTAATACCCGAGCCGGGTCAATGCGGCTGGCGCGTCTGGCCGGATACCAGCTCGCCAGCAGGCTCAGCAGAATGGCGGTAATCAGTACTGAGAACACATCAATCCAGTGCAGTTCCGAGGGCAGGAAATCTATAAAGTAGATATCTCCTGCCAGCAGATGATGACCGGTGATTGACTCCAGCCCGCGCACCAGTGAGGTCAGATTCAGCGCCACCAGCACGCCAGCCACTACACCGCTGACGCTGCCCAGCAGGCCCGCCAGCAAACCGTACCAGATAAAGATGGCGCGGATCAGCCGGTCTTTCGCGCCGAGGGTACGCAGCACCGCGATATCGCTGCTCTTGTCCTTCACCGCCATCACCAGCGTGGAGACGATGTTAAAGCAGGCGACACCAATCACCAGCACCATCGCCAGATACATGATGGCGCGGATCATCTGAATGTCGCGGTACATATAGCCGTAGGTGCCAATCCAGCTCTTAATGTAGACGTAAGAACGGGTTGCTTCACCGGCATCGCGCACCAGTTTCACGGCCTGGAACGGGTCGGTCATCTTCAGCGCAATACCAGAGACGCTGTCACCCATATCCAGATAGTGCTGCGCATCGGCCAGCGGCACCAGCGCCAGACTGTGATCAAGCATGCCGCTGAGTTGCAGGATACCGCTGACCTGCAGCCGGATGCGTTTTGGCTGCAGCAGTTTGTTATCACCATCGTTGTTGGGGATCATGATGGTGATCCAGTCACCCTGCTTCACCTTCAGCGATTCAGCAATGCCGCCGCCCAGAATGATCTGTTGCTTACCGGCGGCAAAAGAGGACCAGGCGTTACCGGCGACAAACTGTGGCAGTGCGCTGAGGCGCGGCTCCTGGGCAGGATCAACGCCCTTCACCTGCAGCGCTTCCAGCCGGGCACCGCTCTCAATCAGGCCGGTGAAGTTGACATAGGGGGCTGCCGCCGCAATGCCGGGCACCTTTTCAATCGGCGCAATCATCGACTGCCAGTGCTGGAACGGCTGATTAACTGCCTCGATTTCACCGTGCGGCACCACCGCCAGAATGCGGTTATTCAGCTCACGCTCGAAACCGTTCATAGCACTGAGGCCGATAATCAGCACCGCCACGCCCAGCGCAATCCCGATGGTGGAGATCACCGAAATCAGCGAGACCATGCCGCCACGACGGCGTCCACGGCTGAAGCGCAGGCCCAGCAACAGGGATAACGACGAACCCATTACAGCACTCCTGCCAGAGTGAGCTGATCGCTTAACTGACCATCACGCATCTCCATCTGACGCGTCATGCGTTTTGCCAGCATCAGATCGTGCGTCACCACCAGAAAGGCGGTTCCCTGACGGACGTTCAGCTCGCCCAGCAGTTCAAAAATGGCGTCGGCGTTGCGCGCATCCAGGTTGCCGGTGGGCTCATCTGCCATCACCAGCCGTGGACGGTTGACCAGCGCACGGGCGATCGCCACGCGCTGACGCTCGCCGCCGGACAGTTCAGACGGCCGGTGCGCGGCACGATGGTCCAGCCCGACTGCGGCCAGCATCTCGCGGGCGCGTTCCTGCGCTTCCGCTTTCGCGATTTTGCCAATCAGCAGCGGCATCGCCACGTTCTCCAGCGCGCTGAAGTCCGGCAGCAGATGGTGGAACTGATAAATAAAGCCCAGCTCGCGGTTACGCAACTCGGCTTTGGCCGACGAGGACATGGCGTTCAGCGACTGACCATCAAACACCACATCGCCCGACGTCGGCGCATCCAGACCGCCCAGCAGATGCAGCAGCGTACTTTTACCGGAACCGGAGCTGCCGACAATTGCCGTCAGTTCACCGGGCTGGAGGCTGAAAGCCACATTGCGCAGCACATCGGTCTGCACGCTGCCTTCCTGATAGCGTTTGCACAGGTCGCGGCACTGCAACAAAGGAGTGTTACTCATAACGTAAAGCCTCAGCAGGTTGAACGGCGGCAGCGCGCCACGAAGGATAGAGCGTAGACAACAGCGCCACAATCATCGCGCTGAGGGCGATGGTGACCACCTGCCACACATTGATATCAACCGGCAACGCGGCGCCATCGAGGAACAGGCCAATCACCGGCATTAAATTATTAAGCTGGCTGGCGAGCAGCACACCGAGCAGCGTACCGAGCAGCGTGCCGATAATCCCGGCGCTGGCACCCTGCACCATAAACACCGCCACGATTTGCCGGCGCGTCAGGCCCTGGGTTTGCAGGATCGCCACTTCGCCCTGCTTCTCCATGATCAGCAGGCCTAATGAGGTGATGATGTTAAAGGCGGCCACAGCGATAATCAGGCTCAGCAGCAGGCCCATCATGTTCTTCTCCATGCGCACCGCCTGGAAGAGATCGCCTTTGCGCTCACGCCAGTCTTTCCAGACCAGACCCTGGGGCAGTGTCTGCTGGCTGAGGCTGTCAACCGACAACGGTTTATCCAGCCACAGCCGCCAGCCGGTAATGTTCCCGGCCGGATAGCGCATCACGCGCGACGCATCCTGAAGATTGACCAGAATCTGATAACCATCGACTTCGCTGTTGGCGGCATAAGTGCCTGCCACCGTAAACAGACGCTGGCTCGGCACACGTCCCATCGGCGTAAACTGGCTGACCGACGGCACCATCAGACGCAGTTGATCGCCGCGTTTTACGCCAAGCTGTGACGCCAGCTGTTCACCGAGGATCACATTATACTGCCCGGCCTGCAGCACGCTCTGCTGGGTGTTGACCAGGAACGGCGTCAGCGGATCCTTTTCATACGGCTCAATGCCCAGCATCACACCAACCGAGACGCTGTGCGGGCTTTGCAGCACCACACTGGCGGTGGTCAGCGGCGCGATGCGGCTGACACCCTGCAGATTCAGCGAGTCAGCGGGTTGCTGTTGGGGATTGAGACTGCCTTTGTCGCTGGTGATCAGCGCCTGAGGCATCAGGCCAAGAATATTGCCTTCGAGTTCACGCTCAAAACCATTCATCACCGATAACACGGTGACCATCGCCAGCACGCCGAGCGTAATGCCAATCGTTGAGAGCCAGGAGACAAAGCGACCGAAGCGATCCGATGCTCGTCCGCGCATGTAACGCAGACCGATAAATAGCGCGACAGGTTGATACATGGAATCCAGTAAGCCGTTGCCTGAAAATAGGTAGTGGGATGATAAAGGAGCGGCTCGCTTTATGAAACCTCTAACCCTCTGAGTCGGCAGCAAAGTTGCGTCAGGATACGTCACATTCACGACCAAAGCCGCAGAATAGACGATAAAGCCATCGCTTATTGGCTGATTATCCAGCGGCCTGGCGCGTAGACTACAATCTGTAACAGGATAAGAGGATATTTATCGCACAGCGATAGAGGTAGCGACCATGTTGAAATTTCCCAAAGGCAGCATCGTTAAACATCAATCCGGGGAAATCAGAGGCGAAATCATCAACGTCTTTGAGCAGGGAAGCGCACCAGCCGGCTACTACGTAAAGTGGGACGACGGCAACCTCAGCTATCATCCTGAGCAGGAGTTATCCTGGGCAAATATCGACCGCCCACGCATGTATTACACACAGCAATCCATAAAATAGAATGCCCGTTTAACCCCGTCGCTGCAGAGCGACGGCGGTTTTTTCTGATCCCGCTCCAGACTCGTCTATCCTCTCTCTATCCGCTGTATTACCGCCGACGCCCGGTAATGGCTGACCGATCCCCGTGTTCAGCGCGGCGCGGCAGGAAAATTGTGCCGCAAAGGTGATCCCCCTGACATAATATGGAATGATTACGTCCTGGAAAAATGGAGCAACCCCGAGATCCCATGCCCGAACAGACTCGTTATACCCTGCCCGTTAAATCCGGCGACCACTGCCAGCTCGGCCAGCTCATCGGCGCTGCGCATGCGGTAGAGTGTGCCAGCATTACCGAACGTCATGCTGGCCCGGTATTGATGATTACTCCTGATACCCAAACCGCCCTGCGTCTGCTGGATGAAATCCGTCAATTTACCGATCTGCCGGTGGTGCACCTCGCCGACTGGGAGACGCTGCCGTATGACAGCTTCTCGCCGCATCAGGATATTATCTCCGCGCGCCTCTCGACCCTCTATCAGCTGCCGGTGATGCAGAGCGGTATGCTGATCATGCCGGTCAACACCCTGATGCAGCGCGTCTGTCCGCACAGTTTCCTGCACGGTCATGCGCTGGTGATGAAGCAGGGACAAAAGCTGTCACGCGACCGGCTGCGCGATCAGCTTGAGCAGGCGGGTTATCGTCATGTTGATCAGGTCATGGAGCACGGCGAATACGCCACGCGCGGCGCCCTGCTCGACCTGTTCCCGATGGGCAGCGATCAGCCCTATCGCATCGACTTTTTCGATGATGAGATCGACAGCCTGCGCCTGTTCGACGTCGATAATCAGCGCACGCTGGAAGCGGTGGCAGAAATTAACCTGCTGCCTGCGCATGAATTTCCCAGCGACAAAGCCGCCATTGAGCTGTTCCGCAGCCGCTGGCGCGAAATTTTTGATGTGCGCCGCGAGTCGGAGCATATCTATCAGCAGGTCAGCAAGGGCACGCTGCCCGCGGGCATCGAATACTGGCAGCCGCTGTTCTTTGAGCAGCCGTTACCCAGCCTGTTCAGCTATCTGCCTGACAACACCCTGATTGTGAACTGCGGCGACCTCGAAGGCAGCGCCACCCGCTTCTGGCAGGATGCTGAGGCGCGCTATGAGAACCGCCGGGTGGATCCGATGCGTCCGCTGCTGGAGCCGGTCACCCTGTGGCTGCGTCCCGATGCGTTAATGGGTGAACTGAAAGCCTGGCCGCGCATCCAGATGACCAATGAGGTGCTGCCTGCCAAAGCTGCCAACACCAATCTCGGTTATACCCTGCTGCCAGACCTCACCGTTCAGGCGCAGGCGAAAGCGCCGCTCGATCATCTGCGGCAGTTTATTGAGACCTTCAGCGGCGCCGTGGTCTTCTCGGTAGAGAGTGAAGGCCGCCGCGAGAGCCTGCAGGAGCTGCTGGCACGGATTAAACTGCGTCCTCAGCCGGTGCACCGTTTTGATGAAACCGTCGACGATCGTTTCACGCTGATGATCGGGGCCAGCGAGCGCGGTTTTATCGATACCCAGGGCAACCGGGCGCTGATTTGCGAAAGCGATCTGCTGGGCGAACGCGTCAGCCGTCGCCGTCAGGATACCCGTCGCACCATTAACCCGGACATTCTGATCCGTAACCTGGCGGAGCTGCATCCCGGCCAGCCGGTGGTGCATTTGGAGCACGGCGTGGGCCGCTATATCGGCCTGACTACGCTGGAAGCAGGCGGCATTGAGGCCGAATACCTGATGCTCTCCTACGCCAACGACGCCAAACTCTATGTGCCGGTTTCATCGCTGCACCTGATCAGCCGCTATGCGGGCGGGGCTGACGATAATGCGCCACTGCATAAGCTGGGCAGCGATGCCTGGTCACGCGCGCGGCAGAAAGCGGCGGAGAAAGTACGCGATGTGGCGGCTGAGCTGCTGGACATCTATGCCCAGCGCGCCGCTAAAACCGGCTTTGCCTTTAAGCATGACCGCGAGCAGTATCAGCTGTTCTGCGAAAGTTTCCCGTTTGAGACCACACCCGATCAGGCACAGGCGATCAATGCCGTGCTGAGCGATATGTGTCAGCCGCTGGCGATGGATCGACTGGTGTGCGGCGACGTGGGCTTCGGTAAAACCGAAGTGGCGATGCGCGCCGCGTTTCTGGCGGTAGAAAACCACAAACAGGTGGCCGTACTGGTGCCAACCACCCTGCTGGCACAGCAGCACTACGATAACTTCCGCGATCGCTTCGCCAACTGGCCGGTCCGCATTGAGATGCTTTCCCGCTTCCGTACTGCCAAAGAGCAGGCACAGGTACTGGAACAGGCCAGCGAGGGCAAAATCGACATTTTAATCGGCACCCATAAGCTACTGATGAGCGATCTGAAATGGCACGATCTCGGCCTGTTGATTGTCGATGAAGAGCACCGGTTCGGGGTGCGTCATAAAGAGCGTATCAAGGCGATGCGTGCTGATGTAGATATCCTGACCCTGACCGCCACGCCGATCCCGCGCACCCTGAATATGGCGATGAGCGGCATGCGCGATCTCTCGATTATCGCTACCCCGCCTGCCCGCCGTTTAGCGGTGAAAACCTTTGTCCGTGAATATGACGATCTGGTGATCCGTGAAGCGATTCTGCGTGAAGTTCTGCGTGGCGGCCAGGTTTACTACCTCTACAACGATGTTGAAAATATTGAGAAAGCGGCGCAGCGTCTCAGCGATCTGGTGCCGGAAGCGCGGGTAGCGATTGGTCATGGACAGATGCGCGAGCGTGAGCTGGAGCGGGTGATGAACGATTTCCATCATCAGCGTTTCAACGTGCTGGTCTGTACCACCATCATCGAAACCGGGATCGACATTCCGACCGCGAACACCATCATTATTGAGCGGGCCGATCACTTTGGTCTGGCGCAGCTGCATCAGCTGCGTGGTCGCGTCGGTCGTTCGCATCATCAGGCTTACGCATGGCTGCTGACGCCGCATCCGAAGTCGATGACCACGGACGCGCATAAACGCCTGGAGGCGATCGCCTCACTCGAAGATCTGGGAGCCGGTTTTGCGCTGGCAACCCATGACCTGGAGATTCGTGGGGCGGGCGAACTGCTGGGTGATGAGCAGAGTGGACAGATGGAGACGCTGGGCTTCACGCTCTACATGGAGCTGCTGGAGAATGCTGTTGATGCGCTGAAAGCGGGTCGCGAGCCGTCACTGGAAGATCTCACCAGCAACCAGACCGAAGTGGAACTTCGCATGCCAGCGCTGCTGCCCGAGACCTTTATCCCGGATGTCAGCACCCGTCTTTCACTTTATAAGCGCATTGCCAGCGCGGAGGTTGAAGAGGAGTTGCAGGAGCTGAAGGTTGAGATGATCGACCGCTTCGGCCTGCTGCCTGACCCTGCGCGTAACCTGCTGGATGTGGCGATTATCCGTCTGAAAGCCCGTGCGGTCGGTCTGCGTAAGATTGAAGCCAGCGACAAAGGTGGCTATTTCGATTTTGCGCCGCAGAACAAGGTCGATCCGGCATGGCTGATTAGTCTGCTGCAGAAAGAGCCGCAGCAGTGGAAACTGGATGGGCCAACACGCCTGCGGTTTACCCGTGAGCTGTCGGAAAGAAAAATTCGTATGGATTGGGTGCAGGGCTTCGTTTCACAACTGGCTGAGCATCAGGCGTAACGCCCCTGCCCGCGCTTTGCTGAGCTAATCGGTAAAGTGCGGGGAAGTGGCGATAAAAAAGGCGCATCTTTGAGATGCGCCTTTTTCATTACGTCGTGCTGTGTGGCCGCGAGTGCGGCAAAGCTTTGCCCAATTACGCCTGGTCACCGTTAAGAATCAGCTGACCATTGCGATCCAGTGGAATACGCGTGCCAGGGTCATTTTCCATACGGATTTTGCCCTGCTGATCGCCTATTTTATAGGTGACGTCGTATCCCAGTTTTTTCTCTTGTTTGTCATACACTGTTTTACAGCGCTGTTCGGTTGTGGTGTAGGTATCACGATCCTGCAGTCCGCCCTGGACCTGATTACCCGCATACCCGCCCGCCAATGCACCTGCTACCGTCGCGACATCCTTACCACGACCGCCACCAAACTGGTGACCCAGCACTCCACCTGCCACTGCACCTAATACAGAGCCAGCAAGACGGTTTTCATCCTGTACGGCCCGACGGTGCGTCAGTGTGACATTACGGCACTCCTGACGTGGCTGTCTGATGCTCTCTTTGATTGGCGTTGCAGCCAGTACCTGAGCGTATTGAGGACCGCGATCAAACACGTTCATGCCTGCTACGGCGGCAACACCCAGTGCTGCTGCCACACCAATACCGATACCCGCTAACATTGATTTATTCACAGGAAGTTCCTCCTGAAAAGTGTTACCGCGCAATCCTGCTGTTAAAGCATCCTCGTTAACTGAGGTATAACCGGCGTGCGCGACGCGCCGTGTTTGTTGAGATGAAGTTTTACAGATGGACCGAAAATGCAACATCAGATAAATGGAGGAAATTGGTCACTTTGCTATCAGGGCCAGTTTTTAGGAGAGTTCTGAACAGCAAAAAACACTATGGCTCGCACCTTAAAACTCAAAAATAAAAAATTAAAAATCAATATGATAATAATACAACCCTGTTTTGCGACAGGGTTTGTTGTTATTTGCTCACAGGGAATGGCGAATACTGAAGTTCTGAAAGCGTAATCGTGGGTAACAAGGTTGTAAGAGTCATTAACCCCGGCCAGACGGCCAGGGTAATAAGATTCAGGAAAGCTTAGAAACGGTAGCCGACAGCAATGTTAAAGCCATTAATGGCAAAATCATCGTTATATTTCACGCGAGTGCCTTCATAGCCAACACTCAGAGAAAGGTTGCTAATCGGGTTAACCACAACACCTGCACCGTAAGCAAATGAGGCTTTGCTTTCACTATAAGATCCTGAATACTTCTCATACTGCGACTGGTAAGTGGCCTTGTCTTTCACTCTGGTGCGTGCAACGCCAATTAATCCATAAAAGCTGACATAGTCATTGATGCGGTACGCTGGACCCGCCATCAGGGAATAATATTTTGCGTCGAGTTTTTCATTATATCGTTCAACGTTGCCAGAATAGTTATTCTGTTCAGAATAACTATCATCGCCTTTCATGTAGCTGAATGAACCGATAACGCTGAGAGGAGAATCCCATTCATAGCGATACTGAACGTTCACGCCGCGAATGTTTTTGAAGTCTTCAATTTTACTTTGAGCATAACCAACTGAGACAGTGTGATGATCGGCCAGCGCATTATTTCCCGCGAGCAGACCGCCACACAGCAATACCATCATAGTCATTTTAGAAGTCATTTTATTAATTCCTTTTCATAATTTAACATTATTCCCCTGCGCTTAGCGCAGGACTTCGCTCCCTGAATCACCCATACCCGACGGACAGGTTTAACTTTTATCTATCCGCCTGTATCGGACAGGAATTTTTTTAATGCTCAGTGCCTTAATGTCAGACAGGCCGGATAGCAGCAGTTCATACCCGGATATCTTTAAAACAGGCTGGCCTGTAAGACGTGGATTTCTGATTCCATTTTTCATAATGGCATATCAGTTATTAAACTTAAGCAACGAATCTCTCCGTTTAAATCGAAAATGTCATTTATTTATTAATTAAAACTCAGGAAATAATTAGACCAAAAACAGCCAGAGGTATCAATACCGAATCACCACAAAAAATCAACTCTCAGAAATCTCACTCTATTCACATACTGAAAATGACATTTATTTATACAAGCTACTAACAAGCATTATCATCCTGCCTGAATGTTTCCTGGTTTATTCAGAAACAGAGTAACAAATCTTTTTAAAATGCCGCCGAATATAGAATAATTATCGGCAGAATTCCTCCTGCACTTATACAAACGTTTTGTCGTTAAACTGACTGCCCATGATCATCCCCACGCTCTGATGTCTGGTTTTATAGTCCGCATGGTTGTCTATGTTGCTAAAGCCCAGTCTGCCGGTGTCGGGCCGGTTTTTATCCGCGCTGGCGCTGGTACTGTCACTGCAGGTCTCGCTTTTCGACGACTGACTGCCGTTCGGGAGACTGATGGTGAGCGAGTTAGTCGAGCCTGTTGTCAGGTAATTAAGATCCGCGCTTAACGTCTGTGGAAGTTGTCGAAGACATAAAAAAGCCTCCTCAGAATTGAGGAGGCTATGCCTTTACCAGATGAAATGCGGTTACTTAGTGCAGCTTAAGCCGCGGGCGGATAACCCGGTTGATGCTGCCGACCAGCATCATCAGGCCGGTTTTGAAATAGCCATGCAGTGCGATCTGGTGCATACGATAAAGAGAGATGTAAACAAAGCGCGCAATGCGCCCTTCCACCATCATCGAACCGCGCATCAGGTTACCCATCAGGCTGCCGACCGTACTGAAGCGGGAGAGCGACACCAGCGAGCCATGATCTTTATAGACATAGGCTTTCAGCGGTTTGCCCTGGCGCTGCGCCAGGATATTGTCCATTGCGCGTGAGGCCATCTGGTGCGCTGACTGGGCACGAGGCGGCACAAAGCCGCCGCCCGGCAATGCGCAGGAGGCGCAGTCGCCAATAGCGTAGATGTCATCATCCAGCGTAGTCTGCAGCGTCTCTTTCACCACCAGCTGATTGATGCGGTTGGTTTCCAGTCCGCCAATCTCTTTCAGGAAGTCCGGCGCTTTGATGCCCGCCGCCCAGACCATCAGATCGGCTTCAATAAACTCACCGCCTTTGGTATTCAGGCCATTCTGCTCAGCGCTGGTAACCATGGTCTGCGTCAGAACGCGCACGCCCAGTTTGGTCAGCTCCTGATGCGCCGCAGCTGAGATGCGCGGTGGCAGTGCAGGCAGAATACGTTCGCCCGCTTCGACCAGCGTTACGTTCAGCGCTTCGCGTCCCAGTCCTTTGAAACCGTAACTGTGCAGCTGTTTGACCGCATTGTGCAGCTCCGCTGACAGCTCAACGCCCGTTGCGCCGCCGCCCACGATGGCGATGTTAACTTTCTCGACCTTGCCTTCGCTGGCAGAGAATTTCAGGAACAGGTTGAGCATTTCGTTGTGGAAACGGCGTGCCTGATGCGGGTTGTCCAGGAAGATGCAGTGATCTTTGACGCCCGGCGTGCCGAAATCATTTGAGGTACTGCCCAGCGCCATCACCAGCTGGTCGTATGCCACTTCACGCTGTGGCACCAGCACTTCGCCCTGTGCGTTCAGCACTTCGGCCAGACGGATCACTTTGCGGCTGCGATCGATGTCGGTAAGCGAACCCAGCTGGAACTCGAAACCGTGATTGCGGGCATGAGCAAGATAGCTCAGCGCATCAATGCCTTCATCCATCGAACCGGTAGCAACCTCGTGCAGCAACGGCTTCCACAGATGGCTGTGGTTACGATCTACCAGGATAATCTCGGCCTTCTTTTTACGACCCAGTTTATGACCCAACTGCGTCGCCATTTCCAGGCCGCCCGCTCCCCCTCCGACAATAACAATTCTCTTAACAGACGTAGTCAACAAAGACCCCCTCAAATTGTGAACCAAAAGTTAACCAAAGGTTAAATTAAACCTTAAGAAACATAGGGTTGGCGAAGTTAAAATCGCTATCTGCTCGCAGAATAGCATGGCGGGAAGAGGAGAACATAAGAATATTGATATACATCAAAGCGGGGAAATAAAACTCAGATAATTACGTAATGAAAACAGGCACCTTGCGGTGCCCGCCCTGCTTAACCTAATGTTTTGAAAGCTTTTATCCGCTGAAGATGTGGGGATATGTTTTTGAATTTATGCCCTTCTGTCTCGTCCCAGACTATTTCATAGAAGGGATGCAGCTGCCCGGCGGTGCGCTGGCTGTCCAGCGCCTCATCCTGACGGGAGAGAAAGGTCAGACAGCGGTCACGATTGCGTTCGCGAAAATCGCTGACGCATTTGGTGGCGATGTCCTGATACTCTTCTGGCCGGTCAATCTTCCCTTCCATGTTCTCCTGCGGAAAAAGGTTGGGATTGAAGATTGCCTGCCGGATACCACACAGAAAACCGATGCGCTCTGACCAGAAGCCGCCCAGCCCGACGCCGCAAATCAGCGGACGATCGTCGTCGGACAGCGTCAGCATTTTATCGGTCTCTTTCAGCAGAAACTGCATGTCATGTTTAGGATGGAGGGTGCTGTAACTGAGCAACCTGACATCAGGATCGATAAATTGCAGTTGCAGCACCTTTTCGTGATTGCCCGGACTACTGGAATCAAAACCGTGCAGATAGATGATCATGATAATCCTCAGGTTAGTGATAGCGCCGGGCAGTCACTGCTTACCACGACGCTTTGTGAGCCAGCCAGCGTTCCTGAAGTGCACTCAGTTGCTGGGCATTGTTTTTCCAGCGATGCGTTGCCTGCAGCTCATCGCGGGTGAACCTGCCCTGATGATACAGCTGCGTAACCCGCTCTGACCCGACCGGGATCAGGTTATCCAGCACGCTAATGGCACCCTGACGCTGATTGCAGACCAGAATCATGTCACAACCGGCAGAAAGGGATTGCTGCGCGCGCTCAGGATAGCTGCCCATCACGGCGGCGCCCTCCATTGAGAGATCGTCGGAGAAAATCACACCGTCGAAGCCCAGCTGCTCACGCAGCACGGTTTTGAGCCAGTAGGGCGAACCACTGGCTGGCAGCGGATCAACGTCGGTGTAGATGACATGTGCAGGCATAATCGCATCCAGTGCCTGCTCGGTAATCAGCTTGCTGAAAATCGCCATGTCGTGCTCACGCAGCGTCTTTTCATCGCGCGGATCGCGTGGCGTCTCTTTATGCGAATCAGCGCTGACCGCGCCATGTCCCGGGAAGTGTTTGCCGGTCGTTTTCATGCCTGCCTCATGCATCCCCGCAATAAAGCGGCGGGCAACAGCAAGCGCGATGGCCGGATCGGCATGGAAAGAACGATCGCCAATCGCAGCACTGATATGACCAATGTCGAGCACCGGCGCGAAGCTGATATCGATATCCATGGCAATCATCTCGGCCGCCATCTGCCAGCCCGCCTGCTGCGCCATTTCACCGGCGGTTTCTGCATCGTGAAGGGCCGCAAAAGATTGCATGGCGGGTAGTTGGGTAAAGCCGTCACGGAAACGCTGCACGCGGCCGCCCTCCTGATCCACCGCAATCACCAGCCGGGCGTGAGAGGCCGCGCGGATCTGCCGCACCAGCTCTGCCAGCTGGGCCGGGTCGTGATAGTTTCGGGCAAATAAAATTAATCCGCCTACCAGCGGATGCTTAAGGATCTCGCGCTCTTCGCCATCCAGTTCATAGCCCTCAACGTCGAGCATCAGCGGGCCGGGTAAATGTGATCTCATAACCTGAATCCTGTAGCGTTACGCACCTGCATAACGCGATTAAATCTGTTCCCAGCTCTGTCGGGCCAGCTGGTGTAATGTGTCGTCGTCACCCTGACCGGCACGCAGCTGGTACCAGCTGGCCATCAGCAGACGCAGCCACGGCTGCCAGCGTCTGACCTGCTGCACCAGCACCGGAAGCGGCAGCTGCATCGCTGCGGCGTACTCTGCCAGCCAGTCGGTCTGATGCTGCGGATCGCTGGCACAGACGGCCGCCAGCTCCAGCGCCACATCGCCATCAGCGGCATATTCCCAGTCGATCAGACGCAGGCCCTCCGGGCCCTGTATGATATTTCCGGCATGCAGATCCATGTGCAGCGGTGCCAGCCTTAATGGCTGAGGTTCACCCTGCTGCGTCAGATGTCTGAGCGCCCGCAGCCAGCGGTGATGCCGCTGTGGCGCGAGCTGCCAGTAGCGCCATAACAGCGGCAACAACTGCAGGCGATAGCCGGTTAACGGCTGCTGATGCAGCTGCCGCAGCAGTGCCACAATTTGCGGACGCTGCTGGCTGAAGCGTTGTTCATCCAGCGCGTCGCCTGCGCACCAGGTCAGCACAATGCCCTGACGATGACCAGCAACGGGCTGCGGTGCCAGTCCGCTGGCTCGCATTTTTCGTAACAACCGGAATTCGCGCTGCCGATCCACAAACGGAATAGCTGGCTGTGGCGCCGCCCGTGCAATGAAGGTACCGCGCGAGCTGACAATCTTCTGGCTGTGTCCGGTCAGACCGGCCAGCGGGATAGTTGATACCTTTCCTGGCTCGCCGGCCGCCTGCTGAATTATCCGCTGAAAGACGGGATTAATTCTGTGCAATGCCGTTGCCGGACCAGATGATCTCGCCGGTCTGAACCAGCATCAGCTGCATCTGCAGAGTTGGCGCTTTAACATCGCCGCGTGCATTACTGTAAAGCACATACTGGGCATTAACGTTGCGTGCCAGACCAATCGCTTTGCTGCGCGAGTTCAGGCTGTCATCCGGCGATAATCCCAGCGTCTGCTTGGCCTGCGCCAGCTGATCGGCAGAAACCAGCGTGAATTTGCCGTTGTTGTTAAGCGCATTCTGAATAGCTGCTGTTGCTTTCTCGCTTTGCAGCGCGCCATTGGTGCTGTTTTTGATGCGGTCGACCAGCAACACGCTACCCGGCTCGGCGCTGGCGGCCTGCAACATCTGCGCCACCAGCGGCTGTACGCTGGCATCCCAGTTGATCGTGACCAGCTTCGGTGGCTGTGGCACTGGTTGAGGCTGCGGTTGCGGCACCGGCTCAGGTTGCGGAACAGGCTGCACCGGCTCGGCTGGCTGGGTCGGTTCAACCGTGGCGGGCTGCTGCTGTTTCACTACACAACCGGTCAGAATGAGCGCCATCAGGAGCGCTCCGGTACGATTAACACTGCGTATCACGTAGAAAATCCTTAAAGATAGAGATAAAGACGAACCTTGCTGGCAGTCAGGTTACCCAGCTGCGAGGTGGCGACAATACTGCCCTGCGCCGGAACGGTAACGGTCTGCGCCGGTTCCTGCGGGGTGATTTCCAGACCTTTGTCGTCATACCAGTAATAACGATAGTGCACAACGACCGGTGTTTCGCGCTGATTATAGAGCACGCTGGTGGCACGTTTCAGTCCATCGTTCTCATCCAGCGTCGGTTCATCGGTAATGATCCCTGCTGACAGCACAGAAGACTCCATCACCAGCGACTGTGAGGTATTGATCATCGGTTTTTCACTGCTGCAGGCCGTCAGGCAGAGCAGGATCGGCAGGCCAGTCAGCCAGGATCGCATAGCTTTTTTCCGTTATCAGGTCAGTCTGAGAGCATCGGGCCCAGCGGTTCGCCGCCCAGCAGATGCATATGGATGTGATAGACCTCCTGACCACCATGTTGATTGCAATTCACAATCAGCCGATAACCATTCTGATCGATCCCTTCCTGACGGGCGATTTTCGCTGCGGTGGTAAACATACGTCCCAGCGCATGCTCATGGGCCGCTTCCGCCTCGTTGACCGTTGGGATCAGCACATTTGGCACGATTAAAATATGGGTCGGTGCTTTAGGCGAAATGTCGCGGAAAGCCGTAACCAGTTCATCCTGATAAACCACATCAGCGGGGATTTCGCGGCGGATAATTTTACTAAAAATGGTTTCTTCAGCCATGGTGCAATTCCTTGAGCCTGAGTCGTAATCAATCAGTATGCGGGAGAAATTTGTTTTCTTTCAACCTCAGTACCACTTTTCTTGCATTGTTCGCCTGCCTTTGCAGCAGCTCCTCTCCTCTGTCACCTGAACAGCATTCCTGATGCTCGCAAGCTGCCTGCCATACCAGTAAAATGAAACGCTGTTTTATAAATTAGAATTTCGCCACCCTTTTCTTTATATGGCTGCCACTTCAGCCCAGGCGTTAGCCAAATTGCGAAGGTTTAGCCGCCCGGTCAGCTCTACTTTGCTAACCAGTCCGGGTGAGAAGTCCGGCGTCACCAGGGATATACCGCCATATAACATCAAGGAGCATTAGCCATGCGCTCACGTAAAATTGGTCTTGGCCACTATCTGGCCTATGGTTCCGGAGATTTTCTCGGAGCAGGCACCACGGCGCTCACAGCCGCCTGGTTGCTCTATTTTTATACCACCTTCTGTGGATTAACCCCGATTCAGGCCACCTTAATCTTTGCTACCGCTCGCGTGCTGGATGCCGTGGTCAGCCCGCTCATGGGCTTTATTACCGACAACTTTGGCTCAACCTGGCTGGGCAAACGCTTTGGCCGCCGCAAATTCTTTATCCTGTTAGGCATACCCTGTGTATTCAGTTATAGCCTGATGTGGGTCAGCGACATGAGCTTCTGGTGGTATCTCTGCACTTACCTGCTGTTTGATATCGTCTACACCATGATCCTGGTGCCTTATGAAACGCTGGTCCCGGAAATGACTGACGATTTCAAACAGAAAACCCGGTTCTCCGGCGCGCGTATTGGTCTGGCGCAGCTCTCAGCCATTCTGGCCGCATTTTTACCCGGCATTTTACTGGGTATGCTGGGCAAAGATAATCCCGACTCCTTTTTCTACGCCAGCCTGGTGTTCTCGGTAATCTGCGCACTGGTGCTGACGCTGGTGTGGTGCTTTACCTGGGAACGTCACCCGGATGATTTCTCTGCCGAGTCGCGGCGTGCTGAGCAGGAAAAACAGCAGCTAACGCTGATGCAGAATCTTAAACGGCTCTATGTTGAGCTGGCCTCAACTTTACGTATTCGCATCTTCCGCCAGCACCTTGGCATGTACCTCGGCGGCTATATCGCCCAGGATGTGTTTAATGCCGTCTTTACCTGGTATGTGGTGTTTGTGCTGATGCAGAGTGCTCAGGTTGCCTCCAGCCTGATGGGCACCATGGCAGTACTGCAGTTTATTGCTGTGATGGCGATGATCCCGCTCTGTATCCGCATGGGGCCTGCACCTGCCTACCGTCTGGTGGCCATCCTGTTTGGCCTGGCGTCGCTCTCCTATGCCGGATTGTGGTATGCCGGCATGAACGACAATATGTCGCTGCTGTTAGTGATCTCTGCTCTGGCTGGTCTGGGACGTGGCGGCATTAACTATGTGCCATGGAACACCTACACCTATATCGCGGATGTCGATGAGGCTATCACCGGTCAGCGCCGTGAAGGCATTTTTGCCGGCATTATGACCCTGACGCGTAAAGCGTCGCAGGCGGGTGCCGTCATGCTGGTCGGTATCGTGCTGCAACTCTCTGGTTTTATCTCTGGTCAGGCAACCCAGGTACCCGGCGTCAGCCACACTATCCTGGCGATCCTGAGTATCGGTACAGTGGCCGTTCTGGCCTGCGGCTTTATCGTGTCACTGCGCTTTAAACTTAATCTGCAGACCCATACTGTCCTGCGCCAGGAAACGCTGAAAATGCGTGAAGCGGACCGCATCGTGCCGGAAAGCATCACCCCGGAAGCACGCGGGATAGTTGAAACACTGGCTGGCATGCCTTACGAAAATCTGTGGGGCAACAACAACATTGGCTTCCTTAACCGGAATAAGCCAGCGCCGGAAAAATTGTCCGCGCACCCCTCTTTACACCCTTCTATAAACTCGACCTTAAAACGACAGGAATAAACCATGACTGTATTTCCCGTTAAACACAGCAAATTATTGTGCCAACCTGAGCATCTGCTGCCACGCAGCGAACTGGTACAGCTGATTCAAAAGCTGACACAAAATCTGGTTAACATCACCGATGAGACAGGCGAATTTTTATTGCGGCTGGACGATGGCCGGGTGATTGATACCAAAGGCTGGGCGGGTTGGGAATGGACACATGGCATCGGTCTGTATGGCATGTTGCACTACTATCAGCAAACCGGCGACCAACAGACGCTGGCGATCATTGATGAATGGTTCACTGAGCGTCTGGCGGAAGGAACGCCGACCAAAAATGTGAATACCGTTTGTCCTTTTCTGACGCTGGCTTACCGTTATGAAGAGACCGGTAACCCGGCCTGGGTGCCGGTGCTTGAGCGCTGGGCTGAGTGGGTCATGTATGAGATGCCGCGCACCGAACAGGGCGGCCTGCAGCACATCGTCTATAACAATGAAAATACCCAGCAGCTCTGGGACGATACGCTGATGATGAGCGTCATGGCGCTGGCCAAAATCGGCCAGTTGCTGAAACGCGATGAGTGGGTGGAAGAAGCGAGCTATCAGTTTCTGCTGCACACCCAGTATCTGATGGATCGTGAAACCGGCTTATGGTTCCACGGCTGGAATTTCGACGGTCGCCATAACTTTGCTGATGCACGCTGGGCGCGTGGCAACAGCTGGGTGACGATTGTGATTCCTGACTTCCTGGAGATGATGAACTGGCCTGAGCATCACGCTACCCGCCGCTTCCTGCAGCAGGTTCTGGAGTCCCAGGTCAAAGCGCTTAAGGCCTGTCAGCACAGCAGCGGCTTATGGCACACTCTGCTTGATGACCCGAACAGCTACCCGGAAGCCTCTGCCACAGCAGGATTTGCCTATGGTATTCTGAAAGGAGTTCGCAAGCGCTATCTCCCCGCGGAGTATCTGGAGGTAGCAGAAAAAGCGCTGCGCGGCGTGATTGCGAATATCGATGACGATGGAGAGCTGAAACAGGTTTCCTTTGGAACCGCGATGGGCAGTGACCTGGACTACTACCGCACTGTTCCTCTCACCTCAATGCCCTACGGTCAGGCGATGGCCCTGCTCTGCCTGACTGAGTACTTGCGCGTTTACCTGTAACACGCGCCCAAAAAAAGCCCCGCTTAGCGGGGCTTTTTCATTTCTCTTAATCATTACATGCTGCGGATGTAATCATCCATATCGGTTTTCAGGTTATCGGATTTAGTCCCGAAAATTGCCTGCACACCGGAACCGGCAACCACCACGCCACGGGCGCCGAGGTTTTTCAGTTCAGTCTGATCCACTTTAGCCACATCAGCGACGCTGACGCGTAAACGGGTGATACAGGCATCCAGGTTAGTGATGTTCTCTTTACCACCAAACGCCGCCACCAGTTTGCCCGCCATCTCTGTACCGGTCGCGGTAGATTGCTCGCTGCTGCTGCTCTCTTCACGGCCAGGCGTTTTCAGATCCAGTTTGGCGATCAGCACGCGGAACACGGTGTAGTAAATCAGGCCGTAGATGATACCGATAATCGGGAACAGCCAGATTTTGCTGCTGTTGCCGCTCAGCACGATAAAGTCGATAAGACCGTGTGAGAAGCTGGTGCCATCACGCATACCGAGCAGGATACAGATTGGGAATGCCAGACCTGCCAGCAGCGCATGGATCACATACAGGATCGGCGCGACGAACATGAACGAGAATTCAATCGGTTCGGTGATACCGGTCAGGAATGCGGTCAGCGCAGCGGAGATCATAATACCGCCCACTTTAGCGCGATTTTCAGGCTTCGCTGAATGCCAGATAGCAATCGCTGCCGCTGGCAGACCGTACATTTTGAACAGGAAGCCGCCAGAGAGTTTACCTGCGGTCGGGTCACCCGCCATATAGCGTGGGATATCACCGTGGAACACCTGACCTGCCGCATTGGTGTATTCACCAATCTGCATCTGGAAAGGAACGTTCCAGATGTGATGCAGACCAAACGGCACCAGTGCGCGTTCGATTACGCCATAAATACCAAAGGCGACAACCGGGTTCTGATAGGCCGCCCACTGCGAGAATTCCTGAATCGCGGAACCAATCGGTGGCCAGATAAAGGAGAGCAGCACGCCGAGAATGATAGCGGCCAGACCGGAAATAATCGGCACAAAACGTTTACCGGCAAAGAAGCCCAGATATTCCGGCAGTTTAATGCGATAGAAGCGGTTGAACATATAGGCGGCGATGGAACCCGCGATAATACCGCCCAGTACCCCGGTGTCGGCGAGGTGTTTAGCCTCGATCTCTGCCGCAGGCATATGCAGCACCAGCGGCGCAACCACCGCCATGGTTTTCACCATGATGCCATAGGCAACAACCGCTGCCAGCGCCGAAACGCCATCGTTATTGGTAAAGCCCAGCGCCACACCGATAGCAAAAATCAGCGGCATGTTGGCGAACACCGATCCACCCGCTTCCGCCATTACATGCGAAACCACTGCAGGTAACCAGCTGAAATTGGCTGAACCGACCCCTAACAAAATACCGGCAATCGGCAGAACCGATACCGGCAGCATCAGCGATTTACCGACCTTTTGAAGGTTGGCAAAAGCATTTTTGAACATAGCGTGAAGCTCCTGAGTATGAGTGCATATTTGCGCAGTGCGCGTGGCAAAGAGGGAGGATTCTTTGCCGGGCTGGCGGTGACCGCCTTTTGATTTATTACGAAGGGTAAAATAAATCCCCTTTTGTTACTTTGATGGCTATCACGTTTCGACAATCACAGGGGCGCACTTTACGAAATTTCTCACTGACGCGCATCGTTAATTGACGATAAAAAGCTGACCCTGTCTGAAAAAACAGGGTCATACAGGCAGGTTACAGATTAATTACAGAGGCTGAAATAAAAGCCGGTCAGGCACTGAGCTGGCTCATCGGGATATGGAACAGCGTGGAGAAGTTTTGTGTGGTGGCGGCGGCCAGCGTTTCCACATCGACACCTTTCAGTACCGCCAGGTAATCGGCAACATCGCGCGTATAAGCAGGCTGATTCTCTTTGCCACGATACGGCACCGGCGCCAGATAAGGTGAATCCGTTTCGACCAGCATCCGGTCCAGCGGCACATAACGCGCTGCTTCGCGTAGCTGTTCTGCATTGCGGAACGTGACGATACCGGAAAAGGAGATATAAAAGCCCATATCGAGCAGCTTAGCGGCGGTGGGCTGATCCTCAGTGAAACAGTGCAGCACGCCGCCACAGCGTTCTACCTGCTCTTCACGCAGAATCGCCAGCGTATCTTCGCGCGCATCACGGGTGTGAACGATGATCGGCTTATTCAGCGCGATCCCGGTGCGGATATGTTCCCGGAACGAGCGCTGCTGCTGATCTTTGGTCTCAGGCTGATAGTGATAATCCAGCCCGGTTTCGCCGAGTGCTACCACCTGAGGATCGGCAGAGAGCCGGCGAAACTCCTCAACGTCATAGGCCTCTTCCTGATTCAGCGGATGCACGCCGCAGGAGAGTGCAATATTTTTTCGATCGCCGACCAGACTCTTCAGGGTATGGAAACCCGGCAGCGTTGTGGCGATGGCCAGCATAAATTTCACATCACGCGCCGCCGCTTTAGCGATCACATCATCAAGGTCACGATGGTTCTTTTCATAATCCAGGCCATCAAGATGGCAATGGGAATCCACAATAAACATAATTACTCTCAGATAAGTTTAGCCGACCAGTGCAGGCTTCTGTTTGTCCGCCCAGCTCAGAAGCTGATCGGTCAGCAATAATTCGCGATTCACTGACGCCACATGCAGTAACTGCTCGCGACAGCGCATCCATGCCAGGGTACTGCTGTTAAGTGCGCTGGCTGAAAAGTATCCGGCCAGCAACTGCACCACATCCTGGCGGTCTATATTACTCAGCCACTGACCTGCATTTTGCTGCCATTTCATCGCATCCAGCAGTAAAGAGAGCAGCCAGCCGATACGTGCTGCCGCATCGTCAGCACTCAGCGCAGGCAGCAGTTGCAGGATGTCCTGCTGCAATGCCGCAGGCAGCGCATCGCAAAGCTTTTGTCGCGCCTGCCACGGCCCATTTTCCAGCAGGCTCAGCGCCGCGCCCGGCGCACCTGCGCTCAGGCGTAGCGCCGCCAGCAGCATCTGTTCATCGTGCGAGGACTGCTTCTTCAGCCAGAGCAGGCTTTGTCCTTCATCGGGCGGCGTCAGATGCAGCGTCATGCAGCGACTGCGCAGCGTGGCCAGCAGACGTGACGGATCGCGGCTGCTGAGGAAGAACCAGCTGTTGGCTGGCGGCTCTTCCAGTGTTTTCAGTAAGGCGTTAGCGGCCGCTTCCGAAAGCTGTGCAGCATCCGGCAGCCAGACCACTTTCGCGCCGCCCTGCTGGCCAAAGTGATACATTTTTTCTGTCACCTGCCGCACCGCATCGATGCCCAGGATACTTTTGCCCTTCTCCGCCTCTAACCGATACCAGTCAGGGTGAGTATTAGCCTGCATCAGCTGGCAACCGTGGCACGCTCCGCAACTTTTCAGCCCATCCGGCTGCTGGCACATCAGCCAGCGGCTCATCCCCCAGACCAGCGCGTCATCGCCCATGCCAGCCATCGCCTGGATCAACAGCGCATGATGCGCGCGATTTTCCTGATGCTGGCCAATCACCTGGCGATAAGGCTGATTCAGCCACGGATACCAGTTCATCACGCCTGCTCCGCGAGCCAGCTCTCCAGCGCCACCTGAAGTGACGCTGTCACCTCGGTCAGCGACTGAGTGGCATCGATAGTCAGGATAGTGGGATCTTCTGCAGCAAGGGCCAGATAGCGTGTACGGGTGCGTTCAAAGAAGCGCAGCGACTCCTGCTCAATACGATCCAGCTCACCGCGCGCACGGGCGCGCTGCAGACCGATCTCAGGTGTAACATCAAGATAGAGCGTCAAATCGGGACGGAAATCGCCTAAGACCGCATCGCGCAGCGTCTGCATCAGTCCGCTGTCAAGACCACGGCCGCCACCCTGATAAGCCTGTGAGGAGAGATCGTGACGATCGCCGATTACCCAGGCACCGCGAGCCAGCGCCGGTTTGATGACGGTTTCCACCAGCTGAACCCGCGCGGCATAGAGCATCAGCAGTTCGGCTTTATCCGTCACCTGCTCACCTTCAATACCCTGCTTAACCAAAACCCGAAGCTGTTCTGCCAGCGGCGTACCGCCAGGCTCACGGGTAAAGACCAGATCACTGATACCACGGGCATGCAGCGTAGCGACAATGGCGTCGCGCGCGGTGGTTTTTCCGGCGCCTTCCAGGCCTTCGATGACGATAAACTTACTGTTCATTTTTTTCCTTTAGCGTCTGCCGGTAGACCTGCACCGCCTTGTTATGGCTGGCGAGGTTGGTGGTAAACGTATGTCCGCCCTTGCCGTCTGCAACAAAGTAGAGATAGTTAGTTTTCTCGGGATGGGCCGCTGCCTGCAGTGAGGCTTTGCCCGGCATCGCAATCGGTCCAGGCGGCAGGCCATTAATAATATAGGTATTGTACGCGCTGGCCGTCTCAAGATCTTTGCGGGTCAGCGTACCGTTGTAGCTGTCACCCATGCCATAGATCACCGTGGGATCGGTCTGCAAGCGCATACCTGTGCGCAGGCGATTGATAAACACCGAGGCCACGCGCGCGCGCTCTTCGCTGACGCCGGTCTCTTTCTCGATGATCGAGGCCATGGTCACCAGATCCTGTGGCGTTCTGTAAGGCAGATTATCCGCCCGTCCCTGCCACACCTCATCAATGGTTTTCTTCATCCGATCATGCGCGCGCTGCAGCAGCGCCATATCAGTCGTGTTGGCGGTGTAGAGATACGTGTCCGGAAAGAAGTTGCCCTCCAGTTGTTCAGGCTCCACGTTGAGTGCGCTGGCAAGGGTGGCGAACTGATCATCTTTCAGAGTGTGGCGGATATAAGGCGCTTTACGCAGCTCGCTGAGCCACTCTTTCAGCCGCTGCCCTTCCACGAACCGCACCGGGAACTGCGCCTCTTTTCCGCTGGCCAGCAACTGTAACAGCGAGCGCACGGTCATGGTCGGCTCAAGACGATAGGTACCCGCCTTGAAGGTCGCCAGTTCCGGCTCCAGACGCAGCAGCGCACCAAACCAGATACTGTGCGGAATGATGTTTTTCTCTTCCAGCTGCGCCTGGAGTGCGACCCGGCCTGTACCGGCTGGCAATGTGTAGATGGTTTCCTGCTTAATGGTCAACGGGGTGGCCGCAAACTGCTTAACCTGCCAGTAACTCAGCACAGCCGCGAGACCCACAATCGCCAGCAGGCTGACGAGAATTTTTTTGCTTCGAATCATGATGCATCCATTATCTTTTTACAGCCTGCGTGCAACTGATTAAACAGCGAGCGCTCAGTAAACTGTACGGCTTCTATCTGTCGGACCGGCAGAACCGGCATCAGCGCGTTACATATCACCACTTCATCAGCGCCCAGCAGCTGCGCCGGTTCGCTTTTTATCACCTGACAAGCCTGACCTGCTGCTGCAAGTTGCGCCATCAGACTTCGCCGCATAATGCCGTCCACGCCTGACGCGGATACATCGGGCGTAAAAATTTGTCTGCCCTGCCGCCAGAATAAATTGGCCGCACAGCATTCCACCACCCAACCTTCAGTGTCAAGCACCAGCGCCTCGTCAGCGTCTGTCTGGTCAAGATGAGCCCGAATCATCACCTGCTCCAGGCGATTAAGGTGCTTGATACCCGCAAACTGTGGGTTGCGCGCCAGACGAACCGGACTCAGCCGGAGTGAAGCACCCCGCTGCTGTAACCCGGCGTAGTGTTGCGGCCAGGGCGCTAATGAGACGATGCGCGTGGGTTCACCACAGCCCAGGCGGCTATAACCCCGTCCGCCGCTGCCCGCACTGATAATGACTTTCAGCACTGCCTGCGCCTGCTCCTGCGCGGCCTGTCTCATCTCAGCCTCCAGTCGATCCCAGTCGACGCCGCCGATCCATAACCGCTCGCAGCCCGCTTTAAGGCGCTGCATATGGCTCTCCAGCAGCAGGATTTTACCCTGAAGGACGGCGGCGGTAGTAAAGCAGCCATCGCCGAACTGCATGCCACGGTCGCTGGCAGCCAGCGTCGAGTGTTTGACTCCGTTAATCCACATCGTTCTCTCCTGAGCGTGAGACGTGATTTCAGCGCATTCTGCAGGATAAAAAAAGGCCCGCATTGCGGGCCTTTTTAGCAATCTGCAACGATTACACTTTACGGAAGATCAACGAACCGTTGGTTCCGCCGAAACCGAAGGAGTTACACAGCGTGTACTCCAGTCCAGGAACCTGACGCGCGGTGTGCGGCACGAAGTCGAGATCGCAGCCCTCATCCGGATTGTCCAGGTTAATGGTCGGTGGAACGGCCTGGTCGCGCAGTGCCAGAATCGAGTAAATCGATTCAACAGCGCCTGCGGCACCCAGTAAGTGTCCGGTCATTGATTTGGTTGAGCTGACCATGACGCTGCTGGCTGCTGCCCCAAAGACCGATTTCACCGCCTGCGCTTCCGCTTTATCACCGGCTGGCGTGGAGGTGCCGTGTGCGTTGACATAGCCGATCTGCTCTGGCGAAAGCTGAGCATCACGCAGCGCATTGATCATGGCCGCCGCTGCACCCGAACCATCTTCTGGTGGTGAAGTCATGTGGTAGGCATCGCTGCTCATACCAAAACCTACGATTTCTGCGTAGATTTTCGCACCACGTTTCTTCGCATGTTCGTACTCTTCGAGCACCACAATGCCAGCGCCATCACCCAGCACAAAACCGTCACGATCTTTATCCCACGGGCGGCTGGCCGCTTGCGGGTTGTCGTTACGGGTTGAGAGGGCGCGTGCTGCACCAAAACCACCGACGCCTAATGGCGTGCTGGCTTTCTCTGTGCCACCCGCCAGCATCACGTCAGCATCGTTATAGGCGATGATACGTGCGGCATGACCGATGTTATGCACACCAGAGGTACAGGCTGTCGCGATAGAGATGCTTGGACCTTTCAGGCCATACATGATGCTGAGATGACCCGCCACCATGTTAACGATGGTTGAAGGCACAAAGAATGGGCTGATTTTACGCGGGCCGCCGTTGACCAGCGAGGTATGATTCTCTTCAATCAGACCTAAGCCACCGATGCCGGAGCCAATTGCTGCGCCCATACGGCTTGCATTTTCTTCGGTAATAACCAGACCACTGTCCTGCATGGCCTGCATACCGGCCACAATGCCGTACTGGATGAAGGCATCCATCTTGCGCTGATCTTTGCGCGAGATGTAGTCATCACAATTAAAATCTCTTACCAGACCTGCAAAACGGGTTGCATAAGCACTGGTATCAAAATGGTCGATCAGGGTAATGCCGCTCTGACCGGCAAGGAGAGCACTCCAGGTAGACTCTACGGTATTGCCGACAGGAGACAACATGCCAAGACCAGTCACAACTACACGACGCTTAGACACGTTCGTCCTCCAGGGAGGGGAAATAGGGAACTATGTGGGACAAACAAAAAAATCAGGCGGTCGAGCGACCGCCTGAAGATATTCATTAGCCTTTATGGCTATTGATGTAGTCGATCGCTGCCTGAACGGTAGTGATTTTCTCAGCTTCTTCGTCTGGAATCTCAGTATCAAACTCTTCTTCCAGAGCCATCACCAGCTCAACGGTATCAAGAGAATCGGCACCCAGGTCTTCTACGAAAGATGCAGAGTTGGTGACTTCTTCCTCTTTCACACCCAGCTGCTCACTGATGATTTTCTTAACGCGTTGTTCGATATCGCTCATACTATTTAATTTCCTATCAAAACTCGCTTACGCGATGGTTTTCGTAGTGTATAAAATGGTGAGAAAGATGCAACAAAATCCCGGCTGGTCGAACCACGATTTTGCGTTATTTTGCGGTTTTAACCGCAAATAAAGCAAATGATTTCGTGATTTATCAGACCATGTACATTCCGCCATTGACGTGCAGCGTTTCACCTGTGATGTAGGCTGCTTCGTCAGAGGCTAAAAATGCAACAGCATTGGCGATTTCCTGAGCATCGCCTAAGCGACCCGCAGGGACTTCCGCCAAAATACCGGAACGTTGATCTTCGTTCAGTGCCCGCGTCATGTCAGTCTCAATAAAGCCTGGAGCCACGACGTTGACGGTAATGCCACGTGACGCGATTTCGCGCGCCAGTGATTTGCTAAAGCCAATCAAACCCGCTTTTGCTGCTGCGTAGTTTGCCTGGCCCGCGTTACCCATGGTGCCAACAACGGAACCAATGGTGATGATACGGCCCACACGCTTTTTCATCATGGCACGCAGGACCGCCTTAGAAAGGCGGAATACCGATGTGAGGTTAGTATCCAGGATATCCTGCCACTCATCGTCCTTCATGCGCATGAGAAGATTATCACGCGTAATGCCTGCATTATTGACTAAAATATCCACTTCGCCAAATTCAGCGCGAATATTCTCTAAAACGCTGTTAATTGAATCAGCGTCAGTCACGTTCAGTAACAGGCCTTTACCCTTGTCGCCAAGGTAAGCACTGATGGCGTCGGCGCCACTCTGGCTGGTTGCAGTTCCTACCACTTTAGCACCACGTGCCGCCAGGGTTTCTGCAATCGCACGACCAATGCCGCGACTCGCGCCGGTAACCAGCGCAACTTTACCTTCAAAGCTCATGATTTTCCTCTTATTCCTTACCGAGTGCAGCTGCCAGGGATGCCGTATCGTTCACGGCAGCCGCTGTCAGGGTATCGACAATACGTTTGGTCAGACCGGTCAGGACTTTACCTGGACCCATCTCCAGCAGCTGTGTCACGCCCTGTGCCGCCATCGCTTCCACGCTCTCGGTCCAGCGAACCGGGCTGTAGAGCTGACGAACCAGCGCATGACGGATAGCCGCAGCGTCAGTTTCCGCTTTCACATCGACGTTATTGATCACCGGCACCGCTGGTGCAGTAAACGTAATGCTCTCCAGCGCAACCGCCAGTTTATCGGCAGCAGGCTTCATCAGTGCACAGTGAGAAGGCACGCTGACCGGCAGTGGCAGGGCACGCTTAGCGCCCGCAGCTTTACAGGCAGCGCCTGCACGCTCAACGGCTTCTTTGTTACCCGCAATAACCACCTGGCCTGGCGAGTTGAAGTTAACTGGTGAAACAACCTGGCCCTGCGCGCTCTCTTCACAGGCTTTGCGAATAGCCGCGTCATCCAGGCCAATAATCGCCTGCATTGCGCCGGTGCCTTCTGGCACCGCTTCCTGCATCAGTTTGCCACGCAGTTCTACCAGCTTCACTGCGTCCGCAAAGTTAAGCACACCCGCACAAACCAGCGCCGAATATTCGCCCAGGCTGTGCCCTGCCATCAGGACAGGCTGTTCACCGCCCTGCTGCTGCCAGACGCGGTAGATGGCCACAGAGGCAGCTAACAGTGCAGGCTGAGTCTGCCAGGTTTTGTTCAGCTCTTCAGCCGGACCCTGACTCACTAACTGCCACAGGTCATAACCCAGCGCGTCAGAGGCTTCACGGAAGGTCTCTTCTACCAGCGGATAGGTTGCTGCTAATTCAGTCAGCATGCCCACGGTCTGTGAACCCTGACCTGGAAAAACAAATGCAAATTGCGTCATCTTCTGTTCCTGTCAATCAAAAGCGAACCAGCGCAGAACCCCAGGTGAATCCACCACCAAAGGCTTCCAGCAGAATAAGGTGTCCGGGTTTGATGCGGCCATCACGAACCGCTTCATCCAGTGCACTTGGCACCGATGCAGCAGAGGTATTGCCATGGCGATCCAGTGTGACGACCACTTTGTCCATGGTCATACCAAGTTTTTTCGCGGTAGCGCTGATAATGCGCAGGTTCGCCTGATGCGGCACCAGCCAGTCCAGCATTTCACGATCGAGATTATTGGCCTGCAGCGTTTCATCAACGATGTGGGCCAGTTCGGTGACGGCGACCTTGAAGACTTCGTTACCTGCCATGGTGACATAGGCAGGCTGATCCTGATGGGCGCGATCCTGATAAGGCAGCGTCAGAAGCTGCGCATAGCGACCATCAGCATGAAGATGGGTAGAGATAATCCCCTGCTCTTCACTCTGGCCCAGCACGACCGCACCCGCGCCATCACCAAACAGGATGATGGTGCCGCGATCTTCCGGATCCAGCGCGCGCGCCAGGACATCAGCGCCGATAACCAGAGCATGCTTAACCGCGCCATTTTTGATGTATTGATCGGCTACGCTCAGTGCATAGGTGAAACCCGCACAGGCGGCAGCAAGGTCAAATGCCGCGCAATCTTTGATTTCCAGCATTTGCTGGATCATGCAGGCGGAGCTGGGGAAAGCATGGCTGGACGAGGTTGTGGCGACAATAATCAGCCCAACATCGTTCGCCTCAATGCCTGCCATTTCAAGCGCGCGTTGCGCCGCGCTGAATCCCATGGTGGCGACGGTTTCGTCAGGCGCAGCAATGCGACGCTCACGGATGCCGGTACGGGTAACAATCCACTCGTCCGACGTCTCCACCATTTTTTCCAGATCGGCATTGGTGCGAACCTGGCTGGGCAGATAACTGCCCGTACCGATAATTTTGGTATACATCTAGGCTTTGTCACTCCTGGCTAATACAGCATCAAGGCGCGCAGCAATTCGCTCGGGAATTTGCTGCCTCACCGCCTGCTCTGCCTGTTCTATCGCCACGGCGAAGGCGTGTTGATTTGCTGCGCCGTGACTCTTGATCACTGTTCCGCGCAATCCTAACAGACAAGCGCCATTGTACTGGTCAGGGTTGAGTTGCCCGAAGCGCTTCGCCAGACGTTTCTGGATTAAGCGTCCCAGCAACTGAAGCCACCATGACCGTTTTTTACCTTCCCCTGATGACTTCAGCAGAGAAAGAAACATTCTTACCACGCCTTCCATCGTCTTCAGCGTGACGTTTCCGACAAAACCGTCACAGACCATCACATCCGTTTTGCCGGTGAGCAGCTCGTTACCTTCGAGGTAACCAATATAGTTGATTTGCGGTGATTCTCGCAGCACTACTGCGGCATCGCGGATGGTTTCCAGCCCTTTGGTCTCTTCATGACCAATGTTGAGCAACGCGACACGGGGCCGTGGAATACCAAGCACATGCTCAGCCATCACCGACCCCATCACAGCAAACTGCACCAGCATCGCACTGTCTGAGCCCACATTCGCACCCAGATCCAGCACTACGGTTTTACCCTGTTGCTGATGCGGTAAAACGGACATCAGCGCCGGACGCTTAATTCCATCCAGCGGTTTTAATAAGAGTGTCGACAGCCCCATCAGCGCACCGGTATTGCCGGCGCTGATGCAGGCCTCTGCACGTCCCTCTTTCACCATCTCCAGTGCCACGCGCATTGAACTGCCGCGACTGTTACGGATGGCCTGAGCGGGCCGCGCATCACTTGCAATAACCGATTCGGCAGGGATCACCTGCAAACGCCCCGTCAGGGAGGAATCCGCTTTGGCAAGCAATGGCGTGAGAGTGTCGGGATGTCCGACCAGAAGAAGGAATAGTTCCGAATGAGAGGCCAGTGCCTGCAATGCTGCAGGCACTGTCACGCAGGGACCGAAGTCCCCGCCCATGGCATCAATCGCCAGGGTCAAACGTGTCAAGGTATCGCCTTGCTAAGCAAGAAACTTACTTAACGATAACCTTGCGACCGCGGTAGTAACCGTCCGCAGTGATGTGGTGACGCAGATGAGTTTCGCCAGAAACTTTATCTACTGACAGAGCAGCAGTGGTCAGCGCATCGTGTGAACGACGCATACCACGCTTAGAACGGGTGGGTTTATTCTGTTGTACGGCCATGGACCTTACTCCTATTACTTACGCTTTAAACTGGCTAATACGGCAAATGGATTTGGTTTCTCCGCCTCTGCAGGCAGTTTGCCAAAGACCATGTCCGCCTCGGACACTTCACAGTGTTCAGAATCGTGCACCGGAACGACCGGCAGCGCGAGAATCAGTTCATCCTCGACAACCGCCAGCAGATCGATCTCACCAAACTCGTTGACATCGACCGGCTCGTACGCTTCCGGTAATGCCTCGGCCTGCTCTTCAGAAGAGACAGGGCTGAAGCAATAACTCACTTTTACGTGATGGGGAAAGGTCTGGTTGCAGCGCTGACAACGTAACGTCACCTGTACTTCAGCAGTACCCGTCAGTACCGCCAGACGTTGGTTATCAACCGCAAACGACATGGCACAATCCACATCACTGTCCACACTAACGACCGACTCGGCCACACGCTCCACCTGAACAGATGTGTAGACACCCTGATAATCAAGGCGCTTCTGAGCGGTGCGGACAGGGTCCAGCGTTAGGGGTAATTTTACCTTTTGCATAGGGCGCGCATATTAACTTTGTAATGTCATAGAGTCAAAGAAAAAGGCCGTTAAACAGCATCTTTCAACCACTATTCGCATCCAGTGCGGCGCACAGTTTAAAATGACTGTCACCAATTCGCTATCACTATTGAAAAAAAATGACGCCATCGATTCTTTTAGCTTCAACCTCGCCCTTCCGGCAGGCATTACTGCGCAAGCTGGGCCTGCCTTTTATTACCGCTGCGCCTGAGGTGGATGAGTCACCGCAGCCCGGTGAAAATGCCGAAGCGCTGGTGATTCGTCTTGCCGTGGCGAAAGCGCAGGCGCTGGCTGGAACCTATCCCCGCCACTGGATAATCGGCTCAGATCAGGTCTGCGTGCTGGATGGCGCGATCGCCGGTAAACCTCACACGGCTGAGAATGCGCGGGCGCAACTGCGTGCCGCCAGCGGTAAGGCGATAACCTTTTATACCGGACTGGCGCTGTTTCATCCGGCCAGTGGCAGGCTGCTGCAGTGTTGCGAACCCTTCGTGGTGCATTTCCGCACCTTGACCGACGCTGAAATCGCCGGGTATGTGGAAAAGGAGCAGCCGCTGCAGTGTGCAGGCAGTTTTAAAAGTGAAGGTCTGGGAATTTGTCTGTTTGACCGGATGGAGGGGCGCGATCCTAATACGCTGGTCGGGCTGCCGCTGATTGCACTCAACGGGATGTTGCAGCAGGCCGGCATCAATCCTTTAACGGAGTGATGCCGGAGAGCGATTACGCCTTAAGCTGACGCAGTTTATTCAGGCACTGCTTCAGGCCCTCATCCAGTGGCGCTTCGACACGCATGACTTCGCCAGTGCCGGGATGGGTAAAGGTCAGTGCCGCCGCGTGCAGGAACAGGCGTTTCAGACCGGTTGATGCCAGCTGGCTGTCAAAGTCACGTTCGCCATAGCGATCGTCGAAGGCGATGGGATGACCAGCATGCAGCGTATGTACACGAATCTGGTGGGTGCGTCCGGTGACCGGACTGGCTTTCACCAGTGTGGCAAACTCAAACCGCTCTTCCACTTTAAAGCGGGTTTCAGAGGCTTTACCTTCGCTGCTGACGCGTACGACACGCTCACCGCTCTGGAGAATATTTTTCAGCAGAGGAGCCTGAACGACCTTCAGATGCGAGGGCCAGTTGCCGCGTACCAGGGCCAGATAATCTTTCTGCATCCCCTTTTCACGCAGTTGCTCGTGCAGGGAACGCAGCGCCGAGCGTTTTTTTGCGACCAGCAGAATGCCCGAGGTGTCACGATCCAGGCGATGCACCAGTTCCAGGAAGCGCGCTTCCGGGCGCAGCGCACGCAGCCCTTCAATCACCCCGAAACTGAGTCCGCTGCCGCCATGCACGGCCGTGCCAGAGGGCTTGTTCATCACCAGCAGCGACTCATCCTCAAAGAGGATAGCGTCCGCCAGCGAAGCGACCTTCGCCAGCTTAGGTGATACGGCGTCTTCATCGCGTTCCGCGACCCGGACCGGCGGAATGCGAACCTCATCCCCCTCCTCCAGTTTGTACTCTGGCTTGACGCGCTTTTTATTCACCCGCACCTCGCCCTTGCGTACGATGCGATAAATCATGCTCTTTGGCACACCCTTGAGCTGGGTGCGCAAAAAGTTATCAATACGTTGTCCGGCATTTTCAGCCGTGATGGCGACAAAATGTACGCCGGGATTCTCTGTTTTCATGGCGGCGATTCTAAATAGTGTCCCCTGATAGCGCCACCCCTTTTTCTGTGCTTAACTCTGGGGTTGATGTGATGGCAGGCCGCTTCTCTGCTGGCTTTTTCAGCAAACCGCTGCTTTGTCCGACACATTAGCAAGTTAAATGTAAAGAAACTTCACAAGCTGGCTAAAGTCGCCTTGCTATATGAAGGTTAGCAATGGAATAATGCCTGAGTTTCTTAACTGAAGCATTTCAGAGCAGAAACCGAGCGAAATTGTCATTTTGCCGGATTGAGCAGACACGCAGCAATGGCGTAAGACGTAATGCGAAATCAGGCACTTAGCGGGCTGCGGGTTGCGGCCTGGACAACAGTATGGGATGCACGGGTTTTCATTATTCTCTCAGGCATTTCCACTATCTGGTGCTGTTTTCCCTTATGAAAAACAGGCCACCGACGTTATTTGCGCCCCTCGCGCGGTCGACAGCCGTGAGGTTGACGACATTGCACTAAGTCACGGGGCCATCGGTTGATACTCGTCCAGGGTAACTATGCCCGCAGCTGTAATCACTCATGAAAGAATAACGAGTAAGTCACGATGAAAAGAATGTTAATAAACGCAACTCAGCAGGAGGAGTTGCGCGTTGCCCTGGTTGACGGTCAGCGTCTGTACGATCTGGATATCGAAAGTCCTGGACACGAACAGAAAAAAGCCAACATCTACAAAGGTAAAATCACTCGAATTGAACCCAGCCTTGAAGCTGCGTTTGTCGATTATGGCGCAGAGCGTCACGGTTTCCTCCCGTTAAAAGAAATTTCCCGCGAATATTTCCCCTCCAGCTACAACGCACATGGTCGTCC
Organism: Pantoea vagans; assembly: GCF_004792415.1. NCBI lineage: Bacteria > Pseudomonadati > Pseudomonadota > Gammaproteobacteria > Enterobacterales > Erwiniaceae > Pantoea > Pantoea vagans. Next base: position 2,513,836 of record NZ_CP038853.1, read on the forward strand.
GAATATTAAAGACGTGCTGCGTGAAGGCCAGGAAGTCATTGTTCAGATCGATAAAGAAGAACGCGGCAACAAAGGCGCTGCGCTGACAACCTTTATCTCTCTGGCGGGCAGCTACCTGGTACTGATGCCGAATAACCCACGTGCAGGCGGTATCTCTCGCCGCATCGAAGGTGACGATCGTACCGAACTGAAAGAAGCCCTGTCAGCGCTGGATCTGCCGGAAGGCATGGGCCTGATTGTGCGCACTGCCGGCGTTGGCAAATCTGCCGAGTCGCTGCAGTGGGACTTAAGCTTCCGTCTCAAGCACTGGGAAGCGATTAAGAAAGCCGCTGAAAACCGCCCTGCTCCGTTCCTGATCCATCAGGAAAGTAACGTGATTGTGCGCGCCTTCCGCGACTATCTGCGTCAGGACATCGGTGAAATCCTTATCGATAACCCGAAAGTGCTGGAACTCGCGCGTCAGCATATCGCGGCGCTGGGTCGTCCGGACTTCAGCAGCAAAATTAAGCTCTACACCGGTGAAATCCCGCTGTTCAGCCACTATCAGATCGAATCGCAAATCGAATCCGCCTTCCAGCGTGAAGTCCGCCTGCCTTCCGGTGGTTCGATTGTGATCGACAGTACCGAAGCGCTGACCGCTATCGATATCAACTCAGCTCGCGCCACGCGTGGCGGTGACATCGAAGAGACGGCCTTCAACACCAACCTTGAAGCGGCCGATGAGATTGCCCGTCAGCTGCGCCTGCGTGACCTGGGCGGCCTGATCGTTATCGATTACATCGATATGACGCCGGTACGCCATCAGCGCGCCGTTGAGAACCGTCTGCGTGAAGCTGTCCGTCAGGACCGCGCCCGCATTCAGATCAGCCACATTTCACGTTTCGGCCTGCTGGAGATGTCCCGTCAGCGTCTGAGCCCGTCATTAGGTGAATCCAGTCATCACGTCTGCCCACGCTGTAGTGGCACCGGCACCATCCGTGATAACGAGTCACTGGCGCTGTCCATTCTGCGTCTGATTGAAGAAGAAGCGCTGAAAGACAATACCAAAGAAGTTCACGCCATTGTTCCGGTTCAGGTTGCTTCTTACCTGCTGAATGAAAAACGTGAAGCGGTTAACGCGATCGAAAAACGCCAGGGTGGCGTGCGGGCAATCATCGTTCCTGATGACAAGATGCAGACCCCGCACTACTCCGTGCTGCGCGTGCGCAAAGGCGAAGAGACACAGACCCTGAGCTACCATCTGCCGAAGCTGCATGAAGCCGAAATGGCGATGCCGTCAGAAGAGGAACATGCTGAGCGCCGTCGTCCTGAGCAGCCTGCTCTGGCCGCCTTTGTGATGCCTGATGCGCCTCCTGCGCCGGTAGAAGTTGAGCCTGAAGTGAAACGCACTGAAGCTCAGCCAGCAGCAAAATCAGCCCCGGCTGTTGCTGCACCAGCGACCGTCAGCACCGGTTTCTTCGGACGTCTGTTTGGTGGCCTGAAAAAAATGTTCGCTGGCGAAGAAGCGCCTGCTGCTGCACCAGTGGCCACTGAGGTTGCTGAACCGCAGAAAGCGACCGAAGAGCAGGAAAGCAACAGTGGCCGTGGCGAGCGCCGCAGCAACAATAACAACCGTCGTAACAACAATCGCCGTGAACGTACGCCGCGTAACGGTGACAATGCACAGTCCCGTGAAGGCCGTGAACCACGCGAAAGTCGCGAGCCGCGTGAAAGCCGTGAACCGCGCGAAAGTCGTGAGCCACGTGAAAGCCGCGAGCCGCGCGATGGCAACGACAACCGTCGCAACAAGCGTCAGTCTCAGACGGGTGAAGTGCGCGAAGAGCGTCCGGCACTGAGCGAAGAAGCGCGTCAGCAGCGTGATGAGCAGCAGCAACAGCGCCGTGAGCAGCGTGCTGAGCGTCAGCGTCATCGTCAGGAAGAGAAACGTGCCGGTGAAGAAGCGGCCAAAGCGGCTGAGCAGCCAGCCGTCGTTGCTGAAGCCCTGGACGTCACTGAGGCGCAGGATGATGAACGCGTTCAGGTTATGCCGCGTCGTAAGCCGCGTCAGCTGAAACAGAAGGTGCGTGTGGATGATAACCGTCCGCCTATGCCAGCCGAAGCCAGCGACATCGCCCAGCCTGCTGAAGTGCGTCAGTCACAGCCAGCTGACGTTGCTCAGACACAGCCTGATTTCCAGGCTTCGCAGAGTGACGAGCAGGATGACAACGACAGCCGTGATAACGCCAATATGCCGCGTCGTTCACGTCGTTCGCCACGTCATCTGCGCGTCAGCGGACAGCGTCGTCGTCGTTACCGTGATGAGCGTTATCCGACGCAGTCAGCTATGCCTCTGGCCGCTGCCGCTGCTTCACCTGAAATGGCATCCGGCAAAGTCTGGATTCGCTATCCGGTGAGCCAGGCCAGCGAAGAGCAGGTTCAGAATGTAACGCATGAGACGCCAGCTTATAACAGTGAAGAGACCGCAGACGCGACCCCAGCGCTGCCGGTTGCTGCCGCCGTTGAATCGGTTGCTCAGGACGCACCAGTGCAACAGGCCGAGCCGCAGGCAGAAACGCCGGTGGCGATCGTCAACACTGACGATACCCGTGCTATCGACGCCCCGGTTGACGAGCAGCCTTCTGTTGTTCCGGCTGCTGATGAAGCTAAAGCGGAAGCTGTAGCGGCTGAAGCCGCGCCTGCTGAGCCCGTCGCTGAAACGCCCGTGTCACAGCCTGCTGAACCGGTCACCGATACAGCGGTGGTAACGCCAGCTGCTGAGGTTTCACAGCCTGCCGACGTTGCACAGCCTGCCGACGTTGCTGAGCAGTCAGCTACTGATGTCAGCGAAGCGATTGCAGCAGAGGTGGAAGAAGTGCTGAACGCGCCGGTTGCTGCTAACGCTGAAATCGCGCCAGTCAGTGAACCTCATGCGCCGGTTGCCGCGCGTGATGTCGCGCCTGAAGCACCCGTTGAGGCGACTGAACCTGCTACATCAGCGCCGGCTGCTAAAGCGGTGCCGAATGACGGTACGCGCTGGAAGCACTATGCCTCTGCGCCGATGACCAAAGCGCCTGCGCCGGTCTGGCAGTCAGAACCGGCTCCGCACAGTGACTGGGTCCGTGCGCCGTATGAGTTCGACGGCCGCGGCTCTGCGGGTGGTCATAGCGCCACCCATCAGGCCACTGCCCCGGCGACAAAGCCGTAACGCATAAGCTGTTGTGAACTGAACCCCGGCCTGAAAGCCGGGGTTTTTTTATGGCATCAATTCAGTCCACAGGCAGAAAAAGAATTACTACCACCTCGCTTACGTCGTCAGTTATCAGTAAAGACGGCGTCAGTCATTTTGGCCGTAACAAAGTGCGGGGAAGCATCAGGCATGCATGGCTGCGGGGTAGTGTGAAATGAGGAAGCAGGAAAGCTATACAGGCAGACTTTATGACAAATCGCCCTGCCACCAGCTGAATCACAGGCAAAAAAATCCCACTCTCCTTTAGCAGGAGAGTGGGAAAAAGTAAGCGCATCCGGTTAAAGTACGCTCAAAATTTCAGGTCAGACTACGAATTCATCTGGAACAGAGACATCTTGGACATATCAGTAAAGGTCTTATAAGAGGCCTGAAGTGCTGTCTGCTGCATGGTATAGCTGGAAGCCGCTTCCGTTAAATCCACGTTAACCAGGTCACTCATCTGCGAGCTGTAAATCACTTTACGGTCATCGCCCTGCGCATTCAGCGTATCAATTTCACCAAGCTGAGTACCAATCTCAGAAACCACGGTTGAGACATTATTCAGCGCGTTGCCCAGTCCGCGGTTGGTTTTATCCATTGCATCCTGGAATGTCTGCTTAGTCGCGGCATCAGCATCATCCTGCGGGACTTTCAGTGCTGCAATGGCGCTATCCAGCATTTTAAACAGATTGGTTTCGCTGGCGCTGCCATCCGGCTCTTTGGTGGCATTGCCGGTGATTGACATGAAGATGCTGTCACCTGTATGCGCCACGGTCATAGTACGACTGGTATCAACCTTCTGGGTGATTGCATCGGTGCCGCCTGCATAACTGACACCCGTGCCCGCCTTATCAACAAAAGGCGCGCTGTCGGTTTTATAGCCGGAAAAAATGTAGCGGCCATTGGCATCTTTGCTGTTGGCCAGGTTCAGCAACTGGGCGCGAACACCCTCCAGCTGAGTAGCAATCGAACCACGATCGTCGTCGCTCAGCGTACCGGTTGAACCATTGACGATTAGCCCCTGCGCCGCAATGATGCCATTGGTTACGCCTTTCAGCGTATTGTCTTCCAGTGACAGCCCCTGTTCAGCGAAGGTGCGCGCGAGCGCATACTGTTCACCCTGCTGCTGAGTCTGAGTCAGCACCACAGCACGTGACGCGGCAATCGGGTCATCCGAGGGATTCGTTACACGGCGACCGCTGGAAAGCTGCTCGCCCACTTTCAGCCAGGAGGCCTGTGAGTCAGTGATGCCGCGCACCTGCTGCTCAAAAATCATATTTGTACTGATTCGCATGTTATCTCCTGCCCTTAGCGAATATTGATCAATGCGTTAAACACGGTGCTGGCAGTCTGGAGCACCTGCGCATTGGCCATGTAATATTGCTGATACTTGGTCAGATTGGCGTACTCTTCATCAAGGTTGACGCCAGAGACCGACTGCTGGCGTTCGGTCAGCTGACTGACCACACTTTTCTGAGTCGTACTGGTCGTTTCCAGCGAGCTGGTTTTGTTACCCACGGTGCTGACGATAGCCGCATAGGCCTGCGACAGCGTGGCATTACCGCCGACCAGCTTTACATCCTGCAGATTCAGCAGTTTCTGCGCATTGCGGTTATCACTTTCACCGCCAACCGCGCTTGCAGCAGCCACCTGAGATTCACTGGTGATTGCCACGGACATGTCGTTAATCACATTCTGCACCGGCTTCACCAGGAAGCTGTCTTTGGCGGCAGGTGCAGGTGAGGCACCCACAGTCAGTTTCAGGCCATCAAAACTCAGCGTGGTGTTGCCACTGGCATCAGTACTCTGCGTGATGGCGGCTGCGGTACCGTCAGAGGCACGCGTGGCGCTCCAGTTTGTGCCGTCAAAGCTGACGTTATAGTTAGTGGCTTTCAGCGCGCTGGTATCGGTCCACTCTGCGGTAACCGAGGCAGCGGTACTGTTTTTACTGTTGCTCACCATAGTTGGACTGCCGATATTAAAGAAATCGACGCCCTGGTCGCCGTTGCTGTCAAAGCCCTGCTTGTGGACATCGTTAAAGCTGGTAGTAAACGCCGCCGCTAACTGACCCAGCTGATTCTGTGCCAGATCCAGATCCTGAGTACGGAACGCCAGCAGACCGCCCAGCGAACCCGTGGTGATCAGCTTTTCCGGGATCTCAACATTGCCCGCCTGCTTATCGACATAGCCAATCGTGGTGCGCGTCGGATCGCTACTGGAGTTCATCGCCACCAGATCGTGAGATTTGTTGCCGTTCACCAGCGTCAGGCCGTTGGCCATAGATACGGTGTAATTGCCATCCTGCTGCGATACCGTCACGCCAACGACTTTATTCAGGTCATTGACCAGCTGATCACGCTTATCAAGCAGATCGTTAGGCGCAGCACCGTTGCCATTAGTCAGCTTACCAATCTGCTGGTTAAGATCGGCAATCTGGCTGGTGATCGTGTTGACCTGTTTAACACTGGAACTGACATCGGAATTGACGCTGTTCTGCATATTGTTCAGGTATTGCGCTGAGGTCTGGAACTGGTTCACCAGACCCTGCGCATTGCTGAGCATCGACTGACGCGCTGACGGATCGTTGGCGTTGCTGACGACGTTCTGCAGGTTGGTAAAGAAGCCCTGCAGCGAGGTTGACAGGCTGGTCGTCGCGGTCGACAGCAGATCGTCAATGTTAGAAATCTGCGTATGCTGAGTATCGACCGCACTGTAGCTCGCGCTGGCACCCCGCAGCTGTGTGGCAATGAATGAATCATATTCACGTTGTACACCGGTGATGTTCACGCCGTTACCATAATAGCTATTACCCTGAAGGGTACTGTTCGCCTGCGCCAGTACCGTGGTCTGACGTGAATAGCCCGCCACGGTGTAGTTAGAAATGTTGTTACTGGTGGTGCTCAGAGCGGCCTGCGCGGCACTCAATCCGCTCATCGCGGAGTTAATTATGCTGGACATCTCGGTTCCTTACGTTCCCCGTCAACCGGGCTGGCAGACATCAAAGTGGGCGCCAGCAGGCGAAAACGCTTCTGGCTATAGGGATGTTATCGGCTTGCTTAAGTGAAACTTGAGGCGAAATAATCAGAACAGGTCGCCAATATCCTGGCTGTACGCTTTGACGACTTTGTCGCCCATGCTTTTGAATTGCTGAATCATTCCCACCAGCTTTTGCGCATATTTCGGGTCGGTGGCATAGCCTGCCGCCTGTAACGCCTGCGCGCCCTGCTCTGCGCTTGAGGCGTTGGTCACCGCCGCATAGCGAGGGTTTTTGGTCAGCAGTTTGACGTAGTCGGTCAGCGCCTCGAAATAGGAGTTGTACACCCTGAAGCTGGCACGGACTTTCTTCGCTGCACCCTGCTCATATTCGGTGGTCATGATATCGGTGGTCTCACCTTTCCAGTCACCGCTGGCTTTAATCCCGAACACGTTATAGCTCGGCTTGCCGTCGCGGGTCAGGATCTGTCGCTGGCCCCAGCCCGACTCCAGCGCCGCCTGCGCCAGAATCAGGTGATGCGGAATACCACTCTGCTGACTGGCCGCCTGCGCTGGCTGCGTCAGCTGAGCGATAAACTCACGGCTGTCGCTCGGCAGCCCCGTCGGTGACGCGACCGGCGGCAGTCGTGGCATCGCCTTACGCACCATCTGCTCCAGCTGCTGGGCGGGCAGTGGTGTGGCCCCGCTGGTGCTGAGAATAAAGCTGTTATCCAGCTTCATCGGCACCGTACCGGCTTTTTCATCCGGCGCGGTGGCGGGCTGCATCTGTTTGACGATGGTTTCCGCCAGGCCGAGGCCACGCTTGCCCATCTCCTGTGCAATCTGCTGGTCATACATAGAGGTAAAGAGTTTGGTCTGCTCGTTGCCCATAATGCCGTCTTGCGGCAACGCATCGCGCATACTCTTCAGCATCATCTGTACAAACATCCCTTCAACCTGACGTGCAACCTGCAACGCATGTCCTTTCGGATCGTTGCTCGCCTGGCGTTTAAGATCATTCAGGGAGCGGCTGTCGAAAGCCGGACTCGTGACAGATTGCATATCAGCCATCAGATAATTTCCAGTTTGGCACGCAGACAGCCGGCACTCTGCATCGACTGCAGAATCGACATCAGTTCGATAGGTGATGCACCCAGCGCATTCAGCGCACGCACTACGTTGTTCAGGTTAGCGCTGGCATTGACGCGCTGCAGCGCACCGCCGGTCTGGCGCAGATCGATCTGGGTCTGCGTCGTCGCCACGGTCTGACCACCGGCCAGCGGTGTATCAGGCTGACTGACGTTCTGCTGCTGATTAACCGTCACTGACAGGTTGCCCTGCGCTACCGCACACTGATTCAGCGTAACTTCGCGGTTCATGACTACCGAGCCGGTACGGGAGTTGATGATCACTTTGGCATCTTCAACCGGAATCGAGACATCAATGTTCTGGATCTCAGCCAGCAGACGCACCTGCGCACCATTATTGGGTGACACGCGGATCTGCACGGTACGGGCATCCAGCGGCTGCGCTGCGCCATAACCGCCACGAGCGTTGATCGCATCAGCAATACGCTGCGCCATCGAGAAATCTTCAGTATTAAGCTGCAGGTTAAGGGTGTTCTGCGAGCCAAAGTTGCTCTGCAGTTCACGTTCAACCGTTGCACCGCCGGTGATGCGGCCACCGTTCAGCTGGTTGACCTGAACGCTGCTGCCGCCCGCAGAGGCACCCGCACCACCGACCAGGATGTTGCCCTGCGCCAGCGCATAGACCTGGTTATCGACCCCTTTCATCGGCGTCATTAACAGCGTGCCGCCGCGCAGGCTTTTGGCGTTACCCAGCGATGAGACCACCACATCCAGGTTCTGTCCCTGACGGGCAAACGACGGCAGCTTAGCGGTCACCATAACGGCTGCCACGTTTTTCAGCTGCATGTTGGTACCCGCGGGCACAGTGATGCCAAGCTGTGACAGCATGTTGCTCACTGTCTGGGTAGTAAATGGCGTCTGCGTGGTCTGGTCACCGGTGCCATCCAGACCCACCACCAGGCCGTAGCCCAGCAGCTGGTTATCACGTACGCCCTGTACCGTAGTTAAATCACGAATCAAATCGGCTTTGGCCAGCAGGCTGACGCCCAGCAGCAGCGCCAGCCCGGCGCGTAACAGCGTTAACTTTTTCATTGAAACCTCTTACATCGGCGAGATGTTCAGGAAGAAACGCTGGAACCAGCCCATGGTCTGCGCCTCATTGATGTAACCATTTCCGACGTACTCAATACGTGCATCGGCGACAGCGGTAGATAACACGGCGTTACTGGCGCTGATGGTGCGTGGGTTGACCACGCCCGAGAAGCGAATGAACTCCGTGCCCTGATTAATGGCGATCTGTTTTTCACCGACCACGTGCAGGTTGCCGTTTGACAACACCTGATCCACGGTGACGGTAATGGTGCCGGTAAAGGTGTTATTGGCAGATGCGCCGCCTTTACCTGCGAAGTCGTTTTTGCCTTCGGCGCTGAGATTGGCTTTTTCGCCACCTGCACCCACCAGGCCTGCCAGACCCGTCGGCACGCCGCTCACACCAAAGCTGTTGCTGCCGTCGCGGCTGGCACTGGCTGAGGAGCTTTTGCTGGCGCTGACGTTTTCCTGCAGCGTGATGGTCAGGGTATCGCCGATGTTGCGTGGACGGCGATCTTCAAACAGCGGCTGATAGCCGTAGTTAAGTGGCGCGACGCCCTGGAATATAGAGCCGTTTACCACCGGTGGCGCGGACGGCATCGGCTGCGCCGTGGTTGCCCCTTCGACCAGCGGAGTACGCGGGACCAGGGCACATCCGTTAAGAGTTAGCAGCAACGAGGCGACTAACCAATGTCCAGGCTTGAGAATCTGTTGCTTCGCCACGGTGTCACGACCTTATTAATGTCTGTATCTCAGGCCAGCACGGGCTGGCCCTGTTCGGGATTAAAGCTGAGTTAATTTCGCCAGCATCTGATCAGAGGTGCTGATCGCCTTGCTGTTGATTTCGTAAGCGCGCTGCGTCTGAATCATGGTGACCAGCTCTTCCGCCACGTTAACGTTCGAGGTTTCGGTATAGCCCTGATAGAGCAGACCCGCGCCGTTCTGGCCTGGGGTACTGTCTGTCGGTGCGCCCGATGCCTGCGTTTCTTTGTAGAGGTTTTCACCCACGCTATCGAGACCGGCGTCGTTCATAAAGGTGCTCAGCGTTAACTGACCGACCTGCGCGGCCTGAGCCTGCCCCTGCTGCGTCACGCTGACCACACCGTCACGCGACACCGTAATGCTGGTAGCGTTGGCCGGAATGGTAATGCCTGGCTGCACCGGGAAACCGGAGTTGGTCACCAGCTGGCCGTTCTGATCAACCTGAAACGCGCCATCACGGGTATACGCAGAGGTGCCGTCCGGCATCTGAATCTGAAAATAACCCTGACCGTTAATAGCGATATCTTTTGAGTTACTGGTCTGCGACAGGTTGCCCTGGGTGTGCAGACGCTCAGTGGTCACCGGACGTACACCGGTACCGATCTGCAGGCCCGATGGCAGCGTTGTCTGTTCTGATGACTGCGTGCCCGGCTGGCGCATAGTCTGGTACATCAGATCTTCGAACACGGCACGTGAACGTTTAAAGCCGTTGGTGCTGACGTTTGCCAGGTTGTTGGCAATGACGTCCATGTTCATCTGCTGCGCATCAAGACCGGTCTTAGCGATCCATAAAGAACGAATCATGTTGTTATCCTCGCGCCTTAGCTCATGTTCAGGAGCTGATTGGCTTTTTGTTCATTTTCGTCGACGTTGGTGATGACTTTCATCTGCATCTCAAAACGTCGGGCGTTGGCGATCATATCGACCATGGTTTCCACTGGTTTGACGTTGCTGCCTTCCAGCACGCCAGGCATCACCTGCATAGTGGCGTCAGCCTGCAGTGCAGCACCGCGGGTCGCCTGCGTCGACGCAGTAGGACGGAACATGCCGTCATCACTGCGCTGCAGCTCCTGCCCGGTTGCCCTGACCAGCTTCAGCTTGCCTAGCTGAACCGTGGCGTTCGGTGAATCACCGGCGTTCAGCCCGGTGATAGAGCCGTCTGCCGCAATGGTGATTTCCGTACCCTGCGGGATCACAATCGGACCGCCATCGCCCATCACAGGATTGCCCTGAACCGTCAGCGTACCGGTCGGACTGATTTGCATATTGCCGTTGCGGGTATAGGCTTCGCTGCCGTCAGCGGTACGCACCGCCAGCCAGCCATCCTGCTGCACCGCCACATCGAGCGGACGCTCGGTGTAATCCATCGCGCCCTGACTCATGTCGGCGCCGGGTGTCGAGGCGGCGACCAGCGTACGGGTCGGCAGCGACCAGCCACTCACCGGCACCGCGCGCAGCGCATTCAGCTGTGCACGAAAACCCGGTGTTGAGGCGTTGGCGAGGTTGCTGGCGGTAACCGCCTGCTGATCCAGCGTCTGGCTGGCCGCGCCCATCGCGGTATATATCGCGTGATCCATATGGCAATCCTGTTAGCGAATTAGCGTAAGTTAACCAGCGTGTTGAGAATCTGGTCCTGAGTTTTGATGGTCTGCGCATTCGCCTGATAGTTACGCTGCGCGACGATCATGTTCACCAGCTCTTTACTCATGTCGACGTTGGACGATTCCAGTGCGCCCGACGTCAGTGAACCGAAGGTGCCGGTGTTAGCCAGACCAATGGCTGCCTGACCGGATGCGCTCGAAGCCTGCCAGACGTTGTCGCCTTTCGATTCCAGACCTTCCGGGTTTGAGAAGCTCGACAGGACAATCTGACCCAGCAGCTGGGTTTTCTTGTTTGAGTAGCTGCCGGTAATGGTGCCGTCATCATTGATCGCGTAGCTGGTCAGATCGCCTGGCGCATAGCCATCCTGCGTCGGGCTGCCAAAGGTGGTAGCGCCGGTGTTCTGCTGCAGGCTGCCCAGCATGCTCAGGTTGATCGGCTGATTGGCGACCGCGCCATTGGCGCCACCCACGTTCAGCGTCAGGCCGACGGTGCCATCCGTGGTGGTGCTCACAACGGCACCGGTAGCATCCAGCTTAGAGACGCTGGTCAGCTTACCGCTGGTGTCAAACGCCATTCTGAAGTCACCCGCTGAGGTGCCGGTGTTGCCATCAATGGTGTGGACTGTCCAGCTGTTGCTGGTGGTGTCTTTCACGAAATACATGTCGAGCGCGTGGTCATTACCCTGCGAATCGAACACGGTGGCGGTGGTTTTCTTGTTGTAGCTGTCTGCGTTCGCCGTCGAGAAGGTGGTCACCGTTGGCGTGGTATCCGTTGAGTTCAGGTTGGCAACCAGACCGGCCGTGGTGGTGGCGCGGGCTGGCATCTGCTCGGTAGGAATACGCAGCGCTACCGGGTTAGCACCCGACTGGATAGTGGCCGGTGAACCGCTTGCCGGATAGCCGGTCACGTTCAGACCCTGGGTGTTTACCAGGTTACGGTTGGCATCCAGTGTTAACTGGCCGTTACGTGAATAGAAGACGCCGCCGCTGCTGTCGGTCATACGGAAGAAACCGTTGCCGCTCAGCGCAACGTCCAGGCCACGGCTGGTGGTGGTGGTCGCGCCATCGTTAAAGTTCTGGATCACCGCAGCAACTTTGGTACCGAGACCGACGTTAGAACCGGCAAACATATCGGCAAACGCGATGGTGCTGGATTTAAAGCCCGCTGTCGCGGAGTTGGCAATATTGTTACCGATGACATCAAGGTTACTTGAAGCAGCACCAAGGCCGCTGACCGCTTGGGAAAATGACATGTGTTTGTTTCCTGTCTACAGGTTAATCAGAGAATCTGACGTACGTCGTCAAGGGTGGCGGAGCCCATGGTGCCGAGATCCAGTTTTGTGGTGTTGTTCGCAGTACTCACCCCATTGACGTAGGCGTAGTTAAGCGGTTGTGCCACCAGTTGTGTGTTGCCATTGCTTGCGGCAATCGCAACGCTGTATTTACCATCCGGTGCGACAGAGCCATCAGTCAGCTTGCCATCCCACGAGAAGGTGTGGACGCCAGCGCTCAGCGCGCCCAGATCGACGGTGTCGATCACCGTGCCATTGGCATCTTTAATGGTGGCGGATGCGCCGGTAGAGGCGGAAGCCAGCTCCACGCCGAATGGCGTTGTGGTGCCGTTGCCTACCAGAATCTGTCCGCCATTAACCATCACGCCATGCCCAATCAGCGTGGAGCTCTGCAGCGACTGGCTGGTGCTGATCTGTCCGGAGATCGATCCCAGTGTGGTATTCAGTTTTTCAATGCCGCTCAGGGTATTGATCTGTGCCAGCTGCGTGGTGAGCTGGCTGTTATCCATTGGATTGGTTGGATCCTGGTTCTTTAACTGCGTCACCAGCATGGTCAGGAACTGATTCTGTAAATCCTGTGCGTTGTTGCCGGTTGCACTGGTGCTGGATGAGCTAAGGACCGTGGGGTCCAGCTTTTCATTAACGCCTACCGCGATAGCCATAATTCTTCTCCGTTATTGCCCGATCGTCAGGGTTTTCATCATCATCGACTTCACGGTGTTGAGCACCTCGACGTTGGCCTGGTAGCTGCGTGACGCCGACATGGTGTTGACGCTTTCAGAAACCACATCCACGTTCGGCATCTTCACGTAGCCTTTGGCATCGGCCATCGGGTTGCCCGGGTCATAGACCAGCTTCGCAGGTGTCGGATCGTCCACGACGCGTGCCACTTTCACACCGCCGGTCGCAGAACCCGGTGCCGCATCGGTCTGGAAGACCACCTGCTTTGCCACGTAAGGCTTGCCATCGGGGCCGGTGACGCTGTCGGCGTTTGCCAGGTTACTGGCACTGACGTTTAATCGCTGTGATTGCGCGGTCATCGCTGAGCCGGCAATGTCAAAAATATTCAGCAAGGCCATAATTATTGCCCTTGTAACACGCTCATCATGCCTTTGATCTGGCTACTGATGAGGGTGAGGTCGGTTTGATATTTCAGGCTGTTATCCGCGAACTGTGTACGCTCACGGTCCATATCTACGGTGTTGCCGTCGGCAGAAGGCTGGTCAGGAATGCGATAAAGCATATCCATTGATGGCGCCCCGTTTGTCTGTGCTTCAATGTGGCGAGCTGACGTGACTTTTAACGCCATGCTGCTGCCTTCCGCACGACCATTGGACATCACCCGACTCAGCTCGCTGGCAAAGTCGATATCCCGGGCCTGATAACCAGGGGTATCGGCGTTGGCAATATTTGACGCCAGGATCTCCTGACGTTGAGCACGCAGGTTGAGGGCCTCCGTTCCAAATTTCAGCGCCGCATCCAGTTTGTCGAGCATGTTTCCTCCGCGTATGAGAATTTCGAGCTCGCAGCTTAATTTGAAAAAGCAAGCCGTCATCGTCTGAATAACGCCTTAAATGACCGCTATTTTGACAATTGAGGATTTTTCTTAACGGGTACACTCGTCGCCATCATCAGTGAGGAACTGCACAATGCGTCGATATCTGACCCTGCTGACCAGCCTGCTGGTCGTGATCGCCCTGCCGGCTTCTGCCGGGGATCTCAATGCACAACTGAATCAATTTTTTAAAGCGCGTGACGCTCAGCATGCTGAAGGCATGGTAGTAGTGGTTCGCACGCCGAAAGAGCAATGGCCAGCCTGTGAGACGCCTAAGTTCACCCTGCCAGGCAATAGCCGGTTATGGGGCAACATGAGCGTGGCGGCAAACTGCGATGAGAATCGCCGTTATATCCAGGTACAGGTTCAGGTCACCGGGTCTTATCTGGTGGCGACCCGGCTGCTGAGCCAGGGCAGCAGCGTCAGCGAAAGTGATTTCACGCTGCAGACCGGCCGTCTTGATACCCTGCCTGCCCGCGCCCTGCTGAATGCGGACGCAGTCGCAGACGCCGTAGTGCTGCGTGATATCCAGCCAGGACAGCCGATTAATCCCTCCACGCTGCGTCAGCCATGGCGCGTAAAGGCGGGTCAGAATGTGATGGTGATTGCCAGCGGGGACGGCTTTGACGCCAGCGGTGAGGGCAAGGCGCTGAACAACGCCGCCCGCTCGCAGTCGGTTCGGGTGAGGATGGGAAATGGCCAGATTGTCAGCGGTAAGGTGCGAGAGGATGGGAATATTCTTATAACGCTGTAAAGTGTTAAAGAAGCCCGCAGTGCTGCCGATAGAAGAATCAACAAAGCGATAACGCTATTATGATTCAGGTGGCAGACTTCCCCTGACCGTACAGGAGCCCGAATATGAGCATTGACAGAACGCAACCTCTGAAACCCGCCAGCACCGTACAGAGCCGCGACAGCAGTGAGTCTGGCAGCAGCAAAGTGCGTCAGAGTGCCAGCCCGGTGGCAGCCACGACCCCCGCTGCAGCCCAGGTCAGCCTGAGCAGCGCGCAGTCGCAGCTGATGCAGCCGAGCAGCAAAGATATTAACGTCGAGCGCGTTGAACAACTGAAAACCGCCATTCGTAATGGCGAACTGAAGATGGATACCGGCAAAATCGCCGATGCGCTGATTGCCGACACTAAGGCGTATTTAGAGGGTAATTAATTCCCATGAGTAATTTGCAGACCACATTAGATAAGATGCAGGACGTGCTGGCGTCGCTTTCAGCGGTGCTGGAAGAAGAGCAGCAGCAACTGGCAGCGGGCAGCATTAACAGCAACCTGTTGCAGCGCATCACCGAAGATAAAAGTGCACTGCTCAGTACGCTGAACTATCTGGATGAGATGCGCCGCACCGCTGAACAGAGTCAGGCGACATCGGCACCTTATCGTGGTCAGAACGACATGGCGCGCCGCTGGGACACTATTCAGCAGCATACCCGTCGTCTGCAGGATGCCAATGTTCATAATGGCATGCTGCTGCAGCATCAGATTCGCTACACCGAAAATGCACTTGAAGTGCTGAAGCCGCATCAGACTCAGGCCTTTTATGGCCCGGATGGGATGGGTAAAGGTCAGGCAACGTTAAGTCGAAAAGCCTGAGCCGCAAAGTAGCGAAAAAAATCCCGCCTGGTGCGGGATTTTTTATTGTCTGCTTTACGCTCAGTCTTACACAGCGGTGCGCCGTGCATAGTCGCGCAGCCTGAAGCCCAGCACTCCCAGCGCCAGGAAATAAGCGCCGCCGCCGACAGCACAAACCGCCGCCAGACGCAGCAGTCGCCACAGCATGGAGCCCTGTTCCCAGGCTGGCATCCACTGCAGCATGGCAAACAGCGCGCCGGCCATCACCACCACAGCGATCAGCAGGCGGAGCAGGAAGCTGCTCCAGCCCGGCTGCGGCATAAAGATATTCTTCTTACGCAGCTGCCAGTAGAGCAGCGACGCATTCAGACAGGCCGCCAGACCAATCGACAGTGACAGACCGGCATGTTTCAGCGGGCCAATAAACGCCAGGTTCATTAGCTGCGTCATGATCAGCGTGATAATCGCGATTTTCACCGGCGTTTTGATGTCCTGACGGGAATAGAAGCCCGGCGCCAGCACCTTAACCACAATCAGACCCATCAGTCCGACGGAGTAGGCGATCAGCGCACGCTGCGTCATCAATGCATCAAAGGCGGTGAACTTACCGTACTGGAACAGCGCCACGGTCAGCGGACCGGAGAGCATGCCCAGCGCCACGGCACTTGGCAGCGCCAGCAGGAAGCAGAGGCGCAGCCCCCAGTCCATCAGTCGGGAATATTCATCATGGTTGCCGCTGGCAAAACTTTTAGCCAGCGACGGCAGCAGAATGGTGCCCAGCGCCACGCCCAGCACACCCGAAGGAAACTCCATCAGGCGATCCGCGTAGTACATCCAGGAGACCGAACCCGAAACCAGAAACGAGGCGAAGATGGTGTTAATGATCAGCGAGATCTGACTGACGGAAACGCCCAGAATGGCCGGTCCCATCTGACGCATCACTCGCCACACGCCCGCGTCGCGCAGATTAAGACGCGGCAGCACCAGCATTCCCAGCTTTTTCAGGTGAGGAAGCTGATAGCCGAGCTGCAGCACGCCGCCCGCGACTACCGCCCAGGCCAGCGCCATTACCGGTGGACGAAAGTGCGGCGCAGCAAACAGCGCAAAACCAATCATGCTGACATTCAGCAGGGTTGGCGCAAACGCCGGCACCGAGAAGCGGTTCCAGGTGTTCAGCACCGCCCCCGCCAGCGAGGCCAGCGAGATCAGCATAATGTAGGGGAACGTCACCCGCAGCAGCGAGCTGGTCAGGGCAAACTTATCGGCACTGTCGGCAAAGCCTGGAGCCGTGACCATGATGACCCAGGGCGCAGCGATCATCCCCGCCACCGTGACCAGCGCCAGTGCCAGCGTTAGCAGGCCTGAGACGTACGCCAGGAACAGTTTCGTCGCCTCTTCACCCTGCTTGCTTTTATATTCAGCCAGAATCGGCACGAACGCCTGTGAGAATGCGCCTTCAGCAAAAATACGGCGCAGCAGATTGGGCAGTTTAAACGCAACAAAAAAGGCATCGGTCGCCATTCCGGCACCAAACACCCGCGCCACGATGGCATCACGGGCAAAGCCCAGTACGCGGGAAAACAGGGTCATAGAACTGACCGCTGCCAGCGATTTCAACAAATTCATAATTGACGGCGCATCCTGAAAAGAATCGGCAAAAAAGGAGAATTAGCGCGGGCACCCGAGGATGCCCGGCGACAGTCTACTGCCACGGAGGGAAATGACCAGCACGGAGTGTTACAAGGCGTTATTCCTGCGTCGCCTCACGCCACAGTTTTTCCACCACACGCTGCGCCATCAGCGCCTGCTCACCGCTGGTTTCAGGCTTCGTCTGATTTTGTACGCAGTCAATAAAATGGCGTGCTGCACCGCTGAAGCCGCGCTGCGTCAGATGGCTCTGCCAGGCGGGCGGCGGGGTGATTAGCAGGCCATCACTGCGCTCTTCCTGCCAGTCGCGCATCTCGCTGATGTCGATGCACTTACCGTCACACACTGCGCTGACCCGCTCGCGCTGACTGCCCGCGCGCCGGTGCATGCTGGTGGTGATCGCCAGGCCGTCAACAGCGAAATGGTGCTCGGCATAGAGCATCTGCCCCTGCTCGTTGGTATCAATGCGTCCCTGAACCTGGCGAAACGGCTTGCCGCCCAGCCAGAGCGCGGTGTCCACCACATGCAGGTAGTCATCAAGCAGGGTAAAGCGAAGATCCAGAGGTCCGACGCTGTCGCTGCGGTGCTTTTCAATCCGCAGAGAAGCCGCGCCAGCCATCTTCGCCCGCAGCTGCTGATAGCGCGGGGCGAACCGGCGGTTAAACGCCACCATCAGCTTACGCTGGCGTTTTTCCGCCAGCGCCACCAGCGCTTCAGCCTGCTCCAGGGTTTCAGCCAGCGGCTTGTCGACGCAGACATCTTTTCCTGCCAGCAGCAGCGCCCTGACCACCTCATAGTGGGTGGCGGTGCTGCTGTGAACAAACACCGCGTCGCAGGCTGCGGCTAACTCATTCAGTGAGCCAAAGCACTGCATGCGATAGCTGTCACAGATCGGGCGGGCTTTGGCCTGATTCGGGGAAAACGCCCCCACCAGCGTCCAGTCTGTCGCGGCCGACAGCACCGGCAGCCAGGCTTTCTGTGCGATACCGCCCAATCCCACCACGCCAATACGTAATGTCATCTCAGCTCTCCGGTTGCAGCAATTGGGTGAGTTGTGCCTGAAGTGCTGCGACCTGCTGTTCCAGCGTAGTGACGCGCGCCGCCAGGTCGCCCTGCTCCTCCGGCGCGTCGGCAGCCTGATGGGCGTCATCTTCATCGCCCAGCAGATGCATAAAGCGGCTTTCACGCTTGCCTGGCTCACGCGCCAGGCGGATGACCTGTGCACTGTCTTCGCGCTGCATCAAGCCTTCCAGCGTCTGCTCGACTTCGCCGACATCACTGAACTCGTGCAGACGACCGCTGCGGGTACGCAGTTCGCCTGGCGTCTGCGGCCCGCGCAACAGTAGCAGGGTGAGAAGAGCGACTTCCGCACTATTGAGTTTCAGTGTACCAAACGCGGAGTTACAGAAACGCTGCTCATATTTCACCACCCGCTGTCCGGCGGCGCTGCTGCCGGTGACCAGATGACGCTTTTCAAGCTGATCGAGCTTATTCTGTACCTCGCTTTCACTCAGCTCCATCACCGGCTCGCGATTCGATTTCTGATTACAGGCCACCACTACGCCATTCAATGACAGCGGATACTGCTCTGGCGTGGTGACCTGCTTCTCCAGCAGGCAGCCCAGCACGCGCAATACCTGCGCGGATAAAGCCATCTTCATGCTCGCGTCCTCATTATTGTCCACGCCGGTCAGGCGTCCATTCCCGCAGGGTTAAGGCTGTCAGCACGTGATCCTGCCAGCGTCCGTCGATCAGCAGATAATCTTTCGCGTAACCCTCTTTTTCAAAACCGAGTCGCGCCAGCAGATCGCCGCTGCGCTGGTTGTGCGGCATGTAGTTCGCCATGATGCGGTGAATATGCTGCTGGCGCTGCATATAGCGGATAGCCGACTGCAGGGCTTCAAACATCAGCCCCTGCCCCTGCCACTTTTCACCCAGTGAATAGCCGAGATAACAGGCGTGAAAGGAACCGCGCAACACGTTGCTGAAGTTCGCCACGCCACGCACTTCGGTTTCATCGCTGTCCATTAAAATGAAATAGAAGGCCGAACCCTGCTTATGCATGTCGGAAATCAGCCCGAGGCGCGCCTGCCAGCCCGACGGGTAGCAGTGGCTGTCATCGCGCACCGGCTCCCACGGTTTTAAAAACAGGCGGTTTTCCGAATAGTAATCTGCCATTCGCCAGGCATCACGTTCGTGAACCAGACGGACCACCAGACGATCGGTGGTTAATCGCACCCTGGGCGCGGCAGAACGATAGCCAAACATCCTGACTCCTGAAATCAATGGCTGTGAGTGAAAGCCGTCATTACCCGGCTTTCACTATAACCGCCGCCTGGGCTGCGGTAAAACGTTACAGCGGTTTAGCTTTAAGGAGGTTGATTTTGCTCTGTTATCACAGCGATGACCCGCCGGTTCGCCCGGCTACAGCCACCTATCCTGGCTGGCAGGTTTGCCCTGCAGGGTAATCTCTTCCATACTTTTTGAGCGCCCGAAAACAGGATGAATTGATTCACTCTGTTAAACACTAAACCTGTAAAAATCCGGGAGATCAGGATGAAACTCTATATCTATGACCACTGTCCTTTCTGCGTTAAGGCGCGAATGATTTTCGGTCTGAAGAATAAGCCGGTTGAGCTGGTGGTGATGCTCAACGACGATGAAGAGACGCCAAAACGACTGATCGGGCAGAAAATGGCACCGATTCTGCAAAAGCAGGATGGCAGCGCAATGCCTGAGAGCATGGAGATCGTGCATTACGTCGATCAACAGGATGGCGCGCCGCTGATCACCGGCGCGCTGAACCCGGCGATTGGCGACTGGCTGCGTCACATGAACAGCTATGTCAATAAACTGCTGCTGCCGCGCATTGCCGAAGCGGCCTTTGCCGAGTTCGCGACGCCTGAGGCGCGTAACTATTTCCGCAGCAAAAAACAGGCGAGCCTCGGTGATTTTGAAACGCTGAAGAGTCACTCGGCCGGGCTGATTAAGAATGTGAGTGAGGATCTGCGCAAACTGGACAAACTCATCGTTCAGCCTAATGCGGTAAACGGCGAACTGTCGGAAGATGATTTTAATCTCTTCCCGCTACTGCGCTCCCTGACGCTGGTCGCCGGTATCGACTGGCCGAGCCGGGTGGCGGACTACCGCGATAACATGGCCAAACAGACCCAGGTTAATCTGCTCTCTTCGATAGCGCATTAATCCCGTCCTGATGAGAGACGCTGCGGCGTTTCTCATCCCTTTCCTGATGACACCCTGCACGCATTCAGGCAGGCTATGGCCTGTTTACTGGCTCTGATATTCAGGATAAAGATCGATGAAAAAGGCTTTTTTCGGGCTGACTGCCCTGTTGATGGCGCTGCTGGTCAGCGGCTGTAATCAACTGACGCAATACACCATCAGCGAACAGGAAGTGAATCAGGCGCTGCAAAAGCACAACAACTACGAGAAAGATATTGGCGTCTCCGGACTGGTTAACGCACACATCGTGCTTAACAACCTGACCAGCCAGATTGGCCGCGAAGAGCCGGGTAAAGTGACGCTCTCCGGTAACGCAAAAATCAACGTCACTTCACTGTTTGGCCCGCAGCAGGCTGATATGCAACTGAAGATGCGTGCTCAGCCGGTTTATGATCAGCAGCAGGGCGCAATTTATCTGCGCGATCTGGAGATTGTCGATGCCCAGGTTGCTCCGGAAAAAATGGCCTCAATCATGAAGACGCTGACGCCTTATCTTAATCAGTCGCTGAAAAGCTATTTTGATCAAAAACCCGCCTATGTGCTCAGCGCTGACCGCAGCAAAGGCGAATCGCTGGCGAAGAAATTTGCCAAAGGACTGGAAGTGAAGCCCGGCGAACTGGTCATTCCCTTTACGCAGTAATTCCGATTTCCGCGCCCCCTGGCGCGGATTTTCTCTGGCGGCATAAAAAGCAGGTGCAAACGGTTGCCTGAATCCTTATGCTTAGACCCCGGCCAAAACACGCCTTTTGTTTCCTTTCTGCCGGAGCTTCACTGATGACAGCACAACCTCAGCAACTTACCCTGCGTCGCCCTGACGACTGGCATATTCATCTGCGTGATGATGAGATGCTCAAAACGGTCCTGCCCTATACCAGCGCGGTGAATGGTCGTGCCATTGTGATGCCAAACCTGGTGCCGCCGGTAACCAGCGTGGCGGCCGGTGAAGCGTACCGCGATCGCATTCTGGCGGCACTGCCCGCCGATCACGCCTTTACGCCGCTGATGACCTGCTACCTGACCGACTCGCTGGATCCTGATGAGCTTGAGCGCGGTTTCACCGCCGGTCTGTTCACCGCGGCGAAGCTCTATCCGGCGCACGCTACCACCAACTCCAGTCATGGCGTGACCAATATTGCGTCGATTGCCCGCGTGCTGGAGCGGATGCAGACGCTCGGTATGCCACTGCTGATCCATGGTGAAGTCACTGATGCACATATCGACATTTTTGACCGCGAAGCCCGCTTTATTGAAACCGTGATGGTGCCGCTACGCAGCCAGTTTCCGGCACTGAAAGTGGTGATGGAGCACATTACAACGCAGGACGCCGCTGAATATGTTGCCGATGCCGGTGAAACACTGGGCGCAACCATTACCCCGCAGCATCTGATGTTTAACCGCAACCATATGCTGGTGGGCGGAATTCGCCCGCACCTCTACTGCCTGCCCATCCTTAAGCGCAACGTGCATCAGGAAGCGCTGCGTAAAGTGGTAGCGAGCGGGAATCCACGCTTCTTCCTTGGCACCGATACCGCGCCGCATCTGCGTCATCTCAAAGAGGCCAGCTGCGGCTGTGCGGGCGTTTTTAATGCGCCGACGTCGTTGCCCGCCTACGCCACCGTTTTTGAAGAGCTGAATGCGCTGGAACATTTTGAAGCGTTCTGTTCTGAAAATGGCCCGCGTTTTTACGGTCTGCCGCTGAATGAGGGGACGATCACGCTGGTGCGTGAGCCGTGGCAGGTGCCGGAGTCAATTGCGCTCGGCAGCCACTCACTGGTGCCGTTCCTGGCCGGTGAAACGCTGAACTGGCGCATCGCATAATTTTACTTGCCTCCGGACCACCAATACTGTAAATATATACAGCATCTTAACCGGAGGCTATTATGCGCGTTGAAATTACCGTATCCAATACCCGACCTCTTCCTGCTGGCGCGATAGAAGCGTTAAGCGATGAATTATCGCGCCGCATCGACGAACAGTTCCCTGACTCGACCAATCACGTCAAGGTACGTTACGCCAGTGCTAACAATCTCAGCGTGCTGGGCGGTGGAAAAGAGACGCGCGACCAGATCAGCGAAATCCTGCAGCAGACGTGGGAAAGCGCTGACGACTGGTTCATTACTGATTAACCGCCACTGTGCTTTTTTTCCGGGTGTCGCCACCCGGTTTTTTTATCTTTTCTCCCCTCTCGCACTTCCCCCTCTCTGCATCTAGACTCTTAATGATCAATGCCCTATCCTTGCGCTCGTCACGCATAACAGGAGGTGCGACACCATGACTACTGATAAACCGGAAGAGGCGATGACCTTTGGTGAGTTGTTAGCACTGATTGGTGATCAGCAGCGTCGTTTAACGGTGCTGGAAAATGCCTTTTCCAGTCTGATTTTCTGTCTTGACGATCGTGCCAGTCAGCTGCTGGTGCACAATCTGTCGCTGGAAGCCCAAAATCAAAACCATGATGAGCAGCTTCAGCAGCACTTTGCCCGTCTGGCAGAAACACTGCAAAAGCGTGGCGGCGGCATCGTGCCGGAAACCCCGGCACTTTAAGCCCGTTCACGCGGCTTAACCCGCTTTTTGCATGCCCATAGAACAGTGATAAAAATGCCTGCCCGTCAGGCATTTTATTTTTCAACGCCCTCCTTTCAAACGCAAATATTCTGTGAGAAGCTGGCTCACGGCATTTTTTAAACAGTGATACCCAGGTTTACTGTTATAATTGTTTCGCTATCGGAATAAAAAAGCCGCATTGAACCTCATCATGCACTTCGTTTAACGAGTAATAAGGAGGTTATAATGGACAGAAGAAAAGACGTTATCCAGACCCATCCTCTGGTGGGCTGGGACATCAGTACCGTTGATAGCTATGACGCCATGATGATCCGCCTGCACTCGCTGTCGTCGCAGGATCAAAAAGAAGAAGAAGCGGATGTTGGCCCGACCTACTGGCTGACAACGGATGTGGCAAGGCAGTTTATCTCGATCCTCGAAGCAGGCATCGCCAAGATAGAATCAGCCGAGCAACCAGAACGACTCCTCAATAAGCATTAATTTCTGCCGCATCAAAGAGGCGCCCTAAGGGGTGCCTTTTTCGTTTCTGTTTCTGGTATGCTTTTGATTATGTGACTCTTAGAGTGTCGTTATCATGATTTATGATCTTATCGTCGTCGGCAGCGGCTCAGTGGGCGCGGCGGCTGGCTACTATGCTACCCAGGCGGGTTTATCGGTATTAATGATCGACAGCGCCCATCCTCCCCACAATCAGGGAACGCATCATGGCGAGAGCCGGCTGATTCGCCACGCCTATGGTGAAGGCGAACGTTATGTTCCGCTGGTTCTGCGGGCGCAGACGCTATGGGATGAGCTGGAACAGCGCGCCGGTGAGCGCATCATGCATCGCAGCGGCGTACTTAACCTTGCACCTGACCACTCCCCCTTTATCCGCAACGTTATCGACAGCGCGAGCCGCTGGCAGCTCAATATCGAGGTGATGCAGCCCGATGAAGTGCGTAAGCGCTGGCCGCAAATCAACGTGCCTGAGGGTTATCTGGGCGTCTTTGAGCCGCAGTCCGGCTTTCTGAAATGTGAACAGGCGGTTCGCAGCTGGATCCAGCTGGCAGAACAGGCGGGCTGTGCGCAGCTGTTTAACTGCCCGGTCTCAGAGATTGGTCGCGATGGCGACCTGCAGCAGGTCACCACCCTGGATGGCATCTATCGGGGCCGCAAAATGCTGATAAGCGCTGGCACCTGGGTCGGCAAATTAATCCCTGACCTGCCGGTCGCCCCTACCCGCAAGGTATTTGCCTGGTATCAGGCAGATGGCCGCTACAGCGAGAATAATAAGTTTCCCGGCTTTACGGTTGAGATGGCAGATGGCAGCCAGTTTTACGGCTTCCCGGCGGATAATAACGCACTGAAGGTAGGTCGCCACGATGGCGGTCAGCTGATGCAGCAGCCTGAAGATCGCAAACCTTTTGGCGCGGTAGCGGCGGACGGCAGTGAGGCCTTTGGTTTTCTCCGTCAGTTTTTACCTGGCGTCGGCGTCTGTCTGCATGGCGAAGCCTGCAGCTACGATTTCAGCCCGGACGAAGACTTTATTATCGATACCCTGCCGGGTGAACCTGACCGCCTGTTAATCACCGGACTCAGCGGACATGGTTTTAAATTTGCCAGCGTGTTAGGCGAACTTGCTGCGGAATTCGCACAGCAAAAACCGTTCTCCTTTGATTTGTCCCCCTTCCGCCTCTCGCGTTTCTGACTCTGATAACGGGTGGCATCAGTCTGATGCTGCCCTGTTGACATAATCTGACGAAAACTGAATCTTACTGACATAACGTTGATTTATATTTCGCCCATATCGTTAATTACCGTTATTTAACGTTGACGACTAACCCGCCAGAAATATCTCATTCAGTAATACTGGTCATTTCACCGCTGTTTTATTCAACCTTTTCACTGCGGAAATTAAAATTTATAGAAGCGTAAGGTCGATTGCTTTTATATTTCATAATGTGGATGCTTATTTCAGATTATTTCCTCATGAAACCCACATTATGTTATTGCGTAATACACCTCATCAGTTTGGACTGGTTGCTGTGCTACTGCACTGGTCAATGGCGCTGGCGATTTATGCCATGTTTGCACTGGGACTCTGGATGGTTGGACTCGGCTATTACGACAGCTGGTACCACGACGCACCGGAAATCCATAAAAGTATTGGCGTCATCCTGTTGCTGACGCTGATCATTCGTCTGCTGTGGCGCGTTATTTCCCCGCCGCCAAAGCCGCTGAGCAGCTATTCCCCGCTGGTGCGTATCAGTTCGGTAGTGGCGCACCTGCTCCTTTATACCCTGCTGCTGGCCATTCTGATCAGCGGCTATCTGATCTCCACCGCCGATGGCAAACCGATCGCCGTATTTAACTGGTTTACGCTGCCCGCGCTGTTCAGCGGCGCAGGCGAACAGGCAGACCTGGCTGGCGACATTCATCTCTGGCTGGCCTGGACGGTTGTGGTCCTGTCGGTACTGCATGGTCTGGCTGCGCTGAAGCATCACGTTATCGATCGCGATATCACCCTAAAAAGGATGTCAGGTTTACGTCTCCCCTCTCCCTCTGAAAAGGATAATTAATATGTTTAAGAAGACCCTGCTGGCGATGACCGGTGCCAGCCTGCTGCTCGGCTCAATGACTGCCAATGCCGCAGACTATAAGATTGATAAAGAGGGCCAGCACGCCTTTATTCAGTTCCGCATTCAGCATCTGGGTTACAGCTGGCTCTACGGCACCTTCAAAGATTTTGACGGTAGTTTCACCTTCGATGAGAAGAACCCGGCCGCAGATAAAGTTGACGTGACCATTAACACTAGCAGCGTTGACACCAATCATGCGGAGCGAGACAAGCACCTGCGTAGCGCTGACTTCCTGAACAGCAGCAAAAACCCGCAGGCAACGTTCAAATCCACAGTAGTGAAGAAAGAGGGTGACGAGCTGAAGATTACCGGCGATCTCACGCTGAATGGCGTGACTAAACCGGTGACGCTGGAGGCGAAAATGCTGGGTGAAGGCAAAGATCCGTGGGGCGGCTACCGCGCTGGCTTTGAAGCCGAAGGCGAAATCACACTGAAAGATTTTAATATTACCAAAGATCTGGGGCCAGCTTCGCAGAAGGTTGAGCTGATGATCTCGGTTGAAGGTGTGCGCCAGTAAAACAGCAAGCCGCCTGAAGCTCACTTCAGGCGGCCACGCTTATTTCTTCACTGGCGACGGAATAGTCATGTTTAACAGGCCACGCGACTTGTTAAAGATCTTGTTGCCATTCTCACGTCCCGCCCGGCGAGCGCGCTGCTCCTCCGGTGAGAGTTTTGCTTCTTCCTGACAGATCGGGCTACAGCAGTTTTCAAACTTCTCTGCGCAGCTTTTGCACTGGATAAACAGCAGATGACAGCCGTCATTCACGCAATTGACATGGGTATCACAGGGTTCGCCGCACTGATGACAGTTCGACAGCACGTCGTCAGAGATCCGCTCACCCATCCGCTCATCAAACACAAAGTTTTTGCCTTTGAAGCGAACCGGTAGTCCCTGTTCACGGGCGCGCCGGGCATACTCGATGATGCCGCCTTCAATGTGGTAGACATCCTCGAAGCCGTTATGCCGCATCCAGGCGCTCGCCTTTTCACAGCGGATCCCGCCGGTGCAGTACATGACGATCTTTTTGTCTTTCTGATCCTGCAACATATCAACCGCCATCGGCAGCTGATCGCGGAAGGTATCAGCAGGTACTTCCAGCGCATTATCGAAGCGACCCACTTCATATTCATAATGGTTACGCATATCGACGAACAGGGCATCAGGATCGTCCAGCATGGCGTTAACTTCTGCCGCTTTAAGATACTGACCGACGTCGCTGGCATCAAAACTGTCGTCTTCAATACCGTCCGCCACAATGCGGTCGCGCACTTTCAGACGCAGTACCCAGAACGATTTCCCATCATCATCCAGGGCAATATTCATGCGCAGGTTGTTGAGCGCCGGGTCAAAGCCATACAGCCACGCTTTCATCTTTTCATACTGGCTGGCGGGCACGCTGATCTGCGCATTAATGCCTTCATGCGCGACATAGACGCGACCAAAGACTTTGAGTGACGTCAGGCCAAGGTAGAGCGCATCGCGGAAGGCTTTAGGGTCGGCAATCTGGAAATATTTATAAAAAGAGACAGTGGTGCGCGGCTCAGTTTCAGCCAGCATGCGCGCCTTCAGCTCTTTATTGGAAACGAGGTTATGTAACACTGGCATGGTGTTCTTTCCTGTTATCAATAGGAGAAATTTAGCGGGCACATGATACCTGATTTCACCGGGATGCAAAGGCCAGTCTCGGAATTGAGCGCGGGTTGCTGTTTTTTCCGGCACTATCTGGCTATTTAACATCAGCCTGCAGTAGCCTGTTCTGTCAGTGATATTTATACGCACGATAAAAACTGGCACAATGGCGTAAATCAATGAGATATCAGCACTGAATGGTGCGCGACGCAGGAAAATTAACCTTCACATGACTCAGTTGCCTCAGTTTTCACGAGAACTGCTTCACCCGCGCTATTGGCTGACCTGGCTGGGTGTCGCTTCTCTTTATCTTTTGGTGCTACTTCCTTATCCCCTGCTTTATGTGCTCGGCTGCAATATTGGTCGTATTGGGATGCGTTTTATGAAGCGACGCGTCAGTATCGCCCGACGTAATCTGGAATTAACATTTCCGGATATGCCGGTTAATGAACGCGAAGCGATGGTTAAGCACAATTTCGAATCCGTCGGCATGGGATTGATTGAGACCGGTATGGCGTGGTTCTGGCCGGACTGGCGCATCAACAAATGGCATAAGCCTTCGGGTCTGGAGCATATCCAGCAGGCGCGCGATAGTCAGCGTGGCGTGCTGCTCATTGGTATGCACTTTCTGACGCTGGAGATTGGTGCACGCATGTTTGGCATCCATAATCCTGGCATTGGCGTTTATCGTCCTAATGACAACAAACTGATCGACTGGCTGCAGGTAAAAGGCCGGATGCGGTCGAATAAAAGCATGATCGACCGAAAAGATCTAAAAGGCATGATCCGCGCACTGAAGCACGGTGACATCATCTGGTACGCACCGGATCACGATTATGGCCCGCGTAGCAGCGTCTTTGTGCCTTTTTTTGCCGTGGAAAAAGCAGCCACGACGGTGGGCACTCATCTGCTGATCCGCACCGGTAAACCGGCGGTTATCCCCTTTGTGCCGCGTCGTCTGCCCGGCGGACGTGGTTATGAACTGATGATACTGCCTGACATCAGCGGTGAGTTTACGCTGGAAAGCGATGAAGTAACCGCAGCCAGAATGAATAAAGTGGTCGAAGAGGGCGTCCTGCTGGCCCCCGAACAGTACATGTGGCTCCACCGCCGCTTTAAAACGCGCCCCGAAGGCGAGCCTTCACGTTATTAATCAGTTCGCGCTAAATGTCCGCCAGGCATTTAGCGCGTTTCTGACCCGACATCCTGCCAAATAAATCAGTCGCTCATCACAGAAGAATCCTTTCAGCCATATCCCAGGACCAGTGATAATTGTGGGTCTATAAACGGAATATAATTTCTTTCTGTTTACCGTTAACCTCGCTAACCCATTTCTTCACCGGAAAGCGCTGCATGCGCACTTTAGCTTTTTATTAATTAATATTGTAGCGAAGTCTGTTTAATTTCATCTGGCGCTATTTATTCCGTATTCCAGGCCTAATCCTATTTAGCCAGTCTTAATGATATCTCCGCGCTTATGAATTGATAAAAATTAACTTATTTTACAATCGATTACCCGGTTAATTTGGCTTATATACCATTTTGTGTTTTTTTAATGTGCTGATAGATCGTTATGGAATTTGAAGTCGTTTATCCTTATCGGTAATTTCATTTGTAACAGTCAGACCTTTAATGGACCTGGCCAAAATTATAAAAAGACAATACACAGCAACCTCTAACGGGACAGATTATATGAACAAAGGTCTCTACTATTACGTTACTATCAGCACCGATCAGGACAATTATCATTTTCTGCATCGAAAAGGGTGCAAACGCCTGCCAGATAAAGACGAGCTGATATTTATCGGCACGTTATATAATCTGAGTCAGGCACTTTCGATCGCCAGAATTAATTTTAAGAAAGTGAAGCCCTGTATAAAATGTTGTATCCGCTACTCCGCACCGGTGATTCATGACTCCGTCCAACCTGTTCTGCACTTCCCGCAAAAGATGATCTGACCCTGGCTGGCGGGAAATGGCTTATTTCCCGCCAGTTGCACCGCCCTGCCCTTTCCCTCCTACAGATTTCGTCTATCCTTCACTGAAATCAAAACAATCCGTAGTTAATGAACCCGTAAGGAGAAGAGCGATGAGCATGTACAGTACGTTAGAGGAAGCGATTGATGCTGCACGTGAGGAGTTTCTCGCTAACAACCCTGAAGTGGATGAAGATGAAGCCTCAATCGGTCAGTTTGGTCTGCAGAAGTATGTGATGCAGGACGGCGATATCATGTGGCAGGCTGAGTTCCTGGCAGATGAAGGTGATGCGGGTGAATGTCTGCCTTTCCGCAGTGGTGAAGGCGCACAGGCTATTTTTGATGCTGACTTTGATGAAGTGGAACTGCGTCAGGAGTGGCTGGCGGAAAATACGCTGCACGAGTGGGATGATGGCGAATTCCAGCTGGAGCCGCCGCTTGACACCGAAGAGGGTGAAGCAGCGGCACAAGAGTGGGAGGATGATAACAGCGACTCCGATCGCAGTTATTCGTAAGGACCGTGACTGGCATCCACCGGTAACAATAGGGTGTCCATCACCAGGGACAGCGGCAGATCAAGGATGGTCAGTACCCGCCACCCACTGTCACGCACATCCCACTGCACGCCGGGATAATATTGATTACCGTGCCCCTGTCCGGGCACGGTACGGCTGATAATACTGCCGCATCCGCTTAAACAGAGCACAGCCGCAACGATAACGCCTGTTTTTAATAACCCTTTCACCACTGATATCCGCCCTGAACAGCCGTTGAAATCGTCACGCGCTACCTGCGGTAGCGTCCAGCACTCAATTTATCATCCTGATGCTGTTTTAATCCGATAAAAAAAGCGGCATCGCTGCCGCTTTTTCAGATTACGCGTTTTTTGCCAGCGCGTGAGGGTTGAGCGTGAGTTTCTGATAACTCTCTACCCACTGATGATACTTGTCCGCATTTTCCCACAGTCGGGTGTGAACACGGGCCAGCACCACCGGATCGCTGATCAGCTGCAGACGCTGTTCACGACCCAGTTTATCCGGAGCATCGCTCAGCGCCTGATCCACACGGCGGTCACGCGCATAGTCCAGTAACTGACTCTGCCTGTGGCGCGATGTCGCCAGTGCCGTTGCCAGCGCGTTGAAGGCAGGATGGAACAGGGCATGCATAAAGCCATTTTCCAGCGCGCGTTCGCGGTTCAGCAGCACATAGCGATCGGTATCGACCAGCTCCTGCGGCGGCGAGTACTCTTCCGGGATCAGGAACAGTTTGGCTTTCTTGCTCTTAATCCCCAGGGTTGAGCGACTCGACATCACCGAAACAAACGGCGACAGGATCAGTGAGAAGACAATCGGAGCCAGCCACCACAGGAAGTTAAGATCCAGCAGTCCCATACCAATTGCCCATACCAGACCCAACGCCATCTGCGAACCGTGACGTTTAAACGCCTCGCTCCATGGAGTGGCATCGTCATCACGCTGCGGTGAGTTCCAGACCACTTCCCAGCCGAGGAAAGCACTGACGACGAACACCGTATGGAACAGCATGCGCACCGGTGCCAGCAGCACCGAGAACAGCGTTTCCAGCACCAGTGATGCCAGCAGGCGCAGCGGACCACCGTAGGCCTTCGATCCTTTAAACCAGATCAACACCACACTCAGCATCTTCGGCAGGAACAGCAGCACCATCGTGGTTGAGAACAGCGCTATCGCCAGCTCAGGACGCCACTGCGGCCAGACCGGGAACAGCTGTCTGGGTTGCAGGAAGTAGGTCGGTTCCATCAGTGTATGCACCACCTGTAAGGCAGTGGAGAGCGCCAGGAACATGAACCACAGCGGAGCCGACAGATAGGACATGACACCGGTCAGGAACACCGCACGGTGAACCGGGTGCATCCCTTTTACCAGGAACAGGCGGAAGTTCATCAGGTTACCGTGACACCAGCGGCGGTCACGCTTCAGCTCATCCAGCAGGTTCGGAGGCAGCTCTTCATAAGAGCCCGGCAGGTCATAAGCAATCCAGACGCCCCAGCCTGCACGACGCATCAGCGCGGCTTCAACGAAGTCATGCGACATGATCGAACCGGCAAAAGAGCCTTCACCCGGTAACGGGGCCAGCGCACAGTGCTCAATAAAAGGTTTCACGCGGATAATGGCGTTATGACCCCAGTAGTGAGACTCGCCCAACTGCCAGAAGTGCAGACCGGCCGTAAACAACGGACCGTAGACGCGGGTTGCGAACTGCTGACAGCGCGCATAGAGCGTATCCATACCTGAGGCTTTCGGCGACGACTGGATGATACCGGCATTCGGATTCGCATCCATCATGCGCACCAGACCGGTCAGACACTCACCGCTCATGACGCTATCGGCATCCAGTACGACCATGTAGCTGTAGTTGCTACCCCAGCGACGGCAGAAGTCATCGATGTTACCGCTTTTACGCTTCACACGACGACGACGGCGGCGATAGAAGATCTTGCCCGCCCCGCCAACATCCCGCACCAGTTCCATCCAGGCTTTCTGCTCGGCAATGGCGATATCCGCATCGTAACTGTCGCTGAGAATGTAGACGTCAAAATGTTCAGCGTTCCCGGTGCGAACCACGGACTCCCAGGTCGCACGCAGACCCGCATAAACACGCTCAACGTCTTCATTACAGATCGGCATAATCAGCGCGGTACGATGTTCCGGATTAAGCGGCTCATCTCCGACCGTTGAATACGAGATACTGTATTTGTCACGGCCAATCAGCAGCTGCAGGAAGCCCATCAGGGCGGTCCAGAAACCGGCTGAAACCCAGCAGAACAGGATAGCGAACAGGAACAGGATGCCGGTCTGCAACACATAGGGCAGGATCTGCATCACTGACTGCTGCCAGTTCTGATTGATCATCTCCATCGGGTCCAGCAGCGTCCAGCCCTGATAGGGCAGAATGCTCTTCATGTACCAGGTGGCAACCACGGTCTGGAAAATGGTCAGGATCAGCAGGATGTAGCGGCGAATCGAACCGACATGACGCCACTTCTCTTCAGCACGCTGCTCTTCCGCATTGGCATAACGCGGCACCGATTTGTGACCACGCAGTGAGTCCCAGGCACGGGCAACCGGGTTGGTACGCCAGGCTTCCGGGAACATCAGTGAGCGTTTGACCTTCGGCATCGCTTTCAGAGTAGTGCGGTCGAGATAATCTTTACCTAACTGCTGACCGTCGGCCAGCGAATCGGGCCAGGCCATTTCGACCCGCGATGAGACCGATTTTAACGGCGCATCGTCGGGACGATCACTGGCTGCGACATCCCTGCCTAGCGCATCATGGATGAAGTGGAACTCGCCGGCATTCTGCAGTGAGACGCTCAGGCGGGCCTTCCCTGCCGCATCCAGCGGCAGAGATTCCACATAACGTTGAGGTGTAAAAGTGGATTTATTCATTGGCAGGTAACTGATAGCTCCAGGTTTCCGTCAATGTCTTGTCGCCGCTTACCAGGGCCGCACGCATTTCGGTGGACTGCTTGGTATCTTTCACACGCAGACGCAACACCAGACGCCAGCCTTTGGTGACCGGGTTATAACGTACGCTCTGCTCAACCACATCGGCATTTTTGCCGACGCTGACCTGCGGTGCCACCTGGCTGTTTTCCGCCATCTTGCTCATGTCTTTACCCACGAAGTCGATGGTGAAAGCCACGGTGCCATCCGGCTGACGCACGAGATTAGACTGCTTCACGTCACCCGCTGACCGGAGGGTGTTTTTAACCCAGGCCGTATCATCGGAGTGCAGCTGGTTTTCGTCGCGCGAGAAGTGCAGACGATATTTGAAGTTCATCTCTTTGCCAGGCTCTGGCAGCGTCTCCGGCGTCCAGAACGCAACGATGTTGTCGTTGGTTTCGTCTGCCGTCGGGATTTCAACCAGTTCAACCCGGCCTTTACCCCAGTCGCCGATTGGCTCAACCCAGCCGCTTGGACGCAGGTCATAGCGGTCATCAAGATCCTGATAGTTGTTAAAGTCACGCCCGCGCTGCAGCAGACCAAAACCTTTTGGATTTTCGATAGTGTAAGTGCTCACCGCCAGATGACGCGGGTTATTCAGGGGACGCCAAATCCACTCCCCGTTGCCATTGTGGATGGAGAGACCGTCCGAGTCGTGCAGTGCCGGACGGAAGTTGTTCACCGTGGATGGCTGATTCTGACCAAACAGGAACATACTGGTCAGCGGCGCAATACCCAGCTTGCCGACGTTATCACGCAGGTAAACTTTTGACTGCACATCAACGGTTGATGCCTCACCTGGATGCAGCACAAAGCGATACGCACCCGCCGCGCGCGGCGAATCGAGCAGTGCATAAATCACCAGCTGTTTGTCCTGTGGTTTAGGACGCTGAATCCAGAACTCTTTGAAACGCGGGAACTCTTCACCGGACGGCAGTGCCGTATCGATGGCGAGTCCACGCGCCGACAGGCCATAAACCTGACCGGCACCGATCACCC
Source organism: Pantoea vagans (assembly GCF_004792415.1). Lineage (NCBI taxonomy): Bacteria > Pseudomonadati > Pseudomonadota > Gammaproteobacteria > Enterobacterales > Erwiniaceae > Pantoea > Pantoea vagans. The sequence goes on from NZ_CP038853.1 coordinate 2,547,144, forward strand.
GGAAGTAGCTGGCGCCCAGGAAGCTGGCGATCTCATCGTTTTTACCCTTGTTGTTCAGTGGATAAAGCACTTTGAAACCGGCAAAACCGAGGTTTTTCACCGCATCCGCGTCATGTTTTACATTACCGAAATTAAAATAATCGGGGTTGTATTTAATCTCGCGCACCGCGCTGGCGGTCACTTCGTTAATCTGCACCGGGGTATCGAAGTACATGCCCTGATGATAGAACTCCAGCTTGAATGGCGTGCGCAGTTTGCCCCAATACGCTTTATCGTGGTTAAACTGGATCTGCTGATAATCAGCAAATTTCATTTCACGAAATTGAGAGGGTAAATTGCTTTTAGGCGCTTCGAAGCTTTTCCCTGCCAACGCTTTGGCTTGTTTTGCAACATCATCGATGTTAAACGCCCAACTGTTATTAGCGTACAACGCCAGCAGAACCGCAGTACCAATCCAGCGTACCTTCATCAGTCCGGCTTTATTTTTTTCTTTAGTCAGCACATCCCCCCCTTTCGTGTGCTTAAATCAAACCCGTTTATCTTAAAGGATTATTCGGTTTTCCGACAGCTTATGCGCAACATTGTTCCCGCATTTCGTCAGGCTTAACGCTACTTTTAGGACAATTAGACACTACGGATTCCACTGATAGTATACCCGGTTTATCCCAGGTAGAATTCTGCCCGAGCATAATCCGGTTTCAGGGTGAAACTGGCCAAACGTACTAACGAACTGGAACTTTATGAGTACTGTAAAACCTGAACGTGAATACTTCCTCGACTCCATCCGCGCGTATCTGATGTTACTGGGGGTGCCGTTTCACGTTTCCCTCATCTACTCAGCACAGAAATGGGCAGTAAACAGCCAGGAGGCCTCGTTATGGCTGACGCTGCTGAATGATTTTATCCATGCGTTTCGCATGCAGGTCTTTTTTGTCATCTCGGGCTATTTCTCCTACATGCTGTATCTGCGCTATCAGCCACGCCGTTTCCTGAAGGTGCGTCTGGAACGCGTGGGGATACCGCTTCTCACCGCCGTTCCGCTGCTCACGCTGCCGCAATTTTTCATGCTGAAAGCGTGGACAGATAAACTGGCTGACTGGCCCCGTTTCACGCCTTATCAGAAGTTTAATAACCTGATGTGGGAGCTGATTTCACACCTGTGGTTCCTGGTGGTGCTGGTGATGCTGACTACGCTGGGCATGGTGACGTTCCGCTGGTTGCGCGATCAGCATCGCACCATTGATTACACGCGGGTTGGCTGGGGTGCACTGACCGCTGGCGTGCTGGCGTGGGCGCTGGTCTGGTGCGTGTTCCGCCGTCTGGTGTTTCTGTTCCAGCCCGCCTGGCTGATGGATGGCTTGTTCAATATCATCGTGATGCAGACACTTTTCTATCTGCCATTCTTTATGCTCGGGGCGCTGGCGTGGAAGCATCCACCGCTGAAGCAGCTGTTTGTGCGGTTTAATCCGGTGATGTGGATTGGCGCGGTGTTGATGTTTGTCGCCTACTGTACCAATCAGCGTCTGAGCAGCGGCGATGGCTGGTTATATGAGCTGGATGCGATCATTACGACGCTGATGGGCCTCTGCATGCTGAACGTCTGCTTCTGCTTTGGTCACAAACTGCTGAACGCGCATTCACCGCGCATCATGTATCTGGTCAATGCGTCGCTGTTTATCTACCTGGTGCACCATCCGCTGACGCTGCTGTATGGCATTTATGTCACGCCGCGCATCGAAAACAACACGCTGGGCTTCTTCGTTGGCCTGTTGATGGTGTTTGGCATCGCGTTTCTGCTGTATGAGATTCACCTGCGCATCCCGCTGCTGCGGTTCCTGTTCTCCGGGAAGTTTGAGCGCAAACAGGCCAGACAAGGGAATTGATGGTGTTATATACAGACAGCACAAAAACTTAAAGCGATGGGAGCAAACGCCAGTAGCAAAGCATAGCGGGCCAGGGACAATAACGCCGGGAGCGTTTTTGAACAACGCAACGCGTTGGCCCGGCAACGGGCGCACCTCAGGGATGAGGTGCGTAATCGCCCGCGCTGAGCCCGCCATGGATGGCGGGTTTTGCGTCTTTGCGAAGGGCGTATGCTCCCTGAGCCCGCGCAGGGTCCATCCTGGATCTTACAGCAGCCACTCAATCGGCAGTCGCCATACCAATCGCACCTGCAGCCGTTGCCACCAGGAGCAGCCCGGCTCGTGCTTGTGCACGATCTGCTGCGGCTCATCCGGATACTCCAGCCAGTTTACCCGTCCCCACTTATCCAGCCGCAGTGTCCATGCCCGATCGCGCATCGACTGGCTGAAACGCTGATGCGTTTCTCCGGCCAGCGCTGCACTCTCGATAACCAGTCCCATCTCGGTATTCAGCACCGCTGAACGGGGATCAAAGTTAAACGAGCCGATAAACAACGTTTTTTGGTCCACCGAAAAGGTTTTGGCATGCAGGCTGGAGCCAGAGTTACCGGTTAAGCCCCGGTCGTGCGGGGCTTCAGGGACGCCCGCCTGCGGTTTCAGCTCATAGAGCGCAATGCCGTGGCGCAGCAGCTTTTTGCGCCATTTGGCGTAACCGGCATGAACAATCGACACATCGTTGGCCGCCAGCGAGTTGGTCAGAATGGCAATTTTCACCCCTTTGCGCTTCAGCGCCAGCAGTTGGGCGACGCCTGCGCGGGTTGGCACAAAGTAGGCCGAAATGATGTCGAACTGTTGTTGTGGCGTGCCAATCACCTCCAGCATCCGCTGCGGCAGCAGGCTTCTGGCGCGCGCTTTACCCAGCCCTTTACGCGGATCGTCACTCAGCAGGCGCGCTTTTGCCCAGGTCAGCGCCAGCGTCCCCTCTTCCAGCTCCTGCAGCAGCGATGAATTTTCCAGCCGCTGCAGGTAGCGCTGCACCGGTTCACTGTGACGCCATTCTGCTGGCAGACTCACACTGTCCTCTTCCGGCGCCTCGTCATCCAGCACCTTCTGCAGCGGCGACACCGGCTTACTGAGCCAGTAGCGCTCAAAATCCTCTGCAACCTCTTTCACCACCGGGCCAATCGCCATCACGTCGAGATCGGCAAACAGCGGTTCATTTCCGGTGCCGAAATATTCGTCGCCGATATTGCGCCCGCCGACCACGGTCGTCACGCCATCCACCGTAAAGCTTTTGTTGTGCATGCGGCGGTTCAGACGGGCAAAATCGGTGAGATAGCCCAGCGCTCGCAGGGTGCGAAACGAAAATGGGTTGAACAGCCGGACCTCAATATTGGGATGGCGATTAAGCTGGGCCAGCGTCTCATCCAGGCCCGGCGTATTATTGTCATCCAGCAACAGCCGTACCTTCACGCCGCGCCGGGCTGCTTCCAGTACAGCGCTGAACAGCAGCCGGCCAGAGAGATCGTTTTGCCAGATGTAATACTGAATATCGAGTGAACGCTCCGCTTTCTGCATCAGCAGATAGCGGGCAGCAAAGGCATCCAGCCCGTCGCTCAGCTGATGGACACCGCTCAACCCCGGATGGCGCTGACACTGGGGCTCCAGCCGTGTTTCCAGCCAGCTGGTCTGTTCTGATGGCTGCGAGAGCTCAAACGCTTCGGTCATGAAAATTCCCTGTAAAATGCAGTTATTTTTATTATTCCCCGGCCCGGCGTCTGACGCCATACCTCTGCTCCGATTAAGTGAGCGGTCACGGGCGTTTTTTAGTCTAGACTTAACTGGACGATCTGTGACCGGCATTTGTCCGGCAGGAGAGGAATATGTCTCATCAATCCCTTACAGATGCCCGCCAGCGCTACCATCCCAGCCTGTTTCGCAGCTTTTTCCAGGGCAGTTTCCCCTGCTCCACCGCCTGCCGTACGCCTGGGAAACGTCTGGATATGGTGATCAGCAGCGGACACGATATGCTGCTGGAAAAAGATTATGCTGCGCTGGCTGAGCAGCATCTGCTCACCGCCCGCGACGGTGCGCGCTGGCATCTGATTGAAAAGATTCCCGGTCAGTATGACTGGCAGAGCTTTCTGCCCATGGTTGACGCCGCACGACGCCAGCAGATGGAGATCATCTGGGAGCTGGCGCACTTTGGTTATCCCGATCATCTTAATATCTGGAAAGCCGAATTTGTTGATCATTTTAGCCGGTTCGCCCGCGCGATGGCGCAACTGATGCGCGACCAGGGCATTGAGCGCCCCTTTTTTACGCCGGTTAATCAAATCTCATTCTGGTCATGGGCTGGTGCGGATGTCGCCTGGTTTAATCCCCATGCCGCACAGCGTGGTAAAGAGCTGAAGCGCCAGCTGGTCCGCGCCTCGCTGGCGGCGATTCATGCGATTCGCGACGTCTATCCGGAGGCACGCTTTGTGCTGACCGACCCGCTGGTTCAGATTGCCCATCATCCTGATAACCCGGACAGCAAGCCTTATGCCGATGCGCATCACCAGGCGCAGTTCGAAGCCTGGGATATGCTGGCCGGCCGCGTTGATAAGGAGTTAGGCGGCAGTGAAGATTGCCTGGATATCCTCGGTCTGAACTACTATCCCGACAACCATTGGTTTTTCCCCGATCAGCCGATGTCACAGGAGGATCCGGTGCGCGAGCCGCTGCATATTCTGCTGGCGCAGTGCTGGCAGCGCTTCCGGCGTCCGATGCTGATTGCCGAAACCGGCGCAGAAGGTGATGCACGTGCGCCCTGGCTACAGGAGATCAGTGAAAATGTGGCGGTGGCGCTGGATCAGGGCATTGCGGTGGAGGGGATATCGCTCTATCCGGTGGTGGAATATCCCGCCTGGGCCGATGACCGGCGTTCGCCAGGTCCGCTGCTGGGATTAGCCGATCCCAATGGCAACCGGAACCTGCATGAGGCGTTAGCGCTGGTGTTGCGCAGTCAGCAGATTAAGTTTGCAACGCGTAATCAGACAGGCTGAGACGGTGACTTTTTGGGGTGACAGGACTGAACATCGAGCGTGGGGTCGGCAGGATGACGAACGTCGGTCAGCCAGACCATCGTAAACAGGAAGGTCACCCCGATCAGGCAGGCAGCCAGTAAACCGATAATTGCGATTAATTTATCATCTCCGGAGTCCATCGCCTTCTCCTTATTCTGTCCGTTGGATCCCCTGTCTGCGTCAGCTCATCCAGAGCGTAATCATCAGCACAAAGATTATAAGCGTTACCGAGGTCACCGCAAGCACCACTATCGCAAAGTGCGCATCGTCAAGTGACTGGCGAATCGGCTCATCGTGATCGTCGGGCGGCAAGGGCAAAGACATAACTATCCTGTGAAAAATAGGGATCGCCGGCAGTGATGCGGCGGGTGACAGTGTAAATCAAAGGCTGATTATCGTCCGGTTTTTTCTTCTGAAAGATAAACCGGCCCGTGCCAGTGCAGCACGGGCCTGAGATCAGACGCCGCGCCAGCGCCTGAAGATCAGTGAGGTATTAATTCCACCAAAGGCAAAATTGTTGCTCTGGATATAGTCGGTCTCCAGCTCTCGAGGCTTACCCATGATGTAATCCAGCTGACCACCGTCGGCGGTGGGTTGTGTCAGGTTCAGGGTTGGCGCAAACCACCCTTCGCGCATCATCTCAATACTCATCCAGGCTTCCAGCGCCCCACAGGCACCCAGCGTATGACCAAAATAGGATTTCAATGAGGAAATGGGCGTCGTTTCGCCAAATACCGCTGCCGTCGCCAGACTTTCGGCCATATCGCCGCGCTCAGTGGCCGTGCCGTGCGCATTCACGTAGCCCACCTCTGACGCTGTAATTCCTGCACTCTGTAATGCCCGCTCGATGCAAATCTGCATGGTTTCCCGCTGCGGCTGCGTGATATGGGCTGCGTCACAGTTGGTGTGAAAACCGGTGAGCTCGGCGTAAATCGTGGCGCCGCGCGCCTGAGCATGTTCCAGCGACTCCAGAATCAGCGTGCCTGCCCCTTCACCAATCACCAGACCATCGCGCTGCTGGTCAAAAGGCGCAGGCGTGGTGTGGGGAGCGTCGTTACGCTGGCTGGTGGCAAACAGCGTATCGAACACTGCGGCTTCCGACGGACAGAGTTCTTCGGCTCCCCCCGCCACCATCACCGTCTGATAGCCGTGACGAATTGCTTCCCAGGCATAGCCAATCGCCTGACTGCCAGAGGTGCAGGCGCTGGAGGTCGGGATCACCCGGCCGCGCAGGCCGAAAAACAGCCCGGCATTAACGGCAGCGGTATGCGGCATCATCTGCACATAGGTGGTGCCGGTGATATTGTTAGTGTGCTTTTCCGTCAGCATGGTGGCGAACTCGCTGACCGGCCCGGTGCTGCCGGTCGACGAACCGTAGGCGATACCCGTTTCTCCGCTGGTCAGCACCGGATGATCAATCAGGCCCGCCTGAGTCAGTGCCAGCTCGGTCGCGCGCGTTGCCAGCAGCGAAACACGGCCCATGGCGCGGATGCGCTTGCGGGTGTAGTGCGCAGGCAGCACAAAATCATCCACGGGCGCGCCCAGCAGAGTATGCAGTCCGTCATAAACCTGCCACTCCGGCATAAAACGTACCGCATTGCGGCCAGCGCGGATGCGTGCCGAGATCTCAGCCCAGGACTCCCCAAAGGCGGTCACGCCGCCCATGCCGGTTACGACGACCCGCTGGATCACAGCATGCCTCCATTAATCGAAATCACCTGACGCGTCACGTAACCGGCGATATCAGACATCAGATAGCTCGCCAGCCCGGCGACCTCTTCAGCCGCACCCATACGCTTCATCGGCACGATCTTCATCGCCTCTTCAATCACCTGCGGCTCCAGCCCTTCCATGCCGGTATCGATCAGGCCTGGCGCGATGCAGTTAACCGTAATTTTACGTTTAGCCAGTTCAATCGCCAGCGCCTTGGTGGCACCAATAATGCCTGCTTTCGCCGCACTGTAGTTGACCTGGCCGCGATTGCCCATCATTCCGGATACCGAAGAGAGCGTGATAATGCGGCCACCGCGTCGCAGGCCGATCATCGGCATCACGCAGGGCTGGATCACGTTGTAAAAGCTGTCGAGATTGGTATGGATCACGCTGTCCCACTCCTGATCCGTCAGCGCGGGAAAGGCTGCATCGCGGCTGATACCGGCATTGCTCACCACGCCATAGTAGGCACCGTGTTGCGCAATGTCCGCCTCCAGCGCGGCGCGGGTTGCCGCCCGGTCAGCAACATCAAATCCCAGCACCCGTCCACTGCCGCCTGCAGTCTCGAGCTGCTGCAGGCACTGCTCAGCACCATCGCGATCGCGGTTGAAATGTACGATAACCTGATAGCCATCCTGAGCGAGACGCAGCGCTATTGCGCGGCCTATGCCTTTACTGGCGCCCGTGACCAATACTGAATCTGTCATGGCTGATTTCCTTGTGATATTAATTGCTGTAACTCTGCTTCATTGGGTTGATAAGTATTCAGACGGCCGCTGGCAAGCCGCTGCGTGCCGTAACGGATGTCGCCTTCAAAGCTGCCCATGCGGTCGTCGCGCATCAGCAGCGTCATCCGGATATCCAGTGTGACATTGGCGGGAAACCGGGGATGCTCTGCCCGCCAGCCGCGTCCGCCCAGCAGCATACCGGGTGGGATCAGGGTTGCACCGCCCTGCTTTGCATGCCAGCCCGACCAGACGCCCACAGTTTGCGCCATCATCTCCACGCCAAACCAGGCGGGCAGTTCACCCTGTGGCGTCAGGAACGGTGCCAGTACGCCAGCAGCGCAGGTCGACACCTGACAGTGAACCTGCTCATCATCGACGGCAATCAGTTGATCAAGCAGCAGCATCGGCGCAGCGTGCGGCAGCCAGAGCGCCGCGGGAGAGTTAATCATTATCAGGCCGCCCCAGAATCAGACAGGTGTTGTTACCGCCAAAGGCGAATGAATTAGAAGCGATGACCGGCCGTTGCAGCGCCTGTGGCTGTAACAGCAAGCCGCAATCCGGCAGTGTCTCATCCTGCGCCGCCTCACTGAAATCCTGCGCGGGCAGCGGCAGATTTTTCAGCAGGATCAGCGCACTGAGTGCGGCTTCGCATACGCCCGCCGCACCGAGCGTATGGCCGGTCAGATGTTTGGTCGAACTGCACGGCACTGCATTGCCAGACAGACGCGCTATCACGGCGGCTTCCATCTGATCGTTCAGCGGCGTCGCTGTGCCGTGCAGATTGATATAACCCACCTGCTGCGGCAACAGATTCGCCTGTTGCAGCGCCATGCGCATCGCCCGTTCAGCGCCCTCACCCTGCGGATGGGGCGCAGACATGTGCCAGGCATCACAAGATTCGCCGACGCCCAGCAGCGCCAGCGGCTGCGGTTCGCGCGTCAGCAGCATTAGCGCAGCCCCTTCGCCAATTGAAATGCCGTCGCGATCGCGGCTGAACGGCGCGCAGCGACGCTCAGAGAGCGATTCCAGGCTGTCGAAGCCATTAATCGGCATCCGGCTCAGCGAGTCCGCACCGCCCACCAGCGCCACATCCACCAGCCCTGCCATTATCAGCCGCTGGCCGCTGATAATGGCGCGGGCACTGGAGGAGCAGGCGGTGGAAATGGTATAGGCCGGGCCATCCAGTTGCAGATAGTGAGCCAGAAAACGGGAAGGATCGCCCAGCTCCTGCATCTGGTAGTGATAATCCGGCTGGCTACCGCAAATCTGCTGATCGCCTTCATCCACGCCCGAGGTGCTGGTTCCCAGCACAATCGCTACTCTGCTGGCCCCATAGCGCGTAATCGCCGCATCAAGTGCCGGACGGATCTGCGCCAGCGCGGCCAGCAGCAGCTGGTTATTGCGGGTATTGTGTGCGCTCAGGGCTGCAGGAATGAGTGGCAGCTCGCCTTCAACTCTGCCGAGCCAGCAGGTACGATCACCGCTCAGCCAGCCATGACGCAGCTGCATGCCCGGTGCCTCACCTTTTTTCAGGCTGTCTGCAATCTGCTGACTGTCATTACCCAGGGCATTCAGCATGCCGATGGCAGAGATGTAAATCATGAGGCGTCCAGATGTTGAATGCGGATCTGATAGCCAAAGGCATGCTGCTGAATGCTGATCGGCTGGCGCTGATTACCGCGTTGCAGATAATCAATTTCGGTCACCAGCTGGTTATCGGCATCGATCAGCAGGCGCTTTAACCCCTGATCCTGCAGCGTCCAGCCTGGCGGCAGCTGTTTTTGCCACACATCCAGCGGCCAGTAGCTGAGCATGATGTCCGCCAGCACCTGACTGGCGGGTGGCATGTGCGGCAGCGGCATCAACTGCTGAGTGTGAATACCGCTAGCATCGTAGCGCAGGCTGAACAGGCGGATACCCACCGAAGAGAGCCCGGCCAGATCGATTTGCTGTTCATCGGCGCTGAGCAGCACCAGCAGTGACTGACTCTGACCTTTAACCTGCCCGGTCAGCAGCTGCTGCTGCTGGAAGGCGGGACGGATGCCCGGCTGTGGCAGCGTCACTTTTACGCCCGGTTTCAGCCAGGCAGAGGGACGGCTGCTGTCGGGTGCATGGCCGGCACAGGCGCTGAGCAGCAGAGCCGTCAGCAGAATAAAGGCGGCGCGGATCATCGTTTACTCCTTGATCGGGTGGGTCGCATCGCCAGCGGCGACAGCAGGAACGCGCTGAAGATACCGCTGCATAATACGGTGCCAAAACTGGCAATCGCGCTGGTGCTACTGAATACCAGCATTCCCAGCGTCAGTAAGGTGGTAATCATCGCCAGCGATACCGCCAGCAGCGAGGTCAGCGGCGTACCCTGTGGGTTGCTGAAAAATAGCGTGTAGTTAATGCCGATGCCCAGCACCAGAATCAGCGCCAGCAGCGCGAACAGGTTGAGCGATGCACCGATCCAGCCCAGTGTGGCCATCGCCATCGCCAGCGACAACAGCGACGGCAGCGCGCTGCGTAAGCCCGCCTTTAATCCCAGCCGCACGACAAAACTCAGGGTAATCAGCAGCAGCGCCAGCGCCAGTAATCCGCTCAGTAACGTCCGCCAGAAGCTGAACAGCGAATCGTAACTGGATTTGCGATCGATCCAGCTGACGCCCGGATGCTGCTTAGACAGCTCTGCGAGTGCGGCGCTGTTTTTGACGCCGCTGGTGGGGATCAGAACGCCACTCTGCCCGTCCGGCAGCGTCAGCCACAACAGTCGCCAGCCTTCACTCAGCGGACTCGCCAGCCAGGCATCCGGCGTCACCGGCATCGGGTTCAGATCCGGCGCGGCCAGCGTAATCCCCGCCTGCTGCAGTCGGTCTGTAATTGTCGGGGCAGCCTGCTTCAGCAGTTGCAGATCCTGCTGTTGCTGCGCCAGTGACGACAGCGGCAGCAGACGATAGCGCTGCAACCAGCCCTGCTGCTGTGCCTGATGGAGATCCGGTGCCAGTTTTTCCAGCCGCTGCAGCGTTTGCTGAGCGTCATCACCCCAGACCACAAACCAGGTCTGATCGGCGCGCTGGCCGGTCAGGGTTGCCAGTTGGCGATCCTGCTCCAGTAGTTGCGCAGGCGCGCTTTGCAGATGCGCGATGTCATCATCTACCTTCAGCTGGGCGATCCCAGCCAGGGCGAAGATGGCCATCAATACGGGTAATCCGACACGCAGCCCACGCTGACGACGCCAGGCAGCAAGCCAGCGCGCCAGTGGCACCATCAGCGGCACCGGACGCACTGGTAATCCGCGCACCAGCCACGGGTAGATCAGAATCACCATCAGGCAGGAGGCGGTTAAGCCGCTGGCAGCAAACACCGCCAGCTGACGCAGCCCTGGAAACGGTGCCAGCAGCATCAGCAGCCAGGCAATAGCCGTGGTCGCGAGCGCCAGCAGCAGCGTGCCGCGCACTTTACGCAGGCTCTGCCACGGCGTCTGCTGCTCGCCGTGAACCATGCGCTCGGTGAGATAATAGAGCGTGTAATCCGCCGAAATGCCGACAATACTCAGGCTCATCACCAGCGTCATCAGATGTAGCTCGCCGAAGCAAAGCAGCGTCATCACCGTGCCCGCCATTGCGCCGATCGCCACAGAGGTCACCGTCAGCAGCAACGGACGCAGCGAGCGGAAGACCAGCAGTACCAGCAGGACGACGCCAGCCAGCGTCACACTACCCAGTGTTTTGACATCATGCTGAGCACGCTGACTGGCGTTGTCGCTGAACAGCATCGTGCCCCGCGTCAGCAGTTTCGCCTGCGGCCAGCGGCTTTTAAGCTGCTGTTCCAGCGCGCTGAGCCGGGTCACCAGCGCATGACTTTGCTGCATACTGAAGGCGTTATTTGCCAGCTCGCCATGCAGAAAATACCACTGCTGACCCTGCTCATCTTTTACGGTCAGCCAGCCATCATGCAACGTCATCCGCCCGGCGTTCTGGGCCAGCGCCAGTTGTGAACCGCGCACCAGCATCAAAGGATCGCCCTGCAACTCTTTGCTGCTGACGCCCGAGAAGGCTGAGAAGAGCTGTGCCAGTAACCAGTCCGCCTGCGCCCCGCCGCCGTTCTGCAACCGGCCGCGCGTCGCTTCATCCATCAGTCCGTTGCGATGTTGCCAGGCAAAACGGCCCCACTGCTGCTGCTGCTGTGCATCAAGATCGCCCTGCACCTGTTTCAGATCAGGCAACGCGCGCAGCTGAGCCAGCCACCAGGCGGCGACCTGGGGATCGTCCTGATCGCCGGGTGAAATCAGCCACACCATCTGGCGATCCAGCCGCTGCATAAAGCCCTGCTGCAGCGCAGGTGGTGCCGCGCCCAGATTCTGCTGCGGCAATAGGGCAAGCACGCTGCTGTTAAGCTGGCTACGCGGCAACAGGAAAGCGAGCGCGGCGGCCAGCAGCAGGCAGAGGGCCAGCCACAGAATGGCCAGCAGCCGATCATTACGGCCCGGCAAAACGCGCCTGCTCCTCGTCGCTTAACTGTGGCGGTTCAATACGGGTGTTGCTGAGCTGAATCTGCGTCTTATCGCCCTGCTTATCGTCCAGGTTGATACTATTCAGGAAGGCGCTGCCCGCCAGCGAGATACGGTTGAATATTTTGTTGAGCGGCGCGGCTTTCGGCGTCAGTTCCAGCGTCCAGGCGCCATTGCCACGATCGCTGAAGGCCACGCTGAAGTTCTCATTCAGCACCTTCTGATCGGCCTGGAACAGCGCCCGCAGCAGATGGTTGAACTGGAACATCTGCGGATTACTGTCGGCGGTGATCACCTGAGGCTTCTGGCCTCTGAGGCTCTGCACCATACGTTTATCATCCAACAGCAGGGTCATCACAAACGGGGTCTGCTGATGCCACCACAACCCCTGCTCGCGGGCGATCAGCATCTGCCCATGCGACACCAGCGGCTGGTGCATACCTGAAATGGTGCGCGTCTGGATAAAGTCTGCCCGGATCACCGGCTGGCTGGCAAAACGCTGTTGCAGCTGATCCAGCGTGACCGCGCTGGCGGCACTGGCCCACAGCAGCAGGCCGGTAAGCACTATTTTCAGCATCCTTTCACTCCTAAACGTTCCAGTAAAATATCGGGCGACACAAAGCACAGCGCCTGGCTCTCCTTCTCTACCGCCACCTGCAGCGTATGTGCTTTGGTGGTGATCTGACCGGCGGCGTTTCGCACTTCATAATCGATGCGCAGGCGGTTCTCATATTCTGTAATCCGTGCGCTGACCCGAATCGTCTCTTCGCAGCGCAACGGCTGACGATATTTGACCCGGGTATCGACCACTGGCCAGACGTAGCCGCTGGCGGCCATTTCGGCATAGCTGTAATTAATACTGCGCAGCAGGACTTCGCGCGCCAATTCGAAAAAGCGGAAATAGTTACCGTGCCAGACCACGCCCATCGGGTCGCAGTCGTGGAATGAGACGGTCAGCACGACTTCAGCATGATGTTCAGTCATGGTTAAACTCCTTGTGGTGCGCCTGTTGCTCAGGCAGCGTCCAGAAATCGAAAAAGTTGAACCAGTCGAGGGGTGCCAGCAGCGCATAATGGGCCAGCCGTTCCGCGTAGCGATCGACCGCCTGTTGCAGCGCCTGCTGACGCTGCGCACGAGGCAACAGCAGCGGATCGGCATACGGCTCACAGTGAATACGCAGTTTACCCTGTTGCTGCAGGGCGAACATCAGCAGCACCGGGCAGCGCAATGCGGCCGCCAGCACAAACGGCCCCTGAGGAAACGGGGCAGCACGACCCAGAAAGTCGCTCCAGATCACCCGTCGCTCGCCACCGCGCTGCGGATTCACCGCCGTGCGATCCCCGACAATCGCCACCCATTCGCCTGCATCCAGCTTCTGCTGCAGCAGGATCGCCGTCTCCGGCCCGATATCGCTGACCGGCATCAGATTGACGCCCGCCTGTGGGGCGATGGTTTCCAGCACCGCCCGAAAACGGCGGGCGTTGTCGGTAAACACCAGCGCATTAATCACCAGTCCGCTGACCTGCTGCGCCATGGCGCGACAGGCTTCTATATCGCCGAGATGGGAAGCAAGGATCAGCTTGCCCTGCGGCGTTGGCGTGCGAATCACTGCTTCTGCGCCTGGCGCAAAATCGATATCCCGTCCCCAGCGCAGATCGCCGCGCCAGCTGGCCACTTTATCCAGCATCGCCCCGGCAAAGCGCAGGAAATGGCGATAGCTGTTAAGCCGGGGCGGTAACGCTACCTGACGCTGCTGTGCGGCGGCCGTCACCTGCGCCAGCCACTGCCGGGAGGCCGTGCGTGCGTGCTGACCGCTCAGCCAGTAAATCGCCACCACCGGCCAGAGCAGCAGCGTAAAAGGCAGTCGGCCGCCATAACGATAGACCGCCAGCATAAAGCGTAATCCCCACTGTCCGCGCCGTTCTGTTTCCACTGACCAGTGCGCTGGCGGTTTACGCATCGTCAGCAGCCGGGGAATGCGCGGCAGCATGCCAAAGAAGAGTCGGGTGTGCATCCAGGAGATGCGCAGGTTGTCATAGAGTGCATCGAAGTGAGACAGCCCGCTGGCGGGATAGGTGACTCGGGTCGGGATAAAGCGACTGCGCGTCCCCTGCCAGTAGAGCCGCACCATAATTTCGGTGTCAAAATCCATGCGCTGGCCGATGGCACGGCGATCGCACAGCGCCAGGGTCGCGGCCAGCGGATAGACGCGGAAGCCACACATGCTGTCGCGGATCGACAGCGACAGCGTTTCGATCCAGACCCAGAAGTGGGTGATATAGCGGCCATAAAGGCGTGATTTAGGGATCGAGTCGTCATACAGCGGCTGACCGGAGATCAGCGAGTCGGGATAGCGCTCAGCTTCTGCCAGCATCAGCGGCAGATCTTCTGCCTGATGCTGGCCGTCCGCGTCGAGTTGCACCGCATGGGTGAATCCGCGTGCCGCGGCGGCCCGCAGGCCGTGGATCACCGCCGCGCCTTTGCCCTGATTACTGTCGAGCCGCAGCAGGCTGAGCTGCGGGGTGTTCAGCGTCGCCAGCTGAAGCTGAGTGGCTGCATTGCTGCCGTCATCCACCACGATCACCGGCAGATTGAACGGTGCCAGCCGCGCCAGCACCGACGCCATCATCGCGCCGTGGTTGTAACAGGGGATCACCACGCAGGGCGAAAATGCGGTGTTTAACACAGCGCAATCTTCCCGCTGCTGGCACTCTGCTCGCCGTTGTCACTCAGCAGGCTGTAACGGAAGCTCAGACGCGACTTTTCAGCGTCCCAGTCAAGATGGAGCTGTAACAGGGAGTCGGGTGTGACCGGCTGCTGAAATTTGATGTTTTCAATGGCGGCAAACTGTTTTCCGGGCGCAAGCAGCAATATCCCGTAGTGCATGACCCAGTCGAGCTGTGCCACACCAGGCAGAATCGGCAGGGTCGCGAAATGGCCCTGGAACCAGAACAGTCCGGCTTCAATCTGCAGGGTCAGCGTCACGCTGTCCGCCTGCAGCTCCCGGCTGCGTTCAATCGGCAACATGGAAAAGTTCCTCTATTTGCGGCCAGGCGCGTTTACTTTGTGTGGTGACCGGAATGGTGGCGACAACACGCCAGTAGCGCGGCATCGCCAGCGGTTCCAGCCAGCGCTGCAGCTGGCGCTTCCACTGCTGTCTGCGCTGATGCAATGCTGCTTCGTCCAGCGTGCTGTTCAGCGACAACACGACGCCAATCGCCTGACGCTCATGACGCGTGACCACCAGCGCCGCAGCATCGTCTATCTCCGGCAGGTCGGTCAGACGTCGCTCCACTTCACTTAACGAGATGCGCTTATCGCCGATTTTTACGATACGATCGTGACGTCCTGCGAGCTGGAATCCACCGTCCTGCTGCATATTCAACCGATCGTCAAGCGGAAAGCCGCATTCACCCGCAATCAGTGGCGACCAGACCTGCCAGCGATCGGGCGTCACCTGCTGCAGCCTGACTGCCGGGAAGCAGCGCCATGGCGTCCCGGCCCGATCACACCGACGCCAGGCCAGGGTGCCGGTTTCGGTGCTGCCATAGATTTCACTGACCGGACAGCCAAAACGCAGCCAGACCTGTTCCGCATCCGACCCGCGCAGTGCACCTCCGGCCGACACAATCAGTTCACAGAAGGGCGCTTCAACCGTGCTGTCCAGCCGCGATAAAAAGGCCGGGCTGCTGATAAAAGCATAGCGACAGTCGCGCGGAAGCTGGGCCAGCTGTTCGCCGTAAAACAGCGGCTGAGCGGAAAACGGCAGCCTGAGTGCCATTGGCAAAAAAAGTCGAAACGATAAACCGTAGAGATGCTGATGGCTGACCGAGGCGATAACCCGGCATCCCCGCAACTGTTCGCCCCACAGGGTGCAGAGCCAGCGGCTCTCCTGCTCCATCACCGCCAGCGACTTCACCACCTTACGCGGCGCGCCGGTCGATCCCGAGGTAAAGAGCACCAGTTCTGAAGACGCCCGCAGCGGCGGCAAATGACCCGGCGCTTCTGCGTCATCGCACATCAGCAGCGGCAGGCTGACAGCCAGCGGCATATCGCACAGCACGCCCTCCAGCTGCTCCTGCATCTCATCCAGCAGTGCGGCGCGGCTGTGACCCGGCAACACCGGCGTTTTACCGGCATACCAGCATGCTAGCAGCGCCACACAAAACCGGTAGCTGTCATCGAAACAGAGCGCCCAGTGCACGCCCGGCTGTGCCGCTAAGCGCTGGCTGAGCGCCAGTACCTGACGATGCATCGCGCTGAGCATCAACGGTTGATCGCCGCGCCAGGCAACCTCGCGGTCGTCTCCCGTCAGCCAGTCAGCCACCCTCATGCTTTCCGCCTCACGCGCTGACGAATCAGCCATTCAGCCCCCATCAGCGCGGCGATGAGCAGATAGCTGATGCCGCCGTTCCACAGCGTCCAGAGCCGCAGATCGCCATTCAGACAGGTAAACAGCGCCATGCTGCCGTTGCCGATGAAAAACAGACACCATATTTGAGTCACGCGGCGGGTATAAAGTATCGCGGCGGCAGGCAGCTCAGGCTCGCGTAGCCGGGCAATGCGTTCCACTAGCGGCATCGCACTCCAGAGTGAGGCGCCAAACACCAGCAGCATCGCCAGATTAACCGCCACCGGATACCACAGCAGCAGATGCTGAGCGCGTAACAGCTGGCTGCTGACACAGAGCAGCGCGCCGAGTAGCGCCAGCCAGCCCATGACCGCACCCATAGCATTCTGCTGACGACGCAGCTGCAGCCAGCGCAGACCAAACAGCAGCGCCAGCAGCCAGAACAGCCCTTGCCAGTGCGACTGAGTCAGTGCCAGCCAGACCAGCAGTGGCCAGGTCAGCAGCGTAAGCAGATTGAGCAGACGAAGAGTGGCAGCAGGCACAGGGGATCAGGCGTCTTCGCGCATCAGTTGTTCTACTGCATCCACCACGTCCTGGACGGTACGCACCGTGCGGAAGGTTTCCGGCTTAATTTTACGGCCGGTACGTTTTTGCAGGTGAACCACCATATCGACGGCATCAATGCTGTCGAGTTCAAGATCTTCATAGAGCCGTGCCTCAGGATGGATATCCTCAGGGGCAATTTCGAACAGGCTGGTGAGCAGCGAAGCCACTTCCTGATAAATCTCTTGTTTGTTCATCATAAGGTTGTCTCCGCTTTCAGCCGCGCTGTTGGTTGACGAACGCTGCCAGCGTCGCAACAGAGAAGAAGTGGGCACGCAGGGTTTCACTCTCCGCAGAAAGTGCCACGCCATAGCGATTTTTCACTGCCAGGCCAAGTTCCAGTGCATCAATGGAGTCCAGCCCCAGTCCGTCGCCAAACAGCGCCGCGTCGGTCTCTATATCATCAGGGCTAAGGTCTTCAAGGTTCAGCGTGTCGATAATCATCTGTTTGATATCGTTAATTAATGAATCCATACCGGTTTTCGTCTTACCTGTTCTGGGGGACCAGCGCCTTCTCTAAATGGCGGGTCAGGCGACGCGCGGCCAGCGGCTGCGCATCGGGATTGCTTTCACAAAACGACTGACTGTCGATTCGCGTTTGTACTCGCACGGTAAACAGCGGTTTAACCGGCGGAATCTGATACCAGCGGCTCTGTTTATCGAGCATCCGCTGGCTGCAGGTGATGTGAACCACGCGCAGGTCGCATCCGGCGCGTACCGCGATATTGGCGGCCCCGCGCTGCAGGGTCAGCGGCTGACCATAGCGGGTGCGGGTGCCTTCCGGAAAAATCAGGATATTGTCGCCGCGCGCCAGTCGCTGCTGACTGTCCGGCAGTAGCGTCTCCGCTTCACTGTTGATCAGATAGTCGGCGGCGCGGATCACCCCACGCATAAAGGGGTTCTTTTGCAAATCGGCTTTGACCAGACAATCCATCTCTGGTAGTACCGAGGCGATCATCACGTAGTCGATCAGTGACGGATGATTAGCGACAATCAGGCAACCGCGATCCTGTTGCAGCTGCTCTGCCCCTTCAATGCGGTAGTCATAGACGCCGGTCATCCGGCAGAACCGCAGAAAGCAGCGAAAGCTGAAGGCGATAGCGCGTCGGGCCAGTTGACGGCGGCGCAGCGAATCACGCTGAACCAGCAGCAGCAGATTGAAGCCAATCAGTGACAGCAGCAGACCGCCAAGGCCAAACAGCGTAAAACTTATCGCCGTCATCACCAGCCGCCAGCAGTAGTTAACACGACTGCCCGCGAACAACGCCGGTTGTGAACAATCAGCCATGATTTCTCTCCCAGTGCCATATCAGGCGTTCGCCTGGCAGGCTGAAGGTGGTCGATTGCGCCAGCCACTGCTGCAGAAAATGCAGGCTCTGCGGCAACCGCGGTTCTGCGTGCTTCTCTTTTCCGGCGCGGCCCGTACAGTGCAGCTCTTCGCCCGCACGCAGCAGCAGCGCCACCGCATAGGGAACATTCACGCACTGTTCCGACAGCCACGGCAGATAATAATCAGGCACGATGCCGTCAAAATCGACCAGCAGTACCTGCTGATAGCCCGCCTGATGCAGGGCGCTGACTTCAATCAGCCCCTGCTGAAAAGAGTCGATGCCTGCCGCAATTGAGGTGGAGACTAGTGGCGCTTTTGCCGCAATGGTCAGACTACCGACCGCCGAGTTGTGAACCGACATGGCAAAATCCGTGGGGGACATGAACTGCTGATCCGCCAGGGTGGTGAGAATACGCAGATTACGCTCCAGCTCACCGTGACGACTGGTAAACACGATCGCGTCAACCTGCTGACGCGCCATCAGCGCCAGCCCGCACTCTACTGCCGCACGACTGCCCCCGCTCAGACGACGTGCTGTCATCATCGGTAAAAATTGCGGCTTTGCCATCACCTCTGTCGGGTCGATAGCCATGCCCTGTTGTGCCCAGTTCTGCCAGGCCTCGCGCCCGTGTAATCCCGGAGCCAGAGCCTGCCAGTCGACCAGTGAGTAAGTGAGTTTCATCTCAACACTCTTTTCGTCATACGTGTGGAGTCGGCGTTCATCGGATCGTCACCCCTGCCCTCAGCAAAAAAGTGCATACCGGAAAACCTCTGCCGATCCCGCATCGGGGATTCACGGTAGAGGTTTATTAGGTGGTTCAGCAATAGCAGCTCATCTGATTTGTCGGCCGGATGCCGGAGATCTTTATGCTCCGATCGTCTGTCGGCAAATCATTGCGACTGCGCACGCATTACTGAGCGGCCAGGGCCGAGAGTCGTAACTGAATATCCTGATCGAGATTGGCAATCCAGCGGTTGTAGTTATTGTGGATCTCACCCTGTCCCGCTTTCAGGTTTTCACTGCTGACATAATCGATGCGGTAGTTCTGGCTGGTATAGGTGATGCGAATGGTCGCCACGAAATCACGCTGGGCCAGACGGCCATTGATTACGCCAGGAGAAACAGGCGTCATCACCCATTTACGGCCAATGCCCGCTTCAATGATCGCCAGTTTCATCTGGTTATCGGTGTAGCGCTGAGTCAGGGTCTGATTCACGTTATGAATCGGTGCCGTACGCGCGCAGCCGGTTAATAACACAGCAGCGACGATTAATGTAAAAAATGTATTTTTATTCATGATGAATCCCTTCTTTTGTTATTTATATTAATTAGTTATGTGAATAACTCGCCGTGCGCAGCCTGAACTTTTCGTGCGCTTTTCCGTCTGGCTGGCTTAAAACCCGCGCATGATACCATCGAATGTAAAGACAGGTAAGCAGAAGTATGGATGGGTTTTTAGTGGTTATCTGGGGGATTAAAGCGGGGTAAGATGCGCAGTCATAGCCACAGCGCAGAGGCCGATCCTGGCCGCAGAAACTCTTGCTGCGGCTGGATCGGACAAGGCAATTATGGTGTGGAGGCTGGTGTCCAGCCACCGCCCAGCGCGCGGTAGAGGTCGATCTGCGCCAGCAGCAGATTATTTTTAACCGTCACCCGATTGAGCTGGGTTGAAAACAGGGTTCGCTGCGCATCCAGTTCATCCAGATAAGAAGCGTAACCGTTCTGATAGCGATTGCGGGCAATGCGCCGTGCCTCCGTTACATAGGCTTCCTGCTTTTGCAGCTCCTGGAGCTGTTCCTCACCTCGTCTGATGGCATCAATGGCATCGCTGACTTCCGAGAAGGCGTTGCGTACCACTTTTTCATAGCCATACAGTGCCTGATTGCGCGCCGCCATGGAGACATCCACCTGCGCCGTCAGCGCTTCACGGTTCAGCAGCGGTGCGAGGATGCTGCCACCTACGCTCCACAGCCGGAACGGGTCATCCGCCAGCTGATGCAGCACCGAACTCTGCAGGGTGCCTGTGGCGGTGAGGTTCAGCCCTGGCAGCAGCTTCGCCCGCGACGAGGCCAGGCTCGCATCTGCGGCCAGTAACTGACGCTGTGCCTGCACAATGTCCGGACGGCGATTAAGCAGCTCTGAAGGCAACAGTGACGGCATCTGCTGGGGTAAGATCTGGTCGAACTGCTGACGACGGGCGATGCTGCGCGGATTCATGCCCACCAGAATGCTCAGCGCATTTTCCTGCTGGGTGATCTGATGCTGCAGCTGCGGCATCTGCGCTCTGGCTGACTGATATTCCGAGGCGGCCTGCATCCACTCCAGTCTGGAGGTGTAGCCGGTTTCAAACTGACGCTGTGCCAGCTTCAGGGAGTTGTTGCGGGTCGCCAGTGTCGCCTCCGTCACCCGCAGCTGTTCATCCAGCGCGCAGAGGTTGAGATAGCCTGACGCCACCGAACTGGCGATGGTCAGCTCGGCCGCAGACGCGGCAGCCTGCTGCGCCGCTAAGGTCGCCTGTGCCGCCGAAATGCTACTGCTGCGCGCTCCCCAGAGATCCACCTCATAGTTCGCCTGTAGTAAGCCCTGAAAAACATCGGTTTCATACGGCTGGCCCGTCACTGACGAGAGCGTGCGCTCGCGGGTTGCAGCCACCCCGGCGCTCAGCGTCGG
This sequence comes from Pantoea vagans, assembly GCF_004792415.1. Lineage (NCBI taxonomy): Bacteria > Pseudomonadati > Pseudomonadota > Gammaproteobacteria > Enterobacterales > Erwiniaceae > Pantoea > Pantoea vagans. Next base: position 2,567,962 of record NZ_CP038853.1, read on the forward strand.
AAAATTATCGCCCTGCGTGGCGCGCAGCTGGGCGCGATACTGATCGACCCGGGATCGTGCCGTGAGAATATCGGGATTATTGCGCAGCGCCTGGGTCACCAGCCGGTTGAGATATTCATCATGAAACGCGCGCCACCACGCCGCCTCCGGTGCGGCAGAAGGACCGACACTATTACGCCACGCATCGGGGATCGGCAGAGAGGACGGTGCCTTTTCAACCTGGGTGGCACAGCCTGTCAGCAGCAGCGCCATCACACCGATCAGTAAGCGAACCCTCATGGTGCGCCCTCAGCAGCGGGCTGGGCGGCGGTGTCGATATTCACTTCAACCGACATACCCGGACGCAGCTGATGCATATCCTGATCGTTGATGCGGATGCGAACCGGAATACGCTGTGCGATTTTAACGAAATTGCCGGTAGCGTTATCAGGCGAAATGGCGCTGAACTCCGAACCTGCGGCTGGTGAGATAAATTCCACCTGCCCGTTAAAGCGTTTGCCATCCAGCGCATCGACCCGAATAGTCACCGGCAGGCCGGGACGAATATTGGCCAGCTGGGTCTCTTTCAGGTTCGCGATGATCCATTTGTGATTGGGTACCACCGAGGTCAGGCGCGTACCGGCCGTGACATAGGCCCCGGTGCGAACCGACAGCTGACCAAGCTGGCCATCGTCGGGCGCGGTAATGCGGGTATTTGCCAGATCGATCTCTGCCAGCTCCAGCGCGGCGCGGGCGCTGTCGACATCGCCTTGCAGCGCGTCGCGATTCACGATGACGGTTTGCAGATTCTGTTCGGCGACAGCGATCTGCGCCGCCGCCTGACGCACCTGCGCCTGGGCCTGGGCATTTGCAGCGCGGGCGGCGTCACGCTCGCGCACCGACAGCGATCCATCCGCCGTAAGACTTTCAACCCGCTTCAGGTCAAAGCCGCTTTTCAGCGCCTGGGCTTTGGCATTCTCCAGCGCCGCTTTATTGCTCTGAATCGTCGCTTCTGCGCTGCGCCGCTGCTGCAGATTATTGTTGAGTGCCGCCTGCTTCATCGCCAGCTGCGCCTGCGCCTGATGCACCCGCTGGCGATAGATACGGTCGTCAATCGTCATCAGCAGTTGCCCTTTTTTCACCGGCTGCAGGTCAATCACCTCTACCGATGTGAGATAGCCATTAACCTGCGGACTGATAAAGGTTACCTGACCGCGCACATAGGCGTTTTCGGTACTTTGTATGGCGCTGGTGAAGGGCCAGAGTTGCCAGGCGTAGAGAATAACCAGTACGCCAATCACCACAATGCCGCTGCCTGCGGCAATAGAAAGAATACGGCGGCGATTGGCGCGCTCGCGTTCCGCCGCCTGAAGCTCATCCTGCTGACTCATTGTTTCTCCGTTGATTCCTGTAACGCGGCCAGCTGTTGCTGCTCGCGCAGGTTAAATTGCGCCTGACGCCAGTCAAGATAGCGACGTCGGGTTAAACGCCAGATCACCCACATCAGCGTGACCAGGGCCAGCGCGGCAGTTAACAGGTAGGTGTCGTTATAAGCGAGCACGTTGGCCTGCAGCGTGGCAACCGTCTGTAACTGGCTGGTGCTCTGCGCACCGCGCAGAACGTCGTCACCCACGAGCGAATTAAACAACGCATTGTACTGGCTGAGCCGCTCGGTAACGTTGGGATCGAGCAGTGAGAGCTGATCGCCCAGCAGGCTGGAGTGATATTTTTCCCGCCAGACCTGAAACGTGCCCAGAATCGCCGAGCCGATCAACCCGCCCAGGTTCTGACTCATGCCAAACAGCACCACAAAGCTCACCAGATTTTTCGGCTGCGTGACCACGCTGCCAATGCCCATCAGCATGGCGGGTGCCATGAAAAATGCGCTGCTGAAGCCCAGCAGAAACTGGCTGAAATACATATCGGGGCCACGGGTCAGCGGACTGGATTGCGCATCCATCAGCGAGGCGATAATCATCACCACCAGCGACGCGACAATCGGCCAGTTAAGATGCGCAGGCTTGATGGTCAGCGCACTGGCAGCGATGCCCACGATAACCCCGGCCATGATCGCCAGCGCCAGACCGCGCATCTGATCGTTCTGCAGGCCGATTTGCTGCAGAAAGCCAACCGCACCGGTGTTCTGTTCCGCCAGCACAATACGGATCATGATCATCACAATGCCCAGCCGCACCATCATGCCGCTGCTGAGCCAGCGGGTATTAATCAGCGGGTTGCGCCGGTTATGTTCAATGACGATGGCCGCGACAATCAGCGTCAGGGCAATCGCAGTACAGATACCGAGCCAGGGCGTGGTAAACCACCACTCAATACGGCCCAGTGTCAGTACACCGCACAACAGCGCCATGCCGGGCGCCAGCAGGATAAAGGTGACGAAGTCCATCTTCTCAAACGTTTTGATGCGATCGCCCGGAGGCAGTTTCACCAGCAGGACCCCGCCGAGCGCAATCAGCGCCAGACCGAGTTCAAACAGATAGAGACCACGCCACTCATTGAGCTGCAGTAATTCCGACGAGAATAAGCGGGCCAGCGGGATAGCCAGCTGCGAGACCGTCAGGCCTATCACCAGCGCTTTCAGCCTGTGTTTCGCAGGCCAGGCCTGTACCTGATAGTAGATACCCAGCGAGCTGAGCGCCGCAGCCACCATGCCGTGGGCCGTGCGCACAACGATTGCCGAGCTGAGGTCGTTGGCGAACAGATGAAAAAACGCCACCAGCACATAGAGCACCAGAAACGCTTCGGTAAAGACACGCAGACCAAACTGCTGACGGAACTTCACCAGCAGCAGGTTAATGGAGATATTGCCCATCACGTAGACCGCAGGCAGCCAGGCAATTTCATTCGACCAGGCCCCAAAGGTGCCCTGCAGATTAACCAGGTTCGCCGTGACCAGCGCATTACTCAGCGCACCAGTCAGCGAGATCAGTAAGCCGATCAGACCAAACGCCAGACGTTTTGGCATCGGATGCAGCGGGGTCGAGGGCGAACCCGGCAGCATCGGTTTTTCATGCGGCAACCACTCGCGTGCAGCGTAGGGATTTCGCTTTGCCACTGCTACATACTTCCCATGCGGCTCAGCAGTTGTTGCAGTACACACTCGGTGACGGCCAGATCCTGCGGATCGATATCGGCCAGCATTTCAGTACGGAGTGCATCAGCTTCGGTTTTCACTTTAGCGAACGCTTCGTTGCCCTTTTCGGTCAGCACCAGGTGACGTTTGCGGCGATCTTCCGGCGGCTGTACCCGCGTCAGCAGTGACTGTTTGACCAGCCGATCCACCAGCGGCACCATGCTGGCATCTTCCAGTCCCAGCAGTTGCGCCAGTTCGGTCTGAGTCATGCGTTGCGGTTCACTGGCAATCAGCCCGATGGCCATCCAGCTGCTCATGCTTAAGCCGCTATCTTTAAGATGACGATCTACCGCCAACCGCCAGGCGTGGGCGGTCAGATGCAGTAAATGGGTAAAGGTACGGGTATGCTGAGACAAATGTTAGCAGCCTAATAGTAAGACATCTAATTGAGTGGAAGCGTTATTATACGCAAAGCGAAACACGATTGAAAAGCGTCCGGTCTGTTAAAAATTAGTGGATCACGTCAGAATGTCCAGAGGCCGTAACCGGGAGCCCGATCACATGAAACAGGCATCAGCAAACTGGGTCGATCTGCGTCGCGACGCCGTCAGTGGTATCGAGGCCCTGCGCGCCCATTTTACCGGCCACGCCTATGATCCGCACTGGCACGACAGTTATCTGATTGGCGTGACCGAGCAAGGTGTACAGCAGTTTCATTCGCGACGCAAACAGCATCAGAGTCGTCCCGGAACGGTCTTTATGCTTGAGCCGGAGGAGCTGCATGATGGTGATGCCATCAACGACAGCGGTTTTACCTATCGGATGCTCTATCTTTCGCCACAGCAGATTGCCCGCCACCGCGCCCCTGAGCAGGCTGATGCGCCCTCACCGCATGAGCTGCGGTTTGCTGCCACGCTGCGCGATGACCGCCCGCTGGCGTATGCCGTCTGGCACGCATTTGATGCGCTGTGGCACAACCATCCCGCCATCATCAAAGAGGCAGCTATGGACAGGATGCTGAGTCAGCTCACCCCGCACCAGCAGTGGTTTCTGCCCGCGCAGCACACAGACAGAGATGCCCGGGTGGCGCTGCAGGCGCGTGACTGGCTGATTGCCCATCATGCGGATAACCCCGGTCTGGCGCAGATGGCACAGCATCTTCAGACAGATCGCTTCCGGCTGTCGCGCCTGTTTCAGACGCACTGGGGTTTGCCGCCCCACGCATGGCTGGTGCAGTGGCGACTGAGCCAGGCACGACGCCAGCTGGCGCAGGGCCAGCCTGTCGCCGATGTGGCCGCTGCGCTGGGTTTCGCCGATCAGAGTCATCTGGGCCGCTGGTTTAAGCGCGCCTGCCAGCTCTCCCCCGCCCGTTATCAGCACGCCTGCACAAATCTTCCAGATCCGGGCTGAGTCACTTGCCACAATGCGTTTTTTTCGTCAGGAGAAGCGCAATGCAGGACAAACGATGTGTGATGATACTTAATGCCGCTCTGCCACCAGGCAAAGCGACCAACGCCGCCGCCGTAATCGCCTTAACCCTGGGACAGCGCCATCCGACATTGGTTGGTGACGCGCTGGAGGATGCAGAGAAATACCCCTCACCCGGTTTGATTACTACCGGCATTCCGGTGCTGGCTGCCTCCGACCAGGAGCTTGATGTTTTGCGGGAACAGTGCGAACAGGCAGAGTACGATCTGGTGCTGTTTCCGGAAGCAGGCCAGAGTACCACCGATTATCAGGCGCTGGGTGACGTACTGCGGCAACAACCCCGACAGCAGTGGCGTCTGCTGGGGCTGGCTATCGTCGGCGATAAGAAAGCGCTGCGTAAGCTGACGGCAAAACTGGCGCTTTTCAGTTAGTTTTTCAGCGGGAAGCAGGCTAAAACTTCCCTTACCCCTCCCTTTCATCAGCCGAACCCATCGTTTGTATAGGTTATTTGTACAGATTTGGGTTCGGATTAATCCTTATAAGCTGCTGATAAGTGATTAATAGCACGTTTTGCCAAAGGATCCGATTGTACAGATTGCCCTTCATTGTATAAGTTTACTGCCATGAGTTGTCATGCGACTCTGTAACGAATGATGCACTTGCGTCGCCTCTGAAGGTGTCAGTGGATTTCCACCTTCAGAGGTTATTTTTTATCTGCTCAGTTTTTGCAGCTGGCACCATCGCATCTGTCCATGTGATGGTTTTTTTGATCGATTTTGTCCTGACATCCGAACCGGAATCGGGCTGTTCTGAAGGGCTTACACATGCAATATATTCTTCCCCGGACCAATCAGGAAATTGCTGATTACTTCAATCCTGCCGCCAATAAGCCAGCCAGCGAGATGGAAATGCTGGGTATCCTTGTTGCAGAAATCCTGCAATCAGGCATGCCAGTGAATAATAAAGCCATTATCTCAAAGCTTATCCACCGGCTGGAACTGGAAAGCGACAGGGAGATGCTGGACATCTACCGGCAGCTGCTTGACCTGGTGGTCCATAAAACCCCGGACGATTTTTCACTGTAATCGCGACTCCACGGAGGGAGTCACCCGCCTTTTTCTGGCATCTTCGCCAGTCGCCCGGTACTATCTGCCCCTCACCATTATCCCAATCTTCCCGCCCCTCGCGCGGGAGCAAAACAACTAAAGAGCCTGCAAAACTTTATGATTCAGACCAATGATGTTGCCGCAACCGACGTTGTGGCGGGCGATATCAGTGTGGGGCGCGTTCTGCGTTCGCCTGCGCTGCTGACCCGTGAATGCCTGGCCGGTGTGATTACCGCGCTGGCGCTGATCCCTGAAGTAATCTCTTTTTCCGTTATTGCCGGTGTCGATCCGAAAGTCAGTCTGGTCGCCTCGGTGGTACTCTGCCTGACGCTGTCGATACTGGGCGGTCGTCCGGCAATGGTCACGGCAGCGGCAGGTTCCGTGGCGCTGGTGATCGGGCCGATGGTCCATCTGCACGGTGTTGAATATATTCTGCCGGCAGTGGTGATGGGTGGTGTGATTCAGATTCTATTTGGTGTGGCTGGTCTGGCGCGCATGATGCGCTATATCCCCCGCTCGGTCATGCTGGGATTTGTGAATGCACTTGGCGTGCTGATTTTCTTTGCTCAGGTGCCGCACGTCTGGGGTCAGTCATCCCTGGTGTGGATCTTCTTTGCCGTCACCCTGGCTATCGTGCTGTTGTTGCCGCGCCTGTTAAAGAGTGTTCCTTCACCTCTGGTCGCCATTGTGGTGGTGACTGCGGTCGCACTGTTAATGGGTTATCGCATGCCGAACGTGGGCGATGAAGGGCCAATGAGTCCCGGCCTGCCCGGTTTTAACAGTCTGCTGGTGCCGCTTAACCTGCAGACCCTGCAGATTATCTGGCCCACCGCACTCAGCATCGCTTTTGTCGGGCTGATGGAGTCACTGCTTACCGCCAAACTGGTTGATGATCTGACCGATACTCCTTCCAGTAAGCGACGTGAAGCCTGGGGCCTTGGGGTCGCAAATATTTTTGCCGGTTTTTATGGCGGCATCGCCGGGTGCGCGATGATAGGTCAGACCATCGTCAATGTTGAGCTGGGCCGGGCGCGCAGCCGTGTCTCCACCCTGGCCGCCGGTCTGGTGCTGCTGTTACTGGTGACCGGACTCAGCCGGATCATGGCGCAAATCCCGATGGTGGTGCTGGCCGGGATCATGATGGTGGTGGCGGTGAAAACCGTTAACTGGCATAGCCTGCAGCCCGCTACCCTGAAACGTATGCCGTGGTCAGAAACGCTGATTATGGTGCTGACGGTGGCGGTGACGGTCTGGACAGGTAATCTGGCGCTGGGCGTGCTGGCTGGGGTGATCCTCGCGATGCTGCTGTTTGCCCGTCGTATTGCGCACGTTATCCATGCGGAACGCCAGCTGAGCGACGATGGCAGATCAGTGCGCTATGTGGTGCATGGTCCGCTGTTCTTTGCCAGCAGCAACGATCTGTTTGAGCATTTCGATTATGCCCATGATCCGAAAAAGGTGACGATCGATTTAACCCACGCCCAAATCTGGGATGCATCCAGCGTCGCGGCACTGGATGGCATTGAGTATCGCTATCAGCGTTATGGTGCAGAGGTGACCATTGAGGGGCTGGATCCACGCAGTACTGATTTCCATCAGCGCCTGACCGGTAATTTCGGCTAAGAGGGTGCGTTCTGCTGCCTCTCCGGCAGCAGAATTTACTCAGCCTGTTGTCGGCGCGCCCGGTAACGGCCCACCATCGTAATCAGCGCCTGATAGATTAAACCGGCGTAGAGACTTGTCAGAACCGCCAGACCAGGCTCCTTGCCCTGCTGCTGCCATGACATAAACCACATGAATACGCCCCACAGAACAGAGAACACCAGCCAGCCGCGGACGAACTTCATCATGCCATTCATAACGACTCCTCTTAAATGAAGAGCTACCTTAGCGTGCTGCTGCCCGCAACGCATTCCCGGCTTGCAGGAGTTGAGAGGCGTCTCAAATAATCGCCATTAATTTACGCTATGCAGCGGGCGCCCGACGCTGACTGCGCGATTTTTTGGCGATTCTCTATACTTTACGTTCCGCTTACCTGATCAGGGAATTACGATGAAACGTACGGCTTATCTGTTATCGACGCTGGCTATTCTTGCTACTCTCACCGCCTGTGCACCGCCGCCGCCGGGCAGAGATGCCCCACCACCGCCACCGCCAGGCGGACAGCAGCCGGTTGGCGCACCGGGTGGTGTCGGTCCGGCAGGACAACCGCAGGGATAATGTGTTTCAGGCCAGCCTGTCTCGCAGGCTGGCTAGTGCCGAAAGGCGCAGCCGCAGGCTGACATCTCACCCGGAATGACTTTGCCAGAATGAGAGTGACGCTGCTGTAATTGCCCCTCTTCACCGCTGTTTTCTGCCCGCTGTCCCAGCCAGCGATCTAATGCGCGGCCGATGATTTGTCTGACGTCCGGTGACCAGCTGGTAAGATGCCAGGTCGGACTGCGGGCTTCCTCAGTGTCACCAAATCCTGCCACCGCCAGATGCGTACCCTGACCAAAATCGCGTACTGCCTGTATCGCACCAAACGCCAGCAGATCGTTTTCACAGAAAAGTGCCTGAATGCGCTCAGCGGCACGGGTCTTTTTCAGATACTGCATCATCGCCTGATAAGCGCCGTCACGGTCGTCAGCGGCAGCAGTGAGTTCTGCATCCAGCGTCATGCCCGCCGCCTGTAATGTGGTGCAGTAGCTCTGCTTCTGCGCCACGTCACCGGGCTGGCTCTGCAAAAAGCCAAACCGCTGATGCCCCTGTGCGAGCAGTAACGCTGCTGTCACTTCGCCCGCCCGCAGCGCATCCGCCTGCCATTCAGGTTCTGCGTCAATCTCCAGCACCGCCAGATTACAGGCACTGATGGCCTTGTTTCCGGGCAACAGCAGCAGACCCCGCAGCGCAAGGGGCGTCGCCTGCTGGATGAGAGCTGTCAGTGCCACGTCAGTTCCGGCATTCAGCAGCACCGTGATAACCCCGCGCGCATTGAGCTGGCGCGTGACCTCATCCAGTATTTTCTGTTGAGAGGGATTGCGCAGTTGGCTGGCGACAACGCCGATAATCGGGGGTAAAGCCGGTTCCATTAAGTCAGGAATAGACGGTGTACTCATTGGCGTTAACTTCTCTGAGACGGCAAACAATCATCCACTTTACGATAAGCCAGGGTGTTTCAACAGGTTACAGAGTTCGATGTGGGCCGCAAAAATGAGTGAAATCAGATGTAACTGAGTTTGCGGTGGCAGAGCAGCAGGCGTTAAGAAGTGGCGAGAGAAGGACCGGGCAGCAGGAATTGAACCCGCATCGTCAACCCATTAAGAGTTGCAGTAATACCTTTATACCATGCCCGAAAAGTTTGCCTGGAAAGCACACTGTGTAGACAAGGTTAGTGCTCCTTTCAGAACTGACAAGCGCAAGCGGCGTGTTTATTCAGCAATCGCTGCATAAACCCATAAACCAGGCGCGGGCACCTGCAGACATTGATTATTCCGCTAACCTTAAATGTCAGGCAGCCTGTCCCGCCCGGGACGTATGGCCAAACTTACACAGAGGTCAGGACTATGCCTTCAGGACAATTCTACGTGGTTGATCAACCCGAATTGAGCTTTACCGCCAACTATCGTCTGGATAAGGTCAATGATAAACCCTTTGCCTCGCGGATGGTTCTGGAGATTCAGAAGCAGTCGCAGCCAACAGATGCATTCGATGCTATCAGCATCGGGCATGAAGTAACCTTTGTTTCATCCAGTGGAGAGGCGCAAAGAATGGTGCTGGTAAGTGATACAGCCGATGAGCTGGTGTTCAGCTCCCGCGGCTGACGGCGGCTGATACCGCCAGTCGGATGTTTCGTCACCGTCGCGCCAGATAACAGACACAAAAAAACCGCCCTTGGGCGGTTACGACATTACTGCATATTACTTTGTTTTATTCTTTTTCTGCGGCAGAAATATGGTGCCCGGGGCGGGACTTGAACCCGCACAGCCTTACAGCCGAGGGATTTTAAATCAGGCGCTTTAACCATCAAAATCAATCAATTAAGCTGAATTTTCATAATATGGCCCCAAAATTCGCCTCAATGGATTCAATAAGTTAGCGAGGGTTATGGGGCAATATTATGAATAAAATTGTTCAAATTATCGGCCTGGATGGCTCGTGGACAGCAAGAATCTCCGCAGTCACTTTCCCCAGCACGATGATCCCTTCAAGCCCCTCTCCGTCGATCGTTTCGCCATCTGAAGTGATAATCCCTGTTCTGAACAATCTTCCCAGCTGAGAATAATCACCGAACTGGAATGCCACTTTGTCGCCCCTCTTGCCCTGAATCGTTCTGTCCACAATAGCGAAGCCGACCGGCGTTTCAATCATGAACATATGGGTTGGGTGAGGCATTAGGATTTTGTTCAGGTTGATGCGCGTTTCAACATAGTCCGATGCCGGTGATGGGAAGCCCATATCAGATTCCCCCGTTCGGGTTGAACTGCTTGTATGTCTTAGCCTCACCCTCCTGCGTCGATGCATCGCGGAACGTCACCGTATTGGCCTTAATCCATTGGTTCGCCTCACGCAAGCTGAAGTGCCAGTTTAGCTTCTCCAGCTGATGGACAAACTCCTGAGTCGTGACAATAACGCCCAGTGATGGGTCTCGCCTCATAGCGTTCATAAATGCATGTTTAATTTCATAGTCGCGCGGCATGCTAAATTCCCCCCCCTGAAAACACTGTATAGATAAACAGTAATATCGTTCGGTAGTTATGATCAAGGTGAGGCATTAGACATTTTTGTAAAGCAATTGACGCAAAAGGAATTTTTGTTGCAATAGCACAAAAAAAAAGCCCTTAACTCTAATTTGGATTTTCGTGCTGTCATTCACGAATCTACAGTGCTCTGTACTATCCTAATTTAGAGATTCTGGATGACGTTGCGCCATAAACAAATTATGATTACTCAAAAATGAGCAACTGATGTATGATTGATACTGTACATCCATACAGGCACTCCAGTAGCGATAGCTACTAGAGAAGATTTAACTCAACTTGAATTTACCAAAGGAGGCATGATATGGCTTACTCTGCTATTGCAGTGGCTAATGCCTTCATTGAAAGAGCCAAAGAAGGAAAAATCCCTGATTTGACTCCCATGAAGGTTCAAAAATTGCTCTTCTATACCCAGTCATGGTATGCACGCCTCTATGATGGTGAGCAACTCATTGACGATAGTTTTGCTCGATGGAAGTTCGGGCCGGTGATCACCTCTCTTTATCATGACCTGAAAGCTTATGGTTATCGTCCAGTTACTGAAAAAATTTCTCGGGCGGTTTTAGCTCCAGGTGGAAAAGGAGTTAGCTTAATCACTCCTGAAGTAGGTGCTGATGATAAAGTCGCAAACGCTATGATCGATAAGATTGTAGAAGTTTATGGTCGCTACACTGGCAATCAACTCTCTGCGATGACGCACGCTAAAGGGACCGCATGGTCTATGAGTCCGTCAGGCGTCGAGGGTGATGGCAGTGTAATTGATTTAAAAACGATGGCAGCGAACATTCATCCAGTCCCGGCAGCACCTCCAGCTGCATAAATAGGAATAATCAGTGAATGGACTCACCAAAGGATGACCGGCTAAACCAAATTTTACCGCCAGACTTGTCTGCTTTAGGCATACTCCCGACAGGGAGCGATACCGATGAGCCACCCGACACTGAGAATAAGCAAGCAACTGAACGCTTAGAGACTGGTGAAAAAACTAATATTCTCTTACAAGAGGATGTGGAAGACAGAAAGGCCGACCGAGCGTTACGAGAAAAATTTGGCGATAAGGCTTATAAAGTTGTACGGAAAACACTTTATGGCTGGTCAATCCTTCTTTTTTGCTACGGGTTTTGTAAGCTATTCGGACATGAAATTTTTCCAGATAACGTCATGATAGCAATTACCTCTGCTGTAACGCTTAATATTTTTGCAGCTTTTTTAGGTGTGATTAGAGGTCTTTTTCCTTCACAACGCTCTCCTAAAGCTTCAAAAGATTAACCCGGACACCGTGCCGGGTTTTTTGTGCCTGAAGCTCCCAGCGCCCACCCTTACCTCACCCACCCCGCAGACTGCTCAGACAGGAGCGGTATACCTCTGCCCCATCGCCGGGACTTTTTTATGCCTGCATTAACACGGATCTTGCTAATGCAGTTCAGGCATTTGTTGAATGATTGTTTTCTAATTATCACAATACAGGTACTATCACTCACGTCAGCTAATGCTGACAGATGGAATTGCCCCAATTGAAAGTTTTTACGCCCGTGTAACGCGGGTTTTTTTATGCCTGCAGTAGCACTGATAGTGCAATGCTATCTGCTGCATCGGGCCGCCGCTGTGACAGGTCGATTATCATTCTGGCGATTGCCTCCTGCGATACAGGTTCACTTCTGGCCACCAGCTGCCAGACAGCCTCACCCATAGCCCTGCATGCTGCGTCATAGGCCTGCGCCTCAAATTCCTGTTCCATAGTGCCTCCTGATTTGTAAGAGGCGTCATTTTAAATCCGTTGGCCTGAAAATACAGAGCCGTGGCTCAAGCATGCGAGGCGCGTTCCAAAAACTTTTTAGACACAAAAAACCCGGCATTAGCCGGGCTGGTGTTGGCATATCAAAAGTAGAACCAGAAGCTTTTATAAAATTTTACCACTAAAAATATTATTATTGTCCACGCTATCACACATCCAAAAAATATTAACGTCCACGCTGTTCTCCTCTTCATGATATTGGCTCTATCTAACAGCACTCAAAATAATCTCAGTTTTAATCTGGTCATAACTGTTTTAACCGATCAATAACGGATGATTGATCGGTCAAACAGATCGATTACCTCAACTATCTGAAAGTAAACGAATTATAAATACGATCCATATTAATTAAGCTACCGAAACATATGTTATGGTATGGTTCCGGACACATTTATTCGCATTGTTATATAAAGGTAAATGAAAGGTATTAAGATGGAACTTAATGAAGAAGAGACTGAGGTGATCGCATTTTTTCTTAGCACTCACTGGGCTGAATTTTTTGAAAGCAGTCAGGAGTTCATTTCTATCGTTGCCCTGCACCGACTGGCTGAAAAGTTTAAGCTCAGTGAAGATAGCCGTCAGATATGATTACTCCTCCGTTAAATCTCTAACTGTGAACACCCCGTTTACATAATTATATTTTCCCAGCGGATCGGCTGGAATGGCATCAGGGTCAACCTCATATAACGTTTGACCCTCCACCATCGTAAACAACTGAACCTGCATTGGAGAGCGTGCAACGGAACAAACCAGCCCGTTGGCATCTACCGCTACTGCACCCACCCAGCCCTGCCGGGTCTCATACCAGTCACGCCCCAGTTCGTCGCAGAAATACGCGGCCATATAAACGCCGTCATCATCCAGTGGCTCAGTTTTATAATTTTTGACGTTTTTGAACTCATTCATTATGCAATGTCTCCTGCCTGAACCCATCCGCTAGCATTGGTGTAGTAATATAATGCACGATAATAAAGGCCCGCTTTTCGTCCGTCTCCACCTTCATTAGTGTTCATGCCTGTCATAAAACACCCTGCCGGAGCCTCCCAATCTGCAATCCAATCACCTCCCACTTTATGCTGCCTGCCTCCGCGCGCAGTCGCTCTGACGCAGTTAGTACGGTCAGCATTCATATTATTTAACTGAGCGCTGATTGAATTATTTAAATTAGTGATCTGCGTATTCAGAGCAACGTTGAGGGCGTTATCCTGGGCTAAAACCCATTGGTTCAAATAGCCACCCCATACCGAGCCATACAGGTTAGCGTCAGGCGCAACAAATGCACCGCCTGCATACAGATACCCAGGTGCCCTGAAACTCCCGTCATTGCGAAACTGATACGATGTAACGCCGCCATAACCGTCAACCAGAACCTCAGCAAACGCATAATTGCTGACGACCTCAACCAGTCGAAAACATGCGGAGGCACCGTCTCCGAAATCCATGTCGCCACCACGGCCCCGGATTGTCGCGCGATACATAGGGGAGTAAATTCCCTGCCCGGCAGTGCCATCTTTGACGGTAGAGATAACCGTAATGCTGGCCTCATCATTCAGATAGCCACCACTCAGCGGATAAGCGCCGGTCTGCGCGGCGGTAGGCGGATGGCTCTCTGTGAATACTCTGCCTAAATCCGTATCATCGACGGTCATGTATAGCCCGTCGTTCCAGTCCACATAATAATGATGCTCGCCGGAGGAGTGTTTCCCGCCGTTCGCCTGTACTGCCAGCCAGTTACCCACATCTCCCAGACCAATATCTGATTTATCCAGAGACAGCGCGCCGGTTTTTTTATTAACACTGGTGACCGGGTACGGCGGTGGGTTGTTCTCGTAATAGAGTGCGCCCATTGGCGTGTCATCAACTTGCGCGAGAATCGCCTCACCTGACCAGCCCATATACGTTTTATTGTCCAGCATACCGGCAGCACCGCCCTGCTGGACGGCCTGAAAATTTCCGACTTTTTCCAGGGACAGATTTTTTTTAGCAGTGCCTTTATCTTTCAGGTCACTCAGATTTGCGTCCTGCCGTAAAAAAAGGCCGTCGCCCGTAGCCACCTGGAGTTCAATGTTGGCGGTTTCATTAACGGCTAAACGAAACTGCAGGTTGACGTTGATACCGCTGATTGGTTTTTCAATTGCAGCGCAATTCGCTACTGCATAGAGTTCTCCGGCATCTGTCAGCAACCCTACCTCGCGGATAGTGAATCCGCCCACATCAGCCGGGATAACGAGATGAGCTACCCACTGATTTGCCTGTTCTTTAGACACATCGAGATTCGAAATTGCCTGCCGGTAAACCTCCCGAACCAGGACCGTTCGTGTTGGGTCAGGAGTTACGGCCATGCCATTACCATCACCAATGACAAAATCTTTGATAATAACCGGCGTGCCGCTTGCTGACGACGCCGCCTCCAGCTCTTTCCCCCGGTTAGTGAGGATACTGTAATATTGCTCTGCCACGATTATTCTCCAGTCTGAATCACAGCGTCGATGTACGCAGTAACTGCACCGCCTGTGTAATAGTTTCCTGCTGCGCCAACGTCAGCGATCACATCAATGCTGCTGAGATAGCTGCGTAAATTTTTTGCCTTATCCACCTGACGCCGTATGCGGCTATACAGGCTGTCATCTATGCCCTGCAGGCTGTAGACCTCAATACGGAATGTGTAGGGCGCTCTGCGCGGGTTTTCCTGCCACCACTCAATAACGGTAGTGGGCAGGCTCACCGCCCCCAGCGCGCGCCTTACAGCACCAGCAGTTCCTCGATGCTGGTGTACATAGGCAGCATCGCGGCATACCTGACGCTTCTCTTCCTCCGTCCAGCTTTCGTCCCAGAAATCGACTGATAGCTCCCATGCCAGCCAGGGCAGCAGATGAAACGGGCAGTCATCCGGACTTTTAACTTTCCTGACCATGCCGGTATCAAGAGCGAGAATCTGTTCCCGGGATGCCTGCTCCAGCGCTCGCTCCTGATGAAGAGCGTTCTGTGGTAACAGCGAGCGAAACTTATCAGCCATTCCCTGCCCCTCTTATCGTGACGCTAATTGCCTGACACCAGGGCGCTGTCCCCATCTCAGCCTCAATATCAGCTGCAGGGCTGGTCAGTCTCACCCTGACCACGCCGGGCTGCTGCAGAGCGGCATATACTGCTGACAGAGGGATAACTGTTTTAATTCGGTGAGATAATGCTGCGTAACTCGTTGCAACACTGATCGCATTATCCAGCACCGTCTGCGCATCCGGCCCATCGGGGATTTCCAGCTCTGCCGTGATGCTGTAACGCTGGATAACTGCACTTTTAACGCTGACAAAATCAGTCAGCGGGCGAACTTCATCAGCACTCAGATTCGCTGCCGTTTTATCCAGAAGTAACTGAGGGGCTGTGCCATCACCCGTTCTCGACAGTACGTATACGTCCACCTCTCCCGGGCGGCCGTGATCCTCTGGCCCGTATGCATCCGCATCCAGCACATCAGCATCAGCCGACCGCGCATGAAAGCGATATGCGTTACGCGCTCCTGCAGTATTGAGCTGCGCCCATGACAACTGGATGCGCTCCCGGTAGGCGTCATCGTCCTCCAGCTCAGCATCTACAGGAGGAACGGCGTCAGGATCGGCGGGGATGATGACGTAGCGTTTAACATTGAAATTTGCCCCAATCTGATCGAGGTCCGTGCCTGTGGCGCTTGCCAGAAAAACGGCGCGCACGGCGTCATTGACGCGCTGAAATGCCAGGGTCAGCTGATAAGCATTTGCCTCCCCCTGCTTATAGGCCGGGTCTGACTCCACCAGCGCATCAAATTCCGGATCGAGTTCGCGCAGGCGTGCCAGCCAGCGGGAAAAAATATTTGACGCGTCAGGCACGACAATAGCGTCCGGAACCTCCAGCTCAGACAGATTGATAACATCAGAACTAATTGCCATTGATGGTTATGTCTCCGGTAGTTGTTACTGTGCCGCTTTCTTTATTGACCCCTTCAACATCCACAATGAACGTGGATTCGTCTTCGGGCAGCGAAACCACCACCCGCGTCACCTGTAGACGTGGCTCCCAGCGCACCAGTGCTTTTGCTGTGGCCGCAATAATTCTTAAGCGGGTCAAATCGTCACGCGGGGCATCCACCAAATCCGGCAGCTCACTGCCGTAATCCCGTATCAGTACCCGGCTACCTATCGGCGTGGTCAGGATGTCGCTTACCGACTGGCGCAGATGCGCCGAACCCGACAGACGTTTGCCCGTCCGGATGTTTACACCGTTCATGAGAGTTATCCGTTTGCGTAGAGGGGGATTAACCGAAATAGGCTGGGCCAGTTTTGTCTTTTTTGCCTTTCTTGCCTTTAGCTTTTATGTTTACCACAAGGTTATAGGTGAAACTCAGTCCCGATGATGTCAGAGAGAAAACCAGTGATTCAACCAGCCATGAACGATCCTCACGGGAGCCGAACCCGGACGTTGTAACGCGTGACTCTGCCGTCAGTGCGATGTGTCTGGGACGGCATGGGCCAGTGAGCGTCATTTTTTGTTCGTTACGCTGTGCCTGCGTTTTACGGGCCTTTGCCTGCTGGTCTGCAGTGGATTTTCCCGATTGGGTATAGGGGCTGGTTAATGCGGGACCATCGTGATCAACTGACGTGGTTTTTGTTCTGCCGTCAGCCTCATCAAAATAGCGCACGGTGATCTTCTCTTTTTTCTCCCCTGACCCGGTTGAGCTGCCTCGCTGACCTTCACTATAGGACCAGGTGGAAAGTTCATCGGGGGTAATGGTGATACTTCCCACCCCTTTACCGGCAGCAGTTTTCATCGCCCCCTGCACCAGAAACAGCCAGTATCCACCAGCAGGTTTACTGATGGCATTGTAGGTTCTCGCCAGCCGTGACATCAGATTGGCATCTGACTCTGCAACCTGGTCGATGTGATCGATGTGAATTTCTGCGAGTTCTGCGGCCACCTTCGGCTTCAGCCCGTTGTCTGCGGCCACAGTTTTGACAAGATCGGCCAGCCGGATATCATCCCAGCTGCGCGTTTTGTGGCTCAGTACATTGCCGGGATGTTTCTGTGCGTTCATCGGTGCCGCAGTAGCATAGATTTCAACGCGCCGGGGTGGCCCACTGCTGCCCACCCCTGAAACGACAAACCAACCCTTATCGACCAGCTGATCATTAAAGCCCAGCGCCACCCGCAGACGCGCGCCCTTAGATGGCAGCGGCAGCGTTGCAGAAATCAGCGTAATCTTCAGTTCGTCGGCTTTAGCCGTTGCGCCGCCATTATCAGTCAGGGTGAGTTCAGCCAGGCAACCCTGCAGAGCGCGGGTAATGTCCTTGCCCTCTGCGCTCACGCTGAATGCTGGCGCATACTCTGGATTTACAATCTGTTCAGTCATGTTAATCCCACAGGCTAATTGCAGAATCAGTAACCGGCGTGGTCAGGTCAGGGAGAGTGACGGCAACTCCTGCAGGCAGAATAGCCTCCCTGTCTGCCAGCCCCCGGTTTGCCTCCAGTACCGCTGAAACATTGGCAGACAAATTTGCAGTGCCATAGTGATCTGCGCAAATGGCATCCAGCACATCGCCATCACGGGTTTGATATATCGTCGGCATAATGTTTTAACGTCATCGTCCAGTTTTTATTACGGTGTCCGCCTCCCGGCAGGAACCGATCAGTGGTATCGCTGAATTGAGTTACCGCCCACCAGCCCAGCACATCGCCCTCACCACTTACCAGCAACTGGGGCTGAGCCAAATCAGCAAGGTCGTACAGGTCATTGACTGCATCGACACCGTTACGGAAAAACGCATGCGCCTCTCCATCGAGCCGCACCGTCCGTCCGGGTTTTCCTGTGTACTGCAACAGGCTCTGTTTACCTATTCTCTCCTGCTCACTCCAGTTCCAGTTGGCCTCGCGCGAAAGCGATTTATACGCAACGGTATCAATGGAGAATGCAAAATCGCCCAGCATCAACATGACGCGTGCAGCCTGACCGCCACGGATGGCAGACTGCTGCGCCTGCCCGGACGCCTCAATTAACGGGATAATTTCACTCACCAGATCGCACCTCCATCCAGCATGCTGTTATCACCTGTAAATGCCGGGTTGGTTTTGGTTATGGCCTCAACCTCATCAGCAATCCCCTGCTCGCTCTGTCCCTGCGCGCCGTTAATCTCAAAGTGGTATTCAAATTTGCGATTATCGGTCATCTGAAACTGTTTCTGTTGTATGTCAGCAGAATCAACGCGCTCACTGAGTTCACCCCAGTTTCTGCCTGAATGACCATCAGCCCAACGAGGATCGTTCATGACTACATCAGTCTTAAAATCAAACGGCTCGAATTTGAGATGAGGTAGAGGGGGGAAAAGAGCAGGAGCTGTTTCTTTATCTTTAATACTGGGAGCGGGTTTATCATTGCTGGTATCGGGTTTGTCACTGCTGGCATCAGAGATAAAGGCGTTCTTTTTCAGGGCAACCGTAAAATCAGGCAGGCTTTCCTTCTTCGCAGTCAGATAGGGATCGAGCGCCTTATCAAACGTCTCGTCGTCATCACTGAAAAAGCCACGGGTATCCGTATAGGATTTTTTAACCTGCTCCGGCAATTCCGGGTGCCGCTTCAGTTGCTGATCGAACCACTCCTCCTGACCGTTGCGTTTTGCCGTCATTCTGGCGATATCAACCGAGCCAGTCATCGCCAGCGATTTCAAAACATTTTTTTGATCACCCCTTTCGTCAGGTAACAGCCACGACAGTTTTTTAGCCAGGGCATAAATAATTTTTCCGACATACACTACCCCCTGACCAAATGTCATTACACCGGGGTACAGGTCATTGCGCAGGAAGTTCACGACCTTGTTGATGCCGCCGCCCTTGAACCACTCTGCTAAATCGCCAGTAAGCTCGCGAATAGCCGGTGATAGCTGGTTACCCAGCTGTCCTGAAATTTCAGCCCCCGCACTGAACAGGACGGTTTTGAGGTTTTCTACGGCTTTATTGCCTTCCACCGCGCCAGCAGCGCCCGCTTTGGTGACGAGGTTATAGCGGTGCTGCTCATCCATTAACTCCCGGTAGCTCCTGCCAGACTGTTTCACCAGCATCAGCAGCTTGCTGGCCTCGCCGCCAAATAGAGAATCCAGAGCAAACGAGGCTTTTGATTCGTCTTTCAGGCTCAGGGCGCGCTCAATAATTTTATTAAACTGCGCCATGTCGCTCAGGCCAGCCATGTCACCCGCTTTGAAACCCAGCGTATCAAATGCATCCTGCAGGGAACTCTGCTTGCCGTTCTGCTTATACTCCCCGGATTTGTGCAGGTACTCTTCAAACAGATCGCCAAAATTCTCGCCGGTCATATCGTACTGTTTTGCCAGCGAGTCCCACGCGTTGTAGGTCTCCACATCGACGCCATAGCTGCGTGCCACACCCGTCTGCCGTGCCGTTTCGGCATTGGTGGCCGCTGGCGCAATGAGCGAAGCCAGCGCGGTCGCAACCACGCCACCGCCGCCAATTCCCAGCCCCGGTGCTACCATGCCCCCGAGATGCCCACCGACGCTTAAGCCCCGCCTGAACAATCCGCCCGCTTTGCCCTTAAATGCCTGCATACGCTCGCCACGCTGAATCTGGCGGTTGAGTTTTTGCTGTTCAGCTTCGGTTTTTCGTATCTCGCGCGTCACTGAACTGTACTGGCGTTTCAAATCGCCGATGCTGCCTCCGGCCAGCTTCGCTTTTTTAATCTCCGAGGCGAGTTTTGTCTGGTCCTTAGTCAGACGCTCAGATTCTTTTCCCACCGCTTTCAGGTTCTTTTGCAGGTCTGTTGCTGAGCGTTTCCATGAACTGTCGATATTGCCGCCAAATGTGATGGTGGCTTTAAGATTTTGACTTATTCCGGCCACGGCTTATTGCCTCAATTTCATCAAACAGAAAATCGGAAAACGTGCTGAATGGCATATCCAGATAGTCCCCCATCGGAAAATGCAACCGCCTGCCCAGAAAGCGGATTGCCCGGATCAACTCTCCTTCGGTCGCTCTGCGGGCGGGAGCATAAAAACGTTGAAGGCGTCCGTCAGCTGCGCATAATCCGCTGCTGTCAGCAGCCAGATATCCTGTTCGCTGAGGTTACATAGCTGCGCAATCATCCGCGCCTCCTTCTCTTCTTCATTACCGCGATCTTTTGCATGTGCGATGCGGTCACGCACCAGAGGTTCGCGCATGTGAACAACGCTTAACTCCGCGCCACCCTCCAGCGTGACCGGGGTAAACAGTTTGATGTTTCGTGTTGAAGCGGGAAAACTCATAATTAGCTCCTTAAATAAAAAACGGCCCGGAGGCCGTTATGAGTGAAGGACTATGGGGGCAGATTACAGGCGAACTTTTGATGCCAGTCCGGCCAGTACGTCAACGCCGTTTACGCGCCGGGCAAACCGCTCTGTGTCGATTTCAAAAAGCTCTTTTCCGTCTTTTGTCTGTTTGTAGTAGCTGACCGCAATGTCAACCGTGGTGGCGTTTTCGGAAAGGGTGTCTTTGCCGCGCGCATCCGGCGTGACTGTGTGAACAAATCCCTCAATCTCCTCAATCGTTCCCAGCGCGGTGCCATTAGCCAGATAGCCCTGATACGCAGTGAATCGACGACGACTGCCACTGACGAAGCCAAATGCCGTCAGCATGTCGGTATCAATGCCGTAAAATTTAATCTGACAGGTCAGCGCCTCCATGCCGTCATCAACGGGTGTCGGTGCGTCCTGCGCACCGGTACGCAGATCGGTTTTGACGATTGCCAGTGTCGGTGGCGTAAACTCGTGTGCGCCCTGAATGCGCACCCCCTCCCGGAAAAACGTCCAGACGCGTAATGTGTTTTTATCACTCATGCCGCCAGCAGCTCCTCAATTGCGTAATTGTTGTTAACCCGGACGCGCAGGCTGATCAGTTCCGTTGGTGATTTCGGACCAAAATCGTAATTGATATAGAGTTCACCCGCCGCCAGCGTTTCCTCTGTATTCAGCTCCTCATCCAGCCAGGCGGTGCCGCCAAAGATGGCACCCAACTTCACTAACGAACGCATGTACGAATTAATCGTTCCGATAATGTCATCCGCGTTTTCACGATCCAGGGGGCGGTCCACATAGGGCAGCATGGCCTCCTGAATGCTGTCCTCGATGACGTCCGCCGTTCGCCGCACCGATTCAAAATGCCACTGCGGATCATCTGCGCACAGACGGTTTCCCCAGTGTTTAAATCCCGAACGACGCACGATGGTTGAGACGTTCTGCATATTCAGCAGATTGGCATCGCAGTTTCTGTCGCCGAGGATAAATTCATCAATCTGCTCAACCCCGAGGATATTGTTGATGTCCTGATTGGATTTGCTCCACCACCAGCCCTTTTCGAAATCAATGCGCGCACGCAGTCCGGCAGCAAAGGCGGAGTAAGGCCGGTAAACCAGCTGTCCATCGGCGTTGCTGACCTGAACGCGGGGGCGTAACAATTCAACGCGTGCGCCATAAGACTGGCGGCGCTGGACCACTTCCTGCAGTGTCGACCCTGATTTGCAGTCTACATATGCCACCGCACGCAGTTTTCCGGCGACAGTTTCAAGCCCCTTTCCGACCGCATCGTCTTCGCTGAATCCGGGGGCAATCACAATGCGCGGCTGATAGGAGTTCACCGATTTACTGGCGGAAAGTTTTTTGATGCCAGCCAGGACGGCAGCGCGCTGGTTTGTGGCGTCAGCATCCTCAGCGACACGAACAACCACCGTCAGCGCATTACGCTGGTCGTTGATTTCCGACAACGCCTGCGCCAGCGTTCCGGCATTACCGAGGCGTGACAACATCGTCGTGCCAACAATGGCCACCGGCGTATTGAGCGGAAACGGCTCATCCTCTCCGCCGCTCAGCTGAATACTGAAAGGAGTAACGATGCCGGTTCCGGTAGCCACGGCGGTCACTTTTGCATCTGCCAGCGGCTTCATAGCACTTGCTATCTGGGAGGCTGTAGCTGTGGTTACGCCCTTAGCATCACAGCCCAGCGTAATGCTGACTTTCAGGGCAGACGCATCCCACTTAACTTCAGTTGGAATCGCGGCGGGTTTGGCTGCATCCGGAACGGCTGCAACGGCCTCAACGGCGATCACGTTTCCCGCCCTGCCGGGTACTCTGGCCGTAAAATTAATCACATTATCCATAATGGGCGTGCCGGTAGTTGCACTGGCTGGCGTACCGGCGGATGCATCAGGTGCCGTTCCCACCAGCCCGATAATTGCCGTCTGAATCGTCGTCACTGCAACGGTCCCAGACGTTAACTCTATTGTTTCAACCCCATGTAAATCAGCCATCTGTTTTCTCCAGGCATAAAAAAACCTGCTGAAGCAGGTTACATTTTCTGATTAGGTTCTCCGGTCGTTCCGCCGCTGTCGCCGGGATGGTCGTGTCCGTTATGCACCTTCCGCATAGCCCCCATAGTGCCGGTGCCGTCACTGATATCCCCGGTTGCGCCGATGTCGCCGTTCACCTGCGTTTTCCCCTGCACCGTCAGGGTTTCGGTGATTTCAACAGGACCATCCAGCGTGCCTTTACCGACAATTTTGTATGATCCTCCTGCTGCGATTTTGATTGTCAGTGCATGGGCTTCCCGGTCATACCGGATTTCGGTGCCATCGCTATAACGGGTGATATGCTCGCTATCGCTCCCCTCTGGTACGGGCATTGCTCCCGTATTCCAGCCCGGAAACACCCGGCCATTATTCAGTTCCCCTGCCTCTGACAGCACGGTAACGGCATCACCCACGGCGAAAGGGTTTGAGTCGGAACGGTTAGCCCCCGAAAAACCCTGGCAAAGGGGCAGCCAGGTGGTGACGATATCCCCGAGATCGACGCGGCATTTTGGCTGCGTATCATGGCGGACTGAATGAATCACGCCACGGCGGATGAGATTAGCCAGCCGCCGCTGCAGGTCTCCACTGATATCACTCATCGGATTCTGACTCCCAGATCAGCCGATAGTCATCGACGTGCGCACGCCCGACATCAGGTGATTTACCCAGCCACACCTTACGCAACGGCACACCTGAAGGCGCAAACGGGTCAGCACCAAATGCGGCTGATTGGGTGTATGAAACCCGCCAGACCAGGTAATCATCCATGCGGGGATCAAACTCATCACGTTCAGCCGATATGAATTCAGCTGGCTCTATGTGGCTGATACCAAATTGCTGACCGTCAATCCACTGCGTGATATCTGCTGCTGCAGTTCGCAAAAAAATTTCAGGTTTACTGGCGCTGGCTCCCTCAGAATCCACCACGACAAACAGATCACAGCTGAGCGAGACCTGCAGCTGGCCTTCATTACCGCCACCCTGCTCCCAGCTGTTTATAGTGAAATACACTGCGGGCGTGGTTAATCCAGTGAATCGGGGAATGTTTTTTTCGGGATAGGCATCCGCATCCCGCACCCACGCTATTTTTTTCAGCGCCGAAATCACGGCGTCATGGTACTGCCCCATCATTAACGGTTCAGCCATTACAAACCTCACACAGAAATTCTGGCCTTAACACGGCCACGCAGATCACTCTCGAAATGGTGCATGAAAATCTCCATGACCTCCGCAAACGCGTTGTCCTCAACGTAGTTCAGCATCGGTTCATAGATATCAATTTCGGCATCACGGGTGCGGCGCGTTTCCGGGTCACGGATCACTATTGTGCGTCGGTTGTCACGGCGACCGCGTGCGACCTCCCCATTCTCAAACGTGCGGGCTGACAGCAGGTTTCCTTTAGGGGTAAATCCGACGGTACTGGCCCGACGCCGCGACTTGATAAACCGGCCCGTTTTTTTGTCGTGCCGGTTATGATGTGGCCGCACGCGCCCAGAGATTTTCCCTTTCAAGTCTTTCACCTTTACCGCGTTCAGACCAAACCACAGCCGGAAATTATCCAGCGTGGAATTAGAGGCTGGCTGAATACGAAACGACAGGAGGCGGCGGCGCACCATGTTCATGCTGCGCGGCGCAAGCCCATCTTTCAGATCGGCTAGAGCCCGTTTTCTCAGTGTTGCCCCTGTTCGCTGCAATGCCCGTGAATACGCGGCACGAAACTGTTTTTGTGTGGCTCCGATTTTTTCCGCTATCCGCCAGATAGCGGTGACGTCAATATCCACGGGTAAATCCCGCCTTAGCCGCGATTCACGTGCCATTTCACTTACTCCAGTTATTTATCTCAGGCTGGGGCTTTCCCGGCTCACCGAACGCCAGCGAAACGCGGGTGCGGCCCTGTTCATCGGTTCCCACATGAGTCACGCGGTAATTCACGCCATTCACCACCGCACCGTCACCCTTAGACAGACCGGAAATATCAGCCGTCATGGCGCTGAATGCCGGTGCGTAGTCCTGCAACTCACCGCCGCCCGGCACACTCACAGGTGAATCGGGCGATTCAAATATCACCACCACCGGGCGCGCCTCCCCCCCCATTAGCAGGGTGGCCGGGGATTCCTCAGCAAACGCCCGGTTAATCCGGGCATCCGCTTTTGCCAGCCGCGAACGGAAGCGGTTCATCAGAAGCCCAGCCGCACGGCAACAGACTCGTCACCGGCTTCAGCATCTGCCCAGGCTGTACCGGCAAGAGGATTGGGCGCTGAGGCTTCACCAGCTTCAGCTGTCACCTTGCCGCCTGCCAGATAAAGTTTCTGGCCCGTGAGAATGGCCTCTGCCGCTTTTGGCAGTACGAAAACACCAGCCGTATGAAGTACGCCCCCTAAACCCGCCAGAATATCGTCATGCGCTACGCCCACCAGCGCCCCCACAACTACTGCCTCGCCGGACTGAATTTCAGTTTCCCCGGTGTTCAGATAATCAATCGTTCTGCCGTCCTGCTGATAATTCGTTGCCATCGTTCCTCTCCAAAGAAAAAGGCGGCCTGTGCCGCCCAGATATAAGAAAGCCGCCCGGAGGCGGCTTATTTGTTGGTGACTTTAACCAGACCCCGATGATCCAGCGGTGCAACACCTGCATCGATTCTCACTTTGAACGCTGCACCATCAATGGTGAATCCCTGCTGCTGCTCAAGATACGGGGTATCAATACCGTCCAGATAGGCGACCTCAATAGTGTCGCGGCCCTGTGCCGCAGCCAGGTAGTAATCAGTAGCGCTGCTGTCATCCAGACGCGCCTCCGACATGACCTCCACAAAGTTCTGAATCGGGTTATTGATGCCGCTGTTAACATCAGCACCGGGAACGCTGGCAGATTTGATCAGCTGGTTAGCGCGAGACTCGATAGCGACGGGTGCCAGCATAAATGCAGGACGAATATTCAGGTTACGCTCACCTGATTTCTGCAGCTTCATTGCCTTGCGTGCCGTGTCCAGACCTTCAATGCTGAGACCGGCCTTAATCAGGTTGCCGTGGTCGGCATGGAACAGCGGCTTACCGTCTGACATTTTTGGATTGCTGGTCAGGACGGCCCAGACCAGATCACCTACGGTGGCTCGGGCTGCGCTTCCCATCGCCTGCGGAATCCCGGTCAGCATGGACAGATCATCATTGATAATGGCCTGACGGTCGATGCTGAACAGGTTGCCGTAGGTTGCCAGCGCAATCGGCTCGCCACGATCTTTGAGCGTGACATATTTATATTCTGCGCCCGGACGCACTTTGCTCAGTGTCGGGAACGTCTCAAGGCCGACGCGGTGCGCCGTTTTGAAATCAGTCAGAATCCCTTTGCGCGTCCATTTATCGAAAATTTCCTCGGCCTCATCCCAGCCCATCAGCGCCGCTTTGTTAGCCACGTCCATCAGGATGTTGCCAAAATCACTGTTGCTGTGGGTGAATGCCAGCCCCACCATTGCCATCGGGGTCTGATGACCGGCAATACCGATCCCGCGATCAACCAGAGAAGCGCGCGCCAGCTCACGCAGCGTATAGCCTGCATACGCATTGTCTTTTTCTGCTTCCGCATAGCCCACGCGGGACATGATTGCAGCGCGGACTGAATCGCCCACCAGATTGCCGTTACCCGCATGCAGATGAATGGCACCCGGACCGGCGAGCGGCGTTGTACCGGCAGCCAGCGCGGTAAGCAGTTTGCCGCGTGCAACTTCCGCTGAGCATGACATATCACTGATACATTCGGTGCGCAGAGAGGCAAAGGCAGGGAATGCCTCAAACACTGCGCTAACGGCATTAACGCGCTCAGCGTTCGCCGTCTGCATCTGCTGCTGCAACTGAACAGCCAGTGCGCCGATATCGATGTTGCCTGCCTGAACCGGCGCGGGCGGAGTAGCTGCCGCCTGCGGA
Source organism: Pantoea vagans (assembly GCF_004792415.1). Taxonomy (NCBI): domain Bacteria; kingdom Pseudomonadati; phylum Pseudomonadota; class Gammaproteobacteria; order Enterobacterales; family Erwiniaceae; genus Pantoea; species Pantoea vagans. The sequence goes on from NZ_CP038853.1 coordinate 2,594,368, forward strand.
GCAGGAATCTGCGACGCTGGCGTCTGAGCAGCTGGTTTTCCTTCTGCACGTGGCGTAAACAGTGATTGGAGTTGTTGAGGCATGTTGGTGTAGTCCTTCAGTTTGTTTTCATTCATACAGGCTGCTGCCTGCAGTTCAGGTTCCAGGGTATCGGCAAAACCTTTTTCAACGGCCTCTGCACCGCTCATCCAGGTTTCTGCTTTCAGCATTGCCTCAAGCTCTTCACGCCCCAGACCGGTTTTATTCATGTAGGCGTTGAGCATCAGCGCTTCATTGCGATCAAGAAAATCTGCGTAATCGCGCATCTCATCGGAGTCACCAGCAATACCGCCCCAGGGTTTATGGATCATGATCCAGGCGTTTTCCGGCATGTGTACAGTGGCACCCGGCAGGCAGACAATCATGGACGCCATACTGGCGGCCACGCCGTCTACCCAGATATCCATCGTGGCTTTAAGGCGTGACAGCGTGTTGTAAATGGCAAAGCCCTGCATCACATCACCACCGGGGCTGTGAATATGCAGGTCGATGGCGCTGGCCTCAAACACACCAGCCTCTCTGCACTCATTCACAAACTGCTGGGCTGTGATGCCCCAGCCGCCGATCACGTCATAGAGATAAATCTCTACCCGCCCGGCTGCCAGCGCACGAATCTCATACCAGCACTGACCGTTTGCCGCATCGACACCGGCCAGCGAGGCTTGAGGATTAATCAGTTTTTGAGTCATCTGACTCTTTTGATGTTGCATCTAACACCACTCCTTTATCGTTGGCGGCGTCGGAATCGAACACCAGCCCATGTTCCCGGTTGAATTCGGTTTCGCGCAGGCGCTGGCGCTTAACCTCCTGCGGATTTTTGCCACGCGCACGCGCCCACTCCGCCTCAGTACTGGCACCGCCACGCACGTTGGCTTTCCACGCCTGCGCCTCTTTAACCGGGTCAATCCACGGCATCACCGGCCCAAGATAAAGCGCGTTATAAAGAGATTTTCGGTCTACATCGGGAGGGATTTCGATACCGCTCAGGAGTGCCATTGCCAGCCATGCACGGTAAACGGGGCGGCTGTGCTGCCCCACAAACCACTGCTGGAGAACGTTGTACCCCTCAAAACTCTCCACCAGCTCCTGACGCTGTGAGCTGTATGTACCGTTGTAGTCGCGCGCAATGCTGGAATAGCTGCCGCGTGTACCGGCAGCAACTGCCCGCATCTGCCCGTTCCTGAACTCGTAGAGGTGAACGTTGGGGCGGTTTGATTCCACCATGCCCAGGTCTTCACCCGGCTTTAATTCGTCATAAATCATGCCGGGCGCGATGTTGTAGAACCGCTCCCCGCCAGGCTCCGAAAATTCACCGCTGTCATCCAGGGACTGCGCATCACCGCGCCGGATGTAGAACCCCAGCGCTGCCGCAATTCGGGCTGCGACCCGTTCCGATTCTTCGTAGTCTTTGATGTCCGACAGGCGAGTGATAACGCCATGTATCAGGCTGATTCCCCGCAGCTGATGCAGGCGTTTGCGCTGCGCCAGATGCAGCATGCTGTCTGCGGAAACAGTTTTGAATTCAGTGTTAAAGCCGGTAAATGAGGCCGGATGGTTTTTATAGACCTTGTAAGCAGTGGGTCGCCCCCATGCGTTAACGACGATGCCCTGCCTTATTTGCTGCCCTGTCGTGCTGTTCAGGGTGTAGGGAACGAAATCAGCCTCCAGCATTTCCAGCGAGAACGGCACTGATGTGGCGTGCTGTAACCCGGCTACATTGCCGCGCACCAGCTGAGTAAACACCTCACCGTCACGCAGTGCCGAGCGCAGCAGCAGCCGTTCTGCCTCGGGGCGGGTAAACATCCCGGTCACTTCCGGGCGCACTGACCATTCAGCCCATAATGCTGATAGCTGGCTGGCAAAATCGCCGTGCAGATTGCCATCAAGGTCGAGCGGCTGTGGTTCAACGTGGATGCCATGCGCTCCGATTACCCGGTCCTCCATTTTGTCGAACAGGCCGATAACCAGATCGTGGTTTTCATCCAGCCAGCGCGCCTGCTCACGCAGTGAGGTTCCCGCTGCAAATACAGCGGTATCCGCTGAACGGGATTCTCGCTTGCTTTTATGCAGCCGGGACGGGTGAGCGGCCTCATAAGCCTGCAGCCGGAGGCGGTTTTGCGCACGTGCAGCGGCCCACCCTGGCGAAATAACGCCGAGTGCTTTTTCAAAAAATCCCATATTGGTCCCTAATTAAACCTGGCGAGTTTGTACGAACCGCCGCGACCGCGTGCAGCGCGCCAGCGTTTTTCCCAGTAATCCAGCTCGGTGCGCAATGCCACCGGATCATGGTTGGTAATGGCCCGACCGTTAACGCCGGTAAATGAAACTGATTTTCCATCCAGCGAATCGGTGTATGCCTGACGCACCGTGAGGAGCATCTGGTAAATTTCACTTCTCGTCATTACAGCCATCCTCCGTTGCCAGACGATCCTGACCATCCATCTGCCGCGAGGCTATTTCGTGGCGCTGGTTTGGGAGCGTTTTGCTGTCTGGTTTTAGGTTTTGATTCAGTTTTCTGCAGAGGCTTATCGCCCGTCACGATACCGGGGTTGGCATCCTGTTCCCGCGCCCATGCTGGCGGGTTTTCCCAGTCGCGGATTTTTTCATACCCGCGCAGAACGGCTACGGCCTGCGCATAGCAGAACAGGTCAAACGCCTCGTTATTACCTTTGCCGGGTTTGCGCCATTTGCCATCAGCGCCGCGCTCCTCATAGGTCAGTTCGTCATAAAACCATTCGCCCAGCCAGTCAGGAAAATGGATATAGCCTGCGCCGGGCATTTCACGTGAGAGGTTGTTGCTCAGCTGGTCTTTGAGCGTATCGGTCTGAAGCAGATATACAGGGATTTCCCCCCGAACCTCAGCACGCCTGTCGGCCCTGCCGCTATTGTCCGGAAAAGTTTTTGTGATCGTTTTCTGGCGTTTTGTGCTGTCGCCCTTGATGAGATAAACGCGTCTGGCCAGTCCGTCCCGGCGACACTGCCGCCAGAATTTATACGCATTGCCGGTTACGCCTTCCTCGCCGCCGCTGTCCACCGCCATTGCCATCACCGTCATCCGCTGCTCCTCATTGCTCTGCAGGCGATAAGTTTTATCTAACACATCTGAGACCAGCAGTTGCCAGTCCTCCGGATAGGCATCAGGCCGAATTGGCAAAGCCTCTCCGTTTTCATCATGTCGCATTGAATAGCGGATGTTGTAGCGGTCTATCAGCCAGCGCTCCCCGTTTTCGCCGTACCCGATGATCTGCACCACAAACCGCCGCCGTTTGCCGCCCTGAACATCTACAGCTGCCAAAAGGAAACGCACTTTCGGCGGCACCAGCCGTTTGCCATAATCTTCAGCTCGTTTCATCAGGACATCTGACTGGCGTTGTTCGACTGATGCACGCGGCAGATACGGACGGCCCCAGTCGGTGTTAATAACCGCCCTGAGCGCCTCTTCACTCTGCGTTGCCTCGTACTCCTGCTCAGCCGTCAGTAATTTGTAAACCAGCTGCGCCCAGGTCTGATAAGCCGCAGCTGGTCCCTCCATCCAGAACGAAGCGATGCGAGAGCGGCGTGGTTCACCTGAACGCTTCCCGGCTCCATCAATTTTTTCACCCTCACGCAGCCAAACGCCGGATTTATTCAGCTCGCGTTTCAGGTCAGCCGTAATGACGTTGTTGCAATGAGGGCAGCAGATATGAGCGGCTTCACTGGCTTTAACCGGGTCGGCATCGTCCCGATAACCAGTCATCACCTCCATCTCTGGCTGGAAATATTCGTCACAGTGCGGGCATTGCCAGTACCAGCGTCGTCTGTCGCCGCGGTTATAGAGGGAAAGAGAGCCGGTTGTTGGTGGTGCTTCGTGAGGTGACTGACGACGCCATTTGGTGTTGGTTATCTCTCTGCCCGGTGAACCTTCCACCAGCGTCATACCTGCCGACATGAATGTCGTGGTACGTTTTGAGGCAAGAGAAAAGCCATCACCTTCACCGTCTATGTTTTCCGGAAACCTGTCATAGTCGGTCAGCGCAACGTATTTGAAATCAGATGACGACATGATGTTGATAGATGGCCAGCCTATTTTCAGGTAGTTACCAGCCAAAAATGTTTTGTCGTGAACGTTGTTATCATTGCGCAGCGGGCTGAGGCGTTTTGCCACTTCCGGGCTGACACGGAACGTGCGCGCCAAACGTTTTTTTGAATGCTCCCGCGCCTTCTCCTCTGTCATCTGAACGATCAGCATGTCGGATGGATCGCAAACCACGTTATAGACCACCCATCCATCTATCAGGCCGATTGTCTTACCCGTTCTTGCGGGACCAACAAAGACCACTGCGTCATACTCACGCGATGCCAGACAGTTCATTGGCTCAATGATATAGGGCGCTAAATCGGGGTCCCATTCGACTGAGTTCCCTACACCCACGGGGACGCGCATATATTTATGCACCGCCTCCGCTACCGGCAACCTGCGTGGCGCACGGATGATCGAGGCAGTATTTTTTCTTATCTCTGCCGCCGTGGCCTGATGCATGGTTACTCCTCGTCTGGCAGTTCCTCCTCTGGCGGTGCGTCAGCCATTTCAACCTGCAGGGCTATGTGATCGCGCAGGTCATCAATAACTTTTTGAACACGAACCACTGCTGCAGGCGTCATGGCGCAATCGCGCTCCAGTATGTCTGGCAAAGTTTCGAGCACCTGAACCACCGCTTTAGCCATTGATGAAAATTCCCGCACTACTTCTGATGCTGGGATCAATTCTCCGGTTTCCTGCTGAAACTTGAGCCGCTCGCGCTCCGACTGAAACCACGCTTTGCGATCAGGCGGCAGCATTTTATCGACGTTCACCAGCTCTTCAGATGTAGTGCGGCTAAGGAGTTCTTTGAGGATATCCACCACTGAAAACAGTTTTAATTTTGGGTTGCTTCCAGGTGCAGGCAGAACCCCGCTCAACTTGCTGGAGACCGTCTGTCGATGCATGTCGGTGAGCGCTGCCAGCTGATTGATATTGAGTCGGAGGTTTTTGAATTCTTTATCCATGATGATGAACAAATTTTAATCATTTCGACATCGTGAAAATTTTCACGACTGAAATATCAGAAGGTTAAGGGGATGATGATGATGTCGATAAAATGCAAAAAACTAGCCGTTTTCCGCGTGTCGCCGCCCCCTCGGTAAACGATTTCGCTGGGAGTACCTTTTCAAATGAGAATCATTTTCATTTTCCGGTGGCAGGATGCCGCTCCAGCAGTGGTGATAATCATTATCATTTGGTTAGCTTTTTGGGGTGTCGTATGACGATACGGAAATATATGAGCCAGCCAGCGTGGTTTTAAACCATACCTTGAGATCGGTAAATTTCAGCCACCGCCCCGGCCTGACTGTTTGCCCTACCTGAGACGCGTCTGGCGCATCCTGAGAAAGGCAGAACAATGCCGACCCAAACTCCACCTGAACATCATAGGTCTGGTCAGTATCGGCAACGAGCTGCCACTCATCGGTTAAATCCAGATTGATGGTTTTCACCTTTGCTCCTGATAATTATTTGGCTGTTATGATCAGCGTTGAGACCATGTCACGTAGCGTTACCGTTAGTGTGCAGGTTCCGCCGGTGAGGATACTGACAGCCGCCTGGCCTGCCGCAGACGTGGTTATGTGCTGTACCATGCTGGGATTTGATATCGTCCAGACCGCACCATCAGCACGCCCGCCCCTGACGCCTGTCGCACCGTCAACTATGAATGCGCCCAGGTATTGCCAGCCTTTGGGTGCGGTGGCGTTCAGCATCGTGTAATGCGTGGCGTCTACCTGAGTGACGTACCACAGCGATGCTGGGTTAGTGTTGCTGTCGTTCTGGATGAATATCGTGTCGGCTGGTGGTTTATTCTGACCACCAATAACGATAGCGCCAGGTACTGATAATCCCGGCATATTGGTGCCACCAATGACAGTGGCGTCTGGTATGACAATCATTTTGCGTAGCCTGCAGGCAGGATTTGTTAAATCTTCAACAATGGTTAGACCATCAGCCGATGTCTCTTACAGGAGACAAATGAGGTGTTGATATTAAGGCTCACAATAGAACAAGAAGTTTTCATTCAGAAACATCTATTGAGGAGTTTATATGCACAAGAGCTGGTTTTATTTAGCTATCGCCTACGCACCAACTATAAACAGCATTGTTAGTTTAATATGCTGGCACCTGAAGTAGTCATCATCAGGCACACTTTAAAAATGCGCCTTGTGATAATTATTCTTCGAAAGATTCAGCAGGTGAAATCTCACCCTCTTCAAACCACGCATCCACCGCTCGGCCATCAGCGGCACAATAGTGAATTAAATACTGATTGCAACAGTTGGCATATTCAGCGCGGCCCTTCACGTGGCCTTCTTCTCCACTCACAGTGACCTGAACAACCTGACCTAACTCATGTTTAAATCCCATGACACTTTCCTTTTGCTATGAAATAGCCGCTTGCGCGGACCTGTTAATTCTTTTGCTCAAAACAGTTTTTTTCCCACGTTTCGTTGTGGGTCAGAATTTGTCGCTGTGTTGGCGTGCTCATAACGTCAATATCATGGTCACTGACATAGATAGGGCGCACCCACTCACAGCCGGTATCAGTTACCCTCGCGCCGCCACCGTTCCCGCAGCCGCTCAGACACAGCAGCATCAGGCAGACTGTTAATATCCTGCTGAACATCGACAGCATTTTTCAGCACCTCAATATGTTTTTCTGATTCCTCAGCCTTAACAGATGCCCGCTCAGCTGCTGCTGTGGTTTCAGCTGCTTTTTTACCTCTGCTACGACCCAGACCGAATGCAGCCACTACCAGACCGGCAATGACGGCCAGCACAGTTAATACTGTTTGCATCAGATCAAACCTTTGTAGGCGTCATAGGTGCCGCTGCGCATTACCTCTGCATGACGTCGCGCGCGGTCAGGTGTCTGGCGCGCCCACAGGCTATTCAGCATTCCACCAGCTGCACCAGTAAAATCACCGCGTGCAATCATGCCCAGTGTGTTAATGAAACCAGCCAGACCAGCTACACCCATCTGATAGGCCATGCTGTAAAGCACGTCGCGGCGTGCGTCGTTGCACTGCGCGAGTGCGGCCACAATCGCAGGCTGTCGATTCATTGAGGCAGTTTTCGCGTCTACCAGGCATTGTTTCCAGACATCGCCAACACGACGCGGGACGGTAAACTGGTACTGGCTGATTGGTGCGTTTTGAGGGCCGATCCTTATACCACCGGCAACCGTTGGAAAATTGCGTGTGTCCCAATAGGGAGTCTCGCGATAACCCTCTTCAAAATTGAGGATTTCAATGATTCTACTCACCGGTTTTTCTCCGTGATGAATTTGAAATAATGCGCGCCACATTGCCGCGTGCTGCAAATACGGCTATGCACGCCAGCCCGTGCGCAATCACAATCGACCATCCGGTTGACTGGTAATAACCAAACAACCACAGCAACACAAAATTGCCGTAGGCCAGAATCAAAGCGGCAGCGATCCAGGAATATAGAGGTTTACGCGTTCTCCCCTGTTTGCTGAACAGCATCAGACGCAGAGAAATAGCCGCACTGAACGCGACTACTAATAATGTTTGCGGATCACAGTGGATGGTCATGATTTATCCCCCAGCCATTTTTTGACGAATGGCAATTTTGAGACGCCACCGTTTTTCAGCCAGAAATAACCCTGCACCGCAGCAGCTGAAATGATCACTGCTGCCAGTGCATCCAGAGGCTTTTCGCGGTAGTTGAGATAATCCTCTACTTTGTCCGCAACAAATCCGGCCCCAAATACGCCAGCTGCATAGCCAAACAGGAAATAACCAAATATCTGTCGTCGCGTCAGGTCGCTGGCGGTGACGATAAAACACATCGACCCGGCAAACGCTCCAAACGCGATTGAGTAATCTACAGAGGTGATAAAACCCACCAGCGCAGACGTGACAATGCCCCAGCCAGCTACTGTTGCCGTAGCGCCGGTGCTTAATGGCTCAGCCATTAGCGGTCCCTCTTAATGATTAATAAATTCTGATTTACTCGATTAGCTGATTCAGTTCGCTAACCGTCTGCCGGAATCGTTCCTCTTCCAGCTCAACGCCAATTGCAGAACGGCCCAGCTTTATTGCCGCCTTTATCGTTGACCCTGACCCCATGAAGAAATCAGCCACCACCTCACCCGGCCTGCTGCTGGCGTTAATAATCTGCTCCAGCATGTCAGCAGGTTTTTCGCATGGGTGTTTGCCGGGGTAAAACTGAACCGGCTTATGTGTCCATACGTCTGTATAGGGAACCGTTACCGTGACGCCGAAATATCTGCGCAGAGATTTGAACTCTTCCTGCAGCTCCAGATATTTACGGTTGAGTGAGTGGTACGTGTCCACCAGCTGGTGGTGCGGTGCAGTTAACGTTCCTGATTGATGGTGTGCAATGGCTATCTCAGTAAACAGCGCCTGCAATTTGAGGTAATCAGCTTCGCTGGGTAGCTGCCACTGACTGGTGCCGAACCAGTGCGAGACCATGTTCTTCTTACCGGTTGCCGCAACAATCTGGGCAGCGGTTACACTCAGCTCTGACTGGGCATTACGGAAATAATCAATCAGAGGTGTCAACACTTGCCGTTTTAACTCATCGCATTTCCGAGCATAGGCGTCTGGTTTGTACGGCCCCTGATAATGCTCTGCAAACAGTATGCGTTCAGTTGAGGGGAAGTATGATCTCAGACTTTCTTTGTGGCAGCCCTTCCAGCGTCCATCAGGCTTAGCCCAGATGATGTGGTTTAGAATGTTGAAACGCTCTCGTATCAAGATTTCGATATCTGACGCAAGCCGATGCCCGCTGAACAGATAGATGCTGCCATTAGGCCTCAGCACCCGCCAGAATTCCGCCAGGCAGCAATCCAGCCACCGTAAATAATCTTCATCCCCTTTCCACTGATTGTCCCACCCAAGCGGCTTTACTTTGAAATACGGCGGGTCGGTAACAATCAAGTCAACTGAATCGCATGGCATGGTTTTGAGCACGCTCAAACAATCGGCATTGAACAGTTCAATGACAGGCTTATTTATCCTTTTTTTCACTCAGAAATCACTCAGTCTTGAAGCCAGAATAAAACCGTTATCAGGCACTCGTACCCCTCATTACCTAGCCTTCGACGATAAGTTCAAAGTAACCTTTAACAGGCTTTAGAGACTCTTATGAGATTGGGGCTTTTGAGGTAAAAGAAGGATAATCATAAACATATAGAGATGCCTCCCAGTTGGCCAAGCCCGGGACGGTCAGGGACTCACCCTTGAGTATTACTGGGTAATAAGCAGCACTACGTTGAGGCCACTCTTATCACATTACATATCTTTTTGCGTACGCGTTAGATAAAAAAATGACAACATTAAAAAAAAGGTGTATCAAAAAGGAGTAATGAGGGAACGGCTAGCGTATACTGTATACTCATACAGTACTTGATAGGATTTATCGATGAATAAGATTGCGAGATTTTTACTGACTGCAAGTTCAATTGCACCAGTCGGGATCACTCTAATTTTTATTGGTTTTATTAAAGATAAGCCCTGGCTTGTATGGTCATCTCTTACTGTATGCATAGCGAGTTTTGTCTCTGTTGTTTTCTTTCTATGCTATGCAAACAATAACGTCACGCCCTTATATAAAAATATAAGCTCTATCTCACCAGCTAACAAAGAAGTAACTAACTATTTTTTAAGTTATTTATTCCCATTGTTAGGTACTGACTCGATAGCAGATAAGTGGCAATATGCTGTGTTTTTTTATGTTTCATTGATAATTTATGTAAGCTTTTCAGAAAACTACAATTTCAATCCACTGATATCTCTCTTAGGTTACAAATTTTACGAAGCTGAAGATGATACTGGTGTTGGTTTTGTTCTTATTTCTAAAAATGTCATTACAGATGTACAGGGAAAGGATTTTGAAGTAATTCAATTAACTGATTACACCTTCATCCAAGTAATAAGGAAATAACATGCCTCTTTTCGCAGTAATGAAAAAAACTTCGGCTGTGCGCATCTATCGTATTGACACTGACCAAAAAACTGACAAAAAAATCACTACTATTTTTAAACAGCAACTGACTGATTTTGAGAATGAATATTCTAAAATTTTACCTTTCGTTGCTGGCTACAATCCCGACTCTGATGAGTGCAGCATTATAACTAACTTTGTTGAAGCCGCACCTTTATTGGATGCTGTAAAACGGAGCACTGCTATACCTAAGTGGGATGACGGTATAGGGCTTGATGATGTCACAGCGCTGTTTATGGCTCCTGAGTACCCAGCCAATAAAGATAAAATAGCCATTCAGATATTTAGCAAAAAACAAATTTTAAAATCATCCAAATATTTATGGCTTAATAATAACGTATTCAGTATGTCTGACTTATTAGGTTTCAATATTGATGACAAGCTTGTAGCTATAATCGAAAGCCAATCTATTAAATTTCGAAGCTTTACAAGCTTGAGAAGTATTTTTGATATGAATCAATACTTTGCATTGGCCACAAAACAGGACATTGATAATTTCACTAAGCATACAGCTTTTGACGTTCCTCAAGGATTCGATATGAACCTAGTTGCGGATAATGTCATAAGAAAAAAAGTAGCGTTAATAAATAAAAGTAAAATACTCGACACTCAACCGGTTGATAAAATTGAAACAGCAGCTAACAATTTAAACTTCCCACTAGTAACATCAGGTGCTGGAAATGCTAAAAAAATCGTCATGCCTACTGATAAAAAACTTATTAAAGATCTTCTTGATTTTTTAGATGAAGATTATTTTAATTCAGAGTTAACGCAAGTAAGGTACCGTTCTAATTCGAAAAGAATTGCATAATAAAAAGGCCCTGAGGGCCTTTTTTTCGCAACTTAAATCCTTACATCTAACATTGACAAACAACCATCCACAAAACCTTCTGCTGTTTGTAAATCTTTCCTTACTTTACCGTCTGAACATTTTCTTTTTCTAGCAATGCAGCGTAGAGATAAGCCTATCACGTAATGAGCTATCAATAATTCATATTCTTCTGGCCTGCGTTTTTTTAAACGAGCTACACAACCATCAATAATCAAGGCGTCATCATCACAACATTGAATTCTCGAGCTTTTACCATAAGGAATTAAACCTTTAAAACCTGCGGCTATAGGTTGCCAGTCAACTCCACTACTTTCTGCCGCCGCCCATGCGCCCCAACTATCTAACATTCGTGACATGTCACGCATTATTATCTCCACACATTTAATTTTTTGAAGAACCTATAACACCAACTGCTATGGCGTAATCGAGGAAGCGAAACAGCAGCACTATCTGGCTACCATATTTTGCCTCAAACGCCCTGACATCCCTGTGCAACTCATCGTGATGCGCTCTGCAAAGCGGTATTACAAAGAGATCATGAGATTTTGTACCCATTCCCCCCTGTCCATGCCCAATGATGTGATGCGGGTCATCAGCCTGCTGATTGCAGCAGGCGCATGGCTGTGACTTCACCCAGCGCGTGTATTTGGTGCTCTCCCAACGGCGGCGCTTTGGCCTCAGCATGAAGGACTCAGGCGACTCTGGATCGGCATCCAGAGTGATAATCTTTTTAACCTCCTGCGCGACCTCCTGAATGATTTCGGTGGCCTGCCTCACTGGTGCGATCAGCGACTCTTTCAGCTCACCTTGTGGGATAGTGTCTTTTGGCATACGCAGAACGCGCCGTGCCGGTGCCTCTGGAATCAGGTCAACAACGTCATTCAGTGACGCCCACCAGCATAATTCTGGCAGTGTGAGCAGGTGGTCGCCGTGTAGCGCCATCTGGTTGCATGCCACTTTAATGATCCACAGCGCAGCGTTACGTTTCGCGATGACGTCCATACGGCCCGGCATGCCGTTTTTCATGAATTCAGTATCATGGCTGCAGCATAACGAGACCGGGCCACTCTCAGTCTCAGCCATCGTGAATTCGTGATAATGCCAAACGCCTGACTGCTCCCACTGACAGTAACCGAGCGACTGAACGTATGACGCCAGCGCATTTGGTCCACCAGCAGCCGTTATCACGCGCTCATGACTGAAAAACGCCGTCAGTGAGGGTTCATCCAGTAATGGCTGCGTGCTGTCATTCAGCAGCCCTGACGGTTTGTCTGACAGGTCGGTAGTGGGTGTGCTGATCACCACGCGGCCCTGAAAAAGTTTTTCCAGACCCGGACCAGGTTTAAACAGCACTATTCCTGTGCGTGGGGCATATTCTGGAGTGAGTAGCGCCCTCATGCCGCCCTCCCAATCAGTCGTTTGAGAGCGTGGTGCGTTGCAATGAGTGCGGCGGCCAGCGATACCAGAATTGCGCAGGCGTACCTGTAGGCAGGGCAACTGATTGCCAGCCAGCTCAGGCATCCACTCAGCACCCAGGCAATGACGCATATCAACAGCACTGCTATGAGGTCGTTTTTCACTGCGACTCTCCTATGTCCGGGATGGTCAGTTGACCCGCAACCTCGCGGACGGCCTGACGCAGCATGCGGTAATTGGACCAGCAATCCCGGTTTACCTGCTCCACCAGCTCAATGAACTCCTGAGCAGTGCATGGCTGACTCAGGCGTAAATCAGTTAGTGCGCCATGGAACCGCTGCAACTGCTCTGCCACCATCTCTGGATCATCATGCTGCTCCGACAACCACTCTTTGATTGCCTGTTCGTCCTGGTGCTGCTGGATGAGGCGCAGGGCTGATTGAATGGTGTCCTGTGGAACGACAACGTGCTCAGGGTGTTCTACGGAGTCTGCCGCCCAGGTGTGGGCATATTTGGACTCTGCGTAGGTGTATTGGGATTTCATTTTGAACGCTGCCTGAACGCAGGCCCAGACCTCGACGCCGCTCTGCTCCAGAATGTCCTGTTTTGTCAGCGGTAAATCATCACCCTCGTCGTTCGCTGACTCAGCTGGTGGTTGTTCACCGTCTGCCGTTGTAATGCCGTGATGCTCTCTGGCGGCCTGAATGATATCCATCACCTCAGCCACCTGCAGGTCAGTTTCAAACGTAAGAGTGATACATGCGCCCTCATCGCCCTGCACCGCTTGGCAGTTTTTGGCTAACAGTTCCACCAGCAGCCGGGACTGTTTCGCACTGAATTGTGCCAGGGCGGCGTTTCGGGTCAATTTTTTCTTGCCAGCGGCTTTGGCTTTCTCTAACTGTTCACCGGCAACGCGTCCAGCTGCGGGGCCATGTTTTTTGCTCAGCTCCACAGCCGTGGTGGCTGATACCTCGCCAGACGCCACCATGTTCAGGAGGGTTTCACCTGATGAGAGCAACTGCAGGTGGTTCTCAACGTCAGTGATCGACCGATGAAACCCATTGGCGATTTCAGCGAGGGTATAACCTGCGTTAACTGCCTTGTTGTAGTTTATTGCGCGCTGGATAGGCGTGATCTGCAACCCCTCACTACTGCCTGTCTGAGCTGCCAGCTTTTGGAGGACAGTGCCAACAAAGTCTTTGCACTCGATGCGGGCAACCTTATGGCCCCTCTCAGTAGCCAGGCATGCCCCCGTGTAACGATGCTGACCGTCGATGATGTGGATGCCGCGCTCTGTTACCTCGACGACCAGCGCAGGCAGGTCAACACCGGACATCCATAGCTCACACATTTTTTCAGCGTGCGCCATGTTCAGTGGGCGGCCCTGTTCGCCGTCTACGATGTACAGCTCCTCAAGCGGCACCATGAATGTTTTTTTCACCGTGGTGCCTGTGCCGTTGGCCTCTTTCTGTTTGTAATGCTGAGATAAAGTTGTCATTTTTTTAGTCCATTAATTTCCGTGAAACCCTTCTGGGATGGCGTAATCAACTGGTGAAACGTCTGTGACTGACCGCTGAACCGGACCGAGCCTGATGATCAGCTCATCCCATTTTTCGCGGAGTTTGGCCGGGCTGAGGATATTCCGGCACCAGAACGGGTCGCCTTGGACACGCCTGAACATTTTGCAAATTTGGTAGTGGGTACGCTGGTCCTGTGAGCACATCAGACGTACGTCGTTTGCCCACGCGGTCCAGTTCGGCTCTCGGGGGCGCGCCAGTTCGCCGTCTGTTTCTGCGGCTTTTTCGTAGAGGTGGATGATCTGCTCCCATATCCACTGCGCGCATTTCAAATCCTCATCGCTGCCCCACAGGTTTTTTTTGGGGCTGCTCACCACCACGTCTTGATGACCGGATAGAAAGTTATCCACAGGCAGAACGTCCGGGGGCGTAGCTCCAGGACATACAGGGTTTTTATCTAATGGTTCATGTTTTGAATTTACTGACGGATCGTCGCCAGATTCTGGCGGGTGAAAACCCGGATTTTTGCCAGATTCCGACGGGTCAAAATTTGAGGGGTCATAATTTGGTGCATCAGATTTTGACGCGTCAGATTTTGATGTGTCAGTTTTTGATGCATCAGATTTTGATGTGTCAGATTCTGACGCGTCAGAATCTGGCTGGTGAGCATAGGCAGCCTCTCGCAGTTTCCTGACGTTCAGCTGGTACATGTTCGAGGTGTTCCTGTTGCCTTTGCGCCGTGTGGTGCTGGTCAGCCAGCCATCGGCCTCTAATTTGCGTATCGAGGTGCGCACAGTGCTGGAGCCTGCGCCAATCTGACGGGCTATGGTGGCGATTGACGGCCAGCATATGCCCTCATCACTGGAGAAATCAGCCAGGCGCGCCATGATGGCCACGCTGGTGATTTTCATACCCGACGCCGCGCAACCGTCCCAGACGTATGCAGACAATTTCACGCTCATCCAACTCTCCTGAACTTCTGGCCCCAAAGATTTCGGGGCTGGACGCAGACGTGCGGATAGCCTGGACGCCTGAACAGCACCCGGTTATTCGTTACATCGACGCCTATGGTTTCAACAATCACACCGCGTGGATCGGCATAGCGCGCAACCCACGGCTGAATAATTTCGTTTGTCTGCTGGGGCATTTAGCCCCCTGATTTGCTTAATTTCTGAATATGGTCGCCCACAGCCCACTCGACGAAACTGTGGTTAACTGCGTGATGGCCATCAGGTAAATTGAGCGCATAACGGAATGGCTGCTGACTGCGCCCGCCAGTCATTGGCAGGCAGCGGAATTGCGGATAGATTCGGGATCTGTTTAAATTGTTCACGCGATTATTTCTCCACTCAAATTGATGTAGTCGCCGAAGGCGCTGGGCTGCAACCCGGCGCTTTCACTTTTCTGGAGTACAGAAAACTTTGTAAACCAGCGTTGTATGCTCCTGTAATTTCGTAATGGCACGGTGTAGTTCCTCGTCAATAACCTCGCGCTCGTGCGGTTCTACTACTCCATCCTCGATAGCTGCCCTGACCTGCTGTGAGTACCGGGTGATCTGCTCAATAGCCTCCAGCAGTCGCTGATTAATATCGCCGTAATCCACCAGCTCAATATCAGGCAACGGCACAAACACCCCTCCAGACACTTTCGCAACCGCGTTCGCTACGTCGTGATTGCCACTGGCGTGCTGTAACAGCATTGACCAGCCGAACGGGAATATCTGATCACCGCCTGAGCGCAACCGGTTATGAATTGCGTCCTCAGTTACATCCAGAATTTCAGCAGCTTCGCTATATCCACCATCCAGCCCTGCAATAGTTTTTCGGACTGCCTTCACCAGCCACGCAGGTTGCCTTTCAACTTTCCATTCCGGTTCGTTACCCACGCTTTGAAGCCTTCTGCAGTGGTTTGAATACAGGCGAAAGCTCTGGATAATCCCTCCAGTTAAAAGGCAGGGAACCTGCCGTAGCTGCCGCGATCAGTAATGCGTATTTCCAAGGGATTACATCGCCCCACAAACTTACCGTTGATTTTGATATGTTTAGAGCAGTAGCTGTCGCCACTGTCCCCCTGAAATGTTCTATCACTGTACTTTTACGCATAGCTCCTCCTTAAACCAATTCAGTTTAAACAACAAAACTAAAAAACGTCAATAATAAAAAACTTTCCAGTTTAAGAAACCAAACATATGATTGAATCAGTTAGTGACCGCATAAATAAGCGAATGCGAGATTTGAACCTGCGAAGTAAGGATTTAGTTTCAGCAACCGGCGTATCAAAGGGGACTGTTAGCCAATGGGTTAACGGTAACAACAACCCTTCTGCAACACATATTCCCAAACTAGCCAAAATTTTAAACGTCACGGAAAGTTGGTTAATAAATGGCGGAAGTCGTTCACAAAGAGATAAGCCAAGTGAGGTAGATCAAAGGCCACTACATAAAATCCCTCTAGTCTCGCTGGCGCAGGCCGGGGACTGGAGAAAACTCATGAACCTTGATAATGATTTTCCTAATTGGACTAATGTTACAGATGATGTGTCCCCCCATGCTTTTTCTGTAAAAATGGATAATGACTCCATGACTGGAGATGGTCCCATCAGCATTCCTGAAGGCTCCATAATTATTTTTGACCCAGATGTTAAACCGCAATCAGGCAAGATAGTTTTAGCAAGGGTTGGTGAATCAACAGTAATTAAGAAATTGGTTATTGATGGACCCAGTGCTTACTTAGTACCTATAAAACCCAGCTATAAAACGATTGAGCTGGAATCGCTTGATCATATTATTGCCACAGGTGTTTCCGTTCAGACCAAACTGCCCTAAATCCAAATCATAAACTCCCCTCAGCAAACCAAACGCCCGCTATATCGGGCCTTTTGTCCTCCCCTGCACTCTTAAGTTTTGCAATCAAAACCATTTCTGTTGACTTGAATGTTTTGATGAGTAAACTCAAATTTATCAGGTTAACGCAACCAGCGTTAATGAGTTCGGTAGTTGACACTCTAAAAATTATCACTTAGGAGAAAGGGCGGTGGAGAAAGATGTAGAAGCACTTTTAGAAAAGGTCTCACGCCTTGAACTGGCAGCCAGAAGGGGCTTGCATCTGAATGAAGAGGTCAAGCCTCACTTAATGCAAGGCCGCCTGATCTCTATTGAGCACTGCAATACAACGATCCAAAACTGTGATTTGTTTCGTAAGTGGGTTAGCGAGTTTTTTGGATCATGAGGATTGATTGTTGTTCAGTCATGCCATAGCCCTGAACAAATACCTCAATTTCCTCGTCCTTACTCTCATTTATGAATGTTTCACCAGCATGGCTGTGAAGATCACCGGATATGACATGCCCTTTCTCGACGTCATAGCCACCCATAAGCTCAGCGACCGTGAATTCCCCCATAGGGTCACGAATAACAATGTAACCAATGCGGTGCTCATGATGTACGACGACTCCGCGCATAACAGTTTCCTTCTGGATGTGTGAGAACAACCAGAATACCACCTCGCCTGATGTGGTTAAAAGCAGGCGCAATTTCAAATGTGGAGAAACGGCGGTGGGCTATTGCAGTAGCCCACCAGCCATAATCGAGGAACGGATTATGATCTTGGACATAGACGATCTGATTACTGAAATTTTCGACGAATACCCCCAACCACGCCTCATCTGTAACACTCCAGGCGATTACACGTCGCGGCTTGTTTCGCAGCTCAACCTGAAACGCACCGCACGCACCGGCATGTCTCTTGTACGCCGCCCTGTACGTTTCCGCCCTGCTCAGCAGGAGGCGCAACCATGAAGAAAGTTGCCCACTATCGTCGCAGCCACGGCCCTAATGCCGGGTTTAGCGAAAAACTAACCTGGCGGTTATCAAAAGGTCCAGCGACAGGCCGCGAGCTGGCCGAATGGATGGGGATAACCCTCCGGGAATTTAACCGGCTCATTCTCAACACAATGCGGCATGGCGGAAAAACGTTGCAAGTTGAGGCATCCAATCCGGTCTGCCTCGGTCGCAACTCAGTAGACCGTACCTATACGCTGGTCAGGAGTCCACGCAGGGTTGCTCCGCAGGCACTGCCACCAATGGTGATTAACCAGAGCAATGACCGTTCAGAGGAGGCTATCCAACGCCACCGCGCTGCAGCTAAACGACGTGCCCGACTGATTGCGAGCGGGATTTACATGGAATGTATGGGTTAAGGAGAAACGCTATGAGCATTAAACATATGGCAGCATTGCGTGATGAAGACGGCTTCTGGACACACCCAGACTATTTTGTGCCAGCGAACGGTAACGAGTATGCCGTTCCCGGCGAGTTCAGCGCGTGGCTGCGTCAGCACAACCTAGAATCGTTCACACTATCCCTCGAATCTGATGCTGCGGCATCTGAAGTTGCTGAAAATTATTTCGATGGTGAGCTTGGAGGTGACATCTCCTCATGGCAGCCATCTAAGCCCCAAGGTAAAGGCTGGTTCATCGGCTCCATTCACGATACCGAGGACGGCCCCTATTGCATCTGGCTGCGCCCTGTAATGTTAGGTGGCCATAAGTGAACGTCTCATGATTTTTAACCAAGACACGCTTCGCCAAGTCCGCGAAGACAGAAATTGTAAACATCGATAAGCCGTGCCCTGTCACGGCTCATCAGACCTGCTGCAGCGGGTTGTGTGGAGAGAACGAGATGTCTGATATTGATAACGCGATAATTTCTGATGCCGATATCGAAAAAATAACCGGCTATAAAATCCCGTCAAAACAGTGCCAATGCCTAAAAGAGGCGGGAATATTTTTTGTGGTCCGCCGTGATGGTCGCCCCAGAACAACCTGGACGCATTTCAATGATCCTATATCATCGCGAAAAACTCCGGAGGCCAATCAGCCTGAACCCAATTTTGGAGCATTGGATTAATGGCTCGCGTTCGCAAAAACGCTGCTGACGCTTGGATGCCGCCCCGCGTTTATCGCGGCAGGTCAGCCTATGAGTTCCATCCAAAAAACGGGGGCGCTATCCGCCTATGTGCGCTGGATGCTGCGCAGTCATCGGTATGGGCTGCATATGAAGCGCTGAACAATGAGGTGCCTGACGACAAACTGCTCGCGTCACTGGCTGAGCGTTTTTTCAAATCTGCTGATTTTTTCGAACTGGCGCGCGAAACACAGCGTGATTACCTTAAATATTCAAAAAATGTTTTGGCTGTTTTTGGTGCCATGCCCTCTGATGCAATTCGACCTGAGCATGTAAGAAAGTATATGGATAAGCGCGGATTAAAAAGCCGGGTGCAAGCCAACCGGGAAAAGGCGTTTATGTCCCGCATGTACCGCTGGGCCTATGAGCGTGGCATGGTCAAAGGTAATCCAACCAAGGGAGTTAAGAAGTTTAAAGAGGTGTCGAGGGATCGGTATGTAACCGATGCTGAGTACCAGGCTCTCTATTCGTGTGCGCCAGTTGTGGTGAAGGTGGCTATGGAACTGGCATACCTCACCTGCTCGCGTCAGGGTGACATTCTCGCAATGAAAAAGAGTCAGATCATGGATGAGGGCATACTGATTAAACAGAGTAAAACCAGTGTTGCTCAGATCAAGGCGTGGTCGCCAAGGTTTGCAGCAGCTATCAAAATGGCATCGGAATTGCCCCTCAAACCAGGGATGAGCAGTATTTTCATCATCCACCAGCCTAATGGCTCTGGCTACACGCGGGACGGGTTTAACAGTCGCTGGAGTGCTGCGCGTGAGGCGGCAAAGCTTAAATTCCCTGAGCTTCTTTTTGATTTCACATTTCATGATTTGAAGGCCAAGGGCGTGTCTGATCTGGAGGGGGATTTATACGAGAAAAGAGCCATTACGGGCCATAAAAACGTGGAACAGACTGCAGCATATGACAGGAAAATAGTGGTTGTCCCTGTCGTTGGCGGACAGACACAAGGCAAATAACATAATGGAACAGTTTACAGGCTCGCATAAGCGCCCTGAAGGAAATTATTTATTTAGTTCAAAGACTTATTGAATAAACTCTTTAAGTAAAATTAAGATGTTTAATGTTTTGAGTTCGATACAAATTTATCAACTAATGCTCAAGTTAAGTCGAAGTGTTCGTGTTTACGTATCAGCAAACATATTTTTCTGGCATAATTTCAATGAGTTTTAGTTCAAATGGTAGGGGTTAATAAAGTCGTTTCCGGCTATTGCAGAGCAATATGTAACGCCTGAATTAACATTGAAGTAAGTGCGTATTCTTCCGATAACCCTCTTAGAGTTACCTTAAGATTACCAACACCAATTCATGAGTTTTCCTAAAGCACACGTAGCGAATCTTCTTAATTTTCTATAGCTTAATGTATGCATGGAGCGCATGGTTTATGATGTCAAGAAGGAGGAGTAGATATGGCAGATGACAACACTGTTACGTTTGAGGATGCAGTTGAGTTCATGGGCACATTTGGGGACAAAACTCATTCATGTCCGTTTTGCGACTCAACCAAATGGATGCTTTCTGCTGATACCGAGCGTGACAGTACGGATGATGACGAGAAGACCATGACTCTTTTCGTGCCTTTTGGCACATCTGGAGAGTTGCCATCTATAATATCTAAAGGTGGCGTCAGTGTCATGGCGATGGAGTGCAGATCTTGTGGCTATCTATTCCTTTTCAGTAGAGAGAGGATTGCCGAACGCCTTAAAAAATTCCGTGCAGGTTCTGGAGAAACCTCAGAAGGTAAAGCCTGATGAACCAGGATTACCTGCCTCTGCACCCGGATAACAATGAGACAAAACTTCCAACACTAATGTTTGCGGTTGAAGCAGACGGTAAAGTGCAAAGAGTTATTGCAGAACCTACAATGTATGCACAAAGCAGCTTTCCTAGAGGAGCTCTATATGTTGAAAGCAGCTTTCATAAAGAGGCAGTTGCTTCGCAACATGATGAAATACCAAAGCAGGAAGAAAACATGACTGCAACAGGTTTGATTGGCAAGATCGAGTTCAGAGTGACAATGGGTTTGGCACTCTTAACTGTAGTCGGAGTGGCGGTAACTGCTGCTTGGTCAATTTCGAACTCAATTTCAGACAAGAACACAGCTTTGAGACAGGAGTTAAGCCAAACAATGCTTACCTCCAAACAAGAGCTATCACTTCGGGTCGATAGAGTCGAAGATAAAATTGATAATGGGTTTAAAGAAACATCTAACCAACTTACTGATTTGAAAGTACTATTAGCCACTCAAAAAAACGACAAAACTGAAAAATAAATCAATAATTTTTATTTTTCAAATGAGATTTTAAATATAAAAAGCAGCATTTAAATGCTGCTTTTTCGCTTTCCACGCAATAATGTTAAGCTCTGATTGATACCCCATCTCTACAACTCACACACTTATCCAAACTTTGCGATCAGTAACACCCGGTGGTCGCGTCCTGCTAAAAAGATGATTTGCAGCCTCTCCCTGCCAGCAAGTAGAGATACACCCTCAATCAATACGTCAGCACAGTGACGAACTGCGCATCCGCAGCTAAGCACAGAGCCACATAATAGCGAGTAAACACGCATAGAGCGGCTGGCTTGCAGGCACGATTCCTTAAACATAACTTCCAACCGCAAGCCTTTTCTGATATTTCATCAAAAATTTTGCCCTAGAGATACCTCTGACTCCTCTAATCCAGCACTGATTCAGCGAGCAGTTTTTGCACCAGCGCTCTCATCTTTGGTGAACTAAGTAGCCTAACTCTTGTTGCTCCAATACCGTCAAACTTCATGCGTCAGAGGCAAAAAGTAGCGTCTAAGATAACATCCATACTGACAAAATCTTCCGCAAAAAACTCTGCTACGGTCTCACCTAGAGTGTAATGCCCTGTCATTAGGTAAGCGATCGTTCATATGGATGTCATAACGTTGATGATAAAGACATTAGTAACAACACAGTGCATCAATCAACGGTAAGCGGGCCGGAAAGAAAGTTAGAAGGAATTATTATGAAAGGATATTAGGAAACGGAATTCAGGCACAAAAAAACCGCCTCTGAAGGGCGGTCATACGACACTGCTTATCATTGATTTTATTGGTAAAGCGATATGGTGCCCGGGGCGGGACTTGAACCCGCACAGCCTTACAGCCGAGGGATTTTAAATCCCTTGTGTCTACCGATTTCACCACCCGGGCAGGGTGTAACTGGAGGCGCGTCCCGGAGTCGAACCGAGGTACACGGATTTGCAATCCGCTGCATAGCCACTCTGCCAACGCGCCTTAAACTGATGTGCCGTCAGGCTAACCTGACCTGCGAATCTGGAGCGGGAAACGAGACTCGAACTCGCGACCCCGACCTTGGCAAGGTCGTGCTCTACCAACTGAGCTATTCCCGCAATTTTCAGCAATTTCGTCGAACCTGCTGATTTTATTTATCTTCTGGCATCCTGGCTGCCGTTCGATGCGTTGCATTCTACTTAGATGACGCAATGAGTCAATAAAATTATCCTCACTGCGTGTCCGTTTGCTGCTTTTTAAATCGTATCGATCACGGTTCGAGCAGATCGCCGCGCGCAGCGCTTAAATACTGGAACATAGACCAGAAAGTCAGCACTGCAGCAATGTATAACGCGACTACGCCAACCGCCACAACGGTAGCATCAGGACGCCACAGCAAGGCAAACAGGGAGAACATCTGAGCGGTGGTTTTCACTTTACCAATCCAGGAAACCGACACGCTGCTGCGTTTGCCAATCTCCGCCATCCATTCACGCAGCGCAGAGATAATGATCTCGCGGGCAATCATGGTGGCTGCAGGCAGCGTAATCCACCAGGCGTGGAAATATTCCGCCACCAGCACCAGCGCAATCGCCACCATCACTTTATCCGCTACCGGATCGAGAAACGCACCAAAGCGCGTTGTCTGCTTCCAGCGGCGTGCCAGAAAGCCATCAAACCAGTCGGTGATGGCAGCAAAAACGAAAATCAGTGCGGTAGCCAGCGGCGCCCAGGTGAACGGCAGATAGAAAGCCAGCACAAAGAACGGGATGAGCACGACTCGAAACAGGGTGAGACACGTCGGGATGTTTAATTGCATATGCCGGTAACTGTCTGGATATAGGTAAAATTTAGCCTATGTTCCTACATTGCCCCCCCTGTTTCAATGCTAGTGTTTCAACGAGTAGTATATTTTTTCTGCCAGCGCGTGTGAGATGCCAGGTACATTGGCGATCTCCTCCACTGACGCATTCATCAGCGGCTGCAGGCCCCCCATGTACTTAAGCAGTTGCTGACGCCGTTTCGGCCCTACGCCTTCGATGCTTTCCAGTGCGCTGGTGTTCTTTACTTTGGCCCGTTTTTTACGATGACCTGAAATGGCATGATTGTGAGCGTCATCACGAATGTGCTGAATTACATGCAGTGCTGGCGCATCCGGTGGCAGCGAAACACCCTCACCTTCCGCCTCAAAGAACAGCGTTTCCAGTCCGGCTTTACGGTCGCTGCCTTTGGCGACGCCGAGTAAAATGGGCCGGTTTTTGTCCCAGGGCACATCCAGCTCCGCGAAAACCTGCTTAGCCTGAGAAAGCTGGCCTTTACCACCATCAATCAGAATCACATCCGGGATTTTATCTTCTTCAATCGCTTTACCATACCGGCGTCGTAACACCTGATTCATGGCAGCATAATCATCGCCCGGCGTAATCCCGGTGATGTTATAGCGACGATAGTCAGCACGCAGCGGACCATTCTGGTCAAACACCACACAGGAGGCGATGGTCTGCTCACCCATGGTGTGGCTGATATCGAAACACTCCATGCGTTTGATCTTGTCGAGCTCAAGAAACTCTGCCAGCGCCATCAGCCGCTGATGAATCGTGGAGTGCTGCGACAGACGCGTGGTTAATGCCGTCGCGGCGTTAGTGCGCGCCAGCTTAAGATAACGGGCGCGATCGCCGCGCGGCTTGCTCTGGATATTTACCCGGCGTCCTGCCAGTGAACTGAGCGACTCCGCCAGCAGCTCACGCTCCGGCAGGGTAAAGTCCAGCAGAATATCACCCGGCAGCGTACGTGCCTCGCTGCCCTGCAGATAGAACTGCCCGACAAAGGTCTGAACCACTTCGGCCAGGTCGGTATCCACCGGCACTTTCGGGAAGTAGCTGCGGCTGCCTAACACTTTGCCCTGACGGATAAACAGCACGTGAAGACAGGCCATACCTGCTTCATAAGCCACACCCATCACATCCAGGTCATCACCCTGATTGGAGACAAACTGCTTTTCGGTGATGCGGCGCACAGCCTGAATCTGATCGCGCAGTCGTGCCGCTTCTTCGAAGCGCAGGCCAATGCTCGCCTCTTCCATACGTTTGACCAGCTGATTAAGAACCTGATCATCTTTACCGGCTAAAAACAGGCGTACGTAATCCGTCTGCTGCGCATACTCCTCTTCACTGACCAGGCCCGCGACACAGGGACCAAGACAGCGACCAATCTGATATTGCAGACAGGGCCGGGAGCGATTGCGGTAGACGCTGTTTTCACACTGGCGGACAGGAAAGACTTTTTGCAGCAGGCCCAGCGTCTCGCGCACCGCATAGCCGTTGGGGAACGGGCCAAAGTATTCGCCTTTGGCATGCTTTGCGCCACGGTGCATCGCCAGCCGCGGATGGGTATCACTGCTGAGAAAAATATAGGGATATGATTTATCGTCGCGCAGCAGTACGTTATAGCGCGGCTGATAGAGCTTAATGTAGTTATGCTCAAGCAGCAGCGCTTCGGTTTCGGTGTGGGTAACGGTGACATCGATGTGCTGGATATTGCTGACCAGCGCTTCGGTTTTGCGGCTGCCGACCTGAGTGCGGAAGTAGCTGGTGAGACGCTTCTTCAGGTCTTTGGCTTTGCCCACATAGATGACGGTGCCTGAGGCGTCATACATGCGGTAAACACCGGGTTTGCTGGTTACCGTACTCAGAAAGGCTTTAGAATCAAAAACGTCATTCACTACTGATTAACGGCTCCGCATTATAGAGGCCATGTCGAATGGCCAGATGCGTTAACTCTACGTCGCCACTGATATTCAGCTTACTGAACATCCGGTAGCGGTAACTGTTAACGGTTTTAGGACTGAGATTTAACTGCTCGGAAATTTCCGTCACCTTTTGTCCCCGGGTGATCATCAGCATAATCTGCAATTCCCTTTCCGACAAACAGCTGAAAGGCGATTCCGCTTTTTGCGGCTCAATCTGGCTCAGCGCCATCTGCTGAGCAATGTCTGACGCGATGTAGCGCTGACCGGCATTCACCGAGCGAATCGCATTAATCACTTCCTGTGGTGCCGCCCCTTTACTGAGGTAGCCTGCTGCACCCGCCTGCATCACTTTAGCAGGCAGCGGATTTTCCGTGTGAATGGTCAGCATGATAATTTTGATATCAGGATTATAACGCACGATTTTGCGCGTCGCCTCCAGTCCGCCGATCCCCGGCATGTTCATGTCCATGAGGATCACATCAACCTGATTGGCACGGCACCATCTGGCGGCATCCTCGCCACAGTTGACCTCTCCGACCACGGCCAGACCTTTCACATCCTCCAGGATGCGACGGATACCCGCACGGACAAGTTCATGGTCATCAACAAGAAGCACACTGATCAACGGGGAAACTCCAGAGGCTAAAAAAGAAGAAGCAATTCACGATTTCAGGCATCAATCATACCCGCTTTTACCTCAAAAGCACATCAACAAAGCAAAACAGTGTAAGCATTACATGATTGCTGCCAGGCCCGTCCGGAAGAGATTAACCGGCGGTAATGATAAAAGACCGGACCGCGAAAAAATTAATAAATACTATTTTTTTCAGTCAATTAACACCGTCTCGCTTTAAGGTTTAGTGCCGTACATCCTCGCGACGGCTGAGTCGATGAAGCCTGTGATTACTTTCAGCGATTGATTAGTTGTACTGGACAAACCAGCCTTTTAAGGCGAAGCGAAGCGGCCGTCTCAGCAACTTACTGCCCCTATGATATACTCACGCACTGCTGTTCGGACAAATTGCCGACACGTTGTCATTCACCAAGGAGAAACGCATGAGCGATGAAGATTTTGCAACTTCCCAGGAAGCCCGGAAATTAGCGGATGAAATCGCAGGCCTGAAGATGATGATCACCCTCATTCTGAAAGGTATGGGACAGGCTGATGCCGGAAAAGTGATTATTAACATGGAACGCTATGTGCAGACGCTGGGCGATAAGCCTCAGGCGGAAGTGTTCAGCAATACCATCAAACAGATTAAAACAGCCTACCGTCAGTAAGCTTTTTTGCCCCCAGCAGCGGGGGCAAATACGCTAACTGTGTGCCTGCCAGTTAACCGACACGCCCAGCGTTGGCAGCACCTCTTCCGGGCTGAAACGACGTGTTCCCCGATATTTCTCTGCCAGAGCGGGCTGAATTACCGGAATACGGATCGCAAACAGATTATCTTCTGACAGAATGAGTCCCGGCGTCAGCGGCTCATACACCACGCCATGCTCCTCAAACATCTTCTCCAGCATCGGCGTTGCCGAACTGATGATGTATTCCATGCCGTTCAGCTCTGCCAGCTGTACCGCGTGCCAGAGAATGTTCAGCGGCAGTTCCGCGTCAACTTCCAGCCGTGCCGAGAAGCGCGACATCTCCCACACTTTCTCATGGCTGAAAGGCAACACAATGCCTTCACTCTGCTCAGGTTCGAACCAGGGCATCAGACGCGCGCAGCCACTAATGCCCTCGCGCGCATTCCATGCGATTAGCCAGGTGACATCTGATCGATCGTAGCGATCATACTCCTGTCCTGGCGTGCTCAGGCGAGGTGGTATTGACCACCCTTCGCCGCGCGCAAAAACGCTATAACGGTAGCTGCCGAGTTCGGCAAGCAAAGAGGATGGCATATCCTTTAATTGCGTTTGCACTATTTTCATCATGCGCCTCTGACATCCCCATGTTTGCAATGATTTCTTTGCGCCAGCCTGGCAAAGCCCCGGCGCAGGGTAGACAACAGACCTGTACAAAGGAACTGCCAAATGTAGCAGTTGTGTTATGTTCAAATCAGTCCGATTGCCGCTGCGTAGCAGGCAATCTGCGTTTTATTGGAAACATTGAAACGCTTTTGCATATTTTTTTGGTGAAAGTTAACGGTATGTTCAGAGATGGATAAAATAAGTGAAATTTCGACCGCCGTTTTTCCTTCGGCTGTCCATTTCAGAATTTCCAGCTCGCGCTGACTAAACGCTTTTTTTAGTACCATCATTGCATCATCGCTAAAGCGCTCCAACGTATCCAGGCTTAGTTCCGCTAAAAGGTGTAGTTTCACCTCCAGCTCAGCATGGCGGAGCTGGACAGAAATGGGCTGTTGCGACGATATAGATAATATACCAATGACGCGATTTGGTGCCATTGCGGAGCAAGAAAATCCGCTCTGCAGCCCATATTCTCTCGCCTCATGCCAAAGATTGCCGGCGTCAGCGAACTGTTCCTCAATCCAGACCATCCCTCTGCCCGGTCGCTGACACAATGCAAGCACCGGATCGACAGCGTAATAATTCTGCTTCTCATAACGTTTAACCCATAATTTGGGATAGGTGCTATGTAAATGAATACGCGGCCGGGTAAATGGCACCGGATGCTGAATCAAAAAGGCAAAATAATCGAAGCCCATTGATTCAGTAAGCTGTTGCAATAACGTCTTCAACTCAGAAGAAGCCGTTAATGCCTGAAATTTCTCTTTCACCTCACTTCGCCAGGCGAAATAGTTTTCAAAACTCATATTGCCTCAGCGTTAATTTCACTCGCCCTTCCGGTATTATTCATTCGGATTCATCGGATAAATTAAATTAACAGCAGAAAATTAATTTATCGTTGAGGTGAACCCGTCACCCTCTGCAGCGCATAAAGTTCTTCACCGTCAGGACGGAGTGAAAAAATGCTCCTGCCCCTGTAATGTGAGGCCGGCCACAGCAATTTCAATCACCCCAGGAGAATAAGATTTTTCTGATAGAAATTCAATCCCTGACGATGAATTGAATTTTATCTCAGCTACTGGAGAGCTGCTGAAAATATTGAATTGGTCTACAAGACATTGAGTAAATAATGCGTAAACAAAGCGTTAATTACTTCTCAATAAGCGAAGCGGCAGCGGAAAACTGCTGGCATATTTTTTATCAGGAAATAAGCTTTGCTCTTCAGGCGATGCCGCATTCCTGTGATAAGTCCTTCTACACCGCAGCACGCGCCTCCCAATCCGGAAAAGCTAACGGGTTCACAGACTGCACCTGCGACCTCTCAATGCTGATTCTGCTCCTCTTGCCGTTGCTGCCCGACAGACGTAACCAAGGGCTTTGTAATAACAATATTCTGCGAAAATCCTGCCCGACTGCGTTGACCAGCGGACGAGTCGACCCGCTCAGCCTTTAAGCAGTTTTTTTGACTGCGAATAATCTGAACTAAAAGCGGCGCATTAAAAAAATCAGCTTTATTTATCTTATGCCTGAACGGAATACGTGGCATAGATCACTATTTATGCTGACAGTACGTTATGGCAGCAATACGCTCAACCCTGACTCTATTTTAGTCATGAAAATCACTTTACCGATAGTCACGCAACTAAATCACTGAAAAAAAATTGCAACGGGTAAATCCCCGATTGTTATTTGATGCTGCATGCTTTATCGATGCAATTAATTTCCCTTAATTCACTTTGCAGCATCGTGAATTAATTTCATCCTGACGTTGCTGGCACTGTTCAGATGAGACGCCGAAATTTTAATTCTGACTGCATTGACGAGCACTTTTCTGTTGTAACTTATGGACCTGAAAAAGGCTGCCTGATCAGCCTCCTGATTTGCTGCTGGTTCATTGTCAGGTGTGTCCGCGCTGGCGATGATAAATGGATTGGTTTCCCCCTTACCGGCTGTTTAATTCTTAATCAAACATGGTATTAATCCTGCCAGAAGATTTATCGGCAGTAGCCCGCGCCACGCATACCCAGATGAAAATGTGAGGCGTGCGCGGCGTTGTAGTCCGGCCCCAGCGCATTACCGAATACGTCACAGCCACCCCGCCATAGCGTGTGCAGCATAGCCGCTTTCTCTTCTGGCTGTTGCCAGTGACGACTGACCTCAAGCCGCTGGCCATCAGCCAGCTGAAAGCCGGTCACATCCCAGGCATCGGCGGTGGCATGCTCACTGAGCCGCCCCTCTGCGCGGTGATAAATATTACGACAGGCATAGCTGCCAACATGGGTAATTCGTACCAGTGGACTATGCATATCCCGGGCGATCTGGTCCCGACTGCGCAGAGCATACATGGTGCTGGCAACCGCCATTGGACAGCTGGCGAGAAAGCTGCTGCTGAGGCTGACCGGGCCAAATTTCTGAATTCGCAGCGGATGGCCGATCGGACAGTAGCCCGTGACGGCCGGACGCTCGCTGAAACTCACCCAGCCCGCCTGCTGGGCACGACGCATCACCGCCAGACATGCGTCGGGATCCTGGGTAAGCCTTTTCATCTTTATCTGCGTCATCCAGCCAGGGGGATCGGTGACGGAGAGCGGTGTAAAGGGATTGAACTGCGGCGGGAGATGCTGCTTAAGCCAGGGTAAGCTGACCCATCCCAGCGCAATTAACAGCAGAAACAGGATAAGCGGACGCATAATTCCCTTTGCAGCATAATGATTAATAACTAAAAAGTGTAGAAGCACATTCCGCTTCATGCCGTCTGCCTGACAGAACGTGATGAATAATTACCCAGACTGACGCAGGATTGTACGAAACCGTCCGTTATTACGGCTTACGGAGCGTCAGGCTTCACAATTGATAAAAAAGCGTTACCCGATTCCGGCCCTCTTCCTCTATCTTATGCCCACTTGCCCCCTGGGCAGACGCGTTTATTAACAGCCAGCAGAGCTGACACAACATCAAGACAGGAAAGACAATTCTATGGTTGATCAATCTAAAGAAACCGCACGCGCCCACGACGCGCCCGACAAGCTACAGCGCAATCTGCACAACCGCCATATTCAGCTCATCGCCATCGGTGGCGCTATCGGTACCGGCCTCTTTATGGGTTCCGGTAAAACCATCAGTCTGGCTGGTCCCTCGATCATTTTCGTCTATATGATCATCGGCTTTATGCTGTTCTTCGTGATGCGCGCCATGGGCGAGCTGCTGCTCTCCAACCTTGAGTACAAGTCTTTCAGCGATTTTGCCGCGGATCTGCTTGGGCCGTGGGCGGGCTATTTCACCGGCTGGACTTACTGGTTCTGCTGGGTGGTAACCGGCATCGCCGACGTCGTGGCCATCAGCGCCTATTTCCAGCTCTGGTTTCCGGGTTTCTCGATCTGGATGAGCGCCCTGCTCTGCGTGGTGGTTTTTCTGGCGCTGAACATCGCCACAGTTAAGCTGTTTGGTGAGATGGAGTTCTGGTTCGCGATAATCAAAATCGTCGCCATTGTCGCGCTGATCGTCACCGGCATTGTACTGGTCTCGATTCACTACCCTTCACCCGGCGGTGGCACCGCGGCGCTGAGCAACATCTGGGATCACGGCGGAATGTTCCCGAAAGGACTCAGCGGCTTCTTTGCCGGATTCCAGATTGCGGTGTTTGCCTTTGTCGGCATTGAACTGGTCGGAACGGCAGCGGCTGAAACCCACGATCCACATAAAGTCTTACCGCGCGCGATTAACGCGATTCCGCTGCGCGTCATTATGTTTTATGTGCTGGCGCTGATGGTGATTATGGCGGTGACGCCGTGGACCCAGGTGATGGCCGACCGCAGTCCGTTTGTCGAGATGTTCGTGCTGATTGGCCTGCCTGCTGCGGCGAGTATCGTTAACTTTGTCGTGCTGACCTCTGCTGCCTCTTCAGCCAACAGCGGCATCTTCTCCACCAGCCGTATGCTTTATGGCCTCTCGCAGCAGGGCGTCGCGAGCCGCGCGTTTGGTCGTCTCTCTGCCCGAGCGGTCCCGACTACCGGCCTGTTCTTCTCCTGCCTGTGTCTGCTGCTCGGTGTGGCGTTGATCTACCTGATCCCGGATGTGATGAAGGTCTTTACACTGGTGACTACCGTTTCAGCCATTCTGTTTATGTTCGTCTGGACCATCATTCTGTGCAGCTATCTGGCTTACCGTAAAAAGCATCCTGAGCGCCATGCTAAATCGGCCTTTAAGATGCCACTGGGCAAATTCATGTGCTGGGTCTGCATGGCCTTCTTTGCATTTGTGCTGGTGCTGCTGACGCTGCAGGAAGATACACGCCAGGCACTGATGGTCACGCCACTCTGGTTTGCGCTGCTGGGT
This sequence comes from Pantoea vagans, assembly GCF_004792415.1. Classification (NCBI taxonomy): domain Bacteria; kingdom Pseudomonadati; phylum Pseudomonadota; class Gammaproteobacteria; order Enterobacterales; family Erwiniaceae; genus Pantoea; species Pantoea vagans. The sequence goes on from NZ_CP038853.1 coordinate 2,625,508, forward strand.
GTGGGCTGGACGTTGCGTCATCGCCGCAGCCGCTAATCGCTGACGGCATGTAAAAAGCCCGGTGACCTGACCGGGCTTTTTTTTACAGGCGTTCTCCCAGCGCAGAGAAAATGGCGGACAACGTGGGGCGTTCATAAGGTAAGCGCTGCGGCCGCGAATCGGGTTGCTGAGGTGTGCCCAGGCCAAAGGTGAAGGTATAGTTATCGCCTTCGCCCATGCGCAGGTCGGCTATCGTGGTCTGCCCATCCTGCTCACGCAGAGCGTAGAAGCCGTGGCTGAACCAGGCGACACGTTCTGCATACCAGCTGCCCCGGAAGGCGTCGAACAGTTCAGGATGTCGCGGATACCACGCCACCTGCAGAGGATGCGAGGGCGACAACAGCGACCAGTAGGCTTCGCCATAGCGATCCGGCGTCATAATCACGCTGCGCCAGATCAGCGTGTTGAAGGCTGTGGGCGTCACCAGGACTTTATTGGCCGCAATGCCCTGCGCCGTCAGCGAATCACGAATCTGCCAGCCTGCGACGCCCTGAATCACCACACTCCAGAGCAGATAAAGCGTACTCAGCGCCAGGCCGATCCGGTTACTGCGCATGCCTTTGTCACCACGACGCCACAGTGCGACACCCAGCCCTATCAGCAACGGCAACGTATAGAGGGGATCGACGATATAAATACTGCCAATGGCATAGGGATAATCGGTGACTGGCAGACCAAGCTGGGTGCCGTACACCGTCATTAAATCAAGCAGCGGATGGGTAATCAGCGCCAGCCAGATCGCGGGCCACCATACCGCCCACTTCACCCGCTGACGAAAGAGTCCTGCAATCCCCCACGCCATCAGAGGTGAGATCAGCGTAAGCCAGAGTAGCGCATGTGTTTCCGTGCGATGCAGCGTCATGTTGCGTATCGCATCACCATGGTCAATAAACACATCCAGATCGGGTAAGGTGCCGCAGACGCCACCTACCAGCGCAGCCTGCCAGATCGGCACCCGACGTCCCATCACCGCCACACTGACCGAAGCACCCAACACCAACTGCGAAACAGAATCCATCGATTCACTCCGTCACCGAATTGTGAATGTGTCCTGAATTAGCGTACGCGAATCCCTTCAATGATCATGCGCTGGACGTTTTCGACGGTCTGATCGAAAAACGCCGGATCGCTGAGCGTCTGACCAGTCACGGCCTCAACCTGGGTGGCAAAGTCGGCATAATGTTGCGTGGTGGCCCACAGCATAAAGATCAGGTGCTGTGGCTGTACGCCCGCCAGCCGTCCTTCATCAATCCAGCGTTCAATAATAGCCGCTTTGTCATCCACCAGTTGTTTGAGATCGCCCGCCAGTTCTCCTTTCAGCAAGGGTGCGCCCTGCAGCATCTCCAGGCAGAACAGCCGGGAAGCCTGAGGATGATCGCGTGACACTTCCAGCTTTAGCCGGATGTAACGCCGGATGGCCACCAGCGGATCCTGATCGTGCGCCAGCGCGCGCAATGGTGCCAGCCAGACATCCAGAATCTGTTTCAGCACCGCCACGTAGAGCACTTCTTTAGAGGGAAAATAGTAGAGCAGGTTGGTTTTAGAGACATCGGCCAGCTCGGCCACCTTATCAAGGCTGGTGCCGTGGATACCAAACTGTGAGAAGAAGGTTAACGCCGCTTCCAGTATGGCAGCCCGCTTCGCTGCCACCGCACGCGAACGACGCGTTGGCTTTTTTTCATCGCTATTCACACGTTTACCTCATCCTTCTGGTGTCAGCGCATCATAGCAAAGGGATGAGTCGCTGCCCAATCCGCTCCCTGCACCTTTTTTGCTCAGCCTGCATGCAAAATGTGCAGTGAATTTTGACCAGATGGTCCGAAATGGACCAGTTACTCCACTTACCTCTTATGGGTTAATTTTAACTGTTTGTTATTTATAACAATAAAAAAAGTGGCACACCGTTTGCAGAGTTGTGACTGAGCGCAGCTTATACGGACGTAGCAGGATGCAGTGCAGCGCGTGAAACACCTTTCCCCCATCGCAACGAGGTTTCACATGAAGATAGGCGTCTTTATTCCGATTGGTAACAATGGCTGGCTGATTTCGTCCAACGCGCCGCAGTACATGCCGACCTTTGAACTGAACAAAGCCATCGTGCTGAAAGCAGAGCATTACCACTTCGACTTTGCGCTCTCGATGATCAAACTGCGCGGCTTCGGCGGAAAAACAGAGTTCTGGGATCATAACCTGGAGTCATTCACCCTGATGGCGGGCCTGGCGGCCGTCACCTCACGTATTGAAATCTACGCCACCGCGGCCACCCTGACGCTGCCTCCGGCGATTGTAGCGCGCATGGCATCCACGATTGATTCCATTTCAGGCGGTCGTTTCGGCGTTAATCTGGTGACCGGCTGGCAGAAACCAGAATATGAACAGATGGGAATGTGGCCGGGCGACGAGTACTTCGGCAGCCGTTATTCTTATCTGACCGAGTACGTTACCGTGCTGCGCGACCTGTGGGGCACCGGAAAATCGGACTTCAAAGGTGAGTTCTTCACGATGAATGACTGCCGCGTCAGTCCACAGCCGCAGCGTGCGATGAAGGTGATCTGCGCCGGTCAGAGCGATGCCGGTATGGCCTTCTCCGCTCAGCACGCCGATTACAACTTCTGCTTCGGCAAAGGGGTGAATACGCCTGCTGCGTTCAGTTCGACTTCAATTCGCATGAAGCAGGCCGCAGAAAAAGCAGGCCGAGATGTCGGCTCCTATGTGCTGTTTATGATCATTGCCGCCGAAACAGATGAAGAGGCACGGGCTAAGTGGGAACACTACAAAGCCGGTGCGGATGAAGAGGCGCTCTCGTGGCTCACTACCCAGAGTCAGCAGGATACCAAATCAGGTAGCGACACCAATGTGCGCCAGATGGCGGACCCGACCTCCGCCGTCAATATCAATATGGGCACGCTGGTGGGTTCGTACGCAAACGTAGCGCGGATGCTTGATGAAGTGGCGCAGGTAGAAGGCACGCACGGCGTGCTGCTGACCTTTGATGATTTCCTGGAAGGTATTGAGAACTTCGGTCAGCACATTCAGCCGCTGATGGCCTGTCGCAGCGCCCTGCTCGACGCACAGCAGGAGGTGGCATAATGAGTACCGTTTATTGTGCCCACACACCGGATGTTCCGCAGGTTGAACTGCCTGCTCGTCCTGAGCCGATCGCCTTTCCGCCAGGCCAGACGGCGCTGATTGTCGTGGATATGCAGAACGCCTACGCCACTGAGGGTGGCTACCTGGATCTGGCGGGCTTTGATGTTTCTGCGACGAAGCCGGTGATTGCGAAGATCCATCAGGCGGTGACGACGGCGCGTGCGGCCGGCGTGCAGATCATCTGGTTCCAGAATGGCTGGGACAGTGACTACGTTGAAGCCGGTGATGCCGGTTCCCCCAACTTCCACAAATCGAATGCGCTGAAAACCATGCGTAAACGGCCCGAACTTCAGGGCTCGCTGCTGTCGAAAGGCGGCTGGGATTACGCGCTGGTCGATGAGCTGGTGCCACAGGCCGGTGACATCGTACTGCCAAAATCGCGTTACAGCGGCTTCTATAACACCCCGCTCGACAGCATGCTGCGCAGTCGCGGGATCCGTCATCTGATTTTCACCGGCATCGCCACCAACGTCTGTGTGGAATCGACGCTGCGTGACGGCTTCTTTCTGGAGTACTTCGGCGTGGTGCTGGAAGACGCCACCTATCAGGCTGGCCCGCCCTTTGCTCAGCAGGCGGCGCTGTTCAATATCGAAACCTTTTTTGGCTGGGTATCGGATGTCGATACCTTCTGCGAAAGCCTGAATGCCCGCTAACTCACGAAGAGGACGTCGCTATGCCGAAAAGTATTATTGTGCCGCCAGGCACCACCACACCCATCGCCCCGTTTGTCCCTGGCACGCTGGCAGATGGTGTGGTCTATGTCTCGGGTACGCTGCCGTTTGATGGTGACAACAACGTGGTCCATGTAGGTGATGCCGCCGCGCAGGCCCGTCACGTGCTGGAAACGATTAAAAAGGTGATTGAGACCGCCGGTGGCACGATGGCCGATGTGACATTTAACTCGATCTTTATCACCGACTGGTCGAATTACGCCGCGGTGAATCAGGTTTACGCCGAATACTTTCCCGGTGAAAAGCCTGCCCGTTTCTGCATTCAGTGCGGACTGGTCAAGCCTGACGCGCTGATTGAAATCGCCAGCGTGGCGCATATCGGCAAGCCGGAGGTCTGATGCAGCTGGATATTCTGGGCCTGCAAAATCCCGAGGCACCGACGCTGGTGCTCTCTTCCGGTCTGGGCGGCGTGGCGGGTTTCTGGCAGCCACAGCTGGCGGCGCTGACGGCACGCTATCGGGTCGTGCTCTATGACCAGCGCGGTACCGGTCGCAGCGCGGACAGCTTACCGGAAGGCTACAGCATGGCGATGATGGCGGCAGAGCTGGCTGACGCGCTGGCGCAGCACGGCATCCTGCGCTTCAGCGTGATCGGTCACGCACTGGGCGGTCTGGTGGGCATGCAGCTGGCGCTGGATTATCCGGATCGGATCGAACGGATTGTGGTGATCAACGGCTGGCTGACACTGCATCCGCATACCCGCCGTTGCTTCCAGGTGCGTCAGGATTTGCTGCTCAATGTCGGCGTCGAGGCCTTCGTCCGTGCTCAGCCGCTGTTTCTCTATCCTGCTGAGTGGATGGCAGAGCATCAGATACGGCTGGAGCAGGAAGATAGTCATCATGTGACGCATTTTCAGGGGATGGAAAACCTGATGCGACGACTGCACGCCCTGATGAGCGCTGACTTCAGCGCACGGGCTGCCGGCATTCCACAGCCGGTGCTGGTCATCGCCAGCCAGGACGATCTGCTGGTGCCATGGAGCTGCTCAGTGGCGCTGGCCGGGGCGCTTCCGAACGCCACTGAAGAGATGATGGCCTGGGGTGGCCACGCCATGAGCGTCACCGACCCCGACAACTTTAATGCCCTGCTGCTGCAGTGGCTGGATCAGACGGATGACGTGCAGCCACTGCAGCGCGTCGCAGGATAACCCTTTCGTGGAGAACACTATGAGCCTGGAAACCCTTACCCCAGACGTTGAGAAAACTGAGTTTCGTCATGCGATGTCGCGGCTGGGTGCGGCGGTCAACATCATCACCACGGAAGGTCCGGCCGGACGCGCAGGCTTTACCGCCTCGGCGGTGTGCAGCGTCACCGATTCACCGCCGACGCTGCTGGTCTGCCTTAACCGTTCCGCCTCAGTTTATCCGGTTTTTCGCGACAACATGCAGCTTTGCGTCAATACACTGGCGGCGGGACACGAAGCGCTTTCTACTCTGTTCGGCGGGAAAACGCCGATGGCCGAGCGGTTTAGTGCCGCTGAGTGGTCGACGGCCGTGACCGGCTCGCCGGTACTGAGCGGCGCGGTTGCCTCCTTTGACTGCCGCATTACGCAGATTGTCAGCGTCGGTACGCATGACACCCTGTTCTGCGAAGTCGTGGGCATCGTGCGAAATGATGATACCCACGGCCTTATGTGGTTTGACCGGGGCTACCATCCCCTGTTGCGGCAGGATGCCTGATAACTCTTCCCTGAAACTTACCGGCATTCATCACGCTCTGGAGTAGACGATGGCACGATCCTGGTTTCCGCAATGGCAAAAGAAGTCGGCACTGACAGAAAACGGCATTATCGCCCCGGATGAGACACTGCCGCTGGGGCAGACGCTGGTGCTGGGTTTGCAGCATGCGGTGGCGATGTTTGGCGCAACGGTGCTGATGCCGCTGCTGATGGGGCTGGATCCCAATCTGGCGATTCTGGTCTCAGGTATTGGTACCCTGCTGTTCTTCTTTATCACCGGTGGTCGCGTGCCCAGCTATCTCGGGTCGAGCGCCGCCTTTGTTGGCGTCGTGATTGCGGTGACCGGCTTCAGTGGTCAGGGACTGAATCCCAACCTCAGCGTGGCGCTGGGCGGCGTAATCGCCTGCGGCCTGCTCTACACGCTGATTGGGCTGGTGGTCATGAAGTCAGGCACGCGCTGGATTGAAAATCTGATGCCGCCGGTAGTAACCGGTGCGGTGGTGATGGCGATCGGGCTGAATCTGGCACCGATTGCGGTTCATAGCGTCTCCGCCTCTTCATTTGACAGCTGGGTCGCGGTGATGACCGTGCTCTGTATCGGTCTGGTTGCCGTGTTTACCCGCGGGATGGTACAGCGCCTGCTGATTCTGGTCGGCCTGATTCTGGCCTGGGCGATCTATGCGCTGCTGACCAATGTTCTGGGACTGGGCAAGCCGGTCGATTTTACCCTGCTGTCACAGGCCGCCTGGTTTGGCCTGCCGCACACCACCGCACCGACCTTTGATCTGCAGGCGATGGTACTGATCGCCCCGGTGGCGATCATTCTGGTGGCGGAAAATCTGGGACACCTGAAAGCCGTGGCGGGCATGACCGGCCGTAACCTCGATCCTTACATGGGACGTGCCTTTGTGGGCGATGGACTGGCCACGATGCTTTCCGGCTCGATGGGCGGCAGTGGCGTAACCACCTATGCCGAGAATATCGGTGTGATGGCCGTGACTAAGGTCTACTCCACGCTGGCGTTTGTCGCTGCAGCCATCATTGCCATCCTCGCCGGTTTCTCACCGAAGTTTGGTGCGCTGATCCACACCATTCCGGCCCCGGTGATTGGCGGCGCATCCATTGTGGTGTTCGGGCTGATTGCGGTGGCGGGCGCACGCATCTGGGTGCAGAACCATGTCGATTTAGGTCAGAACAGTAATCTGATTATGGTTGCCACCACGCTGGTGCTCGGCGCAGGGGATTTCGCGCTGAAGATCGGCTCTTTCACGCTGGGCGGGATCGGCACTGCCACCTTTGGCGCGATTATACTCAATGCCATTCTGCGCCGTCGCAGCGCGCAGCAGGACAAACCGCTGGCGCGACAGCAGGGTTAATTACTCCAGCGGTGTGGCAGCAGGCTGCACCGCTTTTTTCCGTTTCAGCCGCAGCTCACTGACGATCACGCCGCAGACGATCAGCGCCCCACCCAGCAACGCCAGCGCAGGCAGGCGCTCACCGGCAATACGCCCCACGACGCCCGCCCAGACCGGTTCTCCGGCATAGATTACCGTGGCGCGGGTTGGCGAAACGCTGCGTTGCGCCCAGTTCATGGTGACCTGAATCAGTGCGCTGGTCGCGCCCAGCCCCAGCGCGCTGAGCAGCAGCGGCGTTGAGATTACAGGCACCGTTTCCCCATTGGGGATCATCAGCACAAAGGCACACAGCGACGCCACCGCCAGCTGGATTAGCGTCACGCGGCGTACATCAACCTGACCGGCATAGCGGCTGATTAAGATAATCTCGGCGGCAATCGCCAGGGTGCTGAGTAGCGTCGCTATTTCACCTGCATTCAGGCTGATGCGGCCATCCTGCGGTCCGGCCACCAGCAACAAGCCGGTAAATGCCAGCACAATCCCCAGCCACGACATCAATCCCGGCGGACGGCGTAAAAACAGCCACTGCAGCAGCGGCACCACCGGAACATAAAGCGCAGTAAGAAACGCAGACTGGCTGCTGGAGATAGTCTGCATGCCCCAGGTCTGAAGACCATAACCCCCGGCAATCGACAGGCCGATCAGCGTGCCCGCTTTTACTTCCAGCCAGGTCATGCCGGCCAGATAACGGCGGAAAAACAGTGCCAGCAGCAGCGCGGCGGTGGCGAAACGCAGTCCGACAAAGAAGAACGGGCCGGAATGCTGCATCGCACGATGCACCACCAGGAAGGTGCCGCCCCAGATCATGGTGATAAAAAGTAATACCAGCTCCTGCCGCGTCAGGCGCAGAGTTAAACCGCGGGGTGTGTCCGACATAATTCACCTGATGATGTGTCCGGACGATATTGTGGGGAGAGCGAGGGGGAAAAGCAACGACGTTAACCGCCGGCCTTAACCGGCGGCAGAGTGGGATTATGCGTCCGCTTTTTTAGGACTGCTGCGCCCGCCCTTTTCACCGGCGCGCGCAGCGCGCTGCGGATCGTTTTTGAAATTACCGCCGCTGTTTTTTCCCCCTTTGCGTCCCGCTTCTGCGGCACGTTCACGGTTCTCAGCAAAATTTCCTGAACCTCCACGATGTGTTGTCATGATTTGCTCCTGTCGCGTAGTGCGATAAATAAGAATGAAATAGCAGAGAGCTGACGGCCTGAAGCCAGAATTCAACTCATGCTTAAATAATAGCCAGATTCTTCTTTTACTCGCCCGACAGTCACATTTAGCAACAGAGTAATCACCAGCAATTTGATTAAACAACGAACATTCTGCCGACTTACAACCGATTAGCTGCGGATTTATTGCCCGACTTGTTTGCCTCCGTTTCCGTATCGCCTGCGTAAAACGAAAGCTCTTCTATACTTTTTCTGGACGTCAAAACCACCTGGAGAGATTTATGGCCAAAATTCTGGTGCTCTATTACTCGATGTACGGACATATTGAAACGATGGCGAACGCGGTTGCAGAAGGCGCTCGTCGGGTTCCCGGCGCGGAAGTGGATATCCTGCGGGTACCAGAAACGATGGAGGCCGATCGCTTTGCACAGGTGGGCGGCAAAACCAATCAGCAGGCAGCAGAAGCGACGCCTGAGGTACTGCCGCAGTATGACGCGATTATCGTCGGCACCCCGACCCGCTTTGGCAACATGTCCGGACAGATGCGGACGTTCTGGGACCGCACCGGCGGTCTCTGGGCGTCAGGCGCGCTGTTTGGCAAGGTTGCCAGCGTCTTTACCTCAACCGGCACTGGCGGCGGTCAGGAACAGACCATTACCTCGGTCTGGACCACGCTGGCGCATCACGGCATGGTAATTGTGCCTATCGGTTACGGCACCAAAGAGTTGTTTGATATCTCACAGGTTCGCGGTGGCACGCCTTATGGTGCGACCACGCTGGTGGGCGGCGATGGTTCGCGTCAGCCGACAGAAGCGGAACTGAATATTGCCCGTTTCCAGGGTGAACACGTTGCCGGACTGACAGTGAAACTGCAGGACTGATTTAAACAAAGGAGAAAAGTATGTCTACTGAACAATCGAAAGCACACCACGTTGGCGAGTGGGCCAGTCTGCGTCATACCTCCCCTGAAATTGCCGAGGCCATTTTCGAAGTGGCGAATTACGATGAGAGACTGGCAGAAGAGATCTGGCGTCAGCAAGGCAGCGATGATGTGCTGATTCGTGCCTTTGAAAAAACCGATAAAGATCTCCTGACCTGGGATGACAAGCCCGTAGAACGTAAGAACGTCTGATTCAGGGGCGGGACCTTCCCGCCCTCATTTTTAGCTCACCAAGGAGTACGCTATGTCTTCCTATCAAAGCATTAATCCCGCCAATAACCAGTTGCTGAAAAGTTGGCCGTCGCATGATGAGGCCGCTGTCAGCCATGCCCTGGACGTCGCCGATCGCCTTTTCCACTCATCATGGAGCAAAGGTGAGATCCAGCCACGTCTGCAGGTACTGAAAAAACTGGCTGACCTGATTGATAGCCGCGCGGAAGAACTGGCCACCATCGCCAGTAAAGAGATGGGGAAACTGATTGGTCAGAGCCGTGGCGAAGTGAAAATCTGTTCACAGATTGCCCGCTACTACGCAGAGAATGCAGAACGTATTCTTCAGCCGCAGTCCTATCCCAGCGAGCTGGGCGAAGCCTGGGTTGAGTATCATCCGATTGGCGTGTTAGTCGCCGTCGAGCCGTGGAACTTCCCTTACTATCAGCTGATGCGCGTACTGGCCCCTAACCTGGCGCTGGGTAACCCGGTGCTGGCGAAACATGCCAATATCGTGCCGCACTGTGCCGATGTCTTTGAAAAGCTGGTGCGTGAAGCGGGTGCACCTGAAGGTGCATGGACTAACCTGTTCATCTCAACCGATCAGGTCGCCGATCTGATTGCTGACGACCGGGTTCAGGGCGTTGCTCTGACCGGTTCCGAGCGCGCAGGCAGCGCCGTGGCTGAGCAGGCCGGTAAGCATCTGAAAAAATCGACGCTGGAACTGGGCGGCAATGACGTGTTTGTGGTGCTGGACGATGCCGATCTTGACGAAGCCGTCCGCCAGGGCGTGCAGGCGCGTCTCAGCAACTGCGGCCAGGTCTGTACCGCCGCAAAACGTTTTATTCTGCATGAGAAGATTGCCGATCGCTTTATCAGCCAGTTCAGTGCCGCGCTGAGTGCCGCCACGCTGGGCGATCCGCTGGATGAGAAAACCACGCTTGGCCCGCTCTCTTCCGCTGACGCACGCGACCGTCTGGTGAAACAGGTAAACGAAGCGGTGGCTAATGGTGCAAAACTGGTGACGGGCGGTAAAGCCGTTGAAGGTGAAGGTTGCTTCTATCAGCCCACCATTCTGACCGGCATTACCCCGGATAATCCTGCCTATTATCAGGAGTTCTTCGGCCCGGTGGCGCAGGTTTATGTCGTGGGTGATGATCAGGCGGCTGTGGCGCTGGCGAACGACTCGCACTATGGTCTGGGTGGATCGGTCTGGACTCGTGATATCGCACGCGGTCGTAAACTGGCGTCTGCCATTGAAACCGGCATGGTGTTTATCAACTCCCAGAGCGATACCTCTGCTGAGCTGCCATTTGGTGGTGTGAAACGTTCAGGCTATGGCCGTGAGCTTTCTGATCTTGGCATCAAAGAGTTTGCTAACCAGAAGCTGGTGGTCGTGGCGGGTTAATCGTCCTGCAGCCATAAAAAAACCCCGTCGCGACGGGGTTTTTTATTATCGGCCGGAAAGCGTAATTACTGTGTGGCCACAGCTGCTGACGTTGAATTGTCATTGTGTGCCGTTGCAGGCGCGTTCGCGGCGTCAGCTTTGTCAGTCGTGGCTTTATTGTCACTGGCTGATTCTGCTGCATTGTCGGCTTTCGCTTTCTCAGCGGCGGCTTTTTCTTCTGCTGCTGCTTTGTCAGCTTTTGCCTTTTCAGCCGCGGCTTTCTCAGCTGCAGCCTTATCCGCTTTTGCCTTTTCTGCAGCAGCTTTATCGGCTGCGGCTTTTTCCGCTGCGGCTTTACCCGCCTCTGACTTCTCAGCGGCAGCTTTGTCTGCGTCAGATTTCTCTTTGGCTGAGGTCGCTTTGTCCGCTTCAGCTTTATCGGCTGCAGCATCCTGCGTCGCGGCGGCTTTCGCACTGTCATCGTCAGCCTGAGCTGCCGGTTGTGGTGCCGCAGCAGGCTGCATCGGTGTACCCTGCAGTGCCGCATTCAGCACCTGAGAGAACTGATCCCAGCTGCAATAGCCATTCGCATCGGCCTCACAACCCGCCAGCTGCAACGTCACGCGCTTCGGTGGGTTCTTCAGGCTCAGTACATCCGCATTGCGCAGCTGATCGGCGGTCTGATAGACATACTCCACCTTGAGCAGATCTTTATCGTTTTTCGCATCATGCCAGCGTTCGAAAACAACCTGACCGCCAATTGGCGTTTTTTCATAGGTGTCAGGCAATTCATAAGGCTTAACCTGTAACGCACTCAGCAGTGAAGCGATGTTCGAGTCATGACCAACCATCAGCGTGATTTTCGGTGCGTTGGCTTTGTCCTGATCCACTAACTGACTGCGGATGTAATCCACCAGCGGAGCCGCCACTTCACGGGAAACGTCCGGGCTGGTAAACAGCGCGTCCTGATAACCATTTTTAATCGCTGACAGCTCTTTCCACTGTTCAGGCGTTTTGATCTGGCCCCAGGCAACCTGCTCCAGCGGGAAACCTTCGTAATATTGCAGCGTAAAGGCATCCATCAGCGAATTACCCACTTTCAGCGGGCCACTGACCGTTGGCTCTTTACCGTTTTCAGCGCTGAAGGTGTTCTGACCACTGCTGAGGTCGCACTGCTTTTTATTGTTACAGGCAGGCGAAGCTTTGTAGTCGACAATCTTTTCCAGACGCTGGAAGGCGGGCTTCAGTGACAGTTTCTCATTGGCGGCGGCCATGGCGGCCAGCGCTTTTTTATTGAAGGCTTCACTGTCATCGGTGATGACCGGATTGAATACGGGATCCATGGAGCCCATTTCATCCTGATGCGTGACGGCAACGTCACAGCCAGGAAAGGCACCATTGACGAAGAACTGCGCGGTAGCGACAGTGCGCTGCAGGCTGTTCGCGTAAACAAAGACGTTATTGCTGTCAGGGCAGCTGCCGTTCTTCACCAGGCCCTGCTGTGCCAACCACTGACGGGTGTAGTTACCCATGTAGACTTCCAGCACGCCACCTTTGGTGGTCAGCTGTCCGCCGGGAACATCCCACTGCGGCCAGCTCTTTTTGGTCGACTGCTCCAGCACGCTGCCATTATCGGCCAGCGGCGCACGCAGATTGTGACGGCTTAACATCAGCACCTGTTGCAGCTGCATATCGCCATCAGCAGCAAATGCTACCGTTCCGACCGGCAATGCAGCGAGCACTGACAATGCGCAAAGACTCAGTTTCTTGATCATTGTGCCTATTCCATTCATTCAGTAAAGAAACACTCTGGCTATCAACCGATTAGCTCGCCTCAGAGCGATGTATTTAACAGTGTAACTCAGCTCGCCTCAGAAAAGCGCCAGATGTTTGCAAAAACAGTGAGTGGACTATAGCAGAGATGCATCGGGCAGATGAATGCGCAGCCGCGCGTCATCGGAAGAGGCGTGCTTTTTTCGGACTGGAGGAAAAAACCGGAATGGCAGAAACGAAACAGGCCAGCACTATGTGCTGGCCTGTAAAATGTGGCGGAGGAGGAGAGATTCGAACTCTCGGATGGTTTCCCATCGGCGGTTTTCAAGACCGCTGCCTTAAGCCGCTCGGCCACCCCTCCGTTTTGAAACTGTACTGCTTCGGTAAACTTACTGATCTTACCGCTTTATTGCCCGTGGCAGATAAAGTGGCGGAGGAGGAGAGATTCGAACTCTCGGATGGTTTCCCATCGGCGGTTTTCAAGACCGCTGCCTTAAGCCGCTCGGCCACCCCTCCGCAATGACGCGCACTATAAACATCCCGTTTAGCGATGTAAAGCGTCTATCTGTCTATTCGCCTGAAAAACAGCCAGATTGTGATTTTTCGCTGTGAAAATCGCCACTCTGCTCAAACAATTAGCAGAATAGCGCGTAAAGAAGGGTAAAACGCCTTTTCCCTCTTTAATGGCCTGCGTATTCTCGGCACATATTTAGTGTTCTGCTGATTAGTGTTCTGCTTAAAGGAGCGCAACATGGAAAGAATTGTCACCTCATCGCAGTCCTCACTGCTGTCAACGCACAGAGTTCTGCGTAATACCTATTTTCTGCTGGGACTGACCCTGGCCTTTTCCGCGGTGACGGCGACAGCCAGCACCCTGCTGGCCCTGCCTGCGCCGGGTCTGATCCTGATGCTGGTCGGCTTTTATGGCTTAATGTTTTTAACCTACCGTCTGGCGAACAGCCCGATGGGTATTCTGGCCGCGTTTGCGTTTACCGGCTTCCTGGGATATTGCCTGGGTCCTATCCTGAGTTCATTCCTGACCGCAGGCATGGGCGACGTGATAGCGCTGGCACTGGGCGGTACGGCGCTGGTGTTCTTCTGCTGTTCTGCCTATGTGCTGACGACCCGTCGTGATATGTCCTTCCTGGGCGGCATGATGATGGCTGGCTTTGTAGTGCTGCTGGTGGCGGTGGTCGCGAATATCTTCCTGCAGCTGCCTGCGCTGCATCTGGCTATCAGCGCCCTGTTCATTCTGTTCTCTGCCGGTGCCATTTTGTGGGAAACCAGCAACATCATTCATGGTGGCGAAACCAACTACATTCGGGCGACGGTCAGCCTCTATGTTTCGCTCTATAACATCTTCGTCAGTCTGCTGAGCCTGCTGGGTTTTGCCCGCAGCAACTAACCGGCAGTGACAGTCAGCCTGTGAAACCCCGCTTCGGCGGGGTTTTTGCTTTTACTGTCCGCCAGGTTTGCTAAACTGCGCCGTCATTTATAGAGAGGACGTCACGTGAATTTTAACGGTAACGAAATCGCCGTCGATGCCGAAGGCTATCTGAAGAGTATCGACGACTGGAGTGAGGCGCTGGCGGCGCACATCGCGGAACAGGAAGGGCTTACCATGACTGAAGCACACTGGGAAGTGGTCCATTTCGTGCGCGCCTTTTATCTGGAATTTAACACCTCACCTGCCGTGCGGATGCTGGTAAAGGCAATGGCGCAGAAGTATGGGGAAGAGAAAGGCAACAGCCGCTACCTGTTTCGCCTCTTCCCGGAAGGACCCGCTAAACAGGCGACGAAAATCGCCGGCCTGCCTAAACCGGCGAAATGCCTGTAGTTAACCGGTTTTAAAATCGCGGGGCGGTTCTGCGGGCTGGTGTGGCTCCACCAGCACCTTATCCACGCGCGCACCGCGGGGTCCGCCCGCTTTAAGCCAGGCAATCAGCGCTTCAACCTGCTCCGCCTCGCCCCAGGCCAGCACCTCAACGCTGCCGTCATCCAGATTTCGCGCGTAGCCCAGTACGCCCAAGGTCCTGGCTTCGGCCTGCGTACTGTAACGAAACCCGACGCCCTGGACGCGGCCATGAACCCATGCTTTGAAACAGGCTGCTGACATTATTCTCTCCTGCTGCTGTTCGTTGCAATTTCCCGTTATCCACCGGACAATGGCGCCTCATTTTTTCAGGTAAGCATAGCAAACTATGACAGTCAGATTGATTCTCGCAAAGGGACGTGAAAAGTCCCTGCTCCGTCGCCATCCATGGGTCTTTTCAGGTGCCGTTGCACGTCTGGAAGGTAAAGCGCAACTGGGTGAAACCATTGACGTGTGTGACAGCAACGGTAAATGGCTGGCGCGTGCCGCTTATTCACCCGAGTCGCAGATTCGCGCCCGCGTCTGGAGCTGGCAGGCCGATGAATCCATCGATATCGCCTTCTTTGTCCGCCGTTTTGAACAGGCGCAGCAGTGGCGCAAATGGCTGGCGGCCCGCGATGGCCTGGATAGCTATCGCCTGATCGCTGGTGAATCAGATGGCTTACCGGGCGTCACCATCGATCGCTTTGGCAACTTTTTAGTGCTTCAGCTGCTTTCAGCAGGCGCGGAATATCAGCGCGCGGCGATCATCACCGCTCTGCAGCAGTGTTTCCCTGGCTGCGCCATCTATGACCGGTCTGACGTCGCTGTGCGTAAGAAAGAGGGGCTGGAGTTGACGCAGGGCACCGTCACTGGTGAACTGCCCCCGCCGCTGCTGCCGATTACTGAGCATGGCATGAAGCTGCTGGTTGATATTCAGGGCGGCCATAAAACCGGCTATTACCTTGATCAGCGTGACAGCCGTTTTGCCACGCGTCGTTACGCGCAGGATGCCCGCGTGCTTAACTGCTTCTCTTATACGGGCGGTTTCGCGGTTTCTGCACTGATGGGCGGCTGTAAAGAAGTGATCAGCGTGGACACCTCACAGGAAGCGCTGGACGTTGCCCGTCAGAACGTTGAACTGAATGAACTGGATCTCTCCCGTGCGCGCTTTGAGCGTGATGATGTGTTCAAACTGTTGCGCCGCTATCGTGACAGTGGCGAGAAATTCGATCTGATCATTATGGATCCGCCGAAGTTCGTCGAAAACAAAAGCCAGTTGATGGGTGCCTGTCGCGGCTATAAAGATATTAATATGCTCGCCATTCAGTTACTAAATCCGGGCGGCGTCTTAATGACCTACTCCTGCTCCGGTCTGATGGCCACCGATCTGTTCCAGAAGATTATCGCGGATGCGGCGCTGGATGCGGGCCGCGAAGTGCAGTTTATTGAGCAGTTCCGGCAGGCAGCGGATCATCCGGTCATCGCCAGCTATCCGGAAGGTCTCTATCTGAAAGGTTTCGCCTGCCGCGTGATGTGACTTGAAAAATCAGCTCCAGCCCCCATATCGGAAAGAGAGCTTTTTTTCGGAGGTCACTATGATTGCCAGTAAATTTGGTATTGGTCAGCAGGTTCGTCATCGTTTGTCCGGCGTTCTGGGCGTTATTGTCGATGTCGATCCTGAATACTCGTTAGATGAGCCTAAAATTGAAGAGGTTGGTGCGGAAGAGAAAATGCGCACTGCGCCCTGGTATCATGTGGTGATGGAAGATGAGGAAGGCGATCAGGTGCACACCTATGTTGCCGAAATTCAGCTTTCCGGTGAAACCAGCATTGAACATCCAGAGCAGCCATCAATGGATGAGCTGGCAGCGTCAGTACGTCAGCAATTACAGGCACCTCATCTGCGGCATTAATTTGTGGCGGCACGCTCTGCCGCCACGCTAATTTTTAACGCGTTATCCCCAGACGCGGAATCTCAATCTTCGGGCAGCGATCCATAATCACCGTCATGCCTGCATCCTGTGCCAGTACCGCCGCCTGCTCATTAATCACACCCAGCTGCAGCCACAATGTTTTTGCCCCTGCGGCAATGGCTTCCTGCGCCACGCCCCACGCGGCTTCTGAATTGCGAAAGACATCTACCATATCAATCTCGCCCGGTACTTCCGCCAGGCTGGCGTAAGCCTGCTGCCCCAGCAGGGTTTTGCCGGCCAGTTTCGGGCTGACCGGGATCACCTCATAGCCCTGATCGAGCAGATATTTCATCACACCATAACTGGGACGGTCGGGACGATCGCTTGCCCCCACTAAGGCGATACGTTGGGTACGCGTCAGCACATCGCGAATTGTCTGGTCGTTCATCTTTATCTCCTTTCAGGTCAGTGTTGAGTGTAGTTTGGCGCATGCTTCAACAGTTAAGACCCTGACGAAATTAATTGAACCCGCGCACGAATAAATATGTTTAAATGTAAATTAACTGCCATAATGTAAGAATTTGCTACACGTCATCCTTTGCGTCACCACTTACCGGAGTTGAAATGAAGCTGTCGCTGGCCGTAACGGGGTTACTTACACTCCTTGTTTCGGCGTCCTGTTCTGCCATCACATTAAAGCTCGATCCCCAAATCGATCTGCTGGTGCTGGATGGTCGAAAAATTTCAGGCTCGCTCCTCAAAGGAGCAGACAGCTTAGAGCTGGATCGCGGTCAGCATCAGTTTCTGTTTCGGGTAGAGCAGCAACGCAAAGGGCAGAAAGAGAGTATGATCGCTTATCAGTCTGCGCCGATGATCGTTACCTTTACTGCCGTGGCCAAAACCATCACCATCCGGTTGCCTGCGCTGGAGACAAAACGTGAGCGTTATCATTTTGACCGCAGTCTGAATTTTCAGCTGGTGGATGAGAAAGGCAATGAGATCACCAGCGTGCGTGACCACCTGCCGGCCACCGCGACAGCGGATATGGAAAAAGCGATGCTGAATTACAATCGCACCCATCAGATTGCCTCAGTACCCCGGTTTGCAAATTCCGCTTCTTCTACGCCCTCTTCTTCCCGCCTCACCGCCGATCTTGACTGGACAACCCAGGCCGAACTGCCTTCGCTGCATCGCTGGTTTCACCGCTTCGATGAAGCTACGCGTCAGCAATTTCTGACACTGGTCAAAATGCTGCGTACGAGTTGATAGCATTAAAGGGCCAGAGGTAAACTCGTGCTTTCTCTTCTTGCGCATGAGCCTTATCAGGACGCTTTTATGGAACAGACTTTTCGTACCCTTGGCACCACAAAACATATTGCGCTGGTCGCCCATGACCACTGCAAAACTGCCCTGCTTGAATGGGTTAAACAAAACCAGCCCGCACTTGAACCACACATCCTCTATGCGACCGGCACCACCGGCAATCTGATCAATCGCGATACCGGCCTGAATGTCACAGCCATGCTGAGCGGCCCGATGGGTGGCGATCAGCAGGTCGGCGCGCTGATCTCGGAAGGAAAAATTGATGCGCTGATTTTTTTCTGGGATCCGCTCAACGCCGTGCCGCACGATCCGGATGTGAAAGCCCTGCTGCGTCTGGCGACCGTCTGGAATATCCCGGTCGCCACGAACCGCTCCACAGCGGATTTTATTATTCAGTCACCACTGTTTGCGCAAAACGTTGAGATTATGATCCCCGACTATCAGCGCTATCTGGCCGATCGTCTGAAATAACTCAGGCTTTACGCAGTACGGGTACGCCCAGTTCGCGGAAGTGATCGACAAACGGTGACGGCGCGGCCTTATCAAACATCAGAAAGACCTGCTGGCGCGCGCGCGTCAGCGCCACATAGGCCAGACGGCGCTCTTCCGCATCCGGAAACGCTTCGGGCTGAGGTAACAGGCCCTGTTCGATAATCGACTCGCGTACTTCCGCCGGGAAGCCCTCTTTGCCCTGCTGCAATCCCACCAGAATAACGTAATCCGCCTGCTGACCTTTGCTGGCATGGATTGTCATGAATTCCAGATTGAGTTTCGGCCAGCGGGTTCTGGCTTTATCGAGCAGTTCTGGTCGCAGATAGTGATAGCGCGCCAGTAGCAGAATGCGCTCTTCAGGCTTCGCATAACCGCTGAGTTTGTTCAGCAGGGCTTCCAGCTGATCCTCCGCCAGCAGCGAAATCGACTTTTTATTGCCTTTGGTGACGCTGTTCAGCGGTTTTGCCAGCTGCTGCGGGTTCTGCTGAATAAACCGGTTAGCAATGTCACCAATGCGGTCGTTAAAGCGGTAGGTGGTGTCCAGCACGCACCGATCGCCCTCACCGAAGTAGTGATGAAATGCGGTAGTCAGCGTCATCTCTGCACCGCTGAAGCGGTAGATAGCCTGCCAGTCATCGCCAACCGCAAACAGCGCAGTGCGCTTATTTTGCTTGCGCAGTGCGCTGAGCAATGCGGCACGCTGAGGCGAGATATCCTGGAATTCATCCACCAGAATGTGTTTCCACGGACTGATAAACCGTCCTTTTTCCAGAATCGCAATGGCCTGGTGAATCAGTCCCGAAAAATCGACCGCGCCCTCCTCTTTCAGCGCGCTTTTCCACGCTTTCAGCAGGGGTGCCATCAGTTTGATGCGTTTACTGAAGTGATCCCGAATCTCTTCCGGCACATCCGCGATCATGGCCGCCTGTGCGCCGCCATGCATGCGCATCAGACCGAGCCAGCGCTCCAGACGTGACGCCAGCCGGTTTGCCAGCCTCTCGTCCTCCCAGAATGGCCCTTCCGGTAACTCCCACTCCAGTTCGTCACGGAGCCACTGACGCCAGCCGTTTGCCATCGCCTTTTTCTCATGGCACTGCTGCCGCCACTCTCTGATTAGCAGCGTACGACGCGCATCCGCATCGCTCTCGAGCTTACTGATAACCGGCTGCTTATTGCTGCCTTCACGAATAATATGCAGAGCCAGAGAATGAAAAGTCCGTGCCTGGATGTCACCCACAGAGAGCCGGGACTGAATACGTGCGTTCATCTCTTCAGCCGCCTGGCGACCAAACGCCAGCAACAGAATTTGATCGGCGCTGGCCAGTCTGCGCTCCATTAACCAGCCTGCACGGGCCACCAGCACCGAGGTTTTACCGCTGCCCGCACCGGCCAGCACCAGCAGAGAATCCTCGCCATTAACCACCGCCTCACACTGCGACTGATTGAGTGGTGTGCTCTCGACGCTGGCGAAGAACGCCTGATAGCGGGTCAGCATGGCGGCAGTCCAGTCGCGGTTTCGCTGCCGCAATGCCGACTCACCCTGATCCAGCCAGCGCTGGCAAAATGCCAGATTATCGCGGCAGTCAGGAAAATCGTTTAAGCGGGTGAGCGGCATCGGTAACGCGTCGAACTGTTTGAGAATCTTTGTCTTCAGCGCCTGCAGCTCGTGGCGATTCAGCCAGCGATCCTGCGCGCTAAACGTCCCGATTTCGTCGCGCAGTGACTGGAGCACCTCGCGGCACACCGCACTCATCTCCAGACTCCAGTTCTGCCAGGCCTGCATCAGATAGTGGTGAAAGCGCTGCGTCTCCTGCCATTCCGTTCCGTGCAGCCGGACCACTTTTTCATCGGTCAGCAAAAATTCCAGCTCGCCCCATACCAGCCCGCGCTTGCAGGCAATATCCAGTAACTGGTTAAAGGGGATCAGATACTCATGCTTATCGCCACTGACTTCGACACCCGCTGTCAGCAGACGAACACGGTTATAAGGATGCTGGGCAAGCCGTTTGCCCATTGAGGTTGCTTTCAGTTCCACGCCGACACCAATGTCAGATAACAGGATTAGGGGGAGTTTACCTGTCAGACCCTTGGCGCTCCAGCCTTAAAACAGGCTAAACTTGGCGTCACATCTTGCGGAATGCAAAAGGAAAAGAAGATCATGCGCACCGTTTTAAATATTCTTAATTTTGTCCTGGGCGGCTTTTTCACCACCCTGAGCTGGCTGTTTGCCACCCTAATCAGCATCGTGCTGGTTTTTACCCTGCCACTGACCCGCTCCTGCTGGGAAATCACCAAACTTTCACTGCTGCCATTTGGCAACGAGGCGGTACATGTTGATGTGCTGCGCCCTGAAAGTAAGAGCCACATAATGAATACCGGCGGGACCTTCCTGAATATCTTCTGGCTGATATTCTTCGGCTGGTGGCTCTGCCTTTCGCATATCTCCGTCGGGATTGTGCAGTGCATCAGCATCATTGGTATTCCGGTAGGAATTGCGAACTTTAAGATCGCCGCCATCGCGCTCTGGCCGGTTGGACGCCGGGTGGTGTCAGTGGAAGAGGCGCGTGCTGCGCGCGAAGCCAATGCCCGTCGCTATTAATACGATGTCAGATGCCGTGCCAGGCTGGCGGAAATATCTGTTTAACAGTACCTGGCGCTATCTGCTGCGGATCCTGTTTGCGCTGAGTGGCTGCGCTGCCATCCCCTGGTGGCTGCATCAGATTGAGTGGACCATCCCCCTGACGCTGGGGGTGGTCGCGGCTGCGCTGGCCGATCTTGATGATCGCCTGGCCGGTCGTCTGAAGAATCTGCTGATTACCCTGCTCTGCTTCTGCTTCGCCTCGGTTTCCGTTGAACTGCTGTTTCCCTGGCCGTTCGCTTTTATTATCGGGCTGGCCATTTCGACCTGGGGCTTTATTCTGCTGGGTGCCTTGGGGCAGCGCTACGCCACTATCGCTTTTGGCGCGCTGCTGATTGCGGTCTATACCATGCTCGGCATCGGGCTGTTCAGCCAGTGGTACATGCAGCCGATGCTGCTGCTGGTCGGTGCGCTGTGGTACAACCTGCTAACCCTGCTGGGTCATCTGATGTTCCCGGTCCGTCCGGTCCAGGAACAGCTGGCGGGCAGCTTTTCACAACTGGCGCGCTACCTTGATGCCAAAGCGAATCTGTTCGATCCCGATGCGGGCGAGCAGGATGATGCGGCGTTTATCGATGCAGCGATGGTGAACAGCCAGTTAGTGGCGCAGCTCAATCTGACCAAAACCACGCTGCAGAGCCGTCTGCGCGGCGATCGCGGGTCGCGCGGCACCCGTCGCAGTCTGCACTACTACTTTGTGGCGCAGGATATTCATGAACGCGCCAGCTCTTCTCATCTGCAATATCACCTGCTGCGCGGCGACTGGCGCTATAACGAAATTCTGTTTCGCTTTCAGCGCCTGCTGAATATGCAGGCACAGGCCTGTCGCCAGCTGGCTCATTGCATCCTGATGCGTGAAAGATGGGTACATGACAGCCGCTTTGAGCGTGCATTTGAACGCCTGCAGAAAGCGATTGAACGGCTTGAACAGCATGAGCCTGAGGCCGCGCATACCCGCGCGCTGTTCTGGCTGCTGCGTAACCTGCGCGCCATTGACGCACAGCTTGCTTCCATTGAATCAGAGCAGACGCTGGCCGGGGAAGATCCACAGCACAGTGACAATTTGCTGTCGCGCGAAGGGTTAAGTGGCTGGAGTGATATCCGGCTGCGCTTCAGCCGTCATCTTTCTCCCGCGTCGGCGCTGTTCCGGCATGCGGTTCGCATGTCAGTGGTGCTCTGTATTGGATACGGCTTCATTCAGATAACCGGACTCGAGCGGGGATACTGGATTTTGCTGACCAGCCTGTTTGTCTGCCAGCCCAACTATAACGCAACGCAGCGACGCCTTGCCTTGCGCATCGGCGGAACGCTGGCAGGGATTGCGATTGGTTTACCCGTTTTATGGCTGGTACCCTCCATTGAAGGACAGTTAATCCTGATTGTGATTACCGGTGTGCTGTTCTTCGCTTTCAGGCAGGTTCAGTATGCGCAGGCTACGCTGTTTATCACTCTGCTGGTGCTGCTTTGCTTTAACCTGTTAGGTGAAGGGTTTGAAGTCGCCCTGCCCCGTGTCGTGGATACCTTACTCGGTTGTGGTCTGGCCTGGCTGGCTGTCGCCTTTATCTGGCCTGACTGGCGCTTTCGTCAACTGCCAGCGGTGGCAGAGCGAACCCTGAAAGCGAACTGTCGCTATCTGGATGCAATCATGGAGCAATATCATCAGGGTAAAGATAACCGGCTTGCCTATCGTATCGCCCGCCGTGATGCGCATAATGCGGATGCTGAACTCGCCTCTGTCGTCTCAAACATGAGCAGTGAAAGTCGCACCAGCCAGAAGCTGCGTGAGTCAGCTTTTCAGTTGCTCTGCTCCAATCACTCATTTCTGAGCTACATTTCCGCGCTGGGCGCTCACCGCGATAAAATTACTGCGCCGGACCTGCTCACCTTACTGGATGATACGGTTTGCTATGTCGAAGATGTGCTCCAGACGGACGTGGTCAGCGATGAACATGTTGAAACGATGCGCCAGCAACTGGCTCAGCGAATCAGCCAGCTGGCTGCAGATGCAGATACGCGTGCGCCGCTGGTGCTCCAGCAACTCGGTCTGCTGGTAGCATTAATGCCCGATGTGGCTCGCCTGCGCCGCACGCTTATTACTGACTAGCTGTCACTGCTTCTGAGGTCCGGGTTGGATAAAAGCGTGCGCTGGAACCATGCATTCAGCTCCGCCCGGGTTGCCTGCGGCAGCGCAGCCGCATGGTGGCCCATAATAGCCCCCTGCAGCGCCAGTAATGTCTGAAACCCCACATGCTGGTTAATCGCTTTTAGCTTCAGCCAGCACTGTTTGGCTCCTATCTGATAGAGATGATTGACGCTCATCACGCCCGCCTCAAAGAGCATCATCTCCATGCGTATGCTGAGATTAGGCAAATCTTTCAGCCGCGGAGAGGCTTGCCTGTTCTGCAACTCCAGTTGCGCCGTCTCTAAAGAGGCGGCAGAGAGCGCCAGCAGATGGTCAGAGTCGCGCCATAATGCCTCATCAACCCTGAAGTAATTAAGGCTGACCAGTTTTCCCCGCTTGCGAAAAATTAAGGGTTGCAGCGGGCGATCGGCAATGTACTCGCGCAAAGGTTCACTGGCCCGCAGATAGAGTTCGTCTTTATTAATTAAGGCAAAAACCACACTTTCGACAGCCAGAGCGTACCCCCCAAACTGGGTGCGGGACTCTATCGGTCCCAACGGGGCCAGACGCGTTCTGGAGCGCTCTACGACTGGGTTCACCTTTTTCATTGCACCACCTCCATGTCAGAAATATTTCTTAAATTGCCTTGGGTATCAGGCAATTAGAAGATAGAAAAAAGTGTCAGCTGGTTCAATGAATAAATAGTGCTTCAACTAATCTTGTCGCGTTTTTGCGAGGCGTTTTCAGAAATTTGGGTTGATCTTTATCCAGGATGACAGTACTGTATATTCATACAGTCAACTGCTGGTGATTAACTTATGCGAACCCAACATCCTGATAATGCACGCTATGCTCATCATTACGCGTCCTCTTCCGTTCCGGCCTCTCAGGGCGGTGGAATTACTGAGTTACGCTGCAGCGAGCAGCCCGGTATGATGCAGATGCTGTTGTTGCCATTATTACAGCAGCTGAGTCAGCAATCACGCTGGCAGTTGTGGCTGACACCGGCACATAAACTGAATCGCACCTGGATGCAGGAGTCGGGATTACCGCTGGATAAAAGTATGCATATCGCCGATTCTGAACGTCTGAATGCGGTGGAGGCGATGGTCAAGGCACTACGCACAGGAAATTACAGTGTCGTTCTGGCATGGATTCCTTATGACCTTGACGAAGATGAACGCCGTCAACTTGAAAATGCGGCGGCAGAGGGTGAAGCGCTGGGTTTGATTTTACGGGCAAGCGGGACATCGGAAGCGCCTCTCAGACCGCAAAGTGCGATAAAAATTCAGTCGGATTTGTTTCATTAAGTAAAAATCAGAAGTTTCCCAAGCTATTTTTCTTATCTGTCGTCGCTAAACCACTGATTCTGTTAGTTCGAGCTGTGACAATGGTTTAGCAGGTTTTTAAGGCTTTTTGCCGCGACAATACTACCAGGCTAATTGTTAGAAATTGTGTATAAATCGCTGTTTTTTTACAGAAGCGCCTCACATCATACTTGTAAGTTTCCAATCTCGTTGTAGACTTTATCTCGCCAGGGTGCTCAATAACCTCCGTTTTTTGCGGTAGAGTCATAAGCGAGCGTTTTGACCCGGCGAAGGATTTAAACCAAGAGCAACCTTTTTGCTCATTGCCTATTTGGATGATAACGAGGCGCAAAATGAAAAAGACAGCTATCGCAATTGCAGTGGCACTGGCTGGCTTCGCTACCGTAGCGCAGGCCGCTCCGAAAGATGACACCTGGTACACCGGTGCTAAACTGGGCTGGTCTCAGTATCACGACACTGGTTACTACGGTAACGGTTACGAGAACAACAACGGTCCAACTCATGAAAGCCAGCTGGGCGCAGGTGCGTTCGTTGGTTATCAGGCAAACCCATACCTGGGCTTCGAGCTGGGCTATGACTGGCTGGGCCGCATGCCTAACAAAGGTACTGTGACTAACGGCGCATTCAAAGCACAAGGCGTTCAGCTGGCTGCTAAACTGAGCTACCCAATCTATGACGATCTGGACGTGTATACTCGTCTGGGCGGCATGGTATGGCGTGCAGATGCAACGCAGACTAACCCAACGACTGGCCGCATCAGTGACCACGACACCGGCGTATCTCCGCTGGCTGCAGTTGGTGTTGAATATGCACTGACCAAAAACTGGGCTACCCGTCTGGATTACCAGTGGGTTAACAACATCGGTGATGCACAGACTGTTGGTACCCGTCCAGACAATGGCATGCTGAGCGTAGGCGTTTCATACCGCTTCGGTCAGGATGACGTCGCTGCTCCGGCTCCAGCTCCGGCTCCAGCACCAGCACCAGTTGTTGAAACCAAGCGTTTCACTTTGAAGTCTGACGTTCTGTTCACCTTCAACAAATCTACCCTGAAGCCAGAAGGCCAGCAGGCTCTGGATCAGCTGTACAGCCAGCTGAGCTCAATGGATCCTAAAGATGGTTCCGTTGTCGTACTGGGCTTCACCGATCGCATCGGTTCAGAGCAGTACAACCAGAAACTGTCTGAGAAACGTGCTCAGTCAGTCGTAGATTACCTGGTATCTAAAGGTATCCCTTCTAACAAGATCTCTGCACGTGGCATGGGTAAATCTAACCCAGTTACCGGCAACACCTGTGACAGCGTGAAAGGCCGTAATGCCCTGATCGATTGCCTGTCTCCGGACCGTCGTGTAGAAATCGATGTTAAAGGCATCAAAGACGTTGTAACTCAGCCACAGGCTTAAGTTCACATGTCATAAAAAACCCCGCTGAGGCGGGGTTTTTTTATGCCAGTAATCGTTCTGTCAGCGCACACACTCTGAAATCCCCTGCCCGCTTACTCGCTCTCTGAACCCGATTTACCCAGAATCGCCTGCAAATCCTGCTTCAGACTCGACATCTGAGTAGCATATTTCTCTTTGCGTTCCGCATCTTCTATCAGCTGAACAATCGTTTCTGAAAGCGTGCAGCCGCGCCGCTGAGCCAGACCTGCCAGCCGCTGCCAGACCAGATACTCCAGGTCTATCGATTTTTTACGGGTGTGCTGATGTTCGGCGTTGAAATGGCGTTTCCGCCGGGCACGGATGGTCTGCTTCAGTCGGTTATCAAGATCGGAATGAATATGTTCTGCAATCCACTCATTCACCGTCACCGGATTGTTTTCCATCGCCAGCAGTTTATCCACTGCCGCCTGCGCCGCGCTTAACTCAAGGTGACGCGTGATCAGTTCACCTTCCCGATGTTTTTTCACCAGGTATTTCCACTTCCATCCACATTCAAGATTTTCGAGTTGCTGGTATTTCATCGGAATCTCATCGTGATCACGTAACGGGCTAAGAATAACAGCTTTTTTCCCGGATGCAGCAACGAAAAACATGCTGCCATCATCACATCTTCAACAGGAAGTCTGCAGTGCTTAACAAGGGTGAATCCTGTATAATCTCGCTTTTCTTAAAACAGACAAATGCGATTATTTTGACCAGCACTCAACTTACGTGGCAGACCTTACAGCCGGATAGCGCACAATACCAATCCGTTTTCTCCCGAATTGCTGATGAAGAAACTGATGCTCTGGCAACGGTACAGCCCCGGTTGCTGAATGCGCTGGCGCATTTACATCACCAGACGCAGGGATTCCCGTTACTGCTGGTTCGAAGCCAGGAGAATCGCGATTATCTGACCTTTATCGTTCAGGCCGCGCAGCGGGTCATGACTGACAGTACCACTCTGTCCGGCGGTGATTACCATATCATGGCTGACAACGTCACGCTTCAGCCCCCTTCCGATCCGCAACGCCCATTCACCAGTCAGGGTGGTATTCACTTTGCTGAGTGGATTGAGATGGAGCAGTTATTTGGCTGCGTGCGCCAGTATAAAGATCGCATCCAGCTCGAGCCAGGGCTTATCCATCGCGCCAATGGCGGTACGCTGGTACTGTCACTGCGTAGCCTGCTGACGCAGCCGATTCTCTGGCTGCGCCTGAAAAAGTGTATTGAGCAAGGTTATGTTGAGTGGACATCTCAGGATGAACGCCGGCCGCTGCCTGTCTCGATTCCTACGTTGCCACTCAACCTTAACCTGGTCCTGTGCGGCGACCGGGAAGCGCTGGCGGATTTTCAGGAGCTAGACCCTGAAGCGCATGAAATGGCCATCTATACTGAATTTGAAGAGAACATTCAGATTGTGGATGAAGATGACATGCTGGCCTGGTGTCGCTGGAACGCTGAACTGGCGCAACAGGCTGGCCTGCCCCTGCCGGAAGCGGACTTCTGGCCAGAGCTGATTAAAGAAGGTGTCCGGTACAGCGGCGATCAGGATACCCTGCCACTCTGCCCGCGCTGGCTGCAGCGTCAGATGCGCGAGTCGGCCCTGATGGGCGATGCACTCGATGCCGAAGCGCTGCGTGATGCGCTTGAAGCGCGCTTGTGGCGCGAGAATTATCTCAATGAACGGATGCGTGATGAGATCCTGCTGCGACAGATTCTGATTGAAACCGAAGGCGAAGTGGTCGGTCAGATTAACGGCCTGTCGGTCGTGGAATATGCTGGCCACCCCCGCGCCTGGGGCGATCCCTCTCGTATTACCTGCGTGGTTCATCCCGGCGATGGCGAGTTCATGGATATTGAGCGCAAAGCGGAGCTGGGCGGAAACATTCATGCTAAAGGCATGATGATCATGCAGGCATTTCTGATCGCCGAGCTGGAGCTCGATCAGCAACTGCCCTTCTCAGCCTCAATGGTCTTTGAGCAATCCTATTCCGAGGTCGACGGTGATAGCGCTTCGCTGGCTGAACTCTGTGCCTTAATCAGCGCGCTGGCGAATCAGCCGATCAATCAGCAAATCGCCGTGACTGGCTCAGTCGATCAATTTGGTAACGTACAACCAGTTGGCGGACTGAATGAGAAGATCGAAGGCTTCTTTGATATCTGTCATCAGCGTGAACTGACGGGTCAGCAGGGTGTAATTATTCCTGCCTGCAACGTACGCCATCTCAGTCTTAACCAGGCCGTTGTGACAGCGGTTGAACAGGGTCGCTTCCATATCTGGGCGATCGACCGTGCTGATGAAGCGCTACCGCTCCTGACTGGTAAAATCTGGAGTACTGAAGATGGTCAGGGCGACTGCCTGCTGAATACCATCCAGGAACGCATTAGCTTGTTTAACCAGCCGGACGTGCCGCAACGTCCCTGGGCGCTCCGCTGGCTTAACTGGTTCAACCACCGTTAATCCGATTTGCTCAGCGTACAACTGTTCGCTAATATTCGTGATTCACTAAAACAAGGCTTATTGAAAACATGGTAGATAAACGCGAATCCTATACCAAAGAAGATCTGATTCTGTCAGGTCGTGGTGAACTGTTTGGCGAAAATGGTCCGCCGCTTCCATCTGGCAACATGCTGATGATGGACCGCGTGGTCAAAATGACCGAAGACGGCGGCAAATATGATAAAGGCTTTGTTGAAGCGGAGCTGGATATCAATCCCGATCTCTGGTTCTTCGGCTGTCACTTTATTGGCGATCCGGTGATGCCGGGTTGTCTGGGCCTGGATGCCATGTGGCAGCTGGTCGGTTTCTATCTGGGCTGGCTGGGCGGCGAAGGTAAAGGTCGCGCGCTGGGCGTGGGTGAAGTGAAATTCACCGGACAGGTCCTGCCAGAAGCGAAGAAAGTCACTTACCGCATTCACTTCAAACGCGTCATTAATCGCAAACTGGTGATGGGCGTGGCAGATGGTGAAGTGCTGGTTGACGGTAATCTGATCTATACCGCCAGCGATCTGAAAGTCGGCCTGTTTAAAGATACCGCCGCTTTCTAAGCGTTTCCCCCGGAAACAAAAACCTCCGCGCATGGCGGAGGTTATATTCCCTTTTCAGTGACATCCGGTTATGCAGCTACCGACCTGTCCTCCATGGCTTGTCGCCAACCTCCCAACCAGTGAGACTTAGCGTCAATCAACTGATACGGACACATCTCTTTTGAGCGTCCAGTAATGCCTGCCTGATAACCACGTGAATGGGCGCGTTCGAGGCGGTCTCGTTTCTGTCTCTTCATACTCCGTGTCCCTCATGTAAGGTCTGTGGAATCTGGTGGAAAGAAAAGTGGTGAATTAATGTTCAACCACCCTTATGTTCTACCTCCTGCGCACCCAAAGATCAATGCCCAATCTTCATGCCAGTGTCATAAATGTGACCTTAATCGGTAAAATTAAGGACGTTTTGTGATGCATCCGCCAGCACTATCTTTCTGAATAAGCTAATAAAAAAGCCCCTGAACAATGTCGATAAAGCACAACTATCGTTCAGGGGCTTAGCTTATTTATTCACATCAATCTTAATTTAACGCAACCACACTATTAGCAATCTTCTGTGCGGTCTGCTGCCAGCCCGCCGCCAGCGTTCTGACCATTGCATCGTAGCCATCTTCAGTCTGCGGCAGCACGAGGTTAAACGCCTGTTTGGTCAGGCGACCCTGATGTTCCAGCGTCCATTCGCCACTGACAATCGCTTTGCCATCGTAGCGTCCCTGGAAGCCTGTAATGGTTACATTCAGCGTGTCGTGCTGCGCGCCTAACGGTGAGCCCGCCACTAATCGGCCAGGCAGCGCCTTGCTCAGATTAGTAATCAGCGTTTGCTGTAACTGCTGATCAAGCGGGCTGGCCCAGAGATTATTCGCGGCGATAACATATTTGACATCGCTGGTCTGGTAAACCAGTCCATTACCTGCCAGATAGTCCGGCACCGTCACCTGCTGCACCCATAACATCGGCTGCGCTTCATTCAGCTGACTGCTGGTGACCTGCATGGACGCCGCCCCGGAGGGCAGCTGATACCAGGTATTGTCAACGCTGCTGCTGCACGCACTCAACACCAGCGCGGCACAAAGTATCAATCCTTTTTTCACTGTTTCGCCCTCTTCGGCTGGGGATCCTGTCCCGGTTTCGCCTCAAATACCAGCGCATTGCTCTTGGTGTTCAGCGTTCTCAACACCGGCTGGAGTTCACGCAACACCTGATCCAGCCGCTGCATATCGCCGACCAGCTTGCTGTAGGCAGGCGAACCTGGCTGCAGGCCCTTCATGCTGCGGTTCAGCTCGCGCAAGGTCTGCTGCAGATCTTCCGGCAGCGTTTTCATGGCCGGGCTGGCGGTGACTTTGTTGATGTTGTCGATGGTGCGCTGCAGATCACGCATCGTTTTCTGGCTCTCTTTCAGCGTACCCGTCGCTTCATTGACCATACCGTTCAGTGGCAGACTGTTAATCTTATCCAGCGCCGCCATCAGCTTCTGCTGAATCTGGCTCAGGCCGCCGCTGACCGTTGGGATCACTTCATAGCCAGAAACTTTCTGTGGCCCTTTGTAAGCTGGCGCATTGTCATAGAAGTCGAGATCGACATAGAGCGCGCCTGACAACAGGTTGCCGGTTTTCAGCGTTGCGCGCAGGCCACGTTTTTTACCATCCTGAAGATGCTGTTCCAGATCGAAGTTTTCACCCAGTCGGCTGATAAAGCGATCCGGCTCAATGCGGATTAGCACCGGCACGCGGTAATCATTATTCAGTGCCTGATCCAGGCCCGCTTTCATCAGCGGCGCTTCGGAGACGGTACCCAGACGAATGCCACGGAACTCAACCGGCGCACCCGCCTGCAGACCCCGAATCGAGTCAGAGAAGAACATCACGTAGTCGATATGGTTGGTGTAGAGCGAGTCCTGAATGCTGCGCTGATCGTCAAACAGATGGTAGTCAGACTTGTTCTGCGCGGGCTCGCCCAGCTCCCAGCCATCCGGCACGTCAAAACTGACACCGCCGCTGAATAGCGTGGTAAGCGATCCCATTTCAACCCGCATCCCTGAAGCGGACATATCCACGGCGATGCCGCTGTCCTTCCAGAAACGTACGTTGGTGGTAATCAGGCGATCGTAGGGTGCAGCGACAAACAGCTGATAGGTCATCATACGTTTGTCAGTATCAAATACGCTGGTCTCAACCGTACCGACACGGTAGCCACGGAACAGCACCGGATCACCCGGATTAAGCTGGCCTGCCTTTTTGCTGTCCAGTACGATACGAATACCTTTGGCATCCGGTGGCGCTAACGGCGGCGCATCCAGCAGCTTAAATTGTTCAGGTGGCTGTTTTTTGGTGCCGGGCTGCAGTTCGATATACGCACCTGACAGCAGCGTGCCAAGCCCGCTGATCCCTTCACGTCCCACCTGCGGTTTCACTACCCAGAACACGCTGTCGCTGTGCAGCAGTTTTTCCATGCCCGCATTCAGACGCGCTTTGATTTCCACATGGTGAAGATCGTCGCTTAAGACCGCGCTCTCTACTACGCCGACATCGACGCTGCGACTTTTAATCGTGGTTTTACCGGCAACAATGCCTTCGGCATTTTCGGTAATTAAAGTGACTTCAGGCCCCTGATGGCTGAAGTGATAAAAGAGGATCCATCCGCCGATTAACAGCGTAACGATGGGGACAATCCAGACCGGCGACCAGCGCTTAATCTGTTCCACCTTTGCATGGCCGTGGTTAGTTTCCGTCAAGGCGCGACTCCTTCATATTGTTTTCGCGTACACGATCCCAGGTTAATCGCGGGTCAAAGGTCATAGCAGCGATCATGGTAATAATCACCACCATCGCAAACAATACTGCCCCCCACGCGGGATAAACATTCATTAATTGCCCCATACGCACCAGCGCAGAGAGCACGGCAATCACAAACACGTCGATCATTGACCAGCGGCCAACAAATTCGACCACTTCATAAATTTTATGCATCTTATGACTGTCACGCCGCCCGCGTCCGCTGGCATCCCAGCAGAGCCAGCCGATTGCCAGCATCTTCAGCGTCGGCACCATGATACTGGCGATAAAGATCACCAGCGCCACCGGATAGGAGCCATCGCCCCACAGCACAATGACCCCCGCCATAATATTTGAGGGATAAGCCGTGCCAAGGGTTTCCGTCACCATGATCGGCAACAGGTTAGCCGGGATATAAAGCAGTATTGAGGTGAACAGCAGCGCCAGCGTCCATTGCAGGCTGTGCTTACGCCGCGCCTGGGCGGTGACGCCGCAGCGCGGACAGGTGTGCTCGGCTTCCGGCAGAATGGCGGTACAGCAGGGGCAGGAGCGCAGGCCCTGCTCTAAACCACTGATGCCCACTTCGGGTGGATGAGAGATGGCGGGTCGCGGGGAAAGACTGTCCCATAAGCCCCGCCGATCAACGCACTGAAAGGCGCGCAGCTGCAGCAGGCAGAACAGCACCCACGGCCAGAAGCTGGTTTCCAGTCCGATATCACCATAGGCCATCAGCTTGACGAAGCTGACCAAAACGCCCGCCATAAAAATTTCTGCCATGCCCCAGTTACGCAGCTGAAACAGGATACGCGCCAGACCAGTTTTGAGGCGGACGGGCAGAGGGACAGGATTGACCAGCAGAATAATGGTGACCATGCAGAAGGTCGGAACCGCCTGCACAAACAGCAGAAACAGTGTCGCCAGGCTGCTGTAATCTTCCGTCACCATGACCTGGGGGATCTGCGACAGCGTAATCTGGCTGGTCAGCCCCGCCACTTTCATGGAGACAAAAGGAAACAGATTCGCCAGCAGCAGCATAAAGAGTGCCGCCAGCGCATAGCCCGTCGGCCGTTTACGTGGTTCGTGCCAGTTGGCCGTCAGGGAAGTATGGCAGCGCGGGCATGACGCACGGCTGCCAACGGGAATGTCCGGCAGCTTAATCATTAAATCGCATTGTGGACAGAGCATCCACGCGTTACTTTTCACTGCTGAACACATCCGTTAGCCCTGCCCTACGCGCCGTTTTTCAGTGACTCAAGCTCTTCCCAGCGCGCAAAAGCGGTTTCCAGCTCCTGCTCAGCCTGCGCCAGATTATCCAGCACCGGTTGCGTCTGATCGTGTGCCTGACTGAAGAAGTCCGGGTGACTCATCTTCGCCTGCAGTTCACCGATGCGCGCTTCCAGCTGCTCCAGTTTTTGCGGCAGCTGTTCCAGCTCACGCGCCAGATTGTAGCTGAGCTTATTCACGTTACGCTTCGCTTCACTCTTATCGGCGGCTGGCTTCGCGCTATTCGCTGTCGCTTTAGCCGGTGAAGCAGACCTGTGCTGCCGGTAGGCGGCGCGCTGCTGCTGCGCATCGTGATAACCGCCCACAAAGGTACCGATTTCGCCGCTGCCTTCAAAAATCCAGCACTCGGTGACGGTATTGTCGACGAACTGACGATCGTGGCTCACCAGTAACACAGTGCCCTGATAACCATCGATCAGCTCTTCCAGCAGTTCCAGCGTTTCGACGTCGAGGTCGTTGGTTGGTTCATCCAGAATCATCAGGTTGCTGGGACGCAGGAACAGGCGCGCCAGCAGCAGACGGTTACGTTCCCCGCCGGAAAGCGCACGCACCGGCGTCATCGCACGTTTTGGATGGAACAGGAAGTCCTGCAGATAGCCCAGCACGTGGCGCGGTTTGCCGTTGACCAGCACTTCCTGCTTGCCTTCAGCCAGGTTGTCCATCACGGTACGATCCGGATCCAGTTCAGCGCGATGCTGGTCAAAGTAAGCGACTTCCAGCTTGGTACCGGAATGCACGCGGCCGTGATCGGCTTTCAGCTGCTGCAGCATCAGACGCAGTAAGGTCGTTTTACCGCAACCGTTCGGCCCGATCAGCGCAATTTTATCGCCACGCTGAACCTGGGTTGAGAAATCCTTCACCAGCGTTTTGCCGCCCACCGCGTAGTCAACATTTTCCAGCTCAAACACAATCTTGCCGGAACGGGACGCTTCGCCCACCTGCATGTTGGCTTTGCCCATGACTTCACGACGTTCTGAGTGTTCGCGACGCAGCGCTTTCAGCGCGCGCACACGACCTTCATTACGGGTGCGGCGGGCTTTGATGCCCTGACGGATCCACACCTCTTCCTGCGCCAGCTTGCGGTCAAATTCGGCGTTCTGCATCTCTTCAACGCGCAGCGCTTCCTCTTTGCCTTCCAGATAAAGATCGTAGTTGCCCGGCCAGGAGACCAGCTTGCCACGGTCAAGATCGACAATACGCGTCGCCATGTTGCGGATAAACGAACGGTCATGCGAAATAAAGACGATGCTACCGCTGAAGTTTTTCAGGAAGGTTTCCAGCCAGT
Source organism: Pantoea vagans (assembly GCF_004792415.1). Taxonomy (NCBI): domain Bacteria; kingdom Pseudomonadati; phylum Pseudomonadota; class Gammaproteobacteria; order Enterobacterales; family Erwiniaceae; genus Pantoea; species Pantoea vagans. Next base: position 2,659,474 of record NZ_CP038853.1, read on the forward strand.
CGATCGTTTCGATATCGAGGTGGTTGGTTGGCTCATCCAGCATCAGCACACGCGGGTTACTCACCAGCGCACGGCCCAGCGCCGCTTTACGCAGCCAGCCGCCAGAGAGCGACGACAGCTCGGTATCGGGCTGCAGACCAATCTGTTCCAGCACGTCATGGATGCGGCTTTCCAGCTGCCAGAGGTTCTGATGGTCGAGAATGCTCTGCAGTCGCGCCATCTCATTGAGGTTTTTATCGCTGGGATCTTCCATCACCACATGGGAAATGGCGTGATAGGCTTTCAGATGCTCAGCCTGCTCTTCAACGCCCTCAGCCACGAAGTCGTAGACCGAACCGGTAATATTGCGCGGCGGATCCTGTTGCAGACGCGCCACCACCAGGTCAGTTTCATAAATGATGCGACCATCATCCAGTGGCTGTTCGCCATTGATGATTTTCATCAGCGTGGATTTACCCGCTCCGTTACGGCCCACCAGACAGACGCGTTCGTTCTCTTCGATGTGCAGCTCGGTATTGTCTAACAGCGGCGCATCGCTGAAGGAGAGATAAGCGCCGTGGATACTGATTAATGACATGTAATCTTATTCCTTACCGGCATGAGTGATCAGCCAGCAGTTGTGAATCTGACGGTTACGCGCGAAGTCCTGCGACTGCGTTTTCTGGGTAATATCCTGCGCCTGCAGGCCCAGTGCTTTCAGACCATCCATGTCCATTTTGAAACCACGTTTGTTATTGGAGAACATGATGGTGCCGCCGCGACGCAGCAGGCGCTTCAGGTTACGCATCAGCATCATATGATCGCGCTGAACGTCAAAGCTCTCTTCCATACGTTTTGAGTTGGAGAAGGTTGGCGGATCGATAAAGATCAGGTCAAAATTCTCATCACTCTCATTCAGCCAGCTCAGGCAATCCGCCTGCATCAGGCGGTGCTGACGCCCGGTCAGTCCGTTAAGACGCAGGTTGCGCTCCGCCCACTCCAGATAGGTACGCGACATATCTACCGTGGTGGTCGAACGCGCACCGCCCAGACCGGCGTGCACACTGGCGGTGCCGGTATAGGCAAACAGGTTCAGGAAATCTTTGCCCTGACTCATCTGACCGAGCATTTTACGGGCAATGCGGTGATCGAGGAACAGGCCGGTGTCGAGATAGTCGGTCAGGTTCACCCAGAAACGCGCATTAAACTCTTTAACTTCGAAATAGTCGCCCTTCTCGCTGAGCTTCTGATACTGCGCTTTGCCTTTCTGGCGCTCACGCGTTTTCATAATCAGACGGTCAGCAGGCAGTTGCAGTACGCTCAGTGTCGCGCTGATAACATCGAACAGGCGCTGACGCGCTTTATTCGGATCGATGGTTTTCGGTGGCGCGTACTCCTGAATAATGACCCAGTCACCATAGCGATCGACAGCAACGTTGTAGTCTGGCAGATCGGCGTCATAAATGCGGTAGCATTCAATGCCTTCCTGACGTGCCCACTTCTCCAGCTTCTTCACATTTTTGCGCAGACGGTTTGCGTAATCTTCCGCAATCTGTCCGGCGCTTTCATGACTGTTAACCGCCAGCTGATAGTTTTTCTGCACGCAATCCAGCGGACCGTTCTTCGCTTTGAACTGGCGATCGGCTCGCAGTTGCAGGCAGCTCAGCAGTTCAGGCGAGGCGCTGAACAGCGACAGGTTCCAGCCGCCAAAATGCTGCTTCATCAGACGTCCGAGCTGGCTGTGCAGCGCAATCAGCGCCGGCTCGCTCTCCAGACGTTCACCGTACGGCGGGTTACTCAGCACTGTGCCGTGAACCGCCGGATCGAGCGGATTGGTCAGTTGCAGCAGGTCCTGTTGCGCAAACGTAAAGAGTTCAAAGACGCCAGCACGACGGGCATTCGCCTGCGCCCACTCCAGCACCCGGCCATTGTTGTCATAACCAAAAAAGCGCGCCTGAGTCGCCGCCGTGCCCGCGCGGGCACGGTTCTGCGCTTCGGTTTTCACGTCCTGCCACAGCGCAGCATCAAACTTGTTCCAGGCAGTAAAGCCCCAGTGCTTACGCAGCAGGCCCGGTGCCCGATCGCAGGCAATCAGCGCCGCTTCAATCAGCAGCGTACCTGAACCACACATCGGGTCGATCAGCGGCGTGGTCGGCTCCCAGCCAGAACGCAGCACAATTGCCGCCGCCAGCGTCTCTTTTAACGGAGCCTGGCCGGTCTGCTGGCGATAGCCGCGCTGATGCAGTGAGGTGCCGCTGAGATCCAGCGCAATGCTGGCGCGATCGTCATTCAGCCAGACGTTAACACGGATATCCGCCTGCTCACGATCGACATTCGGCCGTTCAAGATTCTGACGGGTAAAGCTGTCCACGATGGCATCTTTGACTTTCAGCGCGCCGAACTGGCTGTTACGAATCGAATCGTTGGTCCCGCTGAAATGCACGACGAACGTTTTGTCGCTGCCGAACATCGACGGCCAGTCCACGCTCTGTACACCCAGATAGAGATCGAGATCGCTGTAGACGCCAAACTCTCCCAGCGGCAACAGGATGCGTGATGCTAAACGACTCCACATCAGGCTTTGGTACATGGCGCGATCGTCGGCTTCGTAGTGAACGCCTCCCTGCACCACTTGCAAATCCTGCGCGCCCAGCGCGTCCAGCTCACTTTTTAACAGCTCTTCGAGCCCACGCGCCGTGCTGGCAAACAGAGAATTCATATCGTCACTTTTTAACTCTTGAGAAAATTGTCGCGCATTATAGCGAATCGGAGACCTATGTCATAAAGTTAGCTTCTTTTGTGTCGCGCGTCGGGTTCAAGGAGAACACCATGATCACGCTTTCCCGCTTATTTATTCATCCTGTGAAGTCAATGCGGGGATTAGCGTTGTCACATGCGCTGGTCACTGACAGCGGACTGGCATTTGATCGGCTGTTTATGGTGACCGAACCTGATGGCACCTTTATTACTGCACGTCAGCACCCGGAGATGGTGCGCTTTACGCCCGCGATCCTGCCGGATGGCCTGCTGCTGGCCGCGCCGGATGGCAGCCAGTCCCTGATCCGCTTCAGCGATTTTAGTGAGCAGGATCATCCCACCGAAGTCTGGGGCAACCACTTTACTGCGCGCATTGCGCCCCAGCCGATTAATCAGTGGCTGAGTCAGTTCTTCCCGCGTGAGGTTCAGTTGCGCTGGATCGGGCCGCAACCGACTCGCCGGGTCAAAAAGTTTGATCATATTCCGCTGAGCTTTGCCGATGGCTTTCCGTTTTTGCTAATCAACAACGCGTCGCTGCACGATCTGCAACAGCGCTGCCCGGCCAGCATCCGTGCCGAACAGTTTCGTCCGAACCTGATCGTCAGCGGCGCGACCGCCTGGGATGAGGATAGCTGGGCAGAGATTCAGATTGGCGACGTCATCTTTGAGGCTCCCAAGCCATGCAGTCGCTGTGTGCTAACCACGGTCAGCACCGAGACCGGACTTAAGCATCCCACCGGTCATCCGCTGGCGACGCTGCAGACTTTCCGCACTGCTCAGGATGGCAGTGGTGACATCGATTTCGGTCTGAACTTAGTGGCGCGTAACAGTGGCGTGGTGCGTGCGGGTGATGAAATGATCGTCCTGAAACGTCATGCGCCGCGCAGCTATGGTGCCGGCGAAGTGGTCGAAACGCTGAAACCACAGCAACAGGCACCGGATGCTGTGACCATCACATTTCAGGGCAAGACCTTTACCGGGGATAATCAGCAGATATTACTGGATCAGCTGGAGATGCAGGGCTTTCGCATCCCTTACTCCTGTCGGGCAGGTCTGTGTGGTAGCTGCAAGCTGAGTCTGGTAGCCGGTGAAGTAAAAGCGCTTAAACAGAGTGCCCTGCGTCAGGACGGCACCCTCTTAAGCTGCAGCTGTATTCCGGCAGGTGATATAGAAGTGAAGTAATCAGACCGCGCGGGCGTAGTGCGCGACATCCTGGTACCAGGGCTGCAGGCGGTCGTTCATCACCTTAATGGCATCGCCGAGCACCATATTTTTACCGGCCAGGGTTAAACCTGGCTGCGCCAGCAGGCAAAGCGCCGCATTATTACCACTCTCAACCACCAGCAGACGTGCCAGCGTCCCCTCTTCGGCCAGCGTAACCTGTACCATTTCACCGGGACGGGGCTGCATTGCCGGAGCATGCGAGGTGAAATGCCAGCTTTTCGGCATCAGGGGTTTAAGAAAGCGCGCGGCGACCAGCGCATTCAGCACCAGCTCAGCACGATGGCTGCCACTGAGTTTGCACTGACGACAGGTCTCTTCAAAGGTGTAATACAGAGCGGCATCATCGACACAGAAACCCGATTCAGTGAACGCGTCCGGCGTGAGCATTTTGCGGGAAAAGCGGGAACGGAAAAGCATCCCGTCAGCCAGGTCGAGCATCATTCGGTCGTGGCTGCTATCAAAATACCAGCGCCAGTTATCATCGGGTTTAATTTTCATCGTGTGCCCTGTATTTACCGCTGCGCCAAAAATCGCGCAGAATTCAGCGAAAAAAGAAACATAAGGAAAAGCTGAAAAAGCGTGCAACAGGACAAAATATAAACGAGCCGAGGGGATAAATAAACCCCCCAGCTAATCATTGTGAGAATTGTCTTAGAGATGCGTGACGATATCTTTAATTAATCCTGGCCCCTGATAAATAAAGCCTGAATAAATCTGAACCAGCGTTGCACCTGCGGCGATTTTTTCACGCGCGGCGGTCAGAGAATCGATGCCGCCAACGCCGATAATGGGAAGGCGCCCCTGCAGCTCCTGAGAGAGGCGCTGGATCACCGCCGTACTGCGCGACTGCACTGGCCGTCCACTCAATCCACCCGCTTCTTCAGCATGCTTAAGGCCGCTTACCAGCGAACGATCGAGCGTAGTATTACTGGCAATGACGCCATCAATCTGATGACGAATCAAACTGTCCGCGACCTGAATTAACTCATCTTCAGAGAGATCGGGCGCAATTTTTACGGCCAGCGGAACATATTTCAGATGACGCTTTTCCAGCTCTTTTTGTTTCTGTTTGATGGAGGAGAGCAAATCATCCAGCGCTTCACCATATTGCAGTGAACGCAAACCTGGCGTGTTGGGTGAGGAAATATTGATGGCGACATAACCGGCATGGGCATAAACCTTTTCCATGCAAATCAGATAATCTTCTTTGCCCTGCTCAACCGGCGTATCTTTATTTTTACCGATATTGATCCCGAGCACGCCGTTAAAACGCGCTTTTTTTACATTCTCAACCAGGTGGTCAACACCGAGATTATTAAATCCCATCCGGTTGATAATGCCGCCCGCTTCCACCAGACGAAACATCCGCGGCTTGTCATTACCTGCCTGGGCGCGCGGCGTGACGGTGCCGACTTCAACAAAACCAAAGCCCATCGCCGCAAACGCATCAATGCACTCTGCGTTCTTATCCAGACCCGCAGCCAGGCCCAGGGCATTCTTAAAGGTCAGTCCCATGCAGGTGACCGGACGCGACGGCAGATTCTGGCGATAAAACAGCTCCAGCGGCGTGCCGTTCATAAAACGCAGTTGCTGAAAGGTGAGTTCGTGCGCGCGTTCGGGGTCGAGTTTAAACAGCGCCGGTCGGACGATAGGATAAAACATGCACTCTCCTGAAGGACGGAAGCAATCGTGAAAGTCGGTGCACGGGAAAATGTGCGCCAGAATGGTAAAGTGCTCTGGCGCAAAAGTAAATCGAACGGCGGGGATGCAGAAAACTATATGAAAATGCTTTGATCTTAAACGGCGGAATCGTTTACGGGCTGGTTTTTCACCTCGGAAGGAAACAGATACTCCCGCAGAATGCCGTGACGCTGCATGATGCCAAAGATACCGAGACAGACAAACGCTTCAGCCCCTACCATCGACCATGCGGCACCGATAGCACCAAACTTCCAGGCCAGGAAACAGCACAGCGGCACGTTTATCACGCCAGCGGCCATCATGACCCACATACGCTGACGCGCCAGACCGTGCGGGATCAGAATCTGTAATCCAGCCGGATAGGCAATGTTGCCAAACAGGAAGCAGAGCACAAAGACGCGCAGCACATCCGCCGACGGAATAAAGTCTTTACCCAGTAAAATAGAGACCACCAGGTCAGCAAAGAACCAGGTAAAGATGACAATCGACAGACTCAGGGAAAACGACAGCAGCAGGCTTTTGCGCGTCGCCGCAATGGCGGCACGTTTATCCCGACCAAACAGGTGGCTGACGCGCGGGAAGAAAGCGCTGCCGATCTGCTCGGGTACTGAGTTAGCCGCTTTACGCAGACGATCCGCACCGTTGTAGATCCCGACCATGTAGGTAGAGGTAAAGGAGGCCAGGATCACCACGTTGACACTGTTAAACAGATTGGCACCCGCGATAGCAATAAACACATCCATGCTGTCGGTGATGCGCTGTTTGATTTCGCTCGGTTCAAAGCGGTAACGACCAATGACTTTCATCTCCAGCACAAACTTCAACGTAATCGCTGCGCTGATGATGGAGACAGTGCCAGGGATCAGCGCCGCCAGCCAGGTATCCTGCGGAGATTTCACCAGCAAAAAGGTTAGTGGAATGGCACAGAAGTTACCGAAGGTGGCGATCATCGCCGTTTTACCCAGCTTCTCAAAGCCCTGCATCAGCCAGCCGAATGAAAACAGCGAGCCTATCAGCGTGGTGCAGTTCGCCAGGATGATAAAGAACAGCGGATGCCAGGCGGGATTAAACCAGGTCGCCGTCAGTAACGTGCCACTGGTTACCACCAGCAGCATCAGCTTGGCGTTAAAGGTTGACCAGAAGAGCTGACTGACGCGTTCCTTGTCATCACGATGGTGAGCAATGTCTTTGGTGGTAAAGACGTTGAATCCCCAGTCAGAGATGGTGCTGCAATAGAGCACGCAGGCGATGGCCAGCGCCAGCGTACCCATCTGCTCTACACCCAGAACGCGGGCAAGATAGGGCAGCGTGGCCAGCGGAAACAAAAACGATGCGCCGCGGTAGGCCAGCAGCGAGAAAATATTAATAACCAGACTTTTATCGAGTACTTTTGCCATGACGCAACAACCTTATACACATTGCATGTCTCACCTTCTCATTTCGCTAAGGCATAAACAATATCGCTTCACATTTTTCAGAATCAGGCTGCTTTTCAGAATCAGGCGGCACCCCTGAGCTCTTTTTTAACCTTGTAATGCTGCAATGCAATAAACAGCTCCGGTCGGTTGAACAATAGCCACTCTTTAATATTTTCTGTTTTAACGTTACGTCCCATAAAGCGGATAGCGTTAATGACATATTCCGGCACAGGCGTCCCGTTATAAAGTGATAAATAGATCATCAGGCGAAAAGATTGCAGTAAATAAGCTTTCTCCAGCGCGCTACGCCAGTCTGATTTAGGTAATGAACTGACTAACGTGTTGTAAGCGTGCATAAAGGCATCATAGCGCTGATAGAAAAACTCATTTCCTTTGGTACTGTTAGTCAGTGAACCGCTGCGGATTCGCTGTTTATAATAGACCTGGCGACTGACCCAGGCATGCTGACACTTCATAAAGACAGAAAGCGTAAAATTGTGGTCTTCATGAACACGGCGTACAAAGCGTAATTTGTGCTGTTCAATCACGCTTTTTCGCAGTACATAATTCCAGACGGCAGAGGTATAGCGCCCATTACGTAACAGGCGCAAAAAGACTTCCTGCGGTTTTTGCTGGCCAAAGTGATCATGTCTGACTTTGGGTGAGGTCACATCGATGTGGCCATCTTCATAGACGCAGGAGTTAAAGCAGAAGAGATCGGTTTCAGGATGCTTTTCCGCCACCATGGCCAGCTCAGTAACCAGCCCGTCCACCACTACATCATCCGGGTCACAGAAGAAGAGAAACTGACCCTGAGCCAGTGCGATACCGGTATCCCGCGCATTACCGAGGCCGCCATTTTCAATGGTAATCACTTTTACCTGAGAAAGATGCGCATAATTCTGTTCAATTAAGGCTAATGTTCCGTCGGTGGATCCATCATTCACAATGATTATTTCATTGGGCGCTTTAACCTGACGTAATAATGAATCGACGCACTCCACAATATATTTCTCTACATTGTAGGTTGGAATAATCACTGATAATAAGGTGTCAGACATAGGCAATTCTCTGCTGTTAGAAAATGACAATACGATTCACCTGCCAGATGCAGGGACTGACCAGAGGTGAAACGTCGAAAAGAGTAATACGCTACTATTATGATGGCTTTGATTTAGCCTGATTATCTTAAACCGGTTATGCAAAAAAAGACCAGTTGTAAAAATTATCTTAACGTTTCACCTGATTATCACTGTTAAAAAAAGTGCATCTATAGCCCGCTGTAATGTTAAAACCGTTGAGGAATGATTTAAATTACCCCCACCAGGCAGGCGTAACCAGAATGAGGAATATGTAAGCGAACATCTGAAACCGTGAATAACTTCAGCATTCCTTCATTTTTATTACAGTTTACGCTCTGCAATTAATCCTAATATCATGCCGGAACACCACTGAAACAGGCTGATGTCAGGCTGCTTTACCATCCGGTTTCAGGCTGCCGCTGCGCTTCAACACGGTTTCAGCCACAAACAGAATGGTTAAGCAATCAGAAGAAAGATAGTTTTTTCCACCACGCGTCCTGTTTTAACCCGCTTGCATCACTGCTCTTAATGAATGGTTTCACTGCTCGCCTTTATTTTAAGAATTATCGGAAGCGATGTTTTCATTATCTGCCACAGGTACGTCTATTTGCAGTTTTTACCCTTGCTTTGCCGGATAAATCATTTAAGCCCACTCCCCTGCTCTGACAGTATGAAGGCATAAGTTCTCAACTTTTGATAATCAATAACTTTTAGTTATAAGGAGTGATGATGCGAGTTATTACGCTGGCAGGCAGCCCACGATTTCCCTCCCGCTCAACCTCATTGCTGACGCTGTGTCAGCACAAGCTGGAGGCACGTGGCATTGAAGTCATTCCCTGGAATATTCACAACTTTCAGCCTGACGATCTGATTAATGCGCGCTTTGATGCGCCCGCGCTGCTGGCCCTGCGTGACGACCTGGCCTCGGCTGATGGCCTGATTGTGGCGACACCGATTTACAAAGCGTCGTTTTCGGGCGCGCTTAAGACTCTGCTCGACCTGCTGCCTGAGCGCGCACTGGAGCACAAAGTTGTGTTGCCACTCGCCAGCGGCGGCAGTGTCGGGCATATGCTGGCGCTGGACTATGCGCTGAAGCCGGTTCTCAACGCTTTAAAAGCACAGGAAATTCTGCATGGGATCTACGCCGAAGACAGCCAGGTCACGCATTACGATCGCCAGCCTGTACTGGAAGATTCACTGGCAGAGCGTCTTGATGAAGCCGTCTCCGCATTCTGGCTGGCGCTGACCCGTCATCACCATCCCGTTGCGCAGGCAGTATAAGGAAGCGATCGATGAAGCAGAGATTAGGAAAGTGGCTGGTGGCAGGACTGTTACTGGCTGGCCTTCAGGTACAGGCCGCTGAATCGGATCCGGCTGAGATTCGCATCGGCTATCAGAAAGGTTCAGTCAGCATGGTGCTGGCGAAGTCACATCAGTTGCTGGAGAAGCGTTTTCCCCATACTCACATTAAGTGGATCGAGTTCCCGGCTGGCCCGCAAATGCTGGAAGCGCTGAACATCAACAGCATTGACCTCGGCAGTACCGGTGATCTTCCGCCGCTGTTTGCCCAGGCCGCAGGCGCCGATCTGCTCTATGTCGGTTCGGAGCCGCCAAAACCGAAATCCGAAGTGATTCTGGTGCCGAAAAACAGCGCTCTGAAACAGGTTGCCGATCTGAAAGGCAAAAAAGTCGCTTTCCAGAAAGGTTCCAGCTCACACAATTTACTGCTGCGCGCCTTACAGCAGGCGGGCCTTACATTTAAAGACATCACACCCGTCTATCTGACGCCAGCCGATGCGCGCGCCGCCTTCCAGCAGGGTGACGTGGATGCCTGGGCAATCTGGGATCCCTACTACTCTTCGGTACTGCTGCAGGGTAATTCACGCCTGCTGATTGATGGCAGCTCACTGAACCTGACCGGATCCTTCTATCTGGCGACGCGCAGCTATGCCGAAGCCCACGGCGCGTTTATCCAGCAGGTGCTCGACACCTTCAGCAGTGCCGACGCGCTGACTATCAGCCAGCCTCAGCAGAGCACCACGCTTCTGGCGCAGGCAATGGGCCTGCCTGAACCGGTTATTGCCAGCTATCTCAGCCATCGTCCGCCCACCCGGATTTCGCCGGTCAGTGCTGAAACCGCAGCCGCACAGCAGCGTACCGCTGACCTGTTTTATGCCAATCATCTGTTGCCAGTCAAAGTGACGATCCAGGATCGCATCTGGCAACCGCATACCGTAACGCAGTAAGGAGCAATAATGAGCGTATCCATTTTCTGGTTCCTGCCGACGCATGGCGACGGCCACTATCTTGGCACCGCCGAAGGCGCGCGCCCGGTTGATCACGCCTACTTACAACAGGTGGCGCAAGCCGCTGACCGTCTCGGCTTTGGTGGTGTATTAATCCCAACCGGCCGCTCCTGTGAAGATGCCTGGCTGGTTGCCGCCTCGCTGATTCCGGTGACGCAGCGCCTGCGCTTCCTTGTGGCGCTGCGTCCTGGCGTGATTTCACCGACTCAGGCGGCGCGTCAGGCTGCTACCCTGGATCGCCTCTCCAACGGCCGCGCGCTGTTCAATCTGGTGACCGGCGGCGATCCGGAAGAGCTGGCGGGCGATGGGGTGTTCCTGGATCACCGTGAACGTTACGCAGAATCTGCCGAGTTCACCCGCGTCTGGCGTCGGGTACTGGAAGGTGAAACCGTCGACTACGAAGGCAAGCACGTGAAGGTTCGCGGCGCACGTCTGATGTTTAAGCCGGTGCAGCAGCCTCGCCCACCGCTCTGGTTTGGTGGCTCTTCTGAACCGGCTCAGGAACTGGCGGCCGAACAGGTCGATGTTTACCTCACCTGGGGCGAACCGCCTGCTCAGGTTCGGGAAAAGATTGAACAGGTGCGTGCAAAAGCGGCCGCGCAGGGACGTACGGTGCGGTTTGGTATCCGTTTGCATGTGATTGTGCGCGAAACGAATGAAGAAGCCTGGCAGGCCGCCGACCGGCTGATTGCCAATGTGGATGACGCCACTATCGCGAAGGCACAGGCCGCGTTCCAGCGGGCCGATTCTGTGGGTCAGCGCCGGATGGCTGCGCTGCACGGTGGTCGCCGCGACAAACTCGAAATCAGCCCGAATCTGTGGGCAGGTGTGGGTCTGGTACGCAGTGGAGCCGGAACCGCGCTGGTCGGCGATGGTCCGACCGTGGCCGCACGCATCAAAGAGTATGAAGCGCTGGGCATCGAGACCTTTATTCTGTCGGGTTATCCGCATCTGGAAGAGGCTTATCGTGTTGGCGAACTGCTGTTCCCGCATCTTGATCTACAGGTGCCACTGGTGCCTCAGCCGCGCGTGGTTCAGGCGCATGGTGAAGCGGTAGCCAACGATTTTACCCCTGAGAAAAAAGTCGCCCGGGGCTGAGGAGAGCATGATGGCCAGAACCCGAAAACGCCTTGCTGATACGCTGGTGCCGTGGCTATTGCCGACGCTGCTTGTTGTGGTGTGGCAGATTGCTTCGCAAACCGGCTGGTTATCGAACCGTATTCTGCCCGCGCCGGAGAAAATTGTGACCACCTTCTGGCAGCTGACTGCCAGCGGTGAACTCTGGCAGCATCTGGCGATAAGCAGCTGGCGGGCGCTGATCGGCTTCAGCATTGGCGGTTCTATCGGCCTGATACTTGGGCTGATCACCGGCACCTCAAAAACCGGTGAACGCCTGCTGGATACGTCGGTGCAGATGCTGCGCAATGTGCCACATCTGGCGCTGATCCCGCTGGTGATCCTCTGGTTCGGAATCGACGAGTCCGCCAAAATCTTTCTGGTGGCGCTGGGCACGCTGTTCCCGATCTATCTGAATACCTATCACGGCATCCGCAATATCGATCGCGGGCTGGTTGAGATGGCGCGCAGCTATGGCCTCTCCGGCTGGAGTCTGTTTATCCAGGTGATCCTGCCCGGCGCACTGCCAAATATTATGGTCGGCGTGCGTTTTGCGCTCGGTCTGATGTGGCTGACGCTGATTGTTGCTGAAACCATCTCCGCCAACGCGGGCATCGGCTATCTGGCAATGAACGCGCGTGAATTCCTGCAGACCGATGTGGTGGTGGTCGCCATCATTCTCTATGCCCTGCTCGGCAAACTGGCGGATGTCGCCGCGTTGTTACTGGAACGCGTCTGGCTGCGCTGGCACCCCGCTTACCAACTGAAGGTGGAGAACGCATGAGCCAGACTCTCTCACCCGCCCGCCTTAACACCGGCACGCCGGTTGGCGTTAACGGCGTCAGCAAACAGTATGGCAGTCGTACCATTCTCAATAAGATCGACCTGCATATTCCTTCAGGTCAGTTTGTAGCGGTAGTGGGTCGCAGCGGCTGCGGCAAAAGCACTCTGTTGCGCCTGCTGGCCGGACTGGAACAAAGCTCCAGCGGTGAACTGCTGGCAGGCAATGCGCCGCTGCAGTCGGCGCGCGACGATACCCGCCTGATGTTTCAGGATGCGCGACTGCTGCCGTGGAAAAAAGTCATTGATAACGTCGGGCTGGGCCTGCGCGGACGCGAATGGCGCAGCGCGGCGATGGATGCCCTGACGGCGGTGGGACTGGCCGATCGCGCCAATGAGTGGCCGGCTGCACTTTCTGGTGGGCAGAAACAGCGTGTGGCGCTGGCAAGAGCGCTGATTCATCGGCCCGGCTTACTGCTGCTGGATGAACCACTGGGGGCGCTGGATGCCCTGACCCGCATTGAAATGCAGGGATTGATTGAGTCACTGTGGCAGCAACATCACTTTACCGTTCTGCTGGTCACGCATGATGTCAGTGAAGCGGTCGTGATGGCGGATCGCGTGTTGTTGATCGAAGAGGGTGAGATCGGTCTGGATCTGCTGGTAGATCTGCCGCGACCACGGCGTCGTGGATCGGCGCGGCTGGCCGAGCTGGAAGCGGAGGTGCTGGATCGGGTAATGCAGCGTACGGAACGACCGCAGCCGGTACGTTACGCGCAGCAGCGCTGAAAAAGGGAGCGTCTCAGACGCTCCCTTTTTTAGTATCAGGCGTTCAGTGCCCGGGTAATTTTTTCGTAGAGGTCGCCAGAGAGTTTATCCAGCTCCAGCAGTTGCTCCAGCGCCTGACGCATCATCGCCTGACGGCCTTCGTCATAACGTTTCAGACGAATCAGCGGCTCCACCATTCGTGCCGCAACCTGCGGATTGCGCGTATTCAGATCGATGAGCATCTCCACCAGGAACTTGTAGCCGCTGCCATCTTTAGCATGGAACGCGGCCGGGTTAGCCGAGGCAAAAGCCCCCACCAGCGAGCGAACGCGGTTTGGATTGCTCATAGTGAAGGAGCGATGATTCAGCAGCTGACGCACGTTGCGCATCACGTTGGCAGCCGGACTGGTTGCCTGCAGCACAAACCATTTGTCCATCACCAGACCATCCTGATGCCAGCGCTCATCGTAAGCCGCCAGCAGCGCATCGCGGCACGGTAACTGAGCCGCCACAGCAGCGGAAAGCGCCGCCAGCGCATCCGTCATGTTGGTTGCCTGGTGATACTGCGTCTGCACCAGTTTGTCCGCCAGCTGTGCATCACTGAAGGCAAGATAGGTCAGGCAGACATTTTTCAGGCTGCGCTGACCAATCGCGTCATGCTCCACACGGTATTCAGGCTGCTGATTGGCGTTGTAGATCGCAAAGAACTCATCGGCCAGTTCGCGTGCCAGTGTGCGTTGCAGGGCGTCACGCACCAGCGCAATCGCCTGCGGATCGATAGTGTCAAACAGCTCGGCAATCTCATTTTCTGACGGCAGCGTCAGGATCAGCGCGGTCAGGGCCGGGTCACAGTCGGTATCGAGCAGCACCGCGCGGAAAGCATCGGCAACATGCAGCGGCAGCGACAGATGCTGGCCCTGCTGATAGCGGGCAACGTTCAGGCGGATATAGGTCGCCAGCAGGCTCTGAGCCGCATCCCAGCGGGAGAAGTCGTTGCGTGCATGACGCATCAGGAAGGTGAGCTGAGCATCACTCCATTTGTAGTCGAGCTTCACCGGCGCAGAGAATTCACGCAGCAGCGACGGCACCGGCTGGAAGTAGACATTATCGAAAATAAAGGTCTGGAACTCTTCGGTGACATTCAGCACATGATGCACCGGATGGCCGTTATTCTGCAGCGGGATCACCTTCCCTTCACCGTCATACAGCTCAATATCCAGCGGGATATGCAGCGGCAGTTTCTCTTTCTGATCGGCAGTCGCTGGGGTGTGCTGCGTGACGTGCAGCGTGTACTGCTCAAGTTCCGGATTGTAATCGTCGCGCACCGTCAGTACCGGCGTACCTGACTGGCTGTACCAGCGGCGGAACTGCGACAGATCGACATTTGAGGCATCTTCCATCGCCTGAACAAAGTCATCACAGGTTGCAGCGCTGCCGTCGTGACGGTCAAAATAGAGCTTCATGCCCTTCTGGAAGTTCTCTTCACCCAGCAGGGTGTGCATCATGCGGATGACTTCTGACCCTTTTTCATACACCGTCAGGGTGTAGAAATTATTCATTTCGATAACCTGATCCGGACGGATCGGGTGCGCCATCGGGCTGGCATCTTCGGCGAACTGCGCGCCGCGCACGATACGCACGTTATCGATGCGGTTCACCGCACGTGAACCCAGATCGGAGCTGAACTCCTGATCGCGGAACACTGTCAGTCCCTCTTTCAGGCTGAGCTGGAACCAGTCGCGGCAGGTCACGCGGTTACCGGTCCAGTTGTGGAAATATTCGTGACCGATAACCGCCTCAATGCCGAGGTAATCTTTGTCGGTCGCCGTTTCCGCTTTCGCCAGCACATATTTGGCGTTGAAGACGTTAAGACCTTTGTTCTCCATCGCCCCCATGTTGAAGAAGTCCACGGCTACGATCATAAAGATGTCGAGGTCATACTCCAGGCCGAAACGCTCTTCATCCCACTTCATGCTGTTTTTCAGCGAGGTCATCGCCCAGTCGGCGCGATCGAGGTTACCGCGGTCAACGAAGATCTCCAGCGCCACATCACGTCCTGAACGGGTGGTGAAGCTGTCGCGCAGCACGTCGAAATCGCCCGCCACCAGCGCAAACAGGTAGCAGGGTTTCGGGAACGGATCTTCCCACTTCACCCAGCTGCGGCCCTGCTCATCCCGGCCGCTGTCAATGCGGTTTCCGTTGGAGAGCAGATACGGATAACGCTCACCATCGGCATAAATGGTAGTGGTAAAGCGCGCCAGCACGTCAGGGCGATCGAGATACCAGGTAATATGACGGAAGCCTTCAGCCTCACATTGGGTGCAGAGCGCCTCGCCCGATTTGTACAGCCCTTCCAGCGCGGTGTTCTGATCCGGATGAATCACATTGATGATTTTCAGGGTGAAGCTGTCCGGCAGCTGGCTGATAACCAGTACGCCCTCTTCTTCACGGAAGGCCGTCCAAGGTTGCCCGTCGACCTCCAGCGCAATCAGCGTTAACGCTTCGCCGTCAAGTCGCAGCTCAGCCTGGCTGTCGCCCACGCGTTTAACCTGGCTGATGGCCGTTACACGGGTCGTCGACGCATCCAGTTCAAAAGTTAAATCGATATCGGTGATGGTGTAATCGGGCGCACGGTAGTCGTGGCGATACTTGATTTGGGGCTGTTGCGTCATATTGCGTCTCGCGTCGTTGTTATAAGTTTACCGGCAAAGTCTAAGCTTGTTACTACAAGCTTGCCACGCACAATGCACCTAAAGGGTGAAATGGCTACACTTTGTTAACAAAGGCACAGATTGGCCTCGACCCGCCCGACTGAAATATGCTGTGATTGGCTTCAGATAGTGAATTATACTTTTGCGTCTTTATGACTGTGTACAACACCGGGCACTGTGCCACCGAACAGGATGCTGAAACGCGCCATGACAGGACATGCTTCCCCGATACTGACCTCCCTGCTGGATACGGACGCCTATAAGCTCCATATGCAGCAGGCCGTTTTCCACCGCTATCATGACGTAACGGTGGCGGCGGAGTTTCGCTGCCGCGGCGACGAACTGCTGGGTCTCTACGCTGACGAAATTCGTGAAGCGATTACTGCCATGCAACACCTGGCGCTGACTGATGATGAAGCGACCTGGTTATCCCGCCTTCCCTTTTTCCAGCAGGACTACCTCAGCTGGTTGCGCCAGTTCCGCTATAACCCGGAGCAGGTTGAGGTGCGCAATCATCATGGCAAACTGGAGCTTCGTATCCAGGGGCCGTGGCGGGAGGTGATCCTGTGGGAGGTGCCGCTACTGGCGCTGATCAGTGAGATTGTGCATCGTCATCGCACGCCGCAGGTCACCACCCAGCAGGCGATTGACCATCTGCATCAGAAACTGGGCGACTTTAAGACGCAGGTAGCTGACTTCGATATGTCGCGCTTCCGCCTGATGGATTTCGGCACCCGCCGCCGCTATTCGCAGGATGTGCAGCAGTCGATTGTCTCCACGCTGAAGCAGGATTTTCCGTGGCTGATTGGCACCAGTAACTATGATCTGGCGCGCCGTCTGTCACTGACGCCGGTCGGCACGCAGGCACATGAGTGGTTCCAGGCCTTCCAGCAGATCAGCCCGGTTCTCGCCAACAGTCAGCGTGCTGCGCTGCAGGCGTGGCTGGACGAGTATGACGACCAGCTGGGTATCGCGCTGACCGACTGCATCGCCATGGATGCGTTCCTGCGCGATTTCGGTCCGGTGTTTGCCCGCCGCTATCAGGGACTGCGTCACGACTCCGGCGATCCGGTTGAATGGGGCGAGAAAGCCCTCGCCCACTATCAGAAGCTGGGTATCGATCCGCAAAGTAAACACCTGGTCTTTTCTGACAACTTAAATCTCGACAAAGCACTGGCGCTTTATCGCCACTTTGGTCAGCGGACGAATGTGGTGTTCGGCATCGGTACGCGTCTAACTTGCGATATTCCGGGCGTAACGCCTCTGAACATCGTTATCAAGCTGGTGCAGTGCAACGGCAAGCCGGTAGCGAAACTTTCAGACAGCCCGGGCAAAACCATCTGCCAGGATAAAGCCTTTGTCAGGGCCCTGCGTAAAGCCTTTGATCTGCCGCTGGTGAAAAAAGCGAGTTAAACCTCTTTTTATCGGGGCGTTGATGCGCCCCGCCTCTGCTGTAATAAATCCGCTTTCCCCCTGAATTTTGCTTGTTTCCTGAAGACTCACAAGTAACATAGCAAAACCCCGGATGGGGCAAATTTTAACTCACTTCTTCTATATAGAGAGATATTTATGAGCGTAGTGCCTGTAGCGGACGTACTGCACGGTCGCGTCGCGGTTGACAGTGAAGTCACCGTACGTGGTTGGGTGCGTACCCGAAGAGATTCCAAAGCCGGTCTTTCCTTCATCGCTGTCTATGACGGCTCCTGCTTTAATCCCGTTCAGGCTGTCGTCAATAATTCTCTGAATAATTATCAGGATGAAGTGCTGCGTCTGACCACGGGCTGTTCCGTTATCGTCACCGGGAAAGTGGTGGCATCGCCAGGTCAGGGCCAGGCGTTTGAAATTCAGGCGACCAGCCTGGAAGTCGTCGGCTGGGTGGAAGATCCGGACAGCTACCCGATGGCGGCAAAACGCCACAGCATCGAGTATCTGCGCGAAGTCGCTCACCTGCGTCCACGCACTAACCTGATTGGCGCGGTCGCCCGCGTTCGCCATACTCTGGCGCAGGCGCTGCATCGCTTCTTCCATGAAAATGGCTATTTCTGGGTTTCCACTCCGCTGATCACCGCCTCGGATACCGAAGGTGCTGGCGAGATGTTCCGTGTCTCGACGCTGGATATGGAAAACCTGCCGCGTAACGATCAGGGCAAAGTCGACTTCAGCGAAGATTTCTTTGGCAAAGAAGCCTTCCTGACCGTTTCCGGTCAGCTGAACGGCGAAACCTACGCCAGCGCCCTGTCGAAGATCTACACCTTTGGTCCGACGTTCCGCGCAGAAAACTCCAACACCAGCCGCCATCTGGCTGAATTCTGGATGCTGGAGCCGGAAATTGCGTTTGCGTCACTGGATGATGCGGCTGCACTGGCAGAAGCGATGCTGAAGTATGTGTTCAACGCAGTGCTGGAAGAGCGCGCCGATGACATGGCGTTCTTCGCTGAGCGCGTGGATAAAGACGCGGTTGAGCGCCTGCAGCGTTTCATCACCACCGATTTTGCCCAGGTTGACTATACCGATGCGGTTGAAATCCTGATGAACTGCGGTCAGACCTTCGAGAACCCGGTTTCCTGGGGTATCGATCTCTCCTCTGAACACGAACGCTACCTGGCAGAGCAGCACTTCAAAGCGCCAGTAGTGGTGAAAAACTATCCGAAAGACATCAAAGCGTTCTATATGCGCCTGAACGAGGATGGCAAAACCGTGGCGGCAATGGATGTTCTGGCGCCAGGCATTGGTGAAATCATTGGCGGTTCACAGCGTGAAGAGCGTCTCGATGTGCTGGATGCACGTCTGGAAGAGATGGGTCTGAACAAAGAAGATTACTGGTGGTATCGTGACCTGCGTCGCTACGGTACCGTGCCACATTCTGGCTTTGGCCTGGGCTTTGAACGTTTAATCGCCTATGTGACTGGCGTGCAGAATGTCAGGGACGTAATCCCCTTCCCACGCACGCCACGCAATGCAAGCTTCTAAAATTCGGCATTAAATATAAGAAATTCATATATATAAAGAGGTCGGCACTGCCGGCCTTTTTTTATTTTTGTAAATTTTGAGTTCTCTCACAAAGTTCCGTATTTTTTACATTTTGTAATACATATTTTCCTTTAGAAACCAGATTACGAGTTTAGTAGCATTTAAGCGCTAGAATTACGGCGGGTTGGATGGAAAGATGCGTGCAGACACAGGAAGACACCAAACTTCGCTCAGGGTTCTGTAAAGATTTCCTGACGGCAGTGGCAGGTGTACAAATAACTCCAATGAGGGTAATGAATAATGATGAAGCGCAATATTCTTGCAGTGGTTATCCCTGCTCTGTTAGCCGCCGGCGCAGCAAATGCTGCAGAAATCTATAACAAAGACGGCAACAAACTGGACCTGTACGGTAAAGCTGTTGGTCTGCATTACTTCTCTGATAACGATGCACCAAATAACGACGGCAATAACGGCGATAAATCTTACGTTCGTTTTGGTTTCAAAGGTGAAACTCAGATTAATGACCAGCTGACCGGTTACGGCCAGTGGGAATACAACATTCAGGCGAACAACTCTGAAGGTTCTGACGCACAAGCCAACAACAAAACCCGTCTGGGCTTTGCCGGTCTGAAATTCGGTGATGCCGGCTCAATCGACTACGGCCGTAACTACGGTGTGGTTTATGATGCAATCGGCTGGACCGATATGCTGCCAGAATTCGGTGGCGACTCAGGATATTCAGATAACTTCATGAACGGTCGTAGCACCGGTCTGCTGACTTATCGCAACACCAACTTCTTCGGCCTGGTAGATGGCTGGGACTTCGCTGTTCAGTATCAGGGCAAAAACGAACGTGACTCAATTCGTCGTTCAAACGGCGACGGCTACGGTCTGTCAACCTCTTACGTTTCACCAATCGGTGTCGGTGTAGTTGGTGCATACAGCAGCAGCGATCGTACCAATGCACAAGCAGCGGGTGTTGCTGCTAACGGTACAGTTGTTGGTCAGGGCAAACGCGCTGAAAACTGGGCAACTGGTCTGAAATATGATGCGAACAATGTTTACCTGGCTGCTTACTACGGTGAAACCCGTAACTCAACGCCATTCGATCTGACAATTGCTCCTGGCACCACCACCACTGCATTCGCTAACAAGGCTCAGAACATTGAGCTGGTTGCACAGTACCAGTTCGACTTCGGTCTGCGTCCTTCCGTTGCTTACGTGCAGTCTAAAGGCAAGGACATTGAAGGCGTGGGCGATGCTGACCTGGTTAAATACATCGACGTTGGCGCGACTTACTACTTCAACAAAAACATGTCTACCTATGTCGACTATCAGATCAACCAGCTGGATGACAACAACCGTCTGGGTCTGAACACTGATGACACTGTAGCAGTAGGCCTGGTTTACCAGTTCTAATCCTGCTTTAAGCATATTGAAAAACGGGGCTACGGCCCCGTTTTTTTATGCCTGTTATTTAGCGTGTCCCCGTTTCTTCCCGCCCTTCTGCTCAGCGTTAACCTCAGCTTCTCTTCATATCGAAATCAACACCGCAAAATAGCGGATTTTGTCTCGCAAACGGTTGGCATTTGCCTGGCCGGACGCTACCCTGACAGCTCTCTTGCTTACGTTCACGCTAATGGACCTGACACATGTTTGAATCGATCTCTGCTGCACCCGCCGATCCTATTCTCGGACTGGCCGATCTGTTTCGTGCTGATGACCGCCCTGAAAAAATCAACCTGGGCATCGGCGTCTACAAAGACGAAACCGGCAAGACCCCGGTACTGACCAGTGTTAAAAAAGCTGAGCAATACCTGCTGGAAAACGAAACCACGAAAAACTATCTCAGCATTGATGGTCTGGCGGATTTTGCCCGCTGCACGCAGGCCCTGCTGTTCGGCAATCAAAGCCCGCTGATCACCGCAGGCCGCGCCCGCACGGCTCAGACGCCGGGTGGCACAGGTGCGTTACGTGTAGCAGCAGATTTCCTCGCCACGCAGACCTCGGTGAAACGGGTCTGGATCAGCAATCCAAGCTGGCCGAATCACAACAACGTGTTCAATGCTGCCGGTCTTGAAGTTTGCGAATATCATTACTATGACGCAGCAAACCATACGCTCGATTTCGAGGGTATGCTGGCGTCGCTGCAGCAGGTCCAGCCGGGCGACGTGGTGCTGTTCCATGGCTGCTGCCATAACCCGACCGGTATCGACCCAACGGCTGGGCAGTGGCAGCAGCTGGCGCAGCTGTCACAGACTAATGGCTGGTTACCGTTGTTCGATTTCGCCTACCAGGGCTTTGCCCGTGGTCTGGATGAAGATGCCGAGGGCCTGCGTATTTTTGCCGCCTCGCATCAGGAGCTGATCGTCGCCAGTTCTTACTCCAAGAACTTCGGTCTGTATAACGAACGTGTCGGTGCCATCACCCTGGTGGCGGCAGAAGCCAGCTTGGCCGATACGGCGTTCAGCCAGGTGAAGTACACCATTCGTGCCAACTACTCCAATCCACCGGCGCATGGTGCTGCCATTGTCGCTACCATTCTCGGTAACGACACGCTGCGTACCATCTGGGAGCAGGAGCTGTCCGATATGCGTCAGCGCATTCAGCGCATGCGTCAGCTGTTTGTGAACACCCTGGCGGAAAAAGGCGCGCAGCGTGACTTCAGCTTTATCATTAAGCAGAACGGCATGTTCTCGTTCAGTGGCTTAACCAAAGACCAGGTGATTCGCCTGCGTGAAGAGTTCGGCGTCTATGCCGTCAACTCAGGACGCGTGAATGTGGCGGGCATGACGCCAGACAATATGTCGGCGCTGTGCGAAGCAATTGTCGCGGTGCTGTAACGCTATCGACGAAACAAAAATGGGCCTGATGGCCCATTTTTATTGCAGTAAAAATTACAGATTATTTACTGCAGGAAAGGATTGCTGATGCGTTCATGTCCCAGTGTTGAAATCGGGCCGTGACCGGGAAGAAAAGTCACATCATCACCCAGCGGCAGTAATTTTGTGCGGATAGCATCAATGAGCTGCTGATGATCGCCTTGCGGGAAGTCAGTTCGCCCAACACCACCATTAAAAATCACGTCGCCTGAAATCAGCAATCGTCCCGGACGGTCAAAGAACACGACATGGCCGGGTGAATGTCCCGGGCAGTGCAGAACGTCCAGCGTGGTCAGCCCGATCTGCACGCTATCCCCCTCTTCCAGCCAGCGATCAGGGGTAAAAGGTGCGCACTCGTCAAGTCCGAACATCCGGCTCTGAGTCGGCAGCGCTTCCAGCCAGAAGGCATCGCGCTTTTGCGGTCCGACAATCGGAATCTGATAAAACGCCGCCAGTTCAACAGCGGCCCCGACATGATCAAGATGTCCATGTGTCAGCAGAATCTGAGCAGGTTTAAGTTTTAGCTGTTCCAGCGTTTGTTTGATCAGTTCGGCATCGCCGCCTGGGTCGACCAGTGCGGCTTCGCGAGTCGTGTCGCACCAGATCACTGAGCAGTTCTGGGCAAAAGCGGTAACAGGAATAATGTGGTAATTCATAACGCTCCATGACCGGCTCACGCAGCGTTGCCGGTGTCATTACCAGTGCCTGATCGGACCGGTATCAATATGTACAAAGTTACTGCGGGGATAATATCCTACACCACCCGCACGCAGAGATAACGCCGCTTTGCGTACATTCGCCAGCGAAACCCCTTCAATATGAAAATCCATCGCCTGGCCTTTGGTGTGATAGCTGTGCTTTGCTACTCCCGGACCACTCTCACGTAACATATTGTTGGTTGCCAGTGAACGATAGCCGGAAACCAGCTGGATCGGTTTACGCATGCCCAGCAGCGCCTGCAGGCGGAAAATCTGGTCAAACAGATGTGGGTCGATGCTTTTCACTTTGTTGGCGCGATAGTCACGGAAAAAATGATTTAATCGTGACAGCTCATCCTTGTCGTAACTCTTACCATTAAAAAACTCAGTTTTAAGGGTTTCACCGGTGTGAAGATTATTAAGCATCAATACACGCGGGCGAGACGTAGAAAGCGAGGCCCTTGCAGAAGCTGGCAATAATGCCAGTCCGGCGGCGGCACTACCGCACAGCAGTAGTTTGCGACGAAAAGAATCAATAGTAGACATGTAACGGTTTACCTGAGAGTGAAGCCATAGAAATGTGCAAAAAGCGCACAGGCCGAACCATAACTTTCTCCCGGAGAAGCGTCAACCCATCTGCCATGAGTTTGCGAGGCGATCCCTTATGGGATCGCCATTTGATAATATTTTTCTTTAATGCGGATTTGCGGGGAACGATTTAAAATCAATTACTAGAGCAGCAATTGCCCGGCCCGACTCAGGGCCTGACTGCCCGAACGGGCGGTGTCATCATAATTGTAAATATCTGTGCGGAACTGTGGTTTGCCATCATCAGCGACCCACGCCGTCAGATAATAGAGATTGACCGGAATGCGATGGCGAATCGGCACATAGCGGGTGTCACCCTCTTTCAGCGTGCTGGAAATTCGGGAGTCGTTCCAGCCTGCATCCTGCAGCAATAACCCTGCCAGTTCAGACGCTTTGTTCACCCGCACACAGCCTGAACTGAGCGCACGGATATCACGCTGGAACAGGTTATGGTTTGGCGTGTCATGCAGGTAGATCGCATCTGAACTCGGCATATTAAATTTATACCGGCCCAGCGCATTCGCCGCGCCCGGAGCCTGAATCATTCGGTAAGGGAATGATGACGCGGTGACCATGCGCCAGTCGATCATGCTGGGATCAATCACTTCAGCGTCTGCGCTCCAGCCCGACAGCAGAGTATACCCGTGCTTGTAAAGATAGGTCGGATCCTGCTTCACCTTCGGAATGATGTCTTTACGCACCAGCGTTGTCGGCACATTCCACGGCGGGTTGAGCACGACGTTATTCAGCGCACTGCGCATGAGTGGCGTTTTACGATCGGGACGACCGACGATGACACGCGATGAGAGAATCTTGTTACCGTTGTTGTAATAGATCAGCGAGTAGTTGGCGATGTTTACCATGATGCCGTTGTGCATATCATCCGGCAGCAGACGCAGGCGCTGAATGTTCAGGGCCAGCAGCGAAGCGCGCATCTGCGGAGAGACATTAAGCCACTGCCGCGTTCTGGTACCGATAGCCCCATCGCCATCCAGTCCCTGCCACTGCTGGAAACGCTTCACCGCCGCCACCAGCGTCTCGTCATAGATATTGGCGGTATTCCCTTCCAGCGTCGAAGTCTGGACGTTACCCGGTGATTGTGGTGAAGGCGTAAGCAGATTGGTGACTGGCGCAGCGGAAGGACTCACCGCGACCGGCTGATCGCTGTGGCTCACCGGTACCGGCGCGACAGGCACGGCATCGTCATCTGGTGCGGGCGCGTTAACCTGTGCCGTTAACATGCCGCTGCGCTGCAGAATTTCACGCAGGGCAGGAACATCATCACTGACCTGGCCGGGACGCAGGGTTTCACTGCTTTTTAGTTGCGGCCAGGGCTGCTTATCGCTGAGCAACGCTTTCAGCGCGGCGTGCATAGGCTGATACTGTGGGTGCTGCGGCTGTAATGAGGCAATAAACGTGTCAGCCGAACCCGCATTCACTGCGTTTTGCCACTGATTCACCACCGCGACCGACGGCTGGGTCAGCCTGTAGGGAACATTACTGTAGAGCCAGGTTTCACCCTGGGTTGGTACATTAGACACAAATTGCAGATAGCCCAGCATCGCATCAGAGAGCGCGACATCGCGGGCAAAGCCGGTAATAGCCGGATTCGTCAGACGCTCAATCCAGCGAGTGAACTGCGGCTGAACGCCTGAAAGTGCCACCTCAGCCAGCTGCTGCTGAAATTTCTGCACCGCCTGAGCATCCTGCCAGAGCGGCTGCATATGGCGGGAGACATAGAGCGTTGCCAGCGGTCCCAGATAGAATGGCTGGTCGGCACTGGAAAAAGCCTGACGGATGCGGTGCTGACTTTCGGAAACCGTGATAGCCGTCTGCGTTGTCCCTGGCATCGCGGCGATGACAGCGGCCTGTGGTAGCGTAAATGGAACAGCGGTTAGCGCCAGCGCTAACAATGATAAAACGCGATGATGATTTAATTTTTTTACCAGCAACATCCCTGCCCCCTTAATTTTCAACTTCGCAATGTTCCCTGTATCCACTGCGACCGCGCTGTGACTCATAATGTGAGTATACAAACAAAAACGGCATTTGCCTCATGGGACAAATGCCGTTATCAGATTAACCAATGGTTCAGTTTTTGACTACGTTTCCGCCTGCGATTTTTCAGCAGTCAGATCGGGTAGCGCATCCGCTTCGCTTCCCGCACGCACCGGTGAAGGATCGGCAGCAAAACCACGCAGCCCGACCACATGCACATGCTCGGTGTTATTAAACACCT
Organism: Pantoea vagans; assembly: GCF_004792415.1. Classification (NCBI taxonomy): domain Bacteria; kingdom Pseudomonadati; phylum Pseudomonadota; class Gammaproteobacteria; order Enterobacterales; family Erwiniaceae; genus Pantoea; species Pantoea vagans. Next base: position 2,684,693 of record NZ_CP038853.1, read on the forward strand.
TACGTACCAGTTTGTAGGTCGTGCCTTTCTCCGGGCTGATGTTCTCCGGTGCTGCAATCACCAGCTGCATCTCCAGTCGCTCACAGAGTTCAAACAGTGTGGCGATGGAGCGGGCATCCAGACGGGCCGCTTCATCAAGGAACAGCAGTCGGCATGGCGAAATATCTTTGCCGCGCAGACGACGGGACTCCTCTTCCCAGCTCTGCACCACCATTACCAGAATGGACATACCGGTACCGATCGCCTCACCCGTTGAGAGCGCACCGCTTTCTGCACGCAGCCAGCCATCGGAGCCCCGGTTAACTTCCACTTCCATCTCCAGATAGTTGCGGTAGTCGAGCAACTCCTCACCAATGGTCTGCGGCGTCCGCTGACCCATATCGATATGCGGGTTAAGACGCTGATAGAGTTTCGCCAGTGCCTCAGAGAAGGTCAGGCGGTTGCTGTTGAACAGATCCTGATGCTGCTCATGCTCTTCTGACAGCGTATCCAGCAGCATAGCGTGGGTTTCACGCACGTTCACGTTGAGCCGCACGCTGCGCACCTGACCAAAGCTGACGGTCTGCAGCCCCTGGTTGAGCTGGCGGATGCGGTTCTGTTCACGCTGAATGGTTTTGCGGATAATGTTCGCCGCACTGCGTGAACTGATCGCCAGCATCTGTTCACGCGCGGTCAGCTCTTCGGTCAGACGGTTCAGTTCGATTTCCATCTGCTCAATCGCTTCGACCGGATCGTCGGTACGAATAATATCCTGACGAATACGCTCGCGCAGATGCTGATAGACCGCAATAAAGAACTGAATCTTACGTTCAGGACGTTTCGGATCTTCCGACAGCCGCAGTACGTCGCGCAGATGTTCGTTGTCCGCCACCGCCAGACGCAATGCACCCAGCGCTTTATCCGACATCGAGCGCAGCTCATCGCCGCTCAGGTAAGCCAGTTCACGACGATGCAGGCGACGCTCAACGCCATTCTCTTTCACCAGACGCAGGACGGTACACCAGCCCGCTTTCGCACTGACCACCTGCTCACGCACCTGATGATACTGACGCTCCAGCTGACGCAGGCGCTTCTGCAGGTTATCCATCTCCGCTTCACAGAAGGTGAGCTGTTTCTCCAGCTGATTGCGGCGGGCGCGGTTGTGGCTCAGTGCCGTGTAGAGCTCATCGCGGCGAACGCGCGCGCGTTCTTCTGCGCTGCTGTCAGCCTGGACGCCAATATCCTGCATCTCCTGCTGCAACTCTTTCAGCATGTCGCGCTTGGCATCATAAGCGCTTTTCAGCGAAGCCAGCACCTGTGAGTACTGCGTCAGCTGTGCCTGATGTTCACGCAGGCGATCGCGGCTGCGGCTGCGTTCACCCTCCGCCTGCTCAAGACGCTGACGCAGCTTATCGCTGAGGTCGCTGTTGCCGTTGAGCATGCTGGCCGAGTCGTCATAGCTGAAGTGAGCGCGACGCTGCACCACTTCTGTCAGCGCAAAGGCCTGCTGACGCGCGTTACGCTGCTGCTGCTGCGCCTGCTGATAATCCGCCTGTAACTGCTCGTGCTGTTCCGGATCGCTCTGCAATACCGCGATGATCGGTTCCAGTTTCGCCAGCTTCGCGCCATGCTGATGCAGGAAGCGCGCCGCCTCCTGTGCCGCATCGACCTGCTCACGGATCTCTTCGCAGCGATCGCCCAGCGTATCGTCCAGCAGCAGGTTAACGCGTGGCAGCAGTCGGTTTAACTGCGACACGCCCTCTTTCGCCAGCTCATACTGCTGACGCTGCTGCTGATTATTGCTCTCATGCTGATTCAGTGCCCGCTCAAGCTCACCCCGGCGCGCGCCCAGCTGACGGATCTGCGCTTCCGGGTCGGCATCAAAGGCCACGGCCAGATGTGTGCCGATAAAGCGGCTGAATGACTGATGCAGGCGCTGCGTTTTCTGTACATCGAACGACAATGTGGCGTAACGCTCAGCCAGTTTGTCGCGCTCAAGGTGCAGCAGCTCCAGCTGATTTTCTCGCGCTGCGCGACCAAACAGCGGGATTTTCGGGAAGCGGGAGTAGCGCCACTGACGCTCTGCCACCTTCACCACGACGGCATTCTGCAGCTCATCAACGCTGAAGACACTGTCATCGAATGACTGCGGGTCACCCTCGATTAGATAGAGATCTTCCGGGCACTCCTCCAGACCATCCAGCATCTCACGCACGCGGGAGAGATCCGGCACCACGATCGCATGACGTGACGGACCGTAGAGCGCCGAGAAGTACGGCGCATCATCCAGGGTCACATCATCATAAATCTCAGACAGCAATACGCCGCCAAAGCGTTCGGCCAGCTGAGTCAGGCGCGCATCTTCCGCCCCGCCCGGCTGACTGAGCCGCTCAATCTGCTGCTCGATATCACGTTTGCGTGCCGCCACTTCGTCGCGCTCGACGGTGGTTTCACGCTCGCGCTCCAGCAGTTGCTGCATATATTCGGTGACGTCCTGGCTGCTGTTCAGCGCCTGACCGGTCTGTTCGCTGAGCTGGGTCAGGATCTCCTGCGCCGCCAGCCAGTGTGGCGCACGGGCAGTCAGGCTGGTGATGCGTTCGCGCAGCTGTTCCAGCTCCTGACGCATCATCATGCGCTGCTCACCGGCGTCCGAGACGCTGCTGTTCAGCTGTTCGATCTGCGCTTCAAGCTCCTGCTGCAGGCTCGCCAGCGCATCGGCTTCGTACTGCTGCCCCTGGCGCTTGCAGAACTCGGCCAGCAGACGCTCCGCCTCATGCTGCTCGCGCAGACGCTGTTCCAGCTCATTGAGACGCAGACGCAGCGACGAGAGCTGGTCGGCGTGATGACGCTGATTGCTGGCATCACGCAGCAGTTCGCGGCCGGTCTGCCACGCATCCTGACGGGTCACGTCACCGGCAATGCTGGTCACCAGCGCCAGTGCCTGTTCAAACTGGCTGTGCGCGGCTTCGGCCACGCTCAGCTTCTGCTCCAGACGCAGCAGACGTTCTGTCGCCTCTTCCTCTTTCGCCTGGAAACTCTCCTGCCACTCTGCAGCGTTATCGATGGTCAGATCGGGCAGCTGGCAGAGCGTACGGGCGCGTTCCAGCGCCTGCAGGGCCTGCTGATACTGGATGGCGCGCGTTTGCTGCACGTCGAGTGCCTGCTGGAAATCGGCCAGCTGACTTTTCAGCTCATCCACTTCCAGTTCAGCCGCTTCGGCACGCGCTTCATTCTCTTCCTGAATTTCGCGCGCTTCGGCAACCACTTCGGTCTGCTCTTCCAGACGCAGCGTCAGATCTTCGATATCCGCATCGTAGCGCTCAATCTTCTCCTGCTGCCGCATCGCCGTCTGCACAAGATTAAGGTGATCGCTGGCAGCCTGATAATCGACTTCGAGATCGTTCTCTGCGCCACTGTGCTCTGACAGCTCACGCGCCATCTCCACGTGACGATACTGCTCAGTGGCGAGTTGCTTACGGCTGCTGAACAGCTCATTGCGCAGCTGTAATGCGCTGTCGAGATGTCCACGGCGCTCGTTGGCGTGACGCATGTAGTCAGCCGACACGTAGCTGGTCGCCTCGGAGATGAGATGCTTAAAGAGGTCGCGGTCGGACTGGGTAACGCGGATCGCCTCAAGCGTCATGCGATTCTCGCGCAGCGCAGCTTCCATATCCTGGAACGCTTTACGCACGCCGCTGTTTTCAGGCAGCAGGTAATCACGCAGCGATCGGGTGATGGCACTGGAGATACCACCATAGAGTGAGGCTTCAATCAGACGATAGAACTTGCTGCGATCGCTGGCAGAGCGCAGACGACGCGGCACCACGCCCAGATCAAACAGCATGGCGTGATAATCCGTCACCGAGTTATAAGCGCGGAACTGCACGCCTTCCTGTGCTTCAACCCGCTCTTTTACCTCATTCAGCGGTAAGACGCGTGCCTGACGGCTGTTAAGCACTTCCGTCAGCATATCGGTCGGGTTGGTATCGGTTGGCAGACCGTGGATACTGAACGGCTTGATATCGACCTTTTTATCGCGTCCGGCGACCTGCTGCAGACGCACACCGACTACCACACGCTGATGGCGTGAGTTCACCACATCCAGCATGGAGTAGCAGACGCCAGCCCGCAGTTTACCGTGCAGACCTTTGTCACGGGATCCCGACGTCGCGCCCGCTTCGGTGGTGTTACGGAAGTGCAGCAGCGTTAAATCGGGGATCAATGCGGTGACAAAGGCCGCCATGGTGGTGGACTTACCCGCGCCGTTACCGCCTGACAGCGTGGTCACTAATTCATCAAGATCAAAGGTACGGGCAAAAAAGCCGTTCCAGTTGATCAGCGTAAGCGAACGAAACTTTCCGCGCTCAATCATGCCTGTTCTTCCTCTGCGTTCTCACTCGCGTCGCCTTCCTGCCCTTCACTTTCATCGGTGTCGATCGGTGCAGTCGCATTTTCCAGTAGCATAGCCTCGCCATCACGAATCAGGCGAAGCTGCGCTTCACGGGCATCATCACCGCCGCGCACGTCGGCACCAAAGCGAAACACCGATTCCGTGATACGGAATTTGCTGCTGTCGTTGCCGAAAAACCACACCATGCCAAGGCGACGCAGGCGGCTCAGAGAAGCGCGTACCTTCTCCTGCAGTTTGGTGCGATCCAGATCTGAACCGGTTGAACGCTGGTTAACCAGCTTCAGCAGACGGTTCTCGTCGGCCAGCGAGAGCAGCTCGTCATAGAGCTCCTGCTGGGTGAAGATCCCCTCATTCGCCAGGCGTTCCGGACTGAGATAGAGGTAGCAGAGAATCTTCCCGACCATCATGTCCAGCTCAGAGAGTACGGAACGCGGAATCAGCGTGGTTGAACGCGGACGCAGATAGAAAAAACCTTCCGGCGCACGAATTAACTCAACGTTATAGCGGGTGTAAAACTCTTCGAGAAATGACTGGTAGTCCATCAGAAAAGCGTGGTTATCCAGCTCTTCAATTCCGATATGGCGTCCGGCGCGTAACTGGCTGTCCAGCGCGGGAAAAATCGGGTTGGCCAGTGCCTGTGCCAGCTTAACCGGCATCACTTGTTCAATATTTGTCGATGACATGTGCCTGCACCTTGGCTCCGTAATCATTGATGGCTTGCCATTCCACAGGCAAACCGGCTAAATCAGCTTCCGCTACGCCAAGGCGTACCGCCTGGTCCACCACAATGCGCGCCAGGTCAAAATGGCGGGCGCGTGGATACTGGGTCAGGTAGTCGCGCATCACTGACGCGAGGTTGAGCGGTTTTTGTTGCGATTTGTAGACCTGCAGCACTTCTTCAATCATCGCTGCCAGCTGTTCGCGAATTTCGTTAATCTCTTCGTATTCCATCTCTGGCGGCAGTTCGCCCATCACTTCGTCATTCCGCAGCGTCAGCGCCTCATCGCGCATGTCATACAGGCGGTCAGCATTGGCGTAGGTCAGCGCCCAGGGCGCGTCGAAGTAATTCTGTACCGATACCCGCAGACGCTGGGCAAAGACGCGGTTTTTATCCATGTCGATGGCGGTACGAATAAATTTATGGACGTGGCGGTCATAGCCGATCCACAGGTCAATCGCCTGCTGGCCCCAGCTGGTAATACGGTCGAGCTTGCTTTGCAGGTCAAACACCAGCTTATCGACGAAGCCCAGGTCAGGGCTGTCCAGCGTGGCATCCTGAATGCGCAGCAGATTTTCCTGAAGTTTGTCGCCTGCCGCTTCCAGCGTATCCTGCAGTTCACGCAGCGTTCCGGAGGTTTCAGAGAGCAGCATTTCACAGCTGGAGATCGCCGCGCGCCAGTCTTTATTCAGCAGTTCAGCGATGTCGTTTTTCACCGCCTGCTGCTGTTCATCCATCAGACGCTGGGTCATATCGATGCTGTCGAAAATTTCCGCCACCGAATATTTCAGCGGCGCGAAAACATTGCGATGCCAGTGAAACTCATCGCCGTTTTCCTGCGCGGCATCGGCTGCCCGCTTGAGCTCGCTGGCCACAATCGACAGCTGCATCGACAGACGCAGCGTTGAAAACTCACGCTGACGGATATAGTAGTCGGTGATGCCGATCGCCAGCGGCGTCAGGCGGTAGATAGCGTTGCCTTCGGTGAGTTCACTGGTAAAGCGGTTGAGCAGGCGCTGACGCACCATGTCGTTGATGGCGTTGTTGGCACGAACCAACACGGTTTCATGGGTTTGTTCAAAAGCTTTACTGACATGACGGAAAGCGTCAATCAGATCGCCTTCGCTCATTTCGCCATCCATCCGCTCACCGTTGAGGGTGGCGATAGCCAGCAAAAAGGCCAGACGTTCCACTGGCAGCGCAAGGGAAAAGTCATTTTTGCGCGCCCAGGAGACCAGTTCAGGTACCGTCTGGGAAAATTCACTCATAATTCGTCCTTCTACCCCGGTTTACGCGCGGTCACATGGATGTAGCGCCCTAAGCTTAAAAAGGGTTCCTGACGGCAGTAACGCCGCTCCATCTCAATAATTTCGTCGTCGCTTTTTGGCTCGCCCTTCGGCGGTTTCATGTAGTCACTGAATACCCGGATCCCGGCACGCTGCTCAATCACAAAGCCACACGCCTCCAGCCAGCGATAGACCTGCTCGGGGTCGCGCGGATAGTCAGGCGACAGGGTTCGCTTTTTGCGTTTAGTCAGGTTGGTGCGCAGATAGCCGAAGTTACCCAGCGTTAAGGTGCGCAATGTCAGGCCGTGCAGATTGTAAAACATCAGCGACATGACGCCCCCCGGACGCAGCAGATCGAACAGCGCTTTGAGCACCTTCTCCGGTTCAGCGACCCACTCAAGCACAGCGTGGAACAATACCAGATCCACCGGCTTATCCAAATGTTCGCCCACCTGCTGCGCGCTAATTTGTCTGAATTGCATGTTGTGGCTCACACCCTGCGCCGCCGCATTTTCGGCGGCCCGACGCAGCATCTCAGCAGAGAGGTCACACAGCAAAACCTGATGGCCCTGTGCAGCCAGCCCGCTGGAGACCTGGCCGACACCGCCGCCGGCATCCAGTATCGACAGCGGATGGGGTGACAGGCCAGGAACTATCTTCTCCAGCTCATCCCGGAGGATGGCCTGGCGTATCTTCCCTTTGGTGGTGCCGTAAATATTTTGCGAAAATTTATCCGCGAGATCGTCAAAGTTACGATCCTGCATGGCATGCGCTCCGGTATGCTGCGGTGAGACTTGTGCTATTTTGTCACAGGCACCAGAAGAATGAACCTTTCATCCCCATCTTCCCTTCCGGGTGCTCTATTTTCGGACAACAGGACGCGTTTTCGATGTTATTTACCCTGAAAAAAGTGATTGGCGGGCTGCTTTTACCCTTGCCGTTTCTGCTTTTGCTGATGGCGCTGGGCATTTTACTGCTTTGGTTTACTGACTGGCAAAAAAGCGGCAAAACCGTGATCTCCGTCAGCTGGCTGTTACTGCTGCTGCTGAGCCTGCAACCGCTGGCCGATCGGCTGCTTTTGCCGCTGGATATCCGTTATCCGACCTGGAACGGCGCAGAGAAGGTGGACTACATTGTGGTGCTGGGCGGAGGCTATACCTTCAATCCGGCCTGGGCACCCAGCTCGAACCTGCTGAATAACAGTCTGCCACGCGTGGCAGAAGGTATTCGTCAATGGCAACGCAATCCACAGTCGACCCTGATTTTTACCGGTGCTGCCGGTGGCACCAATCCGAAGAGCAGCGCCTGGGTAGCCGCTCAGGTGGCAGAAAGTCTGGGCGTGCCGCGCGAACATATTCAGATTCTGGACCAGCCTCGTGATACCGCGGATGAAGCGCAGGCGGTCAAAACGGTAGTCGGCGATCGCCCGATGCTGCTGGTCACCTCAGCGAATCATATGCCGCGGGCGATACGCTTTTTCCACGCGGTCGGTCTGAAGCCGATTGCTGCGCCTGCTAATCAGCTGGCGATTACCTCACCGCTGAATGGCTGGGAACGGGCGCTACCATCATCGATCTGGCTGAGCCACAGCGAACGGGCTGTGTATGAGACGCTGGGCACGTTACTGCAGCGACTTAAAGGTGAGGAACCCGACTCAGCCGAGCCAGGGAAGTAGTTGCGTGCAGGCATGGTCAAAACGAGGACGATTAAACGTGCCGGTCTGCACAAGATGCTCGATGCAGTCCCACAGCTGATAAACCCATCGGCGCCAGACAAAGCCCTCAGAGACGGGTGCCCGTTGCAGGTAGTCGTGCAGCAGCGCTGTCTCGGCGGGTGAGGTATCCAGATGGATCAGGTCGTATTCACGGGGCGCCCAGAGAATCGTGCCCGGCTGTGTCATCGCGACTAACTGGTCGCTGCGGCTGTTTTTCAGCATGCTCTGCAGCCGCACGTTGCCGTGAACCATCACACAGGGGTCATCGAATTCGCGAAAAAGATGCGCCAGACGCGACCGGCAGCGGAACAGAATCTGGCGATCTTCCAGCGTGAAGGCGGGTGGGCGCAGATAGCTCAGGGTCGACCACAATACTTCAACCCGTTGTGCATACCAGGCCGGCCAGTGATTCTGCTGCGTGCTGTCTACCGTTCCGACCAGGCCGTGGCTGTCGAGCCGGTGCCAGGCCAGCAGCCCCTCGACTGCCTGTTCGCAAAACTGTTGCCAGCGCTGAGCATCCCGCGCAGGCGCCTCCGCCGTCACGCCATTCAGTCGCGCCATCAGAAGCATTTCATGTACCGGAGGCTGCTGGCTCAGCACCAGACCATAGACGGCTGGCACCGGAATCAATCCGGCCTGCCCCAGTAATGCCAGCTTTCTGGCTTCCAGCGCTGCCCGCCCCTGATGACGAAAATATTTTGCCACCATCGGCATGGGGTGCCCCTGCCGATCGTACAGGGCATAGAGTCGGGTGGGCGGATGTTCACTGATTAATTCGAGGCGGCTGATGGTTTCACCCAGCGCCAGCGTGAGTTCCGATTTAAGCTGTTCCATGCGGCATCCTCCTCAGATGAGTATCACAATATCCTGAAGGAAGTAATGGAGATAAGTTTAGCGGCGGATCAATAACGTTGCGCTGAAACGGGGAGACTGACTCCCCGTGTATCAGGCCTGCATGGCAGCGCGGACGCGTTGCAAATCGTCTGGCGTATCCACGCCCACGCTGGGAATGGTTTTTGCTACGGCGACATGAATTTTTTCGCCGTACCATAAGACACGCAGTTGCTCGAGCAGCTCAATCTGTTCAAGAGGACAAGGCGCCCAGGCAACATAGCGGCGAATAAAACCAGCCCGGTAGGCATAGATGCCAATGTGTCGCAAAAGCGTATCGCCAATCTGTTCGCGTGAGGCAGCATAGCGTTCACGATCCCAGGGAATGGTGGCCCGTGAGAAATAGAGCGCATAGCCATTCGCATCCATGACCACCTTCACCGCGTTCGGATTGAAGGCTTCTTCCACATCGGTGATTGGCACCGCCAGCGTTGCCATCCCGGCCGCTGAGCCCGCCAGATTGGTCGCCACCTGACGCACAATCTCTGCCGGGATCATCGGCTCATCACCCTGCACGTTGACGATGATTTCGTCATCAGCAAACTGATATTTTTCGATCACTTCCGCCAGCCGCTCCGTGCCGGACTGGTGATCGGCGCGCGTCATGCAGACTTCACCGCCTGCCGCTTCCACTGCCAGAGCCACATCGGGATGGTCGGTGGCAACAATGACCCGGCTGGCACCCGATTCACGGGCGCGCTCCATCACATGCACGACCATCGGTTTACCGTGAATATCGAGCAGCGGCTTGCCGGGTAACCGGGTTGACGCATAGCGAGCAGGAATGATGGCAGTGAAACTCATGGATGAATCTCTTCCACTGACAGCGTGCGGGCTTCAGTTTCCAGCAGCACCGGAATACCATCCCGAACCGGGAAGGCCAGGCCATCAGGCTTGCAGATCAGCTCCTGCTGCGCATTGTTGAAGTAAAGTTTGCCATTGCACACCGGGCAGGCAACGATTTCGAGTAAACGATGATCCATATGTCCTCCATCAGGAACCGAATGCTTAAGGCACCAAGCATACCATAGCGCGGCGCAGGCGGGATGGGGTAAAACGCCTTACCGCAGCGGCTGCCGCAAAATTGATTAATTCAGCTGCCACCGGGCTGGCCAGTGGTCTTTGAGTGCATCAGGTACCTGCAGAATAGCGACGCTTTCTGCCCCCTGCCAGGCCGCGAAGCATTCAATCGCACGCCGGATATCCACCACAAAGCGCGCCGTGACGCGGGTCGTCTCTTCCAGCCAGAGTTTTTTAATCTCCAGCTGTTTGGCCTGACGCAGCATACGGGCATCGAGCCGCCCTTTTATCTGCCCACGATGAAGGATGGGCAAAACGAAATAGCCAAACTTGCGCTTCTCCTCCGGGGTGTAACACTCGATACGATAGTCAAAGCTGAACAGCTCCAGCGCACGTTTGCGATCCCAGACCACCGGATCAAAAGGTGACAGCAGCGCGCTGTGCGTTGCCTGCAGCGGCGTCTCCAGCCACGGTAAGTAGTCACGATGCAGCCACATCTCACCCAGTCCCTCTGTATTGACGGCGACCAGCTCGCCCGTAGCCTGGGCATCAGAGATAAAGTCGTTCAGGGGTGCCCGTTTAAGGCGATAGTAGTCCGGCAGCCAGGCCGCGCGGAAAATCCCTAAGCTACGGGCGCTGTTCATCAGCATCTGTCGGGTGGCCTCGGCTTCGCTGATGCCATGCACCGCATCCTGCCAGTCGGGCATGACACGGCTTCGCAAATCGTAGACGCGCTGAAAGTTACGGCGTTCTGTGACCATCAGCTCACCGGCACTGAAGAGATTTTCCAGGTGTCGCTTGTGTGGTTTCCAGTCCCACCAGCCTGATTTCGGATTACCGGGATGGGTGAAATCGGCGGCGCGCACCGGACCGTTTTCCTGAATCAGCTGCAGTAATTCGGTAATCGCCTGCTGGTGTTCAGCGACCCACTGCGCGTTGTATTTCCAGCCAAGGCGCTCAGGCGACAGCATGCGATGACGAAGCAGTCTGTAATCGGCGCGGGGAATAAAGCAGGCTTCGTGCGCCCAGTATTCAAAGAGATCGCCCTGGGCCAGCGCCTGTTCCAGCCATGCCTGAGGATAGTTTCCCAGGCGACTGAACAGCACCAGATAAGGACTGCGGGCCACCACATGGATGGTGTCGATTTGCAGCAGCGACATACGAGAAATGCAGCTGATCAGATCCTGATAAACAGCGCGTTTTGCCGGAGGGCGCAGCAGGCCCTGCGCGGCGAGATGAAGGTGACGTGCTTGCTGTAACGAAAGTGAATGCGGGGTGTTCATCCTCTTCCTTATCAGGCTTCACCTGAATGGGTGCAGGTATCAGAGCGGGCGACGGCAGCGTTGTTCAATGTCGTCCAGTAACGGCGTTACGGCGTTACCGGATAAATGGGCATCAACCGGCAGATACCACCAGTCAGGCTGCGCAAAGTGACGGCATTTCACTGCGTCCTTTTCAGTCATCAGTAGCTGCTGACCCGGCTGTAATAATCGTGTCAGCTCATCCTCACTGTAGGCATGATGGTCAGCAAAGGCGATCTCTGCGACTGGCGTTATGCCCTGCTGTTTCAGCGTGGTGAAAAAACGCGGAGGATGACCAATACCGGCCATGGCGACCACGGCACCCAGTTGCTCAGGTGCGCGGGTTTCCCCGGTCAGCAGATTGGTGGCGAGTCCGGGCTGAAGTTGCATTGCAATCTCGTCACCCAGGACCTCACCGCCATTAATGATGACGGCATCGACCTGGTGGAGACGATCGGCACGTTCACGCATCGGACCGGCAGGCAACCACCAGCCATTGCCAAAGCGACGAACGCCATCAACCACCACGATCTCGCGATCGCGCTGCAGCGCATAATGTTGCAGGCCGTCGTCAGTGATAATCACATCCAGCGGCCCCTGCTTCAGTAACGCCTCAATCGCCTGTCGCCGTTTGGGCGCAACCGCGACCGGCGCTCCGGTGCGCTGGGCGATCAGTACTGGTTCATCACCGGCCTGTTGCGTGGGGGTCTGCGCCGTGACCAGCAAGGGATAGTGGTCCGCCTTGCCGCCATATCCTCTGGAGACGACGCCAGCGCGCAGGCCACGCTGCTGCAGCGCCTCGACCAGCCAGATCACGACCGGCGTCTTTCCATTGCCACCAGCAGTGAGATTACCCACCACCACGACCGGCAGAGGCGCACGCCAGCTTTTACGCCAGCCGCGCCTGTAACTGAAACGTATCAGGGCCGTGATCGCACCATACAGCAGGCTGAATGGCCATAACAGAATCCATAACGGGGAGCGACCACTCCAGATACGTTCAATCATTGGCCGAATTGCATCTTATGCAGCTGTGCATAGGCGCCACGTTCTGCTAACAGCACCTGATGCGTTCCGCGTTCAACAATCTGACCATCTTCGATCACTACGATTTCATCGGCTTTCTCAATGGTAGAGAGACGGTGCGCAATCACCAGCGAGGTACGGTTCTTCTGCAACTCATCCAGTGCAGACTGAATGGCGCGTTCTGACTCGGTATCCAGCGCAGAAGTCGCTTCATCCAGGATCAGAATCGGACAATCACGCAGCAACGCACGGGCAATGGCGATACGCTGACGCTGACCGCCAGATAACAGCACGCCATTCTCGCCAATCACCGTATCCAGGCCTTTATCCATTTTATTGATAAAGTCCATGGCATGCGCCATGGTGGCCGCCTGCTCAATCTCTTCACGGCTATATTGCTCACTTCGGGCATACGCGATGTTATTAGCAATGGTGTCGTTGAAGAGATGCACATTCTGCGACACCAGCGCCACCTGATTACGCAGCGCACGCAGGCTGTACTCACGCAGATCATGACCATCCAGCAGGATTTGGCCCTGCTGAATGTCATAAAAGCGGGTCAGCAGGCTCGCCATCGTAGACTTACCTGAACCGGAACGGCCCACCAGCGCCACCGTTTTTCCTGCCGGCAGCGACAGATTGATATTACGCAGTGCCGGAATTTCACGACCTGGATAGGTAAAGGTTACATCACGGAATTCGATATCCCCTTTAGCACGGGTGATCTGGCGCGTGCCGTTGTCCACTTCCTGCTCGCTATCCAGAATAGAGAACAGCGTCTGACAGGCCGCCATGCCACGCTGGAACTGGGCATTGACGTTGGTCAGAGACTTAAGCGGACGCATCAGGGCAATCATCGAGGAGAAGACAACGGTGATCGTACCGGCTGTCAGCGTATCCATGACGCTGGGGAAGCTGGCAGCATAAAGGACAAAAGCCAGTGCCAGCGACGCGATCAGCTGAATAATCGGGTCTGAAATGGAAGAAGCAGAGACCAGTTTCATACCCTGCTGGCGCATACGGTTACTGACGCGGGAAAAACGCTCCGACTCAATTTCCTGACCGCCAAAGATCAGCACTTCTTTGTGCCCCTTCAGCATCTGCTCGGCGCTGGTTGTCACCTGCCCCATGGTGTTCTGCATACTTTTGCTGATCGAGCGGAAGCGCTTGGATACGGTACGGATTGCAAATGAGACGACAGGTGCCAGGACAATCAGGATTAACGACAGCTGCCAGCTGTAGTAGAACATCATGATGAACAGGCCAATAATAGAGGCACCTTCACGCACGACAGTGACCAGTGCGCCCGAAGATGAAGAGGCAACCTGCTCCGAATCATAGGTAATGCGCGACAGCAGGGTACCGGTTGACTGCTGGTCAAAAAATGAAACCGGCATGCCCATCATATGGCTGAACAGGCGACGACGGATATTCATCACCACATTGCCAGAGACCCAGGAGATGCAGTAGCTGGAGATATAACTGGTGACTCCGCGAACCAGCATCAGGCCAATAACGACTAATGGCATCCAAAGCATTACTGACCTGTCAGCTTTACCAAAGCCATCATCCAGTAACGGTTTCAACAGGGAGAGCATTAAGGCGTCGCCCGCAGCATTAATAATCAGGGCGACAGAGGCCACGATTAATCCCGCTTTGTTAGGCGCGATCATCGGCCAGAGTCGGCGAAACGTCTGCCACGTAGAGAGATCTTTATCTTGATGCATTATTTATTCACGCTGTTGGAAATAGCCGGCCATTCTACCTGGATTCGCGTTTGACGCCAAACCACTGATGATACCAACGGGGCATTAATTGTTCCCGCAGGGTGAAAACCTGCACTCTGCCCTGCTCTATCCTGATACTGATTTGTCCTGACTGGCCCGTGTCCAGCCACTGAAATCCAGCCGTTCGGTAATTTTCCAGCACATTTTTCGCGGGCATGCGCCATGCATTGTAGCGTGCCAGAGAGGCAATCGCGGTGTGTCCTTCTGTTTTACGCAGCAGCAGGGAGGTCGACGAAGTACGGCTTCCGTGGTGCGGTACCTGCAGGATATCGGCCTTCAGCCCCTGCTTCTCCAGCGCCACCAGCTGACGTTCCGCTTTAGCTTCAATATCACCGGTTAACAGTAGCCGGACCTGACCGTCATTGACAATGATGACACAGGAGTCGTTGTTCCCACCGGCTAAAGGGTTCGTCAGCGGCCAGACAACCCGGAAATGGAGCTGTCGCCAGCGCCACTGCGTACCACGTACACAGGGTAAGTGCGTTTTATCCGCCAGTGCGCTTCTCACTTCAACCGCGGGCCAGCGTTGCGTAATCGCCTGCAGCCCACCAGTGTGATCCAGATGGTTATGACTGAGGATGACCTGTTTTAAACGTAACTGTCTGTGCTCCAGCCAGGGAATAATCACCCGGCTCCCCGCATTATCGTTCTGCCAGCGTGGCCCTGTGTCATACATCACCGCTTCGTTACCCTGAGTGAGCACTATGCTCAGACCGTGTCCGATATCCAGCATATCGATGCGCCAGCCCTGCTCCGGTTCTGGCTGTCGACTCAGTATCATCGTCAGCGCTAGCGCGCAGCTGCTTAATGGCAGAGAGAAGAAGAACTGTGCACGCCAGAGAATCAGGCCACCCCATACCATGACCGTAAACCAGGCTGTGCCACTTAGCGGCCACCAGCCCGGCGGCAGCAACGTCAGGCAATAAAACAGTGCGCGTAAAGAGAGATCGGCCGCACCCCAAAAGAAGGCAGATAAATGCGCTACCGGCAGCAGCATGGCAAGTGTTACAAGGGGCATGGTAATAAATGAGACGACCGGGATTGCGACAACATTGGCCACCAGTGCGGTCAGGCTGATCCCGTTGAATATCGCCACCTGTAACGGCACCATCAAAATCATCATGCCCGCCTGCAAGTGCAGCAGTTGTAACGGAATCCAGCGCCGTTGATGACGGAACCGCGCAGGCAGCGGGAACCAGTGATACCAGACCAGCAGCATGCCGACAGCCAGTACCGAAAGCCAGAAGCTGTCAGAGAGCACCGTCAGCGGATCCGTTACCAGCAGCAACGCAATACAGAACGTCCAGATCTGCCAGCTGTTCAGCTGAACACCCGCAAACCGTGTTATTGCCCATAGCGTCAGGGCGAGCAGCGAACGGGCTGCGGGCGGCTGAGCCCCGGAGAGCCACGTATATACTGCAGCAAATAGCCAGCTCACGATGAGGGGAAAAAGATAGCCGATAAAGCGGGCTGGCAGGATAAATTGTACCCCACGCGCCATCATCCAGCCGGTGCTGGCGGCCAGGGCAATATGCATGCCCGATATCGCCATCAGGTGCGCCGTGCCGGTATCACGCAGTAGCTGACGTGTCTGCTGGCTCATCTCATCTCTGATGCCAAATGTCAGTGCCTCCAGCGTGCCTCGAAAAGGCATTTCGCGGGTTCTGTCACGGTGCCATACAATAAATCGCCAGCGGCCATCACAGCGATCGCTGACAGCATCCTGTTTAAGGATCCGCCCCTGGAGCGGCGTATTATTCGCGAGTGCAAAACGCTGGGCATCGAAGTCGCCTTCATTCAGGCGGGCATGAACCGGTCGTAAGCGCAGCTGCATCGTCCAGCGTTGTCCAGGACAGTAAATAGTTGGATCAGCATCTAAATAAAGCCAGGCAAAGCGAGGCGGAAATATCATCCTGCCCTCCTCTTCCAGCAGACGAACCCGGATTTGTTTTCGCTCTTGCCGCAGTTCATTAATCTGAAGGGTGAAGGTGGCGGGCCGTGCGGAGAGACGTTCAATATCCTGCACCATCACGCGGGCATCGTGACAGGCCCATGCCAGAAACAACAGAGTGATACCCGTCAGACGAGCGGGCTGATAAGGACAATGTTGCAGAGCCACGCCCACAAAGAGCAGGACCACTATCGCCTCACCGGAAGGCAGTCGGGCCATCAGCAGTAGCGGTAACGTTGCAACGATCGCCAGTCGCGCCAGAACGGTCCATGTCAGCATAATCGTGTCCATTATTTCAGTACGATTATTCTGGGCAAATGCGGTGAAAGTTACAGGAGAGGATCAGTCAGGCGCGGGCGGTCTCGCAAAAAGAATAACGGATTGCAGTGTTGGGTACAGCATTCCGGATGTCAGATCTGAATCTGAATAACAGGCAAAAAAAAACGACATCCGGAGATGTCGTTTATCTGGTTCGGTATCAGCTTAGCCGTAGATATTTGCGCGATCGCGCAGCTCTTTGCCTGGCTTAAAGTGGGGAACGTATTTACCTTCCAGATCCACTTTGTCACCCGTTTTCGGGTTACGTCCAGTACGCGGAGCGCGATAGTGCAAAGAAAAGCTGCCGAATCCCCGGATTTCGATGCGTTCGCCCTGTGCCAGCGTAGTGGCCATGTGCTCAAGCATCTCTTTTACTGCATCCTCAACGACTTTCGCCGGTATATGAGTATGCTGTCCCGCCAGTCTTTCGATCAGTTCTGACTTGGTCATGTAACCTCCGGTTTATCCCTGTGGGAATGTATGACAGCTTTTACCGAAACCGGGTGGTTGCCCACCCGGTGCTTCAGGTCAATTACTCGCCTTTAGCCGCTTTGAACGCTTCAGCCATAGCGCTAGAGAAATTGCCTTCTTCCTGTTTGGTGTTAACAGTATTGATAGCTTCTTTCTCATCAGCCTGGTCTTTCGCACGGACAGACAGGCTTACGACACGGTTTTTACGATCAACGCCGGTGAACTTAGCTTCAACGTCGTCGCCAACGTTCAGAACCAGAGTTGCATCTTCAATGCGGTCCAGTGAAGCTTCAGAAGCGCGCAGGTAACCCTCAACGCCGTCTGCTAATTCAACTGTAGCACCTTTAGCATCAACTGCAGTCACTTTACCGGTGACGATGGCACCTTTCTTGTTCAGAGTGATGTAGTTGTTGAACGGATCTTCTGCCAGCTGTTTAACGCCCAGAGAGATACGCTCGCGCTCTGCATCAACCTGCAGTACAACGGCAGCGATTTCGTCGCCTTTTTTGTACTCACGAACGGCTTCTTCGCCAGTCGCGTTCCAGGAGATGTCAGACAGGTGAACCAGACCGTCGATGCCGCCGTCCAGGCCGATGAAGATACCGAAGTCAGTGATTGACTTGATTTTACCTTCAACACGATCGCCTTTGTTGTGCGTCTCAGCGAACAACTGCCATGGGTTAGATTTACACTGCTTCAGACCCAGGGAGATACGACGACGCTCTTCGTCAATGTCCAGAACCATAACTTCAACAACATCGCCTACGTTAACAACTTTAGACGGATGGATGTTTTTGTTGGTCCAGTCCATTTCAGACACGTGTACCAGACCTTCAACGCCTTCTTCGATTTCCACGAAGCAGCCGTAATCAGTCAGGTTGGTAACACGACCGGTCAGGCGGGTGCCTTCCGGATAGCGTTTAGCGATAGCAACCCATGGATCTTCGCCCAGCTGCTTCAGACCCAGAGAAACACGGGTACGCTCGCGGTCGAACTTCAGCACCTTAACGGTGATTTCGTCGCCAACGTTAACGATTTCGCTTGGATGCTTAACGCGTTTCCATGCCATATCAGTGATGTGCAGCAGGCCATCAACGCCGCCCAGATCAACGAATGCACCGTAGTCAGTGAGGTTCTTAACGATACCTTTAACTTCCATGCCTTCCTGCAGGTTTTCCAGCAGCTGATCGCGCTCTGCGCTGTTTTCGGATTCGATAACCGCACGACGTGAAACCACGACGTTGTTGCGTTTCTGATCCAGCTTGATGACTTTGAACTCAAGCTCTTTGCCTTCCAGATGCAGCGTATCGCGCACCGGACGCACATCTACCAGTGAACCTGGCAGGAACGCACGGATACCGTTGAGCTCAACTGTGAAGCCGCCTTTAACTTTGCCGTTGATAACACCGGTAACAGTTTCAGCGTCTTCGTAAGCTTTCTCCAGCGTGATCCATGCTTCATGGCGCTTAGCTTTCTCACGGGACAGCAGGGTTTCACCGAAGCCGTCTTCCACTGCATCCAGAGCAACATCAACTTCGTCGCCAACCTGGATTTCCAGTTCGCCGGCTGCGTTCTTGAACTGCTCTGCAGGAATTGCAGATTCAGATTTCAGACCCGCATCAACCAGAACGACATCTTTGTCGATAGAAACGACGATGCCACGAACGATAGAACCCGGGCGGGTTTCGATTGTTTTTAAGGATTCTTCAAATAGTTGAGCAAAAGATTCAGTCATATTGATAATCTTCAGGATTCTTCAATTTAACGTCCATCTGACTTCATGTCGGATGGGGTTGTTTCACATGCCCGGCACCGGATCCGTGGTACAGGGTGATAAATTCAGTTAAGCCGGAATGCCCAGCTTCTCGCGGGCATAGTGTAGCGCTTTTTCAATGACCTGGTCGATAGACATCTCGGTAGAGTCCAGAACCAGTGCATCAGCAGCAGCCACTAAAGGCGCAATTGCGCGGTTACGATCGCGGTCGTCGCGTTCTTTTATCTCGGCTAAAAGGCGGTCAAAGTTAACATTAAAGCCATTTCCCTGCAACTGTAGCATACGTCGCTGAGCACGCTCTTCCGGGCTGGCATCAAGGAAAATCTTTACTGGCGCATCCGGGAAAACCACGGTGCCCATATCACGGCCATCAGCGATCAAGCCCGGCATCTCGCGGAAACCGCGCTGGCGGCGCAATAACGCTTCGCGCACCCGTGGAAACGCAGCGACACGTGATGCGGTATTGCTGACCTCCTGAGTGCGGATTTCGCCGGTCACATCTTCACCTTCAAGTATGACCTGCATTTCACCGTTTTGTGACAAAAAGCGCACATCAAGATGCGCAGCAATCGGCACCAGCGCCTCTTCAGATTCAATGTCCACCTGATGATGCAATGCGGCTAAAGCCAGCACGCGATAAATAGCACCGGAATCCAGCAGATGCCACTGCAGCGATTCTGCCATCGCTTTGCACAGGGTTCCCTTTCCCGCTCCACTTGGCCCATCAATAGTTATGACCGGGGCAGTTACTGTCATTATTCCCTCCTGTTGCTGCGTGCATTATGACCTTCAGGCCACCCTTAATGCTTAGCATTATACGCTGCATAGCAAGGCTTGGTTACCCTTTCGCACTGACGGGGTTCGAAATGTTAGTCAATTCAGAGGATATCGGTGCGGTTGCAGCCAGATTAAATCAGGGAGAGATCCGGTGCGGAACCGCACCGGAAAGGCGATATCAGGCGTGCTGACTGATTTTAGCCAGCTGAACAAAATAGTCCGGGAAGGTTTTCGCTGTACAGCCAGGATCAAGAATGGTTACCGGCGTATCAGAAAGTGCAACCAGAGAAAAACACATCGCCATGCGGTGGTCATTGTAGGTGCCAATATCAGCATGAATCAGCGATGCTGGCGGTGTAATACGGATGAAATCATGACCTTCTTCGACTTCCGCCCCTACTTTACGTAATTCCGTGGCCATTGCGCTCAGTCGATCGGTCTCTTTTACCCGCCAGTTATAAATATTACGTAACTGGGTAGTGCCCTCTGCAAACAGCGCGGTGGTCGCAATGGTCATTGCAGCATCAGGGATATGATTCATATCCATATCGATAGCCTGCAGTTTTCCGGCTGTGCAGGCAATGTAATCATCGCCCCACTCAATCACAGCGCCCATCCTTTCCAGCACGTCAGCGAAACGGATGTCGCCCTGCACACTCTGGCGTCCAATACCGGTGACGCGAACCGTCCCGCCTTTTATGGCAGCAGCAGCCAGGAAATAGGAGGCGGAAGAGGCATCGCCTTCAACCAGGTAATCGCCCGGTGACTGATACTGTTGCTGTCCCTTGATCAGGAAGCGCTGATAGTTCTGATTCTCAACCTCGACGCCAAAGCACTGCATCAGATTCAGAGTGATATCGATATAAGGTTTGGAAACCAAATCGCCTTTGATGGTAATGCAGGTATCCTGCTGCGCCAGCGGCGCGGTCATCAGCAGTGCCGTCAGGAACTGACTGGAGACGCTGCCATCCACGCTGACGTCACCCCCGGTGAAACCTCCGCGTAAACGAAGCGGCGGATAGTTTTCATTTTCCAGGTACTCAATTGTTGCTCCCCCCTGACGAAGCGCGTCAACCAGATGGCCGATGGGACGCTCTTTCATGCGGGGTTCGCCCGTCAGTTCGATATCGTGTTCGCCCAGACAAAGTGCTGCGGCCAGAGGACGCATTGCGGTGCCAGCATTGCCCAGAAACAGCGACAGCGGTTGAGAGGAGCGCAGCGGCCCGGCATTTCCCGTCACTTCACACACGGTGCGATCGCCGGAAAGCGTATAGTTTACGCCCAGCGCGGTCAGCGCATTCAGCATATGCTTCACATCATCGCTGTCGAGCAGGTTGGTGAGACGGGTTGTACCTTTAGCCAGCGCAGCCAGCAGCAGTGCGCGATTGGAAACGCTTTTCGAACCGGGCAGATTTACGGTGCCATCGACGCGTGCGATCGGTTGGAGAGTCAGGGAGTCCTGCATGTGAAACGAAATCCTCAAAAAATACAGAGACCTCGCTATATGGCGAGGTCTGGCATCAGCATCAATGCTGATATCTTAGTAATCAGCCGTGACGGCGTTCAAAGTCGACCATGAAATCGGTCAGCGCCTTCACACCTTCCAGCGGCATCGCATTATAAATAGAGGCACGCATACCGCCTACTACACGGTGGCCTTTAAGCGCATGCAATCCTGCCTTAAATGACTCTTCCAGGAACAGCGCATCGAGCGACGCATCCGCCAGCTGGAAAGGAATATTCATACGCGAGCGGTTTTCTTTAGCCACATCGTTACGGTAGAAGCCACTGTGATCGATAACGCCGTAAAGCAGGTCAGATTTTGCCTGATTGATACGATCAATTTCGGCTACACCGCCCTTCTCTTTCAGCCATTTAAACACCAGGCCTGAGAGATACCACGCAAATGTTGGCGGAGTATTAAACATCGAATCATTATCGGCCAGCACTTTGTAATCGAGAATTGAAGGTACAGAGGCGTGCGCCTGACCCAGCAGATCTTCGCGAACGACAACCAGCGTTAATCCGGCCGGACCGACATTTTTTTGCGCACCTGCATAAATCACGCCATAGCGGCTCACATCGATCGGACGTGAAAGAATGGTAGATGAGAAGTCAGCGACAACCGTTTTACTGCCGAAATCGGGCTGTTCATCAATGGCGATGCCATCGATAGTTTCATTCGGGCAGAAATGCAGGTAAGCAGACGATTCGCTCACCTGCCATTCGCTCATCGGCAGAATGGCACGTTTACCATCGCGGGTGGTTTTCACATCCAGCGTGCGTGGGGAGCAATACTTTTCCGCTTCCTTAATTGCACTGTGCGCCCAGTAGCCGCCATCGACATAGTCGGCGCTGGTCGCTTGCCCGAGCAGATTACCTGGTACAGCAGCGAACTGCGCACGCGCGCCGCCATGACAGAATAAAACTTTGTAATTAGCCGGTATTTTTAGCAGATCACGGAAGTCCTGCTCCGCTTCCTCAGCCACCTGAATAAACTCTTTACTGCGGTGACTGATCTCCATTACAGAGGTACCCAGACCGCGCCAGTTCGTCAGCTCCTGTTCTGCACGACGAAGGACTTCAACCGGTAGCATCGCCGGGCCAGAGCTAAAATTATAAACTTGCGTCATTTCCCCTCACCACTGTCATATCGAACGGTTATGAATAACCATCCGGTTTTATCACTGCATTCTGATAGCTGCAATGATAAATCAGGGTGCGGTCACATTTTCTGAATCCGGCTCGCCGGAGGTTATGTTACCAATGCAAATCTGAACGGAATTTTGTGAGGCTCTATCCAGCCTCACCAATCCGCATTTGGCCTGAGTGCCGCGGCAATGAAAACTATGCCGGTAAACTAAGCCGGTAAAAATGTCCCGCCCTGATAGCGGTCAGTTAGCAAAATCCGTATCATGGCGCGCTTTACGCACCCTATGACAACAGAGAGAGCGGCACTATGACGCAAACATTTATCCCGGGCAAAGATGCCGCACTGGAAGACTCCATCGCGCGTTTCCAGAACAAGCTGCAGGATCTTGGCTTTAATATTGAAGAAGCCTCCTGGCTTAATCCTGTTCCCCATGTCTGGTCTGTGCATATCCGCGACCGCGATTGCCCGCTCTGCTTTACCAATGGTAAAGGCGCCAGTAAAAAAGCGGCACTGGCTTCTGCGCTGGGCGAGTATTTTGAGCGTCTCTCTACTAACTATTTTTTTGCTGATTTCTGGCTGGGGAAAAAGATCGCTAACGGTGATTTTGTTCACTATCCCAATGAAAAATGGTTTGCGTTACCAGAGGATAATTCCTTACCTGAAGGCATTCTGGATGCGCGTCTGCATGCGTTTTACGATGCCGACAATGCTCTGACGGCTTCCGGCCTGATTGATTTGCAGTCCGGCAATGCTGAGCGTGGTATATGCGCTATGCCCTTTACCCGCCAGTCCGATCAGCAAACTGTCTATATCCCGATGAACATCATCGGCAACCTCTATGTCTCAAATGGCATGTCGGCGGGCAACACCGCGAATGAAGCGCGTGTTCAGGGGTTGTCAGAAGTGTTTGAGCGCTACATTAAAAACCGCATTATTGCTGAATCAATCAGCCTGCCAGCGATTCCTGATGAGGTGATGCAGCGTTATCCTGACGTCATTGAGGCGATTGCGCGCCTTGAAGCGGAAGGCTTCCCGATTTTCGCCTATGACGCCTCGCTGGGCGGCAAATATCCGGTTATCTGTGTGGTGCTGTTTAACCCGACCAACGGCACCTGTTTTGCTTCCTTTGGTGCGCACCCTGATTTCGGTGTGGCACTGGAGCGTACCGTTACAGAGTTGCTGCAGGGTCGCAGCCTCAAAGATCTGGATGTGTTTACACCACCGACCTTTGATGACGAAGAAGTGGCTGAACATGCCAACCTTGAAACACACTTCATCGATTCAAGCGGTCTGATCTCCTGGGATCTGTTTAAAGAGACGGCAGATTATCCTTTTGTCGACTGGTCTTTCGCGGGCAGCACCGAGCAGGAATTTGCTACGCTGATGGCGATCTTCGCTTCAGAAGATCAGGAAGTGTATATCGCTGACTACGAGCACCTGGGTGTCTATGCCTGCCGCATCATCGTACCTGGCATGTCTGATATCTACCCGGCGGAAGATCTGTTCCTGGCAAATAACAGCATGGGTGCAGGCATGCGTGAAACCCTGCTTGCCCTGCCTGACAGCAACTGGAATCCGGAAGAGTATCTGGATCTGATTGGACAGCTGGATGATGAAGGTTTTGACGACTTCACCCGTGTTCGCGAGCTGCTGGGCCTGGCAACCGGTAAAGACAACGGCTGGTACACGCTGCGAATTGGCGAATTAAAAGCGATGCTGGCGCTGGCGGGCGGCGATCTGGATCAGGCATTAATCTGGACCGAGTGGACAATGGAGTTTAACAGCTCAATCTTTACGCCAGAGCGGGCTAACTACTATCGTTGCCTGCAGACCCTGCTGTTGCTGGCAATGGAAGATGAGCGCGATCCGCTGCAGTATCATCACGCCTTCCTGCGTATGTATGGTGAGAACGCAATGGAAGCGGCTTCCGCTGCTATCAGTGGTGAGAATCCGTTTAACGGGCTTCAGGCTGTGGATGAAGAGTTGCAGGCATTCCCGGCCCATCAATCCCTGCTTGCTGCCTACGAAAAACTGCAGGCTGCTAAACGTCATTACTGGAAAAAAGCGTAAGGCATAATGCCTGAAGCTGGAAACAGATAGCTCAACATGGCACTGGATTTATCTGGTGCCATAATTTCCCTCTATCTCAATGAAACATTAGCTGTAATAAAAATACCTTCCGCCACATTGCATCATTTCACTTAACATATAAGATATTAATTCGTAACATAGACTGAATTAAAAGTGCGAGCAACTACATCCCATTAAAATATATTTGTATTTTTAAAATTTATTTAAATCTCTAATTTCAATAATTTACGCGATTATTTTTTCATTTCCATGCGAGATGATGGCGACCATTTCGGCAAACATGATCCACATCAATTACTGACCTATACTCCTTTGTTAGTATTTTTTCAGACAACTTCAGGAGTAAGTTAGTGTGAAAACTGACAACCCTTTTAATCTTTTATTACCAGCCGCAATGGCGAAAGTGGCCGAAGAGGCCGGTATTTATAAAGCAACCAAACATCCCTTTACTACCTTCTTTCTTGCAATAAACGCTGGCGTATTCATCTCAATCGCATTCGTTTTTTATATTACAGCGACTACCGGCAGCGGCGCGATGCCCTATGGCATAGCCAAACTGATTGGCGGTATCTGCTTCTCACTCGGTTTGATGCTGGTCGTGGTGTGTGGTGCCGACCTTTTTACCTCGACGGTATTAATCGTCGTGGCTAAAGCCAGTGGTCGCATCAGCTGGGGTCAGCTGGCCCGCAACTGGATTAATGTCTACGCCGGTAACCTGGCAGGTGCACTCTTCTTTGTCGCCCTGATGTGGTTTGCCGGACAGCATATGGTTGCGAATGGTGCCTGGGGCTTAAATGTCCTGGAAACCGCCGATCACAAAATGCATCACACCTTCATAGAAGCAGTCTGTCTGGGTACATTAGCTAATCTGCTGGTCTGCCTCGCCGTCTGGATGAGCTATTCCGGTCGCAGCCTGACCGATAAGCTGGTCGTGATGATTCTGCCTGTTGGGATGTTTGTCGCCAGCGGTTTCGAACACAGCATCGCCAACATGTTTCTCATTCCCTATGCCATTACTATCCGCGACTTCGCAACACCTGAGTTCTGGCAGGCTGCTGGCACTACGGCTGCACAGTTTCACGCGCTGACCGTCAGTAACTTTATTCTCCACAATCTGATTCCCGTAACGATCGGTAACATCATCGGCGGTGGCGTTCTGGTTGGGCTGACTTACTGGGTTATCTATCTCCGCAAAGGTGACCAGGTACATTAAACGCATTTTTGACGGCACAGGACGTTGACTGTGCCCGACCGTAAAGTCTCTTCATATAAGGCAGGTATATTATGACCGAACTTAATGCAAAACTGGCTTCAGCATGGGAAGGATTTGCTGAAGGCGAATGGCAGAACAGCGTCAATGTGCGCGACTTCATTCAGAAAAACTACACCCCCTATGAAGGTGATGAGTCATTCCTGGCGGGCGCCACTGAAGCGACCACCAAACTGTGGGAAAGCGTGCTGGAAGGCATCAAAATTGAGAACCGCACCCACGCGCCAGTCGACTTCGACACCGATCTCGCCTCCACGATTACCTCGCACGACGCGGGCTACATTAATAAGTCTCTGGAAAAAATTGTTGGGCTGCAGACTGAAGCGCCATTAAAACGCGCTATCATTCCTTATGGCGGCATCAAAATGGTCGAAGGTTCATGCAAAGTGTATGGCCGTGAACTCGACCCTTCTCTGAAAAAAATCTTCACCGAATACCGCAAAACACACAACCAGGGTGTATTCGATGTTTATACCCCGGACATTCTGCGCTGCCGCAAATCAGGTATTCTGACCGGTCTTCCTGATGCTTATGGCCGTGGCCGTATTATCGGTGACTATCGTCGTGTGGCGTTATACGGCATCGATTTCCTGATGGCGGATAAATTCGCTCAGTTCGCATCACTGCAGGAAGATTTAGAGAACGGTGTGAATCTCGAAGCGACCATTCGTCTGCGTGAAGAGATCTCCGATCAGCATCATGCGCTGGCCCAGATTAAAGAGATGGCTGCAAAATATGGTCATGACATTTCCGGCCCGGCAACCAACGCAATGGAAGCTGTGCAGTGGACTTACTATGGTTATCTGGCTGCCGTTAAATCACAAAACGGTGCTGCCATGTCGTTTGGCCGCGTCTCAACCTTCCTGGATGTTTACATTGAGCGTGACCTTAAAGCCGGTAAGCTGACGGAAGAACAGGCTCAGGAACTGATTGACCATCTGGTCATGAAACTGCGCATGGTTCGCTTCCTGCGCACCCCGGAATATGATGAGCTGTTCTCTGGTGACCCAATCTGGGCAACCGAATCACTGGCAGGTATGGGTGTTGATGGTCGCACACTGGTATCAAAAAGTACCTTCCGCTTCCTGAATACCCTCTACACCATGGGTCCTTCACCTGAGCCAAACATGACCATTCTGTGGTCAGAAAAACTGCCCATTAATTTCAAAAAATACGCCGCTAAAGTCTCTATCGATACCTCATCTTTGCAGTATGAGAACGATGACCTGATGCGTCCTGATTTCAACAATGATGACTACGCCATCGCCTGCTGCGTGAGCCCGATGATTGTCGGCAAACAAATGCAGTTCTTTGGCGCACGTGCCAACCTGGCGAAAACGCTGCTTTACGCAATCAACGGCGGCGTGGATGAAAAACTGAAAATGCAGGTCGGACCGAAAGGCGACAAAATCAGCGACGACGTGCTGGATTTCGACACCGTCATGGAGCGTATGGATCACTTCATGGACTGGCTGGCAAAACAGTATGTGACTTCGCTGAACATCATCCACTACATGCATGATAAGTACAGCTATGAAGCGGCACTGATGGCTCTGCATGACCGGGATGTCTATCGCACCATGGCCTGTGGTATCGCCGGTCTCTCTGTTGCTGCGGATTCACTTTCTGCAATTAAATACGCCAAAGTGAAACCGATTCGTGACGAAGATGGTCTGGCGATCGACTTCGATATCGAAGGTGAATATCCTCAGTTCGGTAACAACGACGCCCGTGTTGATGACCTGGCCTGCGATCTGGTTGAACGCTTCATGAAGAAAATTCAGCAGCTGACTACCTATCGTAATGCCGTACCGACGCAGTCTGTTCTGACCATCACCTCGAACGTGGTGTATGGTAAGAAAACCGGTAACACGCCGGATGGACGTCGCGCTGGCGCACCGTTTGGACCTGGTGCTAACCCGATGCATGGTCGTGACCAGAAAGGTGCGGTGGCTTCACTGACTTCTGTCGCTAAACTGCCGTTTGCCTACGCGAAAGATGGTATCTCCTATACCTTCTCAATCGTGCCAAACGCGCTGGGTAAAGATGATAACGTGCGCAAAACCAACCTTGCCGGTCTGATGGATGGTTACTTCCATCATGAAGCCAGCATCGAAGGCGGCCAGCACCTTAACGTCAACGTTATGAACCGTGAAATGCTGCTGGACGCGATGGAGCATCCGGAGAAGTATCCGCAGCTGACCATTCGCGTTTCCGGTTACGCTGTACGCTTTAACTCACTGACTAAAGAGCAGCAGCAGGATGTGATTACCCGTACCTTCACACAGTCACTGTAATCACGGCTAAACCCGATAAAAAGGCTCCTCGCGGAGCCTTTTCCTTAAAAGTCTGTTCTGATGGTCATCTTCATCAAGGTTCCCACCAGAATCGATTTCCTGCCCTGAGCGCAACAGAGATTGCGCCGTCTGTCCCGGCAGACTCACTGGAGAAACATCGCAATGTCAGTTAACGGTCGTATCCACTCATTTGAATCCTGCGGGACCGTCGACGGTCCAGGCATCCGCTTCATCACCTTCTTCCAGGGCTGCCTGATGCGCTGTCTCTATTGTCACAACCGTGACACCTGGGATACTCACGGCGGCAAAGAGATCAGCGTCGAGGCGCTGATGGCGGATGTGCTCTCCTATCGCCACTTTATGAATGCCTCTGGCGGCGGTGTTACTGCGTCAGGCGGTGAAGCGATTCTTCAGGCTGAATTTGTGCGTGACTGGTTCCGCGCCTGCAAGGCCGAAGGCATCCATACCTGTCTTGACACCAATGGCTTCGTACGCCGCTACGATCCGGTAATCGACGAACTGCTCGACGTGACTGACTTAGTGATGCTCGATCTCAAACAGATGAATGACGATGTGCATCAGATTCTGGTAGGTGTATCCAATCATCGTACGCTGGATTTTGCCCGCTACCTGCAGAAAAAAGGCAAGCGGACCTGGATCCGATTTGTCGTGGTACCTGGCTATTCTGACGATGATGACACCGCGCATCGGCTGGGTGAATTTACGCGTGACATGGAGAACGTTGAGAAGATTGAATTGCTGCCCTATCACGAACTGGGTAAGCATAAGTGGATTGCCATGGGTGAAGAGTACAAGCTGGATGGGGTGAAACCACCGGCGAAAGAGACGATGGAACGCGTTAAGAATATTCTCGCCAGCTACGGCCACGAAGTGATGTACTAGAGAATCGGTCACAAAAAAGGGAGCTTAACGCTCCCTTTTTACTGTTCAGCGATCAGGCATGTGCCACTGGCGTCGCCTGCTGGTCCGCTTTACGCAGCAGCATCAGCAGATAGATCAGCGCTACTGCAGCGATCATCACAAACAGCAGCCGGTCAGAATAATTCTGCATCAGAACGGAGGTCATTGCCGGTCCAGCCAGACTGCCAACGGTATAACTCATCAGCAGCGCCTGATTCATCGCAACCAGTTCATGATGTGCAACCGTCTCACAAGCCCAGGACATGGCCACCGGATAGAGTGTGAAGCCCGCCAGCCCCAGAACAAACAGTGCTGGTGCCATTGCGGCATTGGTTAGCATCGCCATCGCACCCAGGATAACGACAAAGACCTGCACCCGCAGCACCAGCAAGCGGCCGAAACGATCGGCCAGCCGACCAACTGGCCACTGCCCGACAATACCGGCGCTGACCAGTAACGCCATCCAGTAACCGACATTGGCATCGCTCATTCCCTGATGCGACAGGTAAAGCGGCATCAGGCCATAAAGCGAACCTAAAACGATACCGGAGATAATGCAGCCATTGATGCCGAGACGTGAACTGCGACGACGAAGCATCGGCCAGATGCGAGCCGGTGCCGCTTCAGCCGCTTCACCGGTGGCTGATACCCGTGTAAAGACCAGCGGCAGTACCGCACAGAACACCAGTGAAGTAACCCAGGGTACTACGCTCAGTAATTCTGTTGAGAGGGTGCTGACCAGTAACTGACCGGTTACGGTGCCGAGATAATAAACAATCATATAGGCAGCCAGTAGCTGTCCACGATTGCGGACGGTTCCGCTACAGAGAAGTGCGCTTTCAACCACGACCCACATCAGCGCACAGCCTGCGCCCGCGACAAAACGAAGCGAACTCCACGCCCAGAAACCTTCCATCGTTACCAGGCAAATCGTTGCCACGGCAAAGAGCCCGGTTGCCAGATAATAACTGCGATTAAATCCGTAATGTCTGATTAACCAGCCAGCCAGTAATGTACCTGCCAGATTGCCGGTGTAATAAGAGGAACTTACGATGCCCACTTGCCAGGTTGTCAGTAAGTCATGCGTCAGCCACAGTGGAACAAGCGTATTCAGCACGGCAATGGCGACAGTCATTAACATCAGACCGCAAAGCAGCAATATCACGGGGCGTGACCAGGTTGACATAGGGGATAGAAACCAGAGCAAAATGAAGGAAATTGCGCGCAGTTTGCCACTGGCTTTTTTAAAGTCAATGGGCTGAATTTCACAGCAGCACATTTTGCTGCGGGACAATTTAATTTACTAATCTTCAGTGGGTTACAATTGTGTTATGCGGCATATTGCTGAGCGCTATCTCTATGAAAAATTAGATTTTTAAGCGTTCCGGCGCACCTGGTATCGATAACGTTTATTTGTGATTAAAGTCGGTCTCAATAAATCCTTTTTTCAAAAACTACGCATAAAAAAACCCGGCCATGGCCGGGTTTAAGAATGGTGAATCATTTAGCCGATGATATCGACGCCATTCATGTAAGGGCGTAAAACTTCAGGTACGGCGATGCGGCCATCTTCCTGCTGATAGTTTTCCAGCACCGCGACCAAAGTACGGCCTACGGCCAGTCCTGAACCATTCAGGGTATGAACCAGACGCGGTTTCTTTTCCTGTTTGTTGCGGTATCGCGCTTGCATACGACGCGCCTGGAAATCACCCATGTTGGAACAGGATGAAATTTCACGATAGGTATTCTGCGCTGGCAGCCAGACTTCCAGATCGTAGGTTTTGGTCGATCCAAAGCCCATATCGCCGGTACAGAGTAAAACCTTACGATACGGCAGATTCAGCAGCTGCAGCACTTTCTCTGCATGACCAGTCAGCTCTTCCAGCGCATCCATTGACTGTTCCGGAGTGACAATCTGCACCATTTCAACTTTGTCGAACTGGTGCATACGGATCAGGCCGCGCGTGTCACGACCGTAAGAACCCGCTTCAGAACGGAAGCATGGCGTATGCGCGGTCAGTTTAACCGGCAGGCTATCCTCTTCTACGATCTCATCGCGCATCAGGTTGGTCAGCGGCACTTCCGCGGTAGGAATCAACGCATAGTTGCTGCTGTCTGACTGCTCTTCCAGCGGACGGGTGTGGAACAGGTCCTCGCCGAACTTAGGCAGCTGACCGGTGCCATAAAGCGTTTCGTGGTTAACCAGGTAAGGCACATAGGTTTCAAGGTAGCCATGCTGCTCAGTGTGCAGGTCAATCATAAACTGACTCAGTGCACGGTGCAGGCGGGCAATCTGCCCCTGCATGACCACAAAGCGCGAACCGGTCAGTTTCACGGCAGCCGCAAAATCCAGGCCTTTCGCCGCTTCACCCAGCTCAACGTGATCTTTAACCTGGAAACTGAATTCGCGCGGGGTACCCCAGCGGCTCACTTCCTGGTTTTCGCTGTCATCTTTGCCCAGCGGCACTTCGTCTGCCGGAATGTTCGGCAGCGCCAGCGCAAAGTCACGGATTTGATTCTGCAGTTCATCCAGTTCTGCTTTTGCGGCATCCAGGCGTTCGCCCAGCGCGTTCACTTCCTGACGCAGCGGCTCGATGTCTTCCCCACGTGCTTTGGCCTGACCGATGGATTTGGATCGGGAGTTACGCTCTGCCTGCAGACTTTCAGTTTCCACCTGCAGTACTTTGCGACGCTCTTCAAGCGAACGCAGCGTTTCCACATCCAGTTTGTATCCCCGGCGTGCCAGTTTTTCTGCGACTGCGTCTGGCTCGTTACGCAGCAGATTGGGATCGAGCATGCTTATCCTGTGTATAAAAAGTTGGTTGAAAGAAGGGACGCATTCCCGCGGAATGCGTTGAAAACATTGCCCACATTACCGTAACGTCTGTTTCAGCGGTAGCGTTTTGTCGGGCTATTTTGATCCTGCTCAGCGAGCCAGCTTAGCTTTTCACCAATCTTACCCTCAAGCCCACGCTGGGTTGGGGTGTAATAGCGTGCGCTGGCCAGTTCCTGCGGAAAATAGACTTCACCGGCGGCATAGGCATTGGTTTCGTCATGGGCATAACGATACTCTTTGCCAAGGCCCATTTCTTTCATCAGCTTAGTCGGCGCATTACGCAGATGCTCAGGTACATCGTAATCGGGATGGTCGCGCGCATCCCGCATGGCGGCTTTAAACGCGTTATAGACCGCATTACTTTTTGGCGCGCAGGCGAGATAAACAATAGCCTGAGCGATAGCGCGCTCCCCTTCTGCTGGCCCGACGCGCGTAAAGCAATCCCAGGCCGCAATCGCCACCTGCATACCGCGTGGGTCGGCATTGCCGACATCTTCTGAGGCGATAGCCAGCAACCGGCGTGCCACATAGAGCGGGTCGCCACCTGCGGTAATAATGCGTGCATACCAGTAAAGCGCCGCATCGGGTGCCGAGCCGCGCACGGATTTGTGCAGAGCCGAAATCAGGTCGTAAAAGCGGTCGCCTTTGTTGTCAAAACGCGCGGATCGCTCACCCGAGACTTCGTTGAGCAACTGCGGCGTCAGTTCACGCTGACCCGAGGCGGTGATTTCAGCCATATCCGCCATCATTTCCAGCGTGTTCAGCGCCCGGCGGGCATCGCCATTAACCAGTTCAGCGATCATCCTGCGTGTATTGTCCGGCAGCACAATATCACTGTCGCCATACCCACGCGCTTTATCCTGCATCGCCTGATCCAGCACCTGCTCAATATCCTCGGTCGTCAGTGATTTCAGCAGGTAAACGCGGGCGCGTGACAGTAATGCGGAGTTGAGTTCAAAAGAGGGGTTTTCGGTGGTCGCACCAATAAAGGTAATCGTGCCATCTTCGATATGCGGCAGAAAAGCATCCTGCTGGCTCTTGTTAAACCGATGGACCTCATCCACAAACAGGATGGTGCGCCGCCCGGCATGTTTATTCTGGCGCGCGCGCTCAATCGCCTCACGAATCTCTTTAACACCCGAAGTGACTGCTGAGATACGCTCCACATCGGCGTTACCATAATGCGCAATAATTTCAGCGAGTGTCGTCTTGCCGGTCCCGGGTGGTCCCCACAGGATCATCGAGTGCAGGTGCCCTGCTTCAATCGCGCGCGGCAGAGGTTTGCCCGCACCCAGCAGATGTTGCTGACCAATGTACTGTTTCAATGTTTCTGGCCGCATACGCGCGGCCAGAGGTTTGAAATTTTCGGTGGAAAAATCCAGGGACAGGTTACTCACCGTGACCTCACTGACGTTGGTCGTCCACCGTCACGCCTTTAGGCGGTGTGAACGTGAATTTATCCGGGCTGATAGCACCATTCTGCTGGCTTTTCAGCTGGTAATCACTGCGCTGGCCATCCTGTTCGATAGCGCTGAAGCGGTTAATGGTGCCGCTGGAGGTCACCTGAATGGTGAACTGTTTCAGGTTGCCATCGCTGTTTTTCGGTGTCAGCTCGAAATTGTCACCCTGCTGTTTAATGTTGTACTGCTTCCAGTCATTCGACTGGTTGCGGGCAATCAGCATAAACGGCGTATTGCTGGTCGCATTCTGCAGCAGGCTAACGGTCGCCTGCTCAACAAATGGATTGTAGAACCACAGCGATTTGCCGTCAGAGATGATGATGCTTTCGTCCGGCGCGGTCATGTGCCAGTTAAACAGGCTGGGACGTTTAACCCATAATTCGCCTTCACCATCCTGCACATTGGCACCGCTGCTGTCGGTGACTTTTTGCGTGAAGCTGGCGTGGAAGCTGCTGACCTTGTTCAGGCGCTGTTGCAGATCACTGGAAGCATCAGCCAGAACGCTGGCTGAAGAAAAGGTGGCCAACAGGCCCAGAGCGATTACGCGTAATTTCATCTGCTTCAATTCCTTATTTAAACGTTCCCATCGATAACTGCATTAAGCCTGGTCGCCGTTCCGTCATCAGAACAGAGGAAAAACCCGAAAGCTGATCCAGATATGGGGATTAACCGCGTAAAAACAATGAGCCAGTCGGAACTGGCTCATTAAGTAGTGTTTCAAAACATTTAACCGCTACATATCGTGAGGCGGTGGCGACAGCACTTCACGGTTACCATTGTGTCCTGGCGTAGAGACTATGCCCTGCGCTTCCATCTGCTCAATGATACGTGCCGCGCGGTTATAGCCGATGCGGAACTGACGCTGAACGCCTGAAATCGAGGCACGGCGCTTATCAACCACAAAGCCGACTGCCTGATCGAACAGCGGATCAAGTTCTTCATCGCTATCGATGCCACCGGCACTTTCACTCTCTTCGCCTGCCGTAATACTGTCGATATATTGCGGACGACCACGTGCTTTCCAGTCCTGAACCACCGCATGTACTTCCTGGTCACGCACAAAGGCACCGTGAACACGAACCGGCAGTGAGGAGTTCGGTGGCATGTAAAGCATGTCACCCATACCCAGCAGGGATTCCGCGCCGCCCTGATCGAGAATGGTACGGGAGTCTATCTTGCTCGAAACGGTAAAGGCGATACGTGTCGGGATGTTCGCTTTGATTAGGCCAGTAATCACATCTACGGATGGACGCTGTGTTGCCAGCACCAGATGGATACCCGCAGCACGGGCTTTCTGTGCCAGGCGCGCAATCAGCTCTTCAACCTTTTTACCCACTGCCATGATCAGGTCAGCAAACTCATCGACCATTACCACGATATACGGCAGTTTCTCCAGAACCGGCGGCGTCATATCCATGCTGTCGCCCGGTTTCCAGAACGGATCAGGAATCGGACGACCCATCGCTTCGGCCTGCTCCACTTTCTCGTTGTAACCCGCCAAATTACGCACGCCCAGCGCAGACATCAGCTTATAACGACGCTCCATTTCGCCGACGCTCCAGCGCAGCGCATTCGCGGCGTCCTTCATGTCGGTGACCACTTCGGTCAGCAGGTGCGGAATGCCTTCATAGACCGACAGCTCCAGCATTTTCGGGTCGATCATAATGAAGCGAACTTCTTCCGGCGTCGCCTTGTAGAGCATGCTGATGATCATGGCGTTCACGCCCACGGACTTACCGGAACCGGTAGTACCGGCAACGAGTAAGTGCGGCATTTTCGCCAGATCGGCCACGACCGGCTGACCGGCAATGTCTTTACCCAGCACGACGGCCAGTGGCGACGGGTTGTCGCGGAATTTAGGGCAATCCAGGACTTCACGCAGATAAACGGTCTGACGATGTTTGTTTGGCAGTTCCAGGCCCACATAAGGTTTGCCAGGGATCACTTCCACCACGCGAACCGCGACAGTCGAGAGTGAACGTGCCAGGTCGCGCGACAGGTTAGAGATACGTGCTGCTTTTACACCCGGCGCCAGGTCAAGCTCGAAACGGGTGATAACCGGGCCAGGTGAGATGCCAACCACTTCGGCTTTGACGCGGTAATCGCCTAGGCGTGACTCCACCAGACGGGCAGTCTGCTCCAGCGAGAACATATCGACCGGCTCTTCCTCTTCAGGAGGCGCCGTCAGCAGATCCAGCGAAGGCAGTGGCGTGGACGGTTTCTCCAGCGGCTGCTCGTGGCGCATCAGGAACGGATGGATCAGGCTGTCATGCAGTGAAGGTTTCGCTTCTTCAACAGGCTGAACCGGCTCAACGGCTGGCGTGCCATAAGACGGCGCAGAATAAGCCGGAGCCTGAGGCGCCGTTGGTGCAGCATACACAGGCGCAGACGGCGCGGCATAACCCGCTTCAGGCTCTGCTGGCGTACCGTAAGCTGGCGCAGAATAAGCCGGTGCCTGAGGTGCCGCTGGTGCATGATAGGCAGGCTCTGCGGGTGCCGCAGGCGTCACTGGGGCACTATAGGCAGGTTCTGCCGGTGCAAAACGGGCAGGTGCAGGCACCTGAGCCGGTGCCTGAGGACTTGAGAACTCACTCACCTGCTGCCACGGTTCGTGTGAAACCGCAGGCGCTTCCGGCTCCGGCGTCGCAGCAATGGTAAACAGCGGTTCAGACGGGCCGTCATCCACCAGATCTTTCATCGGTGAAAAATCAAATGCTGAGGCGGTATCAATATTCAATACCGGCTCTTTTCTGACTTCAGGTTCATAGCGCTGCTGTTGCTGCTCGGCGAACTGACGTGCCAGTGCATCCTGCTGCTGCGCATCCTGCTCCTCTTCTTCGTCCTGCTGCCAGTTGGTGCCGTAACGCTGCTGCTGTTCAGACTGGAAAGCCTGACGCAGTTCAGCCTGCTGCAATGCCTCTTCAGCATCAGGTGCAGTGGAAACCGACGTAGCCGATGCCGTTTCGCTCTCTTCCGCTTTGGCTTTCTCTTCAGCCATGCGCTGAGAAGGTAACTTAATGCCATAAGAAGCCAGCTCACGACGCGTAGGCAGTTTTACCGGATTAGGACGCGGCAGCGCCGGTCCGATACCCTGCTTAACCTGCGGATTCAGATTGGTTTCAGGGGCTAAGTCGAAAACAGGCGCAGTACGTGTGGCCGCCGTTCCGGCAGCGGCGGCTGTTGCGGCCGCAGGGATCGCTGATGTGTCACGCCAGTTACCCATTTTAGGTTCGTCATCGTCGTAAGCATTGAACGACGGCGCAGCCGGAGCTTCGTCTGGCATTTCAAAGTGGTAAAGCGGTGGTGAGGCTGCGGGTGCAGAAGCACTCTGCGCCGGGGCAGTCGTTGCACCATAGGATGCAGGGGTGCTCTGTGCAGATGCTGGAACAGGTTGTGCCGTCGGTGATGCAGGTATTGCTGCTGACGCGGCAGGTGCCGATGCAGTAAAGGCTGCAGCAGCAGGTGCCGCGTTAACCGGCGCTGCGGGAGCGATGGTCACCTCTGCAGCTTCCGCAGTGGCGGCTACCGCCGCACTGGTTGCGGCTGCCGCTTTCGCCAGTAGCGGATCCGGCTGTGTCGGCACAGGCTGAGCGGCAGCGCGTGGCGCGGCAAGCAGCACATCATCTTCCTGCTCGACAGCACGCGGCGCAGACAGCAGCACGTCATCATCCTGATCGGCGGCATGCAATGCAGGGACATCCGCATAATCTTGCGCGTCGCGTTCGTCATCCTCTTCCTGCCAGGGTTCATCGTGACGTGAGCGGTTGCTGGCAAACGTCAGGACGCCCATGACGACACCACCAATTCTTTCTGCAATGGTGAGCCAGGACCAGCCGGTATACAGGGTTATCCCCGCCGCCCAGACGCAGAGCAGCATCAGCGTGCCGCCAGCCGGACTGAACCAGGGAGCAATAGCATTACTGACCAGGCTACCAATCACGCCGCCCGAAGCAAAGTACCAGATATCATCAGCGTTCAGCGCTGCCATACCACAGGTCGTTACCACGAGCGCAAGAACGCCAATTAAGCGTAACCCCACGGCAAAGTAGTCAAAATAGTCCTGGCTGTCGCGCTGACGGAAAGCAATCCAGCACAAACCCAGAATGACGGGCGGAATGGCGTACGCCATCACACCAAAGATGAAGAGTAAGGTGTCAGCCAGCCAGGCACCGACGCTGCCGCCGATATTATGGATAGGTTCATGCCAGGCCGTTTGCGACCAGCTCGGATCGGAAGGGTTAAAACTGACCAGTGAAACCATCAGGTAAATGGCAAACAGCGCCACCAGAATGAGCAACGCTTCCAGCAGACGACGTCCACTGCTCAGCGATTGTAACGAAACGTCTTTATCTTCTGTATATTCCTGGCTCAAGAGGACTCTCCAGGTGCCTGTAAAGTAAGAAGCAACAGCGTCGGGCAAGCCCGACGCTGATCCTGTATGAATGCACAGGAGTGTACCGAAATCTCACAGGTTTTGCACCTGCCCCGCATCAGCGAGTTTTGATCACCAGTCGATTGCTCTGTTTGACCTCTTCCATCACCACATAAGTTCGCGTGTCGTTTACGCCCGGCAGGCGCAACAGGGTTTCGCCCAGCAGCTTACGGTAGGCAGACATATCAGGTACGCGCGTTTTCAGCAGGTAGTCGAAATCGCCGGAAACGAGGTGACACTCTTGAGTTTCCTCAAGTTTTTGCACAGCGGCGTTAAATTGCTCAAACACATCCGGCGCACCACGATTCAGAGTAATCTCAACGAATACCAGCAGAGAGGCATCCAGATAGTGCGGGTTTAACTGCGCAGTGTAACCAAGAATAAATCCCTGGCGTTCGAGACGGCGTACACGCTCAAGACATGGCGTAGGCGATAAGCCTACGCGTTTGGAAAGCTCTACGTTTGAAATGCGACCATCTTTCTGAAGTTCATTCAGAATGTTCCTGTCAATTCTGTCGAGGTCTTTCCCGGGGCGTTTCTTATTGTCTACCATTATTATTGTCTCTCTTAATTCCTTCCCTTTACCTGCCACGCCCTGAAAACGCTCAATGTTCGGGGCATTTCTGAAGTGAGCTAACAGAGCCTGTGATCTGACACCTATCGATATGACGCATGTTGTCTGTCCACATCATGCGTCATTATCCATATCAGGCTGCTTTTATTCGGCGTTACACGCAAAACAGGCGACGAAAACCTGTTTTGTTCCGATAAATGTTATTCGCTTCTGATAATGTTTTCGCAAAAGCGCAGGCGATTGTCAAAGTAAAATCACCAAATTCAGGACAAGATGCCAGACAGACCGCTGGGTATCTGTTTTTAAATGAGTATTTTTCCACTTTTGCACCCTTTAAAGCCGATTTTTGCCCCATTCTGGCGCATTGACCAGGCAAAACCGCCGCTCATCGTCTACGCCACTTGCAGCTATCGTTAACAAAATTGGCTAAGTCTTGTTATTGTCGCCGGATATTCCCTACAATCGCAGACTATGTCAGCCGAATGAAACTGAGGAACGCATGAGTACGGCCAAACACAGTAAGTTACTCATTCTGGGCTCCGGCCCAGCGGGTTATACCGCAGCCGTTTATGCTGCACGCGCCAACCTTAA
Source organism: Pantoea vagans (assembly GCF_004792415.1). Classification (NCBI taxonomy): domain Bacteria; kingdom Pseudomonadati; phylum Pseudomonadota; class Gammaproteobacteria; order Enterobacterales; family Erwiniaceae; genus Pantoea; species Pantoea vagans. The sequence continues at coordinate 2,723,242 of NZ_CP038853.1, forward strand.
CCCGGTGCTGATCACCGGTCTGGAAAAAGGCGGACAGCTGACCACCACCACTGAAGTGGAGAACTGGCCGGGCGACCCGCACGATCTGACAGGTCCATCGCTGATGGAGCGCATGCACGAGCATGCCGAAAAATTTAATACTGAGATCATTTTCGATCACATCCACACCGTTGATCTGCAGAACCGTCCGTTCACCCTCACTGGCGACAGCGGCGTATACACGGCAGATGCCCTGATCATTGCCACCGGTGCGTCAGCGCGCTACCTGGGTCTGCCGTCTGAAGAGGCGTTCAAGGGCAAAGGTGTCTCTGCCTGTGCAACCTGTGACGGTTTCTTCTATCGCAACCAGAAAGTCGCAGTGATTGGCGGGGGTAACACGGCCGTTGAAGAGGCGCTCTATCTGGCGAACATCGCGGCTGAAGTGCATCTGATTCACCGTCGTGACAGCTTCCGCGCAGAGAAGATCCTGATCGACCGCCTAATGGAAAAAGTGCGCAATGGCAATATCGTGCTGCACACCCATCGTACGCTGGAAGAAGTCACAGGCGATCAGATGGGTGTGACCGGCCTGACGCTGCGTTCTACCCAGAACAGTGATGAAACAGAAGCGCTGGAAGTTGCGGGTCTGTTTGTGGCTATCGGACACAGTCCGAATACGGCTATCTTCGAAGGTCAGCTGGCGCTGGAGAACGGTTACATCAAAGTTCAGTCGGGTCTGCACGGCAACGCCACTCAGACCAGCATCCCAGGCGTCTTTGCGGCAGGCGATGTGATGGACCATATCTATCGTCAGGCGATCACCTCGGCAGGCACCGGCTGCATGGCCGCGTTAGACGCTGAGCGTTTTCTTGACGGGCTGGTTAAAAACGATCGGTAAGTTGTTAACCCTCTGATCTCAAATGTTCCAGGCGACGGTTTTTCCGTCGCCTTTTTTATGGCTCTCATGCTAGATTCTGGCGCCTGAAGAGATGGAAATGTCTTTCCATTTTCCCCTGTCACCGACATTTAGCATGGTCTCGCATGGAAAAATCGCGGCAGCAGCATCTTACCCGCTGGCTTCGTCAGCAACGTCGTTTCGCCGGTCGCTGGTTGCGGCTCAACACGCTGCTGGGCATGGCAAGTGCCCTGCTGATCATTGCCCAGTCGGGTTTACTGGCCTCGCTGCTGCAGGCGCTGATCATAGACCAGCAGCCGCGTGAAACCCTGACGGTCAGTATCGTGCTGTTACTGCTCTGCTTCGTACTGCGCGCCCTGATCAACTATGCCCGCGAACTGACCGGTTATCGGGCGGGACAGGCTATCCGTCAGGCGTTACGTCAGCAGGTCTTAGACCGGTTGTCTGCGCTGGGCCCGGCGTGGATTCAGGGAAAACCAGCCGGGAGCTGGGCAACCCTGCTGCTGGAGCAGATCGAAGAGATGCAGGAGTACTACGCCCGCTATCTGCCGCAGATGACGCTGGCGGTGCTGATCCCCTGCTGCATTCTGCTGACTGTTTTTTCGCTGAACTGGACCGCAGGTCTGATCCTGTTTGCCACTGCGCCGTTGATTCCGCTGTTTATGGCGCTGGTCGGCATGGGTGCGGCCGAGGCCAATCGCCGCAACTTCCTGGTGCTGGCCCGCCTGAGCGGTAACTTTCTCGACCGTCTGCGCGGCAGAGAAACGCTGCGGCTGTTTCATCGTGGTGAAGCAGAGCAGCAGGCGGTTGCCGACGCCACCACCGATTTTCGCCAGCGCACCATGGACGTGCTGCGTTTAGCGTTTCTCTCCTCCGCCGTGCTGGAGTTTTTTGCCTCGTTAGCCATTGCTGTGGTAGCCGTCTATTTTGGCTTCTCCTATCTGGGCGAATTGCATTTCGGTGATTATGGCCACGGCGTGACGCTGTTTGCCGGATTCCTGGTGCTGATCCTCGCCCCGGAGTTTTTCCAGCCACTGCGCGATCTCGGCGCGTTCTATCATGCCAAAGCCCAGGCGGTCGGCGGTGCCGATGCACTTGAGGCCTTTATGCAGGCGACACCTGACGCCGCGCCGCAGGAGGGTCAGTTACCTTTCACAGCCGACCGTTCCATCGCGCTTGTCGCCGATGATCTGCGGGTCTGCGCGCCCGATGGTCAGGTGCTGTGCGGCCCGCTCACTTTCACTATTGCCGCTGGCGAGCAGATTGCGCTGGTCGGTCAAAGCGGAGCCGGGAAAACGGCACTGATGAACGCCCTGCTTGGCTTCCTGCCTTATCAGGGTTCGCTGAAAGCGAATGGCGTCGAACTGCGTGATATACGGCGGAGTGACTGGCATCAGCAGCTTAGCTGGGTAGGACAGAATCCTCAGTTACCGGCCACCACCTTGCGCGACAATATCGTGATGAATGCGGTCTGGGATAGCGAGCGCTTTGCGATGCTGCTGGAATCGTGTGGCATTAACGAGTTCCTGCCTCGTCTGCCCAGGGGTATTGAAACTCAGCCCGGCGATGGCGGTAATCAGCTGTCGGTGGGTCAGGCACAGCGGGTCGCGGTCGCACGCGCGCTCTATAAATCCTCACATTTATTGCTGCTTGACGAACCGGCAGCCAGCCTGGATGCACTCAGCGAACGTCATGTAATGCTGGCCCTGAACCAGGCGGCTGCCCGCCAGACCACCCTGATGATTACCCATCAGATTGATACGCTGAGTTACTGGCAGACCCTCTGGGTAATGGAGGCGGGTAAACTGGTGCAACAGGGCAACTGGCAGCAGCTATCGCAACAGCCCGGTGCCTTCAGCGAAATGCTGAAGCATCGTCAACAGGAGATCCGCTGATGTCCGCCTTGCGTCCTTTTCTTCGTCTCTGGCTGCGCCACCCATTCCGTCTTGCCCTGGGCATTGTGCTGGCGATTGTTACCTTGCTGGCCAGCATCAGCCTGCTGACCCTGTCAGGCTGGTTTCTCGCCGCATCGTCAGTGGCAGGCGTAGCGGGCCTCTATACCTTCAACTATATGCTGCCCGCGGCTGGCGTCCGTGGCGCTGCGATCATCCGCACCGCCGCACGCTATGCTGAACGTCTGGTCAGCCATGATGCGACGTTCAGGGTGCTTCAGCATCTGCGCGTCCACACCTTCAGCCGCCTGATGGCACTTTCGCCGGGACAGCTGTCACAGTTCCGCCAGGCGGACCTGCTCAACCGTTTTGTCGCCGATGTTGATACGCTGGACCATCTCTATCTGCGCGTCATTTCGCCGCTGCTCGGCGCATTTGTGGTAATAGTGGTCGTTACCCTTGGGATGAGTTTTATTGATGTTTCGCTGGCACTGACGCTCGGCGGTATCATGCTGAGTACGCTGGTTCTGATGCCGTCACTGTTTTATCATCTGGGCTCACCGGCAGGCGTCGCGATTGCCCATGGACGCGCCCGCTGGCGTCTGCAGCTAATGCAGTGGCTGGCGGCGCAGGCTGAACTGACGTTATATGGTGCCTCGCAGAGCTGGCGTCAGCAACTTGACGAAGATGAACAGCGCTGGCAGCAGGCACAGAGCCAGCAACAGCGTTTACAGGCTGCCGCCCAGAGCCTGCTGCTGCTGATCAGCGGCGTAACCGTAACCCTGCTGCTCTGGCTTGGTGCTGCGACAATCAGCGAACAGCAGTTACCCGGCTCGCTGATTGCGCTGGTGGTGTTCTGCGCCCTGGCCGCCTTTGAGGCGCTGGCACCGGTTGCAGGCGCTTTTCTGCCTATGTCGCAGGTGACAACTGCCGCGCAGCGGGTCAATGACATTATTGATCAGTCACCCGCCATCACCTTCCCGGCACGGTCAGACGCCCGATCAGGACCGCTCGACGTCAGTATCGATCGGCTCGACTTCAGCTACCCCGACCGTCCGGATAAGGTACTCAATGGCTGTACCCTGCAGGTCGCCGCGGGTGAACATATTGCGCTACTGGGACCGACCGGCTGCGGAAAATCGACGCTGCTGGCGCTGCTGACCCGCGCCCGGGAGAGCCAGCATGGTGTCATCAGCCTGAATGATCTGCCGATTACCGCCTGGTCAGAGTCCGCGTTGCGCCAGCGTATCAGTGTAGTGACGCAGCGGGTTCATCTTTTCAGTCAGAGCCTGCGCGATAACCTGCTGCTGGCTCGTCCCGATGCCACTGATGAACAGCTATGCCGCGTACTGAACGACGTTGGCCTGCAGCGCCTGCTTGAGAACCAGGAAGGATTAAACGCCTGGATGGGCGAAGGGGGTCGCCCGCTTTCCGGCGGCGAACTGCGCCGGCTGGCGCTGGCACGTGCGTTACTGCACGACGGCGATCTCTGGCTGCTGGATGAGCCCACCGAAGGGCTGGATGCGACCACCGAGCAACATATTCTCGCCCTGTTGCAACGGCTGACCGCCGGAAAAACCTCGATCATAGTCACCCACCGGCTGAGTGGCCTGGAGCGCATGGATCGTATCTGCGTGATGGATAATGGCGCGATTGTTGAACAGGGCAGTCATACGGAATTAATCTCAAAAGCGGGGCGCTACTGGCGTTTCCGGCAGCGTATTGCGTTATAGTCTTAGCGAAATGCCGATGAGTAACATAACGCGATGAGACTGGTACAACTGTCACGGGAATCTCTGCTCTTTCCACCGCCTGAGATGGCGCTGCGTGAGCCAAATGGCCTGCTGGCCATGGGCGGCGATCTCTCCCCTGCCCGGTTACTTAACGCTTACCAGCACGGTATCTTTCCCTGGTTTTCGCCCGGCGATCCCATTCTCTGGTGGTCACCCGATCCGCGAGCCGTCCTGCTACCTGAACAGTTTCATCTCAGCCGTAGCATGAAGCGTTTTCACAATCGCTCACCCTATCGGGTAACAATGAACGAGTCCTTTGCCGAGGTGCTTGAGGGTTGCGCCAGCGGTCGCGAGGAAGGCACCTGGATTACCTTTGAGATGAAGCGTGCCTGGTTGCGACTGTATGAACTTGGCCACGCGCACTCCATCGAGGTATGGGATGAACATCAGCTGGTGGGTGGCATGTATGGGCTGGCGATGGGGCAAATCTTCTGCGGTGAGTCGATGTTCAGTCGTCAGCAGAATGCATCCAAAACCGCACTATGGGTCTTTTGTCAGCATTTCATCCGGCATCAGGGCCGACTGGTAGATTGTCAGGTACTTAATCCCCATACTGCCTCGCTGGGCGCGCAGGAGATCCCGCGCGCTGATTATCTGCAATATGTACAAAGCCTTGCTTACCAGCCGGTCAGCGATGGCTGCTGGCAGACACAAACGCTTTTTTAGCCGTGCAGAGATGTTTTGCACACATAAAGGCGCATAAGTGGTATAATAGTCGAGTTTGGTATGTCGTCCGCGCTTCGCAATAACGAGCCGGAATTGCCAGGCTGGGAATCTCAACGCACTCTCGGAACTGTTTTCAATCGTGCGCATGTAACCGGTTGATTCAGATTCTTAGCCCGCTAATCCCCTGCAGACGTCACCTTAAACACCCTAATTTTACCGGATGCGCGCAACTGACGTGCACCCCGGCAAAGCGTTGGCAAAATCGCCGACGGTTCTTTACATAAATCGTTGAATTGGGCATTATCTTGCCGGTTCAACTGAAAGGTAGTACACCCAGAGGATTCGATGGCCAAAGAAGACAATATTGAAATGCAAGGTACCGTACTGGATACGTTACCTAACACCATGTTCCGCGTAGAACTTGAAAACGGACACGTGGTCACTGCTCACATCTCCGGTAAAATGCGCAAAAACTACATCCGTATCCTGACGGGTGACAAAGTGACCGTTGAGTTGACCCCGTACGACCTGAGCAAAGGCCGCATTGTCTTCCGTAGTCGCTAATTTGCAGTAATCTCATCGCTCTGCATATTGCAGCGAAAAAAAAGGCCGGATTTTAATCCGGCCTTTTTCACATCTGTAGCAGGTGATTAATGAACAGTGCCTTCGGTTTTGCGTTTTTCAGCACTCAGGAAGTGATAGGTCAGTTCACCTTTCTCACGATCCAGCGCGACTGATACTGAGCCGCCATCCACCAGCGAACCAAACAGCAGTTCATTAGCTAACGGTTTCTTCAGGCTGTCCTGCACGGTGCGCGCCATCGGACGTGCGCCCATCGCTTTGTCGTAACCCTTCTCAGCCAGCCAGTCACGTGCTTCATCACTGACTTCCAGCGACACGCCTTTCGCATCCAGCTGCGCCTGCAACTCGACAATAAACTTGTCGACCACCTGATGGATCACCTCTGGTGACAGGTGACTGAACCAGATGATGTTGTCGAGACGGTTACGAAACTCTGGCGTAAAGATCTTTTTGATCTCCTCCATCGCATCGGTGCTGTTGTCCTGATGAATCAGGCCAATCGACTTACGTTCTGTCTCACGCACACCGGCGTTGGTGGTCATCACCAGCACCACGTTACGGAAGTCTGCTTTACGACCGTTGTTGTCGGTCAGCATGCCGTTATCCATCACCTGCAGCAGCAGGTTAAAGACATCCGGGTGCGCTTTCTCAATCTCATCCAGCAGCACGACCGCGTGAGGATGCTTGATTACCGCATCCGTCAGCAGGCCACCCTGATCAAATCCGACGTAACCCGGAGGCGCACCAATCAGACGACTGACGGTGTGACGCTCCATATACTCAGACATATCAAAGCGCAGCAGCTCAATGCCCAGTGCTTTCGCCAGCTGCACGGTGACTTCCGTTTTACCAACACCGGTTGGTCCGGCAAACAGGAAGGAACCGACCGGCTTACGATCCTGACCCAGACCGGCGCGGCTCATTTTGATTGCTTCGGTCAGCGCCTCAATGGCGTTGTCCTGACCAAATACCAGCATCTTCAGGCGATCGCCCAGATTTCTCAGCGTATCGCGATCGGTTGCCGACACGCTTTGCTCAGGGATACGGGCAATACGGGCCACCACGGTTTCAATGTCAGAGACATTGATGGTTTTCTTACGCTTACTGGCTGGCATCAGGCGCGCACGCGCACCCGCTTCATCAATCACATCAATGGCCTTGTCAGGCAGATGACGATCGTTGATATATTTCACTGCCAGTTCTACGGCTGCACGCACCGCTTTCGCGGTGTAACGCACATCGTGATGCGCTTCGTACTTGGTTTTCAGGCCATTCAGGATCTGCACGGTCTCTTCAACGGAAGGCTCCGTGATATCGATCTTCTGGAAGCGACGCGCCAGAGCACGATCTTTTTCGAAGATGTTGCTGAATTCCTGATACGTAGTGGAACCCATCACGCGAATTTTGCCCGAAGAAAGCAGTGGCTTGATCAGGTTAGCGGCATCAACCTGGCCACCGGACGCGGCACCCGCACCGATGATGGTATGAATCTCATCGATAAACAGAATGCTGTGTTCGTCCTGTTCCAGCTGCTTCAGCAGCGCTTTGAAACGTTTTTCAAAGTCACCACGGTATTTGGTGCCCGCCAGCAGTGAACCAATATCCAGCGAGTAGATGGTGCAGTCTTTCATCACTTCCGGTACGTCGCCCTGCTCGATGCGCCAGGCGAGACCTTCTGCAATGGCGGTTTTACCCACACCCGATTCACCCACCAGCAGCGGGTTGTTTTTACGACGACGGCACAGCACCTGAATGGTACGTTCCAGCTCTTTATCGCGACCAATCAGTGGATCAATACCACCGACGCGAGCAAGCTGATTAAGATTGGTGGTGAAGTTTTCCATACGCTCCTCCCCGCCTGCTTGCTCTTCGTTAACCGGATTTTCAGCGCCTGGCGCCTGGCCCGGCTCGTCTTTGCGCGTACCATGAGAGATGAAATTCACCACATCAAGGCGGCTGACTTCATGTTTGCGTAACAGATAGGCCGCTTGCGACTCCTGCTCGCTGAAGATGGCGACCAGCACATTTGCCCCGGTGACTTCGCTGCGACCGGATGACTGGACATGGAAAACCGCACGCTGCAGGACGCGCTGGAAGCTGAGCGTCGGTTGTGTATCACGCTCCTCTTCACTGGCGGGCAGCACCGGCGTGGTTTGTTCGATGAAGGCTTCGAGTTCCTGCCGCAGAGCCACAATGTCCACCGTACAGGCTTCCAGTGCCTCTCTGGCCGACGGGTTACTGAGCAACGCCAGTAACAGATGCTCGACGGTCATAAACTCATGACGGTGCTCACGCGCTCTGGCGAAAGCCATATTTAAACTGAGTTCCAGTTCTTGATTGAGCATTAGGCACCTCCCCCAATTATCGCCCTTACCAGTTTCCTATATGGAGACGGGTTCAGGCTTTTTCCAGCGTACACAGCAACGGATGATGGTTTTCCCGCGCATAGTTGTTCACCTGGGCCGCTTTTGTTTCGGCGACTTCTGCAGTAAATACACCACAGATCGCCTTGCCGTGATAGTGAACTTTCAACATCAGCTGCGTTGCACGTTCAACATCATAAGAAAAGAACTTTTGTACGACGTCAATAACAAATTCCATAGGTGTATAATCGTCATTATTCAGAATGACTTTATACATAGAAGGCGGCTTTAACCCTTCGCGTACTTTGTCTTCGGCCAGATGTTCAAAGTTAAGCCAGTCGTTTGTGTTTGCCATAGTGTTCCGTTGAGATTTTGCTTTGAGCCTTTTAATGGCTACATGTTGAGAGTTTAACATGCCTGTCAAGCTCCTGGTCGCTGCTGAAAATTTATTCAGAAATTTCCTTGCGCGACCTGCATCACAAAATTTGCAATAGCGTTAACCACCTCAAATTTTGATGATTTTTTCCCCACCTGGCCCGGTGGTTTGCTTGACGCCAGCGGCGCTTTCTCTACATTCTACCTGCACACGCTGATTGAGTTTTAATCAAATCCGACTCACAGCCTGTAAGACCTCACCTACTTATAAAATGTCTTGCGAGGGAAGTAAAAGCATGGAGACGGGCACAGTTAAATGGTTCAATAATTCCAAAGGCTTTGGCTTTATCTGTCCGGTTGGCGGTGGCGACGATATTTTTGCACACTACTCCACCATCCAGATGGAAGGCTACCGCACGCTAAAGGCAGGCCAGCAGGTTCAGTTCGACGTTCATGAAGGTCCGAAAGGCAATCACGCCAGCCTCATCGTGCCGGTTGAGATACAGGCTGTGGCGTGATACTTACCCCACCTCTGAACAGTGACGCAAAAATGCCAGCCAGTGCCGCTGGCATTTTTCTTTCCGAAGCAGACTTAATCTGCCTGGCGCTGCGCCAGCCCAATCACCCGGGCAAACATCTGCCGTATTAACGGCGGGATGGCCTCCGGCCCGCGTTCCGCCGCCGACGTCGCCACTGCGATCGCCAGTTCTGGCTTGGAGCTCTGATGAATCGCTTTAGTAATAATACGCCTGGAACTCATCGGAACGTTTAACGGCAGGTGCGCCATCTGATGATAGACATCCTGGAAACCCTGGTGATAGAGAAAATTTTCCATATCCAGCGCCGGTAGCTGCGTCAGAAAACGCGGCTCAGGATCGCCGGGCTGTAGCTGCGTGCGTGCGGTACTGGCATATTTGTTACCCGCCTGATCGCCGTCTGTCAGCACATGCCAGGCGATGCCCATGCGGCGGGCAAACTTCAGCAGCGGCTTTAAGCCCGACTGAGCAAACTCAATCACTTTTACCCCTTCAGCCGCGAAGTTGTAACCGCACTGCTGTGCCAGCTCATTCATGATCCAGACTTCGGTTTCCCCCTCCACCAGCAGCCAGCAACGGGCAAACAGCGCTGCAGGCCGGTTGACACGAATATGGAAGCCGATGCGCCGGCTCTCTTCGCCACTCAGCCCTTCTGGCCCGATGCGCCAGGCGGCCACGCGCGAGGGGCCGCGTACCAGACGACAGACGTTCTCTACCGGCACCTGAGACAGCAGCTCAGCGGAATTGGTGGTGGCGATTTTTTGCAGCGGCAGCAGCCTGAGCAGGTTCCACGCCACAGAAAGCATAATCGGATGCAGCCGGGTTTCCGGATCTTCAATCAGCAGTAGCGGCCGGGCATCAGCGGCCAGCGGGACATCGCCTCGCGCCTCAATCAGCAGGGTAAACATCTGCAGCAGGATCAGCTGACGGCTGCGGGAGTCGGTTCCGGCAATCAGCTGATTGAGATGATCCAGCGCCCGCCATCCCTTTTCCCCGTCGCGTGTCTGCGCATCCCGTGACCTGAGTTCGTTGCTCGCATCGGGCAGTTGCACCAGAAAGTAGTGCTGCATCAGTTGCTGCATGGTCTTCAGCCCCTGTCGCAGCACCTCATCACTGAGCTGCTGAGGATGGTGCTCCAGATCGCGCGCCAGCGACTCCATGCCCGCCAGCAGCTCAGGATGGGGAGTCGCCACCGGCGCACTGTTTCGCGTCCGCTTACTAAAGCGCGCATCGCGCAGTCGCAGCACCGGATAGCGTTTCAGCAGCAGATCGATGGCCGCCGCGCAGTGCTGCTCAGGCAACAGCTGTGCATTCGCGTCAACAAAACGGCGACGGGTTTCGATGCCGCTTTCCCGCCAGGTGGCACTAACACTGTAATAAAGCCGACGCTGACCCTGAGCATCGTGCTGCCAGAAGGCCGAGAGCACCGCATCCGGGTCGCTGCCGTCATCGCGAAAATGAAATACTACTGACAGACGGCGCATAGGATCGGTCACATCGCCCGGTGTGAAATGGAAATCAGCCTGGGTAAAATCATAGGCTGGTTCATGGGGCGAAAGCAGCAGGCTCAGGGCATCCAGCAGGCTGGATTTCCCCCACGCATTTTCACCAATCAGCAGATTGGTGCGGGTTAAAGGGAGTGAGAGTTTGTTGATGCCGCGGAAACCGCGAATATCGATATGTTCCAGAATCATAGGCGTCCGTCCTCAGGTTATAAACAGCATGGTTGCCGCCAGCGAACCGGTCAAGCTGCGATGGGGTTTACTCCGATACGCTTTTTCGCTAGCGTGTTGCCTCTTCCCCCATGGATGGCATTGATATGTACTCCGGACTTCTGATTATTCTGCTGCCGCTGATCGCCGGCTGGCTGATACCTTTCCGCAAAACCGACACCCTGCGCCGGGTAAATCAGCTACTGGGCTGGATGGTTTACGTGATCCTCTTCTTTATGGGCATCAGTCTGGCCTTTCTCGACAATCTGAGCAGCAACCTGCTGGCGGTTTTTCACACCGCACTGGTAGCGGCGTTCTGTATTCTGCTGTGCAACCTGCTGGCGCTGCGCGGACTCGAAAAGTATGCCCCCTGGCAACATGCGCACCGGCAGGAAAAACTGCCATCGCGACTGCATATGGCGCTGGACTCCCTGAAGCTGTGTGGCGTCGTTGTCCTTGGTTTTTTGCTTGGGCTGACCCAGTGGCCACTGCTGCATCACGCCTCAACCGCAAGCGAATATGCGCTGATCTTCCTGCTGTTTCTGGTGGGCATTCAGCTGCGCGGCAGCGGCATGACGCTGCGTCAGATCATCCTGAACCGTCGTGGCATGCTGGTGGCCGTTGTCGTGCTGGTCAGCGCGCTGATCGGCGGCATGCTTGCCGCGCTGGTGCTGGGCATGCCACTAAAGACCGGTCTGGCGTTAGCCAGCGGCTTTGGCTGGTACTCCCTCTCCGGCATTCTGATGACCGAAGCCTTTGGGCCGGTCATCGGCAGCGCCGCCTTCTTCAACGATTTGGTGCGTGAACTGGTCGCCATCATGCTGATCCCGGCACTGATTGGCCGTCATCGTTCGAGTGCACTGGGCCTGTGCGGCGCCACCTCAATGGACTTTACCCTGCCGGTACTGCAGCGGGCGGGCGGCAATGAGATTGTCCCGGCCGCCATTGTGCACGGCTTTGTCATGAGTCTGCTGGCCCCGATTCTGATCGCCCTCTTCTCTGCCTGAATCCTGTCTGAGATGCGCTGAGCTTTACCCAGCGCATTTTTTCACGTCTGCTTTTCTGCCGTGTCGTCTACGCTTCTTTTTTCGGTTCTGGTCACGTCACTCTTGAGGACGGGCCGACAAAGGAGAAGAGCATGAAACAAACCGTGGCGGCGCTGGTCGCCAAAACGCTGGAAAGCGCCGGCGTCAAACGCATCTGGGGTGTTACCGGGGACTCCCTTAATGGCCTGAGCGACAGCCTTAATCGCATGGGCACCATCGAATGGATGCCGACGCGCCATGAAGAAGTGGCTGCCTTTGCGGCGGGCGCGGAAGCCCATATCAGCGGCGAACTGGCGGTCTGCGCCGGTTCCTGCGGGCCAGGCAACTTACATCTGATCAATGGTTTGTTCGACTGCCATCGCAACCGCGTCCCGGTTCTGGCGATTGCGGCACATATCCCCTCCAGCGAAATCGGTAGCGGCTATTTCCAGGAAACCCATCCGCAGGAGTTATTCCGCGAATGCAGCCACTACTGTGAGCTGGTCTCGAATCCTGAGCAGTTACCCCAGGTGCTGGGCATCGCCATGCGTAAAGCGATTCTGAATCGTGGCGTCTCGGTCGTGGTACTGCCTGGTGACGTGGCGCTGAAACTGGCACCGGAAAGCGCCAGCACTGAGTGGTATCCGCCGCAGTTGCCGCAGGTCCTGCCTCAGCCCGCCGAACTGGCCCGGCTGGCTCAGACGCTGAACGACGCCACCGATATTACGCTGCTGTGCGGCAGTGGCTGCGCCGGTGCGCATCAGGAAGTGGTCGCGCTTGCCGAAGCGCTGAAAGCGCCTATCGTCCATGCGCTGCGCGGTAAAGAGCACATCGAGTATGACAACCCTTATGATGTCGGCATGACCGGCCTGATTGGCTTCTCATCCGGTTTCCACGCCATGATGAATGCCGGGACGCTGGTATTGCTCGGCACCCAGTTCCCCTACCGCGCCTTCTATCCCGAAAAAGCTAAGATCATCCAGATTGATATCAATCCGGGCAGTCTGGGATCACATTGTCACGTCGATCAGGCTTATGTCGGCGATGTGAAAAGCACGCTACAGGCATTGCTGCCGCAACTGACGCCCAAAAGCGATCGCAGCCATCTCGACAGTGCAGTTAAGCACTACGGTGAGGCGCGTAAAAGTCTGGACGAGCTGGCGCAACCCAACGACAGGCAGCCGATCCACCCGCAATATCTGGCACAGCAGATCAGCCACTACGCCAGCGACGACGCTATTTTTACCTGCGATGTCGGAACACCGACTGTCTGGGCGGCGCGTTACCTGAAGATGAACGGCAAACGTCGCCTGCTGGGTTCGTTTAACCATGGCTCGATGGCGAATGCGATGCCACAGGCGCTGGGCGCGCAGTCGATCGATCGCAACCGTCAGGTCGTCGCGTTGTGCGGCGACGGCGGTTTCAGCATGCTGATGGGCGATTTTATCTCGCTGGCGCAGCTGAAAATGCCGGTGAAACTGGTGATCTTTAACAATAGCGTTCTGGGCTTTGTGGCGATGGAGATGAAGGCCGGCGGCTATCTCACCGACGGCACAGAGCTGGAGAACCCTGACTTTGCCGCTATCGCCCAGGCCTGCGGCATCCGTGGCATCCGGGTGGAAAAAGCGTCGGAACTGAATGGCGCACTGGAGCAGGCGTTTGCCCATGATGGCCCGGTGCTGGTGGATGTCATCACCGCCAAAGAGGAGCTGGCGATGCCGCCGCAGATCAAAATGGAGCAGGCCAAAGGCTTCAGTCTTTACATGCTGCGCGCCATCATGAACGGTCGCGGGGATGAGGTGGTAGAACTGGCGAAAACCAACTGGCTGCGGTAAAACAGAGGTTCCATCCAGGCGGGCGCGATGCCCGCCTTTTTTTTGTCTTCCGCCACGTTCAGGAGCATAAGGTGATCGATTTACGCAGTGATACCGTGACCCGGCCCAGCGCCGCCATGTTAAGCGCGATGATGTCAGCCGAAACCGGTGATGACGTCTACCGTGACGATCCCACCGTGAATGCGCTGGAGGCGGAAGCTGCACGGCTGAGCGGCAAAGCCGCAGCGCTGTTTTTCCCGACCGGCACCCAGGCAAACCTGGTGGCGTTGCTCAGCCACTGCGAGCGCGGCGATGAATATATCGTCGGTCAGCAGGCGCACAACTACAAATATGAGGCGGGCGGTGCGGCGGTGCTGGGCAGCATCCAGCCGCAGCCGGTGCTGGCCACCGATGATGGCACCCTGCCGCTCGATGTGGTGGCAGCGGCCATTAAGCCGGATGATATTCACTTTGCACGCACCCGCCTGCTGAGTCTGGAGAACACCCATCACGGTAAAGTGCTGCCGCTGGATTACCTGGAACAGGCCTGGACCTTTACCCGCGAGCACAAGCTGGCGCTGCACATTGATGGCGCACGCATTTTCAACGCGGTAGTGGCACAGAAGACCACGCTGGCGACGATTGCCCGCTACTGCGACACCCTCACCATCTGTCTCTCTAAAGGTCTGGGCACGCCCGTCGGTTCGCTGCTGTGCGGCGACACGGCGCTGATTGAGCGCGCCCGTCGCTGGCGCAAAATGACCGGCGGCGGCATGCGTCAGGTCGGTATTCTGGCGGCGGCGGGTCTCTATGCGCTAGAGCACAACGTGGCGCGACTGCAGGAGGATCATGACAATGCCGCCTGGCTGGGACAGCAGCTGCATGAGCTGGGCGTCAGCGTCATCGATCAGCAGACCAACATGCTGTTTGTGGCGGTGCCGGAAGCCCAGGTCAAACCCTTAGGCGAGTGGATGAAGGCACGTGGCGTGCTAATCAGCGTGGGAACACGTACCCGGCTGGTCACTCATCTGGATGCTGACCGTGCGGCGCTGGAGCAGGTTGTCGCCCACTGGAAGGCGTTTCTCCAACAGTAATCCGCTATTCCGCCGCGCCATACTTCTCCAGTAGCGCGGCAGCTATCGCGGCGGTTTCGGCATCGGGCTGACCGCGATAATCCGCAGGCCGGAAATGCATCTGAAACGCGGCAATCACCTTCTGCTGCTCATGCGCACTCATCCCCGCTGTCACTGCATAACCGTAGCGTTGCAGACTTTCCATAAGCAGCTGTACAGGCACCCGCGCGTGCGGATCCTGACCCGCTAAATAAAACTGCACACGTCCGGCATCAGGCCAGGCACCGAGTCCGCGCTGTGCCAGCTGCTGCCACGGGAACAGTGGGCCAGGATCCTGCTTACGCTGCGGCGCGATATCACTGTGACCGACAATGTTTTCTGGTGGGATGCCATAACGCTGTGCAATATCCCGCACCAGCGCCTCCAGCGTGGTAATCTGGGCGGCGGTAAAGGGCTGCCATTCGAGGCCGGTTAGCGTCCGACGATAACCCCGGTTCACCAGCTCAATGCCAATCGAGGTGTCATTGATGCGGGTGGCTCCACGCCAGAAGCTGGGCCCGGCATGCCAGGCAAGCTGCTGCTCCGGCACCAGTTGCCAGATAACGCCTTTACCGGCGCGCTGTGGCGGCTGGCGGGGAATCAGATAGTGGGCGCTGACTTCCCGATCGGTGAGCGTCGCCAGCGACGAAGAAAAATCTTCGGCGGTGTAGTGGACCACAATCACCTTCACCCGCGGTCGCGCGCCCTGCGCCGGATACCGCAGATCGGCCCAGTAGCCGTCACGGGATTCCATCCCGGAGTGACAGCCCGCCAGCAGCAGCGCCAGTATCAGCCACAGCCCGCGTTTCAACGAATGATCACCGCCGTACCGCTGACGCTGACCATCAGCATGCTGCCATCTTTGCCGACCGTTTCGTAATCAATGTCGATACCGACCACCGCGTTGGCACCCAGTGATTTTGCCTGCTCTTCCAGCTCTTCAAACGCGATCTCCCGCGCTTTACGCAGTTCTTTCTCATACGCGCCGGAACGGCCACCGACTACATCACGGATACCCGCGAAAAAATCACGGAAGATGTTGGCCCCCAGAATCGCCTCTCCGGTAACCACGCCGCAATATTCACTGATGCTGTGACCTTCCAGCGTTGGGGTTGTTGAAAATTTCATCGCATTCTCCTTGTTGAAAATCGGGCTAAGGCTCTTTCGACTAAAAAGCACGGCTATACTCTATGCTAAAAAGGGCACCTTGCCAGAGAACCATAAGGAAATCGAGATGAGAAACAACGCGTTTGCGCTAATGATCCCGGCGGCCCTGCTGCTCAGCGCCTGTACCACCGTTGAGCCAGTCATTAAGGATAATGGCCCGCGAACCGCTCCCTGCATTGAAGGCGGTCCTGACCAGGTAGCCCAGAAGTTTTATGACCTGCGTGTCGAACAGCCCACGCAGGGCCTGCCCGACAGCAACACGCTGGCAAAATATCGCCCTTACCTGAGTGATGCGCTTTATCACTCCCTGCAGGCGGCCAGCGGCAGCAATGCTGGCTCACAGTGGCGCAATGGCGATCTCTTCTCCAGCCTGTCACAGGGTCCGACGGCTGCCAGCGTCGCCGATGCCTCCACCATCCCGAACCGTGATGCACGCAACATTCCGCTGCGGGTCGATCTGAGCCGCGACGGCAAACAGTGGCAGGATGAAGTGCTGATGATCCATCAGGGCACCTGCTGGGTCGTTGACGACGTGCGCTACATGGCGAACCCTGCACATGCCGAGGGTGGCAGCCTGAGCCAGATGCTTGAAAAATCAAAAAAATAATTAAGATTTAACGGTTATGAGAAGCGCAGCCACCGCAGGTGACTGCGCTTTTTTTATTGCCGCTGCCCGCCCTGCGGCCTTTGGTTGTAGCCAGACAGCGCATGATATTGTGCTAAGCTTTTGCTGTTTACCTGCTGTTTTACAAATTTTAACCCACCTTAATTGCATAACTATTCTGGTGACGTTAAAATCCGCGACACTAATAGCTATTCAAATCTGGCGCATGAGTATTCAACTAAACGCAATAAACTGCTTCTACGGTGCTCATCAGGCGCTGTTTGACATCAACCTTGAGTGTCCGCAAGGCGAGACTCTGGTGCTGCTGGGGCCCAGCGGTGCGGGCAAAAGTTCGCTGCTGCGGGTACTTAATCTGCTGGAGCAGCCACGTTCAGGTCAGTTGCAGATTGCCGGCAATCAGTTCGACTTCACGCAGAAACCGTCTGATGCTGCGATTCGCGAACTGCGTCAGAACGTCGGCATGGTGTTCCAACAATATAATCTCTGGCCACATCTGACCGTGCTGCAGAATCTGATCGAAGCACCCTGCCGTGTTCTGGGCCTCAGTAAAAGCGACGCCCGCGCTCGCGCCGATAAGCTGCTTGACCGGCTGCGGCTGACGCCCTATAGCGATCGCTTTCCGCTGCACCTCTCCGGGGGTCAGCAGCAGCGTGTGGCCATTGCCCGCGCGCTGATGATGGAGCCGCAGGTGCTGCTGTTCGATGAGCCGACGGCCGCGCTGGACCCTGAAATTACCGCACAGATTGTCAGTATCATTCGCGAACTGGCGCAGACCCGCATTACTCAGGTGATTGTGACCCATGAAGTGGAAGTGGCACGTAAAACGGCCAGCCGCGTTGTTTACATGGAGAACGGTCACATTGTGGAACAGGGCGATGCCAGCCGCTTTACACAGCCGCAAACCGAGGCGTTTGCTCACTATCTTTCGCACTAAGTCAGGATGCTAAAAATGAAAAAAATGGTACTTGCTGCACTGCTTGCCGGTTTTAGCCTGAGTGCTACCGCGGCACAGACGATTCGTTTTGCGACCGAAGCCTCTTATCCTCCTTTTGAGTTTGTGGATGCCGATAACAAGATTCAGGGCTTTGATGTCGATCTGGCTAACGCGCTGTGTAAAGAGATCGACGCAACCTGCACCTTCACTAACCAGGCGTTCGACAGCCTGATCCCAAGCCTGAAGTTCAGTCGCTTTGATGCGGTGATGGCGGGCATGGATATCACGCCGGATCGTGAGAAACAGGTCCTGTTCACCAAGCCTTACTACGACAACTCGGCGCTGTTTGTTGCTCAGAAAGGCAAAGTTGCCAGTGTTGAAGCGCTGAAAGGCAAGCGGGTTGGCGTTCAGAACGGCACCACTCACCAGAAATACCTGACGGATAAACACAGCGACATCACCATCGTGCCTTACGACAGCTATCAGAACGCGGTGCTGGATCTGAAAAACGGCCGTATTGATGCTGTCTTCGGTGACACCGCCGTGGTTAACGAGTGGCTGAAGCAGAATGCTGCGCTGGCTGCCGTCGGCGACAAAGTGACGGATAAAGCCTACTTTGGTACTGGCCTGGGCATTGCGGTACGCACTGGTAACACCGATCTGCAGACTAAATTCAATGGCGCGCTGGATAAGATCAAAGCAGATGGCACGTACAAAACCATCTACAGCAAATGGTTCCAGCAGTAATCTCTGATGAATGAAATGATGACCCTCGCAAGCGCCGCCGGGATGACCGTCGGCCTTGCTGTTTGTGCTCTCATCGCGGGCCTGGTGCTGGCGATGATATTCGCTGGCTGGGAGTCACTGCGCCTGAGACCGCTGGCGTGGATTGGCACCGGTCTGGTAACACTGATCCGTGGCCTGCCGGAAATTCTGGTGGTGCTGTTTATCTATTTTGGCGCCTCACAGCTGCTGCTCACCCTCTCTGACGGTTTCACGCTGAACTTCGGGCTGTTTACGCTGCCGGTTCAGATGCAGATTGAGAATTTCGATGTTAGTCCGTTCCTCTGCGGTGTGATTGCGCTGGCGATGCTCTATGCCGCCTACGCCTCACAGACGCTGCGCGGGGCACTCAAAGCGGTGCCGGTCGGTCAGTGGGAGTCGGGACAGGCGCTGGGCATGAAAAAGTCGGCCATTTTTCTCCGGCTGATTATGCCGCAGATGTGGCGTCATGCCCTGCCCGGTCTGGGTAATCAGTGGCTGGTACTGCTAAAAGATACCGCACTGGTCTCGCTAATCAGCGTCAATGACCTGATGCTGCAAACCAAAAGTATCGCCACCCGCACGCAGGAGCCGTTTACCTGGTTCCTAGTGGCGGCCGCGATCTACTTAGTGATTACGCTGTTCAGCCAGGCGGTGTTACGCCGCATCGAACTGCGCACCACCCGCTTTGAACGGGGGAACAGCTAATGCTGGCCTATCTGCCCGAACTCATGAAAGGGCTGCACACCAGCCTGACGCTGACGGTGGCCTCGCTGGTGGTAGCACTGCTGCTCGCGCTGCTCTTCACCGTGGTACTGTCGCTGAAGACGCCGGTGCTGAATCCGCTGGTAAAAGGATTTATCACGCTGTTTACCGGTACGCCGCTGCTGGTGCAGATCTTCCTGATCTACTACGGTCCGGGACAGTTCCCCTCGATCCAGCAGATCCCCTGGCTGTGGCATTTACTGTCGCAGCCGTGGCTGTGCGCGATGCTGGCACTATCGCTGAACAGTGCGGCTTACACCACGCAGCTGTTTTACGGTGCGGTCCGGGCGATTCCTTCCGGACAGTGGCAGTCGTGCGCGGCACTCGGCATGAGCCGCAAAGACACCCTGCGCATTCTGCTGCCTTATGCATTTAAACGCGCCCTCTCCTCCTACTCCAATGAAGTGGTGCTGGTGTTTAAAGGCACCTCGCTGGCCTACACCATCACCCTGATGGAAGTCATGGGCCACGGCCAGCTACTCTATGGTCGCACCTACGACATCACGGTCTATGCCGCGGCGGGTCTGATTTATCTCTGCGTTAACGGTTTGCTGACGCTGATGATGCGCCTGATCGAAAAACGCGCCCTGGCCTTTGAACGACGTAACTGAATACCGGGCGAGCCCCTCGCCCTTTTCGCCTGAAAAATCACACTAATTGCATAAAAATTCATTTTATGGCAGGGTATCGCCTTCTCTGGCTGACCACATCACAGGAATCATAAAATGAAAAAATGGATTATCGCTGCTGCGCTGGCTTCGCTGGCGGTGACCGCCCAGGCCGCGGAAACGATTCGCTTCGCTGCTTCAGCAACCTATCCGCCCTTTGAATCTCTGGACAAAGAAAATAACCTTGTCGGATTTGATATCGATCTGGCTAAAGCGCTGTGCCAGCAGATGAAAGCGGAGTGTACCTTCACTAACAATGCCTTCGACAGCCTGATCCCGTCACTGAAGTTCCGTCGCTATGACGCCGTGATTTCCGGTATGGATATCACCACGGAGCGCAGCAAGCAGGTCGATTTTACCCAGCCTTATTACGCTAATTCTGCCATCGTGATCGTGCCGAAAGGCCGGTTCAGCAGCTTCGGTGATTTGAAAGAAAAGCGCATCGGCGTTGAAAACGGCACCACCCACCAGAAGTACCTGCAGGATAAGCATCCGGAAGTGAAAGTGGTGGCGTATGACAGCTATCAGAATGCGATTCTGGATATGAAGAGTGGCCGGCTGGATGGCGTGTTTGGCGACAGCGCGGTAGTGAATCAGTGGCTAAAGGCCAATCCGGATCTCGCCACGATCGGTGAACATGTCACGGATGCAGACTACTTTGGTACCGGCCTCGGCATTGCCGTGCGTAAAGGCAATACGGCGCTGCGCGATCGGTTCAATCAGGCGCTGACCGAACTGAAAGCTAACGGCAGCTGGCAGCAGATTAATCAGAAATGGTTCCCGGAGTAATGACCGGCTGAAGCTCCGGACTTAGTGCTGACGGCGGGTTAACAGCGTCAGCACTTCAAAATGCGCGGTGTGCGGGAACATATCGAACAGCTGCACCTTCGTGACCTCATAGTCATTCAGCCGGGCAATATCCTGCGCCATGGTCTGCGGATTACAGCTTGAATAGAGCAGATAATCCGGGGCCATCTGGCTGAGATAGACACACAGCGCCTCACCCATCCCACGGCGTGGCGGATTCACCAGCACCAACTGCGGCACCGCGTCGCGTCCGGTGGCAAACGCCGTCGAATCCAGCGCCGCAAACTGCACTTTTTCCAGTCCCAGCATCTCAGCAGAACGTCGGGCGCATTTAATCGCCTCAGCGCTAATCTCGATGCCGGTCAGTTCCATTTCCGGTGTCGCGCAGTGCAGGCCAAAACCGCCTACGCCGCAGAAGAGATCCCACATGCTGTTAACCGGCAGCGCACGCACCCAGTCGCGCGCAGTGGCATAGAGCGCGCTGGCAACCTGCGGGTTGGTCTGAAAGAAGCTCTGCGGGCGGATCCACAGCGGCACGCCATTGAAGTTCTCAGCCAGCGACTGATCGGGCGTGAGCGCAATCTCCTCTTCGCCCTCCAGAATCGCCATGTGCACCGGCTGAATGTTGGCCGAAATCACCGCCAGCTGCGGCAATTGCTGTTGCAGCCACGGCAATGCCGCGCGCAGCTGTTCCAGTTTGGCGGTTGAGCGCAGGACAAAGCGCAGCATGATGCCGCCCTGCTGGCTTTCGGTAATCAGCAGGAATTTCAGTTCACCACGTTTGCGCGCCACGTTGTAGGGCGTCAGCCCGGCGCGGGCGATAAAAGGCTTAAGCGCTGCAAACACCGGCTGGAAGCTGGCGGGATAGAGCGGGCAGTTGCAGAGATCGACAGGCTCACCATCACGGTGAACAAGACCCAGCACCGGACGCTCCACACTACCGCTGACCACCATTTTGGCTTTGTTACGAAATGCCTGCTGCGCTGAAGTTACCGGCGGTAACCAGGCCGCAACCGGCTGCTCAGCCAGTAGCTGTTCCAGCATCGACTGTTTGTCGTTCAGCTGAGTGGGATAGGGTTTTTCCAGCCACTGACAGGAGCGGCAACGGTTAGCGTCATAAAGCGCGCAGTGCATGGTAAAGCCTTAACGATGGGGTCGGGCGGAGCGCGATTGTATCACCGCTTTCTGAAAAAAGCGCGGCTGCTGGCAGGCAGAAACAGCAGCATCAGCACGACCAGATCGGGGATTTTCTGCGACAGGGTGTGGTGGATAATCTGGACGTTGTTGTCGCCATCAATGCTGAAAATCTCGGGGTAAATCCCGCCCAGCGAGGCAAACAGCATATAGATCAGCACAACCCCCTGCGTGGCTACATAGCCCCAGCGGCCACGGTTACTGCCGCGCATCAGGGTAAAGGCGCAGCGCAGTTCGAACAGGAAGATCAGCTGGCTGGCGATAAAGATAAGCGTCGAGTCCCAGGACTGAGCGCTGCGATGAACAAAGTTGGCGATTTCACTGTAACCCAGCTCATTGGCCAGCATCAGTACGCTCAGGCAGCGGGTCGCAATAATGGCAATGCCCGCGACCGTCACCGGAACCGGTGCGTCTGAAAGCGTTGCACTGCTTTTGAAGATTTCTGACATAGTCCCTGACTCCACCTGATCGAAAAACGGGCCGGTTAAACCGGCCCGTTCATATAGTGGCAAAGGTTACGGATTTCAGCCACGTTTAGCTTTCTGAATATCGCTTAAACGCTGTTTTTCTTCGTGCGCCATGAATCGCCAGGCGATAAAACCGACTAAACCAACCACAAACAGGATCAGGGAAGCCAGCGCATTGATTTCCGGGTTCACGCCGCGGCGTACGGTAGCGAAGATCGCCATCGGCAGCGTGGTGGCGCCCGGACCGGTCACAAAGCTGGCGATTACCAGATCGTCGAGTGACAGGGTAAATGCCAGCAGCCAGCCGGTCACAATCGCCGGCGCAATCATCGGCACGGTAATGACGAAGAAGACCTTCAGCGGCGTCGCACCTAAATCCATCGCCGCCTCTTCGATTGAGCGGTCCAGTTCACGCAGACGCGAGTTAATCACCACCGCCACATAGGCGGTACAGAAGGTGACGTGCGCCAGCCAGATGGTCAGCATACCGCGCTCACTCGGCCAGCCAAAAGCGTTGCCCATGGCCACAAATAGCAGCAGCAGCGACAGGCCGGTGATCACATCGGGCATCACCAGCGGCGCCGTCAGCATAAAAGCAAAACCGTTGTGCCCGCGGAAGCGACCAAAGCGCACGATGATCACCGCCGCCAGCGTACCCAGCACCACCGCCATGGTGGCCGACAGCCCGGCAATGCTCAGACTCAGCAGCACCGCGTCAATCATCGCGCTGTCCTCAAACAGCACTTTGTACCAGTGGAATGAGAAGCTGTCCCACACCGTTACCAGCGGTGAGCTGTTGAAGGAGTAAACCACCAGCAGCAGCATCGGCGCATAGAGGAACAGGAAGCAGCAGACCAGAATGCCGGTTCGCCAGGGCGAGCGGATGGTTGGCAAATTATTCATGCCTTCTCTCCCATTTCACGGTTTTGATGCTTATGGAACCAGATGATCGGCAGAATCAGGATCAGCAGAATAATCACCGCCAGCGCGGAGGCCACCGGCCAGTCGCGGTTATTGAAGAACTCCTGCCACAGGATACGACCGATCATGATGCTGTCCGGGCCACCCAGCAGTTCAGGGATCACGTACTCCCCCACCGCCGG
Organism: Pantoea vagans; assembly: GCF_004792415.1. Taxonomy (NCBI): domain Bacteria; kingdom Pseudomonadati; phylum Pseudomonadota; class Gammaproteobacteria; order Enterobacterales; family Erwiniaceae; genus Pantoea; species Pantoea vagans. Next base: position 2,746,499 of record NZ_CP038853.1, read on the forward strand.
GATAAACACCAGCATCGACCCGGCGATAATGCCGCCTTTGGTCAGCGGCACAATCACGCTGAAAAAGGTCTTCAGCGGACGCGCCCCCAAATCCAGTGAGGCTTCCACCAGCGAGTAGTCGATACGGGTCAGCGCGGTGTAGATTGGCAGCACCATAAACGGCAGATAGCAGTAGACGATACCGATATAGACCGCGGTGTTGGTGTAAAGGATCACCAGCGGATGGTCGATCACGCCCAGCCACAGCAGGAAGCGGTTCAGAATACCGTTGTTGTTCAGCAGGCCCATCCAGGCGTAGACGCGCACCAGAAACGAGGTCCACGACGGCAGGATCACCAGCAGCAGCAGAATGGTGCGCATCGAGGGTTTGCTGTGTGCCACGGCCCAGGCAAGCGGATAGCCAATCAGCAGACAGATTACCGTGGAGATCGCCGCCACTTTCAGCGACTGCAGATAGGCGTCGATGTAGAGCGGATCGTCGGTCAGGGTCAGGTAGTTGCCAAAGTTGAGCACGATGCTGAACTGGTCGTCGGCCCAGCTCACCAGCTCGGTGTAAGGGGGAATCGCTCGCGCAATGTCCGCGAAGCTGATCTTCAGCACCGTCAGAAACGGCAGCAGGAATAACAGCACCAGCCAGACATAAGGCAGTGCGATCACCAGCTTGCGGCCATGCTGCATTTTTACCCGCGTGGCCCAGCGTTGCAGCGGCGTGCCGACCAGGCGGGCGGGCGCTTTAGCGCGTTGGAAAATCTGGCTCATAGCCGCTCCTTAAACCGTCAACACCACGCAGCTGTCGCTTTCCCAGCAGAGGCGGACTTCATCACCCCAGGTCGGCAACCCTTTGCGGTAGCGATGCGCGTTTTGCAACTGTGCGCTGATCATCTGCCCGCTATGCAGACGGACATGGAAAATCGAGAGGTCGCCGAGATAGGCGATGTGAACCACTTCGCCCACCGCAAAGTTACAGCCATCGGCGGGTACTTCATCGCACAGCATCACTTTTTCCGGGCGCAGCGCGACATGCACCGGCACGTTATCCACTACCGAAACATCGGAATCGACTTTCAGCGGATGCATCAGGCCGGGACTGTCGATCACCAGGCCATCTGCCTGACGTTCACGCAGTAAGCCTTCGAAGACGTTAACCGACCCGATAAATTCGGCGCTGTAGCGGCTGGTCGGATGCTCGTAAATCTCCTCCGGCTCGCCAATCTGCACGAACTTACCGCGATTCATAATCGCGATACGGCCCGCCATGGTCATCGCCTCTTCCTGGTCGTGCGTTACCATCACGCAGGTCGCGCCCACACGCTCCAGAATATCGACCACTTCCAGCTGCATCCTGTCGCGCAGCTTCTTATCCAGCGCGCCCATCGGCTCATCAAGCAGCAGCAGTTTGGGCCGTTTCGCCAGGCTGCGGGCCAGCGCCACGCGCTGACGCTGACCACCAGAAAGCTGATGCGGTTTGCGTTTCGCAAACTCCTGCATATGCACCAGCGCCAGCATTTCGGCGACGCGGCTGGTGATCTCCCCTTTCGGCAGCCGATCCTGCTTCAGACCAAAGGCGATGTTCTGCTCCACCGTCATGTGCGGAAACAGCGCGTAAGACTGGAACATCATGTTGATCGGACGCTGATAGGGAGCAACGTGCGACAGATCCTGTCCATCCAGCACAATCTGGCCGCTGGTGGGCGGCTCAAAACCGGCCAGCATACGCAGCAGCGTGGATTTGCCACAGCCCGATGCGCCCAGCAGAGCGAAGATTTCACCTTTATAAATGGTCAGACTAACATCATCCACGGCGTGCTGGCCGTCAAAGGATTTGGTCAGATTGCGAATTTCCAGCAGCGGCGTTAAAGCCTTTGCGGTTTTATGTTGAGGGCGGGGAATGGCATCGTTCACAAAGGGTTCTCTCCGGAGCCAGGCGGAACATGGCGGCAAAATCCGCCGCTAAAAATGGCACAACAGAGGCCGGGGTTGCGCCTCTGTTGCTGATGCGTGACAGGTCAATCCGTTAGGGACGAACTACTTACCACTTTTTACTTTAGTCCATGCGCGCGTACGCACACGATCCAGTTTCGGATCCTGGACTTTCAGCACGAACAATTTCGACATCGCTTCTGGCGTCGGGAAGATACCCGGGTTGTTGCGGACATCGGCATTGATCAGCGGCAGCGACGCTTTGTTGCCGTTGGCGTAGTTCATTTTGTTGGAGACATCGGCGATCACTTTCGGATCCATGATGTAGTTAAGCCAGGCGTAGGCACCGTCGAGGTTTTTGGCATCTTTCGGGATCGCCATCATATCGAAGAAGGCCAGAGCTCCCTCTTTCGGCACGCTGTAGCCCAGATGCACGCCGTTTTTCGCCGCATCGGCACGGTTTTTCGCCTGCAGAATATCGCCCGACCAGCCGATGGCGACGCAGATGTTGCCGTTAGCCAGATCGTTGATGTACTGCGACGAATGGAAGTAGCGGATATTCGGACGCAGTTTCAGCAGCAGGTCGGTCGCTGCGCCGGAATACTCTTTAGCATCCGAGGTATTCGGATCTTTGCCCAGATAGTTGAGCACGGTGGCGAAGATCTCTTCCGGTGCATCCAGGAAGGAGACGCCACAGCTTTTCAGCTTCTCCAGATTTTCCGGCTTCAGCACCAGATCCCAGCTGTTGACCGGCGCATCGGCGCCCAGTGCGGCTTTAACCTTGTCGATGTTGTAACCGATACCGGTGGTGCCCCACAGATAAGGAATGGCATATTTGTTACCCGGATCGTGCTGCGCCACTTTTTCCATCAGCGCCGGATCGAGGTTTTTGTAGTTCGGCAGTTTGCTCTTATCCAGTGGCTGGAATACGCCGGACTGCAGCTGACGCGCCAGGAAGCTGGAAGATGGCACCACGACATCGTAGCCGGTGCTGCCCGCCATCAGTTTGCCTTCCAGCACTTCGTTGGAGTCAAACACATCGTAGACCACTTTAATGCCGGACTGCTTTTCAAAGTTCGGCACGGTATCTGGCGAAATATAATCGGACCAGTTATAGACGTGCAGCGTTTTATCTTCCGCCATACTGCTGGCCGACGCGGCCATCAGCGCAGCAGCTACTACAGCTGACAGCCATTTCTGACGTGAGTTGAACATATTTTTCCATCCTCCTGAGCGGGTCATTTCAACGCTGCAAACCTGAGATCCCTGCATTGCGTTCTGTACAAGACGTCAGTGACACAATGAATCATTATTCAGCGGGAGTTTAATAGCAAAATCCTATAGCTGGGACGCAGTTACACGTCTGTTACAGCCCCGCAAGCATAGCCCCCCCGGTCAGGCTTCACCAGACCCCAGCGTAAAAAACGCCTGAAAGCGATATTTTATGCATGTCTGAGCTATGAGGTTCGGCTTTCATGGCATAAACCACGACAAATATCTGGCGGTAAAGGGCAAAATGCAGAATAAAAAATTATCAGGTTGGCAGATGCAGGGCATAAAAAAGCCGTCTCAGGGACGGCTTAGTGGGCGACCCTATCGGGCTTAGTGCAGCACAGAATGAACGCTGGTCACCGGAACGTGCTCTTCTTCTTCACCCACAATCAGCAGATTATTGGCAAAGGCCTCCAGGATCACCATGGAGATTTGCTCTTCACTCTGTTTCATAAATTGTGAGAACTGACCAAAGGTTAATCCGGCGGTGGTGGTCATTGACTGACAGACAATGAGCTTCGGCAGATTATCATCCTGAATGTCGATAAAGGCTTTCACCGTCAGTGAACTGGCATTGATTTGCGACAGATCGCCGACCAGCGGAATCAGCGCCGTCGGCTTCACTTCAGCCAGCGCCGAAAACAGAATGACGTTGTCGACCAGATCGATTTTGGCGTCAAACACCCCATCAAAGTTTTGCATGTGCGGCAGATGAAGTGCCTGACAGGCATCGCATTCGAACCAGGTGATATTTTGCTGATCCAGCCAGCGACGCAGCAGGTCGATATCCGGAACGACAAGAGAATCCATCGTAAAATCCCAGTGGGGTGATAAACAGGCGACTTAGCTTACGGAAAAATGCGCGGCGATGCCATGAAAACTGCTGAAAAGCGCGTGTCAGCCAGCGGTTTTAGGACGGAGCCCGGGGATGGCCTGCTGCTCAATTCGCTGAATCATCAGCGCGGCAATGTTAAGGCCGCTGCTGGTTTCGATGCCTTCCAGCCCGGGCGAGGCGTTCACTTCCATCACCAGCGGACCGCGATGGGCACGCAGAATATCGACACCGGCGACTTCCAGACCGAGCGTGGCCGCTGCTTTCACGGCGATCTGCCGCTCCTGTGGCGTGATCGCTACCGGATACGCTTTACCGCCGCGATGCAGATTAGAGCGGAAATCGCCCTCTTTCGCTACCCGCTCAATCGCAGCCACCACCTCATGACCAATTACCAGACAGCGAATATCACGACCCTGCGCTTCTTTAATGAACTCCTGCACCAGGATATGGGCGTTCAGGCCGCGAAAAGCATCGATAACGCTCTCTGCCGCCTGACGCGTTTCCGCCAGCACCACGCCAATGCCCTGCGTCCCTTCTACCAGCTTAACCACCAGCGGCGCGCCGCCGACCATGGCGATCAGATCGTCAGTGTCATCGGGCGACGAGGCAAAGCCGGTGACTGGCATGTCGATGCCTTCACGTGCCAGCAGCTGCAGCGAGCGCAATTTATCCCGGGTGCGGGTAATAGCGGCGGACTCATTCAGCGGATAGCTGCCGCACATCTCAAACTGTCGCAGCACTGCCGTGCCATAAAAGGTAATGGCGTTGCCGATGCGCGGGATAGCGGCATCGAAATGGCCCAGCGGTTCACCACAATAGTGAACCGCCGGTGAGGCGGGATTGATATTCATATAGCAGGAGAGCGGATCGATGATTTGTACCACGTGGCCGCGAGCGGCGGCCTCGTCACGCAATCGTCGGCTGGAGTAGAGCGTCTCATCGCGCGACAGAATGGCTATCTTCATCGCAGCTCTCCCTTTGTGGATTAACGCGTGGCCCAGCCCTGCTGATGCAGATAATCGAGCATAAACGGACGCGTCTCTTTAATGATCAGCCGCTGGATCAGCTCGCTCCAGGTTTCGCTGCGCTGGTTGCTGTCGCGCTGCTGATAGTAGAGTTCTGTGCGGCTGTCATATTCCGCCAGCACTGCCGGATCCAGAGGCTGATAGCGGTTCTCATGCACCAGCATCGCATGCGGCATACGCGGTTTGACGTCCGGCTTTGATTCCGGATACCCCAGACAGAAACCAAACAGCGGCAGCACAAATTTTGGCAGGCCAAGCAGTTCGGTCACTTCCGCGATGCTGTTACGGATCCCGCCGATAAAGACCCCCCCCAGATCCAGCGACTCTGCTGCGACCATCGCGTTCTGTCCCATCAGGGCGGTGTCGACGCAGCCCAGCAGCAACTGCTCGGCACGGCCCAGCTGCGCATCCGGGCAAATCTGCAGGTGGCGGTTAAAGTCCGCGCAGAAAACCCAGAACTCAGGTGCATCTGCGACCCACGTCTGTCCGCCGGTCAGCGTCACCAGCTTGTCACGCAGCGCTTTGTCGGTGATACGGATAATAGAAGAGCACTGTAAAAAGCTGGATGTGGACGCCGATTGCGCCGCATTAATAATCGCTTCACGCTGGGCTTCGCTGACCGGCTGGTCAGTAAAGGCGCGGATTGAACGGTGGCTGCACAGTAAATCAATGGTCGGTGTCATAAAGTCTCCAGCAACATTATCTTTTTTTATCAATCTGATTGAACAGCTGTGGCGCGATAGCTTTCGCGGTGCGCCACATCAATAGCCAGGCAGCAGGCAGCATCAGCACCACGCCAGCGATGAACAGCACGGTAGCCAGCGTTCTGGCATCAGCCTTATCTGGCAGCGGCAGCCAGTGGTTAATCAGCAGCAGCGCACCCAGAATTAACAGGCCTCCAGCCGCTTCCAGCACCACGATAAACCGGGGTAATCTGGCCACACTCTGCATCACATCCTCCTGCCTTTACGGCTTACTGAGCGTCAATTATGGTCAACAACCCAAAAATTGCGCGGGTTACACGGGCTGCCGTCTTGAAAAAGCCCTTGTTTCAGACGCTTCCTGAACGGCGGCAATAGCGTGCGGGCATCAGACTAACAGGCAAATCCTGCTTTCCTTAAGCGATACGAGCGGGCATGATGGTTGCCATTCTCTGTTTGATTATGTGATACACATCACATAATCGTCGCTGCAAGGAGTTCTCAATGATTGCTGTTATTTTTGGTCGTCCGGGTTGTCCCTACTGTGTCCGTGCCCATGAACTGGCCGACAAACTGACCGCGGAGCGCGATGACTTTAGCTATCAGTATGTTGATATTAATGCAGAAGGCATTACTAAAGCCGATCTGGAAGCCAGCGCCGGTAAACCGGTCAGCACCGTACCGCAGATTTTCGTGGACGAAAAACATATCGGTGGTTACACCGAGTTTGCGGCCTGGACCAAAGAGAATCTGGGATTTGTCGCGTAAGCGCAGATAACCGGAATGAAAAAGGCGAGGCAGGATTTTCCTGTCTCGCCTTTTTGCTTTCTGGCTGACGTCAGCCATCGGGCACCGTGTTAGTTGAGTGACGCCATCACAATCTGCATTAACCGTACCAGCAACGCCCCGCAGCCAGCCCAGAACAGCGCGCTGAGACTCCACGCGATGGCAAACAGTCCGCTGCTGTGAATAAACAGGCTGTTATTGAGCAGCAGTGCTGCCAGCAACGTTCCCCAGAGCCCCATCAGCAGCGTGCTTTTTAACGGGCTTTCCACCTGCATCAACGCCATCACAATGCCAGGTAACATAAAGAGCAGTAATTCGGGCTGACCACGAAGCGGGCCGGGACCGACCTGCCAGAAATGACAGGTAAAAACAAACACCAGACTGTACAACACCACGCCGCACAGGCGGGTAGTCCAGAGATAAGAACGCTGCGGCATACCACCCCACTGATTAAAAGTAACCCCGACAATAACCTGCTGATATCCCTGATGCGTTCTGGTGGAAATAAAAAGAAACAGTTCGTTGTGGCAACGAATGAAAACAGCTAATAGCTGTATAAGATATTTGTGATTAGAATAGCGCCGCGATAACGGTTCCATTTGCAGTGTTGATACAACAGAACCTCAACGGCCTGATCACGATAGCGAAAAACAGGCCACTCTTCAACAGGTTACACGTAAACAAGAAGTTAAACAGTGAATATTAACGTCGCAGGATTGTTAAGCGGAAATGACATTTTGTTATTATTTGTCGTTTTGGCGCTCGGCCTCTGTCTGGGCAAGTTGCGTCTTGGCTCGGTTCAGCTGGGAAATTCGATTGGCGTATTAGTGGTTTCGCTCTTATTAGGGCAGCAGCACTTCGCGATCAATACCGATGCGTTGAGTCTGGGCTTTATGCTGTTTATTTTTTGTGTTGGTGTTGAAGCGGGTCCCAACTTTTTTTCTATTTTCTTTCGCGACGGCAAAAACTATTTCATGCTCGCCATCGTCATGGTGGTCAGCGCGCTGTTGCTGGCACTGGGGCTGGGTAAACTCTTTGGCTGGGATATTGGGCTCACCGCCGGCATGCTGGCCGGGTCGATGACCTCAACGCCGGTGCTGGTCGGCGCAGGCGATACCCTGCGGCAAAGCATCAGCGATCCAAAGCAGCTTGGATTGATGCAGGATCAGCTGAGCCTCGGTTACGCTGTGACCTATCTGATCGGCCTGGTCAGTCTGATTTTCGGGGCACGCTACCTGCCCCGTCTGCAACATCAGGATCTGCCGACCTGTGCGCAGCAGATTGCGCGGGAACGCGGACTGGATGCCGACAGCCAGCGTAAAGTCTTTCTGCCGGTGATCCGCGCCTATCGCGTGGGTCCGGAACTGGTGGCGTGGAGCGGCGGCAAAAACCTGCGCGAGCTGGGTATCTATCGTCAGACAGGTTGTTACATTGAGCGTATCCGCCGCAACGGTATTCTCGCCAGTCCCGATGGGGATGCGGTGCTGCAGCTTGGTGATGATATCTCGCTCGTGGGCTATCCCGATGCACATGCCCGGCTCGACCCCAGTTTCCGTAACGGCAAAGAGGTGTTTGACCGCGATCTGCTGGATATGCGCATCGTCACCGAAGAGATCGTGGTGAAGAACCACAACGCAGTGAACAAACGCCTCAGCAAGTTAAACCTTACCGATCACGGCTGCTTCCTCAACCGGGTAATACGCAGTCAGATTGAGATGCCGATCGACGACAGCATCATGCTCAACAAAGGTGATGTGCTGCAGGTCAGCGGCGAGGCGCGACGGGTGAAAAGCGTGGCAGATCGCATCGGCTTTATCGCGATTCACAGTCAGATGACCGATCTCCTGGCCTTCTGCGCATTCTTTATCGTGGGTCTGATGATTGGTCTGATTACGTTTCAGTTCAGCAATTTCAGTTTTGGTATTGGCAACGCAGCGGGTCTGCTGTTCGCCGGTATCATGCTCGGCTTCCTGCGCGCCAACCATCCGACCTTTGGTTATATTCCGCAGGGCGCGCTTACCATGGTCAAAGAGTTTGGCCTGATGGTGTTTATGGCGGGCGTAGGATTAAGTGCCGGCAGCGGGATTAATCACGGGCTGAGCAGCGATGGTGCGCTGATGCTGCTGTGCGGTCTGCTGGTGAGCCTGATTCCGGTGATCATCTGCTATCTGTTTGGTGCCTATGTGTTGCGGATGAACCGCGCCCTGCTGTTTGGAGCCATCATGGGCGCGCGAACCTGCGCACCGGCCATGGAGATCATCAGCGATACGGCACGCAGTAATATTCCCGCGCTGGGCTATGCCGGAACTTATGCGATCGCCAACGTATTACTGACACTGGCGGGGACGCTGATTGTGATTATCTGGCCAATACTGCCCCTATAAAATTTTTTTGCTGACGTCCAGAACTTTATTGTTAAGCGATAGTCATAATAAGTGCCACTGCTTTTCTTTGAAATCCCCAAATTGTGGAGCCCGCTGGTCTTTTTCCCGGCGGGTTTTTTTATGCCTTTTTTTCGTCCGATCCCGCGCTTCCACACTGAAATCACTTCTCAAACCGTCATAAAACTTAAACAGTTGTGCAACTCATTATGAAATTAAGAGCCTTTCCGTAGACGAACTGCCCGGCAAAAAGCAGGATAGCGCTCTGTTAAATTAGCAAATTGTGCTGATTGATTGGTCGGGCGCGCTGTCGCTGAACGTTTATTTGCCGCTGTTATCGTGCCTGGGTGACCGGATGTTGCCTGAAGCTGATGACCGGCCTGTCTGCTGAGGAATTTATCCCGAAATGGAAGAGCTGAACCACGCATTGTTTACTGCCATCAATGCCACACCGGCGTCACCCGCCTGGTTGCTGCAGCTGGCGACCTTTATTGCCAGAGATTTGATCGCCATCGTGCCACTGTTAATCGTCGCGATGTGGCTCTGGGGACCGCGCGATCAGGTTTCTTCGCAGCGGGTACTGGTACTGAAAACGGGTATGGCGCTGATTTATGCGCTGGCGATCTCCTGGTGTGTGGGCCATCTGCTGCCGCATCCCCGCCCTTTCGCCATTGGCTACGGTTATCAGTTCCTGCATCACGCTGCCGATGACTCTTATCCCAGCGATCACGGCACCACGATTTTCACCTTTGCGCTGGCCTTTATTTTCTGGCATCGCCTCTGGTCGGGTGTGGTGTTGATGGTGGCGGGTTGCGCCATCGCCTGGTCGCGGGTTTACCTGGGTGTTCACTGGCCGATGGATATGCTGGGTGGGTTCCTGGTGGGTCTGCTAAGTTGTCTGGCGTCGCATCTGGCGTGGCAGTTCTATGGTGAGCGGATGCTGGCGGTGATCAACCCGCTCTATCGGGCATTGTTTGCCGTACCGATTCGTAAGGGCTTGACACAGAATTAAGAAAGGGACTGCTCATAAGCCTGAGTCAGGATCTCACAGCGATCGATAAGCTTAACCCGAAGGGAACACGGGCAGAGGAGGAAAGCGTCCCGCCGCCCGGATAAAAACGCCGGGCGCGTTTTTGAACAACGCAAAGCGTTGGCCCGGTAACGGGCGCACCTCAGGGATGAGGTGCGTAATCGCGCGGGCCGAGCATGTCAGGGACTGGCCTTAGCGTCTTTCCGATCTGACCGTGTTCCCTGAGCAGGCTCTGTCTTACAGCTTACGGAACACATTAATCAACTGTCTCAGGGACGCATCAGCGTCCCTGCTCACTTATGACAGCCACTTCCCGAACCAGCCGTTGAACTTCATCATCACAAAATCAATCATCCGGCTGAAGAAGCCGCCTTCCGGCACATCCTGCAGCACCACCAGCGGACGCTGCTCAATCGTCTTACCGTCTAACTGGAAGTCGATGGTGCCGACCACCTGATTCTTCTTCAGCGGCGCTTCGAGTTGTGGCGTTGTGAGTTTAAAACTCGCCTTCAGGTTCTTCATCTGCCCTTTCGGGATGGTCAGCGCGGCATCTTTCGCCACGCCCAGATTCACCTGACTTTTGTCACCAAACCAGACCCGCTGCTGCGCAAACGGCGCATCCGCTTTAATCGGCGTGACCGTTTCAAAGAAACGGAAGCCCCACGTCAGCAGCTTTTCACTTTCGCGGAAACGAATCGCGTCGCTGGCGGTGCCGAGCACCACCGAGATCAGACGCATGTCGCCTTCGGTCGCGGAAGCCACCAGGTTATTGCCCGCGCCGGAGGTGTGACCGGTTTTGACACCATCCACCTTAAGGTTGGTGCTCCACAACAGGCGGTTGCGGTTAATCTGGCGAATCTTATTAAAAGTGAACTCTTTCTCTTTATTCAGTGCGTACTCTTCAGGCACATCACGGATCAGCGCCTGAGCAATCAGCGCCATATCACGCGCGGTACTGTACTGCCCTTCTGCATCCAGACCATGCACCGTCATAAAGTGGGTATTCTGCAGTCCCAGCGCCTTCACATAGTTGTTCATCAGGCCGATAAACGAATCCTGACTGCCCGCCACATAGTCCGCCAGCGCAATACAGGCGTCATTGCCTGACTGGATCACAATCCCTTTGTTCAGCTCATGAACCGGTATCCGATCGCCCGGCTTGAGGAACATCAGCGAAGAGCCACGCAGCTTAGGATTGCCGGTCGCCCAGGCATCCTGTCCCACGGTAACCAGGTCATCCGGTTTGATTTTGCCCGCTTTAATCGCCTGACCGACCACGTAGCTGGTCATCATCTTGGTCAGACTGGCAGGATCGAGACGCTGATCGGCACTGGATTCGGTTAACACTTTACCGCTGGCGTAGTCGATCAGAATCCACGCTTTAGCATCAATGCCAGGCGCAGCGGGAGCCTGCTCAGCAAAAGCACTGATGGGGGCGATAATCAGTAATAAGGTGGCAACGAGGTGCCGCAGGCGAGATGTGAAGCGAGTGTTTGTCATGGGCTTGGCCGGATTGTCCTTGTTAAATCGAAATTCCAGGGGCAGAAAATTCTCACTCAAACGCTAACCGTTGCCGGCATCGAAAAAAACCGTCGAATCGTAAAGTTTTTTAGAGTTTAGTAGAGTAACCCTGGCATAAGCGCCGCGCGCGTGCCGCTTTTCCCCGCGTCTGTCACTTTCAAAACTGCGTGAAATTCCGATTTTTCGCAGAAGAGTTAAGCCCGTCACAATTATCGGCTAACCTGAAAGCCAGTCAGCCGAGGAGACCGACCATGGACTTAGCCCTTTTTGATCTTGATGAAACACTGATTTGTGAAGACAGCACCAGCCTGTGGCTGCGCTGGCTGGTATCACAGGGATTTGCCCCCAGCGAACTGATTGATCAGGAACAGGCATTGATGAACCAGTACTATGCCGGCACGCTGTCGATTGAAGAATACATGAATAAAACACTCTCGCCGCTGGCAGGCATGGCAACACTGACCGTTGAAGGCTGGGTGCGCCGCTTCATTCATCGCGACATCATGCCACGCGTTTATCCTGCCGCCCGCGAGCGCATTGAGTGGCACCGGGCACGCGGTGACAGAGTGATGATCATCTCCGCCAGTGGCGAACATCTGGTGGTGCCAATTGCCGAGAAGCTGGGTGCCTGCGGCGCGCTGGCGATTGGCGTTGAGATCGTGGATGAGCGCTACAGCGGCAACACTTACGGCACCATGACCTATAAAGAGGGTAAAGTGACCCGCCTGGGTGACTGGAAAGCGCTGCAGCAGGAGGAGAACTTTGACCGCACCTGGGCTTACAGCGACTCCATGAACGACCTGCCGCTCCTCCAACAGGCCGATCATGCCCACGTTATCAACCCGGATGAACAGTTGCACCAGGAAGCGCTAAACCGCGGCTGGCAGGTTTATCGCTGGGCACGCTGACTCAGCGCCTGTCCCGGCAGGCATCATTATTTTGGGCAGTCTGGACACGGACCGCGCGCAGCAACCAGCGCATACATGGAGTACGTGAAGATTGTGAGCACGGCTCAGGTCCAGACTGACAAATAAAATCGTCTGCCAGGCCAGCTCCTTAGCCGCGGGACGCGCCAGCGTCCTGCGCTAATCCCACTTTCAGCAGCCTGCCATTGGCCTCATCGGTCAGCACATAGAGCCAGCCATCTGGTCCCTGCCGCACATCGCGGATTCGCGCCTTCTGATCGCCCAGCAGGCGCTGCTCTTCCACCACTTTTTCGCCGTTGAGACTCAGACGGATCAGGTTTTTCTCTTTCAGTGCCCCGATAAACACGGAATTCTTCCACTGCGGAAAACGCGCGCTGTTATAAAACGCCATGCCGCTGATGGCCGGCGAATCCTTCCAGTGATAAAGCGGCTGTTCGGTGCCTGCAGCATGGGTGCCCTTTGATTCCGGCACTTTATCGCCGCTGTAATCAATGCCGTACGTCGCCAGCGGCCAGCCGTAGTTCTTGCCACGGCTCATGATATTCACTTCATCACCACCGCGCGGGCCATGTTCATTTTCCCATATCGTGCCGGTCCAGGGGTTGAGCGCCAGTCCCTGCGGATTACGCAGACCATAGGCCCAGATCTCTGGCCGCGCGCCGGGCTTTTTCACAAACGGATTATCGTCCGGCACGCTGCCATCGGCGTTCAGCCGCAGCAGTTTGCCCTGCAGCTTATCGAGATCCTGCGCGGCGCTGCTGACAAAATTATCGCCGAATGCGATCCAGAGGTAGCCCTGCGTATCAAACGCCAGCCGGGTGCCGATATTGTTGCCGCTGGAGAGCATCGGCGTCTGCCGGACTACCTCGCGGAAATCGCTGAGTTGCCGGTTATCCGGACTCAGCGTCCCGACGCCCACGACGGCACCTGCTTTGCCGCTGCTGTTCGCCTCGGTGTAGCTGAGCCAGACGCGACGGCTGGTCGCAAAATCGGGTGCCAGCACCACGTCCAGCAGGCCACTCTGCCGTTCTGCCCAGACCTTTGGCACGCCCTGAATCGGCTGAGACAGGCCACTCTCCGGACTCCAGCTGCGCAGCGCTCCGCTACGCTCGGTAATCAGCAGCGTTTTGTTGTCGGGCAGGAAGGCAACAGACCATGGATGTTGTAACTTATCCTGCAATACCTCGACCTTTACGTCAGCGGCAAACAGTGGCGATGCGCAGAACAGCGCGCCGCCGAGCATAAGAGCAGTCGAAAAACGGGTCATAAGGTTCTCCTGACGGGATAGCGTGCCCTTAAGCGTAGTCATCCGCTGCGTGGTGAACCTGAGGATTTACAAAAGATTAAACAGGGCGACAAGGATGTGCCGCCCCGAAAGGTTATGGCGCGTTGAAACTCACCGTGTCACGAACCAGCGTATCAATACCCGGCTTCAGATCATCAAAGGTGATTGGCGTCGTGCTGTTACTGACCGTTTTGCCAAAGGCTTTTCGCACAACCCGGATCAACGGTTTGCCCGTCACGGCATCGCTGGCTTCAACCTCCAGAAACAGTTCACTGTTCTGAGTTCGGTGGCCTGATGCCGCCATCGTACTGGCGACGACTGCCGCAATCGGCACCACTTCGTAAAACTGTACGCCCTCGTTCTCTGCCGAGACGGCGGTGATCGCCGCACGCACTTTAAGAGTATGCGGCGAAGCCTGATTAACCAGCGGCAGACGGGTGGCTATCGCCCCTTTCAACTGAATATCGGTGTAACTGCGTATCTGATCCAGCGTCTGCTGACTGACGCGAGCCGTAGGCCGTGCAGCCGGATAGAATACGACCGGTGTATAGAGCACATCCTGATACTGGCTGCTCTTATAGTCGGGAGAAATCCAGCGCAGGGTCGGTTCGCCGTTGGCCGATTCAGAGGGCTTCAGCTGGCTGTAATCTGCCAGGAAACCCGAATAGTGCTGCTTGTCTGCAACATGAGAAGTACATCCACTGAGCAACAGTGTAGAAACTGCCAGCAGAGTAGCAACGGACGTTTTACGCATGATCAACTCGCTTGTGTCAGGAAGGTTTAAGCAAGCATAGATAAATCACGGGGGAAATGCTGAAAATAAGCGTCGTTTTAAGGGGTTATCTGTGCGGAAGATCGGAAAATACCCGCTGCATAACGCAGCGGGTGAAAGGCATTACTCAAAACTGGCATCAGGATTATCAGACAGGGTGATGAACTGCTTACCGCCCTGAGTCAGCGCCATGATAGTGCCGGTTTCGATGTCGTAAACCCAGCCGTGCAGGCGCAGCTTGCCGTTACGCAGGGCAACGGAGACCGACGGATGAGTCTTCATGTTGTTCAGCTGAGCGATCACGTTCTCTTTGACCATCTCATTCAGCTTCTTCTCTGGCGAGTCATATTCACGCTGCTCGACCACTGCTTTTGCCGCATCGGCATAGCGCAGCCAGTGCTCAACCGCAGGCATAGTATCCATGCAGGCGCAGGACGCGATGGCATTCATGGCTCCGCAGTTAGAGTGACCGCAGATGATGATGTCTGAGACGCCCAGCGCGACCACCGCATATTCGATCGTAGCGGAGACACCGCCCGGCTCCGGGCCAAATGAGGGAACGATGTTGCCCGCATTGCGGATAACGAACAGCTCTCCTGGCTCCTGCTGCGTCACCAGTTCCGGCACCAGACGGCTGTCTGAACAGGAGATGAACAGCGCTTTCGGATTTTGATTTGACGCCAGGCTTTTGAAAAGATCCTTCCTTTCAGGAAACACATTCTGCTGGAAATTCAGAAATCCGTTGATGATCTCTTTCATTATTTAGCTCTCACATTATCCATTTCATTACCTGAGGGGCATAGCCCCCTCAGTGGGGTTTGCTGGTTTATTATTAATGAAAACAAGTGAATATCAACCCGCGTTTTTCGGACAGCGCTGAACGGCTGTCATCGTCAGCGTTTCGCTTATCCGTCATCCAGCGTTTTCGGAGCCGATTTCTTTTTACAGCACGGGACGTTACCGGAAAAGGCAGAGTGTGATCCACCCGCTTTTTTTATCCGAGTTGTGGACCGGCTTTTACGCGTTTTTTCACTACTTTACGTCGCAGTTTGAACGAAACCAAAGATTTCTCATTGGCATCTGGCCTTTCAGAGCTGGCAAAGGGGAGCAGGATAACGCCCGGAGAATGAGCCGGGCGGGTTCAGGCAATGATGGCAGCCACGGTGGAGGTGGCCGGGGGAGGAAATTTAGCGGTTAACCATACTGCTGCTGATGCGCTTTTTTGCGGCGCAGATAATCCTCATCCTCACGCAGCTTGTCCCAATAGCCTTTGAAGATAGCGGCCGCAGCGGCCTTTTCCTCGTTGACGCCGCGCGGCAGCTCCTTGCCGTCCGCGTCATATTTGCGTCCGCCTTTGTGGTTACTGTAACGCCGCGCACGGGTGTACCCCATCTGGATAAATTTGCGCGCCATATCCATGCCGACAAAATCGTCCTGACGCCGGTAATCCTCAAACAGCGCCATGATTTTTTCAGCCGACTCTTCAGCAATGGGAACGGTGCGAAAACGCCAGTGCGGCAGAATTTCGCCTTTATAAGGCTCGACCATCAGCACACCCTGCTCACCTCGCCCGACCTGATAAAGCTCGGGATGCTGGCGGAAGTCGATCGTGCTGAAGTCCTGATCATAATCGAAAGGTTTCATTTCTTTAGTTTAGGATCAAGTGCGTCACGTAGCCCGTCACCGAGCAAATTAAATGCCAGAACCGTGAAGAAAATCGCCAGACTGGGGAAAATCGCCACGTGCGGGGCAATCACCATGTCGGCCCGCGCCTCATTCAGCATGGCGCCCCACTCCGGCGTGGGCGGCTGCGCGCCCAGTCCGAGAAACGACAGACTGGCGGCGGTAATGATGGAGGTACCAACCCGCATCGTGAAATAGACCACAATCGGCGATACCGTGCCCGGCAGGATATGCCGCATCAGGATCGTCCAGTCAGACGCGCCGATGCTGCGTGCCGACTCAATATAGGTCTGATGCTTCAGCACCAGCGTGTTACCGCGTACCAGACGGGCAAAGGCAGGGATACTGAAGATAGCGACCGCCACAATCACGTTGCTCATGCCGCTGCCCATAATCGCCACCACCGCAATCGCCAGCAGAATGCCGGGAAAGGCAAACAGCACATCACAGATGCGCATGGTGATACGGTCCCACCAGCCTTCGTAATAACCGGCCAGCAGACCAAACAGCGTGCCAATCACTGCGCCAATGACCACCGAGAAAAAGCCAGCAATCAGGGAAATACGCGTGCCGACCAGCACCCGGCTGAAGATGTCGCGACCCAGCGAATCGACGCCAAAATAATGCATCAGCGACGGACCGTCGTTGAGCCGGTCATAATCGAAGTAGTTCTCTGCGTCGAACGGCGCAATCCATGGGGCGATCACTGCCAGTACAATCAGTATCAGCACAAACACCCCGGCCAGCAGCGCCACCGGCTGACGCCGGAAGCGTCGCCAGAACTCACGCCACGGCGTACGTACCCGGTTCTCCGCTATCAGCGGCATCGTTTTCAGGGCCGCTTCACGTCGCCAGTTTTTCATCGCGACTCCTTAAAGCGAATAGCGGGGTTAATCACCGCATAGAGCATGTCGACAAACAGATTGATCAGAATAAACTCCAGTGAAAACAGCAGTACTTCGGCCTGAATAACCGGATAGTCGCGCATCGCCACGGAGTCGACCAGCAGACGCCCCAGGCCCGGCCAGTTAAACACCACCTCGACCACGATTGAGCCACCCAGCAGAAAACCAAACTGCAGCCCCATCATCGTGACCACAGGGATCATCGCGTTGCGCAGGCCATGTTTCACCACCACCAGCGACTCGCGTACCCCTTTGGCCCGGGCGGTACGCATGTAATCTTCCTGCATCACCTCCACGAACGAGGCGCGGGTAAACCGTGCCATGACCGCGGCGACCGCTGCACCTAAGGTGATGGAGGGCAGAATGTAATGCTTCCAGCTCTCAGCGCCGACGGTGGGCAGCCAGCCCAGCTCAACCGAGAAGACCTGCATCAGCAGCATCCCCAGCGCAAAGGCGGGAAACGAAATGCCCGACACCGCCAGCGTCATCCCCAGCCGATCGGGCCAGCGGTTACGCCAGACCGCCGAAACGATGCCGATAGTCATGCCAAAAATCACCGCCCAGATCATACTGGCCAGCGTCAGCCACAGTGTCGGCATAAAGCGTGAGGCGATCTCATCCGCAACCGGCCGCTTTGAGACCATCGACTGACCGAAATCACCCTGCAGCGCATTCAGCATAAAGTGCCAGAACTGCTGTGGCAGCGGCAGATCCAGACCCAGCTCCTGACGCACCAGCGCCACCACCGAGGCATCCGCTTCCGGCCCGGCGATCAGGCGTGCCGGGTCGCCCGGCAGCAGGTGAACAAACAGGAATACCAGCACCGCCACGATCAGCAGCGTGGGGATCAGCCCAAACAGTCGTTTGAGAAAGTAGTTAAACATGCAACATCCTGCAGTTGCGGCCAGCCACACGGGCTGGCCGGCTCCGTTACTTCAGCGTGGCCTCATCAAAATTGAATGAGGTATCGGGCATCACATAAAAACCAGTCAGGTTTTTGCTGTTGGCAGAAACCAGTTGCTCAACCACCAGCGGGATCCACGGATGGTCCTGCCAGATGGTGTCCTGTGCCTCTTTGTAGAGACGCGCTTTTTCAGCACTGTCGGTAGTTTTCAGCGCATCGGCCAGATCTTTATCGACCTTCGGATTGCTGTAAAACGCGGTGTTGAAGATTGCCGGTGGCCAGGCTGCGGTGGCAAACAGTGGCGTCAGCGCCCAGTCGGCTTCACCGGTTGAGGCGGACCAGCCGGTGTAGAACATGCGCACGCCGCTCTCTTTCTGGCCTTTACCTTCGACTTCAGCAGCACGCTGACCCGCATCCATCGCCGTGACTTTTACCTTCACGCCAATCTGCGCCAGCTGCTGCTGAGTGAACTGCAGCACCTTCTGCGCGGTGCTGTGGTTGTGCGACGACCAGAGCGTAGTTTCAAATCCGTTCGGGTAGCCTGCCTCTTTCAGCAGCGCTTTCGCTTTAGCGGGATCGTAGCTGATAGCCGGATAGGTCTGCGCAAAGTCGATGGCGGGCGGCACGATGCCGGTCGCAGGCGTGGCGTAACCGGCGAAGGCCACTTTCGCCAGCGCCTGACGGTTGATGGCATACTCCAGCGCTTCACGCACCTTCGGATTGTCGAACGGCTTCTGCGTGACGTTAAGGCTGATGTAACGCTGCATAATCGAAGGCGTGGTCACCACATCGAGCTTGCTGTTCTTCTCCAGCAGTTTTGCCTGCTCATAAGGCACCGGGAACGCAAGGTTCGCTTCGCCGGTCTGCAGCATGGCCGCGCGGGTGTTGTTATCCACCACCGGTCGCCAGGTAATGCTGTCCAGCTTCGGATAGCCCGGTTTCCAGTAGCCATCCCATTTCTTCACCTTCACAAAGTCGGTCTGATTCCAGGTTTCAAACACAAACGGACCGGTGCCCACCGGATGGAAACCGATCTCTTTGCCATATTTTTTCAGCGCGGCAGGCGAAATCATTGCTGCCGCCGGATGGGCCAGATTGTTGATAAAGGCCGAGAACGGCTCTTTCAGCGTCACTTTCACCGTGGTCGGATCGACGACTTCGGTGCTGGCAATGCGTTTGAACAGGTTGTAGCGCTTAAGATGGTTATCCGGATTGCTGGCGCGATCGAGGTTGACCTTCACCGCGTCCGCATTGAAGTCCGTGCCATCCTGGAATTTAACCCCGGAGCGCAGCTTAATCGTGTACGTCAGGCCGTCGGCGCTGGCCTGGTAGCTCTCCGCCAGCACATTGGTAAGTTTCATATCCTTATCGAAGCCAAACAGCCCCTGATAGAACGATTTCGCCACCGCCTGCGACAGCGTGTCGTTGGCATCATAGGGATCGAGCGTGGTGAAGTTGGACGCGACGGCAATCACCGCATCCTGTGCTGCCCAGGCGGGCAATGTCATTGCGCTGCTTAACACGCCAGCCGCCAGTAACCCTTTACGCATCGTAATCTGCATCTTGTTCTCCTGTAATCCCTATCGGGTTGGTCGCCGGGGCGACATCTTCACTGTTCAGGTCGCGCTGATAACGTGGCGGGCGACGAAATGACCCGGAGCCACCTCCATCAGCGGCGCCACTTCAGGTTCATCCCCTAACGCATGAATCGGGCTGGGGATCTCATCGACCAGTAAGGCGCGTTCACGACGCCGGTGCGCCGGATCGGCTACCGGCACCGCGGCCATGAGTTTTCGGGTATAGGGGTGCTGAGGCTGTTCAAACACCGCCTGACGCGGCCCTATCTCAACAATCTGACCGAGATACATTACCGCCACACGGTGGCTGACACGCTCCACCACCGCCATATCGTGAGAAATAAACAGAAAGGCGATGCCAAATTCGCGCTGCAGGTCGAGCATCAGATTAATAATCTGCGCCTGAATCGACACATCCAGCGCCGAGACGGACTCATCGGCGATGACGACCTTCGGATTCAGCGCCAGCGCGCGGGCAATACAGATACGCTGGCGCTGCCCGCCGGAAAATTCATGCGGATAGCGCTGAGCATGTTCCGGCAGCAGACCGACTTTATCCAGTAACCAGGCGACACGCTGCTCCGCCTCGCGACGCGGCATCGCCTTATGGACCAGCAGCGGCTCCATAATTGAGAAGCCAACCGTCAGCCGGGGATCAAGCGAGGCGTAGGGATCCTGGAAAATAAACTGAATATCGCGCCGCAGATGGGCGAGTGCAGCACCTGAGAGATGGTCGATGCGCTGTCCGTCAAATGTCAGCGTGCCGCCCTGGCTGGCAACCAGCTTCAGCAGTGAGCGTCCGGTGGTCGATTTACCACAGCCCGACTCCCCCACCAGCGCCAGGGTCTCTCCGGCATAGAGATCAAAACTGACTTTTTCGACGGCATGAACCCGGCTTTTGACGCGATTCAGCAGGCCGCCGCGAATATCGAAGCGGGTGACCAGATCGCGTACCTGCAGAATGGGGGGCTGCAGGCGGCGAACCGTATCCTGCGGCACGTCATCAACCGCGTCGCTATGCAGCAGCGGAAATTTGGCCGGCAGCGGCTGGCCCTGCATCGATCCGAGCCTGGGCACCGCGGCCAGCAGCGCCTGGGTGTAGGGCTGCTGCGGTGCGCTGAACAGTTCGGCGACGGGCGCATTCTCCACCACATCGCCGCGATACATGACCTGAACGCGATCGGCCATTTCGGCGACCACGCCCATATCGTGCGTGATAAAAATCACCCCCATCTGCATCTCTTTTTGCAGCACGCGGATGAGTTGCAGAATCTGTGCCTGAATAGTGACGTCGAGTGCGGTGGTCGGCTCATCGGCAATCAGCAGCGCCGGTTTGCAGCAGAGCGCCATCGCAATCATCACGCGCTGACGCATTCCGCCTGAGAGCTGATGCGGGAAACGAGACAGAACATTGTGCGCATCGGGAATGCGCACCAGATCAAGCATCCGGCGCGCCTCTGCCAGTGCCGCGGCGTGGCTCAGCCCCTGATGAAGCCGGATGGATTCAGCTATCTGCTCGCCCACGGAGAAGACCGGATTCAGCGAGGTCATTGGCTCCTGAAAGATCATCGCCATATCCGCGCCGCGCACCCGACGCATCTGACTTTTTGAGGCGCGCATCAGATCCAGCACCTCGCCATTGCGACGACGTAATTGCACCTCGCCGCTCACCCTGCCGCCAGCCTGCTCAATCAGTCGCATCAGCGCCAGCGAGGTGACCGATTTTCCTGAACCTGACTCGCCTACCAGCGCCAGCGTTTCGCCGCGAAACAGATCGAGTGACAAATGACGCACCGCGTCTGTGACGGTGGCTTCGTGCTGAAAACGCACACTGAGATCGCGCACCGCCAGCACCTGATCAGGGGCCAGCGGCGGTAGCGTTTGCCTGTCGCTCATTTCTGCATCCTTAACTTTCGCGATAGATAGCGACGTCAGCCGCCTCGCCGACCCGCGCAACGCCCCGGTACATGCCTTCGCTGTTGAACGGCAGCGCCACGTTGCCTGCGCGATCGACGGCAATTAAGCCGCCACTGCCGCCCAGTTCCAGCACGCTGTCATGAATAACGTTAACACTCGCCTGCTGCAACGAGCGTCCGGCATAGCGCATCTGCGCGGCCACATCGTAGGCCGCCAGCGTCCGCATAAACACTTCACCGGTGCCGGTACAGGAGACCGCCACGCTGTCGTTGCTGGCGTAGCAGCCCGCGCCCGGCAGCGGCGAGTCGCCGACGCGTCCGGCCTGCTTATTGGTCATCCCGCCCGTTGACGTGGCCGCAGCGAGGTTGCCCGCCAGATCCAGCGCGACCGCCCCGACAGTGCCGAACTTACGGTCCGGGTCGAGCGGGTCGTCGCTGTGTGCGGCACCATCATGGTCCAGCACCGAGGTAGCGCTGTTGAGCGCGCGCTGCAGCTGCTCCCAGCGTTCCGGCGTCGAAAAGAAATCAGGATCGACCGTTTCCAGCCCCTGCGCCACGGCAAACTGCTCTGCGCCTTCCCCGATAAACAGCACATGCTCGCTTTTATCCAGCACGGCACGTGCCGCCAGGACCGGATTACGTAATCGCGTTACGCCTGCGACCGCGCCGACATCCAGCGTGCGGCCATCCATAATGCAGGCATCAAGTTCATGGGTGCCCTGATGGGTGAAGACCGCGCCTTTGCCCGCGTTAAACAGCGGACACTCTTCAAGCAGTCGTACAGCCTCGGTTACCGCATCGAGTGCACTGCCGCCCTGAGCCAGTATCTGCTGACCCTGAGTGACAATATCGTGGAGCGCCTGACGGTAGCGTTGTTCCTTTTCAGCGCTCATTGCTGCGCGCGAAATCGCACCTGCGCCGCCGTGAATGGCGATCACTGCATTGACCATAACGCTCTACCCTGTGATTGCATCAGGACGAAAAACACTGATTTAAAATGGTTTTCACCCATTTTTGGTGATTTTTGACTATAGAAAGCCTGCTAAGTGTTGTAAAGCGGAAACTGTTCCTGTGGTTATAACCTTTTCTTACCGCCATATTTCACTTTGGTCGCAATGACCGGCAGGTCAGGCCGACGCCGATGTGACTCAGCGACCAATTCCCACCATAATAGGCAGCATCTGAAATAACCAGGCTGGACTGTTCATGGAAAGTTTTACTGCAGGTTTGATCTCCCTTGAGGAGGCGCAACAAAAAATGCTGTCACAGCTGACGCCCGTCACCGACTCACTGAGCGTGTCGCTGGCCGAGGCGGTCGGGCGCATCACCGCAACCGCAGTCACCTCACCGATTGCCGTGCCGCCCTTTGATAACTCCGCGATGGACGGCTACGCCGTCAGGCTGGCCGATGTCAGCAGCGGACAGCCGCTTCCCGTGGCAGGCAAGGCCTTTGCTGGCGCGCCGTTCAGCGGTGAGTGGCCGCAGGGCAGCGTGATTCGCATCATGACCGGTGCGCCGGTGCCCGCAGGCTGTGAAGCGGTAGTAATGCAGGAGCAGACCGAAGCTCAGGGCGATGCGATTGTCATTACCGCGCCGGTGCGTCAGGGACAGAATATTCGCCTGACCGGCGACGACATTCAGCCGGGCCATGTAGTGCTGGAAGCGGGTACGCGTCTGGGTGCCGCCGAGCTGCCGCTGCTCGCCTCGCTGGGTATCGCGCAGGTGAGCGTGCTGCGAAAACTGCGGGTGGCTATCTTCTCCACCGGTGATGAACTTCAGCCGGTCGGTGAGCCGCTGGCAGACGGCCAGATATATGACACCAACCGTTTTGCGGTCTCGCTGATGCTGCATAAGCTGGGCTGCGAAGTCATCGACCTTGGCATTATCAAAGATGATCCCACTGCTCTGCGCGCCGCATTTGAGGAAGCCGATCGGCAGGCCGATGTGGTGATCAGCACCGGCGGCGTTTCTGTGGGTGAAGCGGACTTCACCAAAAGCATGCTGGAAGAGCTCGGTGCCATCAGTTTCTGGAAGCTGGCGATTAAGCCCGGCAAACCGTTTGCCTTTGGCCGCCTCAACAGCAGCTGGTTCTGTGGCCTGCCGGGTAACCCGGTCTCCGCCGCCGTCACTTTCTATCAACTGGTGCAGCCGCTGCTTGCCACCCTCACCGGCCAGCAGAAATCCGCCTTGCCACCCCGTCAGAAAGTGCGCTGCGCCTCGCGCCTGAAAAAGTCACCGGGTCGCCTCGACTTCCAGCGCGGCATCCTGCGCCAGAACGCACAGGGTGAACTGGAGGTAGAGACCACCGGGATGCAGGGTTCGCACGTCTTCAGCTCTTTTGCTCAGGCGAACTGCTTTATTGTGCTGGAACGGGATCGCGGCAACGTGGAACCGGGTGAATGGGTTGAGGTGGAACCGTTCAACGCCCTGCTGGAGGCGTAAATGCTGCCTGAATTAAGTGATGAGGAGATGCTGCGCTACAACCGACAGATTGTTCTGCGCGGCTTTGATTTTGACGGGCAGGAGCGGCTGAAAGCCAGCCACGCGCTGGTCGTCGGGCTGGGCGGGCTGGGCTGCGCGGCTGCGCCCTACCTTGCTTCTGCTGGCGTCGGCAATCTGACGCTGCTGGACTACGATACCGTGTCGCACTCCAACCTGCAACGGCAGATCCTGCATCATGACGCGGATATCGGCCGCGCTAAAGTGGACTCTGCCGCACAAAGTCTGGCCGCCATCAATCCGCACTGCCAGCTGCATCCGGTTAATGGACAGCTGGACGATGTGGCGCTGCTGGCGCTGATTGCCCGTCAGCAGGTGGTGCTGGACTGCACTGACAATGTTGCGGTTCGTGAGCAGCTTAACCGGCTCTGCCGACAGCAGCGGGTGCCACTGGTTTCAGGCGCCGCGATTCGGATGGAAGGTCAGATCAGCGTATTCAACTGGCAGCCCGGCACCCCCTGCTATCGCTGCATCAGCCGCCTGTTTGGCGAACAGACCCTGAGCTGCGTGGAGGCGGGCGTCATGGCCCCGCTGGTGGGTGTGATTGGTGCGATGCAGGCGATGGAAGCCATTAAAGTGCTGACATCTTTTGGCGCGCCCGCCACCAGCCGGTTGCTGATGTATGATGCGATGAGCGCGGAGTTCCGCAGCATGAAAGTGGCGCAGGACGCGCATTGTGAAGTGTGTAGCGGTGGGGCTTAACGTCAAAAGCAATACATCTGCTCCATGAAGCCAGCGCTGTTTTGAACTCTGCCTGCTTTAGGGAACACGGTCAGATCGGAAAGTCGCTTAAACCATCCCTGGGCGCTCTGCCCGCGCGATTACGCACCTCATCCCTGAGGTGCGCCCGTAACCGGGCCAACGCTTCGCGTTGTTCAAAAACGCTCCCGGCGTTTTTGTCCATGGCGCAGGACGCTTTCCTCCTCTGACCATGTTCCCTGCGCCTTGAACATTTGCGTTGCAGCCAAATTCACTCTGAACTGGCTTTACCTGAAGGGCCTGCGTTGAGCCCCAAAACTACGCTCAATCCACTTACAGACAGCTCAAAGCTTAAAGCGAAGGGAGCATACGCCTGTAGCAAAGCATCGCGGGCCAGGGACGGCCCGCGCTGAGCATGCCATGGATGGCGTCTTTTGCGTCTTTGCGAAAGGCGTATGCTCCCTGAAGCCCACACAGTAATGACGTTTTACCTGCTTAGGGAACACGGTCAGATCGGAAAGTCGCATAATTCATCAATGGGCGCTCAGCACTGCGGGGCAAAAAAAACGGGGTGGCCTGCGCCACCCCGTTTTTTATCAGACGATACCCTGACTGCGCAGGTAATCTTCGTAATTACCGGTGAAGTCCACCACCTTGTCTGCTTTCAGCTCAATCACGCGGGTTGCCAGCGAGCTGACAAATTCGCGGTCATGCGAAACAAACACCAGCGTGCCTTCATACATCTCCAGCGCCATATTGAGCGATTCAATCGACTCCATATCGAGGTGGTTGGTCGGCTCATCCATAATCAGAATGTTCGGTTTTTCCATCATCAGCTTACCGAACAGCATACGACCCTTCTCACCACCGGAAAGCACTTTGGCCGGCTTCTTAATATCATCCTGCGAAAACAGCAGACGACCAAGAATACCGCGAATGGTCTGCTCATCATCGCCCGGCTGTTTCCACTGACTCATCCAGTCAAATACCGTCAGATCATTGGCAAAATCATCGGCGTGATCCTGAGCGTAATAACCAATACGCGCATTCTCTGACCATTTAACCGTGCCATTATCTGGCGTAAGCTGACCCACCAGCGATTTCAACAGCGTCGATTTACCAATACCGTTGGCACCGATTACCGCCAGCTTCTCGCCCACTTCCAGCAGCAGATTTAAATTCTTAAACAGCGGACCGTTATCAAATCCTTTGGTTAATCCTTCCACTTCCAGCGCATTACGGAACAGTTTCTTGTCCTGCTCAAAACGGATAAACGGGTTCTGACGACTGGAGGCTTTCACTTCATCCAGTTTAATTTTATCCATCTGCTTAGCACGTGAAGTCGCCTGACGTGATTTAGAGGCGTTGGCGCTAAAACGACTGACGAACGATTGTAAGTCAGCAATCTGCGCTTTTTTCTTGGCATTATCAGATAACAGACGTTCACGTGCCTGCGTTGCTGCGGTCATATATTCGTCATAATTACCGGAATAAACCCGAAGCTCGCCATAATCCAAATCGGCCATGTGGGTGCAGACCATATTAAGGAAGTGACGGTCATGCGAAATGATAATCATGGTGCTGTCACGCTCGTTCAGCACCTGCTCCAGCCAGCGAATCGTATCGATGTCCAGGTTGTTCGTCGGTTCGTCGAGTAACAAAATATCCGGATTAGAAAACAGTGCCTGCGCCAGCAGCACACGCAATTTAAAGCCCGGGGCGATTTCGCTCATCGGGCCATAATGCTGTTCAACCGGAATGCCGACGCCGAGTAATAATTCACCGGCACGCGACTCGGCGCTATAGCCATCCATCTCACCGTAAAGCGCTTCAAGATCGCCGACTTTATACCCCTCTTCTTCGCTCATTTCTGGCAAAGAATAAATGCGGTCGCGCTCCTGCTTTACTTCCCATAATTCATGGTGACCCATGATAACGGTGTCCAGCACGCTGAATTGTTCAAAGGCGAACTGATCCTGACGCAACTTACCAATGCGCTCGTTGGGATCGTAAGAGACGTTGCCGCCTGAAGGCACCAGATCGCCACCCAAAATCTTCATGAAGGTGGATTTTCCGCTGCCGTTCGCACCGATTAAACCGTAACGATTACCGCCGCCAAATTTAACGGAGATATTTTCGAACAGTGGCTTGCTGCCAAACTGCATGGTGATATTGCTGCTAACTAACACGGCATTGACCTTTGTGAAGAGAATGGATGAAAAAACGGCGGCTATTATGCCAGATGTGACGCAGCGCACGCCAGCGTCAGGCGTGGATTCCTGGCGGGGTGATTGATATCCCGACAGAAATAAAAAAGCCGGAGGACCCTAATGGCCCCCCGGCTCCCACTTACAAGGATTGTGTTGATCAATCGATCAGGAAACTGTCCAGGCTTTTACCGGAATCCAGCGCTTTTTTAATCGCTGCCGGGGTGCGGCCCTGACCTGTCCATGATTTCTGCTCACCGTTTTCATCGGTGTAAGAATATTTAGCCGGACGCGGCGCACGCTTGGTGCGTTTTTTTCCGCTTTCCAGCGCACCTAATAATTCATTAGGATCGATGCCGTCAGCCAGCAGCATTTCGCGATATTTAGACAGCTTTTCTTCTTTTTCGCGATTCTGCGTCTCTTCCGCTTCTGCTTCTTCGCGGCGCTCAGTAACAACAACGGTTAATTTTTCCAGGATCTCTTCAAGATCGGTCAGTGGCAGTTCACGAGCCTGGGCACGTAATGTGCGAATATTGTTCAGTACTTTAAATGCGTCACTCATCACAATGTCCTTGATTAAGGGGGGTTAATAAAACTGTAGCGCCAAGATTACCTAATTCAAATAAAAAAATAAATTATTTTTACGCTACAGATAATTCTTAAGTATTAATTCAGACAAAACAGCACTATTAAAATCGGCAGTGCCTGACGTTTTATTAACGCTGAATTAACAACAAATCGTGCTCCGGTTCCATTGTTGAAAACGATTTCAGAGGCTTTATACCGAAAGCTGACCGTTTACCTTATCCACTAAAGTGGGTTTTTACAGCATCATTATTTACGGATGCGCACCTGGTGATAGCCGATTAAAAACGTGCTCCGATCGCGATCTCAGTCACACCAGCTTACAGATTATGCTTAAAAATCGCCCTCCGGGCCGTTAAATAGCCCAAAATAATTACCGTCCTGATGAATTTTTAATAATGCCCGCTGCTATCTGTTAACTTTTTTTGCCGCTGCGTTTAGCAGCAGAGTCAGATTATTCGCAGTTCCCTCAGCTGTGCAATAACAGTTCTGCCTGACGCAGGTGGAGGAATAGTTGCGCCCGGGTTACCTGCCTGCTCATGAGGCGACTTAAAAAATCCGTTCAGGAAATAAATTCAGAAAGGTGACAGAGTTCAAAAAGCTGAATCAGAATACACCAGCAACATAAAAATAACGTCGCTTCGCGGCTGCTGAAAATAACCCTGTGCTTATCACGCGTTTATTTTCTGCTGCCTGTGTCGGACAGAGCGGCGGTGAGACACCTGGTTATTCAACAGGTTAGATAATCATCAATCGCCGGGAGAGGCTGTCAGCCTCTGACGCGATGCTGACAGGAATAAAGATTAAGGGCGGTTACTGCACAGAGGCAGCGACCGCCAGAGGACTAATTTGCCTGGGTGGCCGGGCCAAATACCGGATATTGCGGCATCTCAACGTTCTGGTACGTTTCCCAGCCGCCGCCCAGCGCTTTATAGAGCGCGACTAAATCAAGCGCGCTCTGCATCCGCGCCTGTGTCGCCTGCTCCTGTGCCTGCGCCAGCTGACGCTGTGCATCCAGCACCTCAAGGAAGGTTGAAAGCCCCTGCCGGTAACTGTCGCTGGCGAGATCAAAGGCGCGCTGAAGGGCACCGGTCGTCTCATCCAGCGCAGTGACACGCTGCTGATCGGCGCGATAGCTGACCAGCGCATTCTCCACATCCTGCAACGCCGTCAGCACCGTCTGACGGTAATTCAGTGCAGCGCTGGCCTGCTGTGCCCGGGCGAGTTTGACGCTCGACACCAGTTGCCCACCCTGGAAAATCGGAATCGACAGCGACGGACCGTAACTGTAGAAATGGCTGCTCCAGTTATCCAGATAGCTGACGTCGGTATTGCGCACGCCCAGCTGACCCGTCAGTGACAGGCTCGGGAAAAGCTGCGCCACAGACACGCCAATCTCAGCGGTTTGAGCATGCAGCGTCGCTTCAGCCTGACGAATATCGGGACGACGACGTGCCAGTGTGGAGGGAATACCCACCGGGACAAACTGCGGTAGCGGTGGTAACGCTTTTGGCGTACTGAGTTCAGCATCCAGCGCACCCGGCGTTTTACCAAGCAGCACCGCCAGCCCGTTCATCGCCTGTCGTGCCTGTGACTGATACTGCGGCAGTTGCGCCTGCAGCGTGCTGAGCTGGGCTCGGGCATTTTCCACATCGGTCAGCGGTGCCAGTCCATTCTGCTGCTGACTCTGCGTAAGCTCGGTGGTCTGCTTCGCCACCTCAATCTGCTGCTGCAGCGTCTGAATGGTGCTCTGCGCGCCTCGCAGCTGCAGCCAGGCTCGCGCTACTTCGGCTTCCAGTGAGACCAGCGCATCATTGCGCTGCTCTATCGCCGCCTGCTGTTGAGCATTAGCGGCCTCAACCTGACGGCGCACTTTGCCCCACAGATCAAGTTCCCAGCTGGCATCAAAGCTGCCCTGATAGAGGTTAACCGGCTGGGTCAGGCCATTGAGCTGGCTGGCCACGTTGCTGTCGAGCTGATCGGTCGCGCCATTGGATTCCAGCAAGCCTTTAAGTCCGAGCTGCTGTCGCGTCACTTTGGCCGAACCGCTCAGACTCGGGAACAGACTCCCCTGCGCCTGTGTCAGCTGTTCACGCGCCCCGGCAATGCGCAGCACCGTCTGCTGCAGGCTCAGGTTGCCCGCAATCGCCCGCTCAATCAGGCTGTCGAGCTGCGGATCGTTGAAGCTGCGCCACCAGCGGGAATTAATCGCGGCAGTTTGTGGTTTTGACGCCTCCTGCGAATCCAGCGTGTTGTAGCTGCCCGGCACGGCGGGTTTCGGTGCCTGATAGTCAGGTCCGACGGCGCAGCCTGCCAGCCCCAGGGCCAGCAGTAAACTCAGGGGTTTCAGGCGATGAGAGAAATAAACCTTCATGTTAGTGTGCTCCTGCACTGCCTTCGCTCTTAATCGGCGACAGCAGCCAGCAAAATGGAATCAGAATCAGGGCGACAATACTCAGGCCTGAGAAGACATCGATGTAAGCGAGGATGCGCGACTGCGCAATCATCTCCTGATAAAGCTGTCCGGTTGCCAGCGTAACGGGATCACCCACCGCCGAGGTAAAATCACGTATCGCCTGCGCCCAGTGCTGAAGCGTAATGTTGAACGGCTCGTTCAGCGGCGTCATGTTATGCACCATATGCGCCGAGCGTACCTGCTCGCGTTCGGTGATGGCCGCGGTCGACAGCGAGATCCCAATCGATCCGGCCACGTTACGAAACATGGTAAACAGCGCCGAGGCGTCAGCATTGAGTCGCTGCGGAATGGTGACAAAGGCGATAGTCGTGAGCGGGACAAACAGGAAACCCAGCCCGATCGACTGCGCGCTGCGCATCAACACCAATGTTTTAAAATCGACATTGGGCGTTAAGGTGGAGGAGTAGAGAAACGCCACGGCCAGACAGCTGAAGCCAAACGCGATGATGTATCGCGTCTGTACAATCGGCATCAGTTTCAGCACCAGCGGAATCGTCAATACAATCAGCACTGCGCCAGGCGACAGCACCAGCCCTGACCAGGTGGCGGTGTAGCCCAGATCCTGCTGCGCCAGCTGTGGCAACACCACGGAGCTGCCATAAAGAATCATCGCCATCCCTGCCATCAGCAGGCCAGCCACCCAGAAGTTGCGGTCTTTCATCACCAGAATATCGACCACCGGCTTACGGGCATACATCAGCCAGTAGATGGCCCCGACGATGCCGACCAGCGCCAGCACCGCAAACAGCACGATAAAGTGTGAAGCGAACCAGTCCTCATCTTCTCCACGATCCAGCATCACCTGCAGGCAACCCAGCCCCAGCGTAATCAGACTGATACCGATGTAATCGATCTTCAGTTTGCCTTTGGCCCATTTACGCTCCCACGGTGGATCTTCCAGCAGCTGATAAATGGCCAGCACGGTCAGCACGCCGACCGGAATGTTAATAAAGAAGACCCAGCGCCAGCTGTAGTTGTCGGTGATCCAGCCACCCAATGTCGGGCCAATGACCGGCGCGACAATAATCGCGATAGAGGAGAGACCAAACGCCTTGCCGCGATCTTCCGGCTTGAAGTAGTCCAGCAGCACGGACTGCTGAACCGGCTGCAACCCGCCGCCAAAAAAGCCCTGCAGCACGCGGAACAGAATGATCTGCCAGAGTTCCGTGGCAATACCGCACAGAAACGAGCAGATGGTAAACATCACGATGCAGATCAGGAAAAACTGTTTACGGCCAAACAGCCGGCTGAAGAACGCAGAGATAGGCAGCACGATGCCGTTCGCCACCAGATAGGAGGTCAGTACCCAGGTTGACTCATCGTAACTGGAAGAGAGCGAACCGGCGATGTGCGGCAGCGCCACGTTAACGATGGTGGTGTCCAGGATCTCCATAAACACCGCCAGCGTCACCGTGATCGCCACTAACCACGGATTACTGGCGGGTTTCCAGCTCTGCGCCGTACTCATTCCACGGTTACCTTCGGTTCAACCGAGAGACCCAGCGGCAGCGGATGGTTCGGATCAAGGCCCTTATCGATAACGATTTTCACCGGCACGCGCTGAACGATTTTCACGTAGTTACCGGTGGCGTTCTCTGACGGGAAGGTCGAGAAGCGCGAACCAGAGCCCATCTGAATACTGTCGACATGCCCTTCCAGCTTCATATCCGGCCAGGCATCAACGCTGATGTCCACTTTGTCGCCCGGATTCATCCTTTGCAGCTGAGACTCTTTAAAGTTCGCCGTAACCCAGATCTCAGGTGAGACCAGCGAGAACAGAGAGGAACCGGCCTGCACCAGGGTGCCCAGCTGAACGTTACGTTTAGTGATAAACCCGTCATAAGGCGCACGAACCTGGGTATAGGAGAGATTCAGATCGGCTGTACTTAACTGCGCTTTCGCCTGCTCAACCTGTTGCTGACGCGCTTCAACATTGGTCTCCTGCTGACGAATCTGCAGAGCAACCTGTGACGCGACTTCAACCTGCGCTTTCGCGCTTTGTAACTGCGCCTGCGCCGAACGTAACTGCGCGGATGCGCTGTCGATATTACGCTGACTGGTCGCACGCGGGTCGACGCCACGCTGGCGACGATAATCCGCCTGCGCATTCAGCAGGTTCGCTTCTGCTTTCGCCTCGTCCGCCAGCGCCTGATCGCGCTGTGCCGGATACTGTACTTTTGACAGCGCCAGCTGTGCCTGCGCCTGATGCAATTGTGCGACCGCTAAGCCGAGCTGCGCATTAGCCTGTTCGCGCTGAGCACGGTTATCGCTGGGATCGATTTCCACCAGCAGATCGCCCTTCTTCACCCGCTGGTTATCTTTTACCAGCAGCTTCACGACATAGCCGGACGCTTTAGGCGCAATGGTAACGGCATCGCCTTCAGTAAAGGCGTCATCGGTGGTTTCAATATTGCGGGTAGAGAACCAGAACCAGAAGCCGACAATCAGCATCACCACCACCACCACCGCCAGAATAATCAGCGGCTTTTTACCGGGGCGTTTACGCTCAGGCTGCTGGTCGTTGTCCTGATTTTCCTCTGACTGACGGCTTTTATCCGTCGCGTTATCTGCGTCCTGCTGGTGTTGATCGCGTTGGTTATTCTCGCTCATAGTTCCCATCACTGGCTAAGGCCCTGATTCCGGGCATAAAGGTCCTGTTAACCTTATCTCGGAAATTGACAAAATCCAGTGCAACTTTACGAAACTTGAGGAATGGCGCACATCCTGCCACTTGATGGGCGTAGCAGGATGCGTCCGGGCTAATGGAGTAACTGCAACAGCAGCCAGCCGCTGGCCATTGACCAGGCCAGCAGAGGAAGGGAAAAGAGATGGAATTGCCACCAGACAGCTTTGTCTTTCGCCATGCGCAGGGCTATCAGGTTAGCAAGCGATCCCGGCAGCAGACCGAATCCGCCGATGTTGACGGCCCAGGCGAGCACATCAGTCGGCGGTACTTTTTGCAGCAGCAGAATCGTTGCCGGGACGTTGCTGATCACCTGAGACAGACCAATCGCCAGCAGATAGAGCTGTCCCTGGCCGAAATGCGCCACCGCATCAAAGTGCGCCTGCATCACCGGCAGACGCGTCAGCAGGAAGACGTCAATAAACATGGCGATAAACACCGCCAGCAGGCTCCAGTCGATACGCAGCAGCACCGGACGTGCCATCACCAGGAAAGTGGCAAGGATCAGCAGCAGTATCCAGCCAGTGATCTCCAGCTCCAGACCGGCAATAAACAGCAGGTACAACACGACGCTGACGATAAACAGCGGCTTCTGCCACTGCGGCTGCTCCGGGTTATCATGCTTATCAATCGACCGCTTTGAAAAGCTGAACCAGGTCAACACCACCAGACTCAGCAGCAGCCAGGCGGCCAGCGGCAGCATCTGCACGATAAATGCCACCACGCTCAGCTTGCCGTGGCTCCACAACAGAATGTTTTGCGGATTGCCAACCGGCGTCAGCAGCGATCCGGCATTAACCGCCAGCGCCTCAAAAATAATCAGTCGCGAGATCGGTAAACGGGAGAACTTACGCAGCGTCAGCGTCAGCGGCACCAGAATGAACAGTGCCACATCGTTGGTTAAAAACGTCGAGAGCAACGCTGCAGCCAGCACCATAAAGAGTGCCAGCGCCCGTTCATGCCGGAAACGCGCAACCAGCCGTCCCCCCAGCACGTCAAAGTAGCCGCTGGTTTCCAGCCCTTTGGTCAGAATCAACAACCCGGTGAGCGTGATGATGGTATGCCAGTCTACGGCACCAGGCAGATCGGCCCAGCGGAAATTCGCCAGAAATGCCAGAACTACACCAATCACGATTAATAAATGCAAAATAGAGTCATGCAAAAAAGATCGAAGCAGTTGAGGCATGGTGAGGGTACGCCTTAGCGTTAACGGGTTTCGGAGAACTTCTTAAATACAGCCAGCGTTTCATCACTGACGTGATGCTCAATACCTTCTGAATCGCGTCGGGCCGTTTCGGGGCTGATGCCTAACGCCAGCAGAAAACTTTCAACAATATGATGACGGGCGCGGCTCTCCTCTGCCAGCTTCTCGCCTTCACCGGTCAGGAAAACACCGCGGTAAGGCACCTGCTCAACCAGCCCGGCACTGCCAAGCCGCTTCAGCATTTTCGCCACGGTCGGTTGCGAAACGCCCAGG
This sequence comes from Pantoea vagans, assembly GCF_004792415.1. Classification (NCBI taxonomy): domain Bacteria; kingdom Pseudomonadati; phylum Pseudomonadota; class Gammaproteobacteria; order Enterobacterales; family Erwiniaceae; genus Pantoea; species Pantoea vagans. The sequence continues at coordinate 2,780,564 of NZ_CP038853.1, forward strand.
CGGGCCGCCATATCGACCTGACGCGCCTCGCCAAATTCACCAATCAAATCAGAGATTAACTCAACGTAGTCATCAATTAATTCCCGACGATGCGCTTCACGCACCTGCCGAAAACCTTCGACATGCTCTTCAATATCTTTCAGTGGTCCTTTTGGCGCAGAAACCACGCTTTTAGCACGACGACTCATTCAGCTTCCTCATTATTATTTCCCGTATTGGCACTGCTATACGGATTTAGCTGCGCTCATTGTAAACCAGCCGCAAAGAAGCTCAAATTTTTCGTCATTAGGCTTGGCTAAACAATATAGCCAGTGCTATATTTGTTGATAATGTAAGCAGCAAAAAGCGGGATCCCGGTTGATCCTCTGTTGCGCCGGTGTGATGACGTTTCTCACCGCAGGCTGCTGACTACCGCGTCGACAATGATTGGGAGGTGATTCTATGAGCACCCTGAAATGTTGCTTAGATTGCAGCAAATGCTTCCAGGCTGAGAAAAAAACAACCACGGAGATGAAATCCTGGCTGTGCCTGCTGACGCGTTCCCCGTTCACACTGCGTCTGATGTTGATTGAAAAGCTGCTGGGCCATAAGCCTGCCGATCGTCGCTGCCAGAATCTGATCTGGCGCGGCTAATCCTGATTCAGCGCCTTTCAGCCAGCGGCTGAGAGGCTCACTTCCCTCTTGCTTCATCCCTTTTCTTTTTTGCCCACGAAACCTGTATGCCTTACGGTATTAACAGCTACGGCTGGTTATCGGCTGTGGATAGCAGAAGCCATCGGAGATCGGTTCGGGGTGAAAGGCGAGCGGGGTAAAATCAGCACAATAAAAAACGGCCCACAAGGGGCCGTTTTTTTGCAGGTCAGCTAAGCTAAACTTAGAAGCTGTAACCTACGCCAGCAATCCAGGTGCCAACGTCAACGTTACGGATACGGCTCTGCTCGTAACCAACGTCCAGCGCAACGTCCTGAATTGGGTTAAACTGCAGACCTGCACCGTAGGAGAAGCCTACGTCGCTTGAATCAGTTTTAGCGCGTGATGCAGTATCGTTCTGCTGGAATTTACCGTAGCCGATACCCACAACACCGTAGATGCTAGCCCAGTCGTTCAGACGGAAAGCTGGACCACCGGTCACACCGTAGTACTGGCCTTTATTGTAGATGCCAGCTTCGGTACGATCTTTTTCAGTGTAGGTGAATGAACCGATCCAACCCAGTGGGTTAGAACCGTCTTCGTAGCGGTATTTCAGGTTGAAGCCGTTAGCTTTGTTAGCCACGCCCTGATAGTCGCTCTGAGCATAGCCACCAGTTACGGTGCTCTGTGCCATTGCTGAACCTGCAGATACTGCCAGTACACAGGCTAATGCTGAAAGACATGCAATTTTTTTCATAACCACCTCAAATGTGAAAATACTTCTCTCCTGACAACGCTGAAAATATAACAAAAAATAGCGAGAAACTCTGCCCGGATTTTGTTGTCTAACAGAAAGTTTGGTGTAACAGGAAGTTAATACGACATCCTATGTCATTCATTTTTCTTATAAAATCCGTCGTCTTTCTGCAATAATCATTTCGTGCTCATTTCGTGCTTTAAGTTAAATCCTAAAAAATCCTGACATTTCTTTACCTAAATGGCCCTGATTCTGGCCAAAATTTGCTCAGTTAAGTCAGGTTTAAAACGCGATTCCGTGATTCTTTGCCCGCTATTTCCTTTACACTGGCTGACTCATTACGTTTTTGACCAGGAAAAGTACACAGGATGTCTGCCTCTCCCGCTTCCAAAAATCTTGCCCCGATAGTCATGCCGATTGCCGTACTACTGATTGCGATGCTGTCGCTGCAGGGCGGCGCTTCACTGGCAAAAAGCCTGTTTCCTTCTGTAGGTGCCACCGGGATTACCGCACTGCGCCTGGGTTTTGGTACCCTGATACTCTGCGTCATTTTCAAGCCCTGGCGTTTACGCTTCAGCCGGGAGCAGCGTCTGCCCCTGCTGATGTATGGACTGGCTCTGGGCACCATGAATTTCACGTTTTATCTGGCGATTCGTACCGTGCCACTGGGCGTGGCGGTGGGACTGGAGTTTACCGGCCCACTGGCGCTGGCGCTGTTTGGATCGCGCCGGCCACTGGATTTTGTCTGGGTGTTGCTGGCGGTAATTGGCCTGTGGTTCCTGCTGCCGTTTGGTACAGACATGACCGCGATTGACCCGCTGGGCGCAGCGCTGGCAGTGGGTGCAGGTGCCTGCTGGGCGATCTATATCCTGGCGGGACAACGGGCAGGTGCAGAGCATGGCCCCGCAACCGTAGCCATCGGTTCGCTGATCGCCTCGGTCATTTTTGTGCCGCTCGGGCTGACGTTCGCCGAAAGCGGCATCTGGACATGGGCGGTTATGCCGATCGCGTTGCTGGTCGCGCTGCTTTCCAGCGCCATTCCCTATTCACTGGAGATGATCGCCCTCACCCGCTTACCGGCGCGCATTTTCGGCACGCTGATGAGTCTTGAACCCGCCATGGCCGCCTTTTCCGGCATGCTGTTTCTGGGGGAAACGCTGACCGGGCTTCAGTGGCTGGCGCTGCTGGCCATCATCATCGCCTCAGCCGGTTCAACACTGACTATGCGTCCGAAAAAGAGTCAGTTAAGCAGCGTTGAATTATCAGACGACAGGCATAAATAAGCGATTTCAGCCCGCCACGCTGGCGGGCGAAATAACAATCATGCTCATCATGATAATTATTCTTAACCGCTGCGCTTTACGGCTCATCCTATTTTGAAACAGTCACTTACCTGTAATTTACAACTGATGATAACGTTATGATTTAAATGGCTATTTAATAACAGTTATATTTTAACATAGCTTTAACCTTACTCGCCCAGCCCGGCCTTTAATAAAGACGCACGCTATTTCATCCATCGTCAAAGTCATTTCTGCAAAGCTGAAAAGCGCTGCTATACTTATCCGGTACTTGATTAGGACAACCATCAAAGAGAGGACTGAAACGATGAGTACCGCTAAATTGGTTAAAACGAAATCTTCTGACCTGATTTATACCCGCAACGACGTGGCCGAAGATGAGAAGAAAGCCACCATCGCGGTGTTGAACCGTCTGGTAGTCGAGTTTATTGACCTGTCATTGATCACCAAGCAGGCGCACTGGAACATGCGCGGTGCTAATTTCATCGGCGTGCACGAGATGCTGGATGGCTTCCGCACCACGATTACTGACCATCAGGACACCATTGCCGAGCGTGTGGTTCAGCTGGGTGGCGTGGCGCTGGGCACCACGCAGGTTGTGAATGACAAGACTCCGCTTAAAAGCTATCCGCTGAATATCCACAGTGTGCAGGATCATCTGAAAGCGCTGGCAGACCGTTACAGTGTTGTGGCGAACGATACCCGTAAAGCGATTTCAGAAGTGAAAGACGAAGATACTGCTGACATCTTTACTGCGGCATCACGCGATCTGGACAAATTCCTGTGGTTCATCGAAGCCAACATTGAATAACACGTATTGCACTCAATCAGGCGGGGAAACCCGCCTTTTTTACGTCTGTGTTACCGCAATTTTATGACCCTGTTAACAGTTCTTCCCTCCCCCGCTTCACAGCCTTAACATCTGAGGCACACTACCGCTTGCACCAAAACAGTTATCTGCACCAAAGTTGAGCACCAATAAGGTGCAATGGCAGAATTAACTGCAAAATCGTGTCAGCTGTGTTATTTAACTCTCTGATTTCGCGAATTTTGCAAAGTTGGCATAATTCTTTCATATGACAAGCCGCAAACGCAGGCCCTGCCGCCTGGTAGTAAAAAAGGAAAAATGATGAAGTCACTGTTAAAAGTTTCTGTGGGCGCGCTGGCGCTGGCCTTCTCCCTCTCTTCCACCGCAGCAGAAAAGAAGCTGGTCGTCGCTACCGATACCGCCTTTGTTCCGTTTGAATTCAAACAGGGTGACAAATATGTCGGTTTTGATGTGGATCTGTGGGATGCCATTGCGAAAGAGCTGAAGCTCGATTACACCCTGAAGCCAATGGACTTCAGCGGCATTATCCCTGCACTGCAAACGCGCAATGTCGATCTGGCACTGGCGGGTATCACCATTACCGAAGAACGTAAAAAAGCGATCGAGTTCTCTGATGGCTATTACAAAAGCGGTCTGCAGGTGATGGTGCGTAACAATGAAAACAACATCAAAGGCATCAGCGATCTGAACGGTAAAGTCGTCGCAGTGAAAAGCGGCACCGGCTCTGTGGAATACGCCAAAGCCAACATCAAATCGAAAGATTTGCGTCAGTTCCCGAACATCGACAGCGCCTACATGGAGCTGGGCACCAACCGTGCAGACGCGGTGCTGCATGACACGCCAAACATCCTGTACTTCATCCACACCGCGGGTAAAGGCCGCTTTAAAGCGGTAGGCGATTCGATTGAAGCGCAGCAGTATGGCATCGCCTTCCCGAAAGGCAGCGACGATTTACGTGAGAAGGTAAACGGCGCACTGAAAACCCTGAAAGAGAACGGCACCTACAACACGCTTTATAAAAAATGGTTCGGCACCGAACCTAAATAATAATTTGCCCGTTATCTGATTTCAGCAGGGAAACTTTTTCCCTGCTTTTTTCCATCGCAACATATCTGGAGTGACACCATGGAGTTTGACTGGAGCGTCATCTGGCCCGCCATGCCAGCGCTGCTCGAAGGCGCCAAACTGACCTTAATTATCTCAATCATTGGCCTGGTTGGCGGCCTGTTTATCGGGCTGGTGGCAGGTTTTGCCCGCGCTTACGGTGGCTGGATCACCAATAACATCGCACTGGTGTTTATCGAGATTATCCGCGGCACACCTATTGTAGTGCAGGTGATGTTTATTTACTTTGCGCTGCCGATGGCATTCCCTGACCTGCGTATTGATCCTTTCACCGCCGCCGTGGTGACCATCATGATTAACTCCGGCGCGTATATTGCCGAGATCACCCGTGGTGCCGTGCTGTCGATCAACAAGGGATTCCGTGAAGCCGGACTGGCGCTTGGCCTGTCGAGCCGCGAGACGCTGCGCTACGTGATTATGCCGCTGGCACTGCGTCGTATGCTGCCGCCGCTGGGCAACCAGTGGATTGTCAGCATCAAAGATACCTCACTGTTTATCGTTATCGGCGTGGCTGAACTGACACGTCAGGGTCAGGAGATTATTGCCGGTAACTTCCGCGCTCTGGAGATCTGGAGCGCCGTCGCGATCATCTATCTGGTGATTACGCTGGTGTTGAGCTTTGTGCTGCGCCGCATTGAGAAAAGGGTGAAAATCCTGTGATTGAATTTAAAGATGTCTCCAAGCATTTTGGCCAGACCCAGGTGCTGCACAATATCGATCTGAAGATTAACCAGGGCGAAGTGGTGGTGATTATCGGCCCATCCGGTTCCGGTAAGTCGACGCTGCTGCGCTGCATTAACAAGCTGGAAGAGATCACCAGCGGCGAGCTGATTGTTGATGGCCTGCGCGTTAACGACCCGAAAGTCGACGACCGCCTGATCCGTCAGGAAGCGGGTATGGTGTTTCAGCAGTTTCATCTGTTCCCACAGATGAGTGCGCTGGACAACGTCGCTTTCGGTCCTATCCGGGTGCGCGGTGCCAGCAAAGAGTCAGCACGCCAGCTGGCACGAGAGCTGCTGGGCAAAGTAGGTCTGGCAGAGCGTGCGCATCACTTCCCGTCCGAGTTGTCCGGCGGCCAGCAGCAGCGTGTGGCGATTGCCCGTGCGCTGGCGGTGAAGCCGAAGATGATGCTATTTGATGAGCCAACCTCTGCGCTGGACCCGGAGTTACGTCACGAGGTACTGAAAGTGATGCAGGATCTGGCGGAAGAAGGCATGACGATGGTGATTGTGACGCACGAAGTGGGCTTCGCGCAGAAGGTCGCCTCGCGTCTGATCTTTATCGACAAAGGCCGGATTGCGGAAGATGGCGATCCCGATAGCCTGATCAGCAATCCCCCCAGCGAACGTCTGCGCGAATTCCTGCAGCACGTATCCTGATCAAAACGGGCCGCTTAGCGGCCCGTTTTGATTGTTGGCAAAGTCTGCCCTGCCCAGCTGTGAGACCGACCCTGCGAAGGGAACACGGGCAGATCGGAAAGTCGCTTAAACCATCCCTGGTCGCTCGGCCCGCGCGATTACGCACCTCATCCCTGAGGTGCGCCCGTTGCCGGACCAACGCGTTGCGTTGTTCAAAAACGCTCCCGGCGTTTTTGTCCATGGCGCGGGACGCTTTCCTCCTCTGCCCGTGTTTCCTGCGCTATTAGCTAATGTGTTGCTGCCAGAGCAACCCTGATTGGGTTTGTCAGCAGTCTGAAACGGCCGCATCGCAGCCCGTCCTTTTTTCTCAGCAGATAGATTCCTGTTACCTGCGTAATGAGATGCCTCAGTTCCCCAGGCGACTCAGCAGCTTGCTGCGCTGTGCGGCAGGCATAAAACTCCACGCCAGGAAGCGGCTCTGCTTCTGACCCTGTGCCATATTCACCACCCGCACCTCTTCGACGTCGAGCGCCTGCAGCTGTTTTTCCAGCGCCGGTAAATTCTCTTTGCGAGACACCAGCGAGGTAAACCAGCCAATCTGGCGACCAAACGCCACGCTCTCGGCGATCATCTTGCCGATAAACGCCTTTTCGCCACCGGGATACCACAGCTCATTGTGCTGCCCGCCAAAGTTAAGTGGCGCACTCTTATCCAGCCCGAGATTGCGCACTTTACGCTGCGATCCCGAGGACGCCTCTTCCGCCGACGCGTGGAACGGCGGGTTACACATCACCGCGCTGAAAAATTCATTTTTACTGACCACGCCCGCCAGCACCGCATCGCTGTTTTTCTGACGACGCAGACGGATCTGACGCGTCAGGCGCGGATTGGCTGCGACAATGCGGTTAGCGGCTTTGATGGCGGCTTCATCTATCTCGGTGCCGGTAAAGCGCCAGCCATATTCCGCCGCACCAATCAGCGGATAGATGCAGTTTGCGCCGCAGCCGATATCCAGCACGTCCGCTGCCGGGATCGCGCCGTTGTTGTCCAGCGCCAGCAGATCGGCCAGGTAGTGAAGATAATCGGCGCGTCCTGGCACAGGCGGGCAGAGTGAGCCGGGGGCAAGCTGCCAGTCGATGTCATAAAACAGTTTGATGAGCGCCTGGTTCAGCAGCATCACCGCCTCCGGGTCCGCGAAATCCACGGACTGCACGCCATAACCGTTAGGCCGGACTTTCGCCGCCAGCGGCGGATGGGCAGCGGTTAGCGCGGCAAAATCGTATTCGCCCTGATGGCGATTGCGGGCGTGGAAGGGCGACGTGCTGGCTGACTTTTTCATACGTTCTCTCAATTATTCAGGCGCGCGTACAATACGCTGTAGGCGGCGGAAAATAAACCCGCACCATCCGCTTACCTCTTTCCGATTCCGTCGGGTGATGCTGTCGGGCTAAGATAAATAAAATCATCTGCTGGAGACGTTATGACCCGGAAACGCTATTCCTATCAACCCCGTGCTGGTCACGGACTGCCGCACGATCCGCTGAACGCCATCATCGGGCCGCGCCCGATTGGCTGGATTAGCTCTGTCAGCGCCAGCAGTCAGCACAATCTGGCCCCTTACAGCTTCTTTAACTGCTTCAACTATCATCCGCCGATTATCGGTTTCGCCAGCAGCGGCTGGAAAGACAGCGTGCGGAATATTGCAGAGACCAAAGAGTTTGTCTGGAACCTGGCGACCCGTCCGCTGGCCGAAGCGATGAATGAAAGTTCTGCCTCGCTGCCTGCCGATCAGGATGAGTTCGCCTTTGCCGGGCTAACGCCGCTGGCCGCTTCACAGGTCAGCGCCAGCCTGGTGGCGGAAAGCCCGGTCAACTTCGAGTGCCGCCTGACGCAGCTGATTCAGCTGCAGGATGCCAGCGCTAACCTGCTCGACAGCTGGCTGGTGATGGGTGAAGCGGTGGCGATTCACATCGATGAATCGCTGCTTGAAGAGGGCATTTATCAGACCGCGAAAGCCGAGCCGATTCTGCGCGCGGGCGGACCCAGTGCCTATTACGGGATCAGTGAAGCGCAGCGCTTTGATTTAGTCCGTCCGGACGCCCGCCGCAAATAATCCTCACTCCATAAGCGCATCGGCCCGGTGCGCTTTTATCTGCGCCACCGCGCGGGCAATGTCGGGAGCGAGCCAGCGATCCTGCTGCCAGCGATCAACCACCTGCCGCAACAGCTGCCAGGCGCGCCGCGTGCCCACTGCCAGCTGTGATTCACCGTGAAACTCCAGCGCCTGCGCCGCCAGCAGATACTCAATCGCGATAATGTGATCGACATTGCTGACCAGCTTCAGCAGTTTCAGCGCCGACCCGGTGCCGAGGCTCAGATGATCCTCCTGTAATCCCGACGTCACATAGTTGTCGAGCACCGCAGGCTGCGCCAGCTGACGGTTTTCCGCGCAAAGCGAGGCCGCCACATATTGCGCAATCATCATGCCGGAATTGACGCCAGGCTCCGCCACCAGAAACGGCGGCAGGCCGCTGACCAGCGGATTGACCAGCCGATCCAGCCGTCGCTCGGCAATACTGCCCAGCTCCGCCAGCGCAATCGCCAGCAGGTCGCAGGCCATCGCCACCGACTCACCGTGCGGATGTGACTGCGACACCACGCGCCAGGCCTGTGGCGTGCCCAGAATCAGCGGGTTGTCGGTACAGGCGTTGAGTTCGGTCTCCACCTGACGGGCGGCATGGTCGAACTGATCGCGGCAGGCACCGTGCACCTGCGGCATTGACCGCAGGCTCAGCGCATCCTGAGTCCGGATGCCGACGCTCGCGTTCAGCAGCGGACTGTCACGTAACAACTGGCGCAGACGTTCGCCGCTGCGCTGAATCCCCGGACTGGCCTTGAGCGCCAGCACCTCCGGATCAAATGCGACAAGCTGGCCTCGCAGCGCTTCAAAGCTCATTGCGCCCGTCACATCCGCCCAGTCCAGCAGACGTTCGGCATCGTCCAGCGCCAGACAGGCTAAGCCGGTCATGCAGGGCGTGCCGTTAACCAGGCTCAGCCCCTCTTTTGCGCCAGGCCGGTAAGGGGCTAACCCCGCCTGTTCCAGCGCCTGCTGCGCGGGGATGATTTCGCCACGCCACTCCACCTCGCCAATACCAATCAGCGCCAGGCCGATATGCGCCATGTGGGTCAGATAGCCCACCGATCCCTGCGACGGCACCTGTGGCGTAATCTGCAGATTCAGCAGCGCCAGCAACTGCTGCACCAGCGCCACTGAGACACCCGATTTGCCGTGGCTGTAGTTAGCAATCGCGGCGCACAGAATGGCGCGCACCTCCGCTTTTTTCAGCACCGGTCCGACGCCGCAGGCATGGCTCATCAGAGTATTGCGCGACAGCTGGCCCAGCTCATCTTCAGACAGCGTGATGTTACAGAGCGCTCCCAGCCCGGTATTGATACCGTACGCCACCTGCCCCGCCGCCACGATGTTGCCGACGATTTCACGGCTCTGGGCGATGCGCTGCCAGGCGCTGTCGCTCAGCATCAGGGTGGCACCGTGCCGGGCAACCTGCACCAGTTCCTGCCATTTGAGCGGACCCTCGCCCCAGACCCGCGTCTGCTTCGTCACGTCACTCATACCACCGGCTCCACCTGATGATGACTGGAGATAAACTGCTTAAAGCGCGTCGATCCCGCCTCGCCGAACATCGCCTCTGGCGTGCCCTGACAATCAATGGTGCCCTGATGCATAAATACCACCCGGTTTGAGACGTTGCGGGCAAAGCCCATCTCGTGAGTGACCACCAGCATGGTGCGCCCCTCTTCCGCCAGGCTGCGCATGACCTTCAGCACCTCGCCCACCAGTTCCGGGTCGAGTGCTGACGTCGGCTCATCAAACAGCATCACCTCCGGGTCCATTGCCAGCGCACGGGCGATTGCCACCCGCTGCTGCTGACCTCCCGAAAGCTGGGCAGGATAGAAGTCTTTGCGGTTCAGCAGACCAACCCGATCCAGCAGCTGTTCTGCCTGGGCGATGCAGGCTTTTTTATCGCGCTTCAGCACGTAGTGCGGCCCTTCAATGACATTCTGCAGCACGGTGAGATGTGACCAGAGGTTAAAGCTCTGAAACACCATCCCAAGTCGGGAACGCAGCCGTTCAATCTGACGCGGATTGGCCGCCAGCTGATGCCCGCGTGCATGGCGCTTCATCTCAATAGTTTCACCGCCGACGCTGACCACGCCGGAATCGGGCGTCTCCAGCAGGTTAATGCAGCGCAGCAGCGTACTTTTTCCCGAGCCGCTAGCACCAAGAATGGAGATGACATCGCCCTTGTGCGCCTGCAGCGAGATGCCTTTCAGCACCTCCATGGCACCAAAAGATTTATGGATATCGCTGGCCGACAGCGTGACGGGTTGCAGTTCAGACATTTTTCTCTCCTCCGGTAATCGGCTTAGCGGTCAGTAACGGCTTTTTTTCCGGTTTATGTACCGGCGTCAGACGCCGCTCCAGCAGGGCATAGAGTTGAACAATAATGAAGTTGAGGATCAGGTAGATCGCCGCCGCACAGAGAAACACTTCCATGGTGCGGTAGGTGCGCTGAATGATCTGCTGCGCTACCCCGGTGACATCCCAGACCGTCACCAGGCTGGCCAGCGCGGTCGATTTCACCAGCAGGATCGCTTCGGTAGAGTACGCGGGCAGCGCGTAACGCAGCATCACCGGCGCGATAATCCGTCGCAGCAGCAGCCCGCGCGACATACCGCAGGCCATTCCCGCTTCCACCTGACCGGGCGGCACCGCCAGCAGCGCGCCACGCAGAATCTCCGCGGTGTAGGCAGCGGTACAGAGCGACAGTGCCAGCACTGCGCAGGTAAAAGGCTCTCGCAGGAACGGCCAGAAGACGCTGTGACGGATTACGCCAAACTGCCCCAGACCGTAGTAGATCAGGAACAGCTGAATCATCAGCGGCGAGCCGCGAAATACCAGAATGTAACCACGGGCAAATGCACTCAGCACCCGCCAGCGGCTCATGCGCAGTGCCAGAATACCCACTGCCAGCACGCCTCCGCAGAGAAACGCGCTGATAAACAGGCCCAGCGTGACCGGCAGTGCAGCGCTGAGTTTAAGGAAGGTGTCAGTGAGGAACGCAAAATCGATCATAAGTCTCCTTAATGCTGCGCAGCGGTGCGGCTTTGCCAGGCGCGGCCAAGACGGGATTCGGCGCGCAGAAAGGCGCGGTTCGACAGCAGCGTCAGCAGCAGGTAACAGGCTCCGCCCACCAGGTAAAAGGAGAAGTAGTCACGGGTCGAACCGGCCGCAATCTGGCTGGCCCGCATCAGCTCGACAATGCCGGTCACCGACACCAGCGCCGAATCTTTCAGGCTCATCTGCCAGACGTTTGACAGGCCGGGCAGCGCATAGCGCGCCACCTGCGGCAGCAGAATGCGTTGCCGGATGCGCCAGCGCGGCATGCCAATCGCGACAGCGGCTTCAATCTCCCCTTTCGCCAGTGCCAGTCGTGCGGCGCGGTAGACTTCCGCCTGGTAAGAGCCGGAGATAAGCCCGATAGCCAGCGCCCCGATCAGAAATGGCGGCGCTTCGATAAAGCCGTCCGCGCCAAACAGCTGTCCGATCTGCGTGATCAACCCCGATCCGCCGAAGTAGAACAGGTAGATCACCAGCAGCTCAGGAATGCCACGGAAGATCACCGAGTAACCTTCCCCCAGCCAGCGCACCGCCCGGTGCGGCGATAACTTCGCGGCAGCAACGCCCGACCCCACCACCGCGCCAACCAGCAGCGCGGCAAACGACAGCAGCAGCGTGGTCAGCGTGGCACTCAGAATCAACCGTCCCCAGCCGTCCGGGCCAAAACTCAGCAGGCTTATCATCCGTTACCTCTCTCAGGGTGTGACGTCAGTTTTGAACCACTTCTCGCTCAGCTTTTTCACTGTGCCGTCGGCCAGCGCGGCTTTGATCGCCTGATCCAGCCGGCCTTTCAGATCGTTGTCTGCCATTCGCACGCCCAACGCCTCGCCCTCACCCCAGATCGGACCGCCCAGCTGCGGACCGCTGAAACTGAGGTTACGGTTATCCGGTCGCGCCAGCATCGACTGTGCAAAGGTCACATCATCAAACACCGCATCAATGCGTCCGGCCTGCAAATCGAGGATCGCATCGGCTGAGCTGGTGTATTCGCGCACATCCGCCACATCTTTGAAGTATTTGTCGATAAACGGCGTGTAGACCGTGCCGGAGGCGATACCGATGGTTTTGCCCTTCAGCGCGGCTTTCAGGGGTGCAATGGCAGGCGCTATGGTTTTTTCATCGTCGGTAAGTTTGACGATCTTACTGTCGGCGGGCAGCAGTGACCCTTTCACGGTGATAAAGGTGGCGGGCGTGGAGGCGTAAGGCACGGTGAAATTCACCACTTTTTTGCGATCGGGTGTAATCACAATCGCATCCATGATCACGTCATATTTCCCGGCATTCAGTCCGGCGATCATGCCATCCCAGTTCTGCACCACCAGCTTGCACTGAATCGCCATGCGCTGGCAGAGATCCGCCATCAACTCCGGTTCGAAACCGCCCAGCTTGCCGCCCGGCAGGGTGAGGTTCCAGGGTTCATAACTGCCTTCAGTGGCAATGGTGATCGACTTCCACTCTTTAGCCTGGGCGCTGACGCCACAGAGCAGCAGACTGGAAACCAGCGTAGTGAGACATAAACGACGAAGGGTCAGAGGGTGCGTCATACGGTTCTCCTGAAAGTAGCGGCCTGGTGATCGCCCTGCAAGATTTAACATAAATTTCACAGGATGATATGTCATGTATATACAAGTTAACGCAGTGCAGTTCATTGCCGGCTTTATCATTTTGTGAGCCAGACGGGATTTATTCAGATTGAGCACGCGCTGCAGCACTTGTACATACAACCAAGCAAAGGTTATGCCAGCTCTGCAAAAGCGACGAATGGAGGCGGAAACAAGGGAGCAGCCAGACAGGCTGCTCTCACCTGCACCCGATTAGCGCAGCGCTGCACCAGGGCGGCGCATCGCAGATTTATTGCGGTCTGGCCTGCGCCAGCATGGCGTGAATCATCGCCTTTAACACTTTTTGTAACCCTGCGGCACGCGCCTGCTGCCAGGCATAAGGCGGGGTTTCATCCATGTAGTTCAGCTGCGCCAGCTCCAGCTGAACAGCCTCAATCTGCTGCTGTGGCTGGCCATAGGCGCGGGTGATGTAACCGCCTTTAAAGCGGCCGTTGAGCACCCAGCTGTAGTCGGTCTGGGCCGCACACACCGCCTCAATCGCCGCGCTCATGGCAGGCGTGCAGCTCGCGCCGTCGTTAGTGCCAATGTTGATATCGGGCAGCCGCCCCTCAAACAGGCGAGGGATTTCACTGGCGATGGAATGCGCGTCAAACAGCAGCGCATAGCCGTGCTGCGCTTTAAGCCGCGCCAGCTCCTGCTGAATCTGCTGATGGTAAGGTTGCCAGATCTGATCGATGTAGCCCTGACGCGCCGTGGCATCCGGCGTTTTGCCTGGTGCAAAGGTCGGCGTGCCGTCGAACAGGGTTTCCGGGAACAGGCCGGTGGTGGCGGTGGTGTAGAGCGGCTGATTATCGGGCGGACGATTAAGATCGACTACAAAACGGGAATAGCGGCCGATTAACACACTGGCCCCGAGGTCACGCACAAAATCATACAGCAGCGGGATATGCCAGTCGGTGTCAGGCAGGCCACGCGCGGCCTCGCTCAATCCGGCGTCCACCTCAGGCGTCAGTTCAGTACCGGCGTGGGGAATGCTGACCAGCAGCGGCAGGCTGCCCTGGGAAAAATAGAAAGGGTTCATTGCGGTTCTCCACGATAGATAACGGTACAGGGCAGTTCACCACCCAGCCAGTAAACCAGTTCTGCCGGACGTGCCAGCGGCCAGTGGACGAAGTTTGCCACTTTACCCGCCTCCAGCGAGCCGTGACTCTCCGCCAGCCCCAGCGCTTTTGCCCCCCACAGGGTGACGCCCGCCAGCGCCTCTTCCGGCGTCATGCCAAACAGCGTACAGCCCATATTGAGCATCAGTCGCAGCGACAGCGCAGGCGAGGTGCCGGGATTGGCATCGCTGGCCAGCGCCATCGGCACGCCGTGGCGGCGGAAGAGATCCACCGGCGGACGCTGGGTTTCGCGCAGCAGATAAAACGCACCGGGCAGCAGCACCGCCACGGTGCCATGCTGCGCCATCGCCCTGGCATCCTCTTCGGTGGCATATTCAAGATGATCAGCTGAAAGCGCACCATAGCGGGCCGCCAGTGCAGCACCGCCCAGCGCGGAAAGCTGTTCTGCATGCAGTTTCACCGGCATACCCAGCGCGACGGCCCGGTCAAACACCCGTGTCACCTGCTCCGGGGAAAAGGCGAGATGCTCGCAGAAGGCATCCACCGCATCCGCCAGCCCCAGCGCCTGCACCTGCGGCAGCAGACGGTCGCAGATGATACCGACCCAGCCATCCGGGTCGTGCTTAAACTCCGGCGGAAAGGCGTGCGCCGCCAGGCAGGTGGCGTGGACATCTGCGGCCACGCTCTCTCCCAGCTGACGAATCGCCCGTAGCATCCGCAGTTCGCTCTCTTCATCCAGACCATAGCCGGACTTAATCTCCACGGTGGTCACACCCTCAGCCAGCAGGCGGTCGAGTCGCCAGCGGGCCGAGGCCACCAGCTCCTCTTCAGTCGCCGCGCGGGTGGCGCGCACGGTGGAGAGAATGCCTCCGCCCTGCGCGGCAATCTCTGCGTAGCTGACGCCATTCAGACGCTGTTCAAACTCCTGGCTGCGGTCGCCGCCAAACACCAGGTGAGTATGACAATCCACCAGCCCCGGCGTCACGATACCGCCTGGCAGACGATGATGCCGATCGGCGACGAAGGCGGGCATCTCCGCTTCAGGCCCGACCCACACCAGCCTGCCCGCCCGCACCACCAGTGCGCCCTGTGGGATCAGATGGTACTTTCCGTCACGCATGGTGACCAGGTCGGCCCCCGTCCACACCGCCTCTACGCGCATCTCTTCTGTCATCGCTGCCTCATGCCTCCGCCGTTTACACTGTGCCTCAAAGTATGTATATGTATATACAACCACATCCGATGAGGATCAACCATGGCGACTTTTTTTGCCCCGCGCGCACTGCTGGCGGAGGGCTGGCAGCAGCAGGTACGTATTACGGTCAATCAGGCCGGTTTTATCGACTCCATTTCTCCGGACAGCCACGCCGATCAGGCTATCCGCCTCAACGGCGAGGTGATCCCGGCCATCGCCAACCTGCACTCGCACGCCTTCCAGCGGGCGATGGCGGGTCTGGCGGAAGTGGCGGGCGATCCACAGGACAGCTTCTGGACCTGGCGGGACCTGATGTACCGCATGGTGCAGCGCCTGACGCCAGAGCAGGTGGGTGATATTGCCGCCCTGCTCTACATTGAAATGCTGAAAGGCGGCTACACCCAGGTAGCAGAGTTTCACTATCTCCATCACGATCCCAGCGGTACGCCCTACAGCGATGACGCGATGCTGCAACAGCTGATTGAAGCGGCGGAGATTGCCGGTATCGGCCAGACAATGTTGCCGGTGCTCTACAGCTACAGCGGTTTTGGCAGCCAGCCTGCGGCGGCGGGTCAGAAGCGTTTTATCCAGCAGACTGACCACTACCTGCAACAGCAGGCGCGGCTGGATGCGTGGCAGCGGCAGCGGCCCCTGCTGAACCGTGGCCTCTGTTTCCATTCGCTGCGGGCAGTAAGCGAAAGCCAGATGAATGAGGTGCTGGCGGCCAGCGATCCGGCACTGCCGGTGCATATTCATGTGGCTGAACAGCAGAAAGAGGTCAATGACTCGCTGGCGTGGAGCGGCGAGCGTCCGGTAGCCTGGCTGCTGAACCGCTTTGCGGTGGATGCGCGCTGGTGCCTGATCCACGCCACCCATCTGGATGAAGATGAACTGTCACGCCTCGCCCGCAGCGGCGCGGTAGCGGGTCTCTGTCCGACCACCGAAGCCAACCTCGGCGACGGCATTTTTCCGGCGGTGGAGTATATCGCGCAGGGCGGACGCTGGGGCATCGGCTCCGACAGTCACGTCTCGCTGAGCGCCCAGGAAGAGTTGCGCTGGCTGGAGTATGCGCAGCGGCTGCGCGACCAGCGTCGCAACCGGATTACCCTGCCCGGCCAGCCCTCGGTGGGCGATTTGCTGTGGCAGCAGGCCGCGGCGGGCGGTGCCCAGGCGTGCGGCATTCAGCAGGGCGCGCTGGCGGTGGGACAACGTGCCGACTGGCTGGTGCTGCGCGATGAGGCATGGCTCGGCAGCGTTGAGTCCCACGCCGTGCTGAACCGCTGGCTGTTTGCCGGACAGCGCGATCAGATTCGGGACGTTTATGTGGCGGGTAAGGCCGTGGTTGAAGATGGGGTGCATCCGCAGCAGGCGGCGTGTGCTGCACGCTTTGCTCAGGCGATGGCGGCGCTGCGATGATCGCCCGGTTCACGTACGACGATCTGGCGGTCAGCCGCTGGCGCAACGGCGGCGGCGAAACCCGCGAAATCATCAGCTTCCCGCCCGGCGCTGAGCATTTCGGCTGGCGCGCCAGCATTGCAACCCTGGCGCAGGATGGTCCCTTTTCCGCCTTTCCGGACATCGATCGGGTGATTACCCTGCTGCATGGCGATCCGGTGTTGTTAACCGCGCCCGGCGTGCAGCACCTTTTAACCCCGCAAAAGCCGTGGGCGTTTGCCGGAGAACTTGCCTTAACGGCGCAGCTGCAGGGTAGCGTCAGCGAAGATTTTAATATCATGACCCGGCGCGGTGAATGGCAGGCCATAGTTGAGGTAGTTACCGCGCCGGTCAGTAGTCTGCACGGCCTCGCCTGGGTGCTGGCGGGGGCGTGGCAGACCGCTGACGGGGAAAGGCTGACCGCGCAACAGGGCGCGTGGTGGGTCGATGAAGAAACACAACTCAGCCCGTGCGAGCCGGATGCCCGGCTGCTGTTTACCCGGCTTAGAGCCTATCCCGGTAGGCGTAATTGTTGCAGGTAGTCTGGGCACGGACAGCGCGGAACAAGCAGGCGTACACGTAGTACGTGAGGATTACTCGCTGTGCTCGCCCCTTCAGGGCCGCACTTCAGGGCGTTCAGGTTGCTAAAGCAGCCTGTGTGAGCACTGCCCAGGTTCAGACTGTCAAATAAAATAGCCTGATTGGCTCGGCTCTTAACCGTGTCCCCTGAAGCGGCCCAGCAGTTTGTAACGTGAGCCGGGATAGAGCAGTCGCGCATAGGTGACGATTTTCGTGTCGCTCCAGGTCTGACGGCGAATCAGCAGGCAGGGTTCATGTTCATCCAGCGACAGATGTTTACGCTGACGCGCATCGGGCAGCACCGCTTCAACAATGTGCTCGCCTGCCGTCAGCGGCGCGACCCGCATCAGATAGGTATAGGGCGTCATCTGCTGATAATCCTGCGTCAGGTAATCGGGCGCGACCAGCGGATTGACCAGACGGTCCTCAAGCTGCACCGGCAGATCATTTTCGTAATGCACAATCAGCGAATGGTAGAGCGTCTGTCCGGTGGTGAGCCCCAGCACGGCGGCCTGCTCAGGATCGGCTTTGTCCTGACCGATGGCGAGAATTTTACAGCTGTGCTGATGGCCACGCTGAGCGATCTCATCGGCGATGTTATGCACCTCCAGCATAGCGGTATAGCCTTTCATCTCCGCCACGAAGGTGCCGACACCCTGCATCCGCACCAGAAAACCTTCGCTGGTCAGTTCGCGCAGCGCCCGGTTAATCGTCATGCGGCTGACACCCAGCTCATTCACCAGTTCACTTTCTGATGGCACACGCTGATTCGCTTTCCACAACCCTTCACGGATCTGGCTGACGATGGCCTGCTTCACCCGCTGATAAATCGGGGCGGGTTCATCGCTCATTGCCGCCGCCAGTTGTGCCAGTGCCGTATGCTCGACCATTTGCTGTTCCTTATGCTGAAAGTCCCTTAAGTTTACTGTCTCACTGCGTGAATGTATATACATCCAGTAGCGCGCGCCGTGCCCCACTGGTGCAGTCTGCGCATCCTGATGGTGCACTCGCTCCGTCGCGTTTAACCCGCCACCCGCGCCAGGTGGACATTCGATTTTTGTGATCGGTCTGGCACGGCACTTGCTTAGTCTGTTTGATTGTATAGACAAGCATAGACAAGAATTAACGCTTATGTTTCACTCGCATTATTCCGCTGGTTCAGGGCATGGAAAGCAGCTTAGCCTTGCCAGCACACTTGTATAGACAGGAGTAGACTATGTCAGGTTCGTTTCAGGCATTGCGCCTGGTGCCCGGCGAGGTGGACCTCGCCACATTACGCGCTATCTATCAGGGTAACGTCACGCTGAGTCTTGACGACAGTGCGCGTCAGGCAATTGCGGCGGCGCAGCAGACCGTGGAGACGATTGTCGCCTCCGGCAACGTGGTGTATGGCATTAATACCGGCTTTGGCAAGCTGGCACAGACGCAAATCCCGGCCAGCCGGCTGGCGGATCTGCAGCGCAATCTGGTGCTGTCACACAGCGTGGGTCTGGGCGATCTGCTGCCTGACAATGTCACCCGCCTGGTGGTCGCCACCAAAATCATCAGCCTGGCGCGCGGTCACTCTGGCGTGCGTATCGAACTGGTTGAGGCGCTGCTGGCGCTGTTCAACGCGGGCGTGATGCCCTGCATTCCGGAAAAAGGCTCGGTCGGCGCCTCTGGCGATCTGGCACCGCTGGCGCACATGTCGCTGATGCTGCTGGGCGAAGGTCAGGTGCGGGTCAATGGCACGCTGATCCCGGCAACCGAGGGACTGGCAGGCGTGGGCCTGTCGCCGTTTGTGCTCGGTCCCAAAGAGGGCCTGGCGCTGCTCAACGGCACCCAGGTTTCGACTGCGCTGGCGCTGCGTGGCCTGTTCGAGTGTGAAAACCTGTTTGCCGCCGGTCTGATGGCCGGTGCGCTGTCGCTGGAAGCGATCAAAGGCTCGCTGAAACCGTTCGATGCCCGCATCCACAAGGCGCGCGGCCAGCAGGGCCAGATTGCCGTCGCGGCAGCCGTCAGCACCCTGATTGAGGGCAGTGAAATTCTGCAGTCGCATACCCATTGTGGCCGTGTTCAGGACCCCTACTCCATCCGCTGCGTGCCCCAGGTAATGGGCGCCTGCCTGGATAACGTCAGCCACGCGGCGCGAATTCTGGAAATCGAAGCGAACGCCGCCTCGGACAACCCGCTGGTATTCAGCGACAGCGGCGATGTGATCTCCGGCGGCAACTTCCACGCTGAGCCGGTGGCTTTTGCCGCTGACATCCTGGCGCTGGCAATTGCCGAAGTGGGTGCCATCTCTGAACGGCGACTGGCGCTGCTGCTGGACAGCGGCTTATCCGGCCTGCCGCCCTTCCTGGTGCGTGACGGCGGCGTAAACTCCGGCTTTATGATCGCCCAGGTCACCGCCGCCGCGCTGGCTTCTGAGAACAAATCGCTGGCCCATCCGGGCAGCGTCGACAGTCTGCCCACCTCAGCGAATCAGGAAGACCACGTCTCCATGGCGACTTACGCCGCCCGCCGTCTCAGCAGCATGTGCTTTAACAGCGCCGCCGTAGTGGGCATCGAGGCGATGGCCGCCGCGCAGGGCATTGAATTTAACCGGCCACTCAAAAGCTCCACGCTGATTGAGCAGGCCATTGACACCATTCGCGAGCAGGTCGCCTTCCTTGAGGAAGATCGTCTGCTGGCACCCGATATCGAGGCAATGCGTCAGTGGGCAAGTCGCGCTGACTGGCCTCAGGCATTGACCGCGCTGCTGCCGAGCATGCGCCCAACTTCTTGAATTAAGGAATCCTTCATGAGCGAAACTCTTTCTCAGGCTGTGGCACGTGAGATTCGTGCACCACACGGTACTACACTGCACTGCGCCAACTGGCTGATTGAAGCGGCTTACCGCATGATTCAGAACAACCTCGATCCCGATGTCGCCGAACGTCCGGAAGATCTGGTGGTGTACGGCGGCATCGGTAAGGCAGCACGCAACTGGGAATGCTTCGAGCAGATCCTGCGTTCGCTGCGGGCGCTGCAGCCGGATGAGACGCTGCTGATCCAGAGCGGCAAGCCGGTCGGCATCTTCCGCACCCACGCGGATGCGCCGCGCGTGCTGCTGGCAAACTCCAACCTGGTGCCGCACTGGGCGACCTGGGATCACTTCCATGAGCTGGATAAAGCGGGTCTGATGATGTACGGCCAGATGACCGCCGGTTCCTGGATTTATATTGGTGCGCAGGGCATCGTGCAGGGCACCTATGAAACCTTCGTGGAAGCGGGCCGTCAGCATTATAACAATGACCTGAGTGGCCGTTGGATCCTCACCGCCGGGCTGGGCGGCATGGGCGGCGCCCAACCGCTGGCGGGTGTACTGGCCGGGGCCTGTGTGCTGGCGATTGAGTGCCAGGAGTCGCGCATCGATTTCCGTCTGCGTACCCGTTACGTCGACTACAAAGCCACCACGCTGGATGAAGCGCTGGCGTTAATCAGCGAAGCCACCGCCGCCAAAAAAGCGATTTCGGTCGGCCTGCTAGGCAATGCCGCTGAGATCCTGCCGGAGCTGGTGAAACGCGCCCAGGCGGGCGGGCCGAAGCCGGACATCGTGACTGACCAGACATCGGCGCACGACCCGATTAATGGCTATCTGCCGATTGGCTGGGATCTGGCGCGCTGGCAGCAGGAGCGCGTCTCACAGCCGAAAGCCGTTGAGAAAGCAGCCCGTGCTTCTATGGCAGTTCATGTCCAGGCGATGCTCGACTTCTGTCATATGGGCATCCCGACCGTGGATTACGGCAACAACATTCGTCAGGTCGCGCTGGACGAGGGTGTCAGCAACGCGTTCGATTTCCCTGGCTTTGTGCCAGCCTATATCCGTCCGCTGTTCTGCGAAGGCAAAGGCCCGTTCCGCTGGGTGGCGCTCTCGGGCGATCCGGAAGATATCTACAAGACCGATGCGAAACTCAAAGAGCTGTTCCCGCACCATAAAACGCTGCATCGCTGGCTGGATATGGCGCAGGAGCGCATCGCCTTCCAGGGCCTGCCTGCCCGTATCTGCTGGCTGGGACTGGGTGAACGGCATCTTGCCGGTCTGGCGTTTAACGAAATGGTGCGTAACGGCGAGCTGAAAGCGCCGGTCGTGATTGGCCGCGACCATCTCGACTGCGGCTCGGTCGCCTCTCCTAACCGTGAGACCGAAGCGATGAAAGATGGCTCGGATGCGGTCTCAGACTGGCCGTTGCTTAACGCGCTGCTGAATACCGCAGGTGGCGCAACCTGGGTCAGCCTGCATCATGGCGGCGGTGTCGGCATGGGCTTCTCACAGCACTCCGGTGTGGTGATTGTCTGTGACGGCAGCAAAGAAGCTGATGCGCGTCTGGGTCGCGTATTGTGGAACGACCCGGCCACCGGTGTGATGCGTCATGCCGACGCGGGTTATGAGCTGGCACAGCAGTGCGCGGCTGAACATGGCCTGAACCTGCCGATGCAGAAGTAATCCTTTGACCGGGGCGAGCAGCAGCTTGCCCCGTTTTCCCCCGCGATTCCATTCTTACCCTCTGGCATAAACATCACTTCCTTATTACTTATTCCATTTTGATTTAGCCTATAGCCAGATTTAGTCCTGACGGCGATAGACGCCGCATCACCCGACCACTAAAGTGAAATCTTCTCATTCTGTATGGAGCGCGACTCTGCATGACCCTTTCCCCTGCCCTGCTTGAAGATGCCCTGCGCTGGCGTCGTGAGTTTCATCGCCACCCCGAATTAGGTTACCAGGAACAGCAAACCAGCCAGTTTATTGCGGAAGAATTAGCGCGGGCGGGATTGCAGGTGTTCCGTGGCCTGGCGGGCACCGGCGTCATCGGCACACTGGAAAATGGTCCCGGCCCGGTTATCGGGCTGCGTGCAGATATGGATGCGCTGCCGATTACGGAAAAAGGTGATGCCGAGTGGCGTTCTGCGACGCCAGGCGTGATGCACGCCTGTGGACACGATGGTCACAGCGCTATTCTGCTGGCTGCCGCCCGCCAGCTGGCCGCCACACGTCAGTTCAGCGGCACGGTGCATTTCATCTTTCAGCCTGCCGAAGAGAATCTGGGCGGGGCACGCAAAATGGTGGAAGAGGGGCTGTTCAAGCGTTTTCCGATGGATGCGATCTACGCCATGCATAACTGGCCGGGACTGCCGCTTGGCTCACTGGCGGTCAACCCTGGCGCGATGATGGCGTCGCTGGATTCGTTTGAAATTACGCTGCACGGCAAAAGCTGCCACGCGGCGATGCCGGAAAGCGGTGCCGACCCGATGGTGGTGGCGGCCGAGCTGATTCTGGCGCTGCAGACCATTCCGTCCCGCCGGCTCTCGCCGCTGGCGTCAGCCGTGGTCAGCGTGACGCAGATTCACGGTGGTGAAGCGATTAACGTCATCCCGGAGCAGATTGTCTTACGCGGCACGGTGCGCTGCCTGCAGACCAGCGTGCGCGAAAAAGTGCGCGGGCTGATTAATGAGTTTGTCGGGACCCTGCCGCGTCCGTTTGGCGTGAGCGGTGAGATTGAGTGGCTGCCGGGCTATCCGGTCACCGCCAACCATGTGGCACCGGCTGAGCAGGTGCGCGAGGTGGCGCTCTCAACACTGGGTGCTGAACAGGTTCACTGGCAGGTTAATCCGTCGATGGCGTCAGAAGATTTTGCCTGCATGATGGAAGCCTGTCCCGGCGCTTACTTCTGGCTGGGCGCAGACGGTGAAACGCCTTCCGCGCCGCTGCATAACGCCCGCTATGACTTCAACGACGCGCTACTGCCGATTGGCATCCGTTTCTGGCAGAACCTGGTTGAACAGGCGCTGCCAATCGCCTGAGTCAGTACCCGGCGGCGAGGATCTGCTGCTCTGCCGCTGCCAGCGAGTCGCACTGGCCGCTGGCGCGCAGGCAGCAGGCGAGCTGCAGTCGCAGTGACGCAGGCACCGGGCGCTGCTGATTCAGTACCTCTTCAATCCAGCGCGCAGTGACTTCTGCCGTCTTGTCTGCCGGCAGCTCTACCGCCACTTCCGGCTGACGCTCCACCCACACTTCCGCTTCCGCGCCTGCACCCTGAATCATACTGATCGCCGGGCAGCGCTGGGGATTCGCATAGACTTCCCCTTCGGTGCCATTGAGCAGTATCGCAGGCGCATCGATGTCGCTGAAGAATTTCGCCACACGCGGTACATATTCAGGATGCGAGACGCTCGACAGCCGCAGCGCCGCCCGTTCCGCAAACGGCGTAGCCAGTTTTGCCAGCGTGTGTGCGCTATTACGCACCCCCATCCGCCAGCGCAGCGACAGCTGTTTCGCCATTGGCGGGCAGAGATGATCGATGGTGATAAAGGCCAGTTCACCCTGATCGAGTTTTGTCTGCGCCGCCTCCGCGGTGGTGACGGGCGCAATACCCAGTGCGGCAAACACCGCTTCACTGGTGATGCGTGTCGCGTCGTCGCTGACGCCGTGTACCAGCACCGGGAAGCCAAGTTTCACCAGCAGCAACGCCAGCAACGGTGTGAGATTCCCCTGGCGGCGTGCGCCGTTGTAGCTGGGGATCACCACCGGCATCGGGCGATTTTCCGGCGCATGCAGCTGCATCATCTGCGCCTGCATTGCCTGATAAAAGCCGCGCATTTCGGCTTCACCTTCGCCTTTAATACGCAGCGCAATCAGAATAGCGCCCAGCTCCAGATCCGGCACTTCGCCCGCCAGCATCGCGCCATAGAGCGCCACGGCAGTATCAAAGTCGATATCGCGGGCATGATTTTTACCGCGACCCACCTCTTTAATGATTTTATTCAGTTCCATCACTCGCTTCCGGTTAAGTGCGCGGCTCAGCGCCGCGTGGGACGGCGTTTACGCACGGTGTGCTTTGGCACCACGGTGGCCGGTATCGCTGCCGGCTCTGGCGTTTCCGGCTGCTCAATCGGGAAGATCGGCAGTGCGGCTAACAACCGGCTGCCGTAGGCTTTGCTCAGCAGACGGCGGTCGTAAATCACGATTTCGCCATAACACTGATGGCTGCGAATCAGGCGTCCGACCTGTTGAATCAGGGTAAATGAGGCGCTGGGCAAACTCTGCACCTCAAACGGATAGCGCTTCAGGCTTTTCAGCCATTCGCCTTCGGTCAAAATTACCGGACTGTCCACCGGGGGAAAAGCGATTTTGTGGATATGCACCTGACTCAGCAAATCGCCTTTGAGATCCAGCCCCTCAGCAAAGGACTGCAGGCCAATCAGAATGCTGGTGTCACCTTGGGTAACGCGCTGACGGTGCAGATCCACCAGGCGGCTGCGCGGCTGATCGCCCTGCACCAGCATCGAGAGCCGCAGATCGGGCAGACAGGCGACAAACTGCTGCATCGCCCGGTTGCTGGCAAACAGCACCAGTACGCCCTTATGCTTCTTTTCCGCCATCTGCTGACGGAAGAACCCGGCCATCTCGGCAATGTGCTCCGCTTCGTGCGTCATCAGCGGCTCCAGGCGCATCTGCGGGATCACCAGCTTGCCCTGCTCCACATGGTTAAACGGTGAGTCGAGCGCCACAAAGCGGTCGCCCGCTTTTTCGCTAAGCCCCGACATCTCCTGCAGGCGATTGAAGCTGTTAAGCGATCGCAGCGTGGCGGAGGTGACCACCACATGCGGAATTTTGCGCCACAGCATCTTCTCCAGCTGGTCGCTGACGCGGATGCCGGCGCAGTGAAACAGCAGATGCGCCTGGCCTTCGCGCAGCTCGCGGGTAATCCACTTCGATACCGGCGCGCCAGAGGCTTTTTCCATCGCCGCCAGCCGCCAGAGCTTGCTTACCGATTCGAACCAGCCAAACTGCCGGTTGAGCTGCAGCAGATTGCGATGCAGTCGCACCATATCGACCTTGCCGGTCTGCTCACTGAGCGCATTAATCAGGCCTTCGCTCAGTCCCCGCAGGGCATCGCTGAGTTTAAACAGCCGGGCGCAGAGATCCAGCAGCTCCTGCGGCAGCGCCCCCAGCACAAAGCGAAATTCGCCCGGCTGGTTATTGGGCGGCAGCAGCGGATTCAGCGCCTGCGCAGTAATGGTCAGCAGTTCGCGCAGTTCATCGCAGTGCGCTTTCAGCCGTTCCGGATTCGCCAGCGGCGGCGGCGATTTTGGCCGCGTCTGCGTCATGATGCTCTCGACCAGCTTGATAAACAGGTCAAGCTGCAGGCTGCTCCAGCCCGGCGTGATATCGGCGCTCATCTCCAGCGCATCGCGTGCCACTTCCGGCAGATGATGTCCTTCATCCAGTACCAGCATCAGGTTTTTAGCGGGCGGCAGCACCGACTCATTCTCCATCGCGGCCATCACCAGCGCATGGTTCGCCACCACCACATCGACCTGCTCAATTTCGCGCCGCGCCACAAAGAACGGACATTCACGATACCAGTGGCAGTGCGAACCCAGACAGCTCGCTTTGTCGGTGGAGAGGCGCTGCCACAGGCTGTCGCTGACGTTCTCCTCGCTGTGATCGCGCAGGCCATCCCATTGGTAGCGATCCAGCGATTTCTGTAAGCGGCCACACTGCGTCTGTTCTTCTTTGGTACTGCTGACGGCGTCATCATCCAGATAAAGCAGCAGATCGCCCTGCTGGTCGTCATCGGCCGCCATCGCCGCCAGATTGCGCGGACAGACATAGCGCCCGCGACCAAAGGCGGCGGTAAAAGTGAGATCGGGGATAATTTTCTTCAGCAGCGGCAGATCTTTGATGAAGATTTGATCCTGCAGCGCCACGTTGGCGGTGCTGATCACCAGCTGTATTTCCTGAGCGCGGCTGGCTGCGATGCCCGGAATCAGATAAGAGAGAGTTTTGCCCACGCCGGTCGGCGCTTCTACCGCCAGATGACGCGCATCGTCACCCGCCAGGCATTTCGCTACTTCGGCGATCATCTGGCGCTGCGGCGCTCGCGGAATAAAATCAGGCACCTGCTGCTGAAGCGCTTTATACCACTGCGCTATCTGGCTTTTTACTGCGGCTGTCAGGGCCATGATTTGCGTTACCACACCGAAAAAATGGCCTGTATTTTTACACAGTATCCTGGCGGCGTCAGCTTTCGCGCCGAATTTTTCGTGCCGTGTCGTAAATTTCAGCGATTGTCCGACGGCGGTGTTTTACGCCAGCACTTTGTACATATAGGTGGTGGCATCCAGCACGCCTGCGGTGGACTCGGCATAACAGGGAATCGACCCCGCCACCTGCCAGCCCAGCGAGCGATAGAGGTCGCTCGCGACATCGCCGCTGCGCGTATCCAGCACCAGCAGGGTTTTGCCCTGCGCGCGTGCTCGCCGCTCCGCACGCTGCATCAGGTCACGGGCGATACCCTGACGGCGCGCCTGCGGATGCACCAGCAGTTTACTGATCTCTGCGCGGTGGCGGCCATTAGGGATGCCGCTGCGGCTGATAATGACCGTGGCCACGATGCGACCGTGCTGACGCGCAACCAGTAATTCGCTGTCGCCGCTGGTGATGCTGGCGATCCGCTGCTGCCAGAATCGCGTCATCACCTCATCGTCTTCGGCATCAATAAAGCCGACGCTGGCACCGTCTGCCACGCAGCCCTGCAAAACGTCGGTAAGTTCACCCAGCAGCTGTTGCGCCTGGGTCACGCTGAGCGTTGCGTAATCCGTCATGGTTTTGCCACCACCAGTAAGTAACGCGCGCCGTCGGTCAGGTGCGCCTCAAAAGCCGATTTTCCGATCAGATGAAACCGCAGGCAGTCGCCGGGCTGTAGCGTCCACGCCTGAGACCCCATCGTGATGGTGAGACCACCCTCACTCAGCCAGATATGCTGTTCAAGCCCCTGGATGGGTGGCGCATCATAATCGATACGCGCACCAGGCCGTAACTTGCCCTCTACGAGTTCGCATCTAAAATGAAGGGCAGGTGGTGAAATATTCCGGCGAATAAAGCCGCTGGCGTCATCCTGCCACACCGGCTGTTGCTCGTTTCTGACCAGCAGGCTGGACTCTTCTTCCACTTCGCTGAGCAGGCGCGACATTGTTAAGCCGTAGGCGACACACAGACGATTAAGCAGTGCAGCCGTGGGACTGGTCTCGCTTCGCTCAATGCGCGATAATGTCGCGCGGCTGATGCCGGTAGCGACAGACAGTTCATCAAGAGACCAGCCGCGTTGCAGGCGTAATTCCGCCAGCCGCACCGCCAGTCGTTGCTCCGTATTCAGCTCCGGCATGGTGTTTTCTCGTTTTTGGGAATAATTCTCTTATTTGAGATATAGCCTGGAAAAGCCGTATCAGTCAAGTTGTACATTGAGAAATGTATTGTACAACTTAATTTGCTTCGTTATGGTAATCGCACTCAGACCAATCGAAAGAGGAATTTATGACCTTATACAGTATCGGTGACGTCGCCGAGCGCTGTGGCATAAACCCAGTCACCCTGCGCGCCTGGCAGCGTCGTTATGGCTTACTGAAGCCGCAACGTACCGAAGGCGGACATCGTCAGTTTGACGAAGAGGATGTGCAGCGCATCGAAGAGATTATGCGCTGGATTGAAAGTGGCGTGCCGGTCGGTAAAGTGAAGGCACTGCTGGAAGGTGGCGATGTTGATGCGCACGATGGCTGGACCACGCTGCAGGATGAGCTAATCAGCGTTCTGCGTCACGTCAGACCCACTAAACTTCGTAATAAAATTGCCGCGATTGGTCGCGAACATCCGATTGATGCGCTGATTGATCACGTTTTCATGCCTGTGCGCCAGAAGCTGAGTCTGGATCAGAACACGGCCCGCACCATGTGCAGTCTGCTTGATGGTCTGCTGATCGACTATGTTGCATTCTGTCTGACCGCCAGCCGCAAAAAATCGGGTAAAGATGCGCTGATTATTGGCTGGGGCATCGACGATCGCACCCGTATCTGGCTGGAAGGCTGGCGTCTGTCGCAGCATGGCTGGCGGATTGACGTACTGGCAGAACCGCTGGATGTTCCCCGTCCTGAACTCTTTCCCGGCATGAATATGTTTGTCTTTACCGGTAAAAAACTGACCCGTCGTCAGCAGGAGCAGCTGTCACACTGGCAGGAACAGGGCTATGGCGTGCGGTTACACGAACCGGCCTGATAACAAAAACGCACGCCGGGCACTTTGCCTCCTGCCTTGCGCGCGCTATTATCCCCGCCTCACTGTTAACAAGCTCAGGTTTCATCCATGAATGTCAAAAAAGCCTTTTTCGCCACGCTGTTTTTCATTATGGCTCTCGGCGGCACCAGCGGTCTGATGCTGGTGGGATACTCTCTTATTGTTCACTCACGCTAAGCCAGCGCTGCAGGCGTTCAAACAGGCGATCGCTCACTATTGCCAGCAGCGCCACCAGTAGTGCTCCCTGAATTACATAAGCTGTATTAAACCCGCTCAGGCCGATAATCACCGGCGATCCCAGACTTTTCGCGCCCACCGTCGAGGCGATAGCCGCGGTGCCGATGTTAATGATTACCGACGTGCGTATCCCGGCGATGATCACCGGTGCAGCCAGCGCCAGTTCAATCTGCCACAACCGCTGCCAGCTACTCATGCCGACCCCGATGGCAATCTCGCGGCTGCTGGCGGGTACGCTATCAATGCCCGCCAGCGTACCCTGTAAAATTGGCAGTAATCCGTACAGCAGCAGCGCTACCACCGCCGGCCACGCGCCAAAGCCCATCACCGGCACCGCAATCGCCAATACCGCCACCGGTGGAATAGTCTGCCCCGCCGCCACGATAGTTTCCATCAGCGGCCGGAAAGCGCGCCCCACTCGCCGGGTCACCAGCACACCGCTGCCAATGCCGATAACAATGGCCAGCAGGCTGGCGGTGACCACCAGAAACAGATGCGCCAGCGTCAGCTGCCAGAAGCTCTCCTGCTGATAGAGTGGCCGTGCCAGTTCGGGAAACCAGCGGTGAAACAGCGGCCCGCTGTAAGGCATCAGGGTCAGCAGCGCGCCATAGAACAGCACCAGCCACAGCAGCGGATCCCTTAGCCTGCGCATGTTAAGCCCTCGCGCAGTTGCAGCAGGTCGCCAAAGTGGAGCACGCCCAGCGGCTGCTGCTGATCGTCAACGACCGGCAGTTTATCAGTGCGCCGGGCGATAAACTGCGACAGCGCATCCCGCAGCGTCAGTGCGGCAGCGATCGGTTCGCCTGCCAGCCATTCGCCACGCCGTACCGCATTCCCGACCTGTTCCAGCGACAGCAGCCGGACGCCCATTTCACTGCGGCCAAAGAAGTCGCGCACGAAGTCATTTTTTGGCTGGGTCAGCAGCTCAACCGGCCTGCCCTGCTGAACAATTTCACCGTTATCCATCAGCACGATGCGATCTGCCAGCGTCAGCGCTTCGTCGATGTCATGCGTCACCAGCACGATGGTGCGGCCCGACAGCCGATGAATACGCAGCATCTCCTGCTGCAGCACGCCGCGCGTCACCGGATCGAGTGCGCCGAACGGCTCATCCATCAGCAGCACTTCCGGGTCAGCTGCCAGTGCCCGCGCCACACCCACCCGCTGCTGCTGCCCGCCCGAAAGCTGATGCGGATAGCGATTCAGCAGCTGCGCGTCAAGGTTCAGCAGCGCCAGCAGCGCCGCGATGCGCTCATCGATCTGCGCTCTGGACCAGCCCAGCAGGGCCGGCACCGTGGCGATATTCTTCCGCACCGTCCAGTGCGGAAACAGGCCAATCGACTGAATGGCATAGCCCATGCGTCGGCGTAATGTACGGGCATCAAGCTGACGAATCGACTCACCGGCGAAGCGGATCTCACCGCTATCAAACTCCACCAGCCGGTTGATCATTTTCAGCGTGGTCGATTTGCCGGAGCCGGAGGTGCCGAGCAGCACGCAGAATTCCCCTTTTGCCACCTGCAGCGACAGATCTTTTACCGCCGCTTTGCCGTTAAAGGCGCGGGAAACGCCATCAAACTCAATCATCTTTTCTCTCCAGCAGTGAGATCAGCAGGCGGAATAGCGCATCAATGACGACCGCCAGCGCAATCACCGGGATAACGCCCAGCAACACCAAATCCAGCGCACTGCTTAACAGCCCCTGGAAAATAATCGCGCCAAAGCCGCCCGCACCAATCAGCGCCGCCACCACCGCCATGCCCAGCGTCTGCACTACGACGACACGCAGGCCCGCGAGCCAGACCGGCAGCGCCAGCGGCACGTCCACCGCGATAAACTGCTGCCAGCCGCTCATGCCCGTGCCACGCGCACTTTCGCGCACCTCCTGCGGCACCTGTTGCAGCCCCACCACCACGCTGCGCACCAGCGGCAACAGTGCATAAAGCACCAGGGCGATCAGCGCCGGAGCCATACCAATGCCGCTGATACCCCAGTCACCGAACCACGGAAAATGCTGAGCCAGACCGGCCAGCGGCGCAATCAGCAGACCAAACAGTGCCACTGACGGCACCGTCTGAATCACATTCAGTACACCGAAGACACTTCCCTGCCAGCCAGGTCGCCGGAACAGCGTGACGCCCAGCGGCAGCGCAATCATCAATGCAGGCAAGACCGTACCGGCCAGTAACGTAAGATGACAGCTCAGCGCCGCATCAAACACCGCATGACGGTTGGCATACTCTTTCAGCAGGGAGAGATCGGCGAGCTGGCCACTGAACAGCAGCAACAGCGGCAGGAGCCAGACCTGCAGATTAAGCAGCAGCTGTGCCAGCCGATGCGGGGTCAGCTGCCGTACCTGATCGGTGATCAGCAGCAGGATCAGCGCACCGCTGCACCACAGGCCGCTGGCAAAGCTGGTGCGCGCCAGACGGCTGCCCTGCTGACTCAGCAACGTCGCCTGATGACCGCTGAGCCAGATGATCGCCGCCAGCATCAGCTCAGCCGCCAGCAGCGCCACCATCAGCGTGACGCGCCCGGGCTGACGCCACAGCAGCAGCCACAGCGTCACCAGCGGCAGCAGCAACAGCCCGAAGCGGTTTATCTGCCAGCCCATCAGGGGTTCACCCGCCACCAGACGATTCGGGGCGAAGTTAAGAAACGGCAAGGTCACCAGCGCCAGGCTCAGCAGCGTCAGCAGCAGCAAAGCCACCGGCTGCTGAGCCGGACGGCGTATCGCGTCCCGCGATATCTGCATCGGTTACAGCAGCTTTTTCTGCTGCAGCCACTCGGTCGCTACACTGCTGGCGTCCTGGCCGTCGACCGCAATTTTGGCGTTGAGCTGTTGCAGCGTTTTCTCATCAAGCGCGCTGAACACTGGCTTCAGCCAGTCGGCAATCTGCGGATAGGCTTTAAGTACTGATTCGCGGATCACCGGCGTCGGCGCGTAAATCGGCTGAACACCTTTGGGATCGCTGAGCGTCTGCAGACCCAGTGCCGCCACCGGACCGTCGGTACCGTAGGCCATCGCCGCGTTGACGCCAGAGGTCTGCTGCGCCGCCGCGCTGATGGTCACAGCAGTATCGCCGCCCGCCAGCGACAGCAGCTGATCCTGCTTGAGGTCAAAGCCGTAGGCTTTTTCAAAGGCCGGTAAAGCATCGCTGCGTTCGATAAATTCGGCTGAGGCGGCCAGCTTGAAGGTGCCGCCCTTTTTCAGAAAGGCGCTGAGATCGGCCAGCGAGGTGAGCTGGTTTTTCTCTGCCAGGTCTTTACGCACGGCAATGGTCCAGGTGTTGTTGGCCGGAGCCGGTGTCAGCCACACCAGATGGTTTTTCTCCGCATCCAGCTTCTTCACCTTTTCGTAGCCAGCGGCGGCATTCTTCCAGGCGCTGTCTTTTTCATCATTGAAGAAAAACGCGCCGTTGCCGGTATATTCGGGGTAGATATCAAGCTCGCCCGCCGTGATGGCACCGCGTACCACCTGCGTTGTGCCGAGCTGGATTTTATTGACGGTTTTTACACCGTGCTTTTCCAGCACCTGAAGGATTACGTTGCCCAGCAGTGATCCTTCGGTATCAATTTTGGAGCCGACCCGCACCGGATCCGCCGCCTGTGCCATCCCCATACTGAGCAGCAACGCGCTGACTCCCACCCAACCCCGAATTCTGACCATGGTCTTTTCCTTATCGCAGTTTGTTGTTTTTACATGATGTTTTCGCGTGATGACTCGCAAGGCATGGGACGCCTTAGCGTTGAGGCTGCTCGCCTGCCGCTGAGAGGGAGACTGACAAGGCGTGCAGCGGAAATAATCTGCCTTAAAAGCGTAGCCTGGCGCGGCGGCGATGCAGCTGACTTTATCGCAAATTGATAACGATTTGGGATTAAAAAATTATTATCTATAACCGAAATGAATTTACGTCTGGGCGTCTAAACGGCTATTCTCGAAAATCTGTTTTTATAATAAAAGACGTACAACATCATGTCCGACCTGACCTCTTCCGCCCATGTGGCAACAGCAGGGAGTTCGCCCGGTGGCGAAACAGAGTGGATTCGCAGCGCAGCTGACGTTTCCCGTTTAGTGAACAGCGGCGACAGCGCCCGTAACAATGCCCGTATTGTGGTGGCGATTGCGCTGGGAGGCGTGTTCCTTGACGCCTACGACCTTGGTGCGCTGGCGTTTGGCATTAAAGACATCACGCGCGAGTTTAGTCTCACGCCGACCGGCACCGGCATGGTCGCCTCGGCCATCACCTTCGGCGCGATCATCGGCGCGCTGATTGGCGGCTATCTCACCGACAAAATTGGCCGTTATCGGGTCTTTATGGCCGATATGTTCTTTTTCGTGGTGGCCGCCATCGCCTGTGCCTTTGCCCCGAATGAGTATGTGCTGGCTGGTGCGCGCTTTGTGATGGGGCTGGGCGTCGGGATCGATCTGCCGGTGGCGATGGCGTTTCTGGCGGAGTTTTCTAAGCTGCGTGGCAAGGGGAATAAAGCCGCCAGCGTGGCGATGTGGTGTCCGACCTGGTACGCGGCAATCAGTATCTCCTATCTGCTGGTGCTGCTGCTTTATGCGGTGCTGCCTGAAAGCCACACCGACTGGCTCTGGCGGCTGATCCTCGGTTTTGGGGCCGTTCCGGCGATTGTTATCATCGCCATCCGCAGCCGTTACATGAGTGAATCGCCGGTGTGGGCGGCCAATCAGGGTGATTTGAAAGGGGCCGCCGCGATTTTACGCAGTGCCTGGAACATCAACGCGCAGGTGGCACCCGACGCCGGGCTGACCGCTGCCACGCCGGTGCGAAAAGCGAGCTGGCGCAACTATGGCGCGCTGCTGCAGGGCGTTTATCGCCGTCGCACGCTGCTGGCGACCATCACCTCTATCGCCTCGTCGTTTGCCTATAACGCGGTGGCGTTTGGTCTGCCGGTGATTATCTCCAGCTTCTTTGCTCAGTCGATGCTCACCACCATTCTGGTGTCACTGGCGCTGAATTTGCTGTTCGCCTTTGTCGGCGGGATTCTGGCGGTGCGACTGGTGCCGCGTCTGGGTGCGTGGAAGATGTCGGTGGCGGGTTATGGCTGTCAGTGCGTGGCGCTGCTCGGGCTGGCGCTGATTGGTCGTCCGGAAGGCGGCCAGGAAGCCGCACTGGCAATCGGCATGCTGGCGCTGTTCCTGTTTGGTCAGGGCTTCGGGCCGGGTTCGCACACGATGACCTTTGCGTCGCTGAGCTACCCGACTTCGCTGCGCGGCGTGGGCGTCGGCTTCAACCAGACGCTGATGCGCGGCAGTTCGACCGTGTCGCTGTTTCTGTTCCCGGTGCTGGTTGCCGCGCTGGGCACTGGCGTGTTCTGGGTGATCTTCCTGGCCCCGCTGGCCGGACTGCTGGCGCTGCTGGCGATCCGCTGGGAACCATCGGGCTATGATGTGGATGCAGAGGATTTTGAGCTGCCACGTTAAACAGCGGTAAGGGCATGGGTAGAGCGCAGGCTCAGGGAGCGGCGAAAGGTGCTTTGTTAGCCTGATTGCAAAGCATCTGAATCAAAAATCAGGCAGGTAATGATTTATAACAAAGGCAACTGGGATGGTTCATAAGATGATGCAAAACATCTGCTAAGGGCGATAAACGAGGGCTGGTAATGGACAAGAAATTGTTTGAGCGTTTGAAAGAAAGCATGACGCAGATGAATGAAATTGCAGAAGGCTCCTGCGAGTCATCCCGTGAGACTACGGTTACTGCGGTTAAAGTCAAAGCGATACAAAAAGGCTTACAGAACATGAATCAATCGCAGGACCCGCGATAACAATAATTCCTGACTTCTCTCACCCACGATTAAACCGCACCTCGGTGCGGTTTTTTTATGCCGTTACGGCCGGGAAAGGAAACTGCTCCAGATAGTCCGGGATACGCGGGAAGGTATGCAAAAACCACGGCGTGAACTGCTGTGGCTGCTGCTGCATCTGCTGCTCAATCAGCGCCATCGGACGATAATCGAAGGCATCGGCTTCCTGCGGATTCAGCTGCGGCAGGCTGTCGCAGACGGCAAAGAAGACATGGCCATATTCATGCTCGGTCAGGCCGTTGCTCAGCTTCAGGTTATAGCTCAGCTCAAATACCGGCGTCAGCGTCACGATCATCCCCATCTCTTCACGCAGACGGCGTTCGGCGGCGTCGCGGGTCGATTCATGCGGATAAGGATGGCCACAGCAGGTATTACTCCACAAGCCACCACAGTGATATTTATCGCTGGCACGCCGCTGCAGTAACAGCTCCTGCCGGGAATTGAAGACGTAGACCGTCACCGCGCGGTGCAGTAATCCTTTTTCATGCACTTCCAGCTTTTCCATTTTGCCGGTGGGACGATCGAGGTGGTCAACGAGGATAACTTCAATAGCAGACATGGCGTTTCCTTGAGATTATTCCCAACTATTCTGGCACAGAATAAGCAGTCTGGGTGGAACATCGCGGAATTTTTGCGCGTCTCAGGCGGAGATAAGCAGATGAAGCAGAGAGAAAATCAGGCCAGCAGCGCTGGCCTGGAGAGGAATTACAGTCTGAAGCTCTGAACCACCTGCTCAAGCTGGGTGCTCTGCGATTCCATCGCCTGCGCGGCAGCGGAAACCTGCTCCACCAGCACGGCGTTTTGCTGGGTAGTGCCATCCAGCTGAGTAATCGCCACGTTAACCTGTTCGATACCCAGGCTCTGCTCGCGGCTGGCGGACATGATTTCGCTCATCAGGGTCGTTACGCTGCTTACCCCCTTCATCAGCTCATCCATGGTCTGACCTGCCTGCTCAACCAGCGCGCTGCCGGTATCGATGTTTGCCACGGACTCTTCGATTAACTTTTTAATCTCACGCGCCGAGTTGGCTGAACGCTGCGCCAGGTTACGTACTTCCGATGCAACTACCGCAAAACCACGGCCCTGTTCACCGGCCCGGGCAGCTTCTACCGCAGCGTTGAGTGCCAGGATGTTGGTCTGGAAGGCGATGCTGTCGATCACGCTGATGATGTCGACCACTTTACGCGACGAGTGATGAATCTCACCCATCGTGGTGACCACCTGACGGACTACTTCCGTACCACGCGCGGCCACCTGCGAGGCATCGCCCGCCAGCTGGTTAGCGTGAGTGGCGTTGTCGGCGTTCTGACGCACGGTGCCGGTCAGCTGCTCCATCGATGCGGCCGTTTCAACAATCGAGCTGGCCTGATCTTCGGTACGGGAGGAGAGATTGGCGTTGCCGCTGGCAATTTCGCGCGACGCAGCGGTAATCGCCAGCGCGCTGTCGCCCACCTGCTGGAGCAGCCCCTGCAGATAGCTGATGAACTGGTTAAAGCTCTGCGCGACAGCATTGAACTCCGGGCTGTTGCTGGCGGGCAGACGCTGGGTCAGATCGGCACCACCCGTCGACAGCGCTTCGATGTTGCTGTTCAGCACGTTGAGGCGTTTCATCATGGCGCGGACAAAGCCCAACGACACCAGCAGCAGAATGACCGCCAGTGGGATCTGCACCAGACCCAGGCGGGTCAGCATGTTGTGCGACTGCGCTTTCAGCAGGCTGGTTGGCAGGCTGCTGGCGAGATACCACGGGCTGCCAGGAATGGCCTGCACGAACAGGGTCTGCTCGCCTTCGCTGCTGTCATAGGTGGTTTCCAGCGGCTGATTGCCAACACCGTTCAGCAGCGTTTTCAGCGGCGCGGCCATCGGCATCTGCACGTCAGCCAGATTCTCCAGCTTCGGCGCGGCATTCACCAGCGCGCCATTGCCCACGACTTTGCCGTCGGCTTCGACGATCAGCACGTTGCCGTGAATAGTTTCACCCATCTGCTTCGCCAGCTGGTTAAAGAACCCCAGCGTTACGTCGATGGTGGCAACACCCCAGGCTGAGCCGTTGCGGTAGATAGCCATGGCGCAGTTGGTACGCGGCTGCGGGCTGGCGGCATCCTGATAGGCTTTTGCCCAGGCGCACTGCCCTTTCGCGGCAGCCAGACCATCTTTGTACCAGGGTTGCTCCCAGTATTTATCGGCGGCGTCGGAGTTCCAGTAGGTGTTGACCTGCAGTTCATTGCTGGCATTACGGGCAAAGAAGCTGCTGTCTTTCTCTTTGGCCGGATCGCGACGGTTTGGCAGTGGCCAGATACCGCCACCAAACACGTTGCTGTCCTGATACTGGTTCACCAGCGTCGGTAACAGGGTGTCGATAGTGGCGCTGTCCATGACAGAGGCGGCTTCGGTAATCGCACGCTGCTGTGCCTGCACGCGGTTCATCTGTTCAACGATACCAGACGCGAGTGAATCGACCTGATAGCGAACCAGACGGCTTTCGCTGTCGACCAGCTGCGGCGCGACGAACTGATTGATGACCCAAACTGTAACGAGTAAAAGCGCAACAAAGAACGCGATCATTGTTGCGGTGAAGCGGGATTGTGTTGTTTTAAACATCTTTGTTCCCCTGAACCTGGTGCGGCGCGATTGCCTGATCCGGGTTAACGGCTCGCTAAACAGGAACTTGAGATGAGCGGGATCACATATTTGAGAAATGTTTGATTTTTGTAAAAATTTAATTTCATGACGGGACTATCACGTCCCCGACTGTTGCCGGGGATCGCATGAACAGGTGCGTTATTGCTGGCCTACTCTTCGGGGTTGATCACCTGCTGGCGCGGACGGAAGACATGATCGTTGCCCTCCGCTGTTAACAACTCCCGTAACTTCTGGCCGCCATGTTCATCGGCCTGGGCGAACTGACGCTCCGCTTCGGTGACAGGCGTGGTCCAGAGCAAAGTAGGTCGATCGCCATCGCGCTTGGGCAGCTTGAACTGCGCCTGTTCGGTTGCCAGTTCATTCGCCAGCAGGAAGCTTTCAAAGCCGACCGGTGCCACTTCCGACGCCAGCGTGTGGCCCTCACCCAGCCAGGTGAGCCGCGCCCACGGCAGATGCACGAACTCCGCCAGCGCGCTCGCCATCTGCACCGCGTTGCCTTCGGTCATGATTTCACCGTCGACCGCCATGCCCAGTTCGATACGGCGATACTGCGGTGCCAGCTCATCGAACAGGTAATCGACCTGCGGCATGGGACGGATGCTCATGCCGAGCGTCAGGAAATACCAGACGCCCTGATGCCAGTGCTGCGAGATCGCCATCGGCGGCCAGCTGCCCTGATCGATTGCGTAATATTTCACTGACTCGCCAAAACGCGCCTGATAGCAGGCCATAAGATCCTGCTGGACCCTATCCCACTCGCTGCCGTCGTGCCATTCGCGCCAGAACTGACGCTGATGCTCCGCACGGGCATAGTAGTCGTTGGTCGATGCCGAGCCCAGCGGGGCCGTCAGC
Source organism: Pantoea vagans (assembly GCF_004792415.1). Classification (NCBI taxonomy): domain Bacteria; kingdom Pseudomonadati; phylum Pseudomonadota; class Gammaproteobacteria; order Enterobacterales; family Erwiniaceae; genus Pantoea; species Pantoea vagans. Next base: position 2,818,320 of record NZ_CP038853.1, read on the forward strand.
CGGTTCTTTTTGATGCAGCCCGCAGAGAAGCTCACCTGCTTCTCCTGATAAAGACTCCAGCCGGGGATCACCGCCAGCAGCTGGCCGTAATACCACAGCGCCGCGCCATCATCAGAAGGCTCCCACAGGACCTGCAGACCGGCCGGGTCCAGCGCGGGCTCCGCTTCCAGATTACGGCAATACTCGGCGCTGAGCAGCGGCGCGATGCCCTGCTCCATCGCCTCACGATCTTCCTGTGCCGGTGCGGGCAGCAGGTTACGAAGCCAGCAGCCGCGCACCGCATACTGACTGCGGAACAGGTCGGTGGGCCAGATGTAAAAATAGGCGGTGCGCTCATCCTGTTCGACAATGGCGGTCAGGGTGCGCTGCTGATTGTGGACTTCAGCAATCAGGGATTTGTACGTCATAGTGCCTCGACAAAGCCTGGAGGAATCCATTTTCCCCGAGAATAGAGCAGGATCCTGGCTGCCGCCATTTGAGACAAGGGTAATAGTCTCAAAGTGTGGGGGGATGGGGAAGATGGTAAGATGCGTTAAAAAGAAAAATGTTAAAACTAATGTTTAGTAGCTTCAGTATGGAAGTTCTATACCCACTCCTCCATCATCCGGGTTAACAGTTCTTTAAACTTGAAAGAAATTTTTCTTTTTCAATTTTTCATAATGGCATTCACCTAGACTTGAGTTCAATATCAGCAGGATGCTGGAATGAGTTAGACTAGTTTTTGAAAGAACGTAAGCCTAATTTGAGTTAAAACGCGAAAAAGCCTCATTTTATAAGCGAAATCCCCGTAGGTCTAAAAATAATTCTCGTAAATTTGATTTAAAATTTGAGCAAACTCCAATATTCTCATGATCCATAAAAAGATTTCTAGCGCTATTCATAGCGCTAAAGCATCGACGCAAAAAACATTACTCATTGAATTGAATGGTTAAAAAACGCTTATGTTTTACTTTTGGAAACTATGAGAAACAAGAAAATTAAATATCACTGCCCGCTTTTAGAAAAAAACTTGCTTGTTGAATGGTTGCTTGTTTATAGTGAGAAAAAATTACCTGCCCATAGTTTATTAAGCCTTTACCTAATTTCAATTAAATTAATCACGAGACGGATGACAAATGAAGATAATATCAGTATTTAATAACAAAGGGGGCGTGGGTAAAACAACTTTAACTTATCACATTGCTCACTCGATAGCTGAAATGGGTTTTAAAGTTCTAATGATTGATGCCGATCCCCAATGTAACTTAACAATATACTCATTAAAACAAGACTTCATTCATGACCTCTGGGCCGAAGAAGATACTTTTATAGATGAAGGATTTGAATATGCCTTCAATGATAAATCTCCTGAAGAATATTCAAAAATTATCTCTAAGCCGAGAAGCTTGCACTTTCTTCTAAAGCCTACGGAAGAAGGTACTGGAGATCATATTCAGCTCCCACCCCCAGCCCAACTGACAAAAAATTTAGACATAATACCTGGCAGATTGACATTACATCTCTATGAAGAAAAAGTTGCAGGACGATGGACCGATCTATACCGCGGTGATCCGTTAGCAATTAGGACCATCACGAAAATTAGAAATCTAGCTGAAGAATATACAAGAATTCATAATTATGATTATGTAATAATTGATACTTCTCCTAGTCTTGGATCCTTAAATAAAGTAATTATATCTACAGTAGATGGTTTCTTTGTACCTGCTCTTCCTGATTTATTCAGCCTTTATGGAATAAAGAACATTGGGAAATCTTTAGCCTCATGGAAAGAAGAATTTGATACAATTTATAAGCTTATTTCAAATGAGAAGCGTCATGTTTTTCCGGAAAAATTCGTTCGCTTCTTGGGCTATACTATCTATAATGCAAAAAAGTACACAGGCACTGAAACCAAATGGAATTTAGCAAGAGCGCATCTCAATTATGCAGAAAAAATACCACAAACTATTCATGATAATATTAGTGCTTCTTTAAGAGACAATATACCTGAAAAGTTATTAGAATTACCAATTGGAAGTACAGCCATTATGCATACGCATAATACCTTCCCATCTATGGCACAATACTATAACGTCCCAATGTGGTTAGTACCAGATCTGCAACATATTGAATCTGAACATGTTGATACATTACGTGGTGCACGTAAGAAATACATAGCAACGCAAAACGGATATCATAAATTTACAGAAGAATTACTGGAAAGAATAAAATTATTAGGGTAATAACGATATGGATATTGATAAAATAATAAACATTTACTCTTCTGAAGAGCATACTTTTAATATTTTCATGTCTACAGTAGTAAATATGTTCCAACTAGAACCCAGTCTCAATGAGTATGGGACACCTATAATACACACATTAAAAAGTCGGTTAAAAGATAAAGATCACCTTCGAGAAAAAATATCTAGAAAAGAAGCTGACGACAATCCTATAACAGAAGAAAATCTCTTCGAGCGTATAACTGATCTTGCGGGTGTAAGAGTTTTACACCTTTATCAGGATCAATTTATAAATATCCATGAATTCATAAAAAGTCAAATTGAAAAAGGAGAGTGGTTTTATAGGGAACCTCCTGTTGCATATACATGGGATCCGGAATGTAGAACTTACTTCACTGGCCTAGGCCTTGAGTGTAAAGTAAAAGAATCATATTATACAAGCATCCATTACCTTATTAAACCTAAAGAAAACTCGTTAATAACTTGTGAGATTCAAGTTAGAACTCTTTTTGAAGAAATATGGGGAGAAATTGATCACACAATAAATTATCCACATAAGACTGAGAATATTTCTTGCAGGGAGCAACTAAGAGTACTTTCAAAGTTAGTTTCAACAGGAACTAGATTAGCTGACTCTATTTTTAGAACTCACAGAGCAGGATAGTGAAAAAACCATGAGCTAGCTGCTCATGGTTTTGCCCATATTCTATTAATAGGCTGTTGCTTTGATTAACATATTTACGTTCTCATAGACTTTCCAAAGCTAAAAAAATAGCATCAAACCGTTAGCCGCAGTACCCTTACCCCAGCCTCCCCATCCTCACCATTGCCCGATACCATGCCCCGCGCTGAATTGACCACCTCAACCCCACCGCAATCGCATTAATCTTCCGGTCAATCATCGCCTGCTCAAAGCGGCCGATTTCACGGCCGGACATCGCCTGCGCCCACGCGGGCATCAGCCCGAATCCCGACTTCAGCATGATTTTCATCACCGGTTTCGCCTGCCAGCTCGGAGCAGGGGCATTCATCAGCAATCGCGTCACTTCGGCGGTGCGTTCATCAAAGCGCAGCTCCGGACGCATCTGTTGCAGGTAATCCGCCACATCGGCAACGCTTTTCGGCACCTTCTCTGCACCCAGCGCTTCGGCAATCAGTGCCGCTTCCTGATAGTACTGATCCTGTTCCGCCCGGGTAAGCTGCGGGTTTTTGTAGCGCAGATGAGCGGCCAGAAAACGGCTGGTCTCCGCCACATGCACCCAGGTGAGCAGATGCGGATCGCCGGCGGCATAAGGTTTGCCCGCGCTGTCGACGCCGCTGACTTTCAGATGAATGCGTTTCACCCGGTCAATCAGCGTCTGCACATCCTGTGAATTACCGTAGGTGGTCACGGCGATAAACTGACTGGTGCGGCGCAGGCGACCCATCATATCTTCGCGGAAATTGGAGTGATCCCAGACGCCTGCCAGCGCTGCCGGATGCAGCATCTGCAACAGCAGCGCACTGATGCCGCCGCACATCATGGAGGTGAAGTCACCATGGACGCGCCAGATCACGCTGTCCGGGCCAAACAGGCCGGGATCGCCAGGCGGTTGAGAGAGGTCAAATTCATTCATCGACAGGCCGTTAAGGCGGAAGACCTGCTGCTGAATGCGGTCACGCAGATTAATCATGGCGGCTCTGATAGTGGATATGATACGGCGCGCGGTAGCAGGACGCTCCCGACGCGCCGCATCACCTTCCCCTGAGTTCAGGAAAAAGGCTGACGGTTATTGATAGCTGAACTGCGCATTCTCGGTACGAACGGAATCGAGTCCAATCATCACGTTAAATTTGCCGGGCTCTGCAACGTGCTGCATCTGCTGGTTCCAGAACTTCAGCGCATCGACATCAATTTTAAAGGTGACGGTTTGCGACTCACCCGCTTTCAGCATGATGCGCTTAAAGCCACGCAGCTCCTGCACCGGACGGCTGATGGACGCGACCGGGTCGTTCAGATACATCTGCACTACCGTCGCACCATCGCGCTTACCGCTGTTGGTCACCGTCACGCTGGCCTCAACGCTGCCGTCGCGCGGCATGGTCGGTGAGGACATTTTTACCAGCGACACGGTGAAGCTGGTGTAGCTCAGGCCGTAACCAAACGGATAGAGTGGGCCGTTAACCGCATCATAGTAATGCGACGTGTACTTGTTCGGCTTCGCAAAGTTGTAAGGACGACCGGTTGGCAGATGGTTGTAGTAGATCGGAATCTGACCCACTGAACGCGGGAAGGAGACCGGCAGTTTGCCCGACGGGTTGTAGTCACCGAACAGCACATCGGCGATAGCGTTGCCGCCCTCGGTGCCGCTGAACCAGGTTTCCAGTACCGCATCAGCCATGCGATCTTCATTCACTATCGACAGCGGACGTCCGTTCATCAGGACAATCACCAGCGGCTTACCGGTGGCTTTCAGTGCCGCGAGCAGCTTCTGCTGGCTCGGCGGGATCACCAGGTCGCTGCGGCTGGAGGCTTCATGCGCCATCCCCTGCGCTTCGCCTACGGCGGCAACCACCACATCGGCCTGCTTCGCTTTGGCAACCGCGTCATCGATCATCTGCTCAGCTGAACGCGTATCCACCGAAACCGCCTGCTCATAGAGGTTCAGGAAGTCCTGAATCCCTTTGTTGTCGCTGACGTTAGCGCCCTTCTCATAAAGCAGTGTCGCTTTGCCTTCGGTGGCATTGCGCATGCCCTGCAGCAGCGAAACGGATTGCTTCGCCACGCCTGCGGCAGACCAGCTGCCCATAATGTCGCGCTGACTGTCTGCCAGCGGACCAATCAGCGCAATGGTGCCCGATTTTTTCAGCGGCAGGGTTTCCAGCCGGTTTTTCAGCAGTACGATGCTTTTACGCGCCACATCGCGTGCTTCAGCGCGATGCAGACGGCTTTCCGCATTGGTGTCCTGCGGGTCGCTCTCTTTCGGACCTAAATGGCTGTAGGGATCGTTAAACAGACCCATGTCATATTTGACGTTAAGCACATGACGCGCCGCATCATCAATTTCGGCCATCGTGACATCGCCGCTCTTCACCAGGTCCGGCAGATACTTGCTGTAATATTCGTCGCTCATGCTCATATCCACGCCCGACTTCAGCGCGATGCGTACCGCTTCCTGCGGATCGCTGGCGACGCCATGCTTGATCAGCTCTTTAATCGCGCCATGATCGCTGATGGTGATGCCTTTGAATTTCCACTTATCGCGCAGCAGATCTTTCAGCAGCCAGCTGTCCGCCGTGGCGGGGACGCCATTGATGGAGTTCAGCGCCACCATCACGCCGCCGCTGCCCGCGTCCAGTGAGGCTTTATACGGTGGCAGATAGTCCTGGAACATGCGCTGCGGGCTCATGTCCACGGTGTTGTAATCGCGTCCCCCCTCAACGGCACCATAGAGCGCGAAGTGTTTCACGCTGGTCATCACGCTGTAGCGATCGGCGGCACTTTTGCCCTGCATCGCCTGCACCATGCTGCGACCCATTTCGCTGGTGAGCCAGGTATCTTCACCGAAGCCCTCGGAACCACGACCCCAGCGCGGTTCACGACTGACATCAACCATTGGCGCCCAGGTCATATTCAGACCGTCGTCGGCCGCTTCATAGGCAGAGACGCGCCCTACTTCTTCAACAGCATCCAGATCCCAGCTGGCCGCCAGAGCCAGAGGAATCGGGAAAATAGTGCGCTGACCGTGAATCACGTCGAAGGCGAAAAACAGGGGGATCTTAAGGCGGCTGAGCTGCATCGCCTGATCCTGCATCGCGCGGATATCCTGACGCGTTACCGTGTTAAAAATCGCGCCAACCTGACTCTTCTGAATCATGTCGCGAATGGCTTCTTTCGGATTATCAGGTCCGACGCTGATTAAGCGCAGCTGACCGATTTTCTCATCCAGCGTCATTTTTTTAAGCAGCTGGTTAACGAAGGCATCACGCGCCTGTTCGGTCATCGGGTGGTTACCTGGCACTGTCTCAGCCAGTGCGGGTTGCATCGCGAGGGAGACAGCGAGACTAACAGAGTAAATCCATTTCATCAGGTTGGGTTCTCTTAAGTAACTGCGCAATATCGAATAAACAGGCGGCAGTGTGCCACAAGATGAGAATAGCAGGTAGCTGCCGCTGTCACACTGCGTTGAGGTCAGTTGACGTGCTACAGTTAGGACGCACTGATAAGACAAGGGAATTGCTCATGATACAAACCTCTGCCCTGCTTTCTGACCTGCGCCGCCTGGTCGGCCCTGCCCACCTGCTGACAGAACCTGAACAGACTGCCCGCTATCGCAAAGGCTTTCGCTCCGGCGAAGGTGAGGCGCTGGCCGTGGCGTTTCCCGGTACGCTGCTGGAGCTCTGGCGGGTACTGCAGACGCTGGTGAAAGCGGATGTCATCATCCTGATGCAGGCGGCGAATACCGGCCTGACCGAAGGTTCAACGCCGCACGGCAATGATTACGACCGTCCGCTGGTGATTGTCAGTACCCTGCGACTGGATAAGCTTCAGCTGATCGACGAAGGCCAGCAGGTGCTGGCGTTCCCCGGCAGCACACTCTATCAGCTGGAAAAAGCGCTGAAGCCGCTGGGACGTGAACCCCACTCGGTGATTGGCTCCTCATGCATTGGGGCCTCGGTGCTGGGTGGCATCTGTAATAACTCCGGTGGATCGCTGATTAAGCGCGGCCCGGCCTACAGTGAGATGGCCCTGTATGCGCAGATTGATGCACAGGGAAGACTGAAGCTGGTGAACCATCTGGGTATCGATCTGGGGACCTCGCCGGAAGAGATTCTGGGACGGCTGGATGACGATCGCTGGCAGCCCGGCGACGTGCAGCACGATGGCCGTCACGCCTCCGATCATGAATATGCCGACCGGGTCCGTGAAGTCGATGCGGATACGCCCGCCCGTTACAACGCCGATGCGCGTCGCCTGTTTGAAGCGTCCGGCTGTGCCGGGAAACTGGCGGTCTTCGCGGTGCGACTCGATACTTTCGCCAGCGAACCGCAGCAGCAGGTGTTTTACATCGGCACCAACGAACCTGGCGTGCTTAACGATATCCGCCGTCACATCCTGGCGCATTTCACCCATCTGCCTGTGGCGGGCGAATATATGCACCGCGACATTTATGACATTGCGGAAGTCTACGGCAAAGACACCTTCCTGATGATCGACAAGCTGGGCACCGACAAGATGCCGCTGTTTTTCACGCTGAAAGGACGGGTTGACGCCTGGCTGAGCAAGCTCTCCTTCGTTAAACCGCACTTCAGCGACCGGCTGTTGCAGCGCCTGAGCAAACTGTTCCCGGCGCATCTGCCTAAGCGTATGAAGCAGTATCGCGACAAATATGAACATCATCTGATGCTGAAGATGTCGGGCGACGGCGTGGCAGAAGCGCGTAACTATCTGCGCGACTACTTCCGTGAAGGCGGTGGCGAGTTCTTCGAGTGTGAAGGCAAAGAGGGTGCGCACGCGTTTCTGCATCGCTTTGCGGCAGCGGGCGCGGCGGTGCGCTACCACGCAGTCCATGCAGATGAGGTCGAGGATATTCTGGCGCTGGACATTGCCCTGCGTCGCAACGATGCGGACTGGTTCGAAACCCTGCCCGATGCGATCCGCGCATCATTAAGCCATCGCCTCTACTATGGTCACTTCTTCTGTCATGTTTTCCATCAGGATTACATCGTCAGAAAAGGAGTCGATGTCCATGCACTGAAAGCACAGATGCTGGAGATCCTGCAGGCGCGCGGCGCGGAATATCCCGCTGAGCATAATGTCGGCCATCTCTATCAGGCGAAACCGCAGCTGGCGGCGTTCTATCGCCAGCTCGATCCGACCAACAGTTTCAATCCTGGCATTGGCAAAACCAGCAAGCAAAAAGGCTGGGCGGTGAAGCAGGTTTAATCGCGTTACCGGTCAGCCTGCCGGTCAGAGCAGGCTGATCGTCACACTTCTTTTTGACCCGCTCACTCCCCATTTCGACCCATTTTTATTACTAACAACTTCATCAAAAAATTAATTCATCTTCCCAGATTGCACCTTCTTTATTTTCTCTCAGTGGGTTCTGCGCAATACCTCACAAAATATCCCGCTGCTAATTGATAATTCGCGTCGCGAAAAATAGATTGTCGCCACTAAAACTAAAAGCCGTGTAATTGCCTTTATTTCATTCAGGGAGGAATGACCATGCGGAAAAATAATTTCGCGTTAGCGTTAACAGAAATAGCCACTGTGGTAATAGCCCTGTCAGCAATAAATTCATCACCCGCTTATGCGGCCGGATTTATTGATGACGCATCGCTAAAAGGCAATGTTTTTTACTGGCAGCGGCAGCGTGATCGCAGAGACACCGATCCCGCCAGTGACTATCAGGGACAGTATCGGGCTAATTTACATCACGCTTCGCTCAACAGTAATCTCGACTTCCAGTCAGGCTACGCCGGAGAGTGGATAGGTCTGGACCTCGCCGTTTTTGGCGCTGCCGAACTTGCCAACAGTGGCCCCGCTGCCCCCAACGAAATTGGCTTCAGTAAGGCACGTACCCGCTGGGATGAAAAATGGAATGGCGACAGCGGCGGTGCTTCGGTTTATAAAGCCGCGCTAAAGTTTAAATATCACGATTACTGGTTACGCGCCGGATATATTCAGCCAACCGGCCAGACGCTGATTGCACCGCACTGGAGTTTCTTACCCGGCACCTATCGCGGTGTCGAAGTGGGTGCGCTATATGATTTTCAGGAAGCCGGAGCATTATCATTCTCGTGGATGTGGAGTGATAAATATAAGGCACCCTGGTATCGTGATTTATATGATTTCCGGCAGGCTGATGGCAAAACGCATATCAGCTACCTGCACTCATTCGGCATGAAATATGACTTCAAAAATAATCTGGTCCTTGAGGGCGCATTCGGTCAGGCGGCGGATTATATGGATCAATATTTTGCCAAAGCCTCCTGGTCGGCCACGCCTTACGGCAATGCACTCTCCACCAGCTATCAGTTTTACGGCGCACACGACAACGTGCAGGGCGGTGCGGCTAATTCCCGGGATGTTTATGACGGCCTCGCCTGGCTACAGGCAATCACGATCGGTTACAACGTCGGCCCGGTGGATCTGCGCCTCGAAGGCAGCTGGGTCAAAGCAGAGGGCAATCAGGGCTTCTTCCTGCAGCGCATGACGCCGGGCTATGCCAGCTCCAATGGCCGACTGGATATCTGGTGGGATGCCCGTTCCGACTGGAACGCCAATGGCGAAAAAGCGATCTTTGCCGGTGCGATGCTCGACTTAACACCGTGGCAGCTGGCGGGATGGAAAGTGGGCGCATCGTACGTCTGGGGCTGGGATGCCAGACCCGCCACCCTGCCCACCGTTGACCAGAGTCAGCGGCTGAAAGAGTCCGCCTGGAACCTCGATTTGATCTATCAAATCCAGCAGGGCCGCGCCAAAGATACCCTGTTTAAACTGCACTACACCCGCTACGACAATCACAGCAACCTGCCCAGTTATAGCGGCGGTTACGGCAACATTTTCCAGGACGAGAAGGACATCAAATTTATGGTTATCGTGCCGTTTACGCTGTTCTGATGCCCTGCGAACTTCCGGATATCTCTTCACCAGCAAGGATAAAAATCAACATGTTAAAATTAAGCCTTATCGCGCTCACTCTGCTGGGCGTTGCAGTCACAGGCCACGCCAGCCCGTCAGAGCAGCAGGTGGTGAATCAAATCAGCCAGTTTGGCATTACTTATGAAGTGAATGACAACCAGGCCGCTCTGAATGGCACCGACTGCGCCGCGCTGGGAGCCGACTATGCCGCCTGCAATCGCGCCACCATTACCCTGACCAATAACGGCCCGGCTCTGACCGACAAACACTGGGCCATCTACATGAGCAACGTTCACCAGACGCTGCGGGTCGAAAACGATCAGTTTAAAATGACGCATCTGGTGGGCGACTTAACCCGGCTGGAGCCGACGGAGAAGTTTACTGGCATTGGTGCAGGTGAGTCGGTGCAGATTCCCATCGTTAACGAATACTGGCAGCTGTTTGTCACTGATGTGATGCCGCGCTGGTATGTTACGTCCGGGCAGGCAGCGCCCAAAATTATTGCCAGCACCGATCATGAAGACCCCGGCCAGTTTGTATCGCCGCTGGGTGACCACTGGCGACGCAGTGCCGATGACCACAATGTCCTGATGCAGCCCGCCAGCCGGTTTGATAAAAACAGCGATGTTGCTGCCCTGCCCGTCTCTGCGCTGCGCGGTCAAATCACCCCCACGCCGCTTGAGGTGAAGCTCCGCCCGCAGGATGCCGATCTCAGCCGCGGCGTCAGGCTGATGCTTACCGGGCTGACACCTGAAACCGGTGAGGCGGTAAAACAGCGCCTCACCCTGCTCGGCCTGAAAGAAGCACCCGATGGATTCGCCATCACGACGCAGATCAAGCCAGGCCACTTCAGTGGCAAAACGGCGAAATCGGGTGCATACAATCTGGATATCACGCCTCGCCGCGCCGTTGTGGTGGCCTACGATGCTGCCGGGGCTTTCTACGGTCTGATGTCGATTCTCTCACTGGTCCCTGGCGAGGGTGCGGCGCGTATCGCCGCGCTGGAAGCCCATGATGCGCCGCGCTTTGCTTATCGCGGCGCGTTTCTTGACGTTGCCCGTAACTTTCACAGTAAGCAGGCGGTGATGCGGCTGCTTGATCAAATGGCGGCGTGGAAGATGAACCGCTTTCACTTTCACCTGAGTGACGATGAGGGCTGGCGGCTTGAAATTCCTGGCTTACCCGAACTGACTGACGTGGGCGCTAAACGCTGTCATGACCTGACTGAACAGCGTTGTCTGCTGCCGCAGCTCGGTTACGGTCCGTTCAGCGATAACAACGGTAGTGGCTTTTTCAGTCGTGCCGATTACATCGACATTGTGAAATATGCGCAGGCGCGCCACATTCAGGTAATCCCGGAAATCGATATGCCCGCCCATGCCCGCGCGGCGGTTATCGCCATGGAAGCACGCTATCAGCGGCTGATGCAGGAGGGAGAATCTGAACAGGCCAGCACGTATCGCCTGATTGATCCTACTGACGACTCCAATACCACCTCGGTGCAGCTCTATGACCGCACCAGCTATCTTAATCCCTGCATTGACGGCTCACAGCGCTTTGTTGACAAGGTGATCGGTGAAGTTCAGGCGATGCATCAGGAAGCGGGACAGCCGCTCGATGTCTGGCATTTTGGCGGCGACGAGGCGAAAAACATCCGGCTGGGCGCAGGCTACTCTGACAAAAATAATCCTAAACCGGGTACCGGACTACGCGACTGGCGTAACGAAGATCTGCCGTGGGCAAAATCGCAGGTCTGTCAGGCGCTGGTGAAGAGCGGCAAAGTGGAAGATCTGGCACACCTGCCGAGCTATTTTGCCCTGACCGTCAGTGAGATTGTTAACCGGCACGGCATTGGCAAAATGCAGGCGTGGCAGGATGGTTTAAAAGATGCCAGAAATGCCGCAGCCTTCGCCACCCCGCGGGTTGCGGTCAACTTCTGGGACACGCTCTACTGGGGCGGTTTTGACAGTGCCGCTGACTGGTCACAGAAAGGTTACGACGTGGTGATCTCCAGTCCCGACTACCTCTACCTGGACTTCCCGTATGAGGTGAACCCGCTGGAGCGCGGCTACTACTGGGGCACGCGTTTCAACGACGAGCGTAAAATTTTTGGTTTCTCACCGGACAACCTGCCGCAGAATGCGGAAACCTCGGTGGATCGCGACGGCAACGTTTTCAGCGCTAAATCAGAGAAGCCGTGGCGCGGTGCTTATGGCATGTCGGCCCAGCTGTGGAGCGAAACCGTGCGAACAGATGCCCAGATGGAGCACATGATCTATCCGCGTCTTTTTGCGGTCGCGGAAAGAAGCTGGCACCGCGCCAGCTGGGAGCGGGATTACCAGCCAGGTCAGGAATACACGGGAGGCAAAACCCATCACGTCGATCAGCAGGCACGCCTGCATGACTGGCAGCGATTTGCCAACCTGCTGGGACATCGGGAACTGGTGAAGCTGGATAAAGCGGGTATCGATTATCGCCTGCCGGTGCCGGGAGCAAAAATCGTTGATGGCATCCTGTCGATGAACGTGGCCTTGCCTGGGGTAACGCTGGAGTACAGTCTGGACAAGGGGGTGAACTGGCAGCGCTACGATGCCAACAGACCGCCGCAGGTCAGCGGTGCCGTGGCAATCCGCTCGGTGAGCCGCGACGGGCAGCGCACCAGCCGCGTTGAGACGCTGTAGAAAGCGGGAGTGGCACCGGACTAAGAAACCAGCGCCTTAAAAGTAAAAAAGGCCGACATAAATCGGCCTTTTGATTGCTGCCAACTCTGAAGCATGGGAAATCTGGCAGCAATTAAAAAACTTAATGCGCTGGGAACACGGTCAGAAGAGGAAAGCGTCCCACGCCAAGGATGGCGTGGGCCGAGCATGTCATGGATGACAGCTTTTGCGTCTTTCCGATCTGACCGTGTTCCCTGTGCCAGCTCGATCACGCAGCTAGCCGGGCCAGGCTTTATTACTTTCAGAGCCCACACACTCCAGCCCCTTTAACACCTAAACCAGCTTCTCTTCCGGAACCGGCTCCACACCCGCCATCTGCTGACGGCGCTCGATAATCATTGTTTGCGGTGTGGAGAGCAGAATGCCCTCTTTACGCAGACGCGTCAGAATATCGAACAGCAGGTCGCTCTTCGCCCCTGAGATCTGGCGCTGACCCGCTACGTTACCCGTGACGCTCAGCACAATCCCCTGCTGGGTCAGATCTTTAAACGAAACAGACGGCTCCGGCGTTTCCAGAATACGTTCATTCTCGTTGTAAACTTCCAGCAGAATATCGCGCACCTTCACCGGATCAATATCCAGCGGGAAAGTCAGCGTAATCGTGACCACCCCCTGCGCATTGCCCATGGTCGCGTTGCGTACGTTCTGCGAGATAAACTGCGAGTTCGGCACAATCACCGTGGATTTGTCGCCCAGCTGGATCTCGGTGGCGCGCACGTTAATGCGACGGATATCCCCTTCAATGCCGCTGATGCTCACCAGATCGCCGACTTTAACCGGACGCTCGGTTAACAGAATCAGCCCCGAGATAAAGTTCTTCACGATCTCCTGTAAGCCAAAACCGATACCAACCGACAGCGCACTGACGATCCACGCCAGTTTGTTCCATTGCAGACCCATGATCGACAGCGTCAGCAGGATAATCAGCACGTAACCGATGTTGCTGAACAGCGTCACCAGCGATACCCGCATTCCCACATCCATGGTGGTTTTTGGCAGGAAATCGGTGTCGAGCCAGCGGCGCACCGAGCGCAGCACATAGATTCCGACAATCAGGCAGATTATCGCATTCACCATGTGCGCCGGTACGATGTTCAGGGATTCAAGCCCTTTACCGCCCCAGAACTCAATCACTTTTTGCAGCAGCTCAATCGGCGTTGAGGAGGCAAAGGTGCCGTTGACCAGCGCCAGTGCAACAACCAGCACCAGGAAGGTTTTACCGATGGCCGTCAGCAGCGTGGCCGTCTGCTGCAGGTGACGCTCATTAATGTTAAGCGAACTCTGAATGCGACGACCGGTGGCGTTACTGGTTGAGAAAAGACTCTCACAGCCATCTTTCAAAAGGTGACTGAGGAAGTAGAACGAGCCAAACAGCAGGCCGCACCAGATCACCTCATAACTCAGGAAGCGCGCCAGCGTAACGTAACCGATGAGCAGCGAGACCAGAATCGCAATGGCGGTCAGCGTCAGGCCCATCTGAATCAGACCAACCAGCGTTGAGCGCGCTTCCGGCGGAGTGCCCGCCAGCGTCAGGCGACGACGCACACGATTGGTGCGCATGCTGATCGCCAGCGCGGTGGTGCCGATCAGCAGTGCCGTCAGTCCGTTGGCAAAAATAGTGGTATTCAGGCTGGTGCCGACGCTGTAGTTGAACGCCTCGACCGTCTGGAAGATAAAGACCAGCACCGCAGTAATCGGTGGAAACGGTTTTAACGCCATCGCCACTTCATTGGAGATGGTCGGTAACCGCCAGCTGGGCCGACGGGTAGAAAGGAATGCGCGTCCCAGTCCGGCAATCAGGCCACAAAAGACGCTGAGCTGCACCAGACGATCGACAAAGTCCTGAACGTTTTCAGAGACCTCATCACGGCGGGTGAAAGCCAGGGCGATAAAGTTAAAGGTGAGGACAACCGCCACCAGCGTGGTGAGCGCTATCGCTGCCGCCAGGAAACTGCGACGCAGCTTCCCTTCCGGCAGTTTATTAATGCTGACCCAGGCCAGAAACTCTTCACTGTAACGACGGCCCACCGTCATCACCAGCAGCGCTGCCAGCAGCCAGAAGACACTGCCCACGCGCCAGCCCGGCTCCCATGAGAGCGCAGCCGTGTCCTGCAACTCCTGCAGGAACTCACCAATTTTCTCGCCATCCAGATCCTGTGTGCTCAGCAACGGTGACCAGAAGCGCGCCCCGAGGATGCTGCCCGAGTTCAGCGCCAGCTGGCTTTTCAGCTGATCGCGACGCAGGTTAACAATCTGCGAGGAGAGCATCAGTGCGCCATTTTTAATGCCTTCAGCCTGCTTAATCTGGTCGTCGAGTTTGCTTTTCTGACTCTCCAGCGTGTTGCGCTTGCGCGTCACTTCCGGCGTCTCTTTGACGCCGCTGTCCGCTTTCGGGGCCGGACCCAGCACCTGCAACTGGGCTTCCAGCTGCTGGCGATCGGGAACCAGCGCCTGACCCAGCGTATCGGCATTACCGGAGAGCTCAAGCGCCATTTCATTCAGCTGCGTCAGCTTGTTTTCGCCAGCATCGACAGAAACCTGACTTTTAATTTTGTCGAGGATCTTCTGCATTTTCGGCAGTTCAACCGCGGCATTCAGCTTCGGCGGAGCATCCTGTTCCTGAGCAGCACCGGCCGTATCATCCGCGGCCAGCGCCAGCGCCGGGGCAAACCCTGCCAGCGCCAGCATTAACAATGCAAAAAGGGATCGTATAAACATATGTGTAAGATTCCGGCAGCTTAAATCAGGCGATCTTCCCTCGCCAGTCGCGCGTAAGTTTAGGGCTTTGCAAGGGATGGCAATATAGGAATAACGGGCATTTTTCGGGCTGATTCGGGACAGGCAGCGGCATGAACATCGCTCTATGCCTCTGCCTGTTTCTTCCCGGCTACCTGCTCAGCCTGCAGGCAATGCCGGTGCGCGCCGTGCGCGACACCGGCTATTCTCTACTCAACGTCGGCACTGCCGGCACCATTGCTGGCAACCTGGCCCGACTTCTGCTTTTTATACGCCAGCGCAGCGGCAGGCACTGGCGCGGCTTTGCCGGTCTCAATCCAGCTGCGCAGACGGTTAGCGTCGGCGAAGTGGGTATATTTGCCAAAGGCATCCAGCACCACCAGCGCCACCGGACGATTGTTAATCATCGTGCGCATCACCAGGCAGTGGCCCGCCTCGTCGGTATAACCGGTTTTGGTCAGCTGAATATGCCAGTCATTTTTATAGACCAGATGGTTGGTATTGCGGAACGGCAGCGCGTAGCTCGGATGGGCAAACACGGCCGTCTCTTCTTTTGTGGTGCTGAGCGCCCCAAGCATCGGATATTCCCGCGTCGCTTTGAGTAACTTCACCAGGTCCTGCGCGCTGGAGACGTTCTGCGTTGAGAGGCCGGTTGGCTCCACATAGCGGGTCTGTTTCATGCCGAGTGACCGCGCTTTGGCATTCATTGCCTGGATAAAGGCGCGATAACCGCCCGGATAGGCGTGGGCCAGGCTGGCGGCGGCACGGTTTTCTGAAGACATCAGCGCCAGTAACATCATATTGCGGCGGCTGATCTGGCTGTTGAGCTTAACGCGCGAGAAAACGCCACGCATTTCCGGCGTCTGGCTGATATCGACGTTAATCATCTCATTCATCGGCAGATGCGCATCCAGCACCACCATCGCGGTCATCAGTTTGGTGATGGACGCAATGGGCCTGACCCGATCCGGGTGACTGGAAAAGAGCACTTTATTCGTGGTGAGGTCGACAATCATCGCACTGCCAGAAGCGATCTGCGGCTGAGCAATAGGCGTAAGTTGCGACAATGAAGTCGTCGCCTGCGCCGGAAGTGAAACAATCTGCCCGGAAACGAGCAGCGCCAGCGAAAGCAGGGTGGAGCGAATTTTTGCAGGCATCGTAGAAAAAAACCCGGTTATGATTGTGTACTGTGTCAGACCGACACAGGCCGCCCGCTTCAGTCACGTCGGCGCGCGGGCTGGCAGCAGCATCATACGCTTTAGGTTAAGAAATTTCCTGGTGAGATTGTTTCCGGGCGTAAAAAGAGAACTGCCGCCAGAGCGGCGGCAGCGGTCAGTCAGAACAGATGCGGTCCATATCCCCACAGCACCACGGTTAATGCCAGTAACACTTCAAAAACCAGCACGCCGATGGCAAGCGTTGAGCCGGAAAAACGCAGGCTCTCTTCGCGGTCGATATTCAGAAACAGGGGAATGCCAATATAGAGCAGATAGCCGGTGTAGAGCAGCGCCAGCGCCCCTGCCAGTACGCAGAGCCAGACCAGCGGATAGAGTGCCACCAGCCCGCTGAGAAACAGCGGCGTCGCCACGTATCCCGCAAACACGGTGCAGCGCTGGACGCCGGGACGCTGCGGATAATCCCGCGCCATCCAGTGGATCACGCGCCCCATAACCGCGACGCCACCCAGAATAATCAGGTAGAACAGAATGCCCAGCCCGATGCCGGTTGCCAGGTTAAGTTGCACATATTGCCCCTCGCCCAGATTCCAGCCCAGCTGAGTTGTACCGACAAAGGCGCAGATCACCGGGATCGCCGCCATCAGCAGAACATGGTGAGTGTAGTGGTGCGAGACGCTCTCATTCTCTTGCTTGATATGACGCATTTCCTGGTTCGGATGCGCCAGAAGTCCCCAGA
This sequence comes from Pantoea vagans, assembly GCF_004792415.1. Taxonomy (NCBI): domain Bacteria; kingdom Pseudomonadati; phylum Pseudomonadota; class Gammaproteobacteria; order Enterobacterales; family Erwiniaceae; genus Pantoea; species Pantoea vagans. The sequence continues at coordinate 2,835,539 of NZ_CP038853.1, forward strand.
CATGGTTCATACAGTCACTCCTCTGATGCGATGGGCCGCCCGGTGATGCATGCGTCTTTGGGGGCAGCGTCTCCTCAAGTATAAACGGCAGTGAAATTTTCGTAGTGACCGGACAAAAAAACAGCATAAATAAACGGACCCGTGGTAGCCGGGCGGAAGCGAAGCCAAATCGCGTATAGACTGAAAGAAATCATCACCGAACAGGGAGAGTCATTTTGCATCTGGATATCAACGCATTAATTACGCAGTACGGTTATCTGGCACTTTTTATTGGCTGTATTGCAGAGGGGGAGACATTTACGCTGCTGGGCGGCGTGGCCGCGCATGAGGGGCTGCTGCATTATGTGGGGGTCGTGCTGGCGGCAATGGGTGGCGGCATTGTTGGCGATCAGCTGCTCTACTGGGTCGGTCGCCGCTGGGGCACGCGGATCCTGCGCCGCTTTAAAAAGCATCAGGACAAAGTGGTGAAGGCAAACCGCCTGATTAAACGCCGCCCCAGCCTGTTCGTGATTGGCGTGCGCTTTATGTATGGCTTCCGGCTGATTGGACCCATCATCATCGGTGCCAGCCGCCTTAACCCGATGAAGTTTTTTATTCTTAACGTTATCGGGGCGGCTATCTGGTCGCTGATCTTCGTGACGCTGGGCTATTTCGCAGGCGGCATCATCGCGCCGTGGCTGCATAAACTCGACCAGCATCTGAAACATCTGCTGTGGCTGGCCGGCGCGGTCGTCTTCGCCTTTGTGCTGCGCTGGGTAATCCGTCGCTGGCACAACCGCCGGGCCGATCAGCAATAAACGAATGGCGTATTCGCCAGATGACATACCGGTCGCCAGATGCTGAAAAGCGTCTGGCGACATGTTGACGATGATGTAAGTCTCACCCGCCCACCTTCCCCTCTCCTTCCTTATTCAACCGCGCGTTAACCATCTGTGCCCAAACGAAGCCGCATCGGATGGCTCAGCTATAGTTAGGATGGACACTGACAGGGAGATAAGAATGAGTAAGGTAAAACGTAAGATTGAAGACCACGGCGTCATCGGCGATTTGCGCACCTGTGCGCTGGTCGCTAACGATGGCACCATTGATTATCTCTGCTGGCCTGAACTCGACAGCCCGTCGGTGTTTGCCGCCCTGCTCGACAGCGATGATGCCGGCCTTTTCTCCCTGGCGCCTGACTGGCCCAATGCGCGGCGTCAGCAGCTTTACCTGCCTGACACCAATATCCTGCAGACCCGCTGGCTGGATGATGAAGGCGTGGCGGAAATCACCGACTACATGCCGATTTGTGATGATAAGAACAAACTGCCGCGCCTGATCCGCCGGGTCAAGATGGTTCGCGGCAGCGCAACCTTTCAGCTGCGCTGTTCACCGCGTCATGACTACGCCCGGGCGCAGACCCGGGCCGAAGCGCACAACGGCTGCATAGACTTTCATGCCGAAGGTCAGCCGTCGCTGCGCCTGGCAGCCTCTGTGGTCATGACGCTGGAGGATGACAGCGCCACCGCCCACTTCACGTTACAGCCTGGCGAACATGCGCAGTTCGAATTTGGCAGCGTGGATGATGCACATATCGAAGCGCTGGCCACCGAGCACTGCTTCGAAGAGACGCTGAACTACTGGCGACGCTGGAGCGCCCGGAGCACCTATCAGGGACGCTGGCGCGAGATGGTGCAGCGCTCGGCGCTGGTCCTGAAGCTGCTGACTTCACATCAGCACGGCTCGATTGCGGCGGCGGCAACCTTTGGCCTGCCTGAAGAGCTGGGCGGCGAACGCAACTGGGACTATCGCGCCTCCTGGATCCGCGACGCCTCGTTCAGCATGTATGCACTGATGCGGCTGGGCTACGTTGATGAAGCCAAACATTTTACCCACTGGGTCGGACGCTGTGTTGAAAACAGCCATCACGATGAGATGCGCCTGCAGGTGATGTACCGGCTGGACAGCGGCACCGAGCTGCATGAGATGGAGTTACTCAATCTTTCCGGCTATGCCGACTCCCGTCCGGTTCGCATCGGCAATGACGCCTGGCAGCAAACCCAGCTCGATATCTATGGCGAGCTGATGGATGCGGTCTATCTGGCCAATAAGTATGGTGAGGCGATCTCGCAGCGCGGCTGGGAGCATGTGGTCAAGATGATCGACTGGCTGTGTGAGCACTGGAATCAGCCCGATGCCGGTATCTGGGAGATGCGCGGTGAACCCGAGCATTTCCTGCATTCGCGTCTGATGTGCTGGGTGGCAATGGATCGTGCGCTGCGTCTCGGCATGAAGCGATCTCTGCCGATGCCTTATGAACGCTGGGATCGGGCGCGTCGCGAGATCCGCGAAGATATCTGGGCAAACTTCTGGAACAGTGAACGCGGCCATTTCTCTGCCACCCGTCATGGTGAACATCTCGACGCCTCCATGCTGCTGATGCCGCTGGTACGCTTCGTCGGTGCCACCGACCCGGACTGGATTGCCACGCTGGATGCGATCAAAACCAATCTGGTCAGCGACGGTATGGTGCGGCGTTACAATACGCATGAAACACCGGCCGATGGCCTCAAGGGATCGGAAGGCTCCTTTGGTGCCTGCTCATTCTGGTATGTCGAGTGTCTGGCGCGCGCGGGCCGGATTCAGGAAGCGCATTTTGAATTTGAGAAGCTGCTGAGCTATGCCAATCCGCTGGGCCTGTACGCCGAGGAGTTTGACAGCCACGGTCATGCGCTGGGCAATACGCCGCAGGCGCTGACGCATCTGGCGTTAATCAGTGCCGCCTTTTTCCTGAATCGCAAACTCAGCGGTGAACAGACGCAGTGGCAACCTTAATCAGGACTTCCCCCGGAAAGCCGCATTTTACACGCCCTGCTTTCCGGAAATGCGCTAACATCCGCGGTGAATTTACGTAAAGTATTGCAGGCAGGTTAAATTCCCGATTCACAACGTCAGATTAATGAACATATAATGCGCAGCAGGTCACATTGGCCAGCATGAATTCGACACATAGACCAGCCTGAAATATGGCGATAAAGACTTGTAAAATATGAAAATTATTCGCGCTTTCGCTTCAATCGCTCTGGCCCTGGCGGCATTCAGCCAGTCAGCCTTTGCTGTGGTTTACCCGTTACCGCCGGCCAACAGCCGTCTGATCGGGGAAAATATTGAAATTACGGTTCCTGAAGACAGCAAGCTGCCGCTGGAAGCTTTTGCGGCGCAGTACCAGATGGGCCTCAGCAATATGCTGGAAGCCAATCCGGGTGTTGACGTTTATCTGCCTAAAGCTGGCAGCAAAATGATCATCCCACAGCAGCTGATCCTGCCTGACGCACCGCGTGAAGGCATTGTGATTAACAGCGCAGAGATGCGTCTTTATTACTACCCGAAAGGCAGCAAAACCGTCGTGGTGCTGCCAATTGGTATCGGTGAACTGGGTAAAGATACCCCGATTAACTGGACCACAGCGGTAGAACGTAAGAAAGATGGCCCGACCTGGACGCCAACCAAAGGTATGCATGCGGACTATGCGGCACGCGGTGAAACCCTGCCAGCCGTGTTCCCGGCAGGCCCGGATAACCCGATGGGTCTTTACGCGCTCTATATCGGTCGTCTCTATGCGATTCACGGCACCAACGCCAACTTCGGTATCGGCCTGCGCGTGAGCCACGGCTGTGTGCGTCTGCGCGCTGACGATATTAAATGGCTGTATCAGAACGTGCCGGTCGGAACCCGCGTTCAGTTCGTTGACCAGCCGGTAAAAGCGACCGTAGAGCCAGACGGTTCACGTTATGTTGAAGTGCATAACCCGCTGTCGACTACCGAAGAGCAGTTTAACTCGCGTGAGCTGGTGCCGATTACGCTGACGCAGGCAGTAAGCAAAGTGCTGGTTGATGCCAGCGTCAATCAGGATCAGGTTAACGGCGCCATTCAGGGCCGTACCGGTATGCCGGTAAAAGTGAACGGTGTGGAAAACAACATCCAGACTGCACCTGTACCAATGCCGGAAAACCCGCAGGCTGCACCACAGGAACAGCCGATGACGCCAGTCACCCCACAGGGTGCCAGCAGTGATGCTGCACAGCCACAGCAGCCCGCCACTGAGCAGGCCGCACCGGTCACACCAGCAGCCCCTGCAGCAGCGGCCAATACCAACTCGTAATCGCCGCCCTGCTCTAAGAAGCCAGCGCCTGTCGCTGGCTTTTTTATTGCCTGGATTAAGGTCTACTAGCGCTCATCTGGCCAATTAGAGGAGATCATCAACTTCGCCGGTCTGAGTGCACTACTGGCCATTCCCTGATTGTCTTTGTATACGCTGTTCCAGTTGCCCGAAGTGAATATATCTTCAATCCGCATTAAAAAGTATCAGCAGCGTTACCATTGGCCGTAAGGGTATTTTTTTCCTTTTATAAAAATCTCAGTATCTTTGCCGTATTCATAGCCGTGTGAAAAACGTGTAATTCCTTTACAGATATCCAGCTTATCTCCGGAGAAAGTTTTCAGAACGGACGGCGTTATACGGTAACCAGGTTCGCCCCGGGCAACGCCACTTAACCAGACAGCTACCTTTCCCTCCGGAGCCAGACCAATTTGTATAGTGTTGTAATACTTCCCTTTCCCCGGATAGTTCTGATTTACCCCGGGCCGGAGCATTTTATCCACAACGGGTTCAGGAATGGTCAGAGAGGTCTGATATACCCTTTTATCGATAATTGAGTCCCAGCAAAAGATAATATGTCTGGGAGGCCGTTTAACATGATTCCAGTGACCGTTAAGCGTTCGTGCATTATCGTTCCACTGACCGACTACACCATTGAGCGCTCTTGTACTATCCAGTGTATTGAACTCATAAACTTTACCTTCTGCATCCTGAACACCCGCGAAGGTCACTAATGCCGGAAGCGCTTCAGGCGTAAAAAAATTAAACCACCATTCTGTTGGCTCATCGTTCTGAGGAGCACCAGTTGTGTGTGCTTCTCCATGACAGCCAGTCAATATCAGAATGACAAGAAGCCATGCCACGCGTTCTATTTCCATATTCTATTCCCGTCCATATCGTAAACCGTACGCTGCCAGCGCTCGTCTGGCCGATTGGTGAAGGTCATTAGCTTTGCCGGTCTGACCGCACCGCTGACCCTTCCCTCACTGTCTCTAAGTACGCTGTTCCAGTTAGCCGAGCAGTGGATATATTTCTCGGCCAGCATCAGAATTTCCGATGTAGTAAAGCCCTGTATGGATTGACCATTCCGAACCGCACGCCCCATGATAATTGCTTTTTCACACAAATTATTGAGCTCAGCTCTTAGCGAAAGATAATCATCTTTAGGCAAGATGGGATCAAACACCACACCGGCATCCTGCGCCGCATCAAGCATCACCCGTAGCGCCACCTTAGACCAGTCATTGCGGGTTAGTCTGTCAATAACCAGCGCCGCGCCGCTGCGCTTTTGTAGTGCTCCGTACCGATCGGCTGGCATTCTGTCGTCATGCCAGACATCGGCATTGACCTCCACTGCATTCAGCAGCGGCGCTATCGCCGGATAGCCGTCCATCGTTTTAAGCTGCGCGCAGGTCTGCCGATAAATCCGCGTTTCTGTATCGGGAGTTGAGAGTGGTACGGTTTCAAACTCCGGCCGGGTAAGGAAACAGGCTTCGCGTTCCTCCGGATTGTAACCTCCGCCAATGTCGGAGTGCGCACCGGGAAGAGCCAGCTCAGGCCAGGCTGGTTTGACGCTGTTCAGTGCAAAGTTAAACCGGCATTCGTGCTGCGCGGTGATATGAAATACCTTTTCCGCCACGCCCGGGCGCAGCACAAGATTCACCTCACCTGTATCTGCGCTGTGCGGGTTCAGGCCATTAACCGGCGTTCCGATGGCCGCCACAGTATCGAAAATTCCCAGAAATCGGGTTTTACCGCCGGGCGTACCGGAGAACTCAACATCACCCAGCCCCATCTTAATTGCCGAGATGATGGCCCTGTCCTGGCTGAATACCCGGTTGGCAAAATGCCGCGCCGCCGCGGCTCCACGGCTGAAGCCAAAAATATCAAACTGCAATTGTCTGACGATTCCGACATCAACTTCAGACGGTTTGGCTAAATAGTCTTTGATAGCTGCAGCAAGTGCAGCAATAGCTCTGTCCGTTTTTTTCACCACACCGGTATCACCGCGACCGGTGCCCATCCCGTAAGTGCTGTCACCTGCACCATCTTCCGTACCGATACCCTCGATATAAACCGCGTACTGTCCTTGTTCGATACTGGAGGGGAAATCAGTAGAGTACAGTGCATGGAGCCAATGCACGTTACTGTAGTAGCCGATATAGCTTCCGGCTGCGGTACCGCTGACTCCTTGATTCAGTCTCAGGCACTGCTCTAATCCAGACGTAGCCTCCGCATTATTCATCCCAAAATGTTCACCGGAACAAGCGGCCTGCCGAGCGCCGCTGTTATTCGCATTGTTGCCCGTTCCATCAAAGAACACACCGATGGTGAGCGTGATTTCCCGTTTCTTCTTCGCTGCCTGTGCACGCTGTTCAGGCTCTGACTGCCGTGCTTTTCTCTCCGCAGCCTCAGCCCGTTCGGCTGCACGGCCAGCGTTGCAGTCGATCTCGTAAGTGTGCGTGCTGACGGAGGGAATAAAACGGGCACGACAGGGGCAGGAGCTGTAACTGTGAAGAGAGCCCGCCCACTCTTTCAGGACACCATTCACCTCATAGGCATCCCCCATCCCCCCACAGACGCGAAACCGCCCTTCATGTTTTCCGCAGGTCACCGGATCGCCCTCCCGGACCTGCTGGCGCTCGATGCCGCTGATGGTGTACGTTTCATCAGACGCGCCGCTAAGAATCCGTCCGCCGCAGGTGGTTTTATCCAGGTGATATAAAAAAAATCCTTCAGTCATAATCCCTCATGAACTTTATGGCTATTAAGTAAAGACATCATACCTTAATCATGACTTAACCCAAATTACGGGCTTCTGTTAGTGGTCCCAGTGCCTGAATGTGGCATCGCTGTTAATGGTGTTAGCTTTTAATATCGCCATCAGGTAAAAGAACTTTTTCGCAAGACCGGCCATCATTTTTCTGTCATATAAAGCGCGTATCACACTCCGTTAACCCGATGCAAATCAGCATCTGGCATCCGCCACGTGAGGTACACCATGAGCGAAAACAGTCTCTCCTCCTCATCAGCCCGGGGACGCCCCGATTTCAACGGCAGGGGCAGTCGCTTCAGCAAACCGCTGTTTTTCATTCTGCTGATCGCCGGGCTGGCCTTCGCCGGACTTAACCTGGTTAATGATGTTGAAGAAACCAATACGCCGGTCACCAGCTATCTGCCGTTCTTTCTGCTGGGACTGGCGCTGCTGATCGCGCTCGGCTTTGAGTTCGTCAATGGTTTCCACGATACCGCCAATGCGGTCGCTACCGTGATCTACACCCATTCGCTGACGCCCGGCGTGGCCGTGGTCTGGTCGGGTTTCTGTAACTTTATGGGCGTACTGCTCTCCAGCGGCGTGGTAGCGTTTGGCATTATCTCGCTGCTGCCGGTCGAGCTGATCCTGCAGGCCAGCAGCGGCAACGGCTTCGCCATGGTCTATGCGCTGCTCTTCTCCGCCATTATCTGGAATCTCGGCACCTGGTATTTCGGCCTGCCCTCATCGTCGTCGCATACGCTGATTGGTTCAATTATCGGCGTCGGGGTGGCTAACGCCATGCTGCATGGCCGCAGCGGACTGAGCGGCGTGGACTGGGATCAGGCACTCAAGGTCGGCTATGCCCTGCTGCTGTCGCCGGTGGTGGGTTTTGTCTGCGCCGGGCTGCTGCTCTGGGTGATGAAGATGTTTATCCGTAATCGCCAGCTTTATCAGGCTCCGAAAAGTGACCAGCCACCGCCAGTCTGGATCCGTGGTCTGCTGATCCTGACCTGTACCGGCGTCTCCTTTGCGCACGGCTCTAACGATGGGCAGAAAGGGATGGGGCTGATTATGCTGATCCTGGTGGGCACCATGCCGATCGCCTACGCCCTGAACCGATCGCTGCCGGCCGATCAGATCCCACGCGTGGCCGCACTGACCGAAGTGACCGCCCATCAGCTACTACAACTGCAACCGGCGACGGCGCATCCCCCGGCAGCCCGCAACGTGCTGACCGGCTTTGTCGGCAGCAACCAGATGAACGCCGAGGTGTTACCGGCGCTGGCGCGGACGCTCAACGAGGTGGGCGATCAGATTCGCCGCTACGGTTCGATGGATAACATCCCCGCCCAGGCGGTGACCAATACCCGCAACCAGATGTATCTGGCCTCGGAGTCGATTAAGCATCTGCAGACCGCGAAGGTGACGCTGCCGCATGAGACCGAACGCAATCTGAAAGCAGTGAAAACCGAACTCGACAGCGCCACCCGCTTTATTCCGATGTGGGTGAAAGTGGTGGTGGCGATAGCGCTGGGGCTGGGCACCATGGTCGGCTGGCGCAGGATTGTGGTGACGGTGGGAGAACGGATCGGCAAAACCCATCTGAGCTATGCCCAGGGTGCCAGCGCGGAGCTGGTGGCGATGATGACCATTGGCGCAGCCGATGGCTTTGGCCTGCCGGTATCGACCACCCATGTGCTGTCGTCCGGCGTGGCGGGCACCATGGCGGCCAACCGCTCTGGTCTGCAGTTTTCCACCCTGCGTAATCTGGCTGTCGCCTGGATATTAACGCTGCCGGTCTCTATTCTGCTTTCTGCCCTGCTCTACTGGGTGTTTACCCGTTTCTGATAGTCAGGGCTCACCACCGGTCAGGTGGTGAGCCGTTGCTGCGTATAGAGCCGCAGCGTAATCAGCAGCGCGCCCAGCACCATCATCGCGGCAGCCAGATAGACCGACTGCATCCCCCAGTGCCCGATAAACAAGCCCGCCACCGGGCCGGTTAAGCCGAGTCCCAGATCGAGAAAGGCGGAATAGGTGCCCAGCGCCGAGCCCTGATCCTGACGCTCAACCCTTTTTACCGCCTCAACGCCCAGCGCCGGGAAGACCAGCGAGAAACCGCTGCCGGTGAGGAACGCGCCCGCGCCCACCAGCCAGGCGCTGTCCGCCTGCCAGATTATCAGCAGTCCCAGGCACTCCAGCAGGAAAGAGAACAGCGACACGCGCAGTCCGCCAAAGCGGGTAATGAAGCGACCGAAACCCAGCCGCACCAGCACAAACCCCAGGCTGAACAGCGTCAGCGCATAGGCCGCGCCCTGCCAGTCGCGGCTGGCAAAATAGAGGGTGATAAAGGTGGCGATGACGCCAAAGCCGATGGTGCCGAAGCCCAGCGCCAGGCCATAAAGCCAGACGCGTGAGAAGACGCGATGAAACGGAATGCGCTCGCCCACGCTGACCGTTACCGCCGGTTTGCGGCTGGCCATCAGATAACCGACGACGCCCATCAGCGCAATCAGTCCGGCAAATCCGCTCATACCAAACTGACTGTTCAGCAGCACGCCCAGCGGCGCACCAACAGCCATCGCCAGATAGGTGGCGACACCGTTCCAGGAGATGACGCGCGCGGTCTGCAACGGCCCGACGATATTCATGCCCCACAGCGTGGAGCCAGTGCTGCTGAAGCTTTCGCCCACGCCAAGAAACAGTCGCCCGATAGCCAGCAGCGCCAGACTCAGCCACGGCCAGCTGCTCAGCAGTGCCGCCACGATAGTCAGCACCCCGCTCATGCCACAGCAGAGCAGCCCCAGCATTACCACCCGTTTTGGCCCCAGGCGATCGGCAAGACGGCCCGACTGCGGACGGCTGAGCAGCGTCGCAAAATACTGGATGCTGATAATCAGACCGGCGATAAAGGAGCTGAAGCCAAGCTGATTTTTGACGAAGCCCGGCAGTACGGCCAGCGGCAGTCCGACAGAGAGATAGCAGAAGAAAGTGAAGATGATAACTGAGAGGATTCGTTTGTTGAGCTGACTGTTGCTCAACACAGCGGTGTCAGACATAGCAGGCTTGTGGTGTGGGAAATTTTGCCCACTATACCGTCAGGCTGCTAAGGGGTCGCCTGATTTTTTATCACAAACCATGAACAATTGCGTGACGATCAATCGCCTGCGCAATATCACCTGAGTTTTTTAACGCACGGATTTCACTGAATAAGCCATCGGCTTCGCCATACGCTTTGCGCAGATAACCGAGCCACTGTTTGATCCGCGCTACGTGATAGAGGCCGGTATCGCCCTGCTTCTCCAGCCGGCTGTATTTCTGCAATAACCTCACCACATCGGGCCAGGCCATCGGCGGTTCGTTGTATTTCACTACCCGGCTCAGGTTGGGGATGTTCAGTGCACCACGGCCAATCATCACCGCATCGCAGCCGGTGACCGCCATACAGTTTTGCGCGCTTTGCCAGTCCCATATCTCGCCATTAGCAATCACCGGAATGCGCAGCCGCTGACGAATCTCGCCAATCGCCTGCCAGTTAATCGCTTCTGCGCGATAGCCCTCTTCTTTGGTCCGCCCATGCACCGTCAGCTCGCTGGCACCGGCCTGCTGGACCGCGTCGGCAATCTCCAGGCTACGGGCACTGGAATCCCAGCCGAGCCGTACTTTCACCGTCACCGGCAAATCGGCAGGCACCGCTTCACGCATCGCTTTCGCGCCACGATAAATCAGATCGGGATCTTTCAGAAGGGTTGCGCCGCCTCCGCTGCCGTTGACCAGTTTAGAGGGACAACCACAGTTGAGATCGACACCCCAGGAGCCCAGCTCCACCGCGCGCGCGGCGTTCTCGGCTAACCATTCGGGATGCTGCCCCAGCAGCTGCATCCGCACCCGCGTGCCGGATGGCGTACGGCTGGCGTGATGCAGTTCGGGGCAGAGGCGGTAGAAGGATTTTACCGGCAGCAGTTGATCGACCACGCGCAAAAACTCAGTGATGCAGAGATCGTAGTCGTTCACTTCCGATAGCAGCTGGCGTACCAGTGAATCCAGCACGCCCTCCATCGGAGCCAGTAAAACCCTCATACTCAGACGTTTCCGGTGCGCTTCGGAGCCGGACGACGTGGACGGGCTGCGGGCTTATCGCCCTGAGGCGCAGCCTGGCTCTGACGACGCGCCTGAGGACGTTTGTCGCCGGATGAAGAGGAACGCGATGCGCCTGCACCCTGTCCGCCCTGACCACGACCACGACCGCCGCCACCTGCACCGCCGCGAGACTGCTGCTGACGACCGTTGATGATCGGCTCCGCCTTGATGCTCGGATCCGGCTCATAGCCTTCAATCGCCAGACGCGGGATTTCACGCTTCAGCAGACGTTCGATATCACGCAGCAGTTTGTGCTCATCGACGCAGACCAGCGACAGTGCGACACCGGTTGCAGCCGCACGGCCGGTACGGCCAATACGGTGAACGTAATCTTCAGCGACGTTAGGCAGCTCGTAGTTCACGACGTGTGGCAGCTCTTCGATATCCAGGCCACGGGCCGCGATATCGGTCGCAACCAGCACGCGAATGCCGCCTGACTTAAAGTCGGCCAGCGCACGGGTACGGGCACCCTGGCTTTTGTTGCCGTGGATCGCGGCGGCGGTGATGCCATCTTTGCCCAGCTGCTCGGCAAGGTGGTTAGCGCCGTGTTTGGTACGGGTAAAGACCAGCACCTGCTGCCAGTTACCTTCGCCGATCAGCTGCGACAGCAGTTCCCGCTTACGCTTCTTATCAACGAAATGCACCTGCTGCGCCACCTGCTCAGAAGCGGTGTTGCGGCGAGCCACTTCAATCATTTCCGGGTTGGTCAGCAGTTTTTCCGCCAGGCCTTTGATCTCATCCGAGAAGGTGGCAGAGAACAGCAGGTTCTGACGTTTGGCTGGCAGACGCGCCAGCACGCGACGGATGTCGTGGATAAAGCCCATATCCAGCATACGGTCCGCTTCGTCCAGAACCAGAATTTCGACCTGTGACAGGTCAACGGCATTCTGCTGCGCCAGATCCAGCAGGCGACCTGGCGTGGCCACCAGCACATCGACGCCGCCACGCAGCTTGACCATCTGTGGATTGATGCTGACGCCACCAAACACTACCAGCGAGCGCAGCGAGAGATATTTGCTGTAGTCGCTGACGTTTTCACCGACCTGCGCCGCGAGTTCACGGGTTGGGGTCAGGATCAGGGCGCGCACCGGGCGACGACCGCGCACGGGCGTTGCGGTAGCAGAGAGTTTCTGTAACAACGGTAAGGTAAAGCCGGCCGTTTTGCCGGTGCCGGTCTGGGCACTCGCCAGCAGATCGCGGCCTGCCAGCACCACAGGAATCGCCTGGCGCTGGATAGGTGTAGGTTCGCTGTAGCCTTGTTCGGCAACCGCGCGCAAAATATCGGCACTCAGGCCGAGAGAGTCAAATGACATTACGTGGTTTACTCCGGTCCGCTCTGGCCGTGATTCACGGTGTAGTTTTCAGAGGGATAGTGACGGCAGCTGGGGCTGACGCGTGAAAAGGGCACAAACTACGATGCGTAAGCGGGCGAGTGTAGCAGCTTTAAATGAAGTGTGCGAGATAGCTCACATTTACTGACATAACTTAACTGCGCAGAAACAGGAAGGCCACCTCGCGGTGGCCTTCAACTTAGCTACGTTTATTTTCGATACGCCGCGGTGGCTCTTTCGCCAGCAGCGAAACCAGCGCCGGACCCAGCAACATTACTACGCCGAGACAGGCCAGCAGCAGGTTGTTGTGGTAAATCCGCGACACCAGGAACAGTGTCATCATGGCGGCGCCAAAGTAGTAAGTGGTGGTCGCTTCTTCAAGATAATCGCCGAGCGTGCGTAAACGGGCGATGCGCTGTGTCACCAGCATGGCAACAAAAACCAGTGCGTACATCGCCACCAGCGTGCTGCAGACATCAACCAGCGCCTTGTGTTTCCAGCCCCAGATCAGCGCAGCGATCACCAGCAGATGCATAGCGATATGCAACAACGTCTGACCCGTGATGATTTGAATACGATTAGACCATTTCATTCAATTCTCCTGGCAGACCCAACAGGTCGCCCAAGTGCTACCGGCACAAGCCGGAAACGGTTTCCTCAATGTAAAACAATTTTCGGATAACGCCCTAAATATCGCGCTCTCTCACCACCCATTTGTGACAAAGACTACACTTTGATTCTATTGATGATGAAAAGGAGTGCGTCGCGAGTATGCCACAAAATGCGCAAGGATTTTCAATAAAAGTCCTGACGATCAATACACACAAGGGGTTTGCCCCGTTTAATCGCCGCTTCATCCTGCCGGAATTGCGCGAAGCCGTTCGCGCGACCTCGGCGGATGTGGTCTTTCTCCAGGAGGTAATGGGCACACATGCCATCCACTCCCTTAACCATGAAGAGTGGCCTGAGTCGCCTCATTATGAGTTTCTGGCTGACACCATGTGGAACGATTTCGCCTACGGACGCAATGCGGTCTATCCGGAGGGACATCACGGCAATGCGGTGCTGTCACGCTTCCCGATAACCGAGTATGAGAACCGGGATATCTCGGTAGCAGGCAGTGAAAATCGCGGCATGCTGCACTGTCAGATCGCCCTGCCCGAGCCGCACGGCACGCTGCATGTCATCTGTGTTCACCTGGGTCTGAAAGAGGCGCATCGTCACGCGCAGATGAAGAAGATCTGTGAAATGGTCAACTCGCTGCCACCCGACGCGCCGGTCGTCGTAGCAGGCGATTTCAACGACTGGCAGCGACGCGCTAACGCCATATTAAAACAGGGCGCAGGCCTGAAAGAGGTATTCAGTATGAAGACCGGACGCCCGGCGCGCACCTTCCCGGCGCGCTTCCCACTATTGCGGCTTGATCGCATCTATGTGCGCAACGCCACCGTGAGTCATCCGTGGGCGCTGCCGCGTAAGCCCTGGTCCCATCTTTCCGATCACGCGCCGCTGGCGGTGGAGATTCATCTATGAATTTTAACTGGCAGGAAGGCAACCGACTGCTGTTGCTGGAAAATGGGGAAGCGTTTTTCCCGCGCGTCTTTGGCGCGATTCAGCGGGCAGAACGCTCAGTTTTGATCGAAACCTTTATTCTGTTTGAGGATGACGTCGGCAACGCCCTGCACCGCGAATTGCTGGCAGCGGCCCAGCGCGGCGTGCGGGTCGAAGTGATGGTCGATGGCTACGGCTCCGCTGAACTCTCCGACAAGTTTGTGAACAGCCTGACCAGCGCGGGTGTGCGTTTCATCTATTACGATCCGCGCCCGCTGGTGATGGGGATGCGCACCAACGTCTTCCGCCGTCTGCACCGTAAAACGGTGGTGGTGGATGACGTGGTCGCCTTTGTCGGCGGCATTAACTTCTCGGCTGAACACAACACCGATTATGGCCCGGAGGCGAAGCAGGATTACGCAGTACAGGTCAAAGGCCCGGTCGTGGCCGACATCGCCCGCTATCTGCAACAGGCGATTGGCAGCGAACAGCATACCCGCCGCTGGTGGGGATCGCGTTCTCATCGTCCGGCGGTGAATGCTAAACCCGGCGATGCCCAGGTGCTTTATGTCTATCGCGATAACGACGAGCACCGCGACGACATCGAAGTGCACTATCTGGAGATGCTGCGCGAGGCGAAGCGGGATGTGATTATTGCCAACGCCTACTTCTTCCCGGGCTACCGGCTGCTGCGTGAGATGCGCAATGCCGCACAGCGGGGTGTCCGGGTGCGGCTGATTGTACAGGGCGAGCCGGATATGCCGATTGTGAAAGTGGGCGCAGAGCTGCTTTACAACTATCTGGTCGATGGCGGCGTGGAAGTCTACGAATATATCCGGCGTCCACTACACGGCAAGATCGCTGTCAAAGACGATTACTGGGCCACCGTTGGCTCCAGTAACCTCGATCCGCTCAGCCTCTCTCTGAATCTGGAAGCCAACCTGATCATCCACGATCGCCCATTTAACCAGACGCTGCGCGACAACCTCGAAGCGCTGCTGGCGAATGATTGCCAGCGCGTGCAGGAGGATCGCCTGCCGCCGCGCAACTGGTGGCAACTGAGTAAAAGCGTGGTGGTATTCCATTTCCTGCGTCATTTCCCGGCTATTGCTGGCTGGCTTCCGGCGCATACGCCACTGCTGGCCCAGGTCAGTGCGCCGGTACAGCCTGAAATGGAAACGCAGGATCGCGTTGAAGCTGATAACCCGGGAGCAAAATCCTGATGGTAAAAAAACATCCACGCTGGCAACTGGCGAAAAAAATCCTCACCGTGCTGTTTTTCATCGCGGTGGTGGTACTGCTGGTGGTTTACGCCCGCAAGGTGAACTGGGAAGATGTTTATGACGTCATCGTTAACTACAACCGCTTTGTGGTGCTGACCGCCGCCGGGCTGGTGGTGCTGAGTTACCTGGTTTATGGCTGCTACGACCTGATTGGCCGTGCCTACTGCGGCCATAAGCTGGCGAAGCGGCAGGTGATGCTGGTGTCGTTTATCTGTTACGCCTTTAACCTGACGCTGAGTACTTGGGTGGGCGGCGTCGCGATGCGCTACCGGCTCTACTCCCGGCTGGGCCTCGACAGCGGCACCATCACCCGCATCTTCTCCCTGAGCATCGCCACCAACTGGCTGGGCTATATACTGCTGGCGGGTGTGGTATTCAGTGCGGGCATGGTCTCGATTCCCGGCGGCTGGTTTATCGGTGAGACCACGCTGCGGCTGATTGGCGTGGTTCTGCTGGTGCTGGTGGCGATTTACCTCTGGGCCTGCGCCTTCTCAAAACAGCGTCGCTGGACGATTAAAGGCCAGACGCTGCAGCTGCCTTCACTGCGCATGGCGCTGCTGCAGTTTGCGGTTTCCTGTGCCAACTGGATGGTGATGGGCGCGATTATCTGGCTGCTGCTGGGACGCGACGTGGGCTATCCGATGGTACTGGGCGTCCTGCTGATCAGCAGTATTGCCGGGGTAATCATTCATATTCCGGCGGGCATTGGCGTTCTGGAAGCGGTGTTCCTGGCGCTGCTCAGCGGTCAGCACGCGTCGCATGGCACCATCATTGCGGCGCTGCTGGCGTATCGCGTGCTCTACTTTATCCTGCCGCTGCTGTTAGCGCTGGTGCTCTATCTGGGACTGGAGAGTCGGGCGAAGCATCTGCGTCAGAAGAACGAGCAGAAGTTACAGAAATCGTCATAAAAAAGGGAGGCGCACACAGTGTGCCTCCCCAGACGGCTGACAAACCTAAATCAGGGTGAGTCTGGCAGCAATGAATAAGCTCAATGCGCAGGGAACACGGTCAGAGGAGGAAAGCGTCCCGCGCCACGGACAAAAACGCCGGGAGCGTTTTTGAACAACGCAACGCGTTGGCCCGGTTACGGGCGCACCTCAGGGATGAGGTGCGTAATCGCACGGGCCGGGCATGCCATGGATGGCGGTTTTGCGTCTTTCCGATCTGACCGTGTTCCCTTCGCAGGCTCGGTCTTACCGCTACCGAGCTGGACTTTATCAACAATCTCAGGAGGCGCATACAGTGCGCCTCCCCTGCAATCCCCCCACAGACTTAACGGCGGTTGCCGAAAATCCGCAGCAGCATCAGGAACAGGTTGATGAAGTCGAGATAGAGCGTCAGCGCGCCCATGATTGAATAGCGACGCAGGTTTTCCGTGTCGCGGGCATCAATCTGCTCACCGATGTTTTTCAGCTTCTGCGTGTCATAAGCCGTTAATCCAACAAAGAGCACCACGCCGATATAGGTAATCGCCCACATCAGCGCCGGGCTTTTCAGCCAAAAGTTCACCAGCGACGCCAGCACAATGCCAATCAGCCCCATAAACAGCAGGCTGCCAAACCGGCTCAGATCGCGTTTGGTGGTATAGCCGTAGAAGCTCATTGTACCAAACATCCCCGCCGTGACAAAGAAGGTGCTGGCGATGGAAGAGTAGGTGTAGACCAGGAAGATACTCGCCATGGTCAGGCCGGTCAGTGCCGAATAGAGCATAAACAGCCCGGTTGCAACGGCCCCGCTCAGACGATGCACCATGCCTGACAGGAAGAACACCAGCGCCAGCTGCGCGATAATCAGCCCGAAAAAGGTAATACGATTGGCAAACACCAGCTCCATCACTGCGGGCGTACGCGCCGCAAACCAGGAGACAAATGCGGTCAGTAACAGACCGCAGGTCATCCAGCCATAGACCTGCGCCATATAGGCTTGTAAACCGCGAGATGCGGGTTGAACGATGGAATCATTGCGTGGATATCGGTCCATGATGCACCTCTTGTTGAACGGATGAACAGCTCCCTGCCGGGAGCCATGCCAGATTTAAGTGTGGCACAGCACAGCTCAACTGTGCCACAACATGCCGGTTAACGCCGCGACAGACACTGCTGATAACGACTGTCGACGCGCTGCGCAAACCACGCCGTCGTCAGATTACGGGTAATTTTCGGACTTTCCAGCTTAATGCCCGGCAGCATTTCGCGCGGCAGCTTACGGCCTGCCATTTTATCCGCCAGGGCAAAGACCTGTTTCCAGAGTTCGCTGTCGCTGAACGATTCTTTCTCCCCTTTCTCCAGATCGCGGCGAATGGCGCTGTTGCTCATGTCGATCTGCTTCGAGAGCGTACGCACCGCCAGTTCGGTGCCGCCCGCTGCGTCTGAGCCATAGAGAATCAGATCGCCATCCAGCGCCAGCTTCATGCCGGTGGCTTTTGACACTGCCGCCTGGAACGCCGCATTGCGGCTGGCGTACCAGCCTGCATTGTAGTCGGCAAAGCGATAGAGCGGCTGGCTGTAGTCAGCCGGATAGCCGAGCAGGTGCATGGTGCCGAAGTAGATCCCGCCGTGACGGGTAAAGACTTCGCGCCGGATGGTGCCATCGATCGGCCACGGATAGCCTTTGGCGTGTGCTTCGGCAAACGCAATGCTGACCTGCATCGGCCCGCCGGTGTGGATCGGGTTGAGATTGCCAAACAGCGTCTGGCCCATCGGCACCATGTCGATCAGATCATCGAAGATGGCGCTGAGATCTTTTTCACTGCGCACCTTGTCCAGCCGGGCCGCGTAGCTTTCCCCGGTCGGCGATTTGATCAGCAGCGCGGTGCGCACCAGGAAGGCCGGAACATGCACCTGCGCTGCACGGCGGTTGATCTCGCCCCAGGCGATTTTCGGCAGGCCCGGTACTGCGGCCTCGGCGCTGAAGTTACTCTCCTGATCTGCCACGGCGATCACCGCGCACAGGTTACTGGCGCTGGGGTCGATCTGCTGCGTGCGGAAGGTGGTGTAGATATCGTCGCTCCAGGCCGCTTTATTGCTGACGTGCGACGGCAGCAGCCGCTGGATTTGCGCTTTGACATCTTCAGGCTGCCGTACCGGCGCCTCCGGGGTTTTCTTGCTGCTACAACCCGCCAGCACCAGCGCGGCGACTAGTGTCAGACGTTGCAGAATCGGGGTGGATGACATGCCTGTCCTCAGAATGAACCAAAGCCCTACTCTACCATTGCCAGAGTTTCACAGGCAGGAGAGAACTGAACTAAGGTTACCTTTTTTAACGTTAAAGGAACTTACGATGTTTAAACTCTGGCCTGTTGCGGCGTTCAGCCTGTTATTAACCGGCTGCGGCGCCAGTAATACCCCTGCCCAGGTGCAGTCACCGGGCGCGCCCACCTCCTCCTCGCTTAAGGTGCTGGAGACCGGCGCCAGCGTGATGCAGTCACGTCCGCCTATCGACGCTATCAACACCTATCTCGATGGCTTCCATTTTTATAACGGCGATAAGAACGGTCAGATGGAGGCGCACCACTATGTCACCGTGCTGAACGACGATGTGATGCAGGCGGTGATTTACGACGGCAACACGCGCGACGCGCGGTTGATGGGCGTGGAGTACATTATCAGCGAACGGCTGTTTAAGACCCTGCCGCCCGAAGAGAAGAAACTGTGGCACAGCCATCAGTATGAGGTGAAATCGGGCACGCTGATTGCGCCGGGCTTACCGAAAGTCGCCGACCACGCGCTGATGACCCGCATCGTTAATACCTATGGCAAAACCTGGCACACCTGGCACACCGATCGCGACAAAACGCTGCCGATCGGCATTCCGGCGCTGATGATGGGCTTTACCCAGGATGGTCAGATGGATTCACGGCTGCTGGCGGATCGCGATCGCCGCTTTGACGTGGACAGCAAGCAGATCCGTGCCGATCGGGCGGATATCGTAGCCAATCCGGCGGCTCCAGGTGCTAACGCCTGGGAAAAGGGCCAGGTTATTCAGCTTAAGCGCACCAGCGGTGGTGGTGAGCACAGCCACGGTCAGACCGGGTTTGGTCCGGCGGAGCAGCTGAAACAGCCGTAGGCGTTGTTTAAGCGTGTTAGCGGGCTGTGACGCGGGAGGGATCAGCGGTAACACAGCGGGCGGAGACACCTCTGCCCGCTTGCGCCATTAATGCCTTAGTCCCAGCGCTGGGCCGCCTGATGGTCGCTGTCGCGGGCATCCACCCAGCGATCGCCCTGCTCTGTCGCTTCGCGCTTCCAGAACGGCGCACGAGTTTTCAGGTAATCCATGATGAACTCCGCGGCAGAAAAGGCGCTACCGCGATGGGCGCTGGTGACGCCCACCAGCACGATCTCATCGCCGGGAAACAGCTCGCCGACGCGGTGGATCACCGTGACGCGCTGCAGCGGCCAGCGTTCGCGCGCCGCATCAACAATCTCCTGCAGCGCTTTTTCGGTCATGCCGGGATAGTGCTCCAGCGTCAGCGCCGCCACGTTATCACCCAGATTGTGGTTACGCACTTTGCCGGTAAAAGTCACCACCGCTCCATCTTCATCACAGGCCGCCAGCCAGCGATACGCTTCCGCCATATCAAAGGGTTCGGGGCCGACGCGAATCTGCGTTTCCATCTCAGCCTCCGGTTACGGGCGGGAAAAAGGCCACTTCATCACCGGCGTGCAGCGGGTGACTCATCGGCACCAGCGTCTGGTTGACGGCCGCCAGCAGTTTGCCCGACTCCAGCGCCAGCGCCCAGCGATCGTCGCGTTCGGCCAGCGCAGCGCGCAGCGCCGCCACATCCGGATAGTCAGCGTTAACCTCAAGGGATGCGGTGCCGATCAGCTCACGCACCTGGGCGAAAAACAGCACCTTAATCATGCGTGACCGCCTGAAAATCGCCACTTTTGCCGCCGCTCTTGCTGATTAAGCGCAGCTGATCGATGACGATATCCTTCTGTACGGCTTTGCACATGTCGTAGATGGTCAGCGCGGCTACTGACGCTGCCGTCAGCGCTTCCATCTCGACGCCGGTTTTGCCCGTCAGTCGGCAGAGCGAGGTGATGCGCACCCGGTTATGATCCGGTTCCGCTTCCAGATTCACTTCCACTTTGCTCAGCATCAGCGGATGACAGAGCGGGATCAGCTCCCAGGTGCGTTTTGCTGCCTGGATCCCGGCGATGCGCGCGGTGGCGAAGACATCCCCTTTGTGATGGCTGCCGTCGATAATCATCTGCAGCGTTTCCGGCTGCATCAGCACCAGTACTTCGGCGCGCGCTTCGCGCACGGTTTCAGCCTTGGCGGAAACATCCACCATGTGCGCTTCGCCCGCAGCGTTAATGTGTGTGAGTTGAGACATACTTACCGTTTCTTCAGATGTGAGACAAAATTACAGGGCGCAGTGCGCGCATCAAGCTGGTCAGCGATAATCCGCTCCCAGGCGGTGCGGCAGGCGCTGGTGGAACCCGGCACGGCCAGAATCAGCGTCCCGTTAGCCAGACCGGCAATGGCGCGCGACTGCAGCGTCGAGCCGCCAATCTCCTCATAGGAGATCATCCGGAACAGTTCGCCAAACCCGTCAATCTCGCGGTCAAACAGCGGCAGCAGCGCTTCCGGCGTGCTGTTTTTCAGGTTAAAGCCGGTGCCGCCATTGATGATCACCACCTGGACATCGTCACTGGCTATCCAGCGCGATACGGTGGCGCGAATGCGATAAAGGTTATCCGGCACGATGGCGTGATCGACCACCTCATGGCCCGCTTCCGCCGCCGCCTCGCGCAGATAGTCGCCGGAGGTATCGTTGCTGGCATCGCGACGGTCTGACACCGTCATCACCGCAATCTGCAAGGCCTGAAATTCGCTGGCTGGTTTACCCATACTTCCTCCTGAAATTAGCCGCCAATGTAAGAGAGATTCTGTGTGATGCCGGTGTTGCCCTGATGCAGGAAGTGTGTCTGCTTCTTCTGCCCCAGGCTGCTGGCAATGCGCGCCTGCAGTTCGGCCTGCTGCTCATCGGACGCCAGCAGGTCACGCAGCGGTATGCCGCCGTCACCAAACAGGCACAGGTGAAGGTTACCCTGCGCCGAGACGCGCAGACGGTTGCAGCTGGCACAGAAATCTTTGGCATAAGGCATGATCAGGCCAATCTCGCCGACATAGTCGGGATGATAAAAGACCTGCGCCGGGCCGTCGCTGCGTCCGCTTTCGCGACGCTGCCAGCCCTGGGCAATGAGCTGATCGCGGATCACCATGCCGGAAACGTGCTGATCGCGGAACAGCGTGCCGCCGTCGCCGGTCTCCATCAGTTCGATAAAGCGCAGCTGAATCGGACGGGTGCGGATCCAGTCGAGGAAGGTGGCCAGATTACGGCTGTTGAGATCGCGCATCAGCACGCTGTTGACTTTGACCTGACGAAAACCGGCGTCCAGCGCCGCGTCGATGCCGCTCATCACCTGATGGAATTTATCCTGACCGGTAATAGCGTGAAACTGACGGGCATCCAGGCTGTCGACGCTGACATTGAGTGCGGTCAGACCCGCGTCGCGCCACTGCTTCACGTCGCGCGCCAGCCGGTAGCCGTTAGTGGTGACCGCGATCTGGCGGATAGAGGCGTTTTCACGCACTGCCGCAATGATGTCGGTGAAATCACGGCGCAGCGACGGCTCACCGCCGGTCAGCCGCACTTTTTCGGTTCCGGCTGCAGCGAAAGCCCGCGTGACGCGGCGGATTTCATCCAGAGAGAGAAAGCTTTTGTTACGAATTCCCTGCGGTTTGTAGCCGTCAGGAAGACAATAGGTACAGCGGAAATTACAGACATCCGTGACCGACAGGCGCAGGTAATAGAACTTACGCGCGTATGCATCAGTAAATTGTGACACCAGAACACCTTTCCAGATTGGGAGATGCAGTCATTTCTTCCTGCACCCTGGCAGCTCAATGGCTACGGCCTGAACCCCCTATCCGCAGACTTAGGCATTCAGGCTTGAGTGTACGCTGACCCGTTGATCAGCGCGGTAAACATGATGGTAGCGTGAATTTCGTCACTCTTCCATTTGCTCTTTTCGCTATATATTCTTATACATATCGAATTTTCACCGCATTTTCGCGACAGGATACGTTAAAATACGATCCAGATTTTGACGCAAGTCATCCGCGCGGGATTAGCGTTTAGAGCCACGCTACGCGACGAGATGTTAAGGAGAAGTATGAATCGCACACTGGCCGATCTTGATCGCGTTGTGGCACTGGGTGGCGGACACGGTTTAGGCCGTGTGATGTCGGCCCTTTCCCCGCTGGGCTCACGTCTCACCGGCATCGTCACCACCACCGACAACGGCGGATCGACCGGCCGCATTCGTCGCTCCGAAGGCGGTATCGCCTGGGGCGACATGCGCAACTGCCTGAACCAGCTGATTGCAGAACCCAGCGTCGCCTCCGCGATGTTCGAGTACCGTTTTGCCGGTAACGGTGAACTGGCCGGACACAACCTCGGCAATCTCATGCTGCGGGCGCTGGATCATCTGAGCGTTCGCCCGCTGGAAGCGATCAACATCATCCGTAACCTGCTGAAGGTCGACGCCTTTTTAATCCCGATGTCGGAGCAGCCGGTGGACCTTGTGGCGATGGATGCCGAAGGCAATATGGTTTACGGCGAAACCGCCATCGATGAGATGAAGCAGCCGCCGCAGGAGCTGATGCTGCACCCCAACGTTCAGCCGACGCGGGAAGCGCTGCAGGCCATTGCAGAAGCGGATCTGATCCTGATTGGTCCAGGCAGTTTCTACACCAGCCTGATGCCGATTCTGCTGATGGAAGAGATGGCGCAGGCTCTGCGTCGCACGCCTGCCACCATGGTGTTTATCGGCAATCTGGGCCGTGAGCTCAGCCCCGCCGCGGCCAGTCTTTCGGTGGCTGACAAACTTCAGATGATGGAACGTTATATCGGCAAACGGGTGATCGATGCAGTAGTGGTCGGACCGTCGGTCGCCACAGAGGGCATTGAAAACCGGCTGATTGTCCGTGAGCCGCTGGAGGCCGCCGACATTAAATATCGTCACGACCGCCAGCTGTTACGGGTGGCGCTGGAACACGCCATTCAGGGCTTTAGCGGCGCTACGAGGCCGCAATAAACAGCGTTCGCAGCTCATGCAGCTGATCGCGCACACTGGCCGCCTGTTCGAACTCCAGGTTCTGCGCGTGCTGCTGCATCTGCCCTTCCAGCTCGTGGATTTTCTTCTGCAGCGCCTGCGGCGTTAACAGCTGGAAATCGGCCAGTGCCTGCGCCTCGCCAGGACGTGCCGGTTTCGCTTTGCCGCGGGTTTTCACCACATTGTTGCCCAGTTCCAGAATATCGGTGATCTTCTTGTTCAGGCCCTGCGGCACAATGCCATTCTGCTCGTTATGCAGCTGCTGCTTCTCACGGCGGCGCTCCGTCTCTTCAATGGCACGCGCCATCGACGGCGTGATTTTATCGCCATAGAGAATCGCTTTACCGTTGATGTTACGCGCCGCACGACCAATGGTCTGAATCAGCGATCGTTCGGAACGCAGGAAGCCCTCTTTATCTGCATCCAGAATCGCCACCAGCGACACTTCCGGCATATCCAGCCCCTCACGCAGTAAGTTGATGCCTACCAGCACATCAAACTCACCCAGACGTAAGTCGCGAATAATCTCCATACGCTCTACGGTGTCGATGTCGGAGTGCAGATAGCGCACCTTCTCGCCATGCTCGGTCAGATATTCAGTGAGATCTTCCGCCATGCGCTTGGTCAGCACCGTCACCAGCACACGTTCGTTGATTGCCACGCGCTGACGGATTTCCGACAGCAGATCGTCGACCTGCGTCCCGACCGGACGCACTTCGATGATCGGGTCCAGCAGGCCGGTAGGACGTACCACCTGATCGACCACTTCGTCGCCCGATTTTTCCAGCTCATATTTACCCGGCGTTGCCGAGACATAGATGGTCTGCGGGGCCAGCGCTTCAAACTCTTCAAACTTCATCGGACGGTTGTCCAGCGCCGACGGCAGGCGGAAGCCATACTCCACCAGCGTCTCTTTGCGCGCCCGGTCGCCTTTGTACATGCCGCCAATCTGCGGGATGGTGACGTGGGACTCATCCACCACCAGCAGGCCATCGGCAGGGAGATAGTCAAACAGCGTTGGTGGCGCTTCGCCCGGTCCGCGTGCGGAGAGGTAGCGCGAATAGTTCTCGATGCCGGAGCAGTAGCCCAGCTCACTCATCATCTCCAGGTCAAACTGGGTACGCTGAGTAATACGCTGCTCTTCCAGCAGTTTATTGTTCTCCAGCAGCACCCGGCGGCGATCCGCCAGCTCGACTTTGATGTCTTCCATCGCCTGCAGAATGCGCTCACGCGGCGTGACGTAGTGCGTCTTGGGATAGATGGTAAAGCGCGGCACCACTGAATCGATCTGCCCGGTCAGCGGGTCAAACAGCGACAGACGCTCGACCTCTTCGTCAAACAGTTCGACGCGCAGCGCAATATCGTCCGACTCCGCCGGGAAGATATCGATCACTTCGCCACGTACGCGGAAGGTGCCGCGCTGAAACGCCTGATCGTTGCGGGTGTACTGCAGCTCTGAGAGGCGGCGCAGAATGCTGCGCTGATCGATAATCATGCCGCGGGTCAGGTGCAGCATCATTTTCAGATAGAGATCGGGGTCGCCCAGACCGTAGATCGCCGAAACCGACGCCACCACGATAACGTCGCGCCGCTCCAGCAGCGCCTTGGTCGCTGACAGACGCATCTGTTCGATGTGTTCATTCACCGACGCATCCTTTTCAATAAAGGTGTCGGAGCTCGGCACATAGGCTTCAGGCTGATAGTAGTCGTAGTAAGAGACGAAAAACTCAACGGCATTATCCGGGAAAAACTCTTTCATCTCGCCATAGAGCTGCGCCGCCAGCGTCTTGTTCGGCGCCAGCACCATCGTCGGGCGATTGAGGTCGGCAATGACGTTGGCGACGGTAAAGGTTTTACCGGAGCCGGTCACGCCTAATAAGGTCTGATGGGCCAGTCCATCCTCCAGCCCCTCTTCCAGGCGACGGATCGCGTCAGGCTGGTCGCCCGAAGGTTTAAAGGCGGAATTGAGTTTAAAAGCTTTGGTCATGAATGCAGTTCCTGCTGGAGAAGTCGGCGGGCAGGCACTTATTTTACTCTGCTATGGTGATTTTGCCAGAAAATAATACTGGATATAAAAACAGTAATCGTGCAAGGTTAAAGGCAATCAGGGTGAGACTTAGCCCACGCGCATTGGATATGTGATATCGCCAAGCGTGTTGCGCAATGTTATCCCCAGACCGGGATCGGATTTAACATTTGTCAATAGAACGTCACAAAATTACAGTTCGGTTACCTGACAGAAAATTCGCAGGCTTGTTTTTTGATAACCAGCTGATTTTACTGGTTTAAGCTAATAAGGCCAGAATCTCGTCATTATGTTACCAGGCCGCGTATTTCCTCGCTTCTAACCGGTTTTCATTACCTAATGCACAAGGTTATCCACAGGAATGGTGGATAAGTGATGGCAGCCCCGCCGCCATCAGCTGTGTATAATTTTTCCCTGCCCTCCCGCCTCGTTGAAAATAATTTTTTTTGCGTTAAATTTCGCGTCGGCTGCTGACGGATTATTCTGCATTTTTAATCTGTCGCCTGGCGTGGCACGCAAATTTTCATCATTCCACTAAGATTCTTAATCAGACATTCTGCGTTACCGCAGCACGTCTGCACCACAAACAGCGCCCGCAGGCACTGTAAAAGTGCAGGCGCGTGATGACCATGGGTAATTGATAAGTTTTTCTCACCTTTCGTTCCTGATACAGCGCACTGCAGCAGGAAACAGGGCCGTTTTAAGATCTGGCCTGGGAATTGCAGGAGTCAGTAACGTCACCGCGCTTTACGCGCACTGTGCTGCAATGGTGAGGCTGCCGTTGCTGATGACTTGTTTGCCAGACGACAAAGAGCGGAAGCAATCAGGCTAATGATCGGGAAGGAGAGTGTCAGATGCTGAGTCTACGTTCGGTAAATCAATTTTACGGTCAGAACCATATTCTGTGGGATGTGGACCTGGATCTGTCGCCTGGCACCTGCACCGGCATTCTGGGCCGCCCTGGCATGGGCAAGACCACGCTGGTCAACTGCATCATGGGCAGACTGCCGATTAATAGCGGCACCATCTCCTGGAAAGAGGATGGCTCGCCGCCGGAAGATTTGCTGCTGCAACCGGCTGAACAGCGGGCGCAGATGGGCATCGGCTATGTGCCGCAGGGCCGCCATATTTTTACGCAGATGAGCGTGGAAGATAACCTGCTGATTGCTCTGCTGGCGGGTGCCAGCCAGCGCGATCGTCATCGCGCCATTCCCGAAATGGTCTTTGATTTATTCCCGGCGCTCTACTCCCTGCGCCAGCAGCGCAGCGGCGATCTGCCCATCGATCAGCAGCAACAGCTGGCCCTGGCGCGCGCGCTGGTGCTGCAGCCCAAACTGCTGATTCTGGATGAGCCGACTGATGGGATGTCGCCGTGGCTGGAAGAGGAGATGGGCAACCTGATCCGCCGTCTTAATCTCGACTATGGGCTGACCATCCTGCTGCTGGAGCAGCGCCTGTCGCTGATCCGTCGTGTGGCGGACTATTTCCTGCTGCTGCACCGCGGCCGCAATGTGGCGCAGGGCAGCATGGAGCAGCTCGATGACCACACCGTGGATAAGTGGCTGACGGTGGCCTGACGCTGAGTCCCTGCCACGGCAGGCGTCAGGCTTGCAGGCAGCGCGCAACAACCTGACGGTCACTGCACAGGCTCAGACTGATTGAGCAAAAGCCCGTAGGGCCAGGTTTTACGCCGGCAGCGTCAGGTAGTGTCCACAGGACGCCTGCTGCGCCGCATCGGTGAGATACGGAATGGTGCCCAGACAGGGCGCAGGCAGTCGCTGCTTCAGGCTGGTGAGATATTCCTGATAGCGTTTGCCGGGCGGTTCGACGGTGTTGGCGATCCAGCCCACCAGTGGCAGGCCGCACGCACGCACCACCTCGGCGGTGAGCATGGCGTGGTTGATGCAGCCGAGCTTAATTCCCACCACCAGAATCACGGGCAGCTTTTCACTGACCACCCAGTCCGCATAGGTGTGCGTTTCTGACAGCGGGGTGTACCAACCACCCGCACCCTCGACCAGAATCCAGTCCGCCAGCGGCTCCAGCGCCGCCAGACCTGCTGACAGCGCCAGATGGGTAATCGGCCTGCCCTCTTCAGCGCTGACGATGTGCGGCGAGGTCGGTTCGATAAACGCCAGCGGATTGACCTGCTGGTAGCTCAACGACACGCTGCTGAAGCGCTGCAGCGCCAGCGCATCACTGTTGCGAATGCCTTCTGGCGTTATCTCACAGCCTGACGCAACCGGCTTGTAGCCCGCACAGCGGTAGCCCGCTGCGGCGGCGGCCTGCAACAGTGCGCCGCTGGCGACCGTTTTACCGACTTCGGTGTCGGTGCCGGTAATAAAAAACCGATTCATGAAAGCGTAACTCCGTAAATTAAATGGTAACTCAATCGATAGCCGTGCCGATCGCGCGGCCAGTGTGCCTCTAACTGGTTGAGCCGTTGTCGGGTGAGTATCTGCCCGTCGCGGCCCTGATGCAGATGGGTCGCGCCAATCCCTTTCAGCGAACGCATGGCACTGAGCGCATCGGGAAAATGCAGCGTCACCCTTTCCGCGCTGCAAAGCAGTTGCTCTGCGTGGCAGGCCGCCGCAATCTGCGACTCGCTGAGAAAACGGTTAGCATGGGGTAACGCATCCAGATGGGACCAGGCTTCATGCACCTCCTGCAGCGAACCGTCGCCCAGCGTAGAAAACAGCAGCGTGCCCTCGGGCCGCAGCACCCGCCGGAACTGGCGCAGCGCGCCGGGCAGATCCTCACTCCACTGCACCGCCAGGTTGCTCCATATCAGGTCGATGCTGTTATCCGCCAGCGGCAGTGCGTCGATGTCGCCCGCCAGATAGTACTGCGCCGCGTCGTTGTCCCGCGCCTGTTGCAGCATCTGCGGTGAGAGATCGAGTGCCGTGACCTGTTTACCCCGTTCGCGCCACAGCCTGCTGTACCAGCCGGTGCCACACCCGGCATCCAGCAGCTGCAGCCCGCTGTGAGCCGGTGCGCGTGCCAGCAGCGCATCGCCGCTGAGCCGTTGCAGTGCCGCATGGTCATCGTAATGGCTGGCAGCCCGACCAAAGGCACGCGCAACCGCCTGCTTATCAACCCGCAGCGTCATGCAGCGCCTCCAGTAACCGATCAATATCTTCCGGGTGATGTGCCGCCGTCAGGGTAATGCGCAGCCGGGCCGTTCCCGGCGGCACGGTAGGTGGCCGAATCGCACTGACCCAGCAGCCCGCCTCCGCCAGCCGCGCAGAGAGCGCCATCGCATCGCCATTTTCACCGATCAGCAGCGGCTGGATCGCGCTGGCTGAGTCCATCAGTTGCCACGGCAGCGAGGCCGCGCCACGCCGGAAATGCGCAATGTTCTGCTGCAACTGCTGGCGCAGCGCATCACCCTGCTGAATTTCGCGCAGTGCCGCCTGCAGCGCCACAGCCTGCGCAGCGGGCATGGCGGTGGAGTAGATCAGATGCCGGCTGAACTGCAGGAAATAGTCGGCGGTGTCCGCGTCACACAGCAGCGCGGCACCGCTGACGCCAAAGGCTTTGCCAAAAGTAACCACCAGCAGTTCCGGTTTAACACCCTGCTGCCAGCAGCTGCCGCGCCCCTGCTCGCCCACCACGCCAATGCCGTGCGCATCATCCACCAGCAGCCAGCCCTGTGCCTGACGCGTCTTTTGCGCCAGCGCAGCCAGCGGTGCGCTGTCGCCATCCATGCTGAAAATCCCCTCGGTCACCACCAGCGTTTCCCCCTCGCAGGGTGACGCGAGCCGTGTCGCCAGGCTCTCCGGGTCGTTGTGACTGAAACGCCGCAGCTGCGCCGGGCTGTGGCTGGCGGCATCGAGCAGCGAGGCATGGCTGAGCTTATCGGCCAGGATGCGATCGTTTTTCTCGCCCAGCAGATGAATCACTGCCTGATTGGCGGCAAAGCCGGTGATAAACAGCAGCGCACGGTCATAGCCGAGCCAGTCGGCCAGCTGCGCCTCAAGTTCGGCGTGCTGACGGTGATAACCGGTGACGTGACCTGAGGCACCCGCCCCCGCGCCCGCCAGCGCCGCACCCTGTTGCCAGCCGGCAATCACCGCCGGATGGCGGGTTAAACCAAGATAGTCATTGCTGGAGAAGTGCAGATAGCGGCGGCCACCGCTCTGCAGCGTGCGGGTCGATTGCTCATCGATGACCCGCCGCTGTCGCCAGCCACCGGCCGCACGGCGCTGCGCCAGCCCCTGCTGAAGTCGTTGCTGCCAGCTCATTACAGCGCCGCGTTGTAGAACTGTTCTGTATCGGCATGGAACAGCTGCTCGCTGAGGTGTTCTTCCTGCTGCTGATCGCCATGCCGGGTGTGGGTATGCTCCGGATTCAGACCCAGTTTGCGGAACAGCACGCGGTCTTTATCCTCTTCCGGATTCGGCGTGGTCAGCAGTTTGCAGCCGTAGAAAATCGAGTTCGCCCCGGCCATAAAGCACATAGCCTGAGTCTGCTCGCTCATCTGCTCGCGGCCCGCGGAGAGACGCACATGCGAGGTCGGCATCATGATGCGCGCCACCGCGATAGTGCGGATAAAATCGAAAGGCTCTACGTCATCGTTGTCCGCCAGCGGCGTGCCTTTAACCTTGACCAGCATGTTGATCGGCACGCTCTCCGGCGGCGTCGGCAGATTGGCTAACTGCACCAGCAGACCGGCGCGATCGTTCACGGTTTCGCCCAGGCCGACGATGCCGCCCGAACAGACTTTGATTCCGGCGTCACGCACTTTGCCCAGCGTATCCAGACGTTCCTGATAGCTGCGGGTGGTGATGATGGAGCCATAGAATTCCGGTGAGGTGTCGAGGTTATGGTTGTAATAATCGAGGCCCGCGCCCGCCAGCCGCTGTGCCTGTTGATCGCTGAGCGTGCCGAGCGTCATGCAGGTTTCCATTCCCATCGCCTTGACGCCTTCGACCATCTTTTCCAGGTAGGGCATATCGCGCTCGTGCGGGTTTTTCCACGCGGCACCCATACAGAAGCGGGTTGAACCGGCAGCTTTGGCCTGACGCGCGGAGGTCAGTACCTCCTCCACTTCCATCAGACGCTCCGACTCCAGGCCGGTCTTGTAGCGCGCGCTCTGCGGGCAATACTTACAGTCTTCCGGGCAGGCCCCGGTTTTGATTGACAGCAGGGTACTGACCTGCACCTGGCGCGGGTCGAAGTGCTGGCGATGCACCTGCTGCGCTTTAAACATCAGTTCAAGAAAAGGTTGATCAAACAGCGCTTGCGCCTGTGCAATTGTCCAGCGTTGAGCCATTACGTACTCCAGAAAAGGGTGTCATCCCGACAGAAAGCAGGGGTATACTTGTAAACTATATTTTTTTATTTTGGTTTACAACTCCGATGACTACCCCCGTTTTCTCCTCCGATGATGCCCGTTTTGATCGCCAGCATATCTGGCATCCCTACACTTCCATGCAGGATCCGCTGCCCTGCTACCCGGTCGTCGCCGCGCAGGGTTTTCAGCTGCAGCTGGCCGATGGCCGTGAGCTGGTGGATGGGATGTCATCGTGGTGGGCGGCGATCCACGGCTATAACCATCCGCGCCTGAACCGGGCGCTGACGGAGCAGGTCACGCAGATGTCGCACGTGATGTTTGGCGGCATTACCCATCCGGCAGCAGTGGCGCTCTGCCGTCAGCTGGTGGCGATGACGCCCGAGGCGCTGGAGTGCGTCTTCCTGGCCGATTCCGGCTCGGTGGCGGTGGAAGTGTCGATGAAGATGGCACTGCAGTACTGGCTGGGACGCGGTGAGACGCGCCAGCAGTTCCTGACACTGAAGCGCGGCTATCATGGCGATACCTTTGCCGCGATGTCGGTGTGCGATCCCGATAACTCGATGCACAGCCTGTGGCGCGGTTATCTGCCTGAGCACCACTTTGCGGCAGCCCCAGCCTGCGGCTTTGATGATGAATGGGACGAACGCGATTTCGACGATTTCGCCCGACTGATCGAACAGCATCACCGGCAGCTGGCAGCGGTGATCCTGGAGCCGATTGTGCAGGGTGCGGGCGGGATGCGTTTCTATCATCCGCGCTATCTGCAGCAGGTCCGGGAAGCGTGCGACCGCTATGGCGCGCTGCTGATAGCGGATGAGATCGCCACCGGCTTTGGCCGCACCGGCAAGCTCTTTGCCTGTGAACATGCAGGCATTACCCCGGATATTCTCTGCGTAGGCAAAGCGCTGACCGGCGGCATGATGACGCTGGCGGCGACCCTGACCACCCGTGAGGTGGCTGACACCATCAGCCGCAGCGCGGCAGGCTGTTTTATGCATGGCCCGACCTTTATGGGCAATCCGCTGGCCTGTGCGGTGGCGGCGGAGAGCATGAGCATGCTGGCGCACGGTCACTGGCAGCGTCAGGTGGCCGCAATCGAACAGCAGCTGCGGGCTGAGCTGCTGCCGCTGCGCCGTTCACCGCAGGTGGCCGATGTGCGCGTGCTGGGGGCGATTGGCGTGGTGGAAACTCATCAGCCGGTCAACATGGCGGCGCTGCAGCAGTTCTTTGTTGAACAGGGCGTCTGGATCCGGCCGTTTGGCCGACTGATCTACCTGATGCCGCCCTACATCATCTCGCCCCAGGCGCTGAGTCAGCTGGTGCAGGCGATTGGCGGCGCGCTGGAACATTCGCAACATTTTGCCGCCTGAAGCGGGCTGACCACTGGCACTGGTGGCGCTTTTGGTTATGATGAAAGGCTATTCATCGACAGTTAAGGAGATGTAATGCGCGTTTTTAGTCAGGATTTTAATGACGGCGAGAAGATGCCAGAAAAGCATGTTTTCAACGGCATGGGTTATCAGGGCGAGAATATCTCTCCCCATCTTGCCTGGGAAGCGGCACCGGAAGGCACCAAGAGTTTTGTGGTGACCTGCTACGATCCTGATGCGCCGACGGGCTCCGGCTGGTGGCACTGGGTCGTGGCGAATATTCCGGCCAGCACCACGTCACTGCCGCAGGGTGCCGGTTCCGGCAAAGCGTCACTGCCAGCAGGCGCAATCCAGACCCGCACCGATTTCGGTCAGGCGGGCTATGGTGGCGCGGCACCGCCACAGGGCGAAACTCATCGCTACATTTTCACCGTGCATGCGCTGGATGTGGAGACAATTGAGGTGGATGAAGGCGCCAGTGGCGCAATGGTCGGCTTTAATGTGCATTTCCACGCACTGGCGAGCGCCTCGCTGACCGTGAATTATCAGTAATGCAATACGCCTCTCCCGCTCAGGAGAGGCGTTTTTCAGGATGCGTTACGCCTGCAGCTGATGAATCACCACCCACATCGGGCCCTGCCCTACCGCATAACGTCCCAGCGGCTGTAACAGCCCCTTCGGTTCGCTAATCGCATACACTTCGATGTGATGCGATTTCTGTCCCGCCGCCACCAGAAAACGTCCGCTGTGATCGATATTGAACCCGCGCGGCTGCGTTTCCGTCGGCTGGAACCCTTCCAGCGTCAGTTCATCGCCCAGTTCGCTGACGCTGAAAATTGCCAGCGTGCTGCTGGTGCGATCGCAGGCGTAGAGGAAACGGCCATCCGGCGTCAGATGAATATCGGCTGCCCAGCGCGTACCGCTGAAGTCAGGCGGCATCATATCCAGCGTCTGCACGCTTTCTGCTTCGCCTTCACCAGTATTTAATGCCCAGACATCAACCGTGCTGTCGAGCTCGTTGACGCAGTAAGCAAACTGCCCGCCCGGATGGAACTGCATATGACGCGGACCCGCGCCCTCTACTGTTGTGACCTGCGCCTGTTTGCGCGGCGTCAGCTGACCGTCTGCGCCCAGCGCAAACAGACAGATACGGTCCTGCTTCAGTGCCGGTACATAGAGTGTCTTGTTATCGGTATCGATATTGGCCGAGTGACAGCCATCCAGGCCGTTGATCACCTGCAGCGGGGCCTGCGGAATGCCATCATCGCCAATCGGGCTGACGCTGACGCAGGCATCATTGTAGGAACCGCAGAACAGGAACCGGCCCTCGCGATCGGTGGAAATGTGGGTCGGACTGCCCGGCAGCGGTGCCTGACCGGCTTCGGTCAGCGTGCCATCGGCGGCAATCCGGAACGCCAGCACGCGAAAATTGGGACGCACGCCGACATAGAGAAAATCGCGTTTCGGACTCACCACCATCGGCTGAACCTGGCCGGCGACATCAATCACCTGAAGCAACGTCAGCGCACCCTCATCATTCATCTGCCAGACGTGAATCTGCTGGCTCTCGGGACTGGCGGTGTAGACAACCTGTTTCATGCATTCTCCTTTTTTGCTGCCTGATCATGATCTGTGAATCACTGTAGCGTGTTTTATTGGCCTGCGCTGGAATCATTTGTGCCCTGTTTTTTGTCTCCGGACCGTGGACAGGTGTAGACTTCAGCCTCTGCAAAATGGAAAAAACGAGAGGATGAATGAGCTACCGGGTAATTGCCCTCGACCTCGACGGCACGCTGCTGACCCCAGCCAAAACGATTCTGCCGCAGTCAATCGACGCGCTGAACCAGGCCCGCCAGGCGGGTGTTCATGTCGCTATTGTGACCGGACGCCATCACTGCGCTATCCACCCTTTTTATCAGGCACTACAACTGGATACACCCGCAATCTGCTGTAATGGCACCTATCTGTATGATTACCAGGCGAAAAAGGTGCTGGCGTCCGATCCTCTCGACCCGCAGCTGGCGTTACAGGTCATTGAGAGGCTGGATCAGCAGCAGATTCACGGCTTGCTCTACGTGGATGATGCGATGCTCTATCAGACGCCGACCGGTCACGTGATGCGCACGCTGAAATGGGCCGAATCGCTGCCTGAGCATCAGCGTCCGCTGTTCCGTCAGGTGCCTGATTTAGCCCAGGCGGCACGTGACGCCGGTTCGATCTGGAAGTTTGCCCTGTCGCACGACAATCATCAGGAGCTGCAACAGTTCGCCACTGCGGTGGAAGCGGAGCTGGGGCTGGCCTGCGAATGGTCATGGCACGATCAGGTGGATATCGCTAAAGGCGGCAACAGCAAAGGCAAACGGCTGGCGCAGTGGGTTGAATCGCTGGGGCTGAGCATGTCCGATGTGATCGCGTTTGGTGATAACTACAACGACCTCAGCATGCTGGAAACGGCCGGACTGGGCGTTGCGATGGGTAATGCCGACGAGGCGATCAAAGCACGGGCGAAAAAGGTGATCGGCACTAACCTTGAAACCGGTATTGCCGATACTCTCCGTCAGTTCGTCCTGTAATCAGGGCGTCACGGAGACGCTTTTAATCTGGGCATAAAGCCACTGTTCGGGCCGGATGCCCAGTTCATCGCGCGCCCACGGTGTGATGCGCGCCCAGAGTTCGCTGATGCCGATACGCAGCTTCACCTCCACCTGGTCTCCGACCTCCAGCAGCTCAACTACCTGTGCCGGTAAAATGTTGCGGATGGAGGTATGCTGCGGCGGTTGCAGCGCCAGCGAGACATCGGATGAGGCGATGCGAATACGCAGCGGCGTTTTCACCGGCTGATTCACCCGGCTGATCCAGATGTGCTGATCGCCCAGCGACAGCGCGGTCATCGGATAGTCGGGATGCTGATCCAGCACCTGCACCCGCAGCACGCTGGTCAGTTCGCTCACCGGCAGCCAGGGCCGCATCGCGCTACTGCTCCAGACCCGCTCCAGCGGACCAAAGGCTTTAACCTTGCCCGCATCCAGCACCAATACGTTATCAGCCAGATGCAGGATTTCATCCAGACTGTGCGAGACGTAGAGCATTGGAATATCGACTTGCTTCGCCAGCTTTTGCAGATACGGCATCAGTTCACGTTTGCGCGGCAGATCCAGCGACGCCAGCGGCTCATCCAGCAGCAGCAAATCCGGTGCGGTCAGCAGCGCCCGGCCAATCGCCACCCGCTGCTTTTCACCGCCCGACAGCGACAGCGGAAAGCGTGACAGCAGCGCCTCCAGCCCCAGCAGCGAGACCAGACTGTCGAACTGCGCTTTCATTGACGGTGCCATACCATATTGCAGGTTGCCCCGGACCCGATAGTGCGGGAACAGCCGCGCATCCTGAAACACATAACCGATGCGGCGTTTTTCCGGCGGCAGCGCAATCTTCTGCTCTGCATCAAACAGCAGGCGATCGTTAAGCTCAATTCGCCCGCGCTGCGGCTGAGTCAGTCCGCTAATGGCGTTGATCAGTGAGGTTTTACCGGCACCGGAAACACCGAAAATGGCGGTGATCCCTTTGGCCGGGATCTGCAGGTCGATCTCCAGTTGGTGATCGCCCTGCTGCTGCATAAAATTGAGTGATAGCATCAGCTTCCCATCCGCTTACGGCCTGCCCGTGCCAGCCATTCCGACGCCAGCAGTGAACCCAGTGCCAGCACGATAGCGATCACGCAGAGCCGCGCCGCCGCACCCTCTGCACCGGGCGTTTCGATCAGGGTAAACATCGCCAGCGGAAGCGTGCGCGTTTCACCGGGAATATTGGACACAAAGGTAATGGTGGCGCCAAATTCGCCCAGCGATCGGGCAAACGCCAGCACCGTTCCGGCGATCACGCCCGGCAACGTCAGCGGCAGTGTAATGGTGAAAAAGACCCGCCAGCGTCCGGCACCCAGCGTACGCGCTGCCTGCTCCAGCCGGCTATCCACCGCTTCCAGCGCCAGCCGGATAGCGCGTACCATCAGTGGAAAGGCGATGACGGCAGACGCCAGTGCCGCCCCGCGCCAGCTGAACGCAAAGCTGAAACCAAACCAGTCAAACAGCTTTTCACCAATGATCCCGCGTCGTCCCAGGCTAACCAGCAGCAGATACC
This sequence comes from Pantoea vagans, assembly GCF_004792415.1. Lineage (NCBI taxonomy): Bacteria > Pseudomonadati > Pseudomonadota > Gammaproteobacteria > Enterobacterales > Erwiniaceae > Pantoea > Pantoea vagans. The sequence goes on from NZ_CP038853.1 coordinate 2,871,686, forward strand.
CCACCACTACCGGCGGCAGCACCAGCGGCAGGTGAATCAGGCTGTCGAGCAGCGCTTTGCCGGGAAAACGGCAGCGCACCAGAATCCAGGCCATCAGGATGCCGAACGGCAGACTGCCCAGCACGGCTATGCCAGAGACTTTAAGACTAAGCAGTACCGCCTGCCATTCGGGATCGCTGAGTATCATTTCGTCGGTGTGAATCCGTAATGTTTGAAAATCGCCGCAGCCTGCGGCCCTTTCAGGTAATCATAAAAGGCTTTAACGGTAGCCGTGTCGTGATCGTTTACGATCGCCATCGGATATTCCACCGGTTTATGGCTGTCTGCCGGAAAACGCCCCACCACCTGCACTTTGTCGCTGGCGACGGCGTCCGAACCGTAGACAATGCCATAAGGCGTTTCGTTACGCTCGACCAGCGCCAGCGCTGCCCGCACATTATTAGCGGGCGCTAACGCGGGCGCAACGCCGTCCCAGGCGCCCAGCTTTTGCAGCGCCTCTTTGGCGTAAATTCCCGCCGGAACGTGGTCCGGATCGCCAACCGCCAGACGTTCGCCGTGCAGCAATGTTTTCCAGTTGGTCTGCGGATCCAGCGTCACCGCTTTAGCTGCGGCACTGCGTGGCGCAATCAGTACCAGGTCGTTGCCCAGCAGGGTGTAGCGGGTGCGGGTTATCACGCTTTTCTTCGCCACCGCATCATCCATCCACTGCTGATCGGCAGAGATAAACAGGTCGGCAGGCGCGCCCTGTTCAAGCTGACGCGCCAGCGTGGAGGATGAGGCGAACGAAGAGACGACCGTTACGCCCTTTTCCTTCTGATACTGACTGGCAATATCCTGCATCGCATTGGTCAGCGAAGCCGCGGCAAACACGGTAATGTTATCGGCGGCCACGGCCTGTCCGGCCAGCGACACGGTGACCAGCGCCGCGACGCCCCAGCGGGTGTAATTAAATGACATGATTCTCTCCGGCTATTCGTTGTGTAGCGGATAATATAACGCAATATCAGGGATGTTCAGTAAATTATCGGCAGGCGTCAGAGAAGGTTGAATCGGTGCGGGACAAAAATGACGACGCCCGCCAGGATGGCGGGCGTGGCAGAAATTAATTATGCGAACGGGCTGAAGATTTTTCGCGATGACCCACTTTAGAGAAGATATTAAACACTTCACCCAGGCCATAAATCATACCCAGCATCAGCGCCATTACCACAGGGACCATCAGTACGGCCACGGCGAGGCTTTTCAGTAATTCCAGCATGGAGAGTCTCACTCTGCTAACAAAAAAGTGATTGTAACGGGTCAGTAAAATTTTGCGCAGCCCTTTTCGTGCTTTTACTTTGGTCATAAAACGCCGCTATCATCGGCCTTCGCCTTAACCCTTTGCCGGAGCTGTCATGGAAGCTGAACTATCCCTTCATATCCGTTTACAACAGAAACTGTTTGCCGATCCGCGGCGTATTGAGCTGCTGAAACGCGTCCAGCAGACCGGATCGATCAGTCAGGGGGCGAAGCTGGCTGGCATCAGTTACAAAAGTGCCTGGGATGCGATTAATGAGATGAACCAGATGGCGGATGAAACGCTGGTGGCGCGGGCAACCGGCGGCAAAGGCGGCGGCGGTGCCACGCTGACCCGCTACGGTGAACGCCTGATTCAGCTGTTTCATCTGATGGAGCAGATCCAGCAGAAAGCCTTCGATGCGCTGCAGCAGGATACGCTGCCGCTCGACAGCCTGCTGGCGGCCATCGCCCGCTTCTCACTGCAGACCAGCGCCCGCAACCAGCTGTTCGGCACCGTGGTCAGCAACGATGCGCAGCAGGTGGTTCAGCATCTGCTGATTCAGCTGGCTGATGGCGTCACTCAGCTCAATGTGGCGCTGACCCAGCGCAGCGCCGATCGTCTGCAGCTGGCGGCGGGTAAAGAGGTGCTGGTGCTGATCAAAGCGCCGTGGATCCGCATCAGTCGTGACGCCGCAGAGGAAGACAATCAGCTGGCGGCCACCGTCACTGCCATCGAACCGGGTGAGCAGATGAGTGAGGTGCTGATGCAGCTCGCCAGCGGCGAAACCCTGTGTGCCACTCTTACTAATGAACAGCTACAGCAGCTGAAGCTGCAGCCCGGCGACGCGGTGATCGCCAGTTTCAATGCGGAGAACGCCATCGTCGCCACCCTGCTCTAGCGGCTGATTTGACATCATTACAGCCAATGGTTACAACTCAGTGACACGATGCAGAAAATGGAACAGATCATGGCTTCATTGCATATTTTGCAAGGCACGTTTCATCTTAGCGATACCCGGATATTGACGCTGAATCAGGTGGAACTACAGCGCGGCGAAAGCTGGGCCTTTGTCGGTGCCAACGGCAGCGGTAAATCCTCCCTGGCGCGCGTGCTCTCCGGTGAACTGCCCCCGCTGGCGGGTTCCGTCAGCAGCGATTTCACAAGGCCGGTCCGTCTGTCGCTGGAGCAGTTACAGACGCTGGTGGCGCAGGAGTGGCAGCGCAACAACACCGATATGCTCAGCGAAGGTGAAGAGGATACCGGACTGACCGTGGCAGAGGTGATTCAGGCGGAAGTGCAGCAGCCCGAGCGCTGTGAACAGCTTGCACAGCAGTTTGGCATCGAGCCGCTGTTATCGCGCCGCTTCAAATATCTCTCAACCGGCGAAACCCGCAAAACCCTGCTTTGCCAGGCCCTGATGAACCAGCCAGATTTGCTGATTCTGGATGAGCCGTTTGACGGACTGGATGTGGCGTCGCGTGCCAGCCTGACCGACACGCTGCGCAATCTGCAGCATCCGGCGTTTACGCTGGTGCTGGTGCTTAATCGCTTTGACGATATTCCCGATTTCGTTCAGCAGGTGGGTGTGCTGGCAGAGTGCACGCTCACTCACAGCGGGCCGCGCCAGACGATTTTAACGGAAGCGCTGGTGGCACAGCTGGCACACAGTGAGCAGCTGATGGGTATGGCGCTGCCCGAAGCGGATGTGCCGGATCAGCTGCCTTCACTGGCGGATGATGCCCCGCGCGTTATCCTGCGCAACGGCACCGTCTCCTACAACGATAAGCCGGTGATTCAGGGGCTGAACTGGCAGGTTAACGCGGGCGAGCACTGGCAGATTATCGGTCCTAACGGCGCCGGAAAATCGACGCTGCTGAGTCTGGTAACCGGCGATCATCCGCAGGGCTACAGCAATGATCTCACCCTGTTTGGCCGTCGTCGCGGCAGTGGCGAAACCATCTGGGATATCAAACAGCATATTGGCTATGTCAGCAGCAGCCTGCACCTCGATTATCGCGTCAGCACCAATGTGCGGACGGTGATCCTGTCGGGTTTCTTCGACTCCATCGGCCTCTATCAGGCGGCGTCCGATCGGCAGAAAGCGCTGGCACAACAGTGGCTGACGCTGCTGGGAATGGATAACCGGCTGGGCGATGCGCCGTTCCACTCGCTCTCATGGGGACAACAGCGGCTGGTACTGATTGCCCGCGCGCTGGTTAAGCATCCGACGCTGCTGATTCTGGACGAGCCACTGCAGGGACTCGACCCGATTAACCGCCAGCTGGTGCGGCGCTTCGTCGATGTGCTGATTGGCGAAGGTCGCACGCAGTTGCTGTTTGTTTCCCATCATGCCGAAGATGCGCCCGCCTGCATCACGCATCGTCTGAGCTTTGTTCCCGATGAGGGCGGCTACGCTTTTCAGCAGGAAACGCTGCGCTAACGCGTTAACAACGCCCCCTCAACGCCGCTATCGCGGCGTTTTACTGTGTCATTGTGTAAGCGTTACCATTCCTCCCCTCCTTTCATCTTCTGAATACGCACACAACGCCACGAAATAAGAATATTCAGCTTGTGTAAACGATACCATTTATCCAGACTTGATCACGCTTTCGGGCGCGCTTATGTGCTACTTTTTACCGATGCCTCTCTGGCTTTTGACGCTTACCAGGATCTCACATGGAAAAATTCAACCCGGTCGATCACCCGCATCGCCGTTACAATCCACTGATTGATCAATGGATTTTAGTTTCACCTCATCGGGCCAAACGTCCGTGGCAGGGCGCGCAGGAAACGCCGGCGGTTAATACCTTACCGTCGCACGATCCGGACTGCTTCCTGTGTGCCGGAAATACCCGCATCACCGGCGACAAAAACCCGGACTATGCTGGCACGTACGTCTTTACCAATGACTTTGCTGCACTGATGACCGACACGCCTGACGCGCCCGAGAGCGACGATATCCTGATGCGCTGTGAAAGCGCACGCGGCACCAGTCGGGTCATCTGCTTCTCGCCCGATCACAGCAAAACGCTGCCGGAGATGTCACTGAGCGCGCTGGAAGAAGTGGTGCGCACCTGGCAGGCGCAGACCGCCGATCTGGGTCAGCACTATCCTTGGGTGCAGGTGTTTGAGAACAAAGGCGCGGCGATGGGCTGCTCTAACCCGCATCCGCACGGTCAGATCTGGGCTAACAGCTTCCTGCCGAATGAAGCGCAGCGCGAAGATGATCATCAGCGCGACTATTTCGCTAAACATGGCTCGCCGATGCTGGTCGATTATCTGGCACGCGAGCAGCAGGATGGCAGCCGCGCCGTGGTGGAAACCGAACACTGGCTGGCCGTGGTGCCGTGGTGGGCCGCCTGGCCGTTTGAAACCCTGCTGCTGCCGAAAGCGCACGTTAAACAGCTGACCGATCTCAGTGAAGCGCAGAGTGCCGATCTGGCGAAAGCCATCAAGCAGCTGACCAGCCGCTACGACAACCTGTTCCAGTGCTCCTTCCCCTACTCCATGGGCTGGCACGGCGCGCCGTTTAACGGCGAAGCCAACGACCACTGGCAGCTGCATGCGCACTTCTATCCGCCGCTGCTGCGCTCAGCAACGGTACGTAAATTTATGGTTGGCTATGAAATGCTGGCCGAAACCCAACGCGATTTAACGGCGGAACAGGCGGCGGAACGTCTGCGTTCTGTCAGCGACGTTCACTTCCGTGAGGCACAACAATGAGCTTAAAAACCATCACGCAGCAGCTTTTCTCTGACACCTTCGGTTACGCCGCCACCCACACTATTCAGGCGCCGGGCCGCGTTAACCTGATTGGCGAGCATACCGACTATAACGATGGCTTCGTGCTGCCGTGCGCCATCGATTACCAGACGGTGATCGCCTGTGCCCGCCGTGACGACCGCCAGATTCGCGTGGTCGCGGCCGATTATGAGAATGCGCAGGACATCTTCTCGCTGGACGAAGAGATTGTCAGCGTGCAGGAACCGATGTGGGCTAACTATGTGCGCGGCGTGGTCAAACATCTGCAGCAGCGCCATGCCGATTTCGGTGGCATCGATATGGTGATCAGCGGCAACGTGCCGCAGGGCGCGGGCCTGAGCTCATCGGCGTCGCTGGAAGTCGCGGTCGGCACCGTGGTGCAGCAGCTTTATAACCTGCCGCTGGATGGCGCGGCCATCGCGGTGAATGGTCAGGAAGCGGAGAACCAGTTCGTTGGCTGTAACTGCGGCATCATGGACCAGCTGATCTCCGCGCTGGGCCAGAAAGATCACGCCATGCTGCTCGACTGCCGCACGCTGGGCACGCGTCCGGTGTCGATGCCGGAAGATATTGCGGTGGTGATCATCAACTCCAACTTCCGTCGCAGCCTGGTCGGCAGCGAATACAATACCCGCCGCGAACAGTGTGAAGCAGGCGCGCGTTTCTTCAGCAAGAAGGCGCTGCGTGACGTTGAACTGACCGAGTTTGAAGCGGCGCAGGCGCAGCTCGACCCGCAGGTGGCAAAACGCGTGCGTCACGTCCTGACCGAGAACGCCCGTACGCTGGAAGCGGCCGATGCGCTGACTCAGGGCGACCTGACCCGAATGGGCCAGCTGATGGCCGAATCACACGCCTCGATGCGTGACGATTTTGAAATCACCGTGCCGCCGATCGATACTCTGGTTGAGATCGTGAAAGCGCAGATCGGTGAACGCGGCGGCGTCCGTATGACCGGCGGCGGCTTTGGTGGCTGCATCGTGGCACTCATGCCGCTGGATCTGGTCGATCAGGTGAAAGCCGCCGTTGCTGAGCAGTATGAAGCCGCGACTGGCATCAAAGAGACCTTCTATGTCTGCAAAGCCTCTGAAGGAGCGGGCCAATGCTGAATGACGTCAACTCCCATGCGCCCGACGGTCAGCCGTGGCGCATAACGGTACTGCGCAATGCCAACGGCATGCTGGCGACCTTTATGGACTGGGGCGCAACCTGGCTTTCAGCCCGCATCCCGATGCAGGATGGCAGCGTGCGTGAAGCGCTGCTTGGCTGCGCCACGCCGTCTGACTATCAGCATCAGGATGCCTATCTGGGTGCCACGGTGGGCCGTTACGCCAACCGCATCGCCGGAGCAAAGCTCAATAAGCTGAACCGTCAGCTGGTGCCCAACCAGGGTGCCCATCAGCTGCATGGCGGGCCGGAAGGCTTTGATAAACGCCGCTGGCAGATTGTCAGCCAGTCCGACAGCGAGGTGCACTACCGCATCGATTCGCCGGATGGCGATCAGGGCTATCCGGGCAATCTGATTGCCGACCTGCACTATCAGCTGGATGACCAGAACTGCCTGAGCATCCGCTATGAAGCGCGCTGCGACCAGCCCTGCCCGGTCAATCTGACTAACCATGCCTACTTTAACCTTGATGCGCATCATGGCGACGCCCGCCAGCATCGCTTACAACTGCACGCCGACCAGTATCTGCCGGTCGACAGCGAAGGGATTCCGAATGCGCCGCTGAAAGCCGTCGCCGATACCAGTTTCGATTTCCGCAACGCCAAAGTCGTGGCGCAGGATTTCCTGGCAGACGACGACCAGCGGGCGGTGAAGGGTTATGACCATGCGTTTCTGCTCAACAGTGCAGGCGACGAAAGTCAGCCTGCGGCGGAACTCTGGTCGGAAGATGGCAGGTTACAGCTCAGCGTGACCACCTCGGCACCGGCACTGCAGTTCTACACCGGCAACTACCTGGCCGGCACGCGTGCCCGTGAGCAGGCGAGCTATACTGCATTCCAGGGCATTGCGCTGGAGAGTGAATTTTTACCGGATTCGCCTAATCATGCTGAGTGGCCTCAGCCGGATTGCTGGCTGCAGCCGGGAGATCGCTGGGAATCCGTGACGCGGTATCGCTTCACGCCACGCTGAGCCTCCGGCTGAAAAACGCGCAGTGCGTCACACACAGGCTTACGCGCTGCCCGCTTTTCCGTTATGGTATGGCGCAATCAGCTCGTGTTTCAGGCGGGCAGCAGCAGGTTTCCAATCTCACAGAAACATCACAGTATTAAGGAGTTAAGCTATGGCTGTAACTAAGCTGGTTCTGGTGCGACACGGCGAAAGCCAGTGGAACAACGAAAACCGCTTTACCGGTTGGTATGATGTTGACCTTTCTGAGAAAGGTCGTGGCGAAGCCAAATCAGCAGGTCAGCTGCTGAAGAAAGAGGGCTTTGTTTTTGATTTCGCTTACACCTCCGTACTGAAGCGTGCGATTCACACGCTGTGGAATGTGCTGGATGAGCTGGATCAGGCCTGGCTGCCGGTTGAGAAAACCTGGCGTCTGAACGAGCGTCACTACGGTGCGCTGCAGGGTCTGGATAAAGCTGAAACGGCCGCCAAATATGGCGACGAGCAGGTTAAGCAGTGGCGTCGCGGCTTTGCCGTAACCCCACCAGAGCTGGATCGTTCAGATGAGCGCTTCCCGGGCCATGACCCGCGTTACGCGAAACTGACCCCGGAGCAGCTGCCAACGACCGAAAGCCTGGCGCTGACCATCGACCGCGTTATCCCTTACTGGAACGACACCATTCTGCCGCGCATCAAAAGCGGTGAGAAAGTGATCATTGCTGCACACGGCAACTCACTGCGTGCGCTGGTGAAATATCTGGATAACCTGAGCGAAGATGAAATCCTCGAGCTGAACATCCCTACCGGCGTTCCGCTGGTGTATGAGTTCGATGAAAACTTCAAACCGCTGAAACGCTACTACCTGGGCGACCAGGACGAGATTGCTGCGAAAGCTGCCGCCGTTGCGAATCAGGGTAAAGCGAAGTAATTTCTCGCTGACATGCAAAAAGGCCAGACGAAAGTCTGGCCTTTTTTATTGGGCTGCGCCGCCTGAAAAACAGCGCTTAGTGCTTAGCAGCACAGAGAATCAGGGCAGCCTTTGTCACTCGTCTCAATCAACCGCGGCGCTGTTTAACCGCTGCCGCCAGCTGACGCAGCACTTTGTCGGTATCTTCCCAGCCGATACAGGCGTCGGTGACGCTTTTGCCATAGACCAGCGGCTCGCCGCTCTCCAGGCTCTGGTTGCCTTCTACCAGATGACTCTCAATCATCACACCGACAATCGCCTGCTCACCGTTGATCAGCTGCTGTGAAACATCGTCTGCCACAACCATCTGACGCTGGAACTGCTTGCTGCTGTTGGCATGGCTGAAATCGATCATCACCTGCTGTGGCAGACCCGCTTTCGCCAGACCCGCTTTAACATCGGCGACATGCTGCGCACTGTAGTTCGGCTCTTTGCCGCCGCGCAGGATGATGTGGCAGTCACCGTTGCCGCTGGTTTCCACAATCGCGGAGTGACCATACTTGGTTACTGACAGGAAACAGTGCGGGGAGCCCGCTGCGTTGATCGCATCAATCGCCACCTTGATCGTGCCATCGGTGCCGTTTTTAAAGCCGACCGGACAGGAAAGACCGGATGCCAGCTCGCGGTGAACCTGAGATTCCGTAGTACGCGCACCAATCGCGCCCCAGCTCATCAGGTCTGCCACATACTGCGGGGTAATCATATCCAGAAACTCGCCCGCCGCCGGTAAACCGCTGTCATTAATCTCCAGCAGCAGCTTACGCGCCAGACGCAGACCGTCGTTGAGCTGGTAGCTGTTATCCATATACGGGTCGTTAATCAGCCCTTTCCAGCCCACCGTCGTGCGCGGCTTTTCAAAATAGACCCGCATGACCACTTCCAGCTCGCCTTTCAGCTCATCACGCAGGGCCAGCAGGCGGCTTGCATACTCTTTCGCCGCGTCAGTGTCATGAATTGAACAGGGTCCAATCACCACCAGCAGACGATCGTCCTTGCCCTGCAGGATCTGATGAATCGCCTGACGGGCCTGTGAAACGGTCTGTGCAGCACGATCGGTCGCCGGGAATTTTTCGAGCAGCGCAACCGGAGGCAACAGCTCTTTAATCTCTTTGATGCGTAAATCATCGTTCTGGTAATTCATACTGATTCCATATTATTTCTTGCCCGGCGCCCGCCGGACACATCCTGTCCAATGTAGCCCGAAGCGCCAGGGGTGTAAATTCCCGCTGCGGGTTAAATGTGCGGGTCATATTTGCATTAATCAGGTTAGCGACTAGACTTTTTAATGGTAAGCACTGAGGAATGTCCCGCTTACCTTATTTAATTACCCTGTTTAAGCCAACTGGCGAATTTTATTTCGTCAGGGATTTCTTTACCCGAAATTGCACCTCTGGGCTTAAAGCCTCTTCATTTATTAACGGGAGCATAATGATGAAAAAGTTTGCCTTAATATTTTTGACAGCAGCAATGACACTGAGCAGCGGCGCGGCACTGGCTGAGGGCAGCAACAACGGTACAGCGAATCAGGCAGCCAGTGCAGGCGCTGTAGCGCCTGGAGCAAAAGAAAATCTGCCACCGAATAATGTCGATAACAGCAAAATTAATAACACCGGCACGAACACCAATCCGGCAACCTCTGGCAGCACCACCAGCAATGGTAATTTGTCTGCTAACGAAATTGACCAGAACAGCCAGTGTAAAGATGGCAAATGTCCGAACGTGAATAAAAAAGTTCAGACTAAAGTGGGCGGCGGTGACGTAAACACGAAAACCGACGGCACTTCACAGTAATTCTGTTTAGCCTGGAGAGCTGCGGCTCTCCGGGTTTTTCTCCCCTCAGCCCCACTCTTCCGCTATGCTAATCCTGTGAAATTTACAGGAAATCCTTCATGGCCGTTTTGCTTTTGATTGACGATCATCCGCTGGTTGAAGTGGCACTTGAAGCTGCCCTGAGCCAGTCGCCCATACCCGTTAAGCTCCTTTCTGCCAGCAGTGAAAAAGCCGCCCGCCCCTTACTTGAGGAGCAACCGGACATAATTGTGCTGGATATCGGCCTGCCGGATAGCGACGGACTGGAGTTCCTGCGTCGCCTGAAGATCCATCGCCCCGAATGCCCGGTACTCATCTACTCCGCGCAGCAGACCCGCCACTACGTGCGTCGCGCTCAGGCGCTGGGTGCCGCCGGTTACGTGGTAAAGAGTCAGCGCATGACGCAGTTGCTCAGCGCCATTCTGGCGGTGCTGGGCGGTCAGACAGCCTTTCCGGTGATGGATGATGAGCCCGAGCTGCCGCTGACCCAGAAGGAGCGTCAGATTCTGGCGCTGCTGGCCGGTGGGTTATCCAATCTGCAAATCGCGGCTCAGCTGCACATCAGTAACAAAACGGTCAGTACTCATAAAAAGAACATTCTGGAAAAAACCGGTGCCCGCTCAGTGGTGGAACTGGCTGATCTGTGGAAAGCCCAGCAGTGAGAATTATTCTGCTGATCCTGCTGTTCTGGTGCGGCACCGCCCTGGCTGAGGTGCGACCGGTGAGCAGCGTGAATCTGCCGATGATGCTGCCGGTGACCCATGCGGAAATCATGCAGGGCAGGATCCTGCGCGTCGGCCTGCTGGAAGAGAACCACGCGCCCTGGGCGATGCGTATCGGCAACGACCTCTATGGTATCAACGCCGACTATCTTTCCGCGCTGCGACAGCTGACCGGCGCGCAGTTCACGCTCAACCTTTACAGCGATCAGCCGCATCTGATGCAGGCCCTGACCAGCGGCCAGATCGATTTTGCGCTGGGCATGTGGGTCACGCCGCTGCCACCCGGCACCCTGAGCAGCGATAACTGGTTCAGCAGTCCGCTGCGGGTCTACCGCAATCAGCAAAACCAGCGTGCCGTAATGTTCAACAGCCAGAATGCCTCGCTTGCAATCAGCGACAGCACGCTGGCTCAGCTGCCGCCTGCGCTGGCAGCCCGCCACAGCTGGCGACGCTACAGCAGCGACCTGCAGGCGCTCTATACCCTGCTTAATCAGCAGAATGACTATGTGGTGGCGGATGAAACCAGCGCCGGCTTTCTGCTAAGCCAGCTGCAACAGGGCCAGATTTATCAGATCGCCTCCCACATCGAGGCCGGCCAGCTGAACCTGCGTGCGGTGGCACGCGATCCTCAACTTATCAACTGGATAAATCAGAGCCTGCGTCAGCTGCCTGCAGAACTGATGAACACGCTACAGGCGCGCTGGAGCAGCAGCCTGCCGCGCTATCAGGACACCCAGACCCTGATGCTCAGCCCCGCTGAGCGCGCCTGGATTGCCGATCATCCGCGTATTACCTACACCGCCGAACCGGACAACTATCCCTGGAGTTATCGCGATGCCAGCGGAACCGCCCGGGGCTATGGCGTGGATTTGCTGAAAGCGATTGCGCAGAGCACCGGATTAGAGTTTGAGCCAGTGTGGGTCAGCAATCCCCGTCAGGCCAGCACGCTGATTCAGCAAAAGCAGGCAATGCTGCAGCTGATGCAGCCGCTGAATGGCGATGCGATGCAGAGCACGTCACTGCCGGTGTGGCGCGCGCTGTGGGGCATCTACAGCGTCCAGTCCGATACGCTGGCGCACTGGCGCGACCTGCACGGCAAGCGGATCGGCGTGTTGCAGGATGACCTGGCGCTGCGTCTGCTGCCTGCGGATCTGCAGCCACAGCTGTTTGCCGACCGTAATAGCCTCTATGACGCGCTGGCAAAGGGGCAGATCGACGCGTTGGTCGATAACGTGCTCTCCGCCCGCTGGCGTATCGCCAGCCGCGATGATGCCCGTATTCACCTCGCCTTTGCCGCCAGCGACATCGCCTGGCCGATTGCGCTGGGCGTCACGCCGGACCAGCCAGTGCTGCGCACCCTGCTGGATCGCGCGCTAAAGCAGATTCCGGCCGATACCCAGAGCCAGATGCGTGATAGCTGGTCAACGCCGCCGCAGCCCGGCAGCGTGATGGTAATGCGTTCGCTGCCGATGGTAGTGCTGGCAGTAGCCGGTGCAGCCATTGTGCTGCTGCTGTTACTGCTGGCGCGCCGCTACTGGCAGCAGCGCCGGGAACGTCAGCAGCGTGAGCAGGCGGAACATGCCAATGCGATGAAAAGCCAGTTCCTGGCGACGGTCAGCCATGAGCTGCGCACGCCGATGCAGGCGATCCTGGGTCTGCTGGAGCTGGAGAAGCAACAGCACAGCAGCCAGAATCTTTCACTGCTGCACAGCAGCGCACAATCGCTGCTGACCCTGCTGAATGACCTGCAGGATCATGCGCGCATCGAGAGTAACAGTTTTACCCTGGCACCCCGTCCGCTGGCGCTGGCGCAGTGGCTCTATCAACAGCAGCATTTTTATCATCCACTGATGCGCGCTGATGGCCCGCGTCTGATCGTCGAGGCACTGACGCCGCTGCCTGACACCGTGCTGATCGATGCCGACCGCCTGCAGCAGGTGGTCAATAACCTGATGACCAATGCGCTGAAATTTACCCGTCACGGCGCGATTCGTCTGACCCTGGCCGCAAAGCAGCAGCTGGTTCTGACGGTGAGCGACAGCGGCAGCGGGATTCCGCCGGAGGAACAGCAGAAGCTGTTTGATCCGTGGTATCAGGCGCCGTCCGGAAAATCCGTTTCGGTGCAGGGCAGCGGGCTGGGACTGTTTATCTGCCGGGAAATGGTGTTGCGGATGGGCGGCGACATCCGGCTCACCTCTGAACCTGGTCACGGCACTCAGGTCACCGTAACGCTGCCGCTGGAGATCTGCGCGCCGCTAAGCCATGCGGATGAGACGTCCCTGCCCGGCTTTCCTCAGCTTAGGGTGGCGATTGTCGATGACCATCCAGCCAATCTGCTGGTGATGCAGCAGCAGCTGGCGCGCTTTGCGATTCAGGCTGACACCTTCGAACAGGGACGCGCGCTGCTGCAGGCCGACGCAAAGCAGCCTTATGATCTATTGTTTATCGACCAGATGATGCCGCGCCCTGACGGTACGCTGCTGCTGCGGATATTGCGGCGGCGTGACCGCCAGCGTGGACGTCAGGCGATGCGGGTGCTCTGCTCGGCGGACGCGCAGTTGCTGTCACGGCCGCCTGAGGCGGGCGAGCGGGTGCTGATTAAACCGGTGCAGTTAGCCGATCTCAGCGCGCTGCTGGCGGAATGGCAGCAGGCGTGGCAGGAAGATCCGCTGGCGACACTGGATGACAATCTGTGGCAGCTGGCGCAGCAGAATGACAAATTCCTCAGCCGTCTGAGCCAGACGCTGCACAGTACGGTGACACAGGACCTGGCTGTGATGCGTGAGGCACACGAACGCGCAGACTGGACGCAGTTCGCCGAAGCAGCACACCGGATGAAAGGAAGCTGCCTGCTGGCAGGGCTGGAGCATGGCGCGCAGCTCAGCCAGCAGCTGACGGAGCAGGTTAAACAGCATCAGGACACGTCTGAGACGTGGCAATTACTGATATTATTCGTAAACAGGTTACTGAAAAAACTGGAAAATTATGGCACATACCCACACTCATAGCGGGCAGGATAGTAATCGCACGCGTCTGGCGGCCGCCTTCGGGGTGACCGTCGTCTTCATGGTTGCTGAAGTGATTGGCGGCTGGCTCTCGGGTTCACTGGCGCTGCTGGCGGACGCCGGGCATATGCTGACCGATGCTGCAGCACTGCTGATGGCCTTGCTGGCGGTGCAGTTCTCGCGCCGTAAACCTAATGCACGTCACACCTTTGGCCTGCTGCGCCTGACTACGCTGGCCGCATTTGTTAACGCCATCGCACTGCTGGGCATTACCGCGCTCATCGTCTGGGAAGCGGTGCGCCGCTTTGCCGATCCGCAGCCGGTCACGGGCGGCCTGATGCTGGGGATCGCAGTTGGCGGCCTGCTGGCCAATATTCTGTCGTTCTGGCTGCTGCACCACGGCAGCGGAGAGAAGAACCTCAACGTGCGCGCCGCTGCGCTGCATGTCATGGGTGACCTGCTGGGTTCGGTGGGCGCGATTGTGGCGGCGGTAATCATCCTGCTGACCGGCTGGACGCCAATTGACCCGATTCTGTCACTGCTGGTCTCCCTGCTGGTGCTGCGCAGCGCCTGGGCGCTGCTGCGTGAAAGTCTGCAGGAGTTACTGGAAGGGGCACCGCATTCACTGGATGTGAACCGGCTGATACGGGATCTGACGCTGAACATCGCCGAAGTGCGCAATGTCCACCATGTGCATTTGTGGCAGGTCGGCGAAAAGCCGCTGCTGACACTGCATGCGCAGGTGATCCCGCCTTACGATCACGATGCGCTGCTGCATCGTATTCACGACTACCTGCGCCAGAACTACCAGATTGAGCATGCGACGGTGCAGATGGAATATCAGCCCTGTGCCGGCGCCGAGTGTGAACTCGGCTTAAGCAGCGCGGCTGCTTCCCGCCATGATCACAGTCATTCTCACGACCCTGATCATGACCACGCTCACGCTAAAGGCGAAGCGCACACTCACTGAGCCGACAGCGCGCGGGAACCCTGTTGCCGCGCGCTGCGGATCCACATACGCGATCCGTTCAGCGCAATCAGTGTCAGGATCACATACTCCAGCGACATCGCATAGACGCCCTGACGGGCGAAAATCATCACGCTAATCACATTGATGATGACCCACAGCAGCCAGTTCTCAACATATTTGCGCGTCATCAGCACCATCGCCGCAATCGACAACACCATCATGCAGGAATCCCAGAACGGGAAGGCATCCGGCTGCAACGCGGGCATCGCCACCGACAGGCCAATACCGTTCATCAGCGTCACCGCTGCACGGGTTAACAGCGCAAACACCGGGTCGATATAAAGCGTCATCAGCGCAATGGCGATTACACAACCCGCCGCCCAGGCGAGCGCTTTGGGCAGTGGCAGCCAGCGGATTTTCAGCTCGGCCTGATGATCGGCGGTCTGACGGCTCCAGGCGTACCAGCCATAGATATTGGCGGCAAAGAAGAAGAGCTGCAGCAGGAGGCTGGCATAGAGCTGGATCTGAAAGAAGATCACCGCAAACAGCGTCACGTTGATCAGGCCGAACGGATAGTTGATGATTTTTTCCAGGCTGGCAAACCAGATACAGAGTAAGCCCGCCAGCGTGCCGATGGCTTCAATCCATGAGAGATCGTAGCCTCCGGCACCCAGAGGAATGTGAACCAGAATATTATGTGTGCTGAAGAAGTCCATGCTGAGCACCTGTCCGGGAACGCTTAGGCGTTGCCCTTCACGTTGAGTTTAAGTTCCGCTGCAAAGGATAGCATGCGATTTAGCGGCAGTAACGCCGCCTCTCGCAGCGTCTCATCCACCTGAATCTCATGTTCCGCGCCGCCCGTCTCCAGCGCCTCTGCGATAGCTTTAAGGCCGTTCATCGCCATCCACGGACAGTGTGCACAGCTGCGGCAGGTTGCGCCCTCGCCCGCGGTCGGCGCTTCCAGCAGCTCTTTATCCGGCACCATTTGCTGCATTTTGTAGAAGATGCCGCGGTCGGTCGCCACAATCATCTGTGGATGTGGCAGGGATTTCGCCGCCTGAATAAGCTGGCTGGTCGAGCCAACGGCATCTGCCAGATCGACAATCGCCTGCGGTGACTCAGGATGCACCAGCACCGCCGCATCGGGATAGAGCGCTTTCATACGCTGCAGCGCCTGGGTTTTAAACTCGTCATGCACAATGCAGGCGCCCTGCCAGCACAGCACGTCCGCACCCGACTTCTGAGTGACGTAGCGGCCCAGATGACGATCCGGTGCCCAGATGATCTTTTCGCCCAGGCTATCGAGATGCTCGATCAGCTCAACCGCAATGCTGGAGGTCACTACCCAGTCGGCCCGCGCTTTGACCGCCGCTGAGGTATTGGCATAGACCACGACGGTGCGATCGGGATGGGCATCACAGAAGGCGTTAAACTCTTCAATCGGGCAGCCGAGATCCAGTGAGCACTCCGCCTGCAGCGTCGGCATCAGCACGGTTTTTTCAGGGCTGAGGATTTTGGCGGTTTCGCCCATAAAGCGCACGCCTGCCACCAGCAGCGTGGTAGCTGAATGATTGCTGCCGAAACGCGCCATCTCCAGCGAGTCAGAGACGCAGCCGCCGGTCTCTTCCGCCAGCGCCTGGATTTCCGGATCGGTATAGTAGTGCGCCACCATCACCGCGTTACGCGCCAACAGCTGCGCTTTGATTTTCTCACGGTAAAACGCCTTCTCGTCGTCACTCAAACGAGCAGGTTTAGGCGGAAAAGGGTAAACGGCGCTTTCAGGATCGAACATCACACTCATGACACAGCTCTCGTTTTATCTAATTAACGAAAATCGCCAGTAAAGGCGAATAATGGCGTTCAATCCACCATCGTGTTTTATATGCTAAACACGATAGCGGAAAAGCCAGACTGTGTCGTGGGATTTTTAGTCTGCCTGTATCTCTAACTGGAGCGGCTCTGAAGCTGCTTTGTCGATAAGCGACTGCGGCGCTTCCAGCGCCAGCAGGAAAGCTTTGATGTCCAGCCCGCCTGCAAAGCCGGTCAGCTTGCCGTTAGCACCAATCACGCGGTGGCATGGCGCAACAATGGAGAGTGGATTACGACCATTGGCCGCGCCGACCGCCCGTACTGCCTGCGGATGACCGATCTCTCTGGCAATCTGGCTGTAGCTGCGCGTTTCACCAAACGGAATCGCCACCAGCGCCTGCCAGACTTTTTTCTGAAAGTCGGTGCCGACCATGTCGAGCGGCAGCTCAAAGCAGCGACGCTCACCGGTAAAGTATTCGCTGAGCTGTCGCTCAGTTTCGATCAGAATGGGATGATCGTCATTGCGCGTCTGCGGCAAAAATCGGGTGCGCTTCGGATCGTCGTTTTCCCACAAGATGCCCGCCAGGCCACTGTCGCTGGCGACCAGTTTCAGCTCGCCCACCGGAGTAACTATCGGTTTGAAGTAGTACATGGTGATTCTCCCGTCACGGTTCCGTCATCCAGTATCGCACTTTTTTTGCCCCTGACTGGCTGTTTCCGGTCATGGCGTTAAACTGTTTTGCTGTCCGAAAACAGCTAGTCTGACGGATCCAGCCGGTATAGGCTGTCCCTATTTGCCGGAGAAATGCCATGCTCGATCCCGAAATTGCCTACCAGGCACTGACCTCTCGTGATACCCGTTTTGACGGCGTTTTCTTTGTGGGCGTGACGTCAACCGGTATCTATTGCCGTCCGGTCTGCCCGGTTAAAGCCCCCATGCAGAAGAACTGCCTTTTCTTCAGCAGCGCTGAGGCGGCGGAAAAAGCGCGCTTTCGCCCCTGCCTGCGCTGTCGGCCAGAACTGGCACCCGGCAATGCGCCGGTTGATCAGCCGCATCGCGTTGCCGAGCGGCTGATTCAGCGCATTGAGGAAGGCATGCTGGAGGAGCGCGAAGGCCTGGAAGCAATTGCTGCGGAATTCGGCCTCAGCCTGCGTCAGCTGCGCCGTATCGTGCAGCATGAACTCGGCGTTTCGCCGCTGGAGCTGAAGCAGACGCGGCGAATGCTGCTGGCAAAACAGCTGCTGACAGAAACTCAGCTGCCGGTCACGGAAGTCGCCTACGCCAGCGGTTTCAGCAGCCTGCGCCGGTTTAATGATGTGTTCCAGGCGCGCTACCGCATGACACCGAGCGCGCTGCGCCGGGATGACACCGGCACTAAGCGTGCGCAGCCCGGCGACCGCGTGACGCTGCGGCTGACCTATCGCCCCCCCTATGACTGGGCGGCAATGCTCTGGTTTTTGCAGACGCACCTGATGAAGGAGGTCGAAGCGGTGGAAGATGGCAGCTGGCGACGCACTGTGGCGTTGGGTCGCTGCCGGGGCTGGGTCAGCGTTTCCCATATGCCGCAGAAGAACGCCTTGCAGGTGACGCTCTCAACGTCCCTGACGCCAGTGCTGCCTCTGCTGCTGCGCCGTCTGCGTGACCTGTTCGATCTCGATGCGCAGCCACAGCGTATCGCCGCCTGCCTGGCCCAGGATCCGCTGCTGGCACCCAGCCTGATCGCACATCCCGGTCTGCGCGTGCCTGGCGCATTCGACGCCTTTGAGCTGGGCGTGCGCGCCATTATCGGCCAGCAGGTAACCGTCAAAGCGGCCACCACGGTCAGCAGCCGTTTTGCCGCCGCCTTCGGTGAACCCTGCGAGACGCCTTTTGCCGATCTTACCCGTTACACCGCGCTTCCTGAACGCATCGCCGGACTGACGGTGGACGATGTCGCACCGATGGGCATTGTCAGCGCCGCGCGCTCCCGCGCCATCATCGCTTTTGCCAGCGCCTGCGCCAGCGGTGACCTGCGTCTCAGCGCCGCTCAGCAGCCTGACGAGGTAATAAAAAAGCTGGTCAGCCTGCCGGGCATTGGTCCCTGGACGGCGCATTATATCGCTATGCGCGCCCTGCGCTGGCCGGATGCCTTTCCCAAGGAAGATATTGCCATCCGTAATAACCTGGGCGGCATGTCATCGAAAGAAGCGGAAGCGCGTTCGCAATCCTGGCGTCCCTGGCGCAGCTATGCGGTGATGCATATCTGGGAAAGCCTGGCAGTGGCGAAGGTGAAGAAAAAGGCGTGACGGCGGGTGTGGGGATTCAGGTTGGCACCTTGAGCGTCAAAGTCGCTGTTCCGGAAATGAAAAAATCGGCATCAGCCGCTTTCAAACAGCCAGGAAAGCCGCATCAAACTACTCTCACAGCAACACAGATGCTCAACGCGCAGGGAACACGGTCAGAAAAGGAAAGCGTCCCGCGCCTGGGACAAAAACGCCGGGAGCGTTTTTGAACAACGCGAAGCGTTGGCCCGGCTACGGGCGCACCTCATGGATGAGGTGCGTAATCGCGCGGGCCGAGCAGGTCATGGATGACGGCTTTTGCGTCTTTCCGATCTGACCGTGTTCTCTGCGCAGGCTCCATCTCAACGCGGCAACGACAAACTTTATCGCCAACCTCAAATGCCAGAGGCACTGTACTTTTAAGTAGATACCGCAGAAACGAAAAAAGCGCCTTAAAGGCGCTTCATTCTAATTGGTGGGTCGTGCAGGATTGCCTCGGCCCTTCCAGGGCCTCGCCCTCCGGGTGATGCTGAAGCATCAGCCTGAATCGCCGGGCGATTCAGTCGAACCTGCTGCAGGTTCTCACCCTGCACGGTGAATACCGTACCCTGAAAACGAAAAAAGCGCCCAAAGGGCGCTTCATTCTAATTGGTGGGTCGTGCAGGATTCGAACCTGCGACCAATTGATTAAAAGTCAACTGCTCTACCAACTGAGCTAACGACCCGCTGGAGCCTTACAACCGTTCAGCGCGCCAGGCGGCTGAGATAAGATGGTGGGTCGTGCAGGATTCGAACCTGCGACCAATTGATTAAAAGTCAACTGCTCTACCAACTGAGCTAACGACCCATCTTAGGTTGTGAAGCAATGCTGAAGTGTTCTTCTTAAAACAGCGCTGTAACAGCGCGTCTGAAGGAGATGGTGGGTCGTGCAGGATTCGAACCTGCGACCAATTGATTAAAAGTCAACTGCTCTACCAACTGAGCTAACGACCCATCTTCAGGCTTACCAGACACTTTGCAATGTGTCCCGGCAACGGCGGCATATATTACTGATTTAGCGGGGTAGCGCAACTCTTATTTCTGCTAAATGCTTCAGTTGCTTACCTTTCATACGGCAAGACCAGAAATCACACGATATCTGGTCTGAACCGGACAAATTACAGGCTTGCCAGACGTTTCTGCGCCTGTTTAGCAGATTCGGTGTCTGGATAAAGTTTGATCACCTGCTGGAAGACCGCTTTGGCTTTCGCCGTGTCTTTCTTCTCCTGCATGATGACACCCACTTTCAGCAACGCTTCTGCAGCTTTCGGTGACTTCGGATAGTTCTTCACCACCGTGGCGTAATAATACGCCGCGTCGTCCTTTTTGCCTTTGTTGTAGTTCAGCTGACCCAGCCAGTAATTCGCATTCGGCTGATAGGTCGAATCCGGGTAACGTTTTACCCACGCCTGAAGCGCACTGATCGCCTGGTCATACTGTTTCTTCTCCAGAATCAGCGCCACAGCCGCATTGTAATCGCTGTTAGCGTCACCGGTCTGCGCAGGTGCGCTCTCCGTGGATGCTGCCGCGCCTGCGGTGGCTGCTGCGCCGGTATCTGCTGCGGCATCGCTGCCGGCTGCCTGTTGCCCGCCGCTGCTGCTGGCGCTGCTCAGGCTGTCAATCTGCTGGTAAAGCTGCTTCTGCCGCTCAACCACCTGATTCAACTGATACGAGTTTTGCTGGATTTGCCCACGCAGCGCATCGATATCACGCTGGTTATCGCTCATCTGCTGCTGCAGTTGCTGCATCAGTTGTGCCTGGGCATTAGAGATTCGTTCGAGAGTGGTGACACGGTCTTCGACCGAGCCGGAGCCAACGCTACTGATTGACGCTTGGGCATTAGCGGCCCAGGGGGCCGCTACGCCAATCAGTAACGACAGACTCAACAGATGACGTCTGAAGTTACTAACCATGTGATTCTCTTAGTAGACCAGTACGGCACGACGGTTTTTAGAATACGCTGCTTCGTCATGACCCAGAACGGCTGGCTTCTCTTTACCGTAAGAAACGATAGACATCTGATCAGCCGACACGCCTTTACCCTGCAGGTACATTTTAACGGCGTTAGCACGACGTTCGCCCAGGGCGATGTTGTATTCCGGCGTACCGCGCTCATCCGCGTGACCTTCGATGGTCACTTTGTAGGATGGGTTGCTGCGCAGGAAGGTCGCGTGCTGATCCAGCATCTGTGCATAATCAGACTGAACGTCATACTTGTCCAGGCCGAAGTACACGATGTTGTTCTGCTGCAGCTGCTGCATCTGCAGACGAGCCTGCTCGTCAGAAGACATGTTGCCGCCGTTACCGTTCATGCCAGAGTTTGCACCGTAAGCGCCATCAGCGCCCATGCCAGTCTGGTCATTGTTGTTGTTTTTGTGTGAGCTACAAGCCGCTACTGCCAGAACCGGCAGAGCCAGCATCAAACCCTTCAGCACTTTGTTCAGTTGCATTTCAAAAATCCCATTATTGTTTATTGTTTGCGATGTCTGAACTGTCAGACATTACAGATACGGCGACCAGGCAGGAAATTTGACCTGTCCATCAGTTGCCGGAAGACGCGCTTTGAAACGACCGTCGGTTGAAACCAACTGCAGCACGGAACCCATCCCCTGAGTAGAGCTATAGATTACCATTGTGCCGTTTGGTGCCAGGCTCGGCGTTTCATCCAGGAACGTGTCCGTTAACGTTTGAACGGCTCCCGTTTCCAGATCCTGTTTGGCGACGTGTTGAGCACCACCGCTGGTGCTAATCATCACCATAGATTTACCATCTGTTGCGACATCCGCATCCTGGTTCTGACCACCTTCCCAGGTAATACGCTGTGGCGTGCCGCCATTCAGACCGACTTTATAGATCTGAGGCGCACCCGCCTGATCCGAGGTATAAGCCAGCGTCTGGCTGTCCGGGAACCAGGTCGGTTCAGTGCTGTTATAGCGACCATCTGTCACCTGACGCGTCTGACCTGACGCCAGATCCATCACATAGAGGTTCAGGCTGCCGGTTTTAGAGAGCGCGAAAGCGAGCTTAGAGCCATCTGGCGAAAACGCCGGTGCACCGTTATGACGTGGATAAGAGGCGACCTGACGGATAGCACCGTTAGACAGCGTCTGAACCACCAGCGCAGATTTGCCGCTTTCAAAGGTCACGTAGGCAACTTTGCTGCCATCCGGAGACCAGGCTGGCGACATCAGTGGCTGTGGTGAACGATGTACCACGAACTGGTTGTAACCATCGTAGTCAGCGACGCGCAGCTCATACGGGAACTGACCGCCGTTGGTCTGCACGACATAGGCGATGCGGGTACGGAAAGCACCTTTAATGCCGGTCAGCTTCTGGAACGTCTCATCACTGGCCGTGTGGGCAGCATAACGCAGCCACTGTTTAGTCACTTTATACGAGTTCTGTGCCAGTACGGTACCTGGCGCACCGCCGGTATCCACCAGCTGGTAAGAGACCTGATAGCTGCCATCCGGGTTAGAAGCGACCTGACCGACGACAACGGCATCAATACCGAGCGCGCTCCATGCGGCAGGCTGAACTTCCTGCGCGCTGGCAGGCTGCTGTGGCAGACGCGAGCGATCCAGTGGATTAAATTTGCCACTGTTGCGCAGGTCAGCCGCTACGATGCCGCCGACATCTTCCGGCGCGGCACCCGCACCCGCCCATTTAAACGGCACCACGCCAATCGGGCGCGCAGTGTTGACACCCTGGGTGATCTCAATTCGAACTTCTGCATGCAGCATGGCTGCCCACAGCAGGATAAAAAAGCCTAACGTAACGCGAAGAGCTTGCTTCATTTTATCTCCCTTATCTGAACCTCAGTCCACGATAATTGGCACTGTTCCTGGAAACCACGAGTACAACTTAAGTACGGCAAGCTAAACATAGAACAACTTGCCGCCCGTTACTGCATTATTGCGGTTTAAAACGCATTGGGGCGTTTTTAAACACTTCGTAGACCGCCTGCGAAGGCGGCTTCGGAATGCGTGCCTGTTTAGCGGCAGCAATCGCAGCCTGACAGAGCGCAGGATCGCCACCCTCTGACTTAACATCGATTAACAAGCCATCAGGCGCAAGTTTAATCCGCAAATCACAGGTTTTTCCGCGATACAGATCGGCATCGTAGAATCGGCTCTGAATCGCACTGACAACCTGCCCCATATAGGAGTTGATTTCCGCGCCTGATGCGCCCGCTTTCTTCTGGTTTCCCTGCCCTGCTGCGCCACCGGAGGTGCCACTTTTCGGTGCATTTTTGCCGGAAGCGAGTCCACCCAGTAAATCATCGACATCGCTGTCATTGGCGGCATCCGCTGCGGCTTTCGCTTTCGCATCTGCTTTGGCCTTAGCAGCAGCATCCGCTTTTGCTTTGGCTGCCGCATCGGCTTTGGCTTTTGCCGCAGCATCGGCTTTCGCCTTCGCAGCCGCTTCTGCCTTTTCTTTAGCCGCTTCTTTAGCGGCCTCAGCTTTCTCTTTCGCCGCTTCTGCAGCTTTCTCTTTCGCTGCCTCGGCTGCTTTTTCTTTGGCTTCAGCGGCTTTCTCTTTCGCCTCTTCGGCCGCTTTAGCTTTTGCCTCCGCCGCCGCTTTCACTTTGGCTTCGGCTGCCGCTTTGGCATCCGCTTCAGACTTTGCTTTGGCTTCCGCAACGGCTTTCTCTTTTGCCGCCGCGGCAGCCGCAGCTTTCGCCTGCTGGTCAGCCTGCTTCTTTGCGTCGGCTGCGGCCTGCTTCGCCTGCTCGGCGGCGGCTTTTGCCTGTGCATCCGCCTCGGCTTTTGCATCTGCTTTCGCTTTGGCTGCCGCCGCTTCAGCGGTTTTTTGCTGTTCCTGAGCCTGTTTAGCAGCATCGATGGCCGCTTTCTGCTGCTCAGCCTGCTGTTTAGCCTCTTCTTTCGCGGTTTCCTGCGCGGCTAAACGCTCTTTCTCCAGCGCTTTCAGACGCTGCTGTTCAGCAGCCTGCTTCTGTTGCAGCTCTTCAGCCTGCTGCTGCGCCTGCTTTTTACGCTGCTGCTCAGCCCGCTGGCTGTCGCTCTGCTGGTTCTGCTGACGATTATATTGACTCACGACGGCACCGGGATCGACCATCACTGCATCGATATCGCTGCCGCCACCACCCGCACTGCTGGGGTCAACGTGCTCATTAAACGAGCTCCAAATCAGCAGCGCGATCAGCACGATATGCAGAATCACCGAAATGATTATCGCGCGCTTTAACTTCTCGTTTTGCTCGGTTGCCTTCGACACACTCGGTTCCCAAAAAACGGTTCGATTTTAAATCGGCTGCGTCATCAAACCGACAGATTTAACACCCGCCTGGTGCAGCAGGTTGAGCGCTTTAATAATTTCATCGTAAGGCACCTCTTTCGCGCCCCCGATCAAAAAGACCGTCTTAGGATTCGCTTCCAGTCGACGCTGCGCTTCGCTGATTACCTGCTCAGGCGGGAGTTGGTCCATGCGATCGTGATCCACGACCAGGCTGTACTGCCCCACGCCCGCCACTTCAACAATTACCGGCGGATTATCATCGCTGGAAACCGTTTTGGAGTCGGTCGCATCAGGCAGATCCACTTCCACGCTCTGGGTAATAATGGGTGCCGTTGCCATGAAGATCAGCAACAGCACCAGCAGGACGTCCAGTAGCGGAACGATGTTGATTTCCGACTTCAGGTCGCGGCTTTTGCGACCACGTACTCTGGCCATCATTAACCTCTATTTACTTAGCGCTATCGCTGGAGAAAGCCTGGCGATGCAGGATGGCAGTGAACTCTTCCATAAAGTTGTCGTAGCCCTGCTCCAGTTTGTTCACGCGCTGGTTCAGACGGTTGTACGCCATGACCGCCGGAATCGCGGCAAACAGACCGATAGCGGTCGCAATCAGTGCTTCAGCGATACCCGGTGCCACCATCTGCAGCGTCGCCTGCTTCACCGCGCCCAGCGCGATAAAGGCGTGCATAATTCCCCAGACGGTACCGAACAGCCCGATGTAAGGACTGATAGAGCCGACGGTGCCGAGGAATGGAATGTGGTTTTCCAGTGCTTCCAGCTCACGGTTCATTGAGATGCGCATAGCACGACTCGCCCCGTCAATGACCGCTTCCGGCGCATGATTATTGGCGCGATGCAGGCGGGCAAATTCTTTGAAGCCGGAATAGAAAATCTGCTCCGAGCCACCCAGTTCTTCCCGGCGCTCCTGGCTCTCCTGATACAGGCGCGAGAGTTCGATACCGGACCAGAATTTGTCTTCAAACGCCTCCGCTTCTCTTCCCGCCGCATTCAGAATACGTGTACGCTGAATAATGATGGCCCAGGAGGCAATAGAAAAGCCGATCAAAATCAACATGATAAGTTTGACCAGAAGGCTCGCCTTCAGGAACAAATCAAGAATGTTCATGTCAGTCACTGCTTGAACTCCGCGACAATAGACTTGGGAAGCGCAATCGGCTTCATCAGATGTGGGTTAATGCAGGCAATCAGGACTTCTGCCTCATTGAGCACTTTGCCTTCAGTATTCACGATACGCTGCGTGAACGTCATGGTTGCCCGTGTCATTGAGGTGACCTCACTCTGGATCTCCAGAAGGTCATCAAGACGCGCCGCCGCCAGATAGTCCACCGATATGCGCCGTACCACAAAAGCGATCTGCTGTTCTAACAGCGTCTGCTGATTGAAATGGTGCTGTCGCAACATTTCGGTACGTGCTCGTTCATAAAAAGCGATATAGCTGGCGTGATAAACCACACCACCGGCATCAGTATCTTCGTAGTAGACCCGAACCGGCCAGCGAAACAGCGTTGTACTCACTCTACATCCCGGCCTCGTTTTAAACGTTGCTACTATACGCAAGAGAATTGGGGTTGGGAATGGGTCGCCAGAGCCAGGCGAAAATAATTATCGCTCCGTAACAAACGGAACGATTTCAGAGAGATTTATTGACCAGATGCTGACAAATATTCACTGACAGCGCGGGTGAGGCGGGGGATTAAAGGTAAAAACGGTAAAGCGCAATCACTAACACCAGCAGAGCCGGTAACGGCGTAAACAGCGCCTGCCATCGGGTTTTCCGTGGCCGGAAACCCACACCATGAATGACGCAGCAGCAGACCGCCCAGATCAGCACCAGCCCCTGCAGAGCAGGAAGCTGGCCCGCCTGATTGGCAAAACGGGTCGGATCCCACATCACGCCGCCCGCCGTCAGCAGCGCCAGCAGCAGTGAGAGGGCCCGTAACGGGCCCTTATCCATCAGATCATAGAGCATCCGAACTGCCGTGCGCATCAGTGAGTCTCATCCTGCGCTTCAACGTGTTCAATCGCCAGCGCGGTCACGATACCAAAGGCACAGGCCAGCAACGTGCCGAGAATCCAGGCAAAATACCACATGCGACATCTCCTTTATTAATAGAGTGAGTGACTGTTGCTTTCAATCTGCTCTTTGGTAATACGGCCAAACATCTTCCAGTAGCACCAGGTGGTGTAAATCAGAATGATTGGGACAAAGATAGCGGCGGCCACGGTCATGGTTTGCAGCGTCAGCAGACTGGACGTGGCGTCCCACATGGTCAGGCTGATTCCCGGCACGGTGCTGGATGGCATGATGAACGGAAACATCGCAATGCCGGCGGTCATGATGACGCAGGCCAGCGTCAGTGATGAGAACAGGAACGCCCAGGCGCCCTTCTCAACCCGCGAGCAGAGTACGGTCAGCAGCGGCAGTACCGAACCGAGCAGCGGGAACAGCCACAGTACAGGATGGTTCTGGAAGTTGACCATCCAGGCACCCGCTTCGCGCACGACGGTTTTTCCCAGTGGGTTCGAGGCGGCAAAGTGATCCATTGTGCTGGTCACCACATAACCATCGATACCGTATTTCACCCAGACACCCGCCAGGATGAAGCAGACCATCATCACCAGCGCGGCAAGTTGTGCAGCGGTACGCGAACGCAGATGCAGTTCGCCAGTGGTGCGCATCTGCAGGTAGGTTGCGCCCTGTGCCAGAATCATCGCCACACTGACCACACCCGCCAGCAGGCCAAACGGATTCAGCAGCTGGAAGAAGTTGCCGGTATAGAACAGGCGCAGATACGCATCGGCATGGAACGGCACGCCCTGTAACAGGTTGCCAAAGGCCACGCCAATCACCAGCGGTGGCACGAAGCTGCCAATGAAAATGCCCCAGTCCCAGGCACCGCGCCAGCGGTTATCTTCAATCTTCGAGCGGTAATCGAAACCGACCGGACGGAAGAACAGTGATGCGAGCACCAGAATCATCGCCACATAGAAGCCGGAGAAGGCCGCCGCGTAGACCATTGGCCAGGCGGCAAACAGTGCGCCACCCGCGGTGATCAGCCAGACCTGGTTACCGTCCCAGTGCGGGGCGATACTGTTAATCATGATGCGACGTTCAGTATCGGTGCGGCCCAGAATGCGTGTCAGCATCCCGACGCCCATATCAAAACCATCTGCGACAGCAAAGCCAATCAGCAGCACGCCAATCAGCAGCCACCAGACAAAGCGCAGAACTTCATAATCAAACATGGTCGCTCTCCTTATCCCTGAACCGGCTGAGTGGTTGCTGTGATCTGCTCATGATGATATCGCCCGGTTTTCAGGCTGCTCGGCCCAAGGCGGGCGAATTTGAACATCAGGTACATCTCTGCCACCAGGAACAGCGTGTAGAGTCCGCAGATCAGGATCATCGAGAACAGCAGATCGCCCACAGTCAGCGAGGAGTTGGCCACCGCGGTCGGCAGGATTTCACCGATAGCCCAGGGCTGACGACCATACTCGGCTACGAACCAGCCTGACTCGACAGCAATCCAGGGTAACGGAATACCAAACAGCGCCGCTTTCAGTAACCAGCGATTTTTGCCCACGCGATTGCGTATTACGCTCCAGAAAGAGAGTGTGATAATGCCCAGCAGCAGTACGCCACACAGCACCATGATGCGGAACGCAAAGTAGAGCGGCGCTACGCGCGGGATAGAGTCCTGGGTCGCCTGCTTAATCTGCGCTTCGGTCGCATCCGCCACATTGTCGGTATAGCGCTTCAGCAGCAGACCATAACCGAGATCCTGTTTGTGACTATTGAACGCGTCACGTACTGCGGGATCCTGACTGCCGCCGCGCAGTTCATTCAGCAACGTGTAGGCTTTCATGCCGTTGCGGATGCGCACTTCATGCTGAGCCATCAGATCTTTCAGGCCGGTGACCGGCTTATCGATGGATCGGGTCGCGATCAGGCCCAGCAGCCACGGGATCTGCACGGCATACCGGTTCTCCTGCGTTGCCTGATCGGGCAGGCCAAACAGCGTAAATGAGGCTGGGGCTGGCTGGGTTTCCCACTCGGCTTCGATAGCGGCCAGCTTGGTTTTCTGCACGTCGCCCATTTCATAGCCAGACTCATCGCCCAGCAGAATCACGGAGAGGACCGCCGCCATGCCAAAGCTGGCCGCAATAGCGAACGAGCGTTTAGCAAAAGCAAGGTCGCGCCCTTTCAGCATGTACCACGCGCTGATGCCCAGAATGAACATCGCGCCGGTGGTGTAACCGGCCGCAACGGTGTGAACGAATTTCACCTGCGCCACCGGGTTCAGTACCAGCTCTGAGAAGCTGACCATCTCCATGCGCATGGTTTCGAAGTTGAATTCAGAGGCGATGGGGTTCTGCATCCAGCCGTTAGCAACCAGAATCCACAGCGCGGACATGTTCGAGCCCAGCGCCACCAGCCAGGTCACCGCCATGTGCTGCACTTTACCCAGCCGATCCCAGCCAAAAAAGAACAGGCCGACAAAGGTCGATTCCAGGAAGAACGCCATCAGACCTTCAATGGCGAGCGGCGCGCCGAAGATATCGCCGACGTAGTGAGAGTAATATGACCAGTTTGTTCCGAACTGAAATTCCATGGTCAGGCCGGTAGCGACACCCAGCGCAAAGTTAATACCAAATAACTTGCCCCAGAACTTCGTCATATCTTTATAAATTTGTTTACCGCTCAGGACATAGACCGTCTCCATGATCGCCAGCAAAAACGCCATACCCAGCGTTAAAGGGACGAACAGAAAATGGTACATCGCTGTTAAGGCAAACTGTAACCGCGACAGTTCGACGATATCTAACATAATGACTCCTTGCTCCTCGCTTTGTCTCCGTCACGCGCGCGATCAGAACGAACGTAATCAGAGTCAGGAACGACTGTTTA
This sequence comes from Pantoea vagans, assembly GCF_004792415.1. NCBI lineage: Bacteria > Pseudomonadati > Pseudomonadota > Gammaproteobacteria > Enterobacterales > Erwiniaceae > Pantoea > Pantoea vagans. The sequence continues at coordinate 2,900,609 of NZ_CP038853.1, forward strand.
TTGATTCCAGTTTTTTTATGACCAGCAGAACAGATTTGTGAGCTGCCCGAACAGGCGAGTAGCGAATAAAGCAGCTCTGAAAATTGTCAATCCGCGCCTTCATTAACGCGTGCTTTAACAGGAGGAAAGCGGGTGTCATCCCGGGTTGAGCAGACGTTTGAAAATTTGTGTAGAAGGCTGGATTGATGCAGCGCAATTTACGCTCTTAGCGTTGCGCTTTGCCAGCGATATAGTTGGATATAAATCGCGATTAATTGATCTGGATTAACGCAATAAGTTTCCAGATAGAGTCAGGTGGGTTTCTTGTTAATGAGATGTCATTAATGAAATAAAGCGGGGAAAAATAGTTTACCTTTGCCACTTTTTATTAACGTAACTAATACCTGCGTGGTTATCTGACCACGCCCTCTTCTCTTTAAATGTCTGGGTGATGGCTGTGCGTTACCGGCATAAAAAAAGCCACCCGTAGGTGGCTTAGTCTCAGATGACGACGACTTATTTTGCCGGTAATACGGCTTTAACTGCGTCACCGATGTCAGCCAGGCTGCGAACGGTTTTTACGCCTGCGGCTTCCAGTGCAGCAAATTTCTCATCTGCTGTACCTTTACCACCGGCAATGATGGCGCCCGCATGGCCCATACGCTTGCCTTTCGGCGCGGTGACGCCAGCAATGTAACCCACAACCGGCTTGGTCACGTGCTCTTTGATGAAGGCTGCGGCTTCTTCTTCTGCGCTGCCACCGATTTCACCAATCATCACGATCGCTTCAGTCTGTGGATCATCCTGGAACATTTTCAGGATGTCGATGAAGTTAGAGCCCGGGATCGGGTCACCACCGATGCCGACGCAGGTTGACTGGCCGTAGCCGATATCAGTGGTCTGCTTAACTGCTTCATAGGTCAGGGTGCCTGAACGGGAAACGATACCGACGCGGCCCGGCTGGTGAATGTGGCCCGGCATGATGCCGATCTTACATTCGCCTGGGGTGATTACGCCCGGACAATTTGGACCGATCATCCGCACGCCCGCTTCATCCAGCTTCACTTTCACGGTCAGCATATCCAGTGTCGGGATACCTTCGGTGATGGTGATAATCAGCTTGATGCCCGCTTCAATCGCTTCCAGGATGCCATCTTTACAGAAAGGTGCCGGAACGTAGATCACGGTGGCAGTTGCGCCGGTCGCTTCTACCGCTTCGCGTACGGTGTTGAACACCGGCAGGCCGAGATGCGTCGTGCCGCCTTTGCCTGGCGTCACGCCGCCAACCAGCTGAGTACCGTAAGCCAGCGCCTGCTCAGAATGGAAAGTCCCCTGGCCACCGGTGAAACCCTGGCAAATGACTTTGGTGTTTTTGTCGATCAGAATGGACATTATTTACCCTCCGCGGCAGCAACAACACGCTGTGCGGCGTCTGTCAGGCTGGTTGCTGCAATGATGTTCAGACCGCTGTCCGCCAGTTTCTGTGCGCCCAGCTCGGCGTTGTTACCTTCCAGACGTACCACTACTGGCACGTTAACACCCACTTCAGCGACTGCGCCGATGATGCCGTCGGCAATCAGGTCACAGCGTACGATGCCGCCGAAGATGTTAACGAAGACGGCTTTAACCGCATCGTCAGACAGGATGATTTTGAAGGCTTCGGTCACGCGCTCTTTAGTTGCGCCGCCGCCGACATCAAGGAAGTTGGCTGGCTGACCGCCATGGTGCTTAACGATGTCCATGGTGCCCATCGCCAGACCTGCGCCGTTAACCATACAACCGATGTTGCCTTCCAGCGCAACATAGTTCAGTTCCCATTGTGTCGCATGCGCTTCACGTGGGTCTTCCTGGCTTGGATCGCGCATTTCGCGCAGCTCTGGCTGGCGGAACAGGGCATTGCCATCGGCGCCCAGTTTGCCATCCAGGCAGATCAGATCGCCCTGCTTAGTGATGACCAGCGGGTTGATCTCAACCATCGCCAGATCGCGCTCCAGGAACAGCGTTGCCAGACCCATGAAGATCTTGGTGAACTGACCAACCAGCTTACCGGTCAGGCCCAGTTTGAATGCCAGCTCGCGACCCTGATAAGGCTGCGGACCAGTCAGTGGGTCCAGCGCCATTTTGTGGATCAGGTGCGGGGTCTCTTCCGCCACTTTTTCGATTTCCACGCCACCTTCGGTTGAGGCCATGAAAATCACGCGACGCGTTGCGCGATCGACCACAGCGCCCAGGTAGAGCTCCTGATCGATGTCGGTTGCCGCTTCAACCAGAATCTGGTTTACCGGCTGGCCGTTTGCGTCTGTCTGATAGGTCACCAGACGTTTGCCCAGCCAGTTTTCAGCAAATGCGCGAATCTCTTCTTTGCTGTTAACCACTTTCACACCGCCCGCTTTACCGCGGCCACCGGCATGAACCTGACATTTAACTACCCACGGGCCTGCGCCAATTTTAGAGGCTGCTTCTTCCGCTTCACGTGGTGTAGTACAGGCGTAACCCGTTGGTGCCGGCATGCCATACCGTGCAAACAGTTGTTTCGCCTGGTATTCGTGTAAGTTCATGATGTTCTATCCATTCAGGTCTGAAAAGAGTATTGAGGTTGGGCGCGCGAGGCGCGCCCGGTGAAAATCAGACATCCAGCAGCAGACGCGCCGGATCTTCCAGCATCTCTTTCACTGCAACCAGATAACCCACTGATTCACGGCCATCGATCAGACGGTGGTCGTAGGAGAGCGCCAGGTACATCATTGGCAGCACCACAACCTGACCATTGACCGCCATCGGGCGATCTTTGATAGCGTGCATGCCCAGGATGGCGCTCTGCGGTGGGTTGATGATCGGGGTGGACATCAGGGAACCAAAGACGCCGCCATTGGTAATGGTGAAGTTACCGCCGGTCAGATCGTCAACTGTCAGCTTGCCGTCACGGCCTTTCACTGCCAGCTCTTTGATTTTCTTCTCAATGTCCGCCATGCTCAGCGCATCAACGTCACGCAGAACCGGTGTCACCAGACCGCGTGGCGTAGAGACCGCGATGCTGACGTCGAAGTAGTTGTGGTAAACCACATCTTCGCCATCGATGGAGGCATTCACTTCCGGATAGCGTTTCAGTGCTTCAACAACCGCTTTGATGTAGAAGGACATGAAGCCCAGACGTACACCGTGACGCTTCTCAAAGGCCTCACCATACTGCTTGCGCAGATCCATGATGGGCTTCATGTTGATTTCGTTGAAGGTGGTCAGCATCGCAGTGCTGTTTTTCGCTTCCAGCAGACGCTCGGCAACACGCTTACGCAGACGGGTCATCGGCACGCGTTTTTCGCTGCGATTCGCCACAGGCTGCTGCACAGCTGCAGTTTCTGCCGCAGGTGCGGCGGCTTTGGCGGCCTGTGGTTTATTGGCCAGATGTTTTTCAACATCTTCACGGGTCAGACGTCCGCCTACACCGCTGCCTTTGATCTGCGAAGCATCAAGGTTGTGCTCGGCAATCAGACGGCGAATGGCCGGGCTGAGCGCATCGTTGCTCTCTTCTTCCAGTGACGCAGTCTGACGCTGAGCCGGGGTAGACTCTTTGCTTTCAGACTTCGCGCTGGTCTCTTTACCGGCGCTGTTGCCCTCTTTCAGACGACCCAGAATCTGGCGTGAAGTGACGGTGGCGCCCTCTTCTTCCAGAACCGCTTCCAGGATACCGTCAGCAGAGGCTGGCACTTCCAGCACCACTTTGTCGGTTTCGATTTCAACCAGCACTTCATCGCGAGTCACTGCATCGCCTGGTTTTTTGTGCCAGGTTGCCACGGAGGCATCGGCAACCGATTCAGGCAGGTCGGGAACGAGAATATCTACGCTACTCATTATCTTTCCTTTTAATTAATTAACGTTCAGCGCGTCATTAACCAGGTCTTGCTGCTGTTGTTGGTGTACGGACATGTAACCCACGGCCGGTGAGGCGGAGGCTGGGCGGCCTGCATAACGTAAGGTCGCACCAAACGGCACAACTTCACGGAAATGATGCTGGCTGCAGTACCAGGCGCCCTGATTCAGCGGCTCTTCCTGACACCAGACAAAATCCTGTACGTGAGAATACGCTTTTAATGCTTCCTGAACCGCGTGATGCGGGAACGGATAGAGCTGCTCGATACGGACAATCGCCACATCGGTCTGCTCATTTTTACGACGCTGCTCAAGCAGGTCGTAATAGACTTTACCGGAGCACAGCACGACGCGTTTCACGCCCTGCGCATCCAGATTATCCACTTCGCCAATCGCCGGCTGGAAGCTGCCGTTAGCCAGTTCATCCAGCGTGGAGATCGCCAGCGGATGACGCAGCAGCGATTTCGGCGACATCACAATCAGCGGACGGCGCATACCGCGCAGCGCCTGACGACGCAGCATGTGGTAAACCTGAGCAGGCGTAGACGGTACGCAGACCTGCATGTTCTGCTCAGCGCAGAGTTGCAGATAACGCTCCAGACGCGCAGAGGAGTGCTCTGGTCCCTGACCTTCATAGCCGTGCGGCAGCAGCATAACCAGGCCACACATACGGCCCCATTTCTGCTCACCCGAGCTGATGAACTGGTCGATAACAACCTGTGCACCGTTGGCGAAGTCACCAAACTGCGCTTCCCAGATGGTCAGGATGCGTGGCTCAGCAGTGGCGTAGCCATATTCAAAGGCCAGTACCGCCTCTTCTGACAGCACGGAGTCCCAGACTTTGAACTGGCCCTGACCGCTATGCACATGGTGCAGAGGGGTATAGGTTGAGCCGTTTGCCTGGTTATGAACTACCGCGTGACGGTGGAAGAAGGTGCCGCGACCGGTATCTTCACCCGACAGACGCACCGGAATGCCTTCATCAACCAGCGTGGCGTAGGCCAGGTTTTCCGCGCCGCCCCAGTCAAAGGCTTTCTCGCCTTCAGCCATCAGACGACGGTCGTTATAAATCTTGGCAACACGCGACTGCACCTCAACCTCTTCAGGAACCTGGCTGATACGCAGCGCCAGCTCCTTCAGACGTTTCATGTCGACCTGAGCCGGGTAAGGCTCATCCCACTCATGATTCAGGTAAGGTGACCAGGTAAAGGAGTGCAGGCTCATCGGACGCCATTCCGGCACCACGCATTCGCCCGCATCCAGCGCATCACGGTAAAGATTGACCATTTCGGTCGCATCTTCCTGCGTGGCAACGGCTTCACCTTCCAGACGGTCGGCGTAAATTTTACGCGGCGTCGGATGTTTTTTGATTTTCTGGTACATCAGCGGCTGGGTCGCACTTGGCTCATCGGCCTCGTTGTGACCATGACGGCGATAGCAGACCAGATCGATAAACACATCACGCTTAAAGGTGTTGCGATAGTCGAGCGCCAGACGGGTTACAAAAGCGACCGCTTCCGGGTCATCCGCATTGACGTGGAAAATCGGTGCCAGCACCATTTTGCCGATGTCGGTGCAGTAAGGCGTTGAACGCGCATCTTTCGGGTTGGACGTCGTAAAACCAACCTGGTTGTTGATGACGATGCGAACAGTACCGCCCACTTCATAACCGCGTGCCTGTGACATGTTCAGGGTTTCCTGAACCACGCCCTGGCCAATCACCGCCGCGTCACCATGAATGGTGATCGGCAGGACTTTATTGCTCGCAGGCTCATCCAGACGATCCAGACGGGCACGCACGGAACCCATAACGACCGGGCTGACGATCTCCAGGTGTGACGGGTTAAACGCCAGCGCCAGGTGAACCAGGCCGCCTTCGGTTTCCACGTCAGAAGAGAAGCCCATGTGGTACTTCACGTCACCGGTGCCAAGATGCTCTTTATGCTTACCGGCGAACTCGTCGAACAGATCCTGCGGCTTTTTACCCAGCACGTTGATCAGCACGTTGAGACGACCACGGTGCGCCATGCCCAGCACGACTTCACGGGTACCGCTCTTGCCAGCGTGACGGATCATTTCGCGCAGCATGGGCACCAGCGCATCGCCGCCTTCCAGCGAGAAGCGTTTGGCACCCGGGAATTTCGCCCCGAGATATTTTTCCAGTCCTTCTGCCGCGGTCAGCTCTTTCAGGAAACCTTTTTTCTCTTCGTTGCTGAACGCTGCACGGCCCGCTACAGACTCAAGACGCTGCTGGATCCAGCGTTTCTCATCCGTGTTGTTGATGTGCATATATTCCGCACCGATTGAGCCACAGTAGGTCTGCGTCAGCGCGTCGAAGAGATCGGCCAGCTTCATGGTCTCTTTACCGATGGCAAAAGAGCCTACGTTAAAGCTTTCCTGAAAATCGGCCTCGGTCAGGTCATGAAAAGCGGGATCAAGATCGGCGACCCGATCCTGTTTCCACAGACCAAGCGGATCGAGATTGGCGTGCTGATGACCGCGAAAACGAAACGCGTTGATCAGCTGCAGCACTTTCACTTGCTTGGAGTTGGTTTCCGGATCGGAGACAGATGAGGTGTAACGAGATGCGTCTTTCGCCAGGCGACGGAAGTACTCACGTGTGGTGGAGTGAAACTGCTCAGGTTTCATTCCGGTGCCCGGTAACTGTTGGAACATCGAGCGCCACACTGCATCGACAGAGTCAGGATCGGTCAGGAAATCCTCATAGAGCTGCTCTATGTAAGACTGATTCGCGCCGGCCAGCCAGGAAGAGTCCAGCCAGGGCTTCATCGCGCTGTTCTGCATTGTGATCCCTTAAGCATTGCTATGCTTTTTTGAGGTTTCATTTGTTGCCGCTTTCGCGGTTTGCCGTAGTGAGTTCAGCGATACGAGCACTTTGCGCAGCGCGCGTGGCCCGTAAGGGAACCTTTGTAAACGTGGTCATCACCGCGCTTACAGAGGCTTCCGTAAAACACCGGGAACCTGAGGTTCCCGGCGGAGACTGCTTATGCGCCGCGCTGCAGCAACATCGACTTGATATGGCCGATGGCGCGCGTCGGGTTCAGCCCTTTCGGACAGACACTCACACAGTTCATGATGCTATGGCAGCGGAATACGCTGAAAGCGTCATTCAGATTGTCGAGACGCGCATCTGTTTCAGTGTCGCGGCTGTCAATCAGGAAACGGTATGCCGCCAGCAGGCCGGCAGGACCGATGAACTTCTCAGGATTCCACCAGAATGATGGGCATGAGGTTGAGCAGCAGGCACAGAGAATACACTCGTACAGGCCATCCAGGTGCTCGCGCTCATCCGGTGACTGCAGATGCTCACGTGCTGGCGGATTTTCCCCATTATTCAACAGGAAAGGCTTAATTTTCTCATACTGCGCATAAAACTGGCTCATGTCTACGACCAGGTCACGCACAACCGGTAAACCTGGCAATGGACGGATAACGATTTTCTGTTTGCCGTTGCCCAGGGCCGAAACCGGCGTAATGCAGGCCAGTCCGTTTTTACCGTTCATGTTGAGGCCATCAGAGCCGCAGACGCCTTCACGACAGGAGCGACGAAACGCCAGCGTCGGATCTTTCTCTTTCAGGCGAATCAGCGCGTCCAGCAGCATCATGTCGCGACCATCTTCCGATTCCAGGGTGTAATCCTGCATGCGCGGCTTGTCATCGACGTCCGGATTGTAGCGATAAATTGAAAACTCGAGTCTCATGATCGTCTCCGAAATTAGTAGGTACGCACTTTCGGCGGGAACGCCGCGCGCAGTTTCGGCTGCATGTTCACCTCACGGCGCGTCATGCTTTCGGTTTCCGGGACATAAAGACTGTGGCACAGCCAGTTTTCATCATCACGATCCGGGAAGTCGAAGCGACTGTGCGCACCGCGGCTCTCGGTGCGATAGTTAGCCGCTACCGCCGTGGCAAAGGCCGTCTCCATCAGGTTATCCAGCTCCAGACACTCAATGCGCTGAGTGTTGAAATCCGGTGAGCGGTCATCCAGACGCGCTGATTTCAGACGCTGGCGAATCTCTTTCAGCTCTTCCAGACCCTGCGCCATCGCGTCGCCTTCGCGGAATACAGAGAAGTTGTTCTGCATGCAGCGTTGCAGCGCTTTACGAATCTCAACCGGATCTTCACCGGTGGTGTTATTTTCCCAGCGGTTGAAGCGCGCCATCGCCACGGCAATCTCATCTTCCGTGGCGTCACGCAGTTCGCCCTGCTCCTGAATACTCTCCAGCAGGTGCAGACCCGCTGCGCGGCCAAAGACCACCAGGTCAAGCAGTGAGTTGCCGCCCAGACGGTTGGCGCCGTGTACTGATACGCAGGCAATTTCGCCGACGGCGAACAGGCCAGGAATCACCACATCTTCACCCTGCTCATTCACACGCAGTGCCTGACCGGTCACTTTGGTCGGAATACCGCCCATCATGTAGTGGCAGGTCGGAATGACCGGGATAGGTTCTTTGATCGGATCGGCGTGAGCAAAGGTGCGTGACAGCTCGAGGATGCCAGGCAGACGTGATTCAAGCACCTCTTTACCCAGGTGATCGAGTTTCAGTTTGATGTGCGGACCCCACGGGCCGTCACAGCCGCGACCTTCACGGATTTCAATCATCATTGAGCGCGCAACCACGTCGCGGCCCGCCAGATCTTTGGCGTTTGGCGCATAACGTTCCATGAAGCGTTCGCCATGTTTGTTCAGCAGATAGCCGCCTTCACCACGGCAGCCCTCGGTGACCAGCACGCCCGCACCGGCGATACCGGTTGGGTGGAATTGCCACATCTCCATATCCTGCACCGGCACGCCCGCACGCAGTGCCATACCCACGCCGTCGCCGGTGTTGATATGTGCATTGGTGGTGGACTGATAGATACGGCCCGCGCCGCCGGTGGCCAGAATGGTCGCTTTCGCTTTGAAATAGACGGTTTCGCCGGTTTCGATACAGATAGCGGTACAACCGACTACCGCGCCGTCGGCGTTTTTCACCAGATCCAATGCATACCACTCAGAGAAGATGGTGGTTTTGTTTTTCAGGTTCTGCTGATAAAGGGTATGCAACAGGGCGTGGCCGGTACGGTCTGCTGCTGCTGCGGTACGTGCCGCCTGCTCGCCGCCGAAGTTCTTCGACTGACCACCAAACGGACGCTGATAGACACGACCATCTTCCAGACGCGAGAACGGCAGGCCCATGTGCTCCAGTTCCAGAATCGCTTCCGGGCCGGTTTTACACATATATTCAATCGCGTCCTGGTCACCGATGTAGTCGGAACCTTTGACGGTGTCGTACATATGCCATTCCCAGTTATCTTCATGGGTATTACCCAGCGCAACGGTAATACCGCCCTGCGCAGATACGGTGTGGGAACGGGTCGGGAAAACTTTCGATAACAGGGCACAGCTCTGGCCGGCCTGGGAGATTTGCAGTGCGGCCCGCATACCTGCGCCACCTGCGCCGATCACCACGGCATCAAACTCTCTGATTGGCAAACTCATTTACACACCCCACACCACAACAAATCCATAAATCGCATACCACAGCAGCGCCACGACAATCACAAACTGCAACAACAGGCGCGTTGGCAGTGATTTAACGTAGTCTGTTAACACCTGCCACATACCAATCCAGCCGTGAATCAGAATGGAGAACAGCGTCAGCAGCGTGAACACTTTAGTGAATGCCGAAGCGAAGAAGCCACGCCACAGGTCATAAGTCAGCGTGTCTGCCATCACAACGAAACCGAGGATGTAGACGATGTAGAGCGTAATGAGAATTGCAGTTGCCCGCAGCAGCAGCCAGTCCTGAATGCCGTTGCGACCTAATGCGGATGCATTGCTTACCATACGAGGACTCCCGCCAGAATTGCCAGCACGACAGTGATCACAAAAGTCATATGAGCAGAACGCTTGCCCACTTCCAGCGTTTCAGCCAGATAACCAAAATCCATCAACATATGACGAATCCCGCTCACCGCGTGATAGGCCAGCGCGGTTAAGATGCCCCACATGATGAACTTCGCGAAGAAGCCATCCATGATGGATGCAGCGTGCTGGAAACCTTCAGGAGAAGAGAGAGAGAGACCGAGCAGCCACAGCAGGATGCCAATGGCAACCAGGGTGATTACGCCGGAGACGCGGTGAAGAATGGACGATATTGCAGTAACGGGAAACCGGATCGTCGAGAGATCCAAGTTGACAGGTCTTTGTTTTTTCACGGTTTTGCCCACACAGCTCTTTTTTATTTTGCTTCCTCCGGACCTGAGGCGGAGTCTAATCACAACGTGTGGCAGACTTAACCGTCACCAAACAAGCAACATCCAGTGTTAATTGACGCGGTAGTAAACGCTGGGTGGCTCCTGGTGTCAGGGTGTTCCGGAGACCTGCCAGGAGTATAGGAGGATCACATTCTGATTACAATTCCCCTACAAACTCTTTGGTATATTTTAGGTGGAACAGTGATCCTACTCACGATTTTCACAATTGATACAATTTTAATTATCTGATTTGACAATAGTTCAACAATTCAGTTACAAACTAAGCCTGTAAATTCCTATGATGCACAAAAGTTATGGGGATACACTTTCCCCTAAGCGCAAGTTATGTAACATTGCGAATATGAGCTTTAAAAAGCATCAGGTTATTGGTTACCAAGAAGTTATGTCCTGACCGGATCTTTAACAACCGCGATATGCAGCATGTCCATGGCTCACCGGTTCCCGCTGGGAACGCGCCGCTCACTCTGTACCCTGCACCCGCTTTATACCCGCAGAGTGATACCGTGTAGTTTTGCCAACCGCAACATGAACGCGTTTCAGGTGTCTAAAGATCCTTACCTACATAAGGCGCTATGGAGACGAAAATGACAGATAAAAAAGTAACGCTAACCCTGCAAGATGGAACATCTATTGAACTGGACGTGCTGAAAGGTACGCTGGGCCAGGATGTGGTTGATGTCCGCGCTCTGGGTTCAAGTGGCCTGTTCACCTTCGATCCCGGTTTTACGTCTACAGCGTCCTGCGAATCTGCCATCACTTTTATCGATGGTGACGAAGGTATTCTGCTGCACCGTGGTTTCCCGATTTCTCAGCTGGCGACCCATTCTAACTATCTGGAAGTCTGCTATATCCTGCTGAACGGCGAAGCGCCGGACCAGAAACAGTTTGATGAGTTCCGTACCACCGTTACCCGTCACACCATGATTCATGAGCAGATTACCCGCCTGTTCCACGGCTTCCGTCGTGACTCGCATCCGATGGCGGTAATGTGCGGTGTGACCGGTGCACTGGCTGCGTTTTACCACGATTCACTGGACGTAAACATTGAGCGCCACCGCGAAATCGCGGCATTCCGTCTGCTCTCTAAGATGCCGACCATGGCAGCGATGTGTTACAAATATTCTATCGGCCAGCCGTTTGTTTATCCGCGCAATGACCTCTCTTACGCCGGTAACTTCCTGCACATGATGTTCGCCACGCCGTGCGAAGAGTACAAAGTGAACCCGGTGCTGGAACGCGCCATGGACCGCATCCTGATTCTGCATGCTGATCATGAGCAGAACGCTTCAACCTCTACCGTACGTACCGCCGGTTCAAGCGGCGCGAACCCATTTGCCTGTATCGCCGCAGGGATCGCCTCTCTGTGGGGACCGGCGCACGGCGGTGCCAACGAAGCGACTCTGCGTATGCTGGAAGAGATCAGCACTGTTGAGCACATTCCGGAATTTGTTAAACGCGCCAAAGACAAGAATGACTCCTTCCGTCTGATGGGCTTTGGTCACCGCGTTTATAAAAACTACGATCCACGTGCGACCGTGATGCGCGATACCTGCCATGAAGTATTGAATGAGCTGGGTATGAAGGATGATCTGCTGGAAGTGGCGATGGAGCTGGAACACATTGCGCTGAACGACCCGTACTTCATCGAGCGTAAACTCTATCCAAACGTGGACTTCTACTCCGGTATCATTCTGAAAGCCATGGGTATTCCTTCGTCCATGTTTACGGTGATCTTCGCGATGGCCCGTACGGTTGGCTGGATTGCTCACTGGAAAGAGATGCACGACGAAGGCATGAAGATTGCCCGTCCGCGTCAGCTCTACACCGGTTATACCGAGCGCGAATTCAGCTCACAGCTGAAAAAGTAAGATTCGGTCGATAGCGGAGAGAAATCTCCGCTTGATGTGGTTATAACGCTGGGGCGCTTCGCTGGGATACTGCGCCTGCGCATGAAACACGGTCAGATCGGAAAGTCGCTTAAACCATCCCTGGCCGCTCGGCCCGCGCGATTACGCACCTCATCCATGAGGTGCGCCCGTAAACGGGCCAACGCGTTGCGTTGTTCAAAAACACTCCCGGCGTTTTTGTCCCTGGCGCGGGACGCTTTCCTCTTCTGACCATGTTCCCCGCGCGTTAAGCTTCTTCGTAGCGGTTGGAATCACCCGGTTCGAAGTTTTTTAGCCGTCTGATGTAAGAACATTTTTCGCTTTTAACTTCATGCGCTTTCTATCTCTGACAACCCGGACACCAGTAAAAAGGCCGTGATGAAAGCGTGCCCTTCTCAACTATCGTGCCACAGCGCCGGCATTTTTTGCCCTGCCGATGAAACACCTCAAACTGAAATGCCGCTTCCTCATGATACTTCTTCATGGTTCCCCGCATCCGATAAGCATGACGCGGCACCGATAGCAGCGCCTCGCTGAAAGCAGTCAGCTGATCGTCACTGAGATCCTGCGCCCGATGATTTGGCAGCAGCTGCGCCAGCCAGAGAATCTCGGCGCGCAGGTAATTTCCCAGCCCGGCCAGAAAAGCCTGATCCAGCAGCAGACCACTGAACTGTCGCCGCCGGAACCGGGGCGACAGCAGCCGCTCTTTCACCTCTTCAACGTTAAGCTGGCTGTTCAGCACATCCGGTCCGATGCGGGTCAGAAAGGGATGCGCCGCCAGCGTATCTGCGTTGAGCAGTTCAATATCGGAGGCGCTGTAAAGCAGAATCGCTTTGCCCGCCGTCGCCAGCCGCACCCGCAACTGACGTGTGGTATTGAGTTCGGTATCGGGTTTAACAATGCGCCAGACACCATAAAGCTGGTTATGACTATAGAGTGTCAGGCCATTGCTGAAATGCGTCAGCAGCGCTTTGCCCCGCGTCTCAATCGCCTGCACCTGCTCACCAATCAGTGAGTGTTCGTAAGTCTTCAGCTGAGGAAACGCGAACCACGCTTCCGTTAACGGCTGCCCCACAATGGCGGCTTCAAGCTTATCCGCCACGCGGCGAATTTCCGGTCCTTCAGGCATCGTTCATCCTCTTAATGGGTGGCGCCGCCAGCCTGTTTGATATCGTCGCCGGTCTCCAGCGTCACTTTTACCGCAATCTCCAGCGCCTGAATGATGGTCGCCACCGCCATGCTGGGGGCACCCGGATGCTGCGCCGCCTGTTCGGGCAGATAAGGAATATGAATAAAGCCACCGCGCGCCGGGCTTTTCTGCTGCTCCAGCCAGTGCAGCAGGCCATACATCACCCGGTTACAGGTGAAGGTGCCTGCCGTCTGCGAGACCGATGCGGGAATCCCCGCTTCACGCACTGCGGCCACAATCGCTTTGATGGGCAGCCGGGAAAAATAGGCTGCCGGGCCGCCTGCCACAATCGGTTCATCGACGGGCTGGTTTCCCGCGTTGTCCGGGATGCGGGCGTCATCAACATTAATACCGATACGTTCTACGGTAATGTCGCTGCGGCCACCCGCCTGCCCTACCGACAGCACTGCATCCGGTTTCACCTCATCCAGTGCCCGGTTCAGCACGTTGAGCACCTCACTGAACACCACCGGCAGCTGGCGTATGACTATCGTCGCCCCGCCAATCTGTTTGCCTTCCAGTGCGCGCACCGCTTCCCAGGAAGGATTAATCGTTTCACCGCCAAAGGGTTCAAAGGCGGTCATCAGGACAGTTTTCATGCAGCCTCACAGGAACATCAGGAAATAGAGCAGGAAAATGTTAACGATTAACAGTAGCACACCGGTCGGAATCTGAGCTTTGATGACCGCGTTACGATCGGGCAGCTCCAGCAGCGCCGCCGGAACAATATTGAAATTGGCCGCCATTGGCGTCATCAGCGTGCCGCAGTAACCGGAGAACATACCAATCGCCGCCATTACTGCCGGATTTCCGCCATGCTGCAACACCAGAATCGGAATCCCGACGCCTGCGGTAATAATCGGAAACGCCGCAAACGCGTTACCCATGATCATCGTTAACAGCGCCATACCGACGGCATAGACCGTTACCGCAATAAACCGGTTATCCACCGCCAGCCAGGTTTCGGTCAGATGCGAAATGGCACTGCCCACGCCCGCGCTGGTAAACAGCAGTCCGAGAGTGGCGAGGATCTGCGGCAGGATAAAGGCCCAGCCAATCGAATCCAGCAGGCGACGGGTCTCCTGCATCGACTGCACCGGTTTTTCATGGGTCAGTTTCAATGCCACCAGCCAGCCAATGACACAGCCGACCATCATTGAAAAAAGTGTCACCAGCGTGGCGTGATTTCCCGGCCCGAACACGGCATCCTGCAGACCGGGAATATGGTTAAACGCCAGCACACCGACCACGGTCACGACCGGAATGGCCAGCGCAGGCAGAAACAGTTTGTTGCGCAGACGCAGCGCACTGCCCTGCTTCTCTTCATCGCTGCGCTGATGATAGCGCCCCAGCCGGACACCACCCAGACCGGCAATCAGCGCCATTACCACCACAATGACACCGATGGTGATGTGCAGCATTCGGGTGCCCATCGCGTCCGAGCCCATCAGACTGCTCATCATCTTCGTCGTCCAGTCACCCACCAGAAACACCAGGCCATACAAGGCCCAGAACAGTCCGGTGGTAAAGCGGCGTGGGTTCGCACTGTCACGCCACGAGAGAATAGCCACCACCAGCAGGATAATGCCCGCCAGCCACATCAGATATTGTTGCTGGAACATTACTGACCTCCTTTGGCTTTCAGCGCCTGGTTGTTCAGCAGCTGCAGCTCACGCGCCAGCTGACGATCGAGTCGCACCAGACGTGCCGAGTGGATCAGGAAGGCGGCTATAGCGGTCGGAATGCCCCATAACGCAATGTGCAGCGGTTCGGTCTGAATCCCGGCCGACTCCTGCATGAAGTTGTGCATAAAGATAATCGCGCCAAATGCCACGAAGATATCTTCACCAAAGAAGAGTCCGACGTTATCGGTGGCTGCTGACATGGCACGCAGCTTATGACGCAGCTCAGGTGTGATCTCACCATAACGGTTTTCCGTTGCGCCCTCTGCCATCGGGGCCAGCAACGGACGTACCATCTGCGGATGCCCGCCGAGGCTGGTTAGTCCCAGCGCGGCGGTGACTTCACGTACGAACAGGTAGACGATCAGCAGACGTCCGGCGGTGGCCGTTTTAATCTGAGCAATCCACGCCTGTGCGCGCTCCTTCAGCCCGTGACGCTCCAGCAGGCCAATGACCGCCAGCGGCAGCAGCAGAATCAGCGGCAGGTTACGGGTATTCAGAAAACCCGCGCCGAGCTTTTCCAGAATGTCCGCCAGCGGCATCATCGCCGCCAGACCGGTCACAAAACCGGCGACGATCACCACCAGCACCGGATTAAAACGTAATACGAAGCCGACGACGATCGCGGCAATGCCCAGTAAAGGCCAGAGATTCACTGCACTTTCCATGGATTTCCCCCAGAGTTAAAAAACCCGACATAAGCCGGGCTAAGTAGTGTTTTCAGGCGCTGGTGACACGGATCTGCTGTCCGGCAAACGCATCACGCAACCGCTGTGCAAACTGCAGGGCGTGCGCGCCGTCGCCATGTAAGCAGACGGTCTGCGCATTCACTGCCACCCATTCTCCCGTGATACTTTTTACCTTGCCCTGCTGCACCATCGTCAGCGTCTGATCGATAGCCTGCTGCTCATCGTCAATCAGCGCGCCCGGCTGGCTGCGCAGCACCAGCGCACCGCTGCTGAGATAGCCACGATCGGCAAAGACCTCTTCCCGTGTGCGTAAGCCATAGTGCGATGCGGCACGTATCGATTCGCTGTTCGCCAGTCCCACCACAATCAGCTGGCTGTCGACGGCACGGATGGCGCGGGCAATGGCGTCTGCCAGCACCGGATCAGCCGCGGCCTGGTTATAGAGCATGCCGTGCGGCTTAACGTGAACCAGCCGCGCACCTTCGCTTTCCGCCAGGCTTTTCAGCGCGCCAATCTGGTAGATCATCTGGGCATAGACCGTTTCCGGTGGCAGCTGCATGGCGCTGCGGCCAAAGTTCTCCCGATCGGGGAAAGCAGGATGCGCGCCGATGGCAACGCCGGATGCCTGCGCCCAGCGCACCGACTGCAGCATGGTCTGCGCATCCCCTGCGTGAAAGCCACAGGCGATGTTGGCGGAACTCACCAGTTCAAGCAGCGCCTGATCGCTGGCACAGCCTTCGCCCAGGTCGGCGTTTAAATCAATTTTCATGAAGTCCCCATTTCATCTGGTCCAGCGCGCGTTGCTGATGCTGACGTGCCAGCATCGCTTCCGGCAGCGTGCAGTGAATAAAGTGAATCGGCTCACCCAGGCGGATTTGCGCCAGATGGTAGAGATCGGCTTCGATGACGGAGGCGATACGCGGATAGCCGCCTGTGGTCTGGGCATCCGCCATCAGCACGATAGGCTGTCCGTTCGGCGGTACCTGAATCACACCCGGCATCACGCCGTGTGACAGCAGCTCACGCGGACTTTCACGTTTAAGCTCACGTCCCTCAAGCCGGTATCCCATCCGGTTACTTTGCGGACTGAGTTTCCATGCGGTGCGCCAGAACGCCTGCTGCGCGTCGGGGCTGAACTCGTGATACTCCGGACCAGGCAGTGCGCGGATGCGGTTGCCCCACAGCAGCTGCCGTACCCCGACTTTGCGGTCGAACTGACGCGTCGGTTTGCCCAGCGGGATCTGATCGCCATCCCGTAAGGCGCGACCGTGAAACCCGCCGAATTTTGCTTTCAGATCGGTGCTGGCTGAGCCGAGCACCGCAGGGATGTCAAAACCACCCTGCACTGCCAGATAGCTGCGCATGCCGCGCTGCGGCATCGCCAGCGACAGGACCTGGCCGCGTTTTACCGGCGTGCGCCAGCCCGTCCAGACCGGCTTACCGTCCAGCTCCGCATGGCAGCCTGCGCCGGTCAGTGCGAACCAGCCGTCGCGGGTAAACTCCGCTTTGAACTGGCCGAGCACCAGCTCCAGCACCGCGCTGTCAGGCGCATTGCCCACCAGCACGTTGGCGGTGAACATCGCGGGATGATCCAGTACGCCGCCGGGGCTGATGCCATACTGACGCCAGCCGTAGCGGCCCGCATCCTGAAGGGTGGCGGCCAGCCCGGCGCGAAGAATATTTAACATACGCCCTCCTGTTGCGGCACAAAGCGAACCCTGTCACCGGGACGGAGCAGTGTGGGCGGTTGCTGCAGGGGATCAAACAGCGCGGTGTGCGTCTGGCCAATTAACTGCCAGCCGCCGGGCGATGCCAGCGGATAGACGCCCGTCTGGCTGCCACCGATGCCAACCGATCCGGCCGGTACCGCAACTCTCGGCTCCGCACGGCGCGGAATGTGCAGACGCGGATCCAGACCGCCCAGATAGGAAAAGCCCGGCTGAAAGCCGACAAAAAACACCACATAGTCGCTGCTGCTGTGCAGCTCAACCACCTGACCGGGCTTCAGCGCGGCATGTTCCGCCACCACCACCAGATCGGGGCCATGTTCGCCGCCATAGATCACCGGGATCTCCACCAGACGCGATTCCGGCAACTGCGCTTCACTCTCTTCCCACCAGCGCTGAAGCCGCTCTATCGCATCCAGCGCACTCTGCTGGGGATCGCGCAGAATCAGGGTGATATTGTTCATGCCGGGAATGACCTCCAGCACGCCCGCATCCGACTGCAGTCGCTGGTTCAGTCCCCAGATACGCTGCTGGCTCTCCAGTGAGACCGGCGGCTCCAGCTCCAGCACGACAGCGCGTTCACCCAATAAATAACACCGTGCTCGTTGCAACAGCTACCTCCCGCCTGATTGAGATCGTGCCTGGCCGACCTGACCGGATGCCCGGATCAGCCGATGGCTTATCTACTTAAAGCAAATAGTTATGCGAAAGTGGCAGGGATGTGTCAACAGATTTTAGGTCCTGCGCAGGCGCGCAGGACAAGGGAGAGATCAGGCAGGATTAGGAATATCGATGAAGGTCACGTCAAGGTTGTGGTGTTGTGCCAGCCACTCGCCCAGCGCTTTGACGCCGCCACGCTCGGTGGCGTGATGGCCTGCGGCAAAGAAATGCACCCCCTGCTCGCGTGCGCTGTGAATGGTCTGTTCAGAGACTTCACCGGTGATGTAGGCATCAACGCCCGCAGCGGCGGCCTGGTCGATAAAGCCCTGTCCGCCACCGCTGCACCAGGCGATGCGACGGATCAGTGCTGGCGCGTTGTCACCGCAATGCAGCGGTTCGCGTCCCAGCTTATCGCCAATTCGGCGGGCCAGCTGTTCACCGGAGATCGGCTCAGCCAGCTCACCCCAGAACACCAGCGGCATGACTTCGCCACGTACGTCGATATCCAGCAGTTTCGCCAGCTGGGCGTTGTTGCCCAGTTCTGAATGCGCATCAAGCGGCAGGTGCCAGCCATAGAGATTAATATCGTTAGCCAGCAACGTCCGCAGACGGCGGCGCTTCATGCCTTTAATCGCGGCCGGTTCACTTTTCCAGAAGTAGCCATGATGGACGATTATTGCATCGGCCTGACGTGCGACCGCCTCATCCAGCAGGGCCTGACAGGCCGTCACGCCGGTGATAATCGTTTTAACTTCGCTGCGTCCCTCAACCTGCAACCCGTTGGGGGCATAGTCGCTGAAGCTGTGGCTGTCGAGTTGCTGATTGATCAGCGTCTCTAGTTCGTAATGGTTCATTCAGGCTCCTTCGAAGCCTCAGGCGGCGCTTTTGGCGCGCTCAAAGGCGTCTAATGTCTTTTTACGGGCTGCCTTATGATCCACGATTGGTGCCGGATAATCGAGTTTCCTGTTGTTCTTTTCCGCCCAGACGTGGGGCTGGTGAATATGGCTGTCAGGGACGTCCGCCAGCTCCGGCAGATAGTGACGGATAAACTCGCCCTGCTCATCGAAGCGCTCGCCCTGTGTGGTCGGGTTAAAAATGCGGAAATAGGGTGCTGAATCTGTACCGGTGGAAGCCGCCCACTGCCAGCCGCCATTGTTTGCGGCCAGGTCACCATCAATCAGCTGCTGCATGAAATAGCGTTCACCTTCGCGCCAGTCGATCAGCAGATCTTTGACCAGGAAACTGGCAGTAATCATCCGTAAACGGTTGTGCATCCAGCCCAGCGCCTTCATCTGACGCATTGCAGCATCGACGATCGGATAGCCGGTTTTTCCCGCTTTCCAGGCATCGAAATGCGCGTCGTCATGCTGCCATTCTACGTTACGCGTCCAGTCAATAAATGGCTGGTGCCGGCACAGTGCCGGATAGGCCACCAGCAGATGACGGTAGAACTCACGCCAGATCAGCTCGTTCAGCCAGGTAAATGCGCGACTGTTGTCCAGCGCATCGGGATGTTCATGCAGCACGCGATGCAGGCACTGACGTGGTGACAGCACGCCGGTCGACAGATAGACCGACAGGCGACTGGTAGCGTCCAGCGCAGGAAGGTCGCGCTTCGCGGGATAATCGATAATGGGTTGAGTGGCGAAATGACGTAACCGCTTCAGGGCGGCCGCTTCACCTGCCGGAAACAGATCCTCATCAAAGGCTTCGGTCGGACAGTCAAACGCAGGGATTGGGGTGGTTTTCAGCGGCGCACCGTCGCGCGGCTTAGGTGCAGGCACGCACTCCGGCAGACTCTGCTGCAAACGGCGGACAAAGGCTTTGCTGAACGGCGTAAAGACTTTATACATTGAGCGATCGCCACTCTGCACACTGCCAGGTGGCAGCAACAGGCTGTCATCAAAGCCCTGGCAGATCACGCCCGCGTCATCGAGACGCTTTTCCGCCTCCGCATCGCGCTGACGCTCATTCACTTCATACTGATAGTTATAGAAGAGCTGGTCGACCTGGTGCTTGTCACAGAATTCGGCCAGCGCATCGATACTGTCGCTGAAGGCGTGACACGCCTGATAGTGCAGCGCAATGCCCCGCTCAGCCAGCGCGTTCTGTACTTCCACCAGACTGGCGTGAATAAACGCCGCCTGCCTGGGTGACATGTCATGCTGCTGCCACTGTTCCGGCGTAGCAAGGAAGAGCGCAATCACTTTTGCCTTGCTGTCGCGACAGGCGGCGTGAAGTGCCAGATTATCGTTGATGCGTAAATCATTACGCAGCCAGACCAGATGAGTGGTCATACGCCTCCTGAATTACTGTCCGTAGCGTAAGCACAAGGCTTCGGGATAGGGATCGAAATAGCGCTGCTGTGCCAGCCACGGATGCGGGAACTCGGCCATGTAGTGCTTGAGAATGGTAATGGGCACCAGTAACGGTTGTGTACCCTGACGATAGCGGTCGATGAGCGTTGCCAGCTCCTGACGCTGCGGTGAGCTTAGCTGGCGGCGGAAGTAGCCCTGCACATGCATCAGCACATTGGTGTGATTACGACGTGAGGCGGGACGTGACATCAGTTCCATCATGCGATTGCGGTACTCAAAGGCAAAGGCATCCAGCGAGTCCCACTGGCTCATCGAAGCAACAAAGGGTCCCAGCTCTCGATATTTCTCCTGCGAATGCGCCAGCATCATCAGTTTGTAGCGGCTGTGAAAGGCGATCAGTCCATGACGGGTCAGGCCGCTTTCCCACATCTGATTAAATTCATGCAGTGCGCAGATACGGCCGATAAAGTTTTCTCGCAGGGCGGGATCGTGCAGACGACCATCCTCTTCCAGCGGCAGCCAGGGCATCTCGCGCTGCAGGAATTCAGCAAAAATGCCGGTGCCCACTTTGCGGTTATTGTTATTGTCAGGTTCGTAGACCCGTACGCGCTCCATCCCACAGCTGGGCGACTTGGCGCACAGGATATAACCGGAGAGATGATGCAGCGATTTTACCCGCTCCGCAGACCAGTCACGCATCTGAGCGGTGACTTCTTCGCCGCCGTCTTTGCTGAAGCAAAGATGCACCTCATCATCGCCCTGCTTTACCAGACGCAATGCCGGACGCGGCGTGGGCAAGCCAATCGCCATTTCAGGACAGATCGGTTCAAAGCGGACAAATGGCGTAAGATCCTCAGTCGCAAAAGTAAGACGCTTATGGCCACCATCAAACCTCACGCTATCGCCGAGCAGGCATGCACTGATTCCAACGGGGATTTTTTTGCTCATACTTGTACAACCTCCGAAATCTTGTAGAGGTTTAAGTGTAGCGCAAAATGGTCAGGAATAAAGGGGGAAAACGCGGTTCCGGACCGCTTATTCTCAGAAAAAACGCAAAAAAAAGCCTGGTCAGATGACCAGGCCTGTTCTGCGGCAGGGCTCATTACCAGAATGCGCCACCACCCGCTTCAGACTGCGCCAGCCAGACCGGCTTTGCGCTGGTCTTGCACCAGACGCGATGCAGGTAACTGTAGAAGCGTGCACGATCCTGTCGAAACAGCATGACAGGCAGTGCCAGAACGCCGAGAAGAACCACCAGCGTACGACGCGCGAGTATTTTATAACGTGGATAAGCCTGATACATGGTTTCTCCTCCCGGTAAGTTAAAGTGTGCGAATGTGATCTGTGTTCAACTTTACGCCAGGTTGTGTAATTTTACTACTCATCTGACCACTTATTTGTCGCTATTTTTGCTGTTTAAGAATTAACCTGTAATTTAGTTACAGATAAGTTACCGCCAGGTTACGAGAGGGTTTGAATGCCCGAAAGATGAAGCGCGCGGACGGCAGCATAAAATATTGATAAAGTAGCGCTTCGGCTCTCACTCAAGGCAGGTATTGCGTGACCACGGTTTTGATCGTTGAAGATGAAAAAGAGATCCGCCGTTTTGTCCGGCTGGCGCTGGAAAATGAAGATCTGAAGGTGTTTGACGCCGATACGCTGCAGCGCGGACTGATTGAAGCGGCAACCCGTAAACCTGATTTAGTGATCCTCGATCTTGGCCTGCCGGATGGGGATGGCACCGATTTTATCCGTGATCTGCGCCAGTGGAGCGCCATACCGGTGATTGTGCTGTCGGCGCGCAGTGATGAACAGGATAAGATCGCCGCACTGGATGCCGGGGCGGATGACTATCTGACCAAACCCTTTGGCATTGGCGAACTGCTGGCGCGCGTCCGTGTTGCACTGCGACGTCATGGTGGTCAGCAGCCCGAAGCCAGAATTCAGTTTGCCGACGTCAGCGTCGATTTTGCCGCACGCCGGGTACAGCGCGGCGGCAGTGAGATTCACCTCACGCCGATTGAGTTTCGTCTGTTGAGCATTCTGCTGAATAATGCCGGCAAGGTGCTGACGCAGCGGCAGCTGCTGAGCCAGGTCTGGGGGCCCAATGCGGTGGAGCACAGCCACTATCTGCGCATTTATATGGGACATCTGCGCCAGAAGCTGGAAGCGAATCCGACCCAACCGGTCCATCTGCTGACCGAAACCGGGATCGGCTATCGCTTTATGCCATAAAAAAAGGCGCCAGAGGCGCCTTAGGCTGTTAACAAAATTTAAGCTTGTTCGCTGTGAAGCCGAGCCTGCTCAGGGAACAGGGTCAGATCGGAAAGACGCAAAAGCCGCCATCCATGGCATGCTCGGCCCGCGCCGTCCTGGCGCGGGACGCTTTCCTCTTCTGACCCAGTACCCTTCGCATTGAGTCAATCCGTTGCTGCCAGATTTACCCGGATGTGATTTTGTCATCAGTCTGAGGCGCGCGATGCGCCTCTTTATCATCCCAACTTATCAGGCGTTTTTCAGCACTTCGCTGACAATCTCTACCGCTTCTTTTTCAATCTGCGCGCGGTGTTCTGCGCCGAGGAAGCTTTCACAGTAGATTTTGTAGGCGTCCTCGGTGCCTGACGGACGAGCAGCAAACCAGCCATTCTCCGTCATCACTTTCAGACCGCCGATTGACGCACCATTACCCGGTGCCGCAGTCAGACGCGCGGTGATAGGATCACCCGCCAGCGTATCCGCGCTCACCATCTCGGGTGACAGCTTCGACAGCGCGGCTTTCTGCGCTGAAGTGGCGGATGCCTGCAGACGGTTGTAGCTTGGTGCACCGAAGCGCGCGGCCAGCTCATCATAGTGCTGCTGCGGGTTTTTACCGGTCACGGCAGTAATTTCAGCCGCCAGCAGACACATGATGATGCCATCTTTGTCCGTTGACCATGGCGTGCCGTCGAAACGCAGGAATGACGCGCCCGCGCTCTCTTCACCGCCGAAACCAAAGCTGCCGTCATACAGACCATCAACAAACCATTTAAAGCCAACCGGCACTTCCACCAGCTTGCGGCCAATGTCGTTGACGACACGGTCGATCATCGCGCTGGAGACCAGGGTTTTACCTACGGCAACATCCTGGCCCCACTGTGGACGGTGCTGGAACAGATAGTTAATCGCGACCGCCAGATAGTGGTTTGGATTCATCAGACCCGCCGGGGTCACAATGCCATGACGGTCATAATCGGGATCGTTGCCGAACGCCAGATCAAACTTGTCACGATAGGCCAGCAGGCCTGCCATTGCGCTTTCAGACGAGCAGTCCATGCGCACGACGCCATCTTTATCCAGATGCATAAAGCGGAAGGTCTGATCGACCGCGTCATTCACCAGCGTCAGATCCAGCTTGTAGTGCTCAGCAATACGCTGCCAGTAAGCAATACCGGAACCGCCAAGGGGATCAACACCCAGCTTCAGGCCCGCTTTCTGGATCGCCGGGAAGTCGATAATCTCTGCCAGACCTTCAACGTACGGCTGGATCAGATCTTTCTCGACCACATGGCCACTCGCCATCGCCTGTTCCAGTGGCAGACGTTTCACCTCTTTCAGCCCATCTTTGATCAGCTGATTAGCGCGATCTTCCACTACTTTGGTGACGTTGGTATCAGCCGGTCCGCCGTTAGGTGGGTTGTACTTGATGCCGCCATCTTCCGGTGGGTTGTGCGATGGCGTGATAACGATGCCGTCAGCCAGTGGGCCGCCCGCTTTGTTGTGCTCAAGAATAGCGTTCGAGATTGCAGGGGTCGGCGTATAGCCATTGTCCTGCTGCACAATCACATCAACACCGTTCGCTGCCAGCACTTCCAGCACCGACAGGATCGCCGGCTCTGACAGCGCATGGGTGTCTTTACCAACGTAGCAAGGCCCGGTGATACCGTTCTTTTTGCGCTCTTCAGCAATCGCCTGAGCAATAGCCAGAATGTGCATCTCGTTGAAGCTCTGACGCCCTGCACTGCCGCGATGGCCAGAGGTGCCAAATTTCACCGCATGTTCCGGGTTCGCCACATCGGGCTGCAGGACATAATATTGTGACGTTAATTGTGCAACGTTAATCAAATCGCTCTGCTGGGCGGGTTGCCCGGCACGTGGGTGATTGGCCATTGGCGCTGCTCCCTGACGCTTAAGTTTTAAATGGTGCCGCAAACTTTCTCGGTCAGTTCCGCCGGGAACTGCATCGAGAGCATGATGTGTTCGACCATGCTGCATTTACGACCAGTATTGGTGTTGGTGATCACCCAGTACGGCGTGCCGGGCACATGCTTCGGCTTAGTATGGGTGCCATTCTGTAACAGCGTATGCTCATCACCGGCAAAATAGACGCGGGTGCGGCCCTGCAGAGATGCAGTAGCTTCAGCAAAAGCTGCAGTATCAAGACGATAGAGCGTTGACAAGATAAGCATAAAGCGATTCACCGCCCGCTTCTGCTCCGCATATTCATCAGAGAGCAGCAGCTCACGCACCGCGCGGACACGATCCTGCGGGCGCGAACCCACGGACGCAGGCTGAGACTCTTTCGCTGCCTCTTTTGAGGCTGGCTGAGCAGGCGAAGCGGGTGCAGTCTGACCGGCAGTGAACTTCAGCATACGACGCAGAATGTCGGATGCGCTTTCACCAATGTGTTGCGTGTGGCTGGCAATATAACGGTAGAGCTCTTCGTCAACTTCGATCGTTTTCATCTTATTCCGTACGGTTCTTTCTCATGACAGAACCACCTGTTTCCTGAAAAGCTCTGAGTATAGTCAGGCAATTCAAAGGATGTGCGGGTTCTAACATCAGGATTATAAAGTTAAATTCAGGCGGGTTGTTAGCAATCAAACGGTTTACGGGCAAAAGTCAGAATATGTCCTAATGCCGCCGGAACCGGCGCGCCTGAAAAGGTGAAACCATGATAACCTAAGCACAGGTCTCAAACTTAAGAACTTTGCTATGATTTTGAACGCCCGTCTGCAAACTGAACAATCCCCTGGTGATTCCCTGCCCATCCTGTTAATCCACGGCCTGTTTGGCAGTCTGGATAACCTTGGCGTGCTGGCGCGCGGGCTAAAAGATGCCGGGCCTCTGCTGCAGGTTGATGTCCGCAATCACGGACTCTCACCACGATCTGACGAGATGAACTACGCTGTAATGGCGCAGGACATGGTCGATACGCTGGATGCGCAAGGCATTGAACGCGTCGCGGTGATCGGTCACTCAATGGGCGGGAAGATCGCCATGACCATGAGCGCGCTGGTGCCGGACCGCATTGAGCGGCTGGTGATGATCGATATCGCTCCGGTCGACTACCAGACCCGCCGCCATGATGAGATTTTTGCCGGCATTCGTGCTGTAACCGACGCAGGCGTCTCCTCGCGTAGTGAGGCGGCGACGATTATGCATACGCTTATCGATGAAGAAGGGGTGATTCAGTTCCTGCTGAAGTCATTTCAGGCGGGCGAGTGGCGCTTCAACGTCCCGGTGCTGTGGGATAACTACACCACGATTTCGGGCTGGCAGCCGGTTCCGGCATGGGATCATCCGGCGCTGTTTATTCGCGGCGGCGACTCCAGCTATCTGGACAACCGCTACCGCGATGAGTTGCTGCAGCAGTTCCCGGCCGCGCAGGCACATGTCATTGGAGGCGCGGGACACTGGGTTCATGCAGAGAAACCCGATGCCGTTTTGCGCAGTGTCCGTCGCTTTTTTGCGCTTTAAAAGCAAATAGATGGCGGCAAAGGTTTAGGATTGGCGTCCGGAGTAAGCGTGAAGTATGATGGCGCGCTAAAATTTTGCCGCGCGTCCGTTTTGCTGCGGCAATAGCCAATAATTTATAATCTGCGCGGTGAGTGACTGGCGCCCGCCCCCATTCAGTTTTACTAAGCCATGGCAAAAGAACAGACTGACCGCACGACGCTCGATCTCTTTGCTGATGAGCGCCGCCCTGGTCGACCCAAAACCAGTCCGCTTTCGCGTGATGAACAGCTGCGCATCAACAAGCGTAATCAACTCAAACGTGACAAAGGACGCGGACTTCGTCGTGTCGAACTGAAAATGAACAGTGAAGCCGTCGATGCGCTCAACACGCTGGCAGAACAGCGCAATCTCAGCCGCAGCGAGCTGATTGAACAGATGCTGCTGGCACAGCTCAAACTGGATTAATGCGGGCAAATCGCACGCAGGAGCAAATGTCGGGGCTTTAACCGTTCACCGGTTTTCTCTCGTCTGCTATTATTCGCTGAAATGTGCTGCGGCACACATCTCATTATCAGGATTTAAGAGGTTATTTTACTCATGGCACTCGTAGGCATCTTCTTTGGCAGCGATACCGGCAATACCGAAAACATTGCAAAAATGATCCAGAAACAGCTGGGTACAGACGTTGCAGAAGTGCATGACATCGCGAAAAGCACAAAAGAAGATCTGGAAGCGTTTGATATCCTGCTGCTGGGCATTCCGACCTGGTACTACGGTGAAGCGCAGTGCGACTGGGATGACTTTTTCCCGACGCTGGAAGAGATCGATTTCAACGGCAAGCTGGTTGCGCTGTTTGGCTGCGGCGATCAGGAAGATTACGCGGAGTACTTCTGTGATGCGATGGGCACGATCCGTGACATCATTGAGCCGCACGGTGCCGTGATTGTCGGACACTGGCCAACCGAAGGTTACCACTTCGAAGCCTCAAAAGGTCTGGCCGATGATACCCACTTCCTGGGTCTGGCCATTGATGAAGATCGCCAGCCTGAACTGACTAACCAGCGCGTAGAGCAGTGGGTTAAGCAGATTTCTGATGAACTGCAGCTGAAAGATATCCTCGAAGCCTGATCCTGCCCGACTCAATGTGAGCGCCAGCTCACATTGAGGCAATGGAAATTCCTATAGAAATAATAGCCACATTTTTTTAACTTTCTCCGTTTAATCTGTAGAATACCCGCATCGATCTTCCGCTTATTTCTCAGGCGGCAAGACTAAGCGATGTACCAACAGACATCTGCCAGAATCCTCCCCGGCCCGGTGACCTATCCCCCACAGCCCGTGATGATTCAGGCACGCCCTCTGGTTTTCATTTCATCGCTTCAGTTCTATAATGAGACGCAAATGAGAATGAGCGCAGATCGACATTCAAGGCGACAAGCCACAAAAGTGAATATAGTGACAGGACAAAATCCGCATGACTGACAACAACACCGCATTAAAGAAGGCTGGCCTGAAAGTGACGCTGCCCAGACTGAAAATTCTGGAAGTGCTTCAGGAACCTGAGTGCCATCACGTCAGTGCGGAAGATTTGTACAAACGCCTGATCGATATCGGCGAAGAGATTGGCCTGGCTACGGTTTACCGTGTTCTGAACCAGTTTGATGACGCTGGTATCGTGACCCGTCATAACTTTGAAGGCGGCAAATCTGTCTTTGAACTGACGC
Organism: Pantoea vagans; assembly: GCF_004792415.1. Lineage (NCBI taxonomy): Bacteria > Pseudomonadati > Pseudomonadota > Gammaproteobacteria > Enterobacterales > Erwiniaceae > Pantoea > Pantoea vagans. The sequence goes on from NZ_CP038853.1 coordinate 2,928,327, forward strand.
AGCAGCATCACCACGATCATCTGATCTGCCTGGATTGCGGCAAAGTTATTGAGTTCAGCGATGAGTCGATCGAAACGCGTCAGCGTGAAATCGCCACCCGTCATGGCATCAAGCTGACCAACCACAGCCTCTATCTCTATGGACACTGTACGCTGGGCGATTGCCGGGAAGATGAAACCCTGCACGACCAGTAACGCGACCTGAAATAAAAAAACCGGTGAATTCACCGGTTTTTTTTCGTCTGTCCTGGGCTGCGATATCAGGCGACCAGCGTCTCCTGCAGATAACGCCAGCGTGGAATGGAGCTGCTGCAGTCCAGTATCGCCAGCGAAATACGGCTCTGATTATTGCCATTCATCATCTGCATTTCGCGATACTGCACGGTGATCTCTTTTTCATGATGAGAAAGGATGACGTGCTCGCAGGTGGCAATACGCATCCCTTCGCGCTGTCCCTGCAGCTGCCGGAAGAGTTCCTCGACCTCGTTCAGATTGCACTCTCTGCCCTTTGGGGTGACCATGCGGAATTCAGGATGGAAATAGGACATCAGCAGCTCAAAACTGTCATCAGATCCGGCAGGCTGGTTAAAAATACGTTCAATGAGCTGATGTAAAACGACCACACTGTTTCTGGCTTCCTGGGCGAGAACTGTCATTTTTTTTCCTTCTGTAACCCGCTTTGCAACCTCTGAGAGCGCATAGCCTACCTGAAAGCGGATAATTCACATCCGGAAATTGATTAATTTTTTTAAACTCAGATTTCTCTCACAATGTGGCATTTAAACGGTTGCGGTTAGGTCAGAATAAACGTCGGCAATGATTAAAATCGGGGCAACAAAAAAGGGCGATAAATCGCCCTTTTGTCATTTTATGAGGTCAGCCTCAAAAAAATTTATTCGCCGGTTTTCGCCCAGGTATCACGAAGACCGACGGTGCGGTTAAACACCAGCTGCGACGGTTTAGAGTAAACGCTGTCGGCACAGAAATAACCTTCACGTTCAAACTGGAACGGAGTGGTCGGTTCTGCATCGCGCAGGCCCGGTTCCACAAAGCCCTGTTTGATCGCCAGTGACTCAGGGTTGATCACCGCCAGGAAGTCCTCTGCCGCGCCCGGATTTGGCACACTGAACAGACGATCATAAAGACGGAACTCTGCTGGCTGCGCGTGATCCGCAGACACCCAGTGAATCACCCCTTTGACCTTACGGCCATCGGCAGGATCTTTGCTCAGCGTATCTGTGTCGCTGGTGCAGTAGATGCAGGTGATGTTGCCCGCTTCATCTTTAGCGACGCGCTCAGCACGAATCACATAGGCATTACGCAGGCGGACTTCTTTGCCCAGTACCAGACGCTTATATTGCTTGTTCGCCTCTTCGCGGAAGTCGGCACGGTCGATCCAGATCTCACGGCTGAACGGCACTTCACGCGTGCCCATCTCCGGTTTACCCGGATGATTTGGCATGGTGATGATTTCGTTATGGCCTGCTGGCAGGTTTTCAATCACCACTTTCAGCGGGTCCAGCACGGCCATGGCACGTGGCGCGTTCTCGTTCAGGTCGTCGCGAATACAGGATTCCAGCGAGGCCATCTCCACGATGTTATCCTGCTTGGTCACGCCAATACGACGGCAGAATTCTCGGATAGAGGCGGCGGTGTATCCACGACGACGCAGACCTGAAACGGTCAGCATGCGCGGATCGTCCCAGCCTTCTACGTGCTTCTCGCTCACCAGCTGAGTGAGTTTGCGTTTCGACATCACCGCATACTCCAGATTCAGGCGCGAGAACTCATACTGACGCGGATGAACCGGAATGGTGATGTTATCCAGCACCCAGTCATAGAGACGGCGGTTGTCCTGGAACTCCAGCGTACACAGCGAGTGCGTAATGCCTTCCAGCGCATCGGAGATGCAGTGGGTAAAGTCATACATCGGGTAGATGCACCACTTGTTGCCGGTCTGGTGGTGTTCCGCGAACTTGATGCGGTAAAGCACCGGATCGCGCATCACGATGAAATTAGAGGCCATGTCGATTTTAGCGCGCAGACAGGCCGTGCCCTCGGCAAACTCACCGTTACGCATCTTCTCAAACAACGCCAGGTTCTCTTCCACGCTGCGGTCGCGATAAGGGCTGTTTTTGCCCGGCTCTTTCAGGGTGCCGCGATATTCGCGAATCTGATCCGGACTCAGCTCATCTACGTAGGCAAGACCTTTAGAAATCAGCTCGATGGCATAGTCATAAAGCTGATCAAAATAGTTTGATGAGTAACAGACCTCACCGCTCCACTCAAAACCCAGCCACTGGACGTCACGCTTGATGGATTCAACAAATTCCACATCCTCTTTAACCGGATTGGTATCGTCGAAACGCAGGTTGCATTGCCCCTGATAATCCTGGGCGATGCCAAAATTCAGACAGATCGATTTTGCATGACCAATATGCAGATAGCCATTGGGCTCCGGCGGAAAACGGGTATGCACGCTGCTGTGCTTACCGCTCGCCAAATCTTCGTCAATGATCTGACGAATAAAGTTAGTTGGGCGGGCTTCAGCCTCACTCATCTCAAAAATCCTCAATACGAATAACGGGTGATTTGTACCACGAAGTAACGGAGTATGATCCACAAAGCGTCTGAGGGAAACAACCGTTTGTTAAGCCTTTAAAACAAAAAAGGCAGGAATCGCTTCCTGCCTGTGGGGTTCTGTTGCGGGGATTAGCCTTTCACTTCATACAGCGGAGTTTCACCTGCCACCACCTGACCGCGGGCCAGTAATGTCAGACCAGCGAAATCATCGCTGTTGCTGACAACCACCGGACTCACCATCGAGCGGGCATTGGCGTTCAGGAATTCAAGGTCCATTTCCAGCACAGGCTGACCGGCGACCACCGTGGCCCCCTCTTCAGCCAGGCGGGTAAAGCCTTTACCTTCCAGCGCCACGGTATCCAGTCCCATGTGCACTACAATCTCTACACCATTGTCCGTTTCCAGACAGAAGGCGTGATTGGTGTTGAAGATTTTCACCAGCGTACCGTCAATTGGAGCCACGACCCATTTGTCGCTCGGTTTGATCGCCAGACCATCGCCTACCGCTTTGCTGGCAAAGGCTTCATCCGGCACATCATCCAGCGCAACCACTTCGCCCGTTACCGGTGCCAGCAATGTCGCAATAACACGCTTCTCACTGTTCAGCACGGCCTGCGGTTTAACGTCAGGCTCCACTGGCGCACTGCTGGTAGCAGCGGCTGCGACCGGGCCCTTGGTCAGCACTTTTTTCATCGCCGAGGCAATGCTTTCGGCCTGAGTACCTACGATGATCTGCACGCTCTGCTTATTAAGGCGGATCACCCCGGATGCACCCAGACGCTTCGCAACGCCCTCATTGACCTGAGCCGAATCATTCACGTTAAGACGCAGGCGGGTAATACAGGCATCGATGCTGGTTAAGTTGGATGAGCCACCCACGGCACCAATATAACGGCGCGCCAGCGATTCAGTAGCCGTTTCACCATTGTCAGTTTTATCGACGTTAACGTCATAACCATCGCTTTCATCACCGGCAACCGCCAGCTCACGGCCCGGCGTCATCAGGTTGAATTTTTTGATGGTGAAGCGGAACACCACGTAGTAGATAACGAAGAAGACCAGGCCCTGCGGAATCAGCATGTACCAGTGTGTTGCCAGCGGGTTACGGGTCGAGAGCACCATATCCACCAGCCCGGCGCTGAAACCAAATCCGGCAATCCAGTGCATGCTGGCAGCGATGAAGACCGAGATGCCGGTCAGGACGGCGTGGATCAGATAGAGCACGGGTGCCACGAACATGAAGGAGAATTCCAGCGGTTCGGTGATACCGGTAAAGAAAGCAGCAAATGCCGCAGCCAGCATGATACTACCGACTTTGACACGGTTCTCTGGACGCGCGCAGTGGTAGATAGCCAGCGCAGCACCCGGCAGACCAAACATCATAATCGGGAAGAAGCCTGCCTGATAACGACCGGTGATGCCCACGGTTGCCGATCCATCAGCCAGTGACTGCGCACCGCCCAGGAATTTAGGAATGTCATTAATGCCGGCAACATCAAACCAGAACACGGAGTTAAGTGCATGATGCAGACCGACAGGAATCAGCAGGCGGTTGAAGAAGGCGTAGATACCGGCACCGGCAGAGCCGAGCTTCTGGATATGCTCACCAAAGCCCACCAGGCCATTAAAAATAACCGGCCAGATATACATCAGGATAAAGGCGACGAAGATCATCAGGAACGAGACGAGAATCGGCACCAGTCGGCGTCCGCTGAAGAAGGAAAGCGCTTTAGGCAGCTCGACATGGCTGAAGCGGTTGTAAACCTCCGCCGACAGGATACCGACCAGAATACCGACAAACTGGTTGTTGATTTTGCCAAACGCCACAGGCACCTGGTCAACGGGCATCTTCTGTATCATCGCCACCGCGGCCGGTGAGCAGAGCGTGGTAACAACCAGGAAGCCGACAAAGCCAGTCAGGGCAGCGGCACCATCTTTATCTTTTGACATGCCATACGCGACACCAATCGCAAACAGCACTGACATGTTTTCGATGATGGCGGCACCGGATTTGATCAGCAACGCAGCGAGCGCATTACCTGCACCCCAGCTGTCCGGATCGATCCAGTAACCTACCCCCATTAATATTGCTGCTGCTGGCAGGGTTGCTACCGGCACCATCAGTGCACGCCCCACCTTCTGTAAATAACCTAACATATCCCCTTCCCCCTATGAGCCTGACTTGTCGCTTTGCGCCGCTTAATGTTGTTATGTCAGCTGCAAAGATCGTTAATACACTTCATATCACGCTGCGAAGTGTAATGATAAATTAATTCGCCTCGCAAATTAAAACCCTGGTAAATGTGATTTTTATCACTAAAAAACATCATGTCACACGGCAACATCTGGCTATCACCACAAACTTATTTTATGATCCGAAATATTGAATTACGCTCCTCCCGTAGCGAGAATAGACAATCTGCTCAGGCTGATGACTAACGCAATGGTTTAGCGATCCCCTTTCTATTTTCTAATGAGGTGAAACATGAGACTGATTCCTTTAGCGACGCCAACCCAGGTGGGTAAATGGGCCGCCCGACATATTGTTAACCGCATCAATGCGTTTAACCCGACGGCGGACAGACCTTTTGTTCTGGGTCTGCCAACCGGCGGCACGCCACTGGAGGCGTACAAACACCTGATTGATATGCACAAAGCGGGCCAGGTCAGTTTTAAACATGTCGTGACCTTCAATATGGATGAATATGTCGGTCTGCCTAAAGAGCATCCTGAAAGCTATCACAGCTTTATGTATCGCAACTTCTTCGATCACGTTGATATTCAACCGGAAAATATCAACCTGCTGAATGGTAATGCGCCCGATATTGACGCAGAATGTCGTCAGTACGAAGAGAAAATTCGCGCACTGGGTAAAATTCACCTGTTTATGGGCGGTGTCGGCAACGACGGTCATATCGCTTTTAACGAACCGGCGTCTTCACTGGCTTCCCGTACCCGCATTAAAACCCTGACCCATGATACCCGCGTAGCGAACTCGCGCTTCTTTAACGGTGACGTGGATCAGGTGCCTAAGTATGCGCTGACGGTCGGCGTCGGCACGCTGCTGGATGCCGAAGAAGTGATGATTCTGGTTACCGGCCATGTCAAAGCGCAGGCGCTGCAGGCGGCAGTTGAAGGCAACGTGAATCATATGTGGACCATCAGTTGCCTGCAGCTGCATGCGAAATCGGTTGTGGTCTGTGATGAGCCAGCCACCATGGAATTGAAAGTGAAAACCGTGAAATATTTCCGCGAAATGGAAGCGGAAAATATGAAAGGCGTGTAACAGAATAGTGTCTTGCCCTGCTGTTACGCTGAGTGACAGCAGGCCAGGACGGGAGAAAAAAGATGTACGCATTAGTAAACGGTCGAATCTACAGCGGCCATGAGATTCTGGATAATCACGCCGTCGTGGTGGCTGACGGGCTTATTGCGCGCGTCTGCCCACGTGAATCGCTGTCGGCTGATATTGAGCAGCGGGATATGGCGGGTGCGATTATTGCGCCGGGCTTTATCGATCTCCAGCTCAATGGCTGCGGTGGCGTTCAGTTCAATGACAGCCTTGATGCGCTCAGCATTGAGACGCTGGAAACGATGCAGCGCGCCAATGAAAAGTCTGGCTGCACCAGTTTTTTACCGACGCTGATCACCAGCAGCGACGCGCTGATGAAGCGGGCGATTGAAACCATGCGCGCTTACCTGCAGAAACATCAGCATCAGGCGCTGGGTCTGCATCTGGAAGGCCCGTGGCTGAGTAAGGCGAAAAAAGGCACCCACGATCCGGCGCTGATTCGCCTGCCGGATGCGGCGATGGTGCAGTATCTTTGCGACAACGCCGACGTCATCACCAAAGTCACCCTTGCACCAGAAAACGCCGGCAGCGACGTGATTCGTCAGTTAACCGACGCCGGAATCATTGTCTCAGCGGGTCACTCGAATGCGACCTATGAAGAGGCGAAAGCAGGTTTTTCTGCTGGCGTGAGTTTCGCAACCCACCTCTACAATGCTATGCCGGCGTTTGCCGGACGTGAACCCGGGCTTATCGGTGCGCTGTTTGATTCGCCTGATGTATACTGCGGCATTATTGCGGATGGTTTACATGTACATTACGCTAACGTGCGCAATGCAAAACGCATCAAAGGCGACAAACTGGTGCTGGTAACCGATGCCACCGCACCGGCTGGCGCTGACATCAGCGAGTTTATTTTTGCTGGAAAAACAATCTATTATCGTGACGGCCTCTGTATTGACGAAAACGGCACACTCAGTGGTTCGGCCCTGACGATGATAGAAGCAGTACAAAACAGCGTCGAGCATGTCGGTATCGCACTGGACGAAGCGTTACGCATGGCATCACTCTACCCGGCACGGGCGATAGGCGTGGAAAGACAGTTGGGCTCGATCGAAGCAGGAAAAATCGCGAACCTGACTGTGTTTACGCGCGACTTTAAAATCATTAAGACGTTAGTCAACGGAGACGACGTCCTGAGCGAGTAAGCACTGAATGACCACTGGCGGCCAGTCACAAATAGGAAATGTCGATCTTGTTAAGCAACTTAATAGCGCAGCGGTTTACCGGCTGATTGATCAACAGGGGCCGATATCGCGCATTCAGATTGCCGAACTCAGCCAGCTCGCCCCCGCCAGCGTCACCAAAATTACCCGCCAGTTGATTGAGCGCGGCCTGATCAAAGAGGTAGACCAGCAGGCGTCTACCGGTGGTCGCCGCGCTATCTCGATTATCACTGAAACCCGCCACTTCCATACCATCGGGGTTCGCCTCGGCCGCAACGATGCGACTCTGACCCTGTTCGACCTTAGCGGTAAATCGCTGGCGCAGGAGGATTATGCGCTGCCGGAACGCACCCAGGAGACGCTGGAACATGCGCTGTTTAACGCCATCAGCGGCTTCATCGAGCAGCACCAGCGTAAAATACGCGAGCTGATCGCGATTTCCGTCATCCTGCCGGGCCTGGTTGACCCGATTAACGGCGTGATCCGTTATATGCCACACATCTCTGTCAGCCACTGGCCGCTGGTCGCCAGTCTGAAAAAACGGTTCAACGTCACCAGTTTTGTGGGGCATGATATTCGCAGTCTGGCGCTGGCCGAGCACTATTTCGGTGCAAGCCGCGACTGTGCTGACTCAATCCTGGTGCGCTTACACCGCGGCACCGGTGCCGGCATTATTGCCAACGGGCATATTTTCCTCGGCAGCAACGGCAACGTCGGCGAAATCGGCCATATCCAGGTTGACCCGCTTGGCGAGCGCTGTCACTGCGGTAACTTTGGCTGCCTTGAAACGATTGCCGCTAACGGCGCCATTGAGAATCGTGTGCGGCATCTGCTGAATCAGGGCTACCCCAGTGTACTGACGCTGGAGGCGTGCCAGATGTCCCACATCTGCAAAGCGGCCAATCAGGGTGATGCGCTGGCCTGCGAAGTGGTCGAACAGGTGGGCCGGTATCTCGGCAAAGCGATTGCCATCGCGATTAACCTGTTTAATCCACAAAAAGTGGTGCTGGCGGGCGAGATTACGGAAGCAGAGAAAGTGCTGCTGCCCGCGATTGAAGGCTGCATCAATACCCAGGCATTAGAAGCCTTTCGTAAAAATCTGCCGGTGGTGCGTTCTACCCTGGATCACCGTTCTGCGATTGGTGCGTTTGCGCTGGCTAAACGTGCCATGCTTAACGGCATTCTGCTGCAACATCTTCTGGAAGACTAAGCTAACCCGCTGTTGTGGCGGGCCACATCGGATCTGACTATGACCATTAAAAGCGTAATTTGTGATATCGATGGCGTGCTGATGCACGACAACACGGCCGTTCCTGGCGCACAGGAATTTTTACAGCGTATTCTGGCCAAAGAGATGCCGCTGGTGGTGCTGACGAACTATCCCTCGCAGACTGAGCAGGATCTGGCTAACCGCTTTGCTTCGGCTGGTGTTGAGGTTCCTGAATCCGTTTTCTATACCTCTGCCATGGCTACCGCCGACTTCCTGCGTCGTCAGGAGGGTAAAAAGGCCTATGTCATTGGTGAAGGCGCGCTGATTCATGAGCTCTATAAAGCGGGTTTTACCATTACGGATGTGAATCCCGATTTTGTCATTGTCGGGGAGACGCGTTCGTTCAACTGGGACATGATGCACAAAGCGGCCTTCTTCGTCGCTAACGGCGCGCGCTTTATCGCCACCAACCCCGATACACACGCGCGTGGCTTTATACCCGCCTGTGGCGCGCTCTGCGCCGGGATTGAGAAGATCTCAGGCCGTAGCCCGTTTGTGGTGGGCAAACCCAGCCCTTACATCATGCGCGCCGCGCTGAATAAAATGCAGGCTCACTCGGAAGAGACGGTCATTGTGGGTGATAACCTGCGAACCGATATTCTCGCCGGTTTCCAGGCAGGTCTGGAGACAGTACTGGTGCTGTCAGGCGTCTCGACGCTGAGCGATATCGATGCCATGCCGTTCCGTCCGGACTGGATCTACCCTTCTGTTGCCGATATTGACCTGTTCTGATTCATTTTTCTTATGACGCATCCGTTTAATCTGTGATGCGTCCCCCCTTTTTTTCATGGTCCCGCCTACTTTCGCTGCCTGTTTTTTACTCACAAACGCCATTTCATTGCCGATCCAACAACAAAACAACATTTAAATTGTCGTTTATTCAATTTTATTGCCATGTGAGCAATATTTTTATCAGTAAATCACGATTCCTCTTGCATTGAATGCACCAAATAGCGCATTTTCTTATCTATCACGCAGCGTCAGGCTGCCGGACAAACGCAAAAGATAACATCGCCGTAAGGTGAGATTAGGAGTCAGTTATGTGTTCAATTTTTGGTGTGCTGGATCTGAAAACCGATCCTGTTGAGCTGCGCAAAAAAGCGCTGGAATGTTCACGTTTAATGCGTCATCGCGGCCCGGACTGGTCAGGTGTCTATGCAGATGACAAGGCTATTCTGGCGCATGAACGCCTCTCAATTGTTGACGTTAACAACGGCGCACAGCCACTGTACAACGCCGATCACACCCACGTACTGGCCGTTAACGGCGAGATTTACAACCATCAGGCACTGCGCGCTGAACTCAGCGATCGCTACGAATTTCAGACCGGTTCTGACTGTGAAGTGATTCTGGCGCTCTATCAGGAGAAAGGTGTCGATTTCCTTGATGAGCTGGAAGGCATGTTCGCCTTTATCCTCTATGACAGCGTTAAGAAATCGTATCTGATTGGCCGCGACCATATTGGCATCATTCCGCTTTACATGGGTAACGATGAGCACGGCAACCTGTTTGTTGCGTCAGAAATGAAAGCGCTGGTACCGGCCTGCCGTTCGATCAAAGAGTTCCCGCCGGGAAGCTACCTCTCCAGCACCGATGGCGAAATCCGTCGTTACTGGCAGCGTGACTGGATGGAATACAAAAACGTTGAACACAACACCACAGATGCGGCTGGCCTGAAACATGCGCTGGAAGAGTCGGTGAAAAGCCACCTGATGTCAGATGTCCCTTATGGCGTGCTGCTGTCAGGCGGTCTGGACTCCTCTATCATTTCAGCCGTGACCAAGCGTTTTGCGGCGAAACGGGTTGAAGATCAGGATAAAAGTGATGCGTGGTGGCCGCAGCTGCACTCCTTCGCGGTCGGACTGGAAGGTTCACCCGATTTAAAAGCGGCGAAAACCGTGGCGGAACATCTGGGCACCGTGCATCACGAAATTCATTTCACCGTGCAGGAAGGTCTGGATGCGATTCGCGATGTGATTTATCACATTGAAACCTATGACGTTACCACCATTCGCGCCTCTACGCCGATGTACTTGATGTCGCGTAAGATCAAAGCGATGGGTATTAAGATGGTGCTGTCGGGTGAAGGTGCAGATGAAGTGTTTGGCGGCTATCTCTACTTCCATAAAGCGCCAAACGCCAAAGAGTTCCACGAAGAAAACGTGCGTAAACTGCAGGCGCTGCATATGTTTGACTGCGCCCGCGCCAACAAAGCGATGTCCGCCTGGGGCGTTGAAGCCCGCGTACCCTTCCTGGATAAAAAATTCCTGGATGTGGCAATGCGTATCAACCCTGCCGACAAAATGTGTGGCAGCAACGGTAAAATGGAGAAGCACATTCTGCGTGAATGTTTCTCCTCTTACCTGCCAGAGAGCGTAGCGTGGCGTCAGAAAGAGCAGTTCTCTGATGGTGTGGGTTATAGCTGGATCGACTCACTCAAGGAAGTGGCCGCGAAGCAAATCAGCGACCAGCAGCTGGCAACCGCCCATTTCCGCTTCCCGTTCAACACGCCGGGTTCGAAAGAAGCTTATCTCTATCGTGAGATTTTCGAAGAGCTGTTCCCGTTAGCCAGTGCGGCAGAGTGTGTGCCAGGCGGTCCATCCGTCGCCTGTTCGTCTGCCAAAGCGATTGAATGGGATGAAGCGTTTAAAAACATGGACGATCCTTCCGGACGTGCCGTGGGTGTGCATCAGTCAGCCTATAAATAAGCCGACAGAAAGCCACCAGAATGGGCCGGTTATGGCCCATTTTTTTTACGATTAGCGTTGTATTCACTGAAAAATTGCCGAATAAACCGCCAGGCTGGTTATAAGCCAGTCAAACAGCGATTATCTGGCAAAAAACGGTAAAAAACTTGTTGACGCTGTCTGGTCAACTCCGCATAATGCGCCCCGCAACGCCGATGAAGGTAACGCGAAAAAAAGATGGCTACGTAGCTCAGCTGGTTAGAGCACAGCACTCATAATGCTGGGGTCACAGGTTCGATTCCCGTCGTAGCCACCATCTTTTTTTGCGGGAGTGGCGAAATTGGTAGACGCACCAGATTTAGGTTCTGGCGCCGCAAGGTGTGCGAGTTCAAGTCTCGCCTCCCGCACCATTTCATTATTCGGCAGCGTGGATGGGATATCGCCAAGCGGTAAGGCACCGGTTTTTGATACCGGCATTCCCTGGTTCGAATCCAGGTATCCCAGCCAATTTCGATGATTCTTGTATGCTGAGAACGGACGAATGGGATATCGCCAAGCGGTAAGGCACCGGTTTTTGATACCGGCATTCCCTGGTTCGAATCCAGGTATCCCAGCCATCATTGAAATGCAGTACAATTTGGCTACGTAGCTCAGCTGGTTAGAGCACAGCACTCATAATGCTGGGGTCACAGGTTCGATTCCCGTCGTAGCCACCATATAATTGGGGTGTCGCCAAGCGGTAAGGCACTGGTTTCTGATACCAGCATTCCGGGGTTCGAATCCCTGCACCCCAGCCATACAAAGACAATTTGAAAAACCCATTATTGGGGTGTCGCCAAGCGGTAAGGCACTGGTTTCTGATACCAGCATTCCGGGGTTCGAATCCCTGCACCCCAGCCAAATTGCACAACCAGGCCCGCTTTTGCGGGCTTTGTTGTTTTTGTCCCTTCTCCACCATCCTGATTACTGGCCCGCCCTGCGGCGAGCCTGAACGCGTAAGCGACTATAGCCCCAGCGCGTAACGCAATACCTGCCGCTTCAGTACGCCAGAATGTTCAGCGGCAATCAGCCCGAGATTTCGCGCAAACCTCAGCGGTGCCAGCTGGTTGCTGAAGGCAAAGTAAAAGAGATCCATCCCGCCCTGCATCAGCATATTGTCTTTGCGACGCTGACGGTGATAGCGCTGTAATACCCGCTCTGACGCCCAGTCCTCCGCTGCACCGCGCGCGCTTACCAGCACATCAATCAACGCATCAATATCGCGATACCCCAGATTCACGCCCTGCCCGGCCAGCGGGTTAATGGTATGCGCAGCATCACCCACCAGCGCCAGCCCCGGAAGGACATAGCGTGAAGCGTGACGGCGCACCAGCGGGAAGCCGCCCGCCGCATGGGCTTTGAACCGTCCCAGCCGCGCCGGGAAGTGGCTGGCGATCTCTTTCTCCAGCTGGGCTATCGGCATCGCCTGCAGCTGACGGACTCTTGCGGGCGCGTCATACCAGACCAGCGAGGCCCGATTGCCATACAGCGGCAGGAAGGCACGTGGTCCCTGCGGCGTAAAGTGCTGCCAGGTCGCATCCCCTGCCGGATGGTCGCAGGTCACGCTGATCAGCAGGCAGGACTGCGCATAGCTCCAGCCATGAATCCCGATCCCGGCCATCTGCCGCACCTGCGAGTTTGCGCCATCTGCACCAATCACCAGCCGGGTATGCAAGGCCACGCCGTCGTTAAGGTCGACGCGCCAGCCGCCATTTTCTGGCTGCAGGTTTTCCAGCGTGGCCGGGCAATAGCAGGTCACGCCCAGCGACTGCATCTCCTCCCATAACGCCCGCTGAAGCACGCTGTTCTCAACCATAAAGCCCAGTTCAGGCAAGCCCAGCGAGGCAGCATCAAAACTCACCTGCGCCGTCTGCCACTCCCAGGTTTCCAGTCTGCGATAGGGTGCGCTGCGCATCGCTTCGACCCGCGGCCAGACGTTGAGCTGCTTCAGCAACGCCACCGAGGAGGATCCGATCGCTGAAATTCGCAGATCGGGATCGCTGTCGGCATCAAACGGCGCGGGTTCAGCACGCTCAATCACCGCCACGCGAAAATGTTGCTGTGTCAGTCCACAGGCCAGCGCAGCACCGACCATGCCACCGCCGACAATCACGACATCAAACTGATTACCCTGCATTGCTTAACTCCCTCTCTTATTCCCGCCAGCCTGCGCATCGCGGGTCTGAATAGAGCAAAGTGTACCGGAAAACCCGATGGCTGGCAGAAAAGCCCTCAGACTGGTCACCACAGCATCAAAGCATTACAATACGCGCCCCTCACTTCACTGCACTGAATCAATGGCTAGCGCGATGACAAAAAAACTGCATATCAAAACCTGGGGATGTCAGATGAATGAGTATGATTCATCCAAGATGTCTGATCTGCTGAACAGTACGCACGGCTATACGCTGACCGAGGTCCCTGAAGAGGCGGATATTCTGCTGCTTAACACCTGCTCCATTCGTGAGAAAGCGCAGGAGAAGGTATTTCATCTGCTGGGACGCTGGAGAAAACTCAAAGAGCGCAACCCGGATGTGATTATCGGCGTGGGTGGCTGTGTGGCGTCGCAGGAAGGCGATCATATTCGTCAGCGTGCGCCCTGCGTAGATATTGTGTTTGGTCCGCAGACACTGCACCGCCTGCCGGAGATGATCAACACCGTGCGCGGTACCAAAAGCCCCGTAGTCGACATCAGCTTCCCGGAAATTGAGAAATTTGACCGCCTGCCGGAACCGCGTGCAGAAGGCCCGACAGCCTTTGTCTCCATTATGGAAGGCTGCAACAAATATTGTACTTTCTGCGTGGTGCCTTACACCCGTGGTGAGGAAGTGAGCCGTCCCAGCGATGACATACTGCTGGAGATCGCCCAGCTGGCGGCGCAGGGCGTGCGTGAAGTTAACCTGTTGGGTCAGAATGTTAACGCTTACCGTGGTGCCACCTTTGATGGTGAGATCTGTACCTTCGCTGAGCTGCTGCGCCTGGTCGCCGCTATCGACGGTATCGATCGCATTCGTTTCACCACCAGCCATCCGATTGAGTTCACCGATGACATCATTGATGTCTATCGCGATACCCCGGAGCTGGTGAGTTTCCTGCATCTGCCGGTTCAGAGTGGCGCAGACCGTATTCTGACACTGATGAAGCGCGCGCATACCGCGCTGGAATATAAGGCGATCATCCGCAAGCTGCGCGCGGCGCGCCCGGACATTGAGATCAGCTCCGACTTCATCATTGGCTTCCCCGGAGAAACCCGGCAGGATTTTGAGCAGACCATGAAGCTCATCGCCGACATCAATTTCGACGTCAGCTTCAGCTTTATCTACTCTGCCCGTCCCGGCACACCCGCCGCTGACCTGCCGGATGATGTCAGCGAAGAGGAGAAAAAGCAGCGTCTGTGGATCCTGCAGGACCGCATTAACCAGCAGGCGCAGGCGATCAGTCGCCGCATGCTCGGCACCGTGCAGCGTATTCTGGTGGAAGGCATCTCCCGCAAGAACGTCATGGAAGTCTCTGGCCGCACCGAAAATAACCGTGTGGTCAATTTTGAAGGCACGCCTGAGATGATTGGCCACTTTGTAGATGTTGAAATTGTCGATGTCTACACCAACTCGCTGCGCGGCAGGCTGGTGCGTACTGAAGAAGAGATGGGCCTGCGTATGGCGCAAAGCCCGGCATCCGTGATTGCCCGTACCCGCAAAGAAAACGAAATCGGCGTGGGTCTGTTCCAGCCGTGATACCTGCTATATTGAGCGGCAGCGCGCATTGCGTTGCCGCCAATTTCACGCCGCGGCACTTGGTTTCTGAAAGTGTTGCCCAAATATCTCTCCTTAAGCTTGCGCCCAGGCGTTACGGCATAAATAATTTCGTTATGGTGCATCCGGTTAAGCCCAACGGTGCGTCAGACACATCCCATAACTGGCCCTGAGTGACCCAAAGGATTCGTTTGAATATCGAAACTCGTGAAATTGCCCTTGAACCGGCTGATAACCGTCGTCTGATGAGCCTGTGCGGGCCTTTCGACGATAATGTGAAACAGCTTGAGCGTCGTCTGGGCATTGAGATCAATCGTCGCGACAACGTCTTTAAGCTGGTGGGACGCCCACTTTGCGTTAATGCCGCCGCAGATATTCTGAAGACCCTGTATGTCGATACCGCGCCGATGCGTGGTGAGATTCCGGATATTGAGCCTGACCAGATTCACCTGGCGATTAAAGAGAGCCGGGTACTGGAGCAAACCGCTGAAAGCGTGCCGGAGTACGGTAAAGCGGTCAACATTAAGACCAAGCGTGGTGTGATCAAACCGCGCACGCCAAATCAGGCCCAGTACATCGCGAATGTGCTCGACCACGACATTACCTTTGGTGTCGGCCCGGCCGGTACCGGTAAAACCTATCTGGCGGTGGCCGCAGCGGTGGATGCGCTGGAACGTCAGGAGATTCGCCGCATCATGCTGACCCGCCCTGCCGTCGAAGCGGGTGAAAAGCTCGGCTTCCTGCCAGGCGACCTGAGCCAGAAAGTCGACCCTTATCTGCGTCCGCTCTACGATGCGCTGTTTGAAATGCTCGGCTTCGAGCGCGTTGAAAAGCTGATGGAGCGCAACGTTATTGAAGTTGCCCCGCTAGCTTACATGCGCGGTCGAACCCTGAACGATGCGTTCATCATTCTTGATGAAAGCCAGAACACCACCATCGAGCAGATGAAGATGTTTCTGACGCGCATCGGCTTTAACTCCAAAGCGGTCATAACCGGTGACGTCACCCAGATCGACCTGCCGCGTCACGTCAAGTCGGGCCTGCGTCATGCTATCGAGGTGCTGGCAGACGTGGAAGAGATCAGCTTTAACTTCTTCCACAGCGAAGATGTGGTGCGCCATCCGGTCGTTGCCCGCATTGTCACCGCTTATGAAGCCTGGGAAGCCGCCGATCAGACCCGCCGTGACCAGCAGGCAGAAGAGCGTAAACGTGAAGCGCTGGCAGCACAGAGCGCCACGCAGGAGAGCAAATGAGCGAGGTGATTCTCGACCTGCAGGTCGCCTGTGATAACACCGCTGATCTGCCTGATGAACGCCAGTTTCACCGCTGGCTCTCAGCGGCTGTGACCCCTTTCCAGCCCGAAAGCGAAGTCACAGTACGTCTGGTTGATGAAGCGGAAAGTCATGAGCTTAATCTGACTTATCGTGGCAAAGATAAGCCAACCAACGTCCTCTCCTTCCCGTTTGAAGCGCCGCCGGGCATTGAGCTGCCGCTGCTGGGCGATCTGATCATCTGCCGTCAGGTGGTTGAGCAGGAAGCGGCAGAACAGGGAAAAAGCGTTGAAGCCCACTGGGCACACATGGTGGTACACGGTACGCTCCATCTGCTGGGTTACGACCATATTGAAGATGACGAAGCTGACGAGATGGAAGGACTGGAGACCGAGATAATGCTTGCTCTTGGGTATCCTGATCCGTACATTTCGGAGAAAGAAGACGCCTGAATCCTGAATTCAGGCAATCCGGCTGTCAGCACGGTTTGCTGACAGCCCCCATTCCTCACCAGAGAGATCTTTAAAAACCGCCATGAGCGACGACCATTCTCAAAACAGCGATGCACCCAGTAGTAAAAAGGGATTTTTCTCCCTGTTGATCAACCAACTCTTTCACGGTGAACCAAAAAACCGTGATGAGCTCCTGGAGCTGATCCGCGACTCGAATAACAAAGAGCTGATTGACCAGGACACCCGCGACATGCTCGAAGGGGTTCTGGATATTGCGGAGCAGCGCGTGCGTGACATCATGATCCCGCGTTCGCAAATGATCACCCTGAAACGTAATCAGAGCCTCGAAGAGTGTCTGGATGTCATTATCGACTCTGCGCATTCCCGCTTCCCGGTGATCAGCGAAGACAAAGATCATGTGGAAGGGATTCTGATGGCGAAAGATCTGCTGCCGTTTATGAGCAGTGAATCAGAACCGTTCAGCATTGAGAAAGTGCTGCGTCCTGCGGTGGTGGTGCCTGAAAGTAAACGTGTTGACCGGATGCTGAAAGAGTTCCGCTCACAGCGTTATCACATGGCGATTGTTATTGATGAGTTTGGTGGTGTCTCTGGCCTGGTCACTATCGAAGACATTCTTGAGCTGATCGTGGGTGAGATTGAAGATGAGTATGACGATGAAGAAGATCGTGATATCCGTCAGCTCAACCGTCATACCTTCACGGTGCGCGCACTGACCGCCATTGAAGATTTCAATGAGGTATTTGGCACACAGTTCAGTGATGATGAAGTCGACACCATTGGTGGTCTGGTCATGCAGGGCTTCGGCCATCTGCCCGCTCGCGGTGAAAGCATCGAGATTGAGGGTTACCAGTTCAAGGTGGCGATGGCTGACAGCCGCCGCATCATCCAGGTTCACGTGACTATTCCGGAAAATTCGCCACAACCCCAACTGGAAGACGAATAAGTCTATGGCTTTAGCCTCACTCTACCCGCGGCAGCGGGTTCGCCTGCTGCTGGCTTTAATAACGGGTGCACTGGGCACCCTCGCCTTCTCTCCTTACGATTTCTGGCCTGCCGCCCTGCTCTCGCTGTGCGGTTTACAACTGCTGACCCTGAACCGCTCAAGCCCGCAGGCCACGGCGATAGGCTTTGTGTGGGGAGTGGGTCTGTTCGGCAGCGGCATTAACTGGGTCTATGTCAGTGTTGCCACCTTTGGCGGCATGCCTGGTCCGGTCAATGTCTTTATCGTGGCGCTGCTGGCGGCCTATCTGGCGGTCTATCCGGCGCTGTTTGCGGGCGTACTGAATCGCCTCTGGCCGCGCACGACGCTATGGCGCATGGCGCTGGCAGCACCGGCATTGTGGCAGATGACTGAGTTTCTGCGCGGCTGGGTGCTGACCGGCTTCCCGTGGCTGCAGTTTGGTTACAGCCAGATCGACGGTCCGTTAAAAGGCCTGGCCCCGCTGGCGGGCGTCGAGACCCTGACCTTCCTGCTGATGGTCATTGCAGGCCTGCTGGCTTATGCCCTCCAGCAGCGCAACGTCAGAAGTCTGGTGGCCGCGTTGCTGCTGCTGGCTCTGCCGTGGCCGCTGCGCTACATCCAGTGGGTTCAGCCAATGCCGGAGCGTGCTGTCGACGTGGCGCTGGTACAGGGAAATATCCCGCAGTCGATGAAGTGGGACCCGCAGCAACTGCTCACGACCCTGCGCATCTATAACGGTCTGAGCCAGCCGCTGATGGGTAAAGCGCCGATTATTATCTGGCCTGAATCGGCGATAACCGATCTGGAAAGTAATCAGCAGCCGTTCCTGCGTTCGCTGGATGACGAATTGCGTGAGCGCGGCAGTTCGCTGGTCACCGGCATCGTTGACTCCCGGCTGGAGCAGAATCGTTATCACGACTACAACACCGTGATCGTGCTGGGCGGCAAAACGCCGTACAACTACTTCAGCGGCAATCGTTACCAGAAGAATCATCTGGTGCCGTTTGGCGAATTTGTGCCGCTGGCCGATCTGCTGCGTCCGCTGGCCCCGTTCTTCGATCTGCCCATGTCAGCCTTCAGCCGTGGCAACTATCTCCAGCCGCAACTCAGCGTGGCGGGCTATAACCTGACCAGCGCCATCTGTTATGAGATTGTGCTCGGTGAACAGGTGCGGGCCAACTTCCATCCCGACACTAACTTCCTGCTGACCGTTTCGAACGATGCCTGGTTTGGTCACTCAATCGGCCCGTGGCAGCACTTCCAGATGGCAAGGATGCGGGCGCTGGAGCTGGGACGTCCGCTGTTGCGCAGCACCAACAACGGCGTGACGGCGGTGGTCAATGCCAGTGGTGATGTGGAAGCGATGCTGCCGCAGTTTACCCGCGATGTGCTGACCAGCAAGGTCACGCCGACGCAGGGGGAAACCCCGTATGCGCGGACGGGCATCTGGCCAGTCTGGTCACTGACGCTGCTGGCGGCGTTGATAGCTCTGCTGCGTCGACGCCGGTAATCTATCCGATCCTTAAAGGCGAAGCGCAGGCTTCGCCTTTTTCTTTGCTCGCTCCCCGGTATATCTCACTCCCCCGACCACATACTCTGCTGCCTTTCTCGCCCTGTACCGCTTTCTGGCACGATGATTGCAGAATGTTTCACTGTTTTTCGCCAACAGGCGGATTGCAGGCGCCGACGCCTGGCCGGTTGCACCAAAACAGTCGCCTCTGCTGCACCGTTAACGCGCAGCACAAGATATTTGCCTTTTTTTGGTGCGGATCGCCTCGCAAAAAAGAAACTTTTTTGTTTCATTGCGTTAACAATCCGCTATGTTAGTGACTCTTCTGCGCCCATTTAACCCGCAGAATGAGCAGAAACGCAGCAAAAAACAGACACAACATCATAATCAGCACAGGTAATAGCCTGGGCCTTTTTCATACGAAGGAGTTGGAACATGCAACTACGCAAAGTGGCATTATCTCTTCTGCTGATCAGCGCAGCGGCGGGAGCGGCCCAGGCGGAAGATCTCAGCGGCACCCTGAAGAAGATCAATGACAATGGCGTCATTGTGGTCGGGCATCGCGAATCATCAGTTCCCTTTTCTTACTATGACAACCAGCAAAAAGTCGTCGGCTATTCACAGGCTTACTCAAACGCCATTGTGGAAGCCATTAAAGCGAAGCTGAAAAAGCCGGACCTGCAGGTCAAAATGATTCCGATCACCTCACAAAACCGTATTCCGCTGCTGCAAAACGGCACCTACGATTATGAGTGTGGCTCCACTACCAACAACCTTGAGCGCCAGAAACAGGCCGCGTTCTCTGACACCATTTTTGTCATCGGCACCCGTCTGCTGGTTAAAAAAGATGGCCCGATCAAAGACTTCGCCGATCTGAAAGGCAAAACCGTGGTCGTGACTTCAGGAACCACCTCTGAAGTGCTGCTGCATAAACTCAATGACGAACAGAAACTGGATATGCGCATCATCAGCGCCAAAGATCACGGTGACTCTTTCCGTACGCTGGAAACCGGTCGTGCCGTGGCTTTCATGATGGATGATGCTCTGCTGGCCGGCGAACGCGCCAAAGCCAAAAAGCCGGATAACTGGGAAATTTTAGGTACGCCACAGTCAAAAGAGGCCTATGGCTGCATGCTGCGTAAAGATGATCCGCAGTTTAAAGCGCTGGTCGATGAAACCATTGCTAAAGCCCAGACCTCTGGTCAGGCAGAAAAATGGTTCGATACCTGGTTCAAACAGCCGATTCCACCAAAGAATCTGAACATGAACTTTGAACTCTCTGATGACATGAAAGCCCTGTTCAAAACGCCAAATGACAAAGCACTGAATTAACAAAAAAATACCCAATGGATCTCAGATTGCATTGAGGCGGCAGGAGAATGCATCCCGGTGAACTTACTCAGGTAAGGCATTTGGATGAGTGAACATAGCCAACAAAAATGCCTGAAAGACGGCGGGTATAACAAGGGCGGCCTGGCTGCCCTCTCGATTGCTGAAACCGCGGCATGGACAGACAGACTGACACGGGTCGTTCCCCTGAGTCAGGAAATAAAACGCCGTTCATCAATCTTCAGGGTAGCTTAGCTACCCTTTTTTTCCGGAGCTCGTTATGGGTATCGATTGGAACTGGGGCATATTCCTCGAACAGGCCCCGTTCGGTAACACGACCTACCTCGGCTGGCTGTGGTCCGGTTTTCAGGTGACGATCGCCGTCTCCTGCTGTGCCTGGATTATCGCCTTCTGCGTGGGTTCATTTTTCGGCATTCTGCGCACCGTGCCGAATCGCCTGCTGTCGACCATTGGCACCTGCTATGTTGAACTATTTCGTAATATCCCGCTGATCGTCCAGTTCTTCTTCTGGTATCTGGTCGCGCCCGAACTGGTGGGCGAAAAGCTTGGCATGTGGTTTAAGTCGGAGCTGGACCCCAACATTCAGTTCTTCCTCTCTTCAATGATCTGTCTTGGCCTGTTTACCGCCGCCCGCGTCTGCGAGCAGGTGCGCGCAGCCATTCAGTCACTGCCGGCAGGACAGAAAAATGCCGGTCTGGCGATGGGACTAACGCTGCCGCAGACCTATCGCTATGTCCTGCTGCCGAATGCGTATCGCGTGATTGTGCCGCCGATGACCTCGGAAATGCTGAACCTGGTGAAGAACTCCGCTATCGCCTCCACCATTGGTCTGGTCGATATGGCGGCGCAGGCGGGCAAACTGCTCGACTATTCTGCTCACGCCTATGAATCCTTTACCGCCATTACGCTGGCCTATGTCGCGATTAACCTGGTAATTATGTTGTTGATGAGTCTGGTCGAGCGCAAAGTCCGGCTGCCAGGCAATGCGGGAGGCAAGTAATGTACGACTTTGACTGGAGTTCGATTACCCCCAGCCTGCCCTATCTGCTTAACGGCTTAGTGATTACCTTCAAGATCACCATTACCGCCGTGGTCTTCGGCATTCTGTGGGGCACCCTGCTGGCGGTGATGCGTCTGTCGAGCTTTAAGCCCGTTAGCTGGTTCGCCAAAATCTACGTCAACCTGTTCCGCTCGGTGCCGCTGGTGATGGTGCTGCTGTGGTTCTATCTGGTGGTGCCGAGTTTCCTGCAGCAGGTGCTGGGCCTGTCGCCGAAAACCGATATCCGGCTGATTTCCGCCATGGTCGCCTTTTCGCTGTTTGAAGCGGCCTACTACTCCGAAATCATTCGTGCCGGCATCATCAGTATTTCGCGTGGACAGGGCAACGCCGCGCTGGCGCTGGGTATGACACAGTGGCAGGCAATGCGCCTGATCATCCTGCCGCAGGCGTTCCGCGCCATGGTTCCGCTGTTACTGACGCAGGGTATCGTGCTGTTCCAGGATACCTCGCTGGTCTATGTCTTAAGCCTGGCGGACTTCTTCCGTACCGCGTCCACCATTGGTGAGCGCGACGGCACCCAGGTTGAAATGGTTCTGTTTGCAGGTCTGGTCTACTTCGTTATCAGCCTGAGCGCATCGCTGTTGGTCAGCTATCTGAAAAGAAAAAGGACGGTTTAAATGATTAGCCTGAAAAATGTTTCTAAGTGGTATGGTCACTTTCAGGTGCTGACCGACTGCTCAACCGAGGTCAAAACCGGTGAGGTAGTGGTGGTCTGCGGGCCGTCCGGCTCCGGTAAATCGACGCTGATCAAAACGGTGAACGGACTTGAGCCGGTTCAGCAGGGCGTGATTGCGGTCAACAGCACCGAGGTGAATAACAAAAAAACCAACCTTGCGCAGCTTCGCAGTCAGGTCGGGATGGTGTTCCAGCACTTCGAGCTGTTCCCCCATCTGAGCATTATCAACAACCTGGTGCTGGCGCAGGTAAAAGTGCTGAAGCGTGACAAAGCGGCGGCTCGCGATAAAGGGCTGAAACTGCTGAAGCGTGTGGGACTGTCAGCGCATGCCGAGAAGTTTCCTGGCCAGCTCTCCGGCGGTCAGCAGCAGCGCGTGGCGATTGCACGTGCGCTCTGCATGGATCCTATCGCGATGCTGTTTGATGAACCGACCTCCGCGCTGGATCCGGAAATGATCAACGAAGTGCTGGATGTGATGGTTGAGCTGGCGCAGGAGGGAATGACGATGATGGTGGTAACACACGAGATGGGCTTTGCCCGTAAAGTGGCCAATCGCGTGATCTTCATGGACGAAGGGAAAATTATTGAAGACACCAATAAAGATGACTTCTTTAATAACCCACAGTCTGACCGCGCGAAAGATTTCCTCGCTAAAATTCTGCACTAAATAACCTATGCGGGTCACCTGAGTGGCCCGCATCGTTGTTGTTATCAGGGTTCAAAAGGCTGACGCTGAAACTGGTCGTTGCCGCATTCCGGACAGCGCGACAGGGTTTCCGGCGTATAGATCGCCCGGGTAAACTGACACTTCTCACACACCAGATTGCCCAGCCCCACCACTTCTCCGCTCTGATACACACCGTGATGATGCAGATCCTGGAAGACTTCGCGCCACTCCAGCTGACTTTTATCGGTGATATCCGCCAGCTCTTTCCAGACGCTCTCACGAATAATGCGCATAAACAGTGAATCCGCCAGCGGCTCTTCCACATCGGTATAACTGCGTGCAAACTCGCCCAAATCACGGCGCACCGAGCTCAGCGCCTGATCAATCTCTTCTTCCGTCATGTCATCGCGCACCCGTAACTGGCTGCGTCGCCCGGCAATCAGCTCATCAAGGTTACGA
Source organism: Pantoea vagans (assembly GCF_004792415.1). NCBI lineage: Bacteria > Pseudomonadati > Pseudomonadota > Gammaproteobacteria > Enterobacterales > Erwiniaceae > Pantoea > Pantoea vagans. The sequence continues at coordinate 2,951,599 of NZ_CP038853.1, forward strand.
TCGCCCTGACGGAGACGTTCGGTCAGTACGGCTAACGACTCGCGATATTCCTGAGCTACTTTATTCATTTTATTCTCCTTTATGCAGACCCTCGCTGAATTAAGTTTAGTCGCAATGCGGCTTTTGCCGTGTCGTCTGTACAGTGAATTACAAAAGGGTGAAGAGGCTGACGCTTTCAGCAGAAATCGTGCCAGCAAAAGTGGGAAGTGTTGTTGATACGCGGCCTTATGGGTATGCTATGCGGATCGTAGAGCCCGAAAAATGTTATTCATAAAGGACCACAGGCAGCCATGCAAGAGCAATACCGCCCGGAAGAGATTGAATCCCGTGTGCAGCAACACTGGGATGAAAACGAAACGTTTAAAGTGACTGAGCAGGAAGGTAAAGAGAAATACTATTGCCTCTCCATGTTGCCCTATCCTTCTGGCCGCCTGCATATGGGCCACGTTCGTAACTACACCATCGGCGACGTAATCGCGCGTTATCAGCGTATGCTCGGCAAAAACGTACTACAGCCGATTGGCTGGGATGCTTTCGGCCTGCCTGCGGAAGGCGCTGCGGTTAAAAACAACACCGCACCGGCCCCCTGGACATACGACAACATCGCCTACATGAAAAACCAGCTTAAACTGCTGGGCTTTGGCTATGACTGGAGTCGTGAATTGGCGACCTGCCAGCCAGAGTACTATCGCTGGGAACAGTGGTTCTTCACTAAACTGTATGAGAAAGGCCTGGTCTATAAAAAAACTTCCGCCGTGAACTGGTGCCCGAACGATCAGACGGTGCTGGCGAACGAGCAGGTGATCGATGGCTGCTGCTGGCGCTGCGACACTAAAGTTGAGCGCAAAGAGATCCCGCAGTGGTTTATCAAAATCACTGATTATGCGGAAGAGCTGCTGAACGATCTGGATACGCTGGAAGAGTGGCCTGAGCAGGTCAAAACCATGCAGCGTAACTGGATTGGCCGTTCTGAAGGCGTCGAAATCACGTTCGACGTGGCTGACAGCGAAGAGAAAGTCACCGTCTACACTACCCGCCCGGATACCTTTATCGGCGCAACCTATGTTGCCGTTGCGGCAGGTCATCCGCTGGCAACCCAGGCGTCGGTGAACAACCCGGCACTGGCTGACTTTATCGCTGAATGCCGCAATACCAAAGTGGCCGAAGCCGATATGGCGACCATGGAGAAGAAAGGCATGGCGACCGGCCTGTCTGTTATTCATCCGCTGACCGGCGAGCTTCTCCCTGTATGGGTCGCTAACTTCGTGCTGATGGAATATGGTACCGGCGCAGTCATGGCGGTCCCGGCGCACGACCAGCGCGACTGGGAATTTGCCACTAAATACGATCTGGCGATCAAGCCAGTGGTACTCAACCTGGATGGCTCTATTCCTGACGTCAGCGCCGCAGCAATGACCGACAAAGGCGCGCTGTTTAACTCAGGTGAGTTCAACGGTCTGGATCACGCCGCAGGGTTTACCGCCATTGCAGATTCTCTGGCGGCAAAAGGCGTGGGCGTGCGTAAAGTGAACTACCGTCTGCGCGACTGGGGTGTTTCCCGTCAGCGCTACTGGGGCGCACCAATCCCAATGGTCACGCTGGAAGATGGCACCGTAATGCCGACACCTGAAGACCAGCTGCCGGTGATCCTGCCGGAAGATGTGGTGATGGATGGCATTACCAGCCCGATCAAAGCGGATCCGGAGTGGGCGAAAACCACCGTAAATGGCCAGCCTGCTCTGCGTGAAACCGACACCTTCGACACCTTCATGGAGTCCTCCTGGTACTACGCGCGCTATACCTGCGCCAGCTACAAGGAAGGCATGCTGGATCCGGCTGCGGCAAACTACTGGCTGCCGGTCGATCAGTATGTGGGTGGTATTGAACACGCCATCATGCACCTGATGTATTTCCGCTTCTTCCACAAGCTGCTGCGTGACGCGGGCCTGGTGAATTCCAATGAGCCAGCCAAACGTCTGCTTTGCCAGGGCATGGTGCTGGCTGACGCCTTCTACTACCTCGGTAACAACGGCGAGCGTAACTGGGTTTCACCGGTTGACGTTGAGGTTGAGCGTGACGAGAAAGGCCGCATTGTTAAAGCGGTGGATACGCAGGGCCGCGAAGTGATCTACGCGGGCATGAGTAAAATGTCGAAGTCGAAAAACAACGGCATCGACCCACAGCTGATGGTTGAGCGTTACGGCGCGGATACCGTGCGTCTGTTCATGATGTTTGCTTCACCGGCAGATATGACGCTGGAGTGGCAGGAGTCGGGCGTTGAAGGGGCTAACCGCTTCCTGAAGCGTGTCTGGAAGCTGGTCTACGAGCACACCTCACAGGGTGCGACCGTGGCGCTGGATGTGAAGAGCCTGAATGACGAGCAGAAATCGCTGCGTCGTGACCTGCACAAAACCATCGCCAAAGTGGCGGATGATATTGGTCGTCGTCAGACCTTCAACACCGCCATTGCAGCGATTATGGAGCTGATGAACAAACTGGCGCGTGCCCCGCAGGAAAGCGAGCAGGATCGCGCTCTGATGCAGGAAGCGCTGCTGGCTATCGTCCGGCTGCTCTATCCGTTTACCCCGCACGCCTGCTATGTTCTGTGGCAGACGCTGGGTGGCGAAGGCACCATCGACGAAGCGAGCTGGCCGGTGGCTGATGAAGCCGCTATGGTTGAAGATTCACTGCTGGTCGTGGTGCAGGTGAACGGTAAAGTGCGTGGCAAAATTACCGTACCTGCCGATGCAACACAGGAACAGGTTCAGGCACGCGCTGCGCAGGAGCATCTGGTGGCGAAGTATCTGGACGGCGTGACTATCCGTAAAGTCATTTATGTACCGGGCAAACTGCTTAACCTGGTCGTAGGTTAAGTTCAGGAGGAACTGTGCGACATCCGATTATCAGGCTGTTTGTCATGCTGGCGGTGGTGATCACCGCTGGCTGTGGTTTTCATCCGCGCGGCACCACGCAGGTGCCCAGCGAACTGAAAACCCTGATTGTTTCAACCGGCGATCCGTATGGACCGCTGGCGCGTACCGTGCGTCAGCAACTGCGTATCAACGATGTCACCATCGTTGAAGACACTAAACAGAACCGCACCGATATTCCGACGCTGCGTCTGGGTCCTGAGGCGTCGGGACGTAACACCGCATCGGTCTTTATCAGCGGCACCTCTGCTGAGTATCAGCTGGTCATGACCCTTACGGCGCAGGTCCTGTTGCCGGGCAAAGGAATCTACCCAATCAGCACCACGGTTTATCGTTCATTCTTCGATAACCCGAATGCTGCGCTGGCGAAAGATGCTGAGCAGGAGCTGATTACGCAGGAGATGCGTCAGCGTGCTGCCGAACAGCTGGTACGTAAACTGCTGACCGTGCATGCTGCACAGATCAACAACAAAGAGACCTTACCGGCGTCAGTGATTCCGGTTCCGGGTCAGGGTTCACAGGAAGCACCGTCTTCCTCTGCTACCAGCCTGCAATGATCAGGATTTACCCTGAGCAACTCAGCGCGCAGCTCCGTGAGGGGCTGCGCGCCTGTTATTTGTTAGCCGGAAACGAACCGCTGCTGTTGCAGGAGAGTGCGGATGCCATCCGTGCCGCCGCAACCGCGCAGGGATTTGAAGAGCATTTTAGTTTTACGCTGGATGCCCAGACTGACTGGGAGAGCCTGTTTGTCAGCTGTCAGTCACTGAGTCTGTTTGCGCAGCGTCAGACCATGACGCTGCAATTCCCCGAGAATGGCCCCAACGCCGCAATGGCCGAGCAGCTGGTTAAGCTCTCTAATCTGCTGCACGCCGATATTCTGCTGATCTGCCGGATGCCAAAGCTGACCAAAGCGCAGGAAAACAGCGCCTGGTTTAAAGCGTTGTCCGCCTCTGCAGTTTTAGTGCCCTGCCAGACGCCCGAACAGGCGCAACTGCCGCGCTGGGTCGTGAATCGCGCTAAGGCGCTGAAACTCTCGGTCGATGACGCGGCTGTGCAGCTGTTGTGTTACTGCTATGAAGGTAATCTGCTGGCGCTGGCCCAGGCGCTGGAGCGTCTCTCGCTGCAGTGGCCTGACGGCAAGCTGACCCTGCCCCGTGTTGAAGAGGCAGTCAGCGATGCCGCACACTTTACCCCCTTCCACTGGGTGGATGCTCTGCTGGCGGGTAAGAGCCGTCGCGCGCTGCATATCCTGCATCAGCTGGAGAAAGAAGAGAGCGAGGTCGTGATTCTGCTGCGTACGCTGCAGCGCGATTTGCTGACACTGCTGCATCTGCAGCGCCACCAGGCACAGCAGCCGCTGCGTACCCTGATGGATCAGCAGCGTATCTGGCAGAACCGTCGCGCGCTGTTCACCGACGCACTGCAACGCCTGGACGCCACGCGTCTGCAACGCGCGATTCATCTGCTCAGTCAGATTGAGATCACCCTGAAGCAGGACTATGGGCAGCCGGTGTGGCCGCAGTTACAGACCCTGACGCTGCTGCTCAGCAGTCGTGCTTTTCCGACGAGTTTTGCCCATGTCTGAGTTACACGCACTGTTCGGTGGCACCTTCGACCCGATTCATTTTGGTCATCTGCGTCCGGTCGAAGCGCTGGCTCAGCAGACTGGCTTACAGCGTGTCACGCTGCTGCCCAATAATGTGCCACCGCATCGTCCGCAACCGGAAGCCAGCGCCGTTCAGCGGGTCGCGATGCTGCGATGTGCGATCCGCGGCTTACCGCTGTTTGAGATCGATACCCGTGAGCTGGAGCGCGACACCCCCTCCTGGACCGTAACCACTCTGGAAGCCTGGCGCGCCGAACGCGGTGCCGCGCAGCCGCTGGGCTTTATTATTGGTCAGGATTCCCTGCTGAGCTTAGCAAAATGGCATCGCTGGCAGGATCTGCTGTCGCTTTGTCATCTGCTGGTGTGCCAGCGCCCCGGCTATCCGACCCGGTTTGACGCGCCGGAGATGCAGGACTGGCTCGAACAACACCTTGCTCAGGATATCCGGCAGTTGCATCAGCAGCCCGCAGGCCATATCTGGCTGGCGGAAACCCCACTCTATGACATTTCGGCGACTGAAATCCGTCGCCGTCGCCATCAGAACCAGCCCTGCGACGACCTGTTGCCCGCGGCAGTTATCGACTATATCGACCGCGAAGGCTTATATCGCGACTGATCCGGGCATGCTATACTGCGCCGCTTAAATTTTGGCTGCACTCTCCGGGCTTACAGCCAGCCCGATACCACCAGATTCCAAGGGGAACCTTTTGCAAGGTAAAGCACTCCAAGAGTTCGTTATTGATAAGATTGATGATCTCAAAGGCCAGGACATTGTCACCATTGACGTTCAGGGCAAATCCAGCATCACCGATTTCATGATCATTTGCACCGGCACCTCCACGCGTCATGTGACTTCGATCGCAGAACACGTTGAGCAGGAATCCCGTTTAGCGGGCCTGATGCCATTAGGCATTGAAGGCAAAGGCGCGGCAGACTGGGTCGTGGTTGATCTGGGTGATGTCATCGTACATGTGATGCAGGAAGAGAGTCGCCAGCTGTATGAGCTGGAAAAACTCTGGGGCTAATCGGTGAAACTGCAACTTGTTGCCGTCGGCACAAAAATGCCCGACTGGGTGCAGACCGGTTTCATGGAATATCTGCGCCGCTTCCCGAAAGATATGCCGTTTGAGCTGACCGAAGTCACCGCAGGTAAACGCGGCAAAAATGCTGATATCAAACGCATCCTTGAAAAAGAGGGTGAAGCGATGTTGGCGGCGGTCGGCAAAGGCAATCGCATCGTCACGCTGGATATTCCTGGCCAACCGTGGGAAACCCCGCAGCTGGCGCAGCAGCTTGAACGCTGGAAGCTGGATGGTCGCGATGTCAGCCTGCTGATTGGCGGGCCTGAAGGCCTGGCTCCCGCCTGTAAAGCGGCGGCAGAACAGAGCTGGTCACTGTCAGCATTGACGTTGCCTCATCCGCTGGTGCGCGTGCTGGTGGCCGAAAGTCTGTACCGGGCCTGGAGTATAACGACTAATCATCCTTATCATCGTGAATGACCGATCAGCCCACATCAGACATGACAAGTAGCGGATGAAATTACAAAGCAACGCCTTTCGCGATTACAGCGCCGAACAGAAACTCTTTGTCCGTCGGGCGTTCATCGCCTTCGTCGGTATCTTACTGCTCTCTTCAGTACTGGTAGTTAACCTTTACCATCTGCAGATTCTTCGCTTTGATGATTACAGCACCCGCTCCAACCAGAACCGCATTAAACTGGTGCCCGTCGCGCCCAGCCGCGGCATTATCTACGATCGCACTGGCACGCCGCTGGCACTGAACCGCACCATCTATCAGGCAGAACTGGTGCCGGAGAAAGTTGATAACCTGCAGCAGACGCTGGAAAACTTACGCCCTGTTCTTGAGCTGACGGACGAAGACCTCGAAAACTTTCAGAAAGAGCGCAAACGCTCGCGTCGCTTTACCTCCATTCCGGTTAAAACCGGTCTGAATGAAGTTCAGGTGGCACGCTTTGCGGTCAATCAGTACCGCTTTCCCGGCGTGGAAGTTAAAGGTTATCAGCGCCGCTACTACCCCTACGGCGCCACGCTGACGCATGTGGTCGGCTACGTCTCAAAAATCAACGATCGTGACGTTGCACGCCTCGATAAAGAAGGCATATGGCCGAACTACGCCGCCACGCACGACATCGGCAAGCTGGGCATTGAAGCGTATTACGAGAGTCTGCTGCACGGCAAAACCGGCTTTGAAGAGGTTGAGGTTAACAACCGGGGCCGGGTAATTCGCCAGCTGCATGAGGAGTCACCTCAGGCTGGCCGTGATATCTATCTGACTATCGATCTCAAACTGCAGCAGTATGTCGAGACCCTGCTGGCGGGCAGTCGCGCTGCTGTTGTCGTCAGCGATCCGCGCACCGGCGAAATTCTCGCCATGGTCTCCACACCCAGTTACGATGCCAACCTGTTTGTCGACGGTATTTCCAGTAAGGATTATCGCGGCCTGCTGGAAGATGAAAATCGCCCACTCTATAACCGTGCGATTCAGGCGGCTTACCCACCGGCTTCAACAGTGAAACCTTATGTGGCGGTCTCTGCCATGAGTGCAGGCGTGATTAACCGCAACACCAGCCTGTTTGATCCGGGCTGGTGGCAGCTTCCTGGTTCAGAAAAGCGTTTCCGCGACTGGAAAAAGTGGGGGCACGGTCGTCTTAACGTTACCAAAGCGCTGGAGGAGTCTGCCGATACCTTCTTCTATCAGGTCGCCTATGACATGGGTATCGACCGACTGTCAGAGTGGATGAATAAATTCGGTTACGGCAGCCGGACCGGTATCGACTTACCGCAGGAGAGCGCCGGTAACATGCCGACCCGCGACTGGAAAATGAAACGCTTTAAAAAGCCGTGGTATCAGGGTGACACCATTCCGGTGGGGATCGGCCAGGGTTACTGGACGGCTACCCCGCTGCAGATGAACAAAGCGATGATGATTCTGATCAACGACGGCGTCGTCAAGGTGCCGCATATGCTGCGCGCCACCCGCGAAGGCCGGACCCTTGTGCCCTATCGCCAGCCGCCAGAAGCCCCGATCGGTGATATCCATTCCGGCTACTGGGAAATCGCTAAAGATGGCATGTACGGCGTGGCGAATCGCCCCAATGGCACCGCACATAAGAGCTTTGCTGATGCGCCGTATAAAATCGCCGCCAAATCCGGTACGGCGCAGGTCTTTGGCCTGAAAGAGAACGAAACCTATAACGCCCACAGAATTGCTGAACGATTACGCGACCATAAATTAATGACCGCGTTTGCCCCTTATGACAAACCTCGGGTCGCAGTGACCATTATCCTGGAAAACGGGGGCGCCGGTCCGGCTGTCGGCACCGTCATGCGCCAGATTCTGGATCACATTATGTTGGGTGATAACAATACTGTCCTGCCGGACGCCGCCCCTGTGCCGCCCGGTTATGAAGGTGAATAAACATGTCGATGCAAGATAGTCCGCAGAAACGATCGATCTGGATGCGCATCCACATCGATCCGCTGTTTATGCTGATCATTCTCGGCCTGCTGACCTACAGCGCCGTGGTGATCTGGAGTGCCAGTGGTCAGGATCCCGGCATGATGGAGCGTAAACTCGGTCAGATCGCGATGGGACTGGTGATCATGATTGTGCTGGCGCAGGTGCCGCCGCGCGTTTATGAGGGCTGGGCACCCTATCTCTATATTGTCTGCGTCATTCTGCTGGTGGCGGTCGATGCCTTCGGGCAGATCAGTAAAGGCGCACAGCGCTGGCTCGATCTCGGCTTTGTTCGCTTTCAGCCCTCGGAGATTGCCAAAATCGCGGTACCGCTGATGGTGGCGCGCTTTATTAACCGCGATGTCTGTCCGCCAACCCTGAAAAACACCGGCATTGCGCTGTTGCTGATCTTCGTGCCGACCCTACTGGTCGCCGCACAGCCCGATCTCGGCACCTCGATTCTGGTTGCTGCTTCCGGTTTGTTTGTCCTGTTCCTTTCGGGAATGAGCTGGAAACTGATTGGCGTCGCCGTCCTGCTGGTCGCGGCTTTTATCCCGATTCTGTGGTTCTTCCTGATGCACGACTATCAGCGTGACCGCGTTATGATGCTGCTCGACCCGGAAACAGATCCGCTGGGTGCCGGTTATCACATCATACAGTCGAAAATCGCCATCGGTTCAGGCGGACTGCGCGGCAAAGGCTGGCTGCAGGGCACCCAATCTCAGCTGGAATTTTTGCCGGAGCGTCATACCGACTTTATCTTCGCGGTTCTGGCCGAAGAGTTAGGTCTGGTCGGCGTGCTGCTGCTGCTGACCCTTTATCTGCTGCTGATTATGCGGGGACTGGTTGTCGCAGCCCGTGCGCAGACCACGTTTGGCCGGGTCATGGCGGGCGGTTTAATGCTGATTTTATTCGTTTATGTTTTCGTTAACATTGGCATGGTTAGTGGTATCTTACCGGTAGTTGGCGTGCCGCTGCCGCTGGTCAGCTATGGCGGCTCCGCGCTTATCGTGCTTATGGCGGGATTCGGCATTGTGATGTCGATCCACACTCACCGAAAAATGTTATCTAAAAGTGTCTAAGAGGCTGCAGATGCGTAAGGAATGGCTTGGCGTTGCACTGGCATCACTGGTTCTGGCGGCCTGTACCACGCCCGAACCCCAAAATACGGCGCCGCCGAAACCGGCTTACAATGGACCGGTCGTAGAGATTCCAGGCGTTGAGCCTCGTTATGAGCCAGTTAATCCGGGCACCAGCCAGGATTACAGCGTTAACGGCAAAAATTATCGCATCATCAAAGATCCGTCGAACTACAGCGAGGTCGGCCTGGCCACATGGTACGGCGAAGAGGCACAGGGCAACCGCACCGCCACCGGCGAAGCCTACGATCCCGATGCGCTGACGGCCGCCCACCCTACTCTGCCGCTGCCGAGCTATGTGCGCGTGACCAATATCGCGAATGGCCGTCAGATTGTGGTGCGCGTTAACGATCGCGGCCCCTACACGCCAGGACGCATCATCGACCTGTCGCGGGCAGCCGGTGACCGTCTGAACATCTCCAATAATTCACGGGTGCGGGTCGACTATATCAAGGTGGCTCCCGACGGTACGCTCTCAGGCCCGGGCACCATTGGTACTGTGGTCGCCAAACAGAGCTACTCGCTGCCCGCCCGCCCGGACCTGAGTGGTGGTGCGGTGATGAATGGCGGCAGCGCCGCAAACGCTGAACCGCCTGCCCAAAACGTGGAAGCCATCAGCAACAGCACGTTGCAGGGCGGTGACAACATGGGCGCGCCGGTACAGAGCAGCGGCTTTCTTGGCGCACCTCAGCCATTAGCGAACGGCGTGCTGGAAGGCAGTGAACCACCCGCCGCCGCGCCCGTCACTGCACCGGCCGCTGCTCCTGTAGCCGCCAGCGCCGCGCCGGCAGCCAGCAGTGGTGCCGCAGCCGGATATGTTGTGCAGGTCGGTGCACTGAATGACCCGGCACGTGCTCAGCAGATGATGAAAAGCCTGAGCCAGCGTTACGGTGTGCCCGGCAAGGTCGAAGACGCGGGCAACAACGTTTATCGCGTTCAGCTCGGTGGCTACAGCTCCCGCGCTGAAGCGGCTGCGCTGCAACAGCGCCTGAGCAGTGAAGGCCAGACCGCCTCATTTATTACTAACACGCGTCGCTGATCGGTTTATCAGGCAGCGACACGTTACGTCTGCTAACAACCCAATCATCACGCCCGGTGCCAGACTCACTGGCATTGGGTATGATGAGTGACATTTTTAACCTCAAACTCACGGATGTTGTAGTCCTACACATGAACACGCTGAAATCATCTCGTTTGCTGAAACGCCTGACAGTGGGATCACTGATCGCTTTCTCTCTCAGCCATGCTGCTATTGCTGATGACGTCAATCTCAAGACCATGATTCCGGGCGTGCCGGACATTGATGCCGAAGCGTATGTCCTTATCGACTACAACTCGGGCAAAGTGCTGGCAGAGAAAAACGCCGATGCACGCCGCGATCCTGCCAGTCTGACCAAGATGATGACCAGCTATGTCATTGGACAGGCCGTGAAAGCGGGCAAAATTCATCAGGACGATATGGTCACCGTCGGTCCGGATGCCTGGGCCACCGGGAACCCGGTCTTCAAAGGCTCCTCGCTGATGTTCCTGAAGCCAGGCGACCGCGTACCGGTTTCTCAGCTGACTCGTGGGATTGTGCTGCAGTCCGGTAACGACGCCTGTGTTGCGATGGCTGACTATGTCGCCGGCAGCCAGGATGCCTTCGTTAATCTGATGAACAACTATGTTAAAGCGATTGGCCTGCAGAATACTCACTTCGGGACCGTCCATGGTCTGGACGCTGAAGGTCAGTACAGCTCCGCGCGCGACATGGCGCTGATTGGCCAGGCGCTGATCCGCGACGTGCCGGAAGAGTATGCTGTTTATAAAGAGAAAGAGTTCACGTTCAACAATATCCGCCAGATGAACCGCAACGGTCTGCTGTGGGACACCAACCTGAACGTGGATGGGATCAAAACCGGTCATACTAACTCAGCCGGTTACAACCTGGTGGCGTCAGCGACCGAGGGCCAGATGCGCCTGATCTCTGCGGTCATGGGCGGTCATACCTTCAAAGGTCGTGAAACTGAGAGCAAGAAACTGCTCACCTGGGGCTTCCGTTTCTTTGAAACCGTTGCGCCACTGAAAGCGGGTAAAGAGTTTGCTTCTGAGCCGGTCTGGTTTGGTGATAATGACCGTGTACAACTGGGCGTGGAAAAAGATGCTTACCTGACCATTCCGCGTGGCCGTATGAAAGATCTGAAAGCCAGCTATGTGCTGACCAACACAGAACTGCATGCCCCACTGAAGAAAAACCAGGTTGTCGGCAGCATCAACTTCCAGCTGGATGGCAAGACGATCGAACAGCGTCCGCTGGTGGTGCTGAACGAGATCTCTGAGGGTGGTTTCTTTGGCCGTATCGTGGATTACATCAAACTGATGTTCCATCACTGGTTCGGTTAAGCGTAAAGGGTGATTGAAAAATCGCCCCTTCGTCCCCATTACCAGATATTATGATGCTCCCGCTCAGGCGGGAGCCTGTTTTTTATGCACCGGAGTAAATATGAAAACCAAACTGAATGAGCTGCTCGAATTTCCTACCCCGTTTACCTATAAAGTAATGGGTCTGGCGCAACCGGAGCTGGTTGATCAAGTGGTTGAAGTGGTGCAACGTCATGCGCCCGGCGACTACAGCCCTGAAGTTAAGCCGAGCAGCAAAGGCAACTATCACTCCGTAAACATTACTATCAACGCCACCCACATTGAGCAGGTCGAACGCCTGTACGAAGAGCTGGGCCAGATCGAAATTGTGCGGATGGTACTGTAATTTACGGGTCGGCAAGGCGCCGCTACCTGACGGTTTGCCGACGTTATCCTCAGCGTTTTTTCCTTTAGCGGGCTATCGCTTTGTCAGTTGAAACCCTCTTTGTCCGCCAGTCCGGTCTGTGCGACTGGCAATCCGTCTCCGACGCTATGCACCACTATACTGACCAGCGCGATGACCAGAGTCGTGACGAAATCTGGCTGGTCGAACATCCTCCGGTCTTTACGCAGGGTCAGGCGGGAAAAGCAGAACATCTGCTGATGCCCGGTGATATTCCGGTGGTGCAGAGCGATCGTGGCGGTCAGGTCACCTATCACGGGCCGGGACAACAGGTCATGTATGTCCTGATCGATGTAAAACGCCGTAAGCTCGGCGTGCGCCAGCTGGTGACTTTTCTTGAAGAGACGGTGATCGCTACGCTGGCAGAGTTCGGCGTCAGCGCCCGCGCCCGCGCAGATGCACCCGGCGTCTATGTCGGAGAAGAGAAAATCTGCTCGCTGGGATTGCGCATTCGCAAAGGCTGCTCGTTTCACGGTCTGGCGCTGAATGTGGCCATGGATTTATCACCTTTCCTGCGCATCAATCCCTGTGGTTACGCCGGGATGAGCATGACTCAGTTAAAACATTTCCAGCCAGAGGTGACCACAGAGCAGGTGCGCGCTCCGCTGGTCAGCGCCTTTGCGCGGCTGGCAGGTTATGAAAATGTTGAATGGATAGCAGGCGATCTTCCTGTTAAGCCTTAACGCAGAATGCGAATTTACAAATATGTAACTTTTCAGCGCTGACGGTGGCTGCTTCGCAGGCGATGAGATGATATAATTTTTGCACTTTTTTCAAATAAAGTTGAAAGCCCCCTTCCCGGTTTGAGTGGGAACGCTTTCAAATCGCAATCCGACCGGAACCTGCTGATTTATGAGTAAACCAATTCAGATGGAACGCGGCGTCAAATATCGTGACGCAGACAAAATGGCGCTGATCCCGGTGAAAACCGTGGCTGTTGAACGGCAGGAGATGTTGCGTAAGCCGGAATGGATGAAAATCAAGCTGCCAGCCGACTCCAGTCGTATTCAGGGTATTAAAGCTGCAATGCGCAAAAACGGGCTGCACTCGGTCTGTGAAGAGGCGTCCTGCCCTAACCTTGCCGAATGCTTCAACCACGGCACCGCCACCTTTATGATCCTGGGTGCAATCTGTACCCGTCGTTGTCCGTTCTGCGATGTGGCGCATGGCCGTCCTAATGCACCGGATGCTAACGAACCCACTAAACTGGCGCAGACGATTGCCGATATGGGCCTGCGCTACGTGGTCATCACCTCGGTTGACCGTGATGATTTACGTGATGGCGGCGCGCAGCACTTTGCCGACTGCATCAGCGCGATTCGCGAAAAAAATCCCACTATTAAAATTGAAACGCTGGTGCCGGATTTCCGTGGCCGTATGGATCGCGCACTGGAGATTCTTACCGCGACGCCACCGGATGTGTTTAACCACAACCTGGAAAACGTACCGCGTGTTTACCGCCAGGTGCGTCCAGGCGCGAACTACGAGTGGTCACTGAAGCTGCTGGAGCGTTTCAAAGAAGCGCATCCGCATATCCCGACTAAATCGGGTCTGATGGTGGGCCTGGGTGAAACCAACGCCGAAATCGTTGAGGTGATGCGCGATCTGCGTCGCCACGGCGTCACCATGCTGACGCTGGGACAGTATCTGCAGCCGAGCCGCCATCACCTGCCGGTTCAGCGCTACGTCAGCCCAGCCGAGTTCGATGAGATGAAAGCAGAAGCGATGGCGATGGGCTTTACCCATGCCGCGTGCGGTCCGTTTGTCCGCTCTTCCTATCATGCGGATATGCAGGCTAAAGGCGAAGAAGTGAAATAATCACGAAGCCTTTCAGAAAGCTTAAAAAACAAAAAACCAGACTGGGAACAGCCTGGTTTTTTTATACGTGCCTGAAATGGCCTGAAATAAAAAGTAACAGTTATTTGCAGCAAATAACCGATTAATCTTTATGAACGACGCGTTCTGCCGGCACGTCTTCAGCCGTTGTTCGGGTTGCACTGGTATCTTCGTCTTTCATGGCTTTTTTGAAGCCCTTGATCGCGGAGCCCAGATCGCCGCCCAGAGAGCGCAACTTATTGGTACCAAAAAGCAGTACGATAAGCGCACCGATAATCAGCAGCTTGGCAATACTGATACCTTCCATATTTAACCTTTCAACTTTATCGAATCACGGTGACTGTTATTTACGCGCAGTTTGCCTGCGGCGACAACTGGAATCTGTAACAGAGTAAGATCTCAGATGAAGCGACTGAGAAACGCCTGGGTCCGTGGATGCTGCGGATTCGCGATCACCTCTTCTGGCGTGCCCTGCTCCACCACCACCCCACCATCCATAAAGACGACGCGATCGGCGGCTTCCCGCGCAAAGCTTATTTCGTGGGTTACCACAATCATCGTCAAACCCTGATCGGCCAGGGTACGCATGGTCGCCAGTACTTCCCCCACCAGTTCCGGATCGAGTGCAGAGGTTGGTTCATCAAACAGCATCAGCTGCGGCTTGATTGCCAGCGCCCGCGCAATCGCCACACGCTGCTGCTGTCCACCCGACAGGTGACGCGGCCAGGCGTCCGCTTTATCACTTAATCCCACCGTCGCCAGCAGCGCTCGGGCGTGTGCCATCGCTTCCTGACGCGGAAATTTATGCACGCCGATGGGCGCTTCAATGATGTTCTGTAGCACCGTCATATGCGGATAGAGATTGAACTGCTGAAACACCATGCCGATTTTCTGACGCTGACGGGCGATCTGGCGTGGCGAAAGCCGATGCAGCACATGCCCTTTCAGCACATAGCCAATCTGTTCTTCGCCGACCCGAATCGATCCGGCGTTCATCTCTTCAAGATGATTGATGCAGCGCAGAAATGTGGATTTGCCGGACCCGGAGGGTCCGAGAATCACCACCACTTCGCCGGGCCAGACATCCAGATCGATTCCTTTCAGGACCTGATTGTCGCCATAATTCTTCTGCACGTTACGGGCACAGACCAGGGGTTCACTCTGACTCATTGTTCCTCCCGCTGAGATTGCGCGCTGCCCGCTACCGTCGCGGCGCGTCTGGGGGCGCTGGCCACCCGGCGGGTGCCACGTGCATAGTAGCGCTCGATGGCGGACTGGCCCAGATTGAGGATCGAGGTGATCAGCAGATACCAGATCACTGCCACCATCAGCATCGGGATGATCTCGAAGGTGCGGTTGTAGATCGCCTGCACCGAGTAGAGCAGATCGCCCATCGCGATCACGCTGACCAGCGACGTCGCCTTGATCATGCTGATCAACTGGTTGCCGGTGGGCGGAATGATAGACCGCATCGCCTGCGGAATAATGATGCGTCGCAGCGCACGCGACCGGCTCATGCCAAAGGCTTGCGTGGTCTCCACCTGACCGTTATCCACCGACAGCAGCCCGGCGCGAATAATTTCCGCCATATAGGCCGCTTCATTCAGTGCCAGCCCGGCAATGGCTGCCGTCAGCGGCGTAATCAGATCGTTGGTGTTCCAGCTGGCCAGCGTGATGCTGCTCCACGGCAGCGTCAGCGACAGCGCGGGAAACAGCGTGGAAAGGTTGTACCAGAAGATCAGCTGCACCAGTAGCGGCGTACCCCGGAAAAACCAGATATAGAGCCCGGCGACGCCGCGCAGCAGCCGGTTCTCAGAGAGCCGCCAGACGCCCAGCAGCAGACCCAGCAGCGTGCCCAGTATCATCGACACGACCGTCAGCCCCAAAGTGACCTGCAACCCTTTCAGCACGGATTCTTCGGTAAACCACTTCAGCACCACCTGCCACTCAAAGTTAGGATTGGTCGCCACCAGCCATAGCAGATTCGAGCCGATTACCAGCACCAGAATCCAGCTGATCCAGCGCCCGTAAGTGGGCGCGCTGCGGGCGAACGCCACGTCGCGCAGCTGTGCCTCTCCACTCTCATCGCGGTGCAAATGGCGAGACGGGCTCATTTGCTGGCCTCTTTCGCCAGATTCAGCCCGGGCGCTTTGGTCATGTTGCCCTCAAGCTGCCACTTTTTCATGATCGCTGCATAAGTGCCGTTCTGATACAGCTCTTTGTAGGCATCCAATACCACCTGGCCCAGCGGTGAGCCTTTTGGCACCACAGTACCCTGGAAGATATCGCCAAAACCGTTTTTGTGCCCTTTGCCCGCCAGTTCAAGTTGTCCCTTCGCCTGATTAACAAAGTAAGTCAGTGGAGCCTGTGATGAGAAGAAGGCATCGGAACGTTTAGAGCGCACCGCCAGAATAGACGAAGGCTGATCGGTAAAGGCCTGCACCGTCACCGCCGGCTTTCCATCGGCCACACACTGCGCTGACTGTTTACGGATAACCTGTTCCGCAGAGCCAGCGGCCATAACCGCAATACGCTTGCCGCAGGTGTCATCCAGCTGATTAATTTTTGCCGGATTCCCCTTCTGCACGCCGAACACCACAAACTCCTGCACAAAATCGACGAAGTCCACTTTCTGCTGGCGGTCCGGATAATCACCAATCGGGCCAATCGCCAGCTGATAGCGACCCGCATTGATGCCGGTCAGCACGCCTGACAGGCCGCTCACCGTCGCATGCTCGATTTTCACACCCAGCAGTTGCGCCAGCGCGGTGGTTAGCTCCGCTGAGGCGCCCTCCATCGCGTGCGGGCCATTAACGATTTCATAGGGCGGAAATGAACCGTTGTTCACTGAAATCATTTTGCCCGCTTTTTTGATTTCATCCGGCAGCCGATCATGCAGGGCCTGGTCAACTTTTTGCACCGGAATAGCGTCGGCAGCCT
This sequence comes from Pantoea vagans, assembly GCF_004792415.1. Lineage (NCBI taxonomy): Bacteria > Pseudomonadati > Pseudomonadota > Gammaproteobacteria > Enterobacterales > Erwiniaceae > Pantoea > Pantoea vagans. The sequence goes on from NZ_CP038853.1 coordinate 2,968,330, forward strand.
GCGCCAGGGAGGCAGTCAGCCCCAGCGCCACGATTAAGGCGGTTGCTCTCTTCGTCATAAGGAATTCCTGGTTCAGCGGATCAGTTGAGTTCGGGACGGGCGAAGCGTCGGTTCTCCAGCACTGGCAGTACCCGGCGGGCATAGGCGACGCGCTCAGGGTCGAGATCGGCAAACAGCAGTGCGGGTGACTCCGCCGCATTCGCCACCGCGACGCCAAGCGGATCGACCACCAGACTGTTGCCGATATTGCGTGGGCCACACTCGCCCACCGCCACCATATAGCAGGTATTCTCCAGCGCACGGGCGCGGGTCAGTAACTCCCAGTGCATCTCTTTCAGCGGACCTTTAACCCAGGCAGCAGGCAGCACCAGTACGTCTGCACCATCCAGCACCAGCCGACGCGCCAGCTCCGGGAAACGTACGTCATAGCAGGTCATTAATCCGACTTTCATACCCGCGACGTCAATCAGCGGCGGAATGACATGGCCCGGATTGACCCGCTGCGACTCCTGCATCGCAAAGGCATCGTACAGATGCAGCTTTTCATAGGCGGCGATGATCTCACCGTTACGGATAGCCACCAGCACGTTGAGCGCTTTTTGCTGGTCGGTGGGAACGTGAACGCTCATCATGGTGGTCAGCGCCGTGTGCTTGCTGGCGGCCAGCAACTGGCTCAGAAAAGGGCCATCCAGCGGCTGTGCTGCCTTCAGTACTAAATCAGGGTCGGCAATATCACGCGCCAGCACACCTTCCGGCAGGACCAGCAGGTCGGCCCCCCCTTCTGACGCACGCTGCATTAAATCCAGACAGATATGAGCGTTGTCCTGCCATTCGCGGCTTACCGCAAACTGTCCCAGTGCCACTTTCATCATTTCTCTTCTCCCGCAGCGGCCGGAAACATCGCTTCCGGCGTCAGTAATTGGTGGGTCAGTCCCTGCTGATAAAGCTCGCGGCTAAAGTCCGCAATCATCTTCCTGTTAGCGCTAAAACCATTCTGATTCCAGTCCGCCGGTAATTCCTGCGCAGTGCGTCGCAAATCGTCCAGCAGCCACGGCGTGGTGTCGGCATATTTCTCTCTTTTCTGCATCCACAGCTGATAAGAGCGATCAATCACTTCACTTAACGCCGCAGGCAGCCACGGATGTTCCGCCGCCAGCGCCGGTTTAAGGGCCAGAATATGAATGCCCGGCACATAGCCGACACGGTGAAAGTAGTCCCGTTCCGCCTGATAAAAATCGGTCTGCAGCTGCCGCAGACCCGAATCAGGCAGGAAAAAGCCCTCCGGCATAAACGGTGTGAAGATGGCATCCAGCTCACCTGCCTGCAGCATCTCAATCAGCGGTCGCTCGTCAGGAGCCGGCTCAATGCGGCCGGGCCGGCCAAATCCCGCCAGCCGATCGACTATCGGATGCTCTGCCGTAAGACGACCGGCATACCAGAAGACATCATCAATTTCGACACCTGCTTCACGCAGCACCGTGCGTGTCCAGGTATTGCCCGAATCCTGCCAGCCGGTGACGCCAATCCTTTTGCCTTTCAGCTCTGCAGGCGTAGTGAGGGCGCTGCTGGCGGTGGTGATGATGCAGCGCTGACGGAAGCCGCGCATCAGAAAGTGCGGCAGGCCGAGTAAGGTTTCGTCGCCTCTGGCCCGGCTCTGGGCGTAGCGGCTGAAGGAGACTTCGCCCGCGTCATAATCAGGGCTGGTCGCCAGGTCATTCACCAGCGTGCCGACGCGGTCGATCTGCAGATCAAAGCCTTCCGGTCTGATATCGCCCAGCGCCAGTGGGGTGAAGTAGTCCCAGTCGCGTACCGCCAGTCTGATGAGTAGCTTTGCCATGATCTCTCCGTTTACGCTTCGCCGTCGGTAAGGGGCTTAAAATAGTGCTTGAATTTGATACTAGAGCCGTAATACTTATCTGAACAATCACTATTTTGTTACTGAACAAAGTATTTTCTTATGACAGAGAGCGTCGACCTCAACTGGTTTTGCAGCCAGATAACATCGCCTTCGGTGAAAGGCATCGCCCAGGCCGCCTCCGCCCTGATTCGGGACGGACAGATTGCGACAGGCATGCAGATGCCTGCGGTGCGGGAGATCGCGGAGCAGCTGGGCATCAGTCCGGCAACCGTTTCTGCTGCCTGGGCGCAACTCAGAAAGCAGAAAGTACTGGCGGGCAAAGGACGCAGTGGTGTCTGGGTCAGTGGCAACACGGTGATGCCGCGTCCGATTCGCTTTGAGAAGATCGGTAACTACGGCGATAACATCCGGGCCGATCTGACTCTGGCCTCACCCGATCCTGCCCTGCTGCCTGACCTGCAGCGCGCCCTGCAGGCGGCCCTGCACTCACCGCAACTCAATAGCTACACCCGTGAAGCGATTTCAGCGCCGCTGCTTCAGGCGATTAAGCCGCGCTGGCCCTATGCGGCAGAAGCGTTTCTGGCAACGGATGGCGGTTTTGATGCGATGAACCTGCTGGTACAGACCCTCGTCTCGCCGGGTGACCGGGTGATTATTGAAGATCCAACCGCAACCCGGCTGCTCGATATGCTGGATAACGTCGGCGCAGAGATCCTGCCGCTGGCATGTGATGAGGAGGGTCCGCTGCCGGATGTCCTGTCTGTTCTGCTGGAGCAGGCACCGGTGATGCTGATCTATCAGCCCCGTACTCACTCCGCTACCGGGAACAGCATCAGCGTGGCGCGACGTCAGGCACTGGCGCAGGTTCTGCAGATGAGCAGCACACTGATTGTTGAGGATGATGGGATTGGCGATCTCTCCGCGGAGGCGAGCTGGAGCCTGGGTTCGCACTTTCCTGAGAGAACATTGCACATCCGTTCATTTTCCAAAGCCTACGGGCCGGATCTGCGGCTGGCCGTGCTCTCTGCCACCTCGGAGATGGTGAAGCGGATTCAGTCATGGCGAAATTTTGGCGTCAGCTGGACCAGCCGCATTCTGCAGGACGCAGTCGCGTGGCTGCTGGAGGATAAGGCAACGCAACAGCAGATTGCCACCGCGCGCGCAATCTACCGGCAACGACGCGAAGCGATGCTGACGTCGCTGGCGCGGCGCGGTCTCTCTCTGCCGCTTCGCGACGGGTTAAGCCTCTATATCCCGGTAGCGTCGGAGCAGTTTGCCATGATTACGCTGGCGGCACGCGGGATTGCGGTCGTGCCGGGCGAGCGCTGTCGGCTTGGCCCCACGCAGTTTATTCGCGTCAGCATCGCCAGCCTCAGGGATGAACAGCGGGAGATGATTGCCGGGGCACTGGTCATCGCCTCCGGACGGGAAGTTAACCCGCTTGCAGATCTTTGATGAGATAACGGGGTGACTCAGCATAACCTTCGCGGGCGTAGAACTGATTCGCCTTGAGACGTGACTGATGGCAATGGACTTCCATGCGATCGCAGCCACGACGCGCTGCCAGCGTTTCAGCGTGCTGAAGCAGTTGCTGGCCGACGCCTTTACTGCGCTCACCCTCTGCAATGCAGAAGTAGCTGATGCGGGCAAAATCACCGGCCAGGGCCAGCTGAGGAATAAAGTGCAGGGAAAGAAAACCCAGCACCTGACTGCCATGTTCCGCCACCAGCAGCGCTTCACTGGGATCGCTGCATAACTGCGCCAGGCGCTGTTCAATAAAGCTTTCGGTGCCGCCATAGCCTAATTCGCTCAGCAAGGCACTCAACGCAAAACTGTCTTTCAACTCTGCCTGACGTATGTTCATCCTGCCTCCTCACTCACCGGGTTCTGTCGCTCAGTTATATAGCGTCGCAAACTAAAAAGCTGCATGTCAGGTTGTTATAAATATGTTACGGGAATTTATTGTGAACCGCCGCGCAGTTTGTGCGGCCACAGGGACGATACAGGAGGTTACGATGAAAGGAATGAAGCGCAGATTACAGCCATAAAAAAACCCGCCATCAGGCGGGTTTTTAGAATTCTGACTGTTAACTTACAGACTGATAACGTTAGCAGCAGATGGGCCTTTAGCGCCGTCGGTGATTTCAAACTCTACACGCTGACCTTCAGCCAGAGTTTTGAAGCCGTTGCTCTGGATTGCAGAGAAATGTACGAATACATCTTTGCTGCCATCTTCAGGAGTAATGAAACCGAATCCTTTAGATTCATTAAACCACTTAACGTTACCTTTGATCTTAGACATCTATATTACCTTTACATGAAAAATGGACACTAAACTGTGTCGGGGTCTAGTACAGCAATTGCTGAGGGATTTGTCCAGCATGATTTGATGAAAAAGTGATAAATATCGCCTTTCCGTGCATCCATCACACTTTCCTGCTTACAGACTTGCGAATCGTCCGTAAACAGCTAGCAGGTCCATGACCTGTACTGAACGCTAACCCGCTGGAAAGACGCACCTTTTTTCTCCGTGAGTTACACAGCACTCACGTTAAAAAGAAAAATCTTATTAAGACGTATTCCTCTTCTTAATGAAGGCAACAGAAGTAAAAACGCATTTTTTTTATCTTCATCGGAACAGCGCTTTTCTCTGCCTGACCCATTTTTAAGGGTTCTCGCAGTCATTGCGGCAAAAATGCTCATTAAATGAGCATAAATTCTTAAATTTCTGAGCGCAGTTCCTGCTTTTAATTGCACCCGGATAAGCGTTCAGTGCCAGTAATCCCAGTCAGAGTGGGGTATTCGCGGATATTTCAGCCAACAGCAAAGAAACATTGAGCGAGATCAATGAAGTGCTTTTTAGTGGTTGAATTCGCATTTGGCAACAAACAATCAGCGTTATAAGAAATTACGTTTCTCATCGCAGTCCGGAATAATGTTGCGCAGCAATAGATAAAATCTGCTTAACCGTACAGAGGCAGGCATCCGTCAGGGCGCAGTAAAAAGGAGGATGAGACGCAGAATGGTGATGAAGATACGCTGTAGCCAGTGTGGAAGCGCACGGTTCGTTTTCACTGATTATCGGGAGGGTAAGCGCAACTTTCATGGTGCCTGCTGCGCATGCTGTAAAAAACAGCTGGGCTCACAGGATCTGCTACCGAATACGCCGATGGATCCCATTAGTCAGTATTTGTTAGCGAGCCAGAAAACAGTTCGGGCACCTGATTAGGTGCCCGCTGTCGCTGAAGCTTTAACTTAACAAAACTATGACATCAGAAAATCAGTTTGAACACCCCTGTCAGGGTCAGCAAGCCCACGATAAAAATGATCGCGATAATCCACAGAATAATTTTCATTTCCTTTTCCCCCACTGATTAAACATTTTTCCTGTAAGCAGTATAGACAGAAAAATTTGTCACGCCGCTTCACTCAGTGTTCAACTGCTCATAAGTTCAGCAGATTTCGCTTTTATTTATGTTCTGAGATAACGATCGCAACACCACTTCTTACCGGCCCTCTTTCTTCGTTTTACAGACCATTCCTGGCTAAAATTCAGGCGGCAAGGCAGGCCTCAGTAGTGATGAGATTGAAATGAGTCGCGAGGAGATCTTATGAGCACGATTAATACCAGCATGGGCCGCTACAGCCTTAAGGCAAAAAACAGCGGTAACCACATCAAAGGTTCTTTCGCCATCAACGATGAAGGCGGGACGCAGCTCTCTATGCAGGAGTTTGACGAGCACTATCTTGATGATGTGGTAAACAACGTTATCTATCCGGTCACCGGCGGCAATCGCGAAATTGCGCGAGCGCTACGGGAACAGATGGTCAAAGCCGGTTTTGAACCGCCTCATTAAGAGGCCAGATTTACGTTATTACAGACCTGTGGGCCGCGTTTTGCGGCCCTTTTTATATTCGTGGTTACAGGCTGCGAATAAGCTGGCCCTGGAGGCTGCCCGCGATACAAAAAGAAACGGGCCGGAGAGAAGTAAAGCAGAGGAGCCGCTGGCAGGGTTGCCAGCGGCCAGAGGTTAAATTGCCCAGGAGAGCAGCAGGCAACCCACCAGACCACAGACCGAAATAATGGTCTCCAGCGCCGACCAGGAGCGAATGGTTTCACCAATCGTCAGGTTGAAATACTCTTTGAACAGCCAGAAGCCAGGGTCATTAACGTGCGAGAAGATCACGCTGCCGGAACCCACGGCAATCACCATCAGTTCCGGGCTGGCACCGCTGGTGACAATCAACGGTGCCACAATGCCCCCGGCGGTAATCGCCGCTACCGTGGCAGAACCCAGGGCAATACGCAGCACAGCAGCAATCGACCAGGCCATAAAGATGGGTGAAAGCTGGGTCGAGTGCATCATGCTGGCGATATATTTATCCACGCCGCTGTCCACCAGCACCTGTTTGAAGGCCCCACCACCGCCAATAATCAACAGCATCATAGCAATGATTTTGATAGAGTCGGTCAGGGTATCCATCACCTGTTCCATCGTGCGACCGCGATTCAGACCAAAGGTGAAGATCGCAATCAGTACCGCAATCAGCGTTGCCATTACCGGGTCGCCAAAGAACTCTGCATAGGGCAGCAGTACGTGGCCTTTTGGCAACAGCATCTCCGCCACGGCACGCAGCGCCATCAGCACCACCGGCACCAGTGCCGTCCAGACGCTGACGCCAAAGCTGGGCATTTCCGCTTCGGTAAAGGTCTTCGGGTTATAGAGTCCCTGCGGAATCGGTTTGTCGATGTTTTTCAGGAAACGGGCATAAACCGGACCCGCCAGAATTACCGTGGGGATACCGAGCAACGTACCGAACAGCAGCGTTTTACCCATGTCAGCATTAAACAGCGTGGCAATGGCTGTAGGACCAGGATGCGGGGGAAGAAAACCGTGCGTCACGGACAAGGCAGCCGCCATCGGCACCCCGACATAGAGCAGCGGCACTCGCGCCGACGCCGCCACGCTGAACACCAGCGGCAGCATCAGCACAAAGCCCACTTCGTAGAACAGCGCAAAGCCGACGATAAAACCGGTCAGCACCAGCGCCCACTGAATATGCTTTGTGCCGAATTTTTCAATCAGGGTGGTGGCAATACGCTGCGCACCGCCGCAGTCGGCCAGCAACTTACCGAGCATGGCACCAAAGCCCATGATCAGCGCCAGGCTGCCCAGCGTGCCACCTACGCCCGCTTTGATTGAGGTAATGACTTTATTTACCGGCATGCCCTGCATCACACCGACCGCCAGCGCCACCAGGATCAGCGCGATAAATCCATTAAGCTTAAAGCGAATCATCAGCAGCAGCAGTAACGCGACGCCAATCGCCACATAGAGTAATGGCATAGGTTTTCTCCACCTTGCGCACTGAAGGGAATTCAGTGTCGGTTTATTATCATGATCCCCGGAGGGCTGCAAAACAGTGCGCTGTAAGATGCTTACACATCCCGACAAACGCTGTTACCGATAACATGTTAAGGGTAACATCCGCAGGAAAGCACCACCCCGCCGACGGTGAATTTCTGTTTTGCGAAGATGATCAACTTTTTGCCAGTGTGTTATCAGAAAGTTTGCCCATGCTGGCGCCGCGCTTTTCGTTACACTCAGATTTTAGCGAAATGTAAAAAGGATGCGCTGGTGAGTGAGAACCTGAGTGAGCTGTACAGTAATCAACGAACCCTCTTTGGCCGCGGTAGTCTGGATAAACTGGTGCCGCTGCTGGCCGCCCGGTCACAACCTACCCTGCTGTTTTGCGGACAATCTTTCCTGCAGGGACCGGCCTATGCCCGGATAAAAGCTGACCTCAACGATCACATTCTCGGTTATGAAATTGTCAGCCATGAAGCCTCGCCCACTGAAATCGATGGCTGGGTTGCGCGCTGGCGCGGTCATGTTGATCGGGTGGTCGCGATTGGCGGAGGCAGCGTGCTGGATGCGGCGAAAGCCTTCAGCGCCATGATCCAACACCCGCTGCCTACGGCCCGCTATCTGGAGAAGGTAGGTGACACTGCGGTTCAGCCCATTACGCTGCCGCTGATTGCGGTTCCGACAACGGCCGGGACCGGCAGCGAAGTCACGCAAAATGCGGTGGTGACAGACCAGCAGGATATTCAGATCAAAGCGTCACTGCGTCACCCGGTCTTTGTGCCGGAGGTCGCGATTCTTGATCCGGATCTGCTGAAAGGCGCGCCTGACCAGGTGCTGGCGACCTGCGGCATCGATGCTTTTACCCATCTGTTTGAAGCGTATCTCTCCGGCAAAGGCAACCTCTTCACCCGCCAGCTGGCGCTGACCGGCCTGCGTCAGTTTGTTCAGGCGTGGCCTGCCCTCAATCGCGAGGATGCGGCGGGTGACGCGGCACGTGAAGCAATGATGATGGCCTCATGGCTGGGGGGCGTCAGTCTCAGCAGCGCGGGTCTGGGGGTGATCCACGGTATTGCCGGGGAACTGGGCGCGATTAAACCGTTCCATCACGGTGAAGTGTGCGGACGCCTGCTGTTTCCGTTCCTGAATCTGCTGTCTGACAGCCAGCAGCCGCTGCAGCGTACGCTGATGGAGGAGCTGCACCCGCAGCTCTTCAGCGAATCCACAGATTCACCGGCACAGTTTCTGAAGCAGTGGCTGCAGCAGCAGGCCATCACGTCATTCTGGCAGGATGGCCCGTCGCTGAGCCGCACTGAGGTGGAGTGGATCCTGGCGCGAGCCAACAGCAAAAATTCGCTGGTGAATTACAGCCGCGAACAGATGCAGACAATGATTGCGCAGGCCTGGCACATCACGGCGTGATCAACGCGCTGACCTCCTTCACTGACCTGCCAGCCTGGCAGGTCATGCAGCAGCTCAGCGCTATCCTGGCACGTTCAGTCTCAGCGCCGCGGGGCGGCAAAAGGTCCCTCACCTGCCAGCATCTGCTCCATGATCTGCAACACGCCCTCCTCATTATTAGACGCCGCGGCATAACGTGCCGCCTGCTTCACCCGCTCTGGCGCATTGTCCATGGCAAAACTGAAGCCGGACTGTTTCAGCATCTCCAGATCGTTACCGCCATCGCCAAAGGCCAGCACCTGGTCGTGCGTGATCCCCCAGCGTTTTGCCAGCAGATCCAGACCGTGCGCTTTGTGATTTCCCGGCACGATCAGATCGACCGAGCCATGACCGCTTGACGTCGCGGCCACGCGTCCCTGGTGCAGTCGCTCAATATCCGCCATCAGTGGCTCGATGTAATCATCCGAGAGGTTCAGCGCGAACTTAAACAGCCGGTCATCCTGCACCTCATCCAGATGATGAATCGGCTTCAGCCGGTGACAGTAATGGCGCATCTTCTTCAGCCAGCTCTCTTCCATGCCGTCGAAGTAATACGCGCTGTTACGACCACACAGCAGGTAACGCAGGCCAGGGTAATTGCCGTTTTGCAGAGTGCTGATTACCGCTTCTACATCGCGGCGTTCAAAGGCACCGCAAAACAGCTCCTCGTCACGATCGATAATCCATGCGCCGTTTTCCGCCACAAAGGCGATATCGCTGGCGATCTCCGGGAAAAAGGATTTGAGCTGGTAATACTGATTGCCGCTGGCCACCACAAATTTGATGTCGCGGGCGGTGAGTTGCTGATAGCAGGCGAGAAAGCGGGATCGATTGTACTGCTTGTTATCGTCCAGAAACGTGCCATCCATATCGACTGCAACCATCTTAACCGTCGTCATCATGACTCCTTACACAGGAAATTTTCAGCGTGGAGTCTCAGGATAGCCGCTGGCGCAGCAAAACGGAAAGAAAGAGGGATGGCCGTAGCCATCCCCGAGATTTTTGACAAACTCCGGCCCGGTAGCGGTAAGACCGGGCCTGCTTAGGAAACCCGGTCAGATCGGAAAGACGCAAAAGCTGTCATCCATGACACGCTCGGCCCGCGCCATCCGTGGCGCGGGACGCTTTCCTCTTCTGACCGGGTTCCCTGCGCTTTTAGCTATTACTTTGCTGTCAGAGCAACCCTGATTGGGTTTGTCAGCAGTCTGGGATGGCCGCAGCCATCCCTGGGGGATTAGTTCAGGGCGCTGTTCAGCACCAGCGCGGTAATCACACCGGTCGCGGCAGCAATCAGCACATAGTTGCCGTCGATGTTTGCCCAGTGATAACCGCGCGGCGGTTCACGCAGACCGCGTTCATGCCAGTCGGCTACGCGATAATGGTCGCCGCGATATTCCTGCGGGACAGGATGGCCGCGACGAAAATCGTGACCCTGCCAGGCGAAATGGTCACGGTCATTGCGGGATTCTCTGCCACGATGGTTGTTATCTTCATCATGCCGATTATTGCCCATGTCGTGAGGCTTTTTATCATCATGGCGATTGTTGCCGCGGTCTCGATTCTGATCGGGGCCGCGATTGTCAGGGCGTTTATCACTGTTCTGATGCGGCACCGGCTTACGCTGACCGTCATCATGATCGTCTGCCAGTGAAACCTGAGAGAAGAGCGTGCTGCATGTTAAAAGTGAAGCGATAAGCGTTAATGTTGTTTTTTTCATGATACTGCCTCCGAAAATAACGGCTGTTCAGGCACCGTTGATCGGCATCATGGCAATAATTCTGGCGGGAGACATCTGTAAAAGTCTTAAAATCCGGTAACTTACACAGTATTACGCTTGCTTAGCGATTTCTTAACACAGGTCATATCTTTAAAACTCTTCTGACGCAATCCAGATGTTAACCAGGCAGCCTGAACATCACGCCTCAGGCTGACCCGTTAAAACCTGTTCAACGTCAGGGTGCTGAAATGCACCCCGACGCTTTACCCGGTTATGGCGTGCTGAGGATCACCGGCGCATCCGGCAACGCCGTGAACTGTTTTACGATATGGTGATAATCGGCCGTCGGATCGAGATCACGGAATACCTCTGGATAGAGATCTTTTGCCAGAATTTCCATACCGATGATGTTGTAAGGGTGATTATAAAAATGGTGATAAACGCCATAGACCCGTTTCTGTTTCACCGGTTCGATCTGTTCCAGCCCGGTACGGCTCTGCAGGCGGTTAAAGGTGGCGGTCACGTCGGTCTGACTGGCACCGTAACCAAACGGCAGCACGTTGCTGTTCGGACGCTTCGAACCGGTCATGATGTAAACGTCCGGCTTCATGGCGATAATCTTCTCCAGCGACACAAAACCTGAGCTGCCGGGCAGCAGCGCTGAGCCGATATTTTTCCCGCCGACCGCTTCCACCAGCGCACCCCAGCCGTTATGACCATGGGTAAAACAGCAGTTGTCGCTGTTACCGGCAATCGGTTCAATAAATACCGTCGGCTTGTGCGGCACCTGCGCAATCTTCTGCTGAAGCATCTGCCAGCGCTGCTGATAAAAATCGGCGTAGGCTTTTGCTTCGGTTTCGCGATTCAGAACGGTACCCAGCACTTTCACACTCTTCAGGGTGTTCTCTTTGGGGTGAAGCTCATCATCCAGGAACAGCACCGGGATATGCAGATTTTTCAGGGTAGCCAGCACGCCCGACTGCGCCAGTGCCGGTTTGGCACGCAGCTGCGCAATCATCAGGTCGGGCTGCTTCGCCAGCACGCTCTCCAGATTGACCTGCCCCTGATCGTTAAAGCCCATATCTACAATCGATGCCGCCTGCGGCCAGCGCTGCTTCAGCAGATCCCAGGTCTGGGTATCCTGCTTTTTCGGCAGGTTATTCCAGGCAACGACCCGCTGAAACGGGTTCTGTCGATCCAGTAAGGCCAGCGCCATCACGTCGCGTCCGTCCTGTAAAATCACATGCTGCGGCTCCTTTTGCAGGGTAATTTTCTGACCATCCATGTCGGTCACTGTGACCGGATAGGTGGTCGCCGCACAGGCGGTTGACAGTAACAGCGTAGTGGCAGCAACAATCCCGATTTTCATTTTTCTCCTGTCCTTTAAAGGAATAATAATTATTCGCGTTAACTCTACCATGTGAAAAAGTAACAAATGTAAATATTGCTGACGAGATGCGTCTGACAGAGAGGGGTTACTGTGCGGCGGCTGGTTAAAACAGGGAGACCAGGGCTGGCGATACATGGAGAAATGACGCGTGGCGGGCAGAACAGCAGACGCCTCTCAATACCGCGGAGAGGCGCCTGTTGATTGATCTGTTACTTCACCAGTGAATAGAAAATCGCGGAGATGGCAATCAGACCAATCAGCACCACAAACAGGTTACTGATTTTCCCGCTGTACTTTCGCATCGCCGGGACTTTGTGAATGGCATACATCGGCATCAGGAACAGGATCATGGCAATCACCGGCCCGCCCAGCGTCTCAATCATGCCGAGAATATTCGGGTCCAGCGTTGCCACCAGCCAGGTGGTGAGCAACATAAAGAGTGACGTCAGACGATTCAGTCTGGCAGGCGCAATGGTTTTACCGCGACTGCGTAGCGCCTTATTGACCATACCATTAAACCCTTCACGCGCGCCCAGATAGTGGCCGAGGAACGATTTGGTGATCGCCACAATGGCAATCAGCGGCCCGAGCCAGGCAATCATCGGCACCTGAAAATGGTTCGCCAGATAAGAGAGAATGGTAATGTTCTGCGCCTTGGCGGCATGGAGATCGTCAGGCGACAGGCTCAGCACGCAGCTGAAGACAAAGAACATCACCGTCACCACCATCATCAGGTGCGAGCAGGCCAGAATGCGCGAGCATTTTTTCTCGGCGGCGTCGCCATACTCTTCGCGCTTCGCCAGGGCAAAGGAGGAGATGATCGGTGAGTGGTTAAATGAAAAGACCATAACCGGTATCGCCAGCCACAGCGTCATCCACAGGCTGCTGCCCGCAGGCTGAACGTTCAGGGTTGAGAGTGCAGCCCCGTGCCAGTGAGGGATCAGATAGCAGGCCATCAGCATCAAAACCGCCACAAAGGGGTAGACCAGCACGCTCATCGCTTTGACGATCATCTTTTCGCCGAAGCGCACAATGGTCATCAGGCCGACAATCAGCAGCAGCGACAGCAGCACACGCGGCGGTGGCACAAGGCCGAGCTGATTCACCATCAGGCTCTCAACCGTGTTGGTGATCGCCACGCTGTACATCAGCAGAATCGGGTAAATCGCGAAGAAATAGAGCAGCGTAATCAGCTTGCCCGCGCCGACGCCGAAATGCTCCTCGACCACCTCAGTGATATCACCCGCCGGATTTTTACCGGAAAGGACAAAGCGTGTCAGGGCGCGGTGCGCGAAGAAGGTCAGCGGAAAGGCCAGCACCGCCATGATAATCAGCGGGATCAGCCCGCCGACACCGGCATTGATGGGCAGGAACAGCACACCGGCTCCGATTGCGGTGCCGTATAAACCCAGCATCCACATCGTGTCGGTTTTACGCCATCCCGTATCGACGTCACTCTCAAGCGCGCCCAGCGTGCCAGTTTGCGTGGTTTTCATCAGATAGTCCGTGTTAAAAGCCGCCAGTAAACCTGAGCCGTCAGGCAGGTAAACGTATGCCCCGCTCTCAGCCTCAGCTGCAGACGGATCGGTGAAGCGTAAAAATGATCCGCGCATGCAGAGGTAATCGATTGCGTGCGCCACTTTTTACACTACCTGACGATAAAAGTTCAAGCCACGAAGACAAGCACGCATGGATTGCTGAAAAAACCGTCAGGTTGTGCAAAGTGACTGCGCGGCGATCATGCCATTTTTGCGCCCGCTTTACTGCCCCTGAAAAGGTGATCCCTGTAACGATTAAGCGTAACGGGCTACGCTTTATCTGACGCTGTCGCGATCACGCCGACAGGGAAACAGGAGAAAAGAATGAAAATTGCCTGCCTGGGATGGGGATCGTTAATCTGGAAACCTGGCGCACTGCCGGTGGCCAGTCAGTGGCATCATGATGGACCTGCCGTTCCGATTGAGTTTGTGCGCATCGCTGACGGCGGTGAACTGTCAACGGCGATCTGTCTCAACGCCCGCCCGGTGCCAGTGTTCTGGGCCTGGCTGAACACCGCCTCACTGGAGAGCGCCTGCCGCGCGTTGCGCATTCGGGAGGCGATACCAGACAGCCGCGTTGACGGTGTCGGCATGATGACGGTGACAGAAACCTCAGTGGGACCGCTGGCGGAATGGGCGCAGGCGAAAGGCATCGAAGGATTAATCTGGACCGGTCTGCCTGCCCGCATGGCGGGTGTTGAAGGGCAGATACCGACGCTGGATGATGCGCGACACTATCTGCAGAATCTCACCGGTGAAACACGTGAGCATGCTTTTCACTACCTCGGGCAGGTTCCGGCACAAATCGACACCCCTTACCGGCGCGCGCTGGCTGATCTCACCGGCTGGCAGCCGGATGCGCTGTCCGTTACTGCCGCCACCCTGCAAAGGCATTCACCCAGCCCGCCGGTCTGAAACTGCCCCGCCTCCAGCACCGCTCTGCTTACTCCTCAAAGGGTTACTACACTTCAGGCAGGTTTCGATTTCAGATTCCCTGAGTCTTCCTCGCAGGCAGCCACATCTTCTGGTCTGGCCGCCCTTCCCCCGTCAGCAGGAGATCAACCAATGAAAGCATTAACGTATCACGGCCCGCATAAAGTCAGCGTGGATAACGTGCCCGATCCGGGCCTGGAAGCGGCCGATGACATCATCCTGCGCGTGACCGCTACCGCCATTTGCGGTTCAGACCTGCACCTTTATCGCGGCAAAATTCCCGGCACCGGGCATGGCGATATTTTTGGTCATGAGTTTATGGGCGAAGTGGTTGAGGCGGGCAGCGCAGTGACTGCCGTCGCCAAAGGCGATCGGGTAGTCATTCCGTTTGTGATCGCCTGTGGCGACTGCTTTTTCTGCCTGCTGAGCCAGTATGCCGCCTGTGAAAATACCAACAGCGGACGGGGCGCTATTCTGAATCGCAAGAACATTACGCCGCCCGCGGCGCTGTTTGGTTTCAGTAAGCTCTATGGCGGTGTGCCCGGCGGTCAGGCGGAGTATGTCAGGGTGCCGAAAGCCAATACCGGTCCGTTCAAAGTGCCGGCTGTGCTGTCAGATGAGAAAGTGCTGTTCCTGTCGGACATTCTGCCCACCGCCTGGCAGGCGGTTAAAAATGCCGAAGTTAAACCCGGCTCCAGTCTGGCGATTTTCGGTGCCGGCCCGGTGGGCCTGCTCAGTGCCGCCTGCGCCCAACAGCAGGGTGCCGAACAGATTTACATGATTGACCACAACAACTACCGCTTAAACTTTGCCCGCGATCGCTACGGCGTCATCCCGATTAACTTCGATGAGATCGATGATCCGGCTGGCTGGATTATCGAGCACAGCACCGGCAATCGCGGTGTGGATGCCGTGATCGATGCCGTCGGGTTCGAGGCGAAAGGCAGCCTGACTGAAACCGTGCTCACCAATCTCAAGCTGGAAGGCAGCAGTGGTAAAGCGTTGCGTCAGTGTATTGCTGCGGTGCGGCGTGGCGGTATCGTCAGCGTGCCGGGCGTCTACGCCGGATTCATTCACGGCTTCCTGTTTGGTGATGCCTTCGATAAAGGGCTGACCTTTAAGATGGGACAGACACATGTGCATGCGTATCTGCCCGATCTGCTGAAGCTCATTGAGCAGGGGCATCTGACGCCGGAAGAGATTGTGACTCATCATCTGCCGCTGGAAGATGCTGCACGCGGCTACGATATTTTCGCTAAACGCGAAGAGGAGTGCCGGAAGGTGATTCTGGTGCCTGGCATGGCTGCTACACAGGCCACGATTTAATCGCCTGAACCTCACTACCGGATCCCCGGCAGAGCTCGCTGCCGGGGATCGCATTTTAATACGGCTTGCGCTGCAGACTGCTTCGCCACTCCCGTCTCTCCAGCAGATGTTCATCCGGCGAGTCCGCCGTATCGACCTGACTTCCCTGCTCCAGCAGTCGCGCACTGCGTGAATGGGGATGACTTTCGCTGATCACCTGTTGTGAAAATGCACCAAACGATAACAGTAAAAACAGTAATGCACTGGCCGCCCTCACTTTCATACGCACACCTCTCTGGTAACGGTGTCGCTATGCTGCCCGACGGGTTTTCATTTTCTGTCAGTAACAGGCAAAGTTATGTGGAGAGCGGGAACAAGCTGCGACGGGTTTAATCGCGGTTTAGCCCGATGCTCTGATACCGCTAGTGCAGCCGACGTACGCTCAGTGCCGCAGACCAGCGCTGTCGCTGACAGCGCGGACAGACGGCCTGCTGCTCCGCCTCGATCCTCTGCGTCTGGCCACAATGGGTGCAGGCGTAGAGCGCGCTGACCGGCACGGTGCTGTAATCCTGTCGGTGCTCTGGCGGCAGCACGCTTAATCCGGCGCGCATCTCGTCATCATCATAGAAATAGAGGCTGAGCTGACCATCGACTTCCACCAGCGCCAGCCGGATCTGCCCCAGATGCTCTACGCCGCTCTGGCGCAACTCCATATAGAACTCATCTTCAGAAATATTCAGGTGATCCAGACTTTCCAGCACATACAGGCCATCTTTAATCAGCGTAATGACGTCGCCCTGTATCAGCCGTGAAAAGCGCGGACTGTGTGACGTCAGCCAGGTGGTCAGGCGGTAGAGCGCCAGCAATACCACAAACACCATAATCACCGGCAGCACCGGTACATCGTCATAAAACGTGACGTCACCGGACGCAGAACCCAGCGTCAGGATCACCACCAGTTCGAACAGCGACAGCTGACGCACGCCGCGTCGTCCTGACACTTTCAGAAAAGTAAAAACCACCAGATAAGCGATCAGAACCCGCGCCACCACTTCAAATAAAAAGGTGGCTGGTTGATCGTTAAGTAAAAAACGGTGCCAGTCGAATGAGAACATAGTCGGTTAAACATCCTGTTTTAAGAGGCGCACCGCTTAACCCGCCGCCCGTTGATCGCCCGCAGATTCAGGCCAGTAATAAGTAAATCTTGTCGCCAGCCCGTTAAAAGGCAAGCGAAGCAGTAACGTTAAAACAGGTAAGTCTGACCGCTCTGCATGTTGAGGAAAAGGTTAACAAAGCTGAAAATAACGCTGACGCGCTTCACGCTGCGCTTATCAACCCGACAGCGCAGGCAATAGTGAAAAATTCCTGTTTCTGAATGGATGACTTTTGCCGCTGCGCTTTTTCGTTTTCACTTCAATAATTTGCGAAGCACACCTCCCTGTCTATACTTTCCAGTAAGGCTTCCGCAAAATCCGTTAACATTCAGAGAAGCCACTCTTTTTCCTGCCGATAGCGCCGCACCTTTAGTTCTGCTATCTCACGCATCCAAACCGTCACAGGCTCTGTTGCCTGCAATTTAGCGTCTGTGACTTATGGCAAGGATCGCCAGTCTGCTTTGCATACCTGTAACGCCCTGACCCGTTTCACAACGGCTCGTCAGCGGGAAGCGTGTTGCTTTTTTTCGGGAGATGCCATGACGCCCTTTTCCAGTTTCTGGCAGGCCGGCTATGAAGGTGCCGATCATATCAATCCGGCCGGTTTTGCGCTGTCGATGAACGATCTGAACCAGCATCAGGCGCGGGCGGCAGAAGATTATGCAGCGCTGAGCCCCTTTGCCATTCGCACCGTGCGGGAAAGCGTCGGCTGGCGGCTATGTGAATGCGACGGCCGCTATGACTTCTCCACGGTCGCTGCACGGATGCAGGCCGCAGAGCAGCAGGGTATTCAGCTGAGCTGGACAATCTGTCACTACGGCTGGCCCGCGGGCGTCAGCCTGTTTGATCACGACTTTATCCCCCGTTTCGCTGCCTTCTGTGGCGCACTGGCCCGCTTCCTGGCGCCCTGGTATCAGCAGGCACCGATCTACTCTCCGATGAATGAGATCTCCTTTGTCAGCTGGGGCATCTCAGTCGGGCTGTTTGCCTGTGAGGCGATCCCGGAGCCGGATCGGGCCGATGCCGCCAAGCGGCAGCTGGTGCGCGCTACCCTGGCCGCCTGTGATGCGATCTGGCAGGCCGATCCGCGCGCCCGTGTGCTGCACTGCGATCCGCTGATCCATATCGTGCCCGACCCCGCCGATCCCGACAGCGACCGTCTGGCGCGTGAGATGTGTGACACCCAGTATCAGGCGTGGGACATGCTCAGTGGCCGCCGTAATCCGGAGCTGGGCGGCGCACCCCGCTATCTCGATCTGATTGGTGTCAATTACTACCACGACAACCAGTGGGAACAGGGTTCAAACCGGCGGCTTTACTGGCATCTGGGCGACAGCCGACGCCAGCCGCTGCATCAGCTGCTGCTGCAGGTCTGGCAGCGCTATCAGCGGCCGCTGCTGCTGGCGGAAACCAGCCACGTCGGCAGCGGCCGTGGTGCCTGGATCCGTGAGATCGCCACACAGGTTGCACAGGCGCAGCTGGCGGGCGCGAACCTGCTCGGCATCTGCCTCTATCCGATTCTGGATCGTCCCCTGTGGGAGGAAACCACCTTCTGGACCCGCAGCGGCCTGTGGGATCTCGATCTTATGGGCGCCGATCCTTACGCCCGTCAGTTACAGCAGCCTTATGCCGACGCCTTGCGTCAGGCGCAGCGCTTTTTGCAGCACATTACGTCCCTACAACATCCCAGCCAGGAGCACACCATGAAACCACCTGTTCTCATCGTTTTCAGCCATTTACGCTGGGGTTTTGTTTTTCAGCGTCCGCAGCAGCTACTGACACGCCTGGCGCAGCACTATCGCGTGCTGTTTGTCGAGGAGCCGGTCTGGCAGGCGGGGCCACCAGGTCTGCACCAGAGCTCGCCTGCCGCCAACATCACGGTGATCCAGCCACATACCGACAGCGACGCGCCCGGCTTTCACGACAGCCAGATCGCCCCGCTGCTGCTGCTGCTGACGCCGCTGCTGGAGGAGGACGATCAGCCGCTGATCTGGTTCTATACGCCAATGGCACTGCCGCTGCTGACGCCTTTTGATCCGGCACTGGTGATTTACGACTGTATGGATGAGCTTTCGGCCTTTCAGAATGCGCCGCGCCAGCTGCAGCAGCGCGAATCGGCGCTGATGACCCGCGCCGATCTGGTCTTTACCGGCGGCTCCAGCCTCTATGAAGCGAAGCGTGATAAACACGCTCAGGTTTACTGCTTCCCCAGCAGCGTTGATGCCATTCATTTTGAACAGGCGCGCGATCGCACGAATCGTCATCCGTTACAGGATGCCATTCCGTCGCAGCGTCTGGGCTATTACGGCGTGCTGGATGAGCGTATCGATCTGCCGCTGATAGCCGCGCTGGCAGACAGCCATCCCGAATGGCAGATCATTATGGTCGGGCCGGTGGTGAAAATTGATCCCGCCAGCCTGCCGCAGCGCGCCAATATTCACTGGCTCGGTCAGCAGCCCTATCAGGCACTGCCGCAGTTTCTGGCAGGCTGGGATGTCTGTCTGATGCCGTTTGCCATCAATGCTTCGACCCGCTACATCTCTCCGACCAAGGTGCTGGAGTATATGGCGGCGCAGCTACCGATTGTCAGTACTGCCATTGTCGATGTGGCGCGCCACTACGCAGAAGAAGTGGCGGTTGCAGAGACGCATGCGGAATTTATTGCCGCCTGTGAACAGGCAATGGCAATCAGTGCCACAGAACGGCTGGCGCTGGCGGGACGGATGCAGGCCAAAGTCGATGCCACCTCCTGGGATCACACCGCAGAGCAGATACATGGCCTGATCCAGCAGGCGCTGACGCAGCGTCAGCCTGCTCTGAAGTCAGCCAGCCAGACCCGCGCGCAGGCTGACGTCACGCCTTTAACGCCAGCGATGCTGGAGAGCGATGCGGTGCCCTGCCTGATTATCGGCGCCGGACCGACGGGTCTGAGCGCCGGGTATCACTATGGCGAAGGCGCGGTGCTGCTGGAGAAAAACAGTACGCCTGGCGGCTGGTGCCGCTCGATTGACGATCAGGGGTTCACCTTCGACTATGCCGGTCACATCATGTTCTCGCAGGATCCCTACGTGTTGCAGCTTTATGAGATGCTGCTGGGCGACAATCTGCACTGGCAGGCGCGCGAGGCCTGGGTTTACAGCGATGGTGTTTATACCCGCTATCCCTTCCAGTCCGCGCTGCACGGCCTGCCGGTTGAGGTGGTAAAAGAGTGCGTGCTGGGCGCTATCGAAGCGCGTTATGGCGAAACAGCGGCGGCGGCCGTGCCGCTGGATCGGGCGCGGGCGCGGCGGGATTGCTGTGCGGATGGCGCAATCCCCGATGAGGGCAGCAGCACCGGCGTGGTGGAGGGCGAAGAGGATTTCCAGCACTTTATTATGCGCACCTGGGGTAAAGGCATCGCGCGGCATTTCGCCCTGCCCTACAACCAGAAGCTGTGGAAGGTGCCGCTGACCGACATGGAAACCTCATGGCTCGGCGGACGTGTGCCGCTGCCCGATCTGTCACAGATCATCGATGGCGCGCTGCAACCGCTGGCGAAACCGGTCGGCCCCAACGCCCGTTTCGGCTATCCACTGCGCGGTGGCTTCCAGGCACTGATGTCAGGCTTTTTACCGCACCTGAAATGCACGCTGGAGACCGACACGACCCTGACCCGCATCTACCCACAGGCGCATGTCGCCCTGCTGGCGGATGGTCGCCACTACCGGTATGAGCAGTTGATCAGCACCATGCCGCTGCCGGAGCTGATTAAGCTGATGGGTGATGAGGTACCGGAGAGCGTCCAGCTGGCGGCTCAGCAGTTGCAGTTTGTGTCGGTGCGCTGTGTGAATCTGGGCATTGGCCGGGCTGACCTCACTGAAAAACACTGGATTTACTACCCTGGCGATACGCTGTTTCACCGCATCTTTGTACAGGGTAATGCCAGTCCGCACTGCAATCCGCCGGGCGGCTTCGGCTTAACCTGTGAAATCACCTACAACGCGGCTAATCCGCTGCCGCTGGAGGGTGATGCGCTGATTGAGCGCTGCCGTCAGGATTGCATCCGGGTTGGCATGATCACCGCTAACGATCCGCTGCTCTGCGCATCTGAGGTTGATATGCCTTACGCCTACGTGGTCTATGACCATGCGCGCAGCGAGAACGTGGCGCTGATCCGCCAGTGGCTGCTGACCCAGGATATCCATCTGTCGGGTCGTTACAGCGAGTGGGAATATTACAACTCGGATCACGCCTTCCTGGCCGGTAAACGCGCGGCCGAAAATGTCCGTTTGCAACATGTCAGCGCAGGGACGCTTGGCTGATCTGACGCAGCCCGTTATGAAAGACGCTGGCTGCATTTTGCGGCTTTCAGTGACTGCAACGCAGTGACCCGATTTTCCGCTTTCCGGGTGGCATTGTATTTTGCAATGCCATTGCCCAGTCCGAAATCCCCGACAAAGCCCAGCACGGTCAGGGCATTAAACTGGCCGGTCTGCTCAATATCACTCTGCACGCCGTGCGCTTTGCTCAGCTCCTGATCCAGGGCGTTGCAGTTCAGCGTCGCTGTCTCTTGCGGCGTCACCGCAGCCGCCTGTGGATAATGCTTGGTTGCGCAGCCGGTCAATACCAGCGTCACCAGCACCACTAAGACTCTCTGTTTACTCATTTCTCACTGCCTGTTTTTTGCTCACTTAATAATGTTATCGGCAGCATACACCCGGAACATGAGTCTCTGACCTACCAATAATGGTCGAAACCGCTACGCTAATGTAGGATTCAGCGCGCTGCCGTCAGAGGCAGCCCGCTACCGACCGGAAGTCACGCAGCGAACGCACCTTACCCGTTCATCACTTCTGCAAGACCTTTCAAACAGTTAGCCAGCATGATGCTGCCCGCAGCAGCATTTAACGAGCAAAGCCTGAGCGTTAATTTGTCACGAAGCTGCCGCGCAAGCGAAGCCGGACACAGCAAATTTGCGCGTCGGGTTTATCAGAGTTTGTTCCAGATGAGGTTTCTCCATGCGTTTTAAAGGATTGAACATCGGGTTTTTCATTTTGATTCTGGCTATTGCCACCGTCGCATTTTTCGAGGTGCTTTCGCCCTATTTCTCGCCGATTTTATGGGCGGCGATTCTGGCGGTGATTTTCCATCCGCTGAAAACCTGGCTGCGCAACCGACTGGGTGACCGCAACGGCGTGGCCGCGTTAATTACCCTGTTCTGTATCTGCCTGATTGTCTTCACACCGCTGGCGATTATCGCCTCCTCGCTGGTGGTTGAAACCAACGCGGTCTATCACAAACTGCAGACCAACTCGTCGCAGTTCCCGGCCGTGTTCGCCGATCTGCTGCAGCATCTGCCGCGCTGGGCGAAGCATTTCCTGGCTGAAAATAATCTGGATAACGCCGAACAGATTCAGCAGAAGCTCTCCTCGTTTGCGCTTAAGGGCGGTCAGTATGTGGCGGGCAGCGCCTTTATCATCGGTAAAGGGACGTTCAGCTTCACCGTCGGCTTTGGCATCATGCTCTATCTGCTGTTCTTTCTGCTGAAAGATGGGTCCTATCTGGTGCATCTGATTCTGGAAGCGCTGCCGCTTTCTACTTACGTGAAGCATCACCTGATGGTGAAGTTTGCTGCCGTGGCGCGCGCGACGGTGAAAGGTACGGTGGTGGTCGGTATCGTGCAGGGTATTCTCGGCGGGCTGGCCTTCTGGTTTACCGGCATCGACGGCAGCCTGCTGTGGGGCGCGCTGATGGCGTTCCTCTCCCTGATTCCGGCGGTCGGTTCCGCCATCATCTGGGTGCCTGCGGCGATCTTCTTCTTCGCCACCGGCGCACTGTGGAAAGGGCTGTTCCTGGTCGGTTTCTTCGTGGTGATTGTCGGTCTGGTAGATAATATTCTGCGTCCGCTGCTGGTCGGCAAAGACACCAAAATGCCTGACTATATGATCCTGATCGCCACGCTGGGCGGCATGGAGATTTACGGCATTAACGGTTTTGTGATCGGTCCGGTCATTGCTGCCCTGTTTATCGCCTGCTGGAACCTGCTCTCCGGCCGCGATAACCGCGAAAACATCGAAGTCATCGACGAAGAAGTAATCGAAGAAGGCAAAAAGCAGTCTGAGACAGCCGCAGAAGCCGCAGCTGAAGCGGCGTCTGCGGCAGCCGATGCGGCCGCTGAAGCGGAAATCAAAGTGTCGGCGTTAGCGGCGGCGGAAAGAGAAGCTGCAGAAAGAAAGGCGGCGGAAAACAAAGCGTAATCCGGTTCAGCCATAAAAAAACCCACCTTTCGGTGGGTTTTTTTTTATCTGAAAACCAGCGGCTTAGTTGGTCGCTTTGTTTTTCAGATCTTCAGCACCCTGCTTGGTTTTATCCCAGCCTTTTTCAGTGCCTTCTTTGGTTTTGTGCCAGCCTTTCTGAGCACCTTCGGTGATTTTGCTACCGGTGGTGTGGCTTTTGCCTTCAGCGGCGTGCTCAGACTTCAGCTTCAGCTCTTTGCCTTCGTTCTGGGTCTGATGCAGTTTTTCTTTCGCGGTGTCAGCGCCTTTATGCGCTTCCGCAACGGTGTTATCGGTAGTGGTAGCAGCAAATACTGGCGAGGCCAGCAAAATAGCAGACAGTGCAATAATTGATTTCTTCATAATTCCCTCTGTATTCATCGTTGCCGTGTAGGTTTTAATCCTGGCATAGCCTTCCCAGGAAAGATTTAAGAATAAACCAGGAATGAAAAAGGGCCAGTTTTCACCAGAAAAAGCCGCTGACTGTAGCTTTTTTATCCATTACCAGAGTGCCAGCTGCGGATCGTCGTCCGGTTTCGGCTTATTCCGGCTCACGCGGGCGGGCGGTGCGGGCTGCTGCATCTGCCGGGTGATCCACGCCAGTAACACCGTCACGACATACTCCTGCTGCTCAGCACTCAGCGGCTGATGCTGCCCGATGTTGTGCCACTTGCTCAGACAGCCACGACAGCAGGTCGCGGTGGCGTGCTGGGCGATAAACACCGGATGACCGCGCATCGGCGTCTGTTTGCCATCATTTTCCGGCTGAGCAGGCGCCAGTCGCTGTGCGACAAACTCTGCGGCGTGCTGTCGCAAAACCGGCTCGCCTTTGCTGCTCGCATAATCGTACTCAGCGCGTCCCAGGCGAAAGCGCTGACGAAACGGCGAACGTGCCAGCCGGGTAAAGAGTTCATCAGACACGTTCATACTGATTGCCGGTTACTCATATTTACGCCCCGCCAGATAGCTGACGCCCTGTGGTCCGAACGCTTCGCGATGCAGTTCATTCGGCTGCAGGTGAAACGTCTCGCCGGGATGATAGGTGGTGTCGCCCTGCTCGGTACTGATAGTAATGTCACCAGTGAGAATCAGGGCCAGCGCTTCAAAAGGATGGACATGATTATCAAGCTGGGCTGATGCGGCACGCTCAATCAGCAGTGGCTCATCAAAACCCTGTTCAACTAACAATTTTCTGAATTCGTGTTCTGTCATCGCAACGCCTCAATATGGAACTGACCCTAAGCAGTGTAGACGATCTTTATCGCCGCTTATGGCACGGAACGGGTACGTAAAGTCGCGCAAACAGGGTTGTTCACGGGTCAGGCCGATGCTGTACTTGCCGTCTCGTTCCCCATTTTGACAGCAGGATGACGAAAAAGTATGTCTTACCCTCAAAGAACGGCTCTGCTGCTGATTAATCAGCGCTCACGTAAAGGGCGCATTGAGGCCAGGCGGGCACAGACGCTGCTGGCTCAGGCTGGCTTCACCCTGCTGCAACCGGACGAGAATGAGACACGCAGCTACAGCCAGCTCATCGCGGCGTATGCCGGTCGCGTCGATGCGGTGATCGTCGGCGGTGGTGATGGCACGCTTAACGCAGCCGCGCCGGGACTGATGCAGACCGGCCTGCCGCTGGGCATTTTACCGCTGGGCACCGCCAACGACTTTGCCCGTACGCTGGGCATTCCCGCCAGCCTTGAACAGGCGGTGAAAATTATCGCAGACGGGCAGTTGCGCGCCGTGGATCTGGGGGAAGTGAATCAGCACCTGTTTCTTAACGTCTCGAGCATCGGCTTTTCGGCCGAGCTGGCGCGAAACCTTACGGCAGAATCGAAAAAACGCTGGGGTGTGGGCGGGTATGCCCTGGCGGCGTTGCGGTTGCTGCGGCAGAGCCGTCCGTTCAGCGCCACGCTGGTGCATCAGGGTCAGCGGGTACCAATCAAAACGGTTCAGGTATCGGTGGGCAACGGGCGCTTCTACGGGGGTGGCATGACGGTGGAACAGCGCGCAGCACCCGACGATGGGTTACTGGATGTCTACAGCCTGGAGTTGCAGCACAGCTGGCAGCTGATTGCGCTACTGCCCTTTCTGCGGCGCGGCACCCATGGCCGCTGGCGCAACGTGCGGGCATTCAGCACCACGGAGCTGACCATTGAGACGCGTCGTCCTCACTACATCAATGCAGATGGCGAGATTATCGGTCAGACACCCGCGCATTTTCGCCTGCTCGCCCGTGCGCTGCGGGTTTATGCACCCGCCGGTCAGTCTGTCAGATAACGCAGGATTAATGCTTAGCGACGTTATTCTCGGCGTATTCGATCTGTTCGGCGAGGTTGCTGACCAGCGCTTTCGCCATCTCAATCGTCAGGCCAAAAAAGCGCGTCTCGCGCATCGGCTGTTCGGGCGAAGCTTGTGGATCGACGTAGCCGAACTGCAGCACCAGCGCCTGATGACCGCTCAGCGGTCCGATGTGCCAGCCGGTGACCGGATAGAAGGTAAAACGGTTAAATTCATTCACTTTAAACCTGACTGTGAAGCATAACGCTGATGGAGTGTCAGGCCAGCTCTGATAATAAAACATGGGTGGATGACTGAGCCTGGCGCAAATTCGCAGAATAACAAGGCAAAGGACGGTATCTGCAGGCAACGGGGGCTGAACCCGCAGCCCGGCGAAGCGTGCTGCGGCTACTTTTCCGCACGCGGAATGATGGAGATATGGCCGTTGACCTCCAGCACCGCATATTTAATCTGATCGAACCGCTCCAGCCCCGGCCCGGATCGCGCCGCTTCCAGCACATCGTCAGGATTAATGCCGGTCATCTTCATGCGCTCGGTCAGCAGATTGCCGTTTTCCACCAGGATCACCGGACCGCCATCGATGACCTGTTCCACCACCGGAAAACGACTTTTCAGCTTGCCCAGCACGATATCAATGGTGACCAGCGTAATGATGGTCAGCGCCGCGCCGGTCACCGAAAAATCGTCACCCAGCAGCGCCTGCTGGGTCGCTTCACTAATAATCAGCAGCAGAATCAGATCGAAAGAGGTCATCTGCAACAGGGTGCGTCTGCCGGCAATTTTGAACACCACCATCAGCACCAGATAAATGGCTGCCGCACGTAATACCGTTTCCATAACGCGCCTCTGTCAGGGATAGATCCATTGGGTAAAACGAACCGGAGGATGGTCGCCGCCGTTAATGGCAACGTGAACACGGCCCGGATTACGTGGCTGCAGGCCGAGCCAGATGGCGTGATCCGGCCCGGTGTCGCGGGCTGAAAAGGTCAGCCGCAGATCGCTGCCGATCGTCACCGCCTCCAGCGGCTGAGGCTGCAGCGTCTGGATTTGCAGGTTATCCAGTGCGCCACCGCCAATCGTTACGTTAAAGCGATCGGCTACCGGGGCGTTGTAGCGTATGCGCATATCCATACTGCTCTCGACGCGGCCAAACCGCTCATAGTCCACCTGAAGGGTGCCGTCGGGCGAGCGGGCGCTGGTGTCGCTCAGCACGCCTTTGGAAAAGAGTCCGCATGCACCGAGGATGACCAGCAGGATTAACAGATACTCCCCTGCCCGCTGAATCAGCCATTCGCGGCGCACCCAGCGAAGATCCTCTTTTATCGGGCTATCCCCGGCCGCTGTATGATCTTTTTTCACGCTCTCATTCCCTCCTCCCGGTACACCCGATCCGATGACGCTCTGGCTGAAGCATAGTGGACAGCCGTTATTTCGCCCGTCGCTCAACCCAGAACGACCAGCTGTGGTAGAGCAATGTCAGCGGCATAGCAATCGCAGCCCCCACCAGCACAAAGCCCTGCGTGACCGGCGATGAGGCACTTTCACCGATGCTGAACTGATGTGGCACCAGCCAGGGATAGAGGCCGCACAGCAGCCCGGTAAAAACGGCACCGATGAGCATCAGCGTCAGGATGAGCGGGAACAGCGGACGGGCTCGCCACAGGGCCAGCGGCACGGCGATCCAGAGCAGGATAATCGCCACGACAGCGATTTTACCCGGCAGCCGCTGCCAGCTTTGCTGCCAGATATCCGCATTGAGGTAGCATTCGACAAGGAAGATCATCAGCGCCAGCAGCCACCACAGCCAGCTCTGTGCCGTCGCCAGCGGTTGCACCCTGTCGCCAATTCGCCAGCCAATCCAGCAGCAGGCCAGCAGCGAATTGATCGCCATGAGGCCCGCGCCGCTGATCAGCGGAACCAGGCTCAGGCCATCCGGCAGGCCGGTTTGCGGCTGCGCGCTGATGATCATCCCGGCGCACCAGCCCTGAATAAAGGTCGCCAGTGCTGAACTGCCCGCCATGACGCGGTCCAGCCAGTGACGCAGTTGTGAAGAACTCTGAGCGCGGTACTCAAGCGCCATCGCCCGCACCAGCAGC
Source organism: Pantoea vagans (assembly GCF_004792415.1). Lineage (NCBI taxonomy): Bacteria > Pseudomonadati > Pseudomonadota > Gammaproteobacteria > Enterobacterales > Erwiniaceae > Pantoea > Pantoea vagans. Next base: position 2,995,679 of record NZ_CP038853.1, read on the forward strand.
GCCAGTAACATGGCAAACAGCGGTACGCTCAGCTGACTGAACAGCAGCGCGTAGACCGGCGGAAACAGCGCCAGCAGCGCGCCCGCCGCCAGCACCAGCCAGGTCTCATTCGCATCCCATACCGGCAGAATACTGTGGGTCATCTGCTCACGCTGTTCATCATCATGAAACCAGCAAAACAGCATACCCACGCCCAGGTCAGTGCCGTCCAGCAGCAAATAAAGCAGCAGGGAGAGGCAGATAATCAGCGCGGAGAGATCGGCCATCGCAGACTCCTAGTGTGGCGTTTTTAACTCAATGACGACCGGCTGTCCCGACGGCAGTTCACCCTTAACCCGGCGCAGCAGATAGTGTAAGCCGAGGGCGAAGACCAGCGCGTAGATCAGCAGCACGGCCACAAAAATGACCAGCGTAGTGGCGAACGACAGCGGAGAGACGCTCTCTGCGGTGCGTAACATGCCGTAGACCGTCCACGGCTGACGCCCCACTTCCGTCACGACCCAGCCTGAGAGCAGTGCGATAAAGCCCGCCGGCGAGAGCCATACCAGCCAGCGCATTAACCGCCCTGATGCGGCCAGCCGCCCACGCCAGCGCTGGAAATTAGCTATCAGTGTAGTGAGTAAGATGATCAGTCCCAGCCCCACCATCAGGCGAAAGGCGAAAAAGACCGGCAGCACCGGTGGAATGGCCTCTGCAGGAAATTCACTCAGGCTTTTGATGTGACCCGTGAAGTTGTGTCGCAGATAGAGCGAGCCAAGATTGGGCAGGCGCACTTCCAGATGGTTACGCTGCGCCTGCTGGTCCGGTAGCGCGAACAGGCGCAACGGTTCCCCCTCACCCTGCGCAGGTGGACGCCAGCTACCCTCCATCGCCGCGAGTTTAGCGGGCTGATAGTCGCGGGTATTTTCACCGTGCAGATCGCCGAGTACGATCTGCAGCGGAACGGCAAACAGCAGAAAGGTCAGCGCGCTGTTGAGCATCAGGCGTGAAGCAGGCTCCCCCTTAAACTGCCGCAGTCGCCAGGCCGCAACCCCCATCATCAACACCGCGACGGCAATCAGCGACCCCACCACCATATGACCGAAACGCCAGGGAAAAGAGGGCGACAGCAGAATTGACCGCCAGCTTTCGGCCAGAAATACACCGCTCTCATTACGCGTAAATCCGATCGGCGTCTGCATCCAGGAATTGGCAGCCAGAATCCAGAATGCGCTTAGCAATGCCCCAACCGCCACCAGACAGGTCACGGCAAAATGGATGCCAGGCCGGATTTTATTGAAGCCAAACAGCATCACCCCGGTCAGCGCCGATTCCAGAAAAAAAGCGACCAGCACCTCATAAAACATTAACGGCCCAATCACGCCACCAGCCTGATGAGAAAAGCGCGCCCAGTGCGTACCAAACTGGAATTCCATGACTACGCCAGAGGCGGCACCAATCGCCACCGTCAGGGAAAAAATGTTCAGCCAGAAGTGAAGCGCATCCCGGGCGACCTGCTGCTTTCCCCACAGCCAGCGCGCCTCAAACCAGACCAGAAACGGGGCCAGCCCCAGCGTCAGCGCCGCCAGCGTGATATGCATGCCCATGGTCAGCGCAAACTGCGTCCGGGCAATAATCAGAACCCAGTCGCTGTCATTCATAAGGGGAGTGTTCCGGCGCAGACACGCTGGTGTAAGTGCCTGGCGTGAACAGACACGCAGGCAGCCGTACTTTCATCTGACTCTCTCCTGGCCGGAAAATAATCGCGCCTGCCGGGGCTGCATGACATCAGCATCAGGATTAATTCACCAGCAGAAAGCGGATATATGACGTTATCTGTTTATCGTAGTGAAGAAATAAAAAACCAGCCAGTTCCGGCGAGCCTGTAATAACGAACGCGCTGAAGATGATTTTATTGCGACAACGTAAAGAGCGGAGAAATAAAGTTATTATCGCGGGCCATTCCCGCCTCGCTTAAATAAAGGAAAATAAAACTAAGCGAGGCGGATAATTAATCCAGCCCCGCCGTTACGGAACGGGCTGCCTTACAGCCAGCCCGCTCGGCGCAGTTTAGCCCACAACCCGCCGCAGGCCAGCAGCGTCAGCCCAACCGCCAGCGGATAGCCATACAGCGACTTCAGCTCCGGCATATGTTCGAAGTTCATGCCGTACATGCTGAACACCACGGTCGGGATCACCAGGATCGCGCCCCAGCCCGCCAGCTTTTTGACCACCTCGTTCTGCTGCACCGTCACCAGCGCCAGGTTGACCTGCATGGCGCTGGTCAGCATCTCGCGCATATCTTCCGCGTCGGTGACCACATGACGGGCGTGATCCTGCACGTCGCGGATATAGGCGCGCAGCGGACGCGGGATCAGATCTTCATGCAGGTGGATAAGCTGATTACAGATCTCTTCTACCGGCAGCGCTGCATTGCGTAGTGACAGCAGATGACGCCGCATGGTGTAGACCGACTGGACCGACTTACGGTCAAATTCGCTGGTAAAGAGATCGTTCTCCATCTGCCCCACCCGCTCATTCAGAGAAGTGGAAAGTTGAGCATAGCGATCCACGACAAAATCGAGCAGACAATAGAGCGGATACGCCGGGCCAAACTTCAGCAGCGCCGGGTTCTCAGAGGCACGCTGTCGCACCGGGGTATAACTTTCCGATGCGCCGTGACGGATGCTGATCAGGAATTTTTTTCCGACAAAGAAGTGGGTTTCGCCCAGTTCGCAGCTGTCATCCTTTGCACATACTGTCTTGACCACGATAAACAGTGAGTCACCGTAATGTTCGATTTTAGGTCGCTGATGGGCATTAAGCGCATCTTCAACCGCCAGTTCGTGCAGGCCGAACTCCTCTTTAATCTTTGCCATAAATTCAGCGTCTGGCTGCCACAGCCCGAGCCAGATAAACGCTTCCGGCTCTTTGATCACTTCACTGATATCTTCGACGTCGACCTCTTCGCCCGCACTTCCAGGACGATACACCCTGCTGCTTACGATCATCTTCTGCATTCCCGTTGTGACAGTACATGCAGCTTAGCTAATGCCGGGCCTGTAACCGGATAAAAACAGTAAGGATTTGCTGCGACGCTGCGCGATCAGCGGGTTACCACTTCAGGCCTAATCCGGTGGAGAAGATGCCTTCGTTAAGGGTATCGGGAATGCCGCTGACCAGATTGCGATGATAACCAAGGTGCAGCGTTGACCAGGAGGTCAGGCTGTAACGCATCCCGACTTCGGCATCCAGCATAAATACTCCGTCATCATCCAGTGAATGACCCACATCGCCGTTGCTGTAAAGCGTGACCGACTTGCCCAGCAGATAGCGCTGATAGTTCCAGCGCAGCGAGCCGCCAAAGTGCCGCTCTTCGCGATCGTCGCTGTAGCCATACTCAAAGGCACCGCCAAGCAGCGAGAGTGAGAAGGAACTGAGTTCGGTGTCCCACAGCTGATAACCGGGGCCGGTACCGAGCAGCGCCTGCCGTGACAGATTCTCTACCCAGTCGCGCTTGTAGGTCGCGCGAGTCTGCCAGAAGAACTGCTCACTGACTAGATAGTCGAAGGCGTAGCGCAGGCTGTAGTTATTGGTGTTGATGCTCGCGTTTTCCTGCTCGCGATTGTAGGTCGCACCGATGTCGTGCCGCCATTTGCCCTGGTTCAGTTTAGTGTTGAGCGCAAAGCTGTAGTCGTCGGTCTTGGTCGAGGCTTTTTTGACCTTCACACCGGCATCGATATTGCCGGTCCAGGCGAGCTGATCGGTGCGGACTTTGGCTTTCATAAACTCATCGATGCGACTGACGGAGACCTGCTGCTCCTGCTCATTGCGTTCCACCCAGACATAACCGGGATCGGACGAAGAGAGCCGCACCTGATAGTGTTCGCCGGTCTTTTTGTTTTCGACATTAACCGGATTATCGCTGGCGAGCGTACTGACCGCATTCCACGCCAGGGTGACGGTGCCCGCGTAGTGTGTCTCAATCGCCAGCTTGCCGTCGCTGAGATAACGGATCGTGCCGGTCAGCCGATCGCCATTATTCAGCCAGACGGTATCGGCTGCGGCCTGCTCTGCCCATCCGGTACAGCAGAAGATGACCAGCAGCCGGGTCAGTAAGATGGCGCAACGCATAGCTTTCCCTGTAAAGGCGTCGTTCGGTATGGACGACGCGTCACCGCAAATCCGGCCCTGATAATTAAGCGGATTCCGCGATGATATGCAATGAAGTCAGGAAAGGTCGTGCAGGGCTTTGCCGGATGGCGGACCCAGCGTGAAGTCGCTGAAACGGATCGCCAGCCCCTCGCGTTCAGGCGAACAGCCCATCACGCCGACAAAACGCCGCGCCTGACCCGGCCACGGGCAGAGTCGCAACAGCGGCCAGGTCAGGCCGTCGGTGGAGTACTGGATTCTCAGCGCCCCTTTTTCCAGCGTGGCGCGCAGCCAGAACTGACGCGCATCACCAGGGAATACACCGGTAGACCAGTCAGAAAACTCACGCGTGACCACGCTGCCGATAGCAGGCTGGTCATCGTTAAACTCAATGCCCGCTTTAACCCAGTGCCTTTCACTGTCCTGAATAAACAGACCGGCCTGATCATAGAGCTGGCTGAAGTCCGCCCTCACCTGCACCTGAACGGTAAAATCGTTTTCCACCCAGAAGCCAAAAGCGTGGCCGCTGTGCCGTTCGAAGCCGTACCAGGTGCGCTGCCAGAAATCGCTGTTTAACGCGGTTTCGAACTGTAGCGTATCGCCATCCAGACTGTGTACTGGCGGCTGATTAATCCAGACGCCGCCTTCGGTGGTCAGTGAGCTGACTGCAGACATAGGCACTCCTTTATGTGAGTTAAATCGCCTGCGTTCGGGCAGACCCGGGCGCGGCGATTGACCTGATTATCATAGCGTTGATTGGTGAAACAGCCGGAGAGGATCGCGGCAAATCTGAACATGCCGGAGTGGAAAGTGCTTAGCTGAGCAGACCCGAAACTGCGAACATCGGGATCGGTTAGCGGTTTCGTTTTTTCGTGTCGCGTAAACAAATAACCGCGTTCAGGTCCAGTCGGCTTAACTATTTCATTTTGTTAATTGCCTGGCGCAAACCGTGTTTAACAACCAGGCTTGTTCTGTCTGAGGGCAACTGAATTCATCAAATATAAGGATTAAGTCAACATGGTAGATAAATCAGAGATTCTGGATCACGCACAGGTTGTTGATGTGAATGGCGAACATGTCGGAATTGTTGACCATTTCGAAGGCGACGACAAAATTAAGCTGGCGAAAAGCGATCCTGAAGCAGGCGGCAAACACCACATTATTCCATTCAGCTGGGTGAAAGAAGTCGATGACAATAAAGTCATCCTCTCTAAAGCCAAAGCGGATGTTGAAAGCGAGTGGCAGTCTGCATAAAGCGTTAGCCGTGGCACCTGTCACGGCTTATTTCTTTTGTGCGCGTTACGCTATTTTTGGTTATCACCCAGCATAAACCCGCTCATTTTATCGCTCTGCCCTTCTGGTCATCTGCAGGAATACCGCTTTCTGCATTTCCCCTGAATATACCTAAACTGTTCTGTCTTCTCAGAGGCTGATATTTTCTGCCTGCGGTGAGGAATAACAGCCAAATTCGCCGTCGATCAGCGGATAGCTTTCTGAACCGGGTAATTCAAAATGCCACCATTCGGTCGCAATGCCGGTAAAGCCACCACCCAGCATGATGGCATTAAGCATCAGCCGGTTGCGCTGTGCCTGAAGTGGCACCGCAGGATGATAAGGATGGGAGTGTTCACTCATCTCATCGAAACCGGTCCCCATATCCACGATTTCACCACGTTCGTCAATCAGCGTCACGTCTATTGCGGTGCCGCGGCTGTGATTTGATCCGCGCGTCAGCGGTGCGACATAGTCCTGATTCGGGCAGGCCTGCCACAGAATTGCCTGCGCGGCAGGTGGCCGGTACGCATCGAGGATCAGCAGCGAATAGCCCGCCACGTTTGCAATATCGATACTTTTCGCCAGCGCTTTCGCCGCATCAGCGTGCAGCAGACAGCGCGCATCGCGGTAGATGGGCTGTCCGGTGAGGTTGTCGGCGGTGGCGTATTTCAGATCGATGGCTGACTGAGGAAAGGCCTCAGCAATATCAACAAGATTTTTACTTTCCATGACGGAGTGCTCCCTGTTTATGTGCTCTTTGGCGGGCTGGCCGGAGAGGATGGTTATGAGGCGGCTATCATGGCATTGCGGCGAGAGGAAAAAAAGGTGTGATGGTTTTCTGCGTTTGTGCCTGATGTGGAATTTTGTTTACCGGGGATTCTGGCTGGCAGCGTTTATGGCTTCAGGGATCGGTACAAGCGAGATAATCAGTCCGGTGACGTCAGGATAGATCGCGCTTTATAAATAAGCGTGGTCAGGTGAAAATCGTTATTTCATTTACGCTAAACAGAATCGACTGTCTGTTTTACATTGCCTGAAGTGTTGCAGTTGATTACTTTAATCTGAGATCTTCGCCGCAAAAAATAGCCTTTTAACCGTAAGGAAAGTTGCTGATTTACATCGATTTTCATCTGGACTTTATTCGTATTAGTTGATTATATGTACAGGTATTTAGCGCGATCCAGAGGTGTTGGAGCACCCCTGGATCGCTAATCACAATCCTATTTAACAGGAATAGAGATCATGACTGAGTCAGAGTGTAATGCAGTTGGTTTAAATCCAGAAGCCCCTTCCGTTACCCGGCGTAAATTAACGGTGAGTTACGCCAGCCGGTATCCAGACTATATCCGTATTCCCTCGATCATTATGAAAGGCCAGTGGCTGGCAGCCGCCGGATTTACTACCGGCACCGAAGTCGAGGTGAACGTTACAGAAGGCCGTATTGTGCTGACCGTGAAACCACCCGAGCCGGTCGATGAGCAACTGGTTAATGCGTTAGCGCAGCTGAATAAGCTGCCTGTCAGGAAACAGAAGCAAGTGCTGGCGTTGTAGGGTGTGGCTGCGGGTTAATGGCGTTGAGGTGAAGGGATGCCGCTTCTGGTTGGGGAGCGGCAGATTGAGGACGCTAGTGTCACAAATAATGATGAGGCCTGCATGCTAATAATCCGTTATTCAAATCCTTTTTCTTTAGTCAGGTGTTATGGATTAAGCTCAGCATCTCTGTATACCCTGGCCAGGATTTTTTAAATCAGTTAAGAAAAATAACCCTACCTCGTCGATTTCCCAACAGTATACCAGGCATTTTGGAGGGCGATTTTATCGCTCTGTCGATGAACCACATATGAACCCATTAAGCATTCCTATGGAAATGGAATATGTAAATGACATAATTCGCGCCCCAGAACCTTATGATTTTTGCACCCAGCCATCCTGCACTTTTCTGAACTAAATCCACCATGCGCAAGTATGCATAGATACTGTTTGGCCGCCTGTACCTCGTTCTCTGAAGGTAGCCGCATTAATTCGTTTACCTTAAAGGCAAACGCTGGAAAAGGTGTCTGTTCCGGAGAACACTCAATATACCATTCCTGACCGCATTCCAGACAGCGATACCGGGAATGAGAATAATCAAGCTGTGGTTCAAGATAGTCACTTTCCGGTGTTTCGAAATAGTGCTTATGAATTAAAGCCCCTGAAAATGCAAAACCCCGCTCAATGGATTCAATTTCAGCCACCCAGGGTGGCAACTGTCTGCAATTACACATAGATATCCCTTTAATTTTTCTCACTACAAGGCAACAGTTCTGCGAGTGGAGATTTCTGTCAACTGAACGAATGCTCACTCAGGTTCGCATTGATAGCAGATTGATTATTCCAGGATCTCCTGAATCCAGTCACTCCAGCACTCGCTGTTAAGTGGAGATTCAACCGTGCCTGGGCGAGATGAAAGCCACCATGCCTTCACCTCTTCATATTCGGAGATCGTAAGTGTAAAGGGACGCCAGCAACTCATCCTGCCATCCTGGTCACAGGGATCACTGCCAGCGATGAAGAATTCATTCAGGAAAGGCAAGGGAGGAAAGTAGCCTGAAACATCAATGATGCCAAAGATACCGTAGAGCACTTTAGTATTTTCTTCTAAAACTCGTCTGGCATTATCAATGTTATCCATAGGAATCCATGTGTGAATAGATCTGTGTTGGCTTAGGGTATCACATTGCACGGGTCAACCTGTATCAGAGACAACACGCTGTATTTTAAAACCGGGAAAATTCACAAAGATATACTTTGGACTGTGAACCTCGCAGTAAGTAATGCTCGATTATATCTACTGGACAGCAGAGGCTATATCTATATACCGTGTCAATACCGTCTCTGATCTGAATCTAACGTAGTTATCGATGGATTGCCAAAGCAGGAAATGATCTCCTGCTTAGTGGCCTCCCTTTTATTCACATTCGCTAGCTTTGATTCATCGAAGTTAATGCCTGTATAGACCCAACCGGAAAACAATGTTTCAATTACCGCACCAAAAATCAGCCCCTTCATATCCCTATCCCCAAAAAAGATGAGATGAATCATAGTATGGAGTGGTCGCAACAAAGGGGAAAATGGTCAATTTTGCTAAAATTCATAGCGCGACTGCCGATATACCAGAGAAGGCAAATCAAGGAGAAATCACAATGGAACAACCAAACCCACTCGCAGCGATGACGTTTATAATCTGGTTTTTCATGTTTATTCCATGCTTTCGTATGGCTCAGAAAGCGGGATTTGGATGGAAAATGGCTCTGCTACTATCATTCCCCGGCTTGCACTTCTTTACCCTCTATGTCTTCGCTTATAAGAAGTGGCCCAACGTACCCAATGCATGAGAACCTAGAGCAAAATGTCACCCGCTTGGTTTGGTAATTTAAAAAGGAGAATGTTATGGAATGGATTATTGGCATCGTTGTCCTTATGATCATCGCAGGAATATTTAAACCAAGGCGATGTGATATTTGCGGTACTGGATTTAAAAAGAAATACTTCACCTGGAAGATAGATGGCAAAAAGCAGCATCTTTGCCCGTATTGCAATAGCAAGATGAACCGTAGAAACAGCGATCGTAAATTCAAAGACAGGTTTGGCTAGCAAAAAGTCCACCTGAGTGCGCTACTCTGCTTTGCCTGTCGCCTTTCCGCTTTAATGGCGCTGTAACTGGCGAACCTTTGCCTTACTGTTTTCATGGCAATGCATAGAATTGCGCTCTACGAACTCTGTTGAGCACTGACTGATAACGCTTCGTGTTTTTAGGAGCACGTCGTTGTGGTGCTTGCCAAACGTCAGCGCCACTTTGAAAGTGTTAGTGTATGACCCCGCACCGGTCAGGAATACCAGCTAACGGAGGTCCATACCATTCACTACAGTTGGATATGTCATTGCATTTCTATCTTTTAGAAAAGTGACCCTGTTTGCACAGAAAAGCCGCCCGCGAGAGGTTTTGGGGTGAAAACGACACAAATACGACACAAGGAAATAATCAGGCAGGATTGAAGCTGGCGTAAGTCATTGAAGGAATTGGTACGCCCTACAGGATTCGAACCTGTGACCTACGGCTTAGAAGGCCGGTGCTCTATCCAACTGAGCTAAGGGCGCATGGAGATGGCACGGATTATACGTCGGGAAGCGGGTACGTCAACGTTTTTGCCGTTTTCCCGCAGCGAAGTGCTGCGGTAATAACCAATTAGCGTCAGTGACGCCTGCGCCATTCGCTGAGCGACACGAGTTTACTGGTTCCGGAAAATTCTCCTTCCAGCTCAATCCCTTGTGATGTGAAACGCGCATTGTATTGCTCACGAAGTGCGTGCAACTCCTGGCTGTCCGGCTCCAGCTGGCGCAGAAAGCCCAGCGCGAGCAGCAACTGCTGGCGGCTGATAAGCGGTGGAAAACCGGCACGACTGAGAATGGCATGCCAGCGCTGGCTGTTCTCCTCGCTGCCGTCAACAATCAACACCTGCCAGATCAGCAGTACCGCTGCGCCGTTTTGCAGGTGCGTTTCATTATCGCTGCTGAGATAGTCGGTAAACTCCTTCGCCGCCTCTTTCCCCATCATAGAGAGCATTGATTCCACCTGTACCGGTGGCAGCTGCAGCCGTTTGCTGAGCCGCTGAGCGGCGTGGCGTGAGCCAGCGGTGAGCAGCTGAAAGCCAGCGACAAACACCACCGCCAGCGTAGCAAGCATTATCCAAATCATTACATCGTCCCCGGATTGTCCTGCAGATATCATACGCATGCAGGCAGGCGCTCGTCGCGACGAAAAAGCCGGAAAGCGCATACGCGGCTGAAACTGTGACTGACAGCGCGCCGCGCTTCTGACAAAATAGCCCCCTTCCCCGATTCAACACAACACAGTGGATTTCCTCTCTGATGGCAGCAAAAATTATTGACGGTAAAACGATTGCGCAGCAGGTGCGCGTTGAGGTTGCGGAAAAAGTGAAGCAGCGTCTGGCCGCCGGAAAACGTGCGCCAGGTCTGGCAGTGGTTCTTGTGGGTGAAAACCCGGCATCGCAGATCTATGTGGCCAGCAAACGCCGCGCCTGTGAAGAGGTCGGTTTCCACTCCCGCTCTTACGATCTGCCTGCCACCACCCGCGAAGCTGAGCTGCTGGAGCTGATCGATAAGCTCAATCAGGACGACGAAATCGATGGCATCCTGGTGCAGCTGCCGCTGCCAGCGGGCATCGATAATGTGAAGGTGCTGGAGCGCATCACGCCGGATAAAGATGTCGATGGCTTCCACCCTTATAACGTCGGTCGCCTGTGTCAGCGTGCGCCAACCCTGCGTCCCTGCACCCCGCGCGGTATCGTGACGCTGCTGGAGCGCTACAACATCGACACCTACGGCCTGAACGCTGTGGTGGTCGGGGCGTCTAACATTGTTGGTCGTCCGATGAGCATGGAGCTGCTGCTCGCAGGCTGCACCACCACCGTGACCCATCGCTTTACCAAAGATTTGCGCCATCACGTTGAGCATGCCGATCTGCTGGTCGTTGCGGTGGGCAAGCCAGGCTTTATTCCGGGCGACTGGATCAAACCCGGTGCCATCGTCATTGACGTGGGCATTAACCGTCTGGACAGCGGCAAAGTGGTGGGCGACGTTGATTTTGACAGCGCATCAGAGCGCGCCTCCTACATCACCCCGGTGCCGGGCGGTGTCGGACCGATGACAGTCGCAACACTGATTCAAAACACGCTGCAGGCGTGCGAAGAGTTTCACGATAAAGAGGACGTTTAAATGGCAAGTTTTTCACTGGGTAAATTCCCGCATGTCGATCTGTGTGACCTGCTGAAGCTGGAAGGCTGGGTTCAGAGCGGCGCACAGGCGAAAGTCGTGATTGCCGAGGGTGAAGTGAAGGTCAACGGCGCGGTAGAGACCCGTAAGCGCTGCAAGATCGTTGCCGGTCAGACCGTGGAATTTGCCGGTTTCCGCATCACTGTAGTCGAATAATTCCCGGGCGTCCCTGCGGGGACGCTGTCACAGCAGTTCATCCCCCGCCACACTCGTCTCCCCTTCCCGCTGTTCCAGTGCAATATGATTCACCGCCATATGCTGCGCAATCAGTGTCGCGAGGCGGGGTGAATGGCTGGTGATCCAGAGCTGGCTGTACTGACTGGCTTCGGCGATTAAACGCGCCAGCGCAGGCAACAGATCTTCATGCAAACTGTTTTCCGGCTCATTCAGTGCCATAAAGGCGGGCGGACGCGGGCTGAGCAGCGCCACAACCAGACAGAGAAACCGCAGCGTACCATCCGAAAACTCCGCGCTCTCCAGCGGACGCAGAATGCCATGGCGGGACATCAGCATCTGAAAGCGACCGTTCTGCACTTCGACGTCAAACTGGCTGTCGGGAAACGCCTGCGTCATCACCTCAGACAACAGTTCTGAATGACCACGCTCAACAATGGTTGCCCAGGCTGCCGCCAGATTGCTGCCATCGTGGCTCAGCACCGGCGCACGCACCCCAATCTGCGGCGCACGTATCGGTGAGCCAGGCCAGACGGCGAACTCATGGTAGAAGCGCCACTGCTGCAGCCGCTCGCGCAGCTGGGAAAGTTCCGGGTAGAGATGCGGTTCGCCAAGCTGACCAAACAGCGATTCTTCAGGATGCAGCACCGCCGGATAAGCGACGCGATCCCCTTCAACGTTGTGCAGAAAAGCAGTCTGATTTTCGCGCTGCATGATGCAGGCAGAAAGACGACGACGCTGACCGCTGAGCCAGAGCCGCTCCTGCTTCACCAGCGGATCGAGGTTGAACAGGCTGGTCGACAGCGGCTCGGGAAAGCCAATCTCCAGCTGGTAATCCATATCATCCATCACCACGGCCAGCTCCAGCCGCTTTGGATCGTGTCGGCGATCGCCCCGGCGCAAGCCACCCGCCCACATCGTTTTCTGAATGCCGCCTTCATCAGCCAGTGCCAGCGCCAGACGACCGCTGGCCGCTTCGTGCAGCAGCCGCACTGCTTTGTAGAGGTTGGATTTACCGCAGCCGTTGGGACCGCTCACCACATTCAGCTGCTGCAGTGACAGCGTCAGGTTACGTATTGAGCGGAAGCCACGGATCTGAATCTGTTCAATCGCCATAATAAAAAAGGGCGATTGCTCGCCCTCTCCGGTTTATTTTCGACGCCAGCTGGAGCCCTGTGGTCCATCCTCGACGATGACACCCAGCGCGTTAAGCTTGTCGCGCGCGATGTCCGCTTCCGCCCAGGCTTTGGCGGCACGCGCATCGGCACGGGCTTTCACCCAATGCTCAATCTCAGCAACCTCTTCGTCATTGACCTGCGCGCCACTTTGCAGGAACAGCTCAGGATCCTGCTGCAGGATGCCCAGCACGTTAGCCATCTCACGCAGCTTCGACGCCAGACCGTGCGCTGACGCGCCATCTTCGCTTTTCAGGCGGTTAACTTCACGCGCCATATCGAACAGCACCGAGTAGGCTTCCGGGGTGTTGAAATCATCGTCCATCGCGCTGCGGAAACGCGCTTCAAACGCTTCGCCGCCGCTTGCTGGCACGCTGCTGTCGGTGTGACGCAGCGCGGTATAAAGACGCTCCAGCGCCGCACGCGCCTGGTTCAGGTTATCTTCGCCATAGTTAAGCTGGCTGCGATAGTGACCAGACATCAGGAAATAACGCACCGTTTCCGCATCATAGTGTTGCAGCACGTCTCGCACGGTGAAGAAGTTGCCGAGCGATTTAGACATCTTTTCGCGGTCAACCATCACCATGCCGGAGTGCATCCAGTAGTTAACGTAAGGACCGTCATGAGCGCAGCTCGACTGGGCGATTTCGTTTTCATGGTGCGGGAACATCAGGTCTGAACCGCCGCCGTGGATGTCGAAATGGGTGCCCAGCTGTTTGCAGTTCATCGCCGAGCACTCGATGTGCCAGCCAGGACGACCGTTGCCCCACGGCGATGACCAGGCAGGCTCATCCGCTTTGGACATTTTCCACAGCACGAAGTCCATCGGATTGCGCTTCACGTCCGCGACTTCAACGCGTGCGCCTGCCTGCAGCTGCTCCAGATCCTGACGCGACAGCGCGCCATAATCGGTGTCGCTCAGCACATCGAACATCACGTCGCCATTGTCCGCCACATAAGCGTGATTGCGGGCGATCAGCGTCTGCACCAGCTCAATGATTTCAGCAATGTGGCGGGTGGCTCGCGGCTCCTCATCAGGTGGCAGGATCCCCAGCGCAGCGAAGTCGTTGTGCATCTCGCCAATCATACGGTTGGTCAGCGTTTCGATGCTCTCACCGTTTTCATTGGCGCGTTTGATGATTTTGTCATCAATGTCGGTGATATTACGTACATAGTTAAGCTGATAACCGAGGTAACGCAGGTAGCGCGCCACCACGTCAAACGCCACGAACGTCCGCCCATGACCAATGTGACAGAGGTCATACACCGTGATGCCGCAAACATACATCCCGATTTTACCGGCATGAATGGGTTTGAATTCCTCTTTCTGTCGACTCAGGGTGTTATAAATCTTAAGCATTGAACGGTTCCGTTTTCGCGTGTGGTTGGCTTTTTTAAGTATCCAGACATTGTGCCGTATTTTTATCGCTCGCGCGACGCAAAGCAAGCCAACTGCGCCGTGCTGCTGACGCGTCATTGGAAATTATGATATAAGAACGGTCGACTAAAAGGGGTACGCCAGTTAACAGCGCGATCCCGGCAACTGATCACAACCTTTACAGGACAACAAAAATGGTAACTTTCCAGACGAACCATGGCGATATCGTAATCAAAACTTTCGATGATAAAGCGCCGGCAACCGTACAGAACTTCCTGGATTACTGCCGTGAAGGTTTTTACGACAACACCATTTTCCACCGTGTTATCAACGGCTTTATGATTCAGGGCGGCGGCTTCGAGCCGGGCATGAAGCAGAAAGCGACCAAAGATGAAATCCAGAACGAAGCGAACAACGGTCTGAAAAACACCAAAGGTACGCTGGCAATGGCACGTACCTCTGCGCCGCACTCTGCGACCGCACAGTTCTTCATCAACGTGGCTGACAATGACTTCCTGAACTTCCGTGACGAAAGCGTTCAGGGCTGGGGCTACTGCGTATTCGCAGAAGTGGTTGAAGGCATGGACGTGGTCGAGAAGATCAAAGCCGTTTCTACCGGCCGCAGCGGCATGCACCAGGATGTGCCAAAAGATGACGTCGTGATCCAGAAAGTGACCGTTAGCGAGTAATGTCCCGCACGCTGTTTATCGCAGATCTCCATCTGTGTCAGGAAGAACCGGCGATTACCGCCGGTTTTCTGCATTTTTTACAACGCGAAGCGCCCCACTGCGACGCGCTCTATATTCTCGGCGATCTGTTTGAAGCCTGGATTGGCGACGACGATCCTAATCCGCTGCATCAGCAGATTGCCCGTGCCCTGCGCGCCCTGCCGGTTCCGGTTTACTTTATCCATGGCAACCGCGACTTCCTGATTGGCCGACGCTTTGCGCGCGCCAGCGGCATGACGCTGCTGCCGGAAGAACAGGTACTGACGCTCTACGGCCATCGGCTGCTGATCATGCACGGCGATACGCTCTGCACGGACGATGCGGGTTATCTGCGCTTTCGTGCCAAAGTGCATAATCCGTGGATTCAGCGACTGTTCCTGGCGCTGCCGTTGTGGATACGCAAACGCATCGCCGCCCGGATGCGCGCCGACAGCAAACAGGCCAACCAGCATAAATCCCAGACCATTATGGATGTGAATCAGGATGCCGTGGCCGCCACGATGCTGCGCCAGCAGGTGCCGCTGCTGATCCACGGCCACACCCATCGCCCGGCAATCCATACGCTGAGCTTAAAAGGTGAAACGGCGCAACGCGCGGTGCTGGGTGCCTGGCACAGCCGGGGTTCCATGATTCAGCTCGACGCCAGCGGCATTCAGCTTATCCATTTCGACTTCTGATCGCCGGTTAAATCCACGACATCTGGCCGACGCAACCGTTTTCCTTGCGTCGTTGTCATGCTATTCTCGGTGCCCTTCAAAACCTGTCCGCCCGGCCAGGTCTGTTTGTTTATTCACAGGAGTTGACCGCATGTCATCCAACGCCCCGGCCCGCATCGCCATTGTTATGGGTTCCAGAAGTGACTGGGCCACCATGCAGTTCGCCGCTGAAATCCTCACCAGCCTGGACGTCCCTTTTCATGTTGAAGTGGTCTCTGCGCACCGCACCCCGGATAAACTGTTCAGCTTCGCCGAAACAGCAGCGGACAACGGTTTGCAGGTGATTATTGCTGGCGCAGGTGGCGCGGCGCATCTGCCGGGAATGCTGGCAGCAAAAACCCTGGTGCCGGTGCTGGGTGTGCCGGTTCAGAGCGCAGCCCTGAGCGGCGTCGATAGCCTCTATTCGATTGTGCAGATGCCGCGCGGTATTCCGGTCGGCACGCTGGCGATTGGCAAGGCGGGCGCAGCCAATGCCGCCCTGCTGGCCGCGCAGATTCTGGCGCTGCATGACAGTGCGCTGGCATCCCGCCTGAATACCTGGCGTCAGACTCAGACCGATGAGGTGCTGAACCATCCCGATCCGCGGGTGGATGCATGAAGCCGGTCTGCGTACTGGGCAACGGCCAGTTAGGCCGTATGCTGCGCCAGGCGGGTGAGCCACTGGGCATCGCGGTCTATCCGGTAGGCCTGGACGCCGATCCTGCCGCCCTGCCGATCGCTGACAGCGTGATCACCGCCGAAATTGAACGCTGGCCGGAAACGGCGCTGACGCGTGAGCTGGCGAGTCATCCGGCTTTTGTGAACCGTGATATTTTCCCACGTCTGGCCGATCGCCTCACGCAGAAACAGCTGCTGGATCAGCTGGGGCTTGCCACGGCACCGTGGCAGTTGCTGGCGGATAAAAGCGAATGGCCAGCGGTGTTTGATTCACTAGGCGAGCTGGCGATTGTGAAAAGCCGCACCGGTGGTTACGACGGGCGGGGTCAGTGGCGTCTGCGTGCTGATGAAACGCACCAGCTGCCGGATGCGTGTTATGGCGAATGCATCGTTGAGCAGGGCATTAACTTTTCCGGTGAAGTGTCCCTGGTAGGCGCGCGCGGTCACGATGGCTCGGTGGTGTTCTATCCGCTGACGCATAACCTGCATCAGGACGGCATTCTGCGTACCAGCGTGGCACTGCCGCAGGCGGATCAGGCACAGCAGCAGCAGGCCGAAGCGATGCTGAGCGCAATCATGCAGGCGCTGAATTACGTGGGCGTGATGGCGATGGAGTGTTTTGTGACGCCAGCCGGACTGTTGATCAATGAGCTGGCACCGCGTGTGCACAACAGTGGTCACTGGACGCAGAACGGTGCGTCGATCAGCCAGTTTGAGCTGCATCTGCGCGCCATTCTGGGCCTGGCCTTACCGCAGCCGGTGGTGTTTGCGCCGTCGGTAATGGTGAATCTGATTGGCACCACCGTGAATCTCAGCTGGCTGCAGCAGTCGCTGGTGCATCTGCACTGGTATGAGAAAGAGGTGCGTCCAGGTCGTAAAGTGGGCCACCTCAATCTGACCGACAGCGATGCAGAGCGGCTGAAAGCGGCGCTGAATGCGCTGGTGCCTCAGCTACCGGCAGAGTACGCCAGCGGCATCGCCTGGGCCGTTGAAAAGCTGTAGTTTCCCGTAACCCGTTACCCGATTGCGGGTAACGGGTGCGTCTGGATAAAGGTCAAAGGCGGCTTCGTGCCGCCTTATTTCAGCCCTGCCTTATGCCGCATCAAACTTCCTGAAAAGCGCCTTCCCTTTCAGTAACCGGACTCCCAGCCAGCCGCCACACAGCGACAGCAGCAGCGCGCCACACAACGGCAATGCCAGCCACAGGGTCCAGTCCGGCTGCCATGGGAAGTCGAAAATCTTCGTCTGTAATCCCCACAGCGCGGCTTCTGCCCCCATCGCCGCCGCCACGCCAGAGACCACGCCGAGCAGCGCGAACTCACACCACAGCGTCGTGCGCAGCAGTCGTTTCCCCGCACCCAGCGTGCGATAGACCACCAGCTCCTGCCGACGCTGGCGCATTCCGACCTGAATCTGCGCCAGCAGCAGCAGCACACCGCAGGCGGTGACCAGCACCACCATGATCTCCAGCGCCCGGCTGACCTGCGTCAGTACCTGACCGATCTGCCGCATAATGCTGCCGATATCCAGCAGACTCAGCGTCGGAAAGGCGCGGTTCAGCTGCGCCAGCAGAGCAGGATTCGCCTCCATGTGGAAGCTGGTGAGCCAGGTCTGCGGCTGGCTGTCGAGCGCACCTGGCGGGAAGATAAAGAAGAAGTTCGGCTTCAGGCTTTCCCAGTCCACTTTACGCAGGCTGGTGATACGGGCGCTGAACGTCTGCGTATCACCGTCGAACGTCAGGGTATCGCCGAGCTTCAGCCCCAGCCGATCCGCCAGCTCCACTTCCATCGACACTTCACCCGCTTTTGGCGGCCAGTTGCCTGCCACCAGCGGATTGTGATCCGGGCGATCGGCCAGCGCCGTCAGGTTAAGCTCGCGGTTAAGGGCATTATCCAGTTTCGGATCGGCCGGTTTGCCGTTGAGTTCGCTAAGCCGCACCCGCGCAATCGGATAAAAGGTTTCGGGCTTGATCTGGTGCGCTTGCAGGAAATCACGCACCTGCGGCACCTGATCCGCCGTCATGTTGAGCAGGAAGAAGTTCGGGCTATCTGCCGGTAACTGCTGCTGCCAGCGATCCAGCAGATCGCCGCGCATCACCAGCAGCAGCGCCAGCAGCATAAACGACAGCGAAAAGGCCGCGAGCTGGCTCAGCGTCATCCCGGGCTGGCGCAGCAGCCGGTTGATCGCCAGTCGCAGTGCCAGATTGTGTACCACCAGCCGACGCAGCAGCAGCAGGGTTCCCCAGCCGAGTAACGCCAGTAATCCCGCCAGCACCACCACACCCGCCAGCAGCGCCCAGAGCATTTTACTGCCGCCGACCAGCAGCGCTAACAGCGCCACCACCACCACGAGCATTACCGGAATATAAAATTTCAGCGGCCAGAGATTTGCCACCGCATCGCGCCGCAGCACCCGCAGTGGCTGGGTTGCCAGCAGCAGACGATAGGGACGCAGGCCCACCAGCAGCGAAATCACAAACAGTGAACCCACCGCCCAAATCCACGGCCAGACGCTGGCCGCCGGTAAGCTGGCAGGCAACACCGGTTTCAGCATCGTCATCAGAATCGCTTCCACGCCCTGCCCCACAACGCTTCCGGCAATCGCCGCCAGCAGCAGCACCGCCAGCCACTGGCCGATGATCAACCGCTGCAACGCGCCCTGCGTCGCGCCCAGGGTTTTCAGCACCGCCACCAGATCGTAGCGGCTGCGGCAATAGTGGCTCATGGCAACCGCCACAGCCGCAATCGCCAGCATCAGCGTCAGTAAGGCCGAGAGCAGCAGGAATTGCTGCGCGCGCTGCATCGAACGGCCCAGCGCATCTTCTGAGTTATCTACGCTGATCCAGCGCTGATCCGCCTTCAGCTGTGGTTGAATCCAGCGGTCATAGCGGGTCAGCTGCTCAGGATTGCCGGAAAATTTATAGCGCCAGGTGATGCGACTGCCGGGCTGAATCGCACCGGTTCTGGCGGCATCCGCCAGATTGATCAGCAGACGCGGGGCCATCTCAAACGGGTTAAAGCCGCCATCCGGCTCCTGAATCACCTCACCGCTGATGCGCAGCTGGGTATCCCCCACTTCCAGCATGTCGCCCACTTTCAGATTCAGCAGCGCCATCAGGCGCGGGGCTGCCAGCGCGGTGCCTGCCTGGGGCCGCAGCCCCGGCGGCTGCGTCTGCAACGTGCCAAACATCGGGTAGCGGTCATCCACCGCTTTGACGGAGGCGAGCTGCGGTGACTGATCCGCAAAGGTCATGGTCATAAACGTGAGCTGAGAACTGACCGTCAGGCCGGTTTCCCGCGCCTTTTCCAGCCAGGCTTCGGGCGCAGCATCGGTGCTGCGCAGCGTGCGGTCACCGGCCATAAAGTCACGGCTCTGCTGATTCAGCCCTTTTTCCATGCGATCGCTGATCGACCCCAGCGCCAGTACGCAGGCCACCGCCAGCGTCAGGGCCAGCCAGACAATCAGCAGCGAGGGCGAACGCCACTCGCGCCAGAACCAGCGCCAGATCATTGCTCCTCCCATAATTTACCGTCGCGCAGCCGCAGACGACGATCGCAGCGCGCCGCCAGTTGCTCGTCATGCGTCACCAGAATCAGCGTGGTGGCGAAGTCGCGATTAAGGGAAAAGAGCAAATCGGCGATGCGATCACCGGTTTTACGATCGAGGTTGCCGGTCGGCTCATCGGCAAACAGCAGCCCCGGACGACCACTGAAGGCGCGGGCCAGCGCGACACGCTGCTGTTCGCCGCCTGACAGCTGAGCGGGCAGATGATGCAGACGTTCACCCAGCCCGAGCAGCGTCAAAAGTTCCCGTGCCTGTTCGCGGCTCTGGCGGTCGCTGTCGCCGCGCAGGAGTGATGGCAGCTGGACGTTCTCCTGCGCATTCAGGGTCGGCACCAGCATGAATGACTGAAACACAAAGCCGACCTGCCGGGCACGCAGGGCCGCACGCTGCTCTTCGTTCATCTGGTGCAGCGGCTGCCCCAGCAGATGAACTTCGCCGCTGCTGCCATCGTCCAGCCCGGCCAGAATGCCCAGCAGGGTTGACTTGCCGGAGCCGGACTCGCCAATCAGCGCAATGGTCTCAGCTGGTTTGACAACCAACTCAACTCCGGTGAGGATGGTTAACTGATGCTCTCCCTGACCGACGGACTTAGTAAGATGATGAACTTCAACAATGTTTTCCGCTGGCATTATCCCTTCCTGTTATTGATTCTTCTGATGGTGTCGCGTCTTGCTGCTGCAGATACCCTGATGGTGCTGGGCGACAGCCTGAGTGCAGGCTATCGTATGTCTGCCACGGCGGCCTGGCCCAGCCTGCTCGATAAGCAGTGGCAGCAAAAACCGAAAGTGGTCAACGCCAGCATCAGCGGCGATACTGCCGCACAGGGACTGGCGCGTCTGCCTGCGCTATTAAAACAGCATCAGCCGCAATGGGTGTTAATCGAACTGGGCGGTAACGATGGTCTGCGCGGTTTTCCGCCAGATGCTATCGCGCAGAATCTGAGTAAAGTCATTGACGATATCAAAGCCGCCAATGCTAAGCCGCTGCTGATGCAGATCCGCCTGCCCGCCAACTATGGCCGCCGCTACACCGAGGCGTTCAGCGGCATCTACCCTGGCCTGGCGCAGCAGCATGATATTCCTCTGGTGCCCTTTTTCATGGAGCAGGTCTATCTGAAGCCCGGGTGGATGCAGCAGGATGGCATTCATCCTAATCCTGATGCCCAGCCATTTATCGCCGGATTAATGGCAAAAGAACTGGCTCCCTTAGTTAAGCAGCCGTAGCGCGCCTGGATGCGCAAAAAGGGTAAAGAAATGCAAAAAACCATTCTGATTACAGGTTGTTCCAGCGGTATTGGCCTGGTCGCCGCGCACGATCTGCTGGCGCGGGGTTATAAGGTGATCGCCGCCTGCCGAAAAGCCGACGATGTCGCCCGCATGAACACGCTGGGTTATACGGGCATCCAGCTCGATCTCGACGATCCGCAGAGTGTCGATCGGGCAGCGGATGCGGTGCTCGCGCTCTGCGATAACCGTCTGGCCGCGCTATTCAACAATGCCGGATTTGGTCTCTATGGCCCGCTGCATACGCTCTCGCGTCAGCAGCTGGAGAAGCAGTTTTCCAGCAACTTTTTCGGCGTCCATCAGCTGACGCTGCGGCTGTTACCTGCGCTGCAGGCCAGCGGTGATGGCCGCATTGTTAATACCAGCTCGGTGCTGGGACTGATCTCCACGCCTGGCCGGGGTGCTTATGCCGCCAGTAAATATGCGCTGGAAGCCTGGAGCGATGCGCTGCGGCTCGAAGTGCGCAATAGCGGCATCCGGGTCAGTCTGATTGAACCTGGCCCGATTGAGACCCGCTTTACCGATAATGTGACGCAGGGGGAACAGCATAACCCGGTGCGTAACCCGGGTATCGCGGCACGCTTTACCCTGCCAGCGGAAGCCATTCTGCCTAAACTTCGTCACGCACTCGAGAGTAAACATCCACGTTTGCGCTATCCGGTGACGCTGGTCGCACACGTAATGAGCCTGCTGAAACGGTTACTGCCAGGCTGGATGCTGGATCGCATTTTGCGCAGCCATTAATCAGCCATGCGCAATAGCGCTTGAAGCCGGGCCAGTTGGCCCCATATTCTTAGAACACTTTTTGCAAAGAGACTTATCCATGTCACCACACGCTTCTATCATCGACATCAACGAATCTAACCTGCAGCAGACCCTTGAGCAGTCGATGCAGCTGCCGGTGCTGTTCTACTTCTGGTCTGAGCGCAGCCAGCACTGTCAGGAGCTGACACCTGTGCTGGAGCGTCTGGCGCAGGAGTACGCGGGTCAGTTTATTCTCGCAAAACTCGATTGTGACAAAGAGCAAAGGGTGGCGTCGCAGTTTGGTCTGCGTTCAATCCCGACCGTCTACCTGTTCCAGGATGGTCAGCCGGTTGATGGCTTCCAGGGACCGCAGCCGGAAGAGGCGATCCGTGCCCTGCTGGAAAAAGTGCTGCCGCGTGAAGAAGAGCTGAAAGCGCAGCAGGCGATGGCACTGATGCAGGAAGGTAAACCGCTGGAGGCGCTGCCGCTGTTAAAAGATGCATGGCAGCTGAGCAACCAGTCCAGTGAGATTGGTTTCCTGCTGGCAGACGTGCTGATTACCCTGAACCGCAGCGATGAAGCGGAGGCGGTGCTGAAAGTTGTCCCCCTGCAGGATCAGGATACCCGCTATCAGAGCCTGATGGCGCAGATCGATCTGCTGAAACAGGCTGCGGATACGCCGGAGATTCAGCAGCTGCAATCCGAGCTGGAAGCGGACCCGACTAACGCCGGGCTGGCTGCTAAACTCTCGTTACAGCTGCATCAGGTGGGTCGTAATGAAGAAGCACTGGAACTGCTGTTCAGCTTCCTGAAATCCGATCTCAATGCCGCTGATGGCCAGGCGCGTAAAATGCTGCAGGAGATTCTGGCGGCGCTGGGAACCGGCGATGCACTGGCTGCGCGTTATCGTCGCCAGCTCTATTCCCTGCTGTACTAAACAGCACCACCACGGGCCGAAGCGACTCGGCCCGTTAATCTGACAATGCGGAGGTTGTATGATAACAGTGATTCCTGCCCTGATTATTCTGGCACTGGTTGCGGTCTGGGCGACCGTCAAGATCGTGCCACAAGGTTTTCAATGGACGGTTGAGCGCTTTGGCCGTTATACCCGCACGCTACAGCCAGGATTAAGTCTGGTGGTGCCGTTCATGGATCGCGTTGGTCGCAAGATCAACATGATGGAACAGGTACTGGATATCCCCTCGCAGGAGATCATCTCCAAAGATAACGCCAACGTCACCATCGATGCGGTCTGCTTTATTCAGGTCGTTGATCCCGCGCGTGCCGCCTATGAAGTCAGCAATCTTGAGCAGGCGATTCTGAACCTCACGATGACCAATATGCGTACCGTGCTGGGCAGCATGGAGCTGGACGAAATGCTGTCACAGCGCGACAGCATTAATACCCGTCTGCTGCATATCGTGGATGAGGCGACCAATCCGTGGGGCGTTAAGATTACCCGCATCGAGATTCGCGACGTGCGCCCACCGCAGGAGCTGATCGGTGCAATGAATGCACAGATGAAAGCAGAGCGAACCAAGCGCGCCGATATTCTGACGGCCGAAGGGGTACGACAGGCGGCGATCCTGCGCGCTGAAGGGGAGAAGCAGTCGCAGATCCTCAAAGCGGAAGGTGAGCGTACCTCGGCATTCCTGCAGGCAGAAGCCCGTGAACGTCAGGCTGAAGCGGAAGCTAACGCCACTAAAATGGTCTCGGAAGCGATCGCCGCGGGTGACATTCAGGCTATCAACTACTTCGTGGCGCAAAAGTATACCGATGCGCTGCAAAAAATCGGTGAAGGCACTAACAGCAAAGTCGTGATGATGCCGCTTGAGGCAAGCAGTCTGCTGGGGTCGATCGCGGGCATCGGTGAACTGCTGAAGGAATCGCGTACCGAGTCGAAACGCTGATGCTGATGGAAATCATCGCGCATCCGCACTGGTTCTGGCTGACGCTGGGTGGATTACTGCTGGCGGCTGAGATGCTGGGCACCAGCGGTTATCTGCTGTGGAGCGGGCTGGCGGCAGTTATTGTCGGCATCTTTGAGTGGCTGGTGCCGGTGAGTTGGACGACGCAGGGGTCACTGTTTGCCGTGCTGACGCTGGTGTGCGTCTTTCTGTGGTATCGCTGGATGCGCCACCGTGAAACGCGTCAGACGCCTAATGCCCTGAACCAGCGCGGCAGCCAGATGATCGGGTTGCAGCTGACGCTGGATACCGCGCTGCATAACCGCACCGGGCACATACGCATCGGTGACAGCAGCTGGCGGGTTGAGGCGGAGCAGGATCTGCCTGCCGGCACGCCGGTCGTCGTGGTCGGCATTGAGGGGATTACTCTGCGAATTCAGCCACGCTGACCGCAGCACCCGGCCAGATTATTGATAATCGGGCACTCTGCGCTCTCATCGCCCGGACAGGCGTCTGCCAGCGCCAGCAGACGAGCACGCATGGCATGCAGCTCTTCAATGTGCGCCGCAATTTCATCGGCTTTCTGCAGCGTACGGGCTTTGACATCGGCACTGTGTCGCGACGGATTATTAAACAGCGCCACCAGCTCGCGGCACTCATCCAGGGTGAAGCCCACCTGCCGCGCCTGTCGTAACAGGTTCAGTTCATCCAGATGGTGACCGTCGTAATGGCGGTAACCATTTTCACTGCGCAACGGCGGCGTCACCACGCCTTTCTCTTCGTAGAAACGAATCGCCTTGCTGGTCAGTCCGGTCTTTTTCGCCACATCGCTGATGTTCATTTTCGCCCCCTTGACCTTCCCCTTGATGGAAGGTTTATGCTTAAGCATGAATCGAAACTGACT
This sequence comes from Pantoea vagans, assembly GCF_004792415.1. Lineage (NCBI taxonomy): Bacteria > Pseudomonadati > Pseudomonadota > Gammaproteobacteria > Enterobacterales > Erwiniaceae > Pantoea > Pantoea vagans. The sequence goes on from NZ_CP038853.1 coordinate 3,020,147, forward strand.
AATCGGTCAAATGGGATCACAAGAGGAGTTGATTATGTCACACACTATTTCTCTGGCACTGGACGGCTTGTCCTGCGGCCACTGTGTCAAACGCGTCAAAGAGGCACTGGAACAGCGCGACGACGTTGACCAGGCCGAGGTGACCCAACAGGAAGCACAGGTCTCGGGTCACGCGGATGCGGCTGCACTGATCGCCACGGTTGAGCAGGCGGGCTATCACGCGACGCTGAAAACGGCGGACGCGTCCCCAAAGTCTGAACCGTTGACAGCATCGGAGCCGCCGCCGGAGGCGCTGACAACGGAGACCCCTTCTCATCCGGCAGAAAAAACATTATCTGCCCATATGCTGCTGATTGAAGGCATGACCTGCGCCAGCTGCGTAAGTCGGGTGGAAAAAGCGCTACAGCAGGTCGCAGGCGTCAGCCAGGCGCGGGTCAATCTCGGCGAGCGCAGTGCGCTGGTGCTGGGCGATGCTGACCCGCAGCAGCTGGTCGCTGCCGTTGATGCCGCGGGTTATGGCGCGCAGGTGGTGGATGACGAGCAGGAGCGACGTGAGAAGCAGCAGCACAGCGCCCGCAGCGCGATGCGGCGTTTCAGCTGGCAGGCGGCTGTCGCGTTAGCCTTTGGCGTACCGCTGATGATCTGGGGCATGGTGGGCGACAACATGATGCTCACCGACCATAACCACGGCATCTGGCTGACGCTGGGCGTCGTGACGCTGCTGATCATGGTCGTGACCGGCAGTCACTTTTATCGCAGCGCCTGGCGCAGTTTACGTAATGGCAGCGCCACCATGGATACGCTGGTGGCCCTCGGCACCGGCGCGGCCTGGATTTACTCCTTTAGCGTGGTGCTGTGGCCCGACTTTTTCCCGCCGCAGGCGCGCCATCTCTATTTCGAAGCCAGCGTGATGATTCTGGGCCTGATCAATCTGGGGCATGCCCTGGAGCAGCGCGCGCGTCAGCGATCGTCTAAAGCGCTGGAACGACTGCTGGATCTGACACCGGCTCAGGCGCGGCTGGTCGATCAACAGGGCGACAGACTGATCGCGGTCAGCGACGTCCAGCCCGGCATGACGCTGCGGCTGGTCACCGGCGATCGGGTGCCGGTCGATGGCGAAATTGCTGCGGGTGAAGCCTGGTTTGATGAAGCGATGCTCACCGGCGAAGCGGTGCCGCAAAGCAAAAGTCCGGGTGCGGCGATCTTCGCTGGTACCCTGGTGCAGGATGGCGCGGTAGAGTTTATCGCCCGGGCGACCGGTAATCACACCACCCTGTCGCGCATTATCCGGCTGGTTCGTCAGGCGCAGAGCAGCAAACCGGACGTGGGCCGCCTGGCCGATCGCATCTCCGCTGTGTTTGTGCCGGTGGTGGTATTGATTGCGCTGCTCAGCGGCGCAATCTGGTATCTGTTCGGGCCGCAGCCACAAATCGCCTACATGCTGGTGATCGCGACAACCGTCCTGATTATCGCCTGCCCCTGTGCGCTGGGACTGGCGACGCCGATGTCGATTATTGCCGGTGTGGGCCGCGCGGCCGAGCTGGGTGTACTGGTGCGCGACGCCGATGCCCTGCAGCGCGCCAGCCAGATCGACACCCTGGTGTTTGATAAAACCGGTACCCTGACGGCCGGAAAGCCGCAGGTCAGTGAAGTGCTGGTCTGGGGTAATGCCAGCCGTGAATCGGTGTTAACGACTGCGGCTGCGCTGGAGTTCGCCTCGGGTCATCCGCTGGCGAAAGCGATTGTCGCCGAAGCGAAGCTGACTCAGCCAGCGTCGTTAACGCAATTTCGTACAATACGCGGCAAAGGGGTCAGCGGTAGTCTGGATGGCAGAACGCTGCTGCTGGGTAACGCTGCACTCTTGCAGGATAACGGCGTTGATTGCCGGGCGGCAGAAGCAGCGATTACACGCCTGACGCAACAGGGTGCCACGCCGGTGTTACTGGCGGAACAGGGGCAACTCACCGGGCTTATCGCGCTGCGCGATCGGCTGAGACCGGAAAGCAGTGCAGCCCTTAAGCGACTGCATCAGCAGGGTTATCGCCTGATTATGCTGACCGGCGACCATGAAAGTACCGCACGCGCCATCGCTGCCGAAACCGGCATTGATGAAGTGATTGCAGGCGTATTGCCTGAAGGCAAAGCGGCTGCAATCGAACAGCTACAGCAGCAGGGTCGTCGCGTCGCGATGGTCGGTGATGGCATCAATGACGCACCTGCACTGGCGCAGGCGGATGTGGGCATTGCGATGGGTGGCGGCAGCGATGTGGCGGTAGAAACCGCGGGTATTACGCTGATGCGCGCCGATCTTAACAGCGTAGCAGATGCGTTAGCGCTCTCTTCCGCGACGCTGCGCAATATCCGGCAGAACCTGTTTGGCGCATTTATTTATAACAGTATTGGTATTCCGGTAGCCGCGGGCGTGCTCTATCCGCTGACCGGCACCCTGCTCAGCCCGATAGTGGCAGGTGCGGCGATGGCGCTCTCCTCCATTACCGTGGTCAGCAATGCTAACCGCCTGCTGCGTTACCGGCCACCGCGCCAGTAATCGCCGTTTCAGCGCTGTTTTTCACGCTCTGAAGTCGCTAGCATGGGGTTTTGAATCGCAAAGGACCGGGAATGACAGGCAACATCTGGCGCTCACTGCGCGGCTTTATCAGCCAACTTTTTCCCGCCAGTTACCGCTGGCCTGCGCTGGATGTCCGGCTTGGCGATCGTCAGCTGCATCTGGTGGGCAGCATCCACATGGGAACGCGTGACATGCAGCCGTTGCCCGCTCGCCTGCTGCGGCAGTTGCAGCAGGCGGATGCGCTGATTGTGGAAGCGGATATTACCCAGGGTGGTTCACCCTTTGACCATTACGGCGATCGTCCTGCGCTCTCTGAACGACTTGAGAGTAGCGCGATGCAAACGCTCACCGCACTGTGTCAGGAGATGAGCCTCACGCTTAGCCTGCTGGATAATCTGCCTGCCTGGCAGGTGGCGCTGATGTTACAGGCTCAACAGGCACAGAGGCTGGGATTACGGCCTGACTACGGCATTGATTATCAGCTGTTGCAGGCAGCGAAAGGCCTGAACAAACCCGTGATTGAACTGGAAGGCGCCAATGCGCAGATCGCCCTGCTGACCGCGCTGCCGGATGATGGCATGGCACTGTTAAAGGATACGCTGCTGCACTGGCATACTAATGCACGACTGCTGCAGATGATGGTGAGCTGGTGGCTTGATACACCGCCACGCCAGCCGGAAATCACCCTGCCCGCGACGTTCAGTCAGGCGCTGAATGATACGTTGATCGGTCAGCGTAACGCGCAGTGGTGTGACAGGCTGCAGGGGTTAGCGGCGGGAAACTATGTGGTCGCGGTGGGTGCTTTGCATCTTTACGGCGAAGACAATCTGCCTGAGATGCTGAAGAAGCCCTGAAAAAAAGAGAGCCGATAAGTTTATCGGCCCGTCAAAGAGGAATTTGTTTATGATTTTGGTTATCGCTCAGCAATCAGATTGCTGGCGCGCGGCCAATTTTACGCAAAGAACAAAATTTCGCCACCTTTTTCCCTGATTCTGCGCAATAAGATTTTTCTTAGTAAGGAACCTGTATGACGCCCGCCGTAAAATTGCTGGAAAAACAAAAGGTCAGCTTTACTCTGCATCCTTATGAGCATGACAGTAACGAAACGCATTTTGGTGACGAAGCGGTCCGCAAGCTTAATCTTGATGCGCGCCAGGTCTATAAAACGCTGCTGGTGGCACTGAATGGTGAGGCGAAACAGCTGGCGGTAGCAATTACGCCGGTATCGACCCAACTCGATCTGAAAAAGGTGGCAAAAGCGCTGGGCGCCAAGAAAGCGGATATGGCCGATCCGCAGCTGGCACAGCGGGTTACCGGCTATCTGGTGGGCGGCATCAGTCCGCTGGGGCAGAAAAAGCGTCTGCCCACGGTAATCGATGACTCTGCCAGCGCGTTTGACGCCATGTTTATCTCTGGCGGCAAACGGGGCCTGGATATTGAACTGGCGCCTCAGGATCTTTCACGCCTGCTGGACGCGCCATTTGCGGATATCGCCCGCCACGACTAAACCCGCGGCTGGGCGCACAGCTGATCGATCATCCAGCGCCCCGCCGGACCGGGCGGCGTTCGTCGTGACCAGACGACTTCAACGGCGATGTGCTGTGGCCAGCCCGACATCGACAACTCTTTCAGCACGCCATGCCCAAACTGTTTCACCAGCCAGCGTGGCAGAATCGTCCAGCCAAATCCCTGCTCCGCCATCTCCAGCAACAGTAAATAGGTGGGCGCTGACCAGATGCGACCCATGGGCGCGGGTTCATGTGCCTCAACCCAGGTGTTAAGTCGCAGATGCCGCACGCTTTCCAGTTCGCTTTCGCTCAGGGTATCAGGCTGTGCCAGCGGATGATCGCGATGTAAGAAGACCGCCATCTGCGCTTCAACCTGCAGCCGCGCCACTGCGATATCAACCGGCAGATTGGGCTGCGCCCGCACAACCCCCAGATGTACCCGCCCGGCCTGCAGCAGATCCAGGACATCCCCATCTTCAGCAATCATGACTTCCAGTTCGATCTCCGGATAACGGGCATCAAATTGCCTCAGCAGATGTTCATGATGATCGGTTTGCCAGAAATCGGACATGGCAAAACTGAGCCGCGGTTCAACGCCCTGCGACAGACGTATCGCCAGCGCATCCAGCCGCTCGCTGGCCGACAGAATCTGCTGAACCTGAGGAACAACCCGGCGTCCCTGCTCGGTGAGGATCGGCTGACGGCCCGTGCGATCGAACAGCTCAAAGCCGAGGTCATCTTCTAAATTTGCCACCGCTGCGCTGATGGTGGACTGACTTTTACCCAGCGCACGCGCGGCCGCCGAAAAGGAGCCACTCGCCACGGTCTGCATAAACGCCTCAAGGGATTCCGGGGAGTATCGCATCTGTTCCATCGCTTTTTTCGATAGGTGTTCATTTTATCTTAGCATTCTGACATGTGAAAATGCGCCGCATTATTGAAGGAGAACAAACAATGCGTACCCGCTCACTTAAAGAACGTATTCTTCATGCTGTCTGCTTTGAAACGCTGGCGATTCTGACCGTTTCGCCGCTGGCAGCATGGATCATGAATAAACCGCTGTTTCAGATGGGCTCGCTGGCGATCATGCTCTCTACGGTCGCGATGCTATGGAATATGATTTACAACAGCGGGTTTGATCGGATCTATGCGCCAGGCCAAAAACGCGGTCCGGGCGTGCGCGTGTTACATGCGCTGGGATTTGAAGGGGGATTTATCCTGATTGGTCTGCCGATCGCTGCCCTGATGCTGGATATCACCTTGTGGGAAGCTTTCCTGGTCGAAGTGGCCTTCTTCCTCTTCTTCCTGCCTTTCACCATGGCTTACAACTGGGGGTGGGACAAACTGCGCGAGCGCTGGATCAGACGTCACCCCTGCCGGGCATAAGAAAAACGGGAGGCGCAAGCGCCTCCCGGTCAGTTCAATGCGTGGCGGCTGTTTCGTTCCCCCACGGCCAGATCCACGCCAGAATCATTTTGGGATAGTTACGCTTCCGCGCTTTCTCTGCTGCCTCATCCCGCGCACGAATCTGCTCATCGGTCAGATGCACGATCTCGCCTTTCGGCTGATAGTCACTGGCTTTAACCGGTGAATGCGCCTTAATGAAGTCGCGCAGCACCTGCGCATCGACTGCTCCGCTGTTGACGTACCCGGCATGATTATCCAGACGCGGATAGCCGTCGCCGCCCGCCGCATTAAAGCTGTTGGTCGCCATGCGATAATGCTGCGTATCTTCAATCGGTTTGTCGTCAATACGGACGTTACTGACATGCTTTCCGTCGGCGGTCAGGCTGATACCAGCAAACTGGGCATAGCCACCTGAGTCAGGCTGAATATTGGCGACCACATCCAGATATTTTTTGATCTCTGCGCCGGTCAGGCTGACCGAGACCACCTGGTTGCTGAACGGCTGGACCTGAAGCAGGTCACGCCAGCTCAGCTTGCCCGATTTCAGCGAGGTGCGAATACCGCCGCCGCTCATCACCGCAAAATCGGCTTTAGTATGCGCCATCTGGGCGCGCAGAATCAGCTGGCCGAGATTAGTCTGCTCAAACCGAACCTGCTCTTTTTCACCACTGAAGTCGCCGTCAACGCTGCCGACATTCAGGGTCAGCTTCACCTCTGCCCGCTTCTGAAACGGCATCAGCAGCTTCATCATCGCGGTATTTTTCGGGATCTCTTCCTGCCAGGTGAGCCAGGTTTCACTGCCATCTGCATTCTTCACCTGATGTTTGAGGTTGACCGGCACCAGCTGATAAGCCTCCAGCGACACCTCTCCATTACGGAAGGTGAAGTCGCCACGGCCGACATATTTGCCCCACTTGTCGGCCTGCATAATCCAGATGCCGTTCTGCTGATCGGGTTTGCAGGGCTGGCCGGGCTGATAATTTTTAACGCTGACGTTCTCTTTTTCCATGCAGACCGCATCATGGGAATGTCCACCCACAATCAGGTCGATTGTGCCGGCAGGCAGGCTGCGGGCCAGAGTGACGTCATCGATGCCGTTGCTGCCATGCTTGCCGTCGTCATAGTGGCCAAGGTGAGTCAGCGCGACAATCACGTCCGGCTTCTCGGCGGCACGCAGTTCAGCAACTGCCTTCACCGTCTCCGCGACAGGATCGCGGAACTCAGTATCTTTCAGCCCAGCCGGGTTAGCCAGTTTTGCGGTGTCCGGGGTAATTAACCCGACGACAGCAATTTTCAGCCCGAGACGGTTGAATACCGCCCAGGGTTTAAACAGGCGCTGATCGGTGCCTTTCTGATAAACGTTGGCGGCCAGCAGCGGGAATCGCGCCCACTTCTCCTGCTTGCGCAGAACCGCAATCGGCTTGTCGAACTCATGATTGCCCAGCGCCATCGCGTCATAGCCAATCAGGTTCATCGCGCGAAAATCGGGTTCAGCATCCAGCTCGTCGGACTCCGGCACGCCGGTATTTACATCTCCGGCAGAGAGAATCAGTGCGCCTCCACCTCTGGCCTGGACATCGTAGCGCATGGTATCCATCAACGTTTTCTGCGCCGCCAGACCATATTCGCCCTGCGCATTAAACCAGAAGTGGCCATGCTCATCGTTGGTGTGCAGCAGGCTGAAACGATAGGTGCGGTCGGCCTCGGCGGCCTGTGAAAACAGCGGCATCAGGGCCACCAGTAGCGCCACACCTGCCCCTGTCCATTTTGATAACAACACGGTGATTCTCCTTAATTTACTTTCTGGCCCGATTATCTGCCGCTTTGCCCCACTGTGTCGCATATTCCCCCGGCGAACTCAAGGCCAATGCACATCTGCGTGCATGCAGGTGCTCACGCTTTTCGTCTCTGCTTCCCCTTTGCAGAGCAGGAAAGTGGCCGCAGAGTGACCCCGTGCAAAAGCGGGTTATCGTGCCAGCCCGGGTCCGGTTTCTCACGGCTGAGCAGGAACAGGCAGTAAACCATGTTGTTAACCGATTGTTTACTGCTGCAAAAGTGCCGCTGGCAGGCTTTAACCTCTCTGCATGCACATTTCACCCATATTCGTGCCAGACCGGCGTAATTTACTGAAGCTAATTTTTATTTATCCGGCCCTGTTTAAAGCGTCAAATCAGCCAATATTATGGATAATGGACAAAAACACCCTTTCGATTGTGGTTTTGACTTTTTTTCATGATTTTTTAAGGTATTCCCGCAAATTGCTCAGCGAAAGAGGTGATTTTGTTTTAAACTCATTTGTTACAAGCGGATACATTTGTATACAAGGAGACAGGCATGCATCACACCACACCGTTGATCACTACCATTGTCGGAGCGCTGGTTCTGGCATTTCTCCTTGGGATGCTGGCAAACCGCCTGCGTATTTCGCCCCTCGTTGGCTATCTGATGGCCGGCGTGCTGGCTGGCCCCTTTACGCCCGGCTTTGTCGCAGATACCAATCTGGCCCCTGAACTGGCAGAACTCGGCGTTATCCTGCTGATGTTTGGTGTCGGCCTGCACTTCTCAATGAAAGATCTCATGTCGGTAAAGTCGATCGCCATTCCCGGTGCCATCGCGCAGATAGCAGTCGCGACGTTACTGGGAATGGGATTGTCATGGACGCTGGGATGGTCGTGGATGACCGGCCTGGTGTTTGGTCTCTGCCTCTCTACCGCCAGTACCGTGGTGTTACTGCGCGCGTTAGAGGAACGACAGCTGATTGACAGCCAGCGCGGACAGATAGCCATCGGCTGGCTGATTGTCGAAGATCTGGTGATGGTGCTGACGCTGGTGCTGCTGCCAGCCATTGCGGGCATGATGGAACAGGGCAACGCCAGCGCCGGACTACTGGCCTGGGACCTGCTGTGGACCATCGGCAAAGTCGCTGCGTTCATGGTGCTGATGATGGTGGTGGGACGCCGTGCCGTGCCCTGGATCCTCGCCCGCAGCGCCGCCACCGGCTCACGCGAACTGTTTACGCTGGCGGTGTTAGCGCTGGCATTGGGCATCGCCTTTGGGGCCGTTGAATTCTTTGATGTGTCGTTTGCGCTGGGTGCTTTCTTCGCCGGTATGGTGCTGAACGAGTCGGAACTGAGCCACCGCGCCGCACGCGATACCCTGCCGCTGCGTGATGCGTTTGCCGTGCTGTTCTTTGTTTCGGTCGGCATGCTGTTCGATCCGTCGATTCTGGTGACGCAGCCGCTGGCAGTGCTGGGCGCACTGGTGATTATCGTAGTAGGCAAGTCGGTCGCCGCGTGGCTGCTGGTGTCACTGCTCGGCCATTCGCGCCGCACAGCACTGACCATTTCGGTCAGCCTGGCGCAGATTGGTGAGTTCGCCTTTATTCTGGCCGGTCTGGGCATCTCGCTGGGCCTGCTGAGTGATGAGGGCCGCAACCTGGTGCTGGCCGCCGCCATTCTGTCGATTATGCTTAACCCGATTCTGTTTACCCTGCTGGAGCGTTTCCTGGCCAAAACGGAATCCATGGAAGAGCAGACGCTGGAAGAAGCGATCGAAGAAGAGAAGCAGATCCCGGTGGATTTCTGCAATCACGCAGTGATTGTGGGCTATGGCCGGGTTGGCAGCCTGATTGGTCAGAAGCTGCTTGAGGCTAATGTTCCGCTGGTGGTGGTTGAAAACTCCCGTACACGGGTCGAAGCGCTGCGCGAACAGGGCATCAAGGCGGTGCTGGGGAATGCCGCTCGCGCGGACACCATGGAACTGGCACGGCTCGACTGCGCCCGCTGGCTGTTACTGACCATACCGAATGGCTACGAAGCGGGTGAAGTGGTGACGGCGGCGCGTGAAAAACATCAGAATATCGAGATTATCGCCCGCGCTCACTATGACGATGAGGTGGAGTACATCATGGAGCGTGGCGCTTCGCGCGTGGTGATGGGTGAACGTGAGATTGCCAGCAGTATGCTGCAAATCCTGCAGGATGAGATGACGCAGGGCGAAGATTTACAGCCCTGCGACGTCGTGCGCTGATGCGTTTTTAGCAAGGCCTCGCAGGCTACTGATATATCAAAATCAGGGTAAATTTTACCGCAAATAATAAACTCAATACGCAGGGAACATGGGCAGAGGAGGAAAGCGTCCCGCGCCATGGACAAAAACGCCGGGAGCGTTTTTGAACAACGCAACGCGTTGGCCCTGCAACGGGCGCACCTCAGGGATGAGGTGCGTAATCGTGCGGGCCGAGCGGCCAGGGATGGTTTAAGCGCCTTTCCGATCTGACCGTGTTCCCTTAGCAGGCTCGATCTCACCGCTAAACGAGCCAGACATTGCCAGTCATCTAAGGCCCTTCTGTTCAGAAGGGCCTTTTTTATGCGTGGCAATGACCCGCGTTACCGATCCCAGTAAGACTCTTCCAGACTGTCTTCCCGCTCCGGCAGGCCGCGGGTTAAACGCGGTGAATGCTGATTCAGCACCTGATAGCTGACGCGGTTGGCATACTTACACACCTGTGCCAGCGACGAATAGGTCAGATACGGACGCGCATGTTTACTGGAGTTCGGCACATTCAGGCTGTGATAGTTGTTGGCCGTAATGTCATGCAGCAACGCCGCCAGCGCACCATCTCCGGCACCGTTAGTGTTCATGATCTTTTCTGGTCCGCCCATATAAGGCGCGATGTGCGAGAAGATGCGCAGCGGCTGCTGGCAATCCTGCTGGCGCATCACGCGGCTGAACTCATACTGGTTGAATTCCGCAATCGCGCCAGGCAGCAGCGGGTGGTTGGTTTTGCGTTTGAACTCGTCTTCGGTATAGCCCGCCATATAAAGCCCAATCGGGCCAGCGGTGCAGAGCACCAGATCCACCCAGTCCAGCGCCATATTGGAAGCAAGCAGCGGATCGGATTCGCCGGTCAGCGCCAGCGCTTCCTCCTCGTTCATCGCCACGATGCTGACGTGCTCGCGCAGGAAATCCCGCCAGAACTGAGGATTGTCGCCAATCACATGTTTGGTGCCCAGCGTCAGCACCACCGGCACGTTGTGGCGTTTGGCATATTCAATCGCCTGTAACGTTGCCTGCGGCATGGGTTCACCTTCGGCGCAGCGCACCAGATAGGAGGTCAGCACCAGCGCAGACGCTCCGGCAATCACCTCTTCCGGCACATTATCCGGATGCAGCTGGTTCATCTGGCCGGGGCTGATCGCGAAGGTGCGCTCGCCATGTTCGCCAATCAGCGTAAAGCAGCGGCCAATGGCGCCATCAACGCCCTGCAGATAGTTAAGATCGACCCGGCTTGAGGTGTTGCAGAGATAGCGATAGGCGTAGCCGCCAATCTGGATATTGTTGCACATTACGCCCAGCAGCACGGAGCGGTCATCGGCCAGCACCGAGAAGTTGTGCAGCGTGTTACCAATGGTGCCACCGGCAAACTGATGGGTGATCAGCGCATCGCGCATCAGCTCGTTGTACAACGCTTCCGCGACGGCATTATCGATAACCAGCGAGTGCCCGGCACTCAGGCCGTAACGGGCGAGAAAGTCGTCATCGACTTTGGCTTCGATATCCACCAGCGTCTGGTCGATACCCACCACCCAGCTGCCGGCATCAACATCGTGCTGAGCGGGCTGTAACAGGGGATCGCGTGCGCTGACGGGAAAGTAGTGTTTGGATTTGCGTTTGCCGGGAAATTTCATCGGGAATGCCGTCTGGAAAAACAGGCGGAGAATGATATCACACTCTCCGCCTTCGCTTTAACGGCGTGCGTCGACCAGTTGCACCATCATGTCGATATGCGCCTCATCGGCGTTCAGCGCAGGGATATACTCAAACTTCTCACCGCCGGCATGCATAAAGATTTCGCAGTTTTCACCACTGATCTCCTCCAGCGTTTCCAGGCAGTCAGACGAGAAGCCCGGACTCATGACCTGAACATGTTTGATCCCTTTGGCAGGCAGACTTTCCATGGTCTTGTCGGTGTAAGGCATCAGCCACGGCTCACGACCAAAACGCGACTGGAAGGTCATCATGTACTGATCCTCACGCAGACCCAGCGCTTTGACCAGCGCCGCCGTGGTATCAGCACAGCGCTGCGGATAGTCATCGCCTTCGTTGGCGAAGCGCTGCGGAATGCCATGGAACGACAATACCAGCAGATCGGGCTGACCGTGCCGCTCAAACGAGCGCTCTACCGTCGCTTTCAGTGCAGCGATATAGGCCGGATGTTCGGCGTAATCACGGATAAACTGCACATCGGGCAGCGAGCGATACCCTCTGAAGACGGTGGTCAGGCCATCCCAAACCGCGGCCACGGTAGAGCAGGAGAATTGCGGATAGAGTGGCAGCACAATCAGGCGGGTGACGCCCTGCGCCATCAGCTTATCCACTGCGCTTTTCAGGCTCGGATTGCCATAGCTCATACCCAGCTCGACAGGCATATCGACGCGAGCCGCCAGGGCATCGCGCTGACGCTGACTGTAAACCAGCAGCGGTGATCCACCTTCCATCCAGACCGATGCGTAGAGCTTCGACACGCGCGGCGAGCGAAACGGCAGAATGACAGCATTGAGAACCGGCCACCAGAGCCAGCGTGGTGCATCGACCACGCGCGGATCGCTTAAAAACTGTTTCAGATAGCGTTTAACTGCAGGTGTGGTTGGGGCGTCTGGCGTACCTAAATTAACCAATAACACGCCGGGCTTATCTTGCCTCATTTGAGTTCCTTGATGACAACGGGGATGCGTGAAAACAGGGAAATTGTAGCGGAATTAGTGGGAGGTAAAAGCAATTACTGCAAAAGGGGCCAGTGATACCGGCCCCATTGAGCTTAGCCGAGGATCTTAGCCAGCTCGGCACTCACTTCGGTCACCTTACGGGTGCCGTCGATTTTGTGATAGGCGGTGTTGCCCGCTTCCGCTTCTTTGCTGTAGTAAGCAATCAGCGGCGCGGTCATCTGATGGTATTCCACCAGGCGCTTACGCACGGTCTCTTCCTGATCGTCTTTGCGCGTGGTCAGCTCTTCGCCTGTCACATCATCTTTACCTTCCACTTTCGGTGGATTAAAGGTGACGTGATAAACGCGGCCAGATGGCGCGTGAACGCGACGGCCCACGATACGTTCAACAATCAGCTCGTCCGGTACAGCGAACTCCAGCACGTGATCAACGGTGATCCCGGCTTCTTTCATTGCATCTGCCTGAGGAATGGTGCGCGGGAAACCGTCCAGCAGGAAACCGTTTTTGCAGTCTTCCTGAGTGATACGCTCTTTAACCAGCGCAATCACCAGCTCATCGGTTACGAGTTTGCCAGCATCCATGATGGCTTTCGCCTGGTTACCCAGCTCGCTGCCTGCTTTTACTGCTGCACGCAACATGTCGCCAGTGGAGATTTGCGGAATGCCGTACTTCTCCATGATGAATTGGGCCTGAGTCCCCTTACCTGCGCCCGGAGCTCCGAGCAGAATAATACGCATTGCGTAAATCCCCTTGCGAATCGCATTGATCTATCTTAGAAGCGGAAGAACATACCATTATGACCCGCTCATCACAAGGAAGGGCGAGGATCGCGCGAGGCGACATTAATCGCTTTTTGGCCCTGAACCCGACCCGGCTGGCTGGCCTGCCGTATTTTCAGATTTACCGCCTGCGCTGAGCAGGAATGGCGGGATGCCGCACAGCTATAAAAAAAGCCGGTGATTATCACCGGCTTGATTTTGATGACTGCGTCAAGCCTTGACGGCTGTCTGATCGAGCCAGCGCAAAAAACACGGTCAGATCGGAAAGACGCTAAGGCCAGTCCGTGACACGCTCGGCCCGCGCCATCCATGGCGCGGGCCGCTTTCCTCTTCTGACCATGTTCCCTGCGCACTGGGTTCATTCTTTGCGGCCAGAATCCCACTGCTTTGACTTTATCAGCCGTCTGAGACCGGTGAAATTCACCGGCCTGTTGCCGTTATGCCGTCAGCAGCTGGTTCATGCGACGGATAAACTGGTTAGGATCCTCCAGCGTGCCGCGCTCGGCCAGCAACGCCTGATCCAGCAGCAGCTCAATCCACTCACCGAAGCGTGCTTCATCCTGCGTATCCGCAACACGTTTCACCAGCGGGTGATCCGGGTTGATTTCAAACAGGTACTTCACTTCCGGCACTTCCTGTCCGGCCGCCGCGAACAGCTTCGCCATCTGCGTGGTCATCTCGTTGGCGTCGGTAGTCACAATCGCTGGCGTATCGGTCAGACGATGCGTCAGACGCACCTCTTTCACACGCTCGCCCAGCAGATTTTTCACCCGCTCAACAAACGGCTCCAGCGCTTTTTCCGCCTCTTTCTGCTCTTCGGTCTCTTCATCTGCCAGCTTGCTCAGCGACTCATCCGCTTTGCTGACCGACTGGAAGGTTTTACCGTCGAACTCGGTGAGGTAGCTCATCATCCATTCGTCGATGCGATCGGAAAGCAGCAGCACCTCAATGCCTTTTTTGCGGAACAGTTCCAGATGCGGGCTGCTCTTCGCGGCGGCATAGCTGTCAGCGGTGATGTAGTAAATCTTCTCCTGACCTTCCACCATGCGGCTGACGTAATCTTCCAGCGAAATGGTCTGTGCCGAACCTTCGCTCTGGGTGGTGGCGAAGCGCAGCAGTTTTGCAATGGTTTCCTGGTTGGCGTTATCTTCCGCCGGGCCCTCTTTCAGCACCAGACCGAACTCATTCCAGAAGGTCTGGTATTTCTCGTTATCTTCTTTCGCCAGTCTTTCCAGCATCTGCAGGGTACGCTTAGTCAGCGCAGCACGCAGACTCTGGGTCACGCGGCTATCCTGCAGGATCTCACGGGAGACGTTCAGCGGCAGATCGTTCGAGTCAATCAGACCACGCACAAAGCGCAGGTAGTTCGGCATAAACTGCTCAGCGTCATCCATGATAAAGACGCGCTGCACGTAGAGTTTCAGGCCATGCTTCTGATCGCGGTTCCACATATCGAATGGCGCACGCGCCGGAATGTAGAGCAGGCTGGTGTACTCCTGCTTACCTTCCACCCGATTGTGGCTCCAGGCGACCGGATCGCTGTAGTCATGGGCGATATGCTTGTAGAACTCGTTGTACTCGTCGTCGCTGATCTCAGATTTGTTGCGGGTCCACAGCGCCTGGGCTTTGTTGATTTTCTCCCAGTGCGTTCCCTCGCCCTCTTCATCTTTGCTCTCAATCTCAACCGGCAGCGCAATGTGATCGGAATATTTGCTGATGATGCTGCGCACGCGCCATGCGTCCAGGAACTCATCTTCGCCTTCGCGCAGATGCAGGGTGATCTCAGTACCGCGATCGGCTTTCTCAATCTCCGCCAGGGTATATTCGCCCTCGCCCGCGGATTCCCAGAACACGCCCTCATCGGCTGATGCGCCAGCGGCACGGGTACGCACCGTGACTTTGTCCGCCACGATAAAGGCAGAGTAGAAACCGACACCGAACTGACCGATCAGCTGGCTGTCTTTCGCCTGATCGGAACCCAGGGATTCCAGGAAAGATTTGGTGCCTGATTTGGCGATAGTCCCGAGGTTCTCAATGACCTCATCGCGACGCATACCGATGCCGTTGTCGCTGAGCGTGATGGTACGGTTGTCCTTATCAACAGAGAGACGAACACGCAGCTCGCCATCACCTTCATACAGGCTGGAATCTGACAGCGCACGGAAGCGCAGTTTGTCTGCCGCATCCGAGGCGTTGGAGATCAGCTCACGCAGGAAAATCTCTTTGTTTGAATAGAGAGAATGGATCATCAGGTGCAGAAGTTGTTTTACTTCCGACTGAAAGCCACGGGTCTCTTGTCCTTTCATGGTCATTGCTACCTCAACAAAACAGGTTGAACAAACGTTGAGGTTGATGTGGGGATGACAGGAGGAATTTCAAGCCGGTGTCTGTCACAACACCGGCAAGTGATTAAAATTTAAACTTCTGGCGGCCTGCCAGCGAGTGGGACAGCGTGGTGCCATCCACCATCTCAAGCTCTCCGCCTACCGGTACACCGTGCGCGATACGGCTGGCGTCGACGCCATACTGACCACAGAGCTCCGCGATGTAGTTTGCGGTTGCCTCACCTTCTACCGTCGGGTTGGTGGCGAGGATCACTTCCTGCAGCGTTTCACTCTCCAGCCGCTGCTCCAGACGATCCAGACCGATGTCCGCCGGACCGATGCCGTCGAGCGGCGAGAGATGCCCCATCAGCACAAAGTAGCGACCGCCAAACTGGCCGGTTTGCTCAATGGCGTGGATATCTGCCGGGCTTTCCACCACGCAGATTTGACCATTCTGCTGACGCCGCGGATTGGCGCAGATGGTGCAAATTTCCTGCTCGGTGAATGTCCGGCAGTCGGAACAGTGTCCGATCTCCGACATCGCCCGGGTCAGCGCCTGTGCCAGCCGCATACCACCGCTGCGATCGCGCTGCAGCAGCTGAAAAGCCATGCGCTGTGCCGACTTCGGCCCAACGCCAGGCAGACAGCGCAGCGACTCCATCAATGATTCAAGCAGTGGACTGGTTTGCATCAGAACGGCATCTTAAAGCCTGGTGGCAGCTGCATGCCTGAGGAGACAGACGCCATCTTCTCTTTCTGGGTTTCATCAATGCGACGTGCCGCATCGTTGAACGCCGCGGCAATCAGATCTTCCAGCATATCTTTGTCATCTTCCAGCAGGCTGGGATCGACTTCCACGCGACGGCAGTTGTGCGCGCCGTTAATGGTGACTTTTACCAGGCCAGCACCCGATTCACCGGTGACTTCAATCGCGGCGATCTCTTCCTGAACCTTGGCCATTTTGTCCTGCATCTGCTGGGCCTGTTTCATCAGGTTGCCCAATCCGCCTTTACCACCAAACATAGTTTTCTCTCTCAGCTGAGGCTACAACGCTATCGTTACGATAGCAGCAGCGTGTCTAAACAGGTCGGATACTCTCCTCATCCAGATCGGCATCAAAAAATCGCTGCAGCGTCTGAATGTGGGTATCACAGGTGATCGACTGACGCGCCTGCGCCAGTTTCTCTTCGTAAATGGCCTGACGCCACTCCAGTGGCGTCAACACCGATGAATTATCGTCTTCAACGACAGAGAGTTCAACTTTCTGCCCGGCACTCTGGCTAAGCGCATCACTTAACACCTGCTGCGCCGACGGTGAATTAAGGTGACGCTGGCTGCTTCGCAGATGCAGGCAGACACCATTTTCAGTTGTCTCTTTCCAGGCATTTAACGCCAGCTGCTGCACCAGCTTCGGCAGCGGCAGGGTTGCAATCTCTGCGGCCCAGGGATCGCGCTGCTGCGCCTCTTCGGCCAGACGCGCCGCCAGCTCAGGGGTTTTCTCATGCTCCAGTGCGGAACGCAAGGCCTTAGGCGTCGCCACCGGCTCCGCCACTTCAACCGGCTGATTAACCGCTTTCCAGCGGTATGCTTCCTCTTTTACCGGGGCAGCGGGCTCACGATCGCGGATACGCTGCTGACTGCGCTCGGTAACCGAGGCCAGCCGCTCCAGCGCGGAGTTGGCCGGCCGCGCACCTGGCGCCGCCGGCTCACTCTTTTTTGGCTTGTTCGCTCCCTGACGCAGCAACTGAGTGCGCGCCTGCAGGAGCTGGCTGGTGGAACTGGAAAGTGCCTTGTCAGGCATCGCATCCGGTGGCGGCGCAGGCTGCGGAGCCGGATCGGGCGCGGCCATCTGTGGCTGAGCGGCAACCTGCTGTTGCGGCGCAGGCACCGGCTGCTGCGCTACGGGCGACCTTGTCTGAGCAGGTGACGATGTGGCTGGCTGTGCTGTCGTGGGTCGTGCTACTGGTGCAGAACCGGATGGTGCCGGTGACGTCTGCGCCGGAGCAACAGGTGCCATCTGTTCCGTTAACGCGGGACGCGCAATGGGTTCTGCCACCGCCGCTTTAGGATGAAACGCCAGGGCGCGCAGCAGCGTCATCTCAACGCCCATACGGCGATCGGGCGCAATCGGCAGATCCTTACGGCCCATCAACAGGGTCTGATAATAGAGCTGCAGATCGGCTGGCGGCACCACGCGGGCCAGTTCACGCAGCCGGATTGCATTGCTTTCTTCGTCATCGTTGAGCGAGGCCGGCAGCAGTTGCACCATCGCAATCTGATGCAGCAGGCGCAGCATC
Organism: Pantoea vagans; assembly: GCF_004792415.1. Taxonomy (NCBI): domain Bacteria; kingdom Pseudomonadati; phylum Pseudomonadota; class Gammaproteobacteria; order Enterobacterales; family Erwiniaceae; genus Pantoea; species Pantoea vagans. Next base: position 3,037,759 of record NZ_CP038853.1, read on the forward strand.
TCGACCAGCAGCGCCTCCCATTCCACCCCGCGTGACGCGGCCTGGCTCAGCAGGTTCATTACCTGCTGACCGTTACCGTCAACCAGCGCTTCCAGCAGACCCAGCGGCTGTTCATCATCCAGCGTGCCGAGCATAACGCTGACCGTGCTGCTGGTCACAGCGCCCTGCCCCATGGCAATCGCCTGGTCGGTGAGGCTCAGCGCATCACGCATACTGCCATCGGCGGCACGCGCCAGCAGCTGCAGCGCCCGGGTCTCGCTCTCAATCTGTTCCTGCTTCAGGACATGCTCAAGCTGCTGACGGATTTGATCAACATCCAGCGCTTTGAGGTGGAACTGCAGGCAGCGCGAAAGAATGGTCACTGGCAGTTTCTGCGGATCGGTGGTCGCCAGCAGGAATTTAACGTGTGAAGGTGGTTCTTCCAGCGTCTTTAACAGCGCATTGAAGCTGTGACGCGACAGCATGTGTACTTCATCGATCAGATAGACTTTGAAGCGGCCACGCGCCGGGGCGTACTGCACGTTGTCGAGCAGATCGCGGGTGTCTTCAACTTTGGTGCGTGAGGCGGCGTCAATCTCAATCAGATCGACAAAGCGGCCCTGCTCAATTTCACGGCAGTTATCACACTGACCACAGGGCGTGGCGGTGATGCCGGTTTCGCAGTTAAGGCCTTTGGCCAGCAGACGCGCAATGGTGGTTTTCCCTACGCCGCGGGTGCCGGAGAAGAGATAAGCATGATGGATGCGTCCCAGAGACAATCCATTCGCCAGCGCCGTCAGAACATGTTCCTGACCGACAACATCAGCAAAAGCCTGGGGACGCCATTTTCGCGCAAGTACCTGATAGCTCATGTGGAGTTCGACGAAGTTGGATGGAAAGATGAGCGCAGACGCTCTGCAACCCCTGTATAAGATTGCAGTAGTCTATCAGCTACGCTTTTGGCTGGCACTCGTTATCTTGACGCCGGAGGCGTGACGGCCTCGCCGGGTGGCGAGACCGAAAGCGTGGCTTAGTGACCGGGGAATTTGACCAGGCTGTAGCTCTCAACGCCCAGGGCATTGAGACGCGATTCACCGGCCAGATCGAACAGGTTAATAATGAAGGCTGCGTCTTTCACTTCACCGCCAGCACGGCGAATCAGTTTAACGGTCGCTTCAATGGTGCCACCGGTCGCCAGCAGATCGTCAACCACCAGCACCAGATCGCCTGGCTGGATGGCATCTTTGTGCAATTCCAGCTTATCGGTGCCGTATTCCAACTCATAGGATTCGCTGTAAACCTCACGCGGCAGTTTGCCAGGCTTACGAACCGGAACAAAACCGACACCAAGACCTAATGCCACGGGTGCACCAAACAGAAAACCGCGCGCTTCCGTACCCACCACTTTGGTGATGCCTTTATTACGGTAACGCTCAACCAGCAGCGCAATCGACGCGGCGTAGGCTTTCGGATTTTCCAGCAGGCTGGTGACATCGCGGAACAGGATGCCTGGCTTAGGATAATCGGGGATACTTTTAATGCTGTTTTTAATGAATTCAAGCTGCTGCGCAGTGTCGGTCATAATGATACGCCTGGTAAAAAATTCTGTTTCGCGCAGCTTCAAAAGCGCTAATACCTGGTAAAAGGCTCAGCGGAAGTTAATTCACAAAGGGAAGCCACGCACGAAGACGCCCAAATCTAAGCAAATGACCGGCTAAATGCAACTTTATCGCGGCGGCGGCGGTGCGTCCGCTGTTTCTGCCACCACCGGAATACGCCACATAAACAGCAGCAGCGCCGCCAGCATGATCAGCAGCATGATGCGAACCCAGAGCTGATGCACCAGAAAAAGTGAGAGACTAAAGGTGGCGACAATCAGGCAGATAGCGCGCATTTTGGCACCCGGCGGCATGGCGCGATGCTGTTGCCAGTGACGCAGATAGCGGCCAAACGGCGATTTCCACAGCAGCCAGTGATGGAAGCGCGGCGATGAACGGGCAAAACACCAGGCCGCCAGCAGCATGAATGGCGTGGTGGGTAATAAAGGTAATACAATGCCCAGCGTCCCCAGCACAATCGCCAGCCAGCCGAGGGTTAATAACAGAATGCGTTGCATGAATCTTGCCCAGCTCTTTCCTCATCAGCGTACGTTAGCACAACTCAGGGCCAGACGATGAGTGCGATCGCTGTACAACAGCGCCTGCACCAGCTCCTTATTGCCCTGCGTCAGGAGATTGCCCGCCATCCCGATGGCGTTTGCCGTCTGCCACGTTTTGATACTCAGCTATTCCAGACCAAAGGTACGAGACTGGCAGATTATCTGCAGGAGGTGGAACAGAACTTCGCCCGATTATGCGACGTTAACCATGACCTTGCCCGCAGTGCCTGGCTGGCTGAACGCCTGGTCGATCAGATTGCCGCCCTGCAACGCGAGGCGAGTACCCAACAGTTGCGTATCCGACGCGAACAGCCAGTAAAGAACCCACGCGCGACTAAATATCAGGAGTACCGTGAATTTGAACGGCGTTTACTGGCGATGATCGATCAGCGTGAGCAGCGGCTGGCACTGGCTGAAACCCTGGCGGTACAGCATCAGCTGAAGCAGGATCTGGAAACGCTGGAGGGACGACTGGCACGCTGTCGACAGGCGATTCGCTCGGTTGAGTGGGCCTCGTCATTGCGCGGCAGTGAAGACGGCGAATAAAGCGCAGCGTGATAAAAGCGCTTCTATACTGGGTGTAATTCTGCGTGGAGAAGAACCATGGGTTTACTGACCTGGCTGCTATGCGGGCTGCTGCTGGGATTGCTGAAGCGTCTGCTGATGCCGGGACGCCCCGGCGGCCTGATGGCGACCCTGACGCTGTCGATGATCGGCGCACTGATTGGCGGCTATATCGCCACCTATTTTGAACTGGGCTCGCTGGCGACGTTGCATGCTGGCGCGCTGGGCATGGCGATTCTCGGCGCAGTGCTGATGCTGCTGGTCGCGGCCCGCTTACGTATTTAGGAGAAAAGATGTCACTGGAAAACGCCCCTGACGACGTCAAACTGGCAGTGGATTTGATCCAGCTTCTGGAAGAGCATCAACTGCCGGTTGAAACGGTGCTTTCAGCGCTGGCCATGGTGCAACGCGATTTCGAGAACAAGCGCGATGGGCAGCCTGCTTAGCGCTGAGCAGTCAGCGTCGGACTAAGACGCAGCATATCAATAAAGGCATTGACCAGCGTTGGCGCGTCAGCGGCTAAATCAAAACTTTCGGGCGCAAACAGCCAGCTTTCCATCATGCCATTAACGTAACCACGCAGGATAAGTGCGGCCTGACGCGTACTGAGACTGCCCGGAAGTTGTCCGGCTTCAATGCACTGACGCAGAACATCTTCTATTTTGTCGTAGCACTCCAGCAGCAGGCTTTGTTGAATATTTTTCAGCGCCGACATTTCGCCCACAAATTCACATTTATGGAAAATGATCTCCATCAAAGCGCGGCGCTGCGGATCCTTTGCTGTTGCATCAAAGATATAGACCAGCATTGCGCGCAACACAGAGAGTGGATCGCCAGGGTATTTTGTCTGATACTCAAGTTCCACATCGTCCAGACCAGCATCACAACGAAGCCATATTTCATGTAATACATCGGCTTTATTTTTGAAGTGCCAGTAGATAGCCCCACGCGTGACACTGGCGGCTGTGGCAATCTCTGCAAGAGAAGTGGCTGAGACGCCCTGCTGCGAAAACAGAACAATGGCGGCATCAAGAATTTGATGTCGCGTTTCAAGTGCTTGCGCTTTGGTTTTTCGTGCCATAGGGGGCTTTTTTTACAAACAGGTAAGTTTACATACATTTGTGAATGTATGTACCATAGCATGACCTGCGACTTGACACAGCAATGGGTTTTTCAGTTTGTGATCCATTGACCAATTGATATCGGACACTAGAGGTTTATTTATGAATAAAATCAGAGGATTATCGCCTCTGGCGGCCGTCCTGATGCTATCAGGCAGCTTTTTGTTAACAGGATGTGACAACAATAAATCCGAACAAGCCGCCCAGCAACCGCCAGCAGTGGGTGTTGTGACACTTAAAACTGAACCCCTGAAAATTTCGACTGAATTACCTGGCCGCACCTCAGCATATCGTGTGGCTGAAGTCCGTCCGCAGGTTTCCGGTATCATTCTGAAGCGTAACTTCATTGAAGGCAGCGATGTCAAAGCAGGTCAGTCTCTTTATCAGATCGATCCGGCGACTTATCAGGCCGCTTACGACAGCGCTAAAGGCGATTTGACTCAGGCTCAGGCGAATGCACGCATCGCTCAGCTGACCGTCAAGCGCTATAAACCGCTGCTCGGCACCAAATATATCAGTCAGCAGGATTATGACACCGCCGTTGCCACTGCCGCGCAGAACGATGCTGCCGTGCAGGTGGCAAAAGCCAATGTTGAAACGGCCCGTATTAACCTGGCATATACCAAAGTGACCTCGCCTATCAGTGGCCGCATCGGTAAATCCTCTGTTACCGAAGGTGCACTGGTACAAAGCGCACAAACCACCGCGCTGGCTACCGTGCAGCAGCTTGATCCCATGTATGTCGACGTGACCCAGTCGAGCGAAGATTTCATGCGCTTACGTTCAGAACTGGAATCGGGTCAGCTGAAGCAGAACGATGGCAAAGCCAACGTGACGCTGCTGATGCAGAACGGCAGCAGCTATGCACAGACCGGTACGCTGGAGTTCTCTGACGTGACCGTTGATGAAACCACCGGCTCCATCACCCTGCGCGCCATTGTCCCGAACCCGAACCACACGCTGTTACCGGGCATGTTTGTTCGTGCGCGTCTGGATGAGGGGATCAACCCGAATGCAATGCTGGTGCCGCAACAGGCTGTCACCCGCACGCCAACGGGTCAGGCAACCGTGATGGTTGTGGGTGCAGATAACAAAGTCGAATCACGTCAGGTCACCACCTCTCAGGCGATCGGTGACAAGTGGTTAGTGACCGACGGCGTTAAAGCAGGCGAACGTGTGATCAGCACCGGTCTGCAGCGTGCCAAGCCAGGCGCACAGGTTACTCCACAAGAAGTCTCAGACGATGCGAAAGCGGCACCCGATTCAAAGCCGCAGTCTGACAAGTCATCGTCATAACAGGAGCCGTTGATTCATGGCTAAGTTCTTTATCGATCGCCCCATCTTTGCGTGGGTGCTCGCCATCATCATCATGCTGGTCGGTGCGCTATCGATTCTCAAACTTCCGATCGAGCAATATCCTAATGTTGCGCCGCCGGCGATTGAGATTCAGGCAACCTACCCTGGTGCGGATGCAAAAACGCTGCAGGACTCGGTGACGCAGGTCATTGAGCAGAACATGAACGGTATCGATGGACTGATGTATATGTCCTCGAGCAGCGACTCATCCGGTACGCTGACCCTGACTATCTCCTTTGAGTCAGGAACAGATGCGGATATCGCGCAGGTTCAGGTGCAGAACAAACTGCAGCTGGCGACGCCGCTGCTGCCGCAGGAAGTGCAGCAACAGGGGATTCAGGTTAAAAAATCCTCCAGCAGCTTCCTGATGGTTGCGGGCTTCATCAGCGACGATGACAATATGACGCAGAATGATATTTCTGATTTCATTTCATCGTCCATCAAAGATCCTATCAGCCGTACCAAAGGCGTGGGTGATACCCAGGTATTTGGTGCGCAGTACGCGATGCGTATCTGGATGGATCCGCACAAGCTGAACAACTACAACCTGACACCGGTCGATGTGATCAGCGCGCTGAACACTCAGAACACCCAGGTCGCTGCCGGTCAGTTGGGCGGTACGCCTCCGGTTCCGGGTCAGCAGCTTAACGCCTCCATCATTGCGCAAACCCGTCTGACCTCAACGGATGAGTTCGGTAAAATTCTGCTCAAAGTGAACGAGGATGGTTCTCAGGTTCGTCTGCGTGATGTGGCCAGAATTGAGCTTGGTGCAGAAAACTACGAGATCGTTGCCCGTTATAACGGTAAGCCTGCATCCGGTATCGGTATCAAGCTGGCCACCGGTGCGAATGCGCTGGATACCGCCAATGCGGTAAAAGCCGAGCTGGCCAAACTGCAGCCAACGTTCCCGGCCGGGTTAAAAGTAGTTTATCCGTATGACACCACCCCGTTCGTTAAGATCTCGATTTTCGAAGTAGTGAAAACGCTGATCGAAGCGATTGTGCTGGTGTTCCTGGTCATGTACCTGTTCCTGCAAAACTTCCGCGCCACGCTGATTCCTACCATCGCCGTACCTGTGGTATTGCTGGGTACGTTTGCCGTTATCAGCGCGTTTGGTTATTCGATAAATACCCTGACGATGTTCGGGATGGTGCTGGCCATCGGCTTGCTGGTGGATGATGCCATCGTGGTGGTCGAGAACGTCGAGCGCGTCATGGCGGAAGAAGGATTGCCGCCAAAAGAAGCGACCAAGCGTTCCATGGAGCAGATTCAGGGCGCGCTGGTCGGTATCGCGCTGGTGCTGGCCGCCGTATTTATTCCGATGGCGTTCTTTGGTGGGTCGACAGGCGTTATTTATCGTCAGTTCTCAATCACTATCGTTTCAGCGATGGCACTGTCGGTGCTGGTCGCCTTTATTCTGACGCCGGCACTCTGTGCCACCATGCTGAAGCCGGTTAAAAAAGGCGAGCACGGTAAAACCACCGGTTTCTTCGGCTGGTTCAACCGCATGTTCGACAAAAGCACCCACCACTATGTCGACAGCGTCGGTCACATGATCCGCAGTACGGGTCGCTATATGGTGATCTACCTGCTGATCGTGGTCGGTATGGCGTTTCTGTTTATGCGACTGCCCTCTTCATTCTTACCGGAAGAGGATCAGGGTCTGCTGCTCGCTCAGGCACAGCTGCCAGCGGGTGCTACTCAGGAACGTACCCAGAAAGTGCTGGATCAGGTGACGGATTACTTCCTGACCCAAGAGAAAGATACGGTTAAATCCGTGTTCACCGTTAACGGCTTCGGCTTTGCTGGTCGTGGACAGAACACCGGTATCGCCTTTGTCAGTCTTAAGCCATGGGATGAGCGTGCCGGTAGCGACATGAAAGTTCCGGCGATTGCTGGCCGTGCCATGCAGGCGCTGGGCGCGATCAAAGATGCGATGGTCATCCCGTTCAACCTGCCCGCAATTATCGAGCTGGGTAACGCGACCGGCTTTGACTTTGAGCTGATCGATCAGAACAACCTCGGCCACGATAAGCTGACGGAAGCACGTAATCAGCTGTTCGGTATGATTGCGCAGCATCCTGATACGCTGGTGGGTGTTCGCCCTAACGGGATGGAAGATACACCGCAGTACAAACTGACTATCGATCAGGAAAAAGCGCAGGCGCTGGGCGTATCACTGAGTGATATCAATACCACGCTGGCAGCCTCCTGGGGCGGCTCCTACGTAAACGACTTTATCGACCGCGGTCGTGTGAAGAAAGTTTACGTCATGGGTAATGCGGACTCCCGTATGCTGCCGGACGACATTGGTAAATGGTACGTGCGTAACAGCAGTGGAACCATGGTGCCCTTCTCTGCCTTCTCGTCAGCGAAGTGGCAATATGGTTCACCGCGTCTTGAGCGCTACAACGGTCTGCCAGCCATGGAAATTCTGGGCCAGGCCGCACCAGGCAAAAGTTCCGGTGCAGCAATGGACCTGATGGAAGAGCTGGCGGCGAAGCTGCCTGCGGGCATCGGCTATGACTGGACCGGTATGTCCTATCAGGAACGTCTGTCAGGCAACCAGGCACCTGCGCTCTATGCCATCTCGCTGATTGTGGTCTTCCTGTGCCTTGCCGCACTGTACGAGAGCTGGTCGATTCCATTCTCGGTCATGCTGGTTGTTCCACTCGGGGTTATCGGTGCGCTGATCTTTACCACGTTGCGTGGCCTGAGTAACGACGTCTACTTCGTGGTGGGGTTACTGACAACCATCGGCCTCTCGACCAAGAACGCCATCCTTATCGTCGAATTTGCCAAGGATTTGATGGATAAAGAGGGTAAAGGGCTGATTGAAGCAGCGCTGGAAGCCTGTCGTATGCGTCTGCGTCCTATCCTGATGACCTCACTGGCGTTTATTCTCGGGGTACTGCCGCTGGCGATCAGTACGGGTGCTGGCTCCGGTTCACAAAACGCCGTAGGTACTGGCGTTATCGGGGGCATGGTCACCGCGACCATACTGGCGATCTTCTTCGTTCCTGTGTTCTTTGTGGTGGTACGCCGCCGCTTTGGCAAGAAAAAAGACGAATCAGCGAACAGTCATCCGGTTGAGCACAACCAGACCCACTAAGCTGTAAATCATCTGAGGCCGCGCAAGCGGCCTTTTTTTATGCCTGCGATTCTGCCTCTGCCCTTCTCCCTTCCTGACACTTCACGCGAGCTGACGTTCTGGCAGTTGCAATCCTGAACGGTGCGGCGCATAATAATGTTATATTATAACATTACATAGGCGAGCATTATGAAAGCAAATATTCATCCTCACTATCGTCACGTGGTCTTCCATGACACATCAGCTGACGTTTATTTCAAAATCGGTTCGACCATCAAAACCGATCGCACCGTAGAGTTTGAAGGTGAAACGCTGCCCTACGTCACGCTGGATGTGTCGTCGGCCTCACACGTTTTCTATACCGGCAAACAGAAAGATTTTGCCAAAGAGGGCAGCACCGCGCGCTTTAATCAGCGTTTCGGGCGCTTTCTTGGCCGTAAATAAGGAAAAGATTCATGCAGGTATTGAGTTCGCTGCGCTCAGCAAAAAATCGTCATCGGGATTGCAGGGTAGTACGCCGCAAGGGACGGATTTACGTGATCTGTAAAACGAATCCACGTTTTAAAGCCGTACAGGGAAGGAAGAAAAAACGCTAGTGTGTGTCGTGATGACTGGCCGGGCTTGCCCGGCCTTTTTTATGCTTAGCGCATGCTCTTAAGCATCGCATTCACGTTATGTTTAAAGGCCGCCTGATAAGTGGCTGCCGGTCCAGAGGCGGTGGACAACGCTTCCGGATAGAGCTCACCACCCGGCTCAGCGCCGGTGGCGCTGGCAATCTGTTTAACCAGGCGCGGGTCGGTCTGATTCTCGATGAAATAGCGATTAATATGCTGCTGCTTGAGTTGGGTGATTAAGCTACCCACGTCACTGGCACTCGCTTCCGCTTCAGTAGAGAACCCTATTGGCGCAAGAAACGTCACGCCATAGCGCTGTCCAAAGTACCCAAACGCATCATGACTGGTCAGCACTTTCCGCTTGCCTGCAGGCACAGCATCAAAGGCCGTTTTTGCCCAGCTATCCAGCGCCTCCAGTTGCTGAATGTAATTCTGACCGCGCTGACGAATGGCCGCGGCATCTTCAGGATCGGCTTTGACCAGCGCATTCATCACGTTCGTCGCGTAAATCACCCCGTTCTGCATACTGTTCCAGGCGTGCGGATCGGTAACGGTTTTGCCGTCCTCGTCCATGCTGCGGGTCGTAACGCCGGTGGAGGCGACAACCGGCTGGCCGCGATACCCCGAAGCGCTGACTAACCGATCCATCCACCCTTCCAGTCCCAGTCCACTGACAAACACCAGATCGGCCTTCGCCAGTGCCTGACTGTCCTGTGGCGTGGGTTCAAACGTATGAGGATCGCCATTCGGCCCTACCAGGCTTTTCACGTTGACATGGTCGCCGCCGACCTGCTTAACGATGTCTGCCAGCACGGTAAAGCTGGCCACCACATCCACTGTTTTTGCCATCGCAAAAGGCGTGGCAAACAGCGCCGCGAGCGCCAGGCTAACCGGTAATTTCTTCATAGATAGATACCCCTTAAGATTAATGGCGGCGCAAAATCCCGCCGCACGGTCCTGCAAAAATGGAGAGAAAAAACAGCATGGCGGCGCTCAGCACCACAGCGGGGCCGGCCGGCAATGAAAAGTGCCAGGAGAGCATCAGTCCCGCCAGCGCTGAGATCATTGCCATGAAAATGGCAATCACCAGCATGGCGGCAAGATGACGGCTCCAGAAACGGGCGCTGGCGGCGGGCAGCATCATCAGTCCCACCGACATCAGCGTGCCCAGAACCTGAAAGCCCGCGACCAGATTCAGCACCACCAGCATTAAAAACAGACCATGCACCAGCGGCGCGCTCCATTTCCCCTGCGCCCGCAGAAAGTCACCGTCAAATGCGTCGATGACCAGCGGACGATAGATAATCGCCAGCACAATCAGCGTAAAAGCAGCGATGCCGCCAACCAGCAGCAGCGCGGCGTTATCCACCGCCAGCAGCGAGCCAAACAGAACATGCAGCAGATCCACGCTTGAGCCGCGTAATGAGACCAGCGTAACGCCCAGCGCCAGGGAGCCAAGATAGAACCCGGCAAAACTGGCATCCTCTTTCAGGAGTGTATAACGACTGACCGCGCCAGAAAGCAGCGCCACGGCTAAACCGGCGAACAGGCCGCCGATACCCATCGCAACCAGTGACAGGCCGGAAATCAGATAGCCAATAGCGGCACCGGGCAGCACCGCATGAGATAAAGCATCACCAATCAGGCTCATCCGGCGCAGTGAAAGAAACACGCCGAGCGGCGTAGCGCTGACCGCCAGGGCAAAGCAGGCCACCAGCGCGCGCCGCATAAAACCAAACTCAATAAAAGGCTGCATCAGGGTCACGGCGCACAACTCCGTAATGGGATAGCAGGCTGGCTGGTGCAGTTGACCTCGCTGTCATCCATCGACATCACGTTACTGAAGTAGCGCGCCACCAGCGGACGATCGTGCAGCACCACCAGCAGGGTTGTGCCGGCCTGCTGTTGCTGCTCAAGGATCGACATCAGTAATGTCACGGTCTGGCTGTCAATGCCGTTGAAAGGCTCATCCAGCAGCCAGAGCTGGCTGCGCTGCAACATCAGCCGCGCAAATAATACGCGCTGAAGTTGTCCGCCTGATAAAGTCGCGGGCTGCGCATCTGCATAGTCACCCATCTGAACGGCCTCCAGCGCCTGCCAGATTTCCCGGCGTAGTACCCGGTTAATACCGCCGAACCAGCCGCAGCGCGGCCAGCAGCCTATGGAGACCAGTTCAAATACCGTCAGGGGAAAACGGGTTTCAAGTTCTGTACGCTGCGGCATCCAGCCGATATCCCGACGCGAAACCTGCAATTCACAACGTCCGGCTATTGGTGGCAACAGACCCGCAATGGTTTTAAGCAGGGTTGATTTGCCACTGCCATTAGCACCGACCAGGGCTGTCATTGAGCCAGCTGCAAGCTGCCCGGAAACCGGCGGGGTTACGCTCTGTCCCTGATAGCCAGCACGAAGCGTATTGAACCGGATCATGCGCTGATCCCCCATTTTATGGCCACGGCAAGCAGCGCGATGAAAAGCACCGCTACACTCAGCCGCCCACCCAATGACATAAATAATCCACTCTGACGCATCGCTTCACCAATATGTTATAACATAACAAATAAGATACCGGATATTCCCGTCAGGGAAACGCGTGATTGTGTATCAAAAGATAAACAGTGATGGGACTTACGGCAGGAGGCTGGCAGGCACAGCCGCCTGCTGACGCACAGATGCTGACAGTTTTGTGCTCTGCTGGCTTGCAAACCAGTTGCAGAAAACCAATGATAGGTTTATTAACGGTTATTAGTGGATCAGATATGCTGTCACGTATTGAATGTGATATTGCCCCGGGCGAATCAGACTGCGCAAAAATAGCAGAGATTGTTCAGCGGAATATTCTCAAAATAACAGATTTGCTGGTGGGCGATTTACGCTGGTACTCACAGAATGCACAGTTAGTTCCAGGCAGTTTAAAAATTGTTTCGGTTGAATACGTGGATATGAATAGTTTTAAATTACTTTACGATTTTGACTGGAATTTATTTAGTCCCTGTCTGGATCTAAATGAAACCGTGACGCAATCTGAGCAGGTAAACTTTCACATTAAGCCCGGAGCACTTGAGTTTGATGTGATCGACAATCAGCAACCCTCCCCTGGCGATGAATTGTAATATTTAGTAATGGAGGTGAGCAGAACTAATGGTTCTACACTATCTTTAAGGTATCCCGTTTAATAACTGCCCGAATAATCGCTTCCTGGCCGCGTTATCCAATATCGCCGCCCTGCGGCAACTGTGCTAGCTATGGAGGGGAAAAAGATGGACGAATACTCACCGAAACGGCATGATATTGCCCAGCTTAAATATCTGTGTGAGAGCCTGTTTGACGACAGCATGGCAACATTAACCGACAGCCATCACGGCTGGGTGAATGACCCCACTTCTGAAAGCAATCTGCAGCTTAACGATTTGATTGAACACATTGCCTCTTTCACCATGAATTACAAAATTAAGCACGTTGAAGATGAAGCGCTGATTTCGCAAATCGATGAATATCTTGATGATACTTTTATGCTATTCAGCAACTATGGTATCAATAGTCCGGATCTTCAACGGTGGCAACGTTCAGCAAAACGCTTATTTAATCTGTTCACTGAAGAGTGCGCTTTTCTCCAGCAACCAAGCCATTCATTATAGTACAGACATGAGAACGGTTTATTTATGAACAAAACCCTGACTAAAACCGATTATTTGATGCGACTGCGGCGTTGCCGCTCTCTGGATACCCTGGAAAGGGTCATTGAAAAAAATAAGTATGAATTACCCGAGGATGAATTAGCGGTATTTTACTCTGCAGCTGACCATCGTCTGGCGGAACTGACGATGAACAAGCTCTACGATAAAGTCCCAGGTTCAGTATGGAAATTTGTCCGTTAATCTGACGGATTACTGCTACGTTTAATCTCCTCTTTAGTACCAGATATTCCTGCCTGCCGGCAAAGGATCGGCCCAGGCGGGTTTTGCCTGTCTGCAGTTTATGGAGAAGAGATATTCAGAGGGAGAAAATGGTGGGGGCCCTGCCAGCTACATCCCGGCACACGCGTCACCTGCTGCGGCTGCTTCCTTCCGGATCTGACCGAGTTCACAAGCTAGCATTGCGGGAGAACCAACAGGGCCCCCATTGACAAGCCCTCTTTACGAGAGCGGGGGCATTATCTGGGAAGGAGGTGGCAATTGCAAGCGTAGTCGGGACAACCGTTGTTTTCTTGAACAACCAACGTGCTGGCACTGGCTCTTCATCCTCCCCATGCTAAAGTTAAAACCCTATTCCTGATGAAAAAAGCAGACGAAATAAGCACATGGATCAGCCTGACTCTTTCCGGCAACGCATCTGGCAAATTGTTGCCGCCATTCCCTATGGCCACGTCGCGACCTATGGCGACGTTGCGCGACTGGCGGGTTCCCCGCGCGCGGCACGTCAGGTGGGCGGCGTACTGAGCCGGTTACCCGAAGGCACCACGCTTCCCTGGCATCGTGTCGTCAATCGTCACGGAACTATCTCACTACAGGGCGACAGTCTGTTGCGGCAGCGGGATGCGCTGGAAGCGGAAGGTATAGAGGTCAGTGATGAGGGACAACTCGATCTTGAAACTTATCGCTGGGATTTCAGGCAGGAAAAAGGGGCGACAACGTCGCCCCGATAAATTAAATACGGGTTGGTGCCGGAACAGCAGCCGATGGCGTCACCTGAGTGGGTGAAGTCGACGGAACCGTCGTCGCTGCGCCTGGCTGAGTTGGCATCGCTACTGACGGTACCGGTACCAGCAGCAGTTCAGCTTTAGTGCCGCCCTGGTTGATGACCGGCTTCACGCCTTCAGTGACAAAGGCCAGCTTGCCATCAATTGAGATGGCTGCGCTTAACAGAATGCGCGCGTTGGGCTGAATGTCGGCCGGATTAAATGGTAATACAAACTGGAACGGTGCCTGTTTGCCTTCAGTACGCACCACGCGCTGCGACAGCACTTTTGATGGCGCGTCGGATACCGAGGCATCAGAAAGCGTCACGGTTAATACCGCATCCGGCGGCAGCGCAATGCGCTGACGGATAAAGACTGAACCACTTACGTTTGGCTGCGCAATCGCGGCCGTCTGTCCTGCAACTGCAGAACCCAGCGTTGGTGTTGGCACTGGTTTACTCTTGTCGGCACATCCCGCAACAGCAACCGCAATAACTACCCCACTGAACACATGCCTGAGTTTCATTGATGTCGTCTCCATTTGATCAAAATGATTGTCGGCAGCGAATCCTACTTACAGCGCTTCACTCGCCGTATGTGCTTAATATTGGCACAAAAATGAAATTTTGCCTGGCGCAGCCAAAGCGGAAAGTCTGATTGACGTCAACTGGTCCGATCTTTCACACTGAGCGGGTCACTATATTGAGGAATGCGCCATGAGTCAGGCACTGCAGAATCTGCTGAATTTATTGAATCTGGAAAAACTGGAAGAGGGTTTATATCGCGGCCAGAGCGAAGATCTGGGACTGCGCCAGGTGTTTGGCGGTCAGGTGGTGGGTCAGGCACTGTATGCCGCAAAGCAAACCGTCGCGGAAGATCGCATTATTCACTCATTTCACAGCTATTTTTTGCGGCCCGGCGATAGCCAGAAAGCGATTATCTATGATGTTGAAACGCTGCGTGATGGCAAAAGTTTCAGCGCACGCAGGGTCAGCGCCATTCAGAATGGCCAGCCGATTTTTTATATGACGGCCTCTTTCCAGTCACCGGAAAGCGGATTTGAGCATCAGAATCCGATGCCCCAGGTGGCGGGGCCGGAGAACCTGTTAACCGAACAGGCGATGGCGCAGAAAATGGCGCATCTGCTGCCAGAAAAGTTACGTGAAAAATTTATTGCTGAACGTCCGCTGGAGATTCGCCCGGTGCAGATCCATAACCCGCTTCGTGGACATGTGGATAAACCGGAGCGTCAGGTCTGGATCCGTGCCACCGGCCCCCTGCCCGATGACCTGCGTATCCATCAGTACCTGCTCGGCTATGCGTCCGACCTTAACTTCCTGCCGGTCGCGCTGCAGCCGCATGGCAAAGGCTTTTTAGAACCAGATATGCAGGTCGCTACTATTGACCACTCTATGTGGTTCCACCGCCCGTTCGACTTCACTGAATGGCTGCTCTACAGCGTGGTCAGTACCTCAGCTTCTGGCGCACGCGGTTTTGTCCGCGGCGAGTTCTACAATCAGCAGGGTGTGCTGGTAGCCTCAACTGTTCAGGAAGGGGTAATGCGCCAGCGCAGCGAATAAAGAGAATAAAAAAAGGGGCGATTGCTCGCCCCTGATTGTTCAATTCAGTGCCTGTCCATTACTGGTTGTAAGCATTCTCGCCGTGGCTGTTTACATCCAGACCTTCGCGTTCATGCTCTTCCGGTACGCGCAGTCCGACAATCAGATCGGCCAGCTTGAAACCGATAAAGGCAACAACGCCTGACCAGACAATCGTCAGACCCACGCTGAAGAGCTGCACCCAGACCTGATGGCCCATGGTGACGCCCTGAGCATAGCCGACGCCGCCCAGTGAAGAGGAAGCAAACACGCCGGTCAGGATACAGCCGACAATACCGCAGACGCCATGCACACCGAATACATCGCACGGGTCATCGACGCGCAGCCATTTTTTCAGGGTGGTGACGCCCCACAGTCCCGCCAGGCCACCGACCAGACCGATGATTAATGCACCGCCGACGCCGACATAACCACAGGCTGGGGTAATCGCGACCAGACCCGCAATAAAGCCTGAGCAGGCACCCAGCAGAGAAGGCTTACCACGTACCGCCCACTCGCCAAAGGTCCATGCCAGTACGGCACCCGCAGTTGCCACCACGGTGTTCAGGAAAGCCAGTGCCGCGATTTCATTTGCTGCTGAAGCTGAACCGGCATTAAAGCCAAACCAGCCAACATAAAGAATAGCGGTGCCGGTGAAGACCATCGGCAGGTTATGTGGCTTGAAGGCCTCTTTACCAAAGCCCGCACGTTTGCCGACCAGATAAGCCCCCACCAAACCTGCAACAGCGGCGTTGATGTGCACCACGGTACCGCCAGCGAAGTCCAGAGCGCCGTCCTGAGCCAGGAAACCGCCCGCCCAGACCATGTGGGCGATAGGTAAATATGAAAGCGTCAGCCAGACACCGACAAAGATCAGTACGGCAGAGAAACGGATACGTTCTGCAATGGCACCGACAATCAGGCCCACGGTAATACAGGCAAACGAGGCCTGGAATGCTACGTGGATATACTGATAGAAACTGCCCATAACGGCGGTGAGCTGAATGTTTTTCAGCATGGCCCAGCCAAAGCCGCCAAAGAAGGCATTGCCTTCACTGAAGGCCAGTGAATAGCCGTAGACCACCCACAGCACGCAGACCAGCGAGAAGGTCACAGCAACCTGCGTCAGCATCGACAGAACGTTTTTGCCACGAATCAGACCGCCGTAAAACAGCGCAATACCTGGAATTGACATAAACAGCACCAGCGCGGTGCAAATCATCATAAATGCGTTATCAGCCTTGTCCGCAACGGCAGGCGCAGCCATTGCGAGTGAGGGTAACAGTGCCAGGCTGGTGAGGCCCAGCTTCGTGAAAATTTTATTCATTTTTATTCCATCCCATCACAGTACTGAGTCTTGATTACAGAGCGGCTTCGTCGGTTTCGCCGGTACGAATACGGATGACGCGCTGCAGTTCAGCCACGAAAATTTTACCGTCGCCAATTTTGCCGGTGTAGGCCGCTTTACTGATGACATCCACCACTTCGTCTAACTGATCGTCGGCAATCGCGATATCAATTTTGACCTTCGGCAGGAAGTTCACGCTGTACTCTGCGCCACGATAGAGCTCTGCATGGCCTTTCTGACGACCAAAACCTTTCACTTCGGAGACGGTCAGTCCCTGAATGCCAATAGAGGATAAAGCTTCACGTACATCCTCCAGTTTGAATGGCTTAATTACGACGGTAACCAGCTTCATTGGATCCCCTCCAGCGAGTAAATAGGTAACGTTTACGGACACGCTGGGATATAAGCAAAGCCTGTGCCAGAGTGTAAAAGTGACCTTAATCAGTGAGTCAGGCGAGACGGAGCAAGGGATGCTTCAAGGAAGATATGAATGAGAATGGGTGTGTGACAGGGATCGCAGCCTGATCCTGCACTCCTTTGGTGCTTCAGGCGTCAAAGGAGTGCATTTATACAGATTATTCCGATAAAGCTGCGCAAAAAAGGTGCAAGTCAGCTTGCAGATGTTACAGGTACGCCCGACGCCAGATCTTCACCTGCCTGCTGCAGCTGATACATCTGCCAGTAACGCCCCTGCAGCGCCAGCAGTTGCTGATGCGTTCCCTGCTCAACCACACGACCACGATGCAGCACCAGAATCTTATCCGCATCAATAATCGTTGAGAGGCGGTGAGCGATTACCACCAGCGTGCTGTGTTGCCGTAGCGTCGCAAGCGTCTGCTGAATGGCCTGCTCGGTGCCGGAGTCGATGTTAGCGGTCGCCTCGTCGAGGATCAGGATCTGCGGCAGATCAACCAGTACCCGGGCCAGAGCCAGCAGCTGCTTCTGCCCGACCGACAGATTATTGCCCTGCTCACCCAGCCGGGTGTGAATCCCCTCCGGCAGGGCATGCGCCAGCGGTGCCAGCTGCACCTGTTCCAGCACTGTCCAGACGGCCTCTTCGCTGATGTCGCGGCCCAGCCGGACATTGGCCAGCAGCGTATCGGCCAGCACCACCGGATCCTGCTGCACCATCGCGATACCGCGTCGCAGCACGGCATGGCTCAGGTCGCCAATCGGACGATCATCAATACGAATTTCGCCGCGCGTCACCGGGTAATAACCCATTAACAGATTAGCCAGGGTACTTTTGCCACTGCCGGTATGGCCCACCAGCGCCACAAACTCACGCGGTGCGACGTCAAGATTGATATCACTCAGCACATCGCGGTTTTCACGGTAGGCAAAACTGAGGTTGTTCAGGGCAATACGACCTGAAGCCAGCGGCTGCGGATCGGCACCATACTGCTGCTGCGCGGCATCCATCAGCTCGAAGATACGCTCGCCGGACACCACCGCCTGCTGCAGCATCGACTGCTGGGTGGTCAGCTCAATCAGTGGCTCATTCAGACGGCCCAGGTAAGTAATAAAGGCATAGAGCACCCCCACTTCAAACACGCCAGGCATCGAGAAACTGAACAGAATCAGCAGCCCGCACAACACCATCGCTGAAAACAGGCTCAACAGTGGACGCAGCAGAAAGCCATCGAGACGCAGCGTTTCCATACGCGCCAGATAGTGAGAGCGGCTTGCTTCGCCCATGCGCTCACCAAATCGCGCCTGCTGACGAAACTGCTGAATCACACTCATGCCGCTGATCACTTCATTGAAGCCGTTGTTGATGTCAGCCAGATAGCTGCGAACCCGTCGGGCAATCGGCGTGCTGTAACGCTGATAGATGAACATCACTATCAGTACCAGCGGGAAGATCATCATTGCTACCAGCGCCATGCTCCAGTCAAGACTGAACATCGCCACCATCATGGCACCGACCAGCGCAGCGCTGCGCAGTACGGTTGAAACCACCGTGACATAAAGATCGCGGATTACTTCGGTGTCATTCGTCACGCGCGAAATAATCTGCCCGACCGGCTGAGTATCAAAGGCGCTCAGCGGCTGACAGAGCGCGGCATTCATCACGTCACTGCGTAACCGCTGTACCACACCAATGGCGGCACGATTGAACAGCAGCGCCTGCCAGTAGTGCAGCCCGGCGGCCAGTAGCTGAAGCAGGACAAAGCTGATGACCAGACCGGCCACCAGCCCCCAGGGCATCTGATGTTTCGCCACCAGGTTATCGATAAAATAGCTGACCAGCACCGGACCGGTTACTTCCGCCGCGGCAGCGATCCAGAGCATGCCTACCGCCAGCGACAGGGATTTACGCCAGGGCTTACCGTAGCTCAGCAGGCGCTTCAGGGTTGGCCACAAGCGGGCAGACTTAGCCATGCGGCACTCCTTTCTCATTTTCATCATCATCCAGCGCCGCTTCCAGTTGCTGGTAACGGTACATGTCACGATACCAGCCAGCGCTGGCGGTCAGCGCGTCGTGATCGCCACGCTGTGCCACGCTGCCCTGTTGTAACACCAGGATTTCACTGGCTTCCGTCAGCGCCGACAGGCGATGCGCGCTGATAATCAGTGTTTTTCCCTGCCCCCAGATGCGCAGGTTATGCAGGATTTCGTGCTCGGTACGACCATCCACCGCGGAGAGCGCATCGTCCAGAATCAGGATTTCTGCGTTCAGCAGCAGTGCCCGGGCAATCGAAAGACGCTGCTTCTGTCCACCGGACAGCATCACACCTCGCTCTCCGACTTCGGTTTCATAACCCTGTGGCAGCCGCAGGATATCGTCATGCACGCAGGCCAGCGTGGCGGCCTGTTCAATCTCCTGCCGGGTTGCGCCCGGTTTCCCCAGCGCAATATTGTTCGCTACGCTATCCGAAAACAGGAATGGTGTCTGGCTGACCACGGCGAGACGACTGCGCCAGCTGTCCAGCCGCAACTGCGTCAGCGGGATCTGGTGATAACGGATGTCGCCCTGCTGAATATCAAAATGGCGCTGGATCAGGCTCAGCAAGGTACTTTTTCCGCTGCCGGTTGGCCCGCACAGTCCCAGCATTTCGCCGGGCTTCAGCTGGAAGCGGACATCGCTTAACACCGGCGCCGCGCTGGCCGGATAGTGAAAGGCGCGAATCGAGACCTGCAGCGTGCCCGGTTCAGGTGGCAGTGACTTATCCCCATCTTCCACCGAGGGCGCTTCCGCCAGCAATGCACCGATGCGGCTCCAGGCGGCGCTGCCGCGTTCGACGATATTGAACATCCACGCCAGGGCGAGCATCGGCCAGATCATCAGGCCGAGATACATCACAAAGCTGGTCAGCTGCCCCAGGGTCATCTGCTCATGCCACACCAGCCAGCTGCCGCCGCCAATCGCCAGCAGGTTTGAGAAACCAATAGCGATGTAGATTGTGGGATCGAAACGGGCATCGACCCGCGCCACGCGCAGGTTTTTTTCACCGGTATCGCGGGCGATATCGGAGAATTGCTGCGACTGATGCTGTTCAAGACCAAAGGATTTAATCATCCGGATGCTGGTCAGGCTCTCCTGCGTCTGATCGTTAAGGCTGGAGAAGGCCGCCTGGGCCAGTTTAAAGCGATGATGCAGCTGATTACCGTAGCGATGGATGACGATTGCCATAATGGGCATCGGCACCAGCGCCAGCAGGGTCAGCTGCCAGCTGATCTGCGTACTCATCACCAGCAGCACCACACAGCCCATCACCAGCGAATCGACCAGCGTCAGCACCCCTTCCCCGGCCGCAAACACCACCCGATCCACATCGTTAGTGGCGCGCGCAATCAGGTCGCCGGTGCGGTGACGCAGATAAAATGCCGGTTGCTGCCGACTCAGCTGGCGATAGAAATCTTCGCGCAGCTCAACCGCCAGCTGGTAGGAGGCACCAAAGAGCAGCACCCGCCAGACGTAGCGCAGCAGATAGACCACCACGGCGGTTGCCAGCATAATGCCAATCCACATCATGATGCGGCTGGTACTCATGTTGTCACGTGTGACACCATCAACAATGACACCGACGACATGCGGCGGTAGCAACTGCAGAACAGCAATCACAATCAGCAGGATGACCGCGCCCAGATAGCGCCGCCACTCCCGCAGAAAATACCAACTTAATTGACTGAATAATCGCACAACGCTGCTCTCAATCTCAGGCCCTCAGGGGGCGACAGGTAAAGCCGTGGTGTATTTAATCTCTTCCATGGCGAAGCTGGATGTCACATCAATCAGGCCGGGCACACCGTTCACTAATCGCTTGTAGAACGCATCATAGCTCTTCATGTCCGCCACCTGAATGCGTAGCAGGTAATCATACTCGCCTGCCATCCGGTAAAAGGCCATCACCTCGGGCATGCTGCTGACCACCGAGACAAAAGCCTGATACCAGTCGCGGCTGTGCTGCTGGGTTTTCACAAACATAAGCGCCGTCAGTGACAGTCCGATTTTATCCCCATCCAGCAGCGCCACCCGGGCGCGAATAATGCCATCATCTTCCAGCTTTTTCAGGCGCTTCCAGCAGGGTGTGGTAGTGAGGTTGACGGCATCCGCCAGCGCCTGCAGTGACAGCGTGCAATCCTTCTGCAGCAGTGAGAGCAGTTTAAGGTCAGTTTTATCTAACATACGGGACTCCGGGAGAATCATTTTCTCCATTACCGCGATTTTAGCGGTATTTTTGCAATCTCTTTTTCCTGCACGTGCCATAAAATAGCCGCATCACTTCTTTACCGGATGCCTGAGATGCAGACCTGCTGGATTCGCCACGCTATCAACGAAATTAACGCTGATTTTCAACGATCGGCTGAAACCCATTTGATCCGTTTCGATCTGGCGGATTTTCCCGGCATCTGGTTCTACCTGAAAGATGAGAGCACCCATCCCAGTGGCAGTCTTAAACATCGGCTGGCACGATCCCTGTTTCTCTACGGTCTCTCCAACGGCTGGATTAAAGAGAATACGCCGATTATCGAAGCCTCGTCAGGCAGCACGGCCGTTTCTGAGGCGTACTTCGCAAGGCTGCTAGGCCTGCCCTTTATTGCGGTGATGCCCGCCAGTACCGCGAAACGTAAAATTGAGCAGATCACCTTTTATGGCGGACAGTGCCATTTTGTTGAGGATCCCTGCCAGCTTTACGCAGAATCTGAACGGCTGGCACGTGAGCTGAATGGCCATTTTATGGATCAGTTTACCTATGCTGAACGCGCTACCGACTGGCGCGGTAATAATAATATTGCTGAGAGCATATTCCGTCAGATGCAGCATGAACCCTATCCGATTCCCCATACGATGATTATGAGCGCGGGCACCGGCGGTACCTCGGCGACGCTGGGCCGCTATATCCGTTATCAGGGTCTCGAAACGAAACTGCTGGTAGTGGATCCACAGCATTCAGTGTTCTACGACTACTGGCAGTATCGTGATGCAACGCTGACCAGCACGCGTGGCAGCATGATCGAGGGAATTGGCCGTCCGCGCGTAGAGCCGTCGTTTATGCCTGACGTGATTGATGAAATGATCAAAGTACCGGATGGGGCGACGCTGGCCGCCATGCTGAAGCTGGAAAAGATCCTGGGACGCAAACCGGGCGCCTCTACTGGCACCAATTTCTGGGGCATGATGCAGGTGGCGAAAAGGTTACGGGCAGCGAATCAGCAGGGATCCCTGGTGACACTGCTGTGCGACAGTGGCGAACGTTATCCTGATAGCTACTATCAGCCGGAATGGGTGGCAAAACATATTGGCGATATCACGCCGTGGCAGCGCGAACTCGAATAAAAAACCGGACATCCTGTCCGGTTCACGGCAATCCTCAGCATTCGGGGGAATACGCGAGGTCGGGTGTTGCCAGCCAGTGATTTAAATAGTGAGACACCGCCTGTGTCTCGCAATGCCCTAATACCGGCAGATGCGGTAGCGCGGCTTTCAGCTGCGCCATCGCATTGCCCATGATGAAACCCCGTCCAACCTGCGACAGCATCTCTCTGTCATTCATTGCATCCCCGAACGCCATGCACTCCGCCAGCGTCAGTGACAGATGGTCGCACAACAGTGCCAGCGCGCTGCCTTTGTTGCAGCTGGCGGGCAACACTTCCAGACAGTCCACCGCAGAGAAGCAGATATTTGCCTGCTCACCCAGCGCCGCATCCAGTTCTGTTTTCAGCTGACACAGACGCTGATGCTGATCGATAAAGCAGATTTTTGTTACCTGATGCGCGGGCAGCCTTTTCAGATCGCACAGCTGATAGCCAAATCCGCTCATCTGATGGGCCACCAGCAGCTCAGGCTGGGGTCGATCGGTAAACCACCCCTGATCGTTGAAAATGTGGATCGACGCGGGCGTCGCCCAGTGGCGATGGATAACCTCTTCGGCTACCGCAGAGGGCAGATCGCGGGCAAAGATCAGATTGCCAGACCGATCGTGTACGCGGGTGCCATTCCCGGTAATCAGCCACGCGGGCAGCGTTAATTTCTCCCGCAGAATCTGCATCTCCAGCAGATGGCGGCCCGTCGCCAGCGCCAGATTAACGCCGCGCAGATGTAGCGCCTGCAGACTGTCCAGCGTCTGCTGACCCAGTTGATGATCCGGCAGCAATAATGTGCCATCCATATCGAATGCGGCTAAACGCATTATGGTTACCCTCCTGCTGAAAAGATGAGCTTACTATTGCCTGTTAATTGCGGAACTAATAGTGAATACTTTTAAAAAACTGTTCCGGGTTTACGATGCGTCAGCTTAACCGCCTTAATAAGTTTCAGCGCCTGTGGCAGCAGAGCCAGGGCGTCCCTCAGCAGACCTGCGTGGCAGAGATGGCCCGCCACTGCATCTGCAGCGAGCGTCATCTGCGCACGTTACTGTCACAGTGGCAGCACGCTGGCTGGCTTAGCTGGCATGGTGAACCGGGCCGTGGCAAACAGGGTCAGTTAGTGTTTCTGCGCACGCCTGAACAGTTACGGCAGCAGTTGCTGCAAAAACAGCTTGATGCCGGAGAGGCAGCTGACGCTTTACAGCTGCTGGATCTGCCACCGGAAAGGCTGATTAATATGCTGCGGCCGTTAATGGGTGGACAGTGGCAGAACGACACGCCGGTTCTGCGCATCCCCTACTATCGTCCGATGGAGAGTACCGAGCCGTGTCAGATTACCGGGCGGGCTGAACAGCATCTGGTTCGTCAGATCTATTCCGGTCTGACCCGTTTTGAGCAGGATGAGCCAGTCGGCGATCTGGCGCATCACTGGCAGCACGATGAAGCGTCCTGTAGCTGGTTATTCTGGTTACGGCCTCAGCTGATGTGGCATAACGACGAGCCGGTGCAGGCCGCGCAACTGGTGGTGCAGTTCCGCCAGCTGTTGCAGGATACGCGTGTCAGGATATTGCTTGCCGATGTGGTCAGCGTGGATGCGCCTCACCCGCTGGCGGTGCGGTTTAACCTGCGACAACCTGATTTCTGGCTGCCTCACCGGCTTGCCCATCTGTTGTGCCTGCTGCCCCATCCCGATTATCCCGCCACGGGCAGCGGGCCATGGAAACTCAGGCATTTCAGCGCTGAGCTGGTCAGGATTGAAAGCCATGCGCGCTGGCATCTGCAGCGTCCGCTGTTGCAGGCGGTAGAGTACTGGATTACTCCTCAGCTGTTTGATGCCGCACTCGGCAGCAGCTGTCGCCATCCGGTGCAGATTGCCATTGGCGATGCCGCTGAACTCAGGACATTAAAGCCGGTCAGCAGTAGCATCAGTCTCGGCTTCTGTTATCTGGTCTGCCGCCCGCGAGCCGGATTTACACCCGCGCAGGCGCGCACGCTTTTCCAGCTCATCCAGCAAAGCGGGATCGTCAGCCGGTTGCCACTGGATGAGGGGTTAATTACCCCCAGCAAAGAGCTGTTACCCGGCTGGGAAGTACCGCTGATTGATAGTGTTCCGGCACCCTTGCCTGCCACTCTGACGCTGCATTATCAGTTGCCGGTTGAGCTGCATCAGATGTCACAGGCACTGGTCGCCCTGTTAAAACAGCACGGCTGTACTCTGAACGTCGTTTTTCATCCGGTGAAAAGCTGGCATCATATCGCCCCGCCTGATGAGGCGGATATCGTGATGGGCGATCGGTTGATTGGCGATGCGCCGGTCTTCACACTGGCGAGCTGGTTACAGATTGACCCGCTATGGCGTCGGCTGTGGCCCACACCGCAGGGCGAAGAAGTCCAGGCGCAACTGCTGGCTATCCAGCAGATATCAGACGGCGACAGCCGTACCCGTGCGCTGCAGCAGCTTTATCATCAACTGATGACGGACGGCATCCTGCTGCCGCTGTTCAATTATCGCTACCAGATTTATGCCCCCCCTGCCGTTGAAGGGATAGAGCTGAACACGCTGGGCTGGTTTGATTTCAGCCGCGCATGGATTCCGCCGCCTATTGATCCGCCTTGCAGCTGTTCAGCAGCGGACTGAGGCATTACCATAAGCGCAAAATTAATTATCAGGGAAACACCATGAAACGCGCGGTTGTAGTTTTCAGCGGTGGACAAGACTCCACTACCTGCCTGATTCAGGCTGTACAGCTTTATGATGAAGTTCACTGCGTTACTTTCGACTATGGACAACGCCACCGGGAAGAGATCGAGGTCGCCCGCGATCTGGCGATGACACTGGGTGCGCGCGCACACAAAGTGCTGGACGTGACCATGCTGAACGAACTCGCCGTCAGCAGCCTGACGCGGGATAACATTCCGGTGCCGGCTTATAATCCTGAGGCCAGTGGCTTACCCAGTACGTTCGTGCCGGGCCGCAATATTCTCTTTCTGACGCTGGCCTCGGTTTACGCGTATCAGGTCGAAGCAGAAGCGGTGATCACCGGCGTCTGCGAAACCGATTTTTCCGGCTATCCCGACTGCCGCGATGAGTTTGTCAAAGCGCTGAACCATGCGGTGTCGCTTGGCATGGCGCGCGAAGTGCGTTTTGAGACGCCGCTGATGTGGCTCAATAAAGCGGAAACCTGGGCGCTTGCAGATTACTGGCAGCAGCTTGCGCTGGTACGCGAGCAGACGCTGACCTGCTATAACGGTGTGAAAGGCGACGGATGTGGTGAGTGTGCTGCCTGTCATTTACGGGCTAATGGCCTGCAGGGTTATCTCAACGATCGTGCTGGCGTCATGGCAGCCATGAAAGCAAAGAGCGGCCTTAACTAAGGCTGTCTGGCGTGGCGGCAAAGCAGTTCGGTTTGCCGCTTTTATCGGCTCATACCATCAGACGCATCAGTCGCTCGCGTAACTCCCCTTCCAGCGCAACCGCCTTCTGGGTCCGCAAATCAATACAGACAAACGTGAGTGCGGCATCCGCCACCACGGTCTCCTGACCTGCCAGCAACACCCGCTGGGCAATAATGCCGCTTTTGCCATTTAACTGCGTAATCTCACTGTCGATAACCAGTACGTCGCCCAGCACGGCCGGGCGACGATAGTTGATGTTGATATTGACCACCACAAAAGCCAGTTTCTGTTCCTGCAACCAGTGGAACGCTTCAGCCTCTTCCAGCCATTCCCAGCGCGCCTCCTCAAGAAACTCAAGATAGCGCGCATTGTTGACGTGCTGATAGACATCCAGATGATAGCCACGCACTTTTATGGTGGTCTGCATGATCATGCTCTCCTGCTACTGTGAGTTAACTGGTTGGACCTGTTCACTTTAGCAGAGTCGCCTGGTTAGCGTGGGTTTAGCATCACAGATGTGTACTGCCTCACAATTTCAGCCGGGACGCATTTCGTTCTATCAGCGCGTTACCGATACCCGGTACTTCGCTGAGCTGCTGAATCGCGCTAAAGGGTCCGTACTGTTCGCGATAGTTCACAATCGCCTGCGCTTTCTTCAGCCCCACACCATTCATAGCGGCAGAGAGCTGTTCCGCTGTCGCTTCATTGATGCTGACCTGCTCCTGCTTTGGCTGCAGCTGCGCGGCTGTCTCCGGTTTCGCCGCAGGCGGTGTGTTCTGCGAGACCGCCGGACTGGCAGGTTCAGGTGCCGCAGAGACGCTGCCGTGACAGAGTGCACCGCCCAGTGCGAGTGAGAGATAAAAGGCAACGAGTTTAGATTTAGCCATGCTGTGTTTCTCCTTGTGTGTAAACAGCAGCGACAGAGTGGCACTACGCCGCACAAGGCTCAAAAGCGGAATATCAGAAATGGAAAAGGCCGCGAATGCGGCCTTTGATTGTTACAGTCGTTGCGTAATTTTTGCGAGGCTTACTGCATTTGTGCGGCAGCGCCGTACTTGATTTTGGCCTCTTTACGCAGGTTCTGCAGTAGGGCTTCAAACGTCAGCTGCGCATTATTCTGCGTAACGCCTTTGACCATTTCGTCAATCTGCGCCTGCGGCATGCTGCCGGTTTTAACTTTATCTACCGCCACCAGCACCACATTGCCCTGCATATCTTCGCTGACACCCCATGAAGGCTTATTATCAGCAGGCTGAGGCAGGTTAAAGGCGGCCTGTGCCACCGGATCCTGTGCATTGCGATCAACGGTTTTGCTGGCGCTCAGTGTCAGGCCTGCTGCAGTCAGTGCGTCCAGCTTGCCCGCTTTGAGGTCGGTCAGCAGTTTATCGGCCTGGGCTTTAGCCTGCTGTGTCGCTTTGTCATGCTTTAGCGTATCCGTAATCTGCGCCTTCACCTGCTCCAGCGGTTTTACCGCTTCCGGTTTGTGCTCGCTGATACGCAGTACAAAGGCACGGTCGCCATCGACGGTGATAATATCGGAGTTGTTACCCGGCGCACCGTTCTGACCCACCAGACCACCGTTAAAGATCGCCTGCTTCACCGCATCGAAGTTAAGTGCGTCTGGCAGCGTGTCCTGACTGAACCAGCCGGTCTCTTTCGCTTTCAGACCCGAAGCCTGCTCAGCACCCGCCAGTGACTCATTGTCATTGCTGGCTGCTTCACTGACTTTCTGCTGCAGTTTGTAGAAGGCATCAACGCCCTTCTCCTGCTTCACTTTCGCTGCAACAGCGCTGCGAACCTCATCCAGTGGTTTAACCTGCTCTGGCTGAATATCGTCGAGACGAACCACCAGGAAGCCCACTGACGATTTGATCACGCCTGACATCTGGCCTTTCTCAGTCAGACCCGCATTTTTCAGCTCATCCGGGGTGGTTGACGGTTCCAGCCAGCCCATATCACCGCCCTTACGCGCAGAGATGGGGTCGATTGATTTGGCTTTCGCCACATCTGCGAAGCTGGCGCCACCTTTCAGCTGAGCCAGTACCGCATTGGCATCCGCTTCCGTTTTGGTCTGAATAACGCTGTAGCGATTACGCTGTGGTTGCGAATAGTCTGCTTTATGTTGGTCGTACCAGGCCTGAATATCTGCTTCGCTGGCATCCTGCTGCATGCTGGCGGCATCCATCAGGATATAGCTGACGCGGAACTGTTCCGGCGCCATAAAGCTGGTTTTATGCTGCTGATAGTACTGACTGATTTCGTCGTCGGTGACGGTTTGTTTCGCCATCAGGGCATTAACGTCCAGCGTCGCCTGACGAATATCACGTTGCTGTGAAACCAGGTCCACCAGTTTGCTGGCTTCGCCTTTCAGCGTGAAGTCTGTGTTCGCCACGGCATTGATCAATTGCTGATTGGAGAGTTGCTTACGCAGCGCTTCAGCATACTGGTCGGCGCTGAAACCCATGTTGCCGATCAGCGCCAGATATTTAGCATTGTCGAATTTGCCGTTGGTCTGGAAAGCCTGCTGATTGAAGATAGCCTGCTTAACCTGATCGTCACTGATGCTGAGATGAAGCTCTTTGATGTAGCTGTCGAGCAGCGCCTGGTCGATTAACTGCGACAGCGCCTGCTGACGCATCTGCTGCATGAAGCCATCGTTGCTGGCCAGCTGCGAGAACTGGTCACCCAGCATCTGTTGCTGGCGACTGCGTTCGCTGTTAAACGCCTGCTCCAGCTGTCCCCGGCTTATCTCCTGACCGTTAACTTTGGCCGCATAGTCGTTATTGCCGCCAATCAGATAGTTGCCAACGCCTGTCAGCACAAAAGAGACGATAATCAGTCCCAGAATAATCTTGAGCACGACATGGTTCGACGCCGCGCGTAAATTGTCCATCATGGTATGGCAACACTCCGCTGTAGTGTGAATGTAAAGCTCGGTCGCAATTCGCCACTGGCTGGCGACTCACGCAACTGCTGGCTTAGCTGGCAGTCTCAATCCGGTCCAGGTCCATCTTACGGCCCGATTCTCACCGGTTAAAACAAAAAAGGCACATCTCATTGATGTGCCCGTATGTTACATGAGAACGGGTTAATCGTCCTCTAATCCACTGAAGAAAATGCGTCAATGAATCTATTCGTTGTTATTAATTGACAGCGTCTTTCAATGCTTTACCAGCACGGAAACCGGGTACTTTACCAGCCGGGATGGTGATCTCTTTACCGGTTTGCGGATTGCGGCCGGTACGTGCAGCGCGGTCACGCACAGAGAATGTGCCGAAACCCACCAGAGCCACTTCATCACCCTCTTTCAGCGCATCTGAAACTGAGCCCATAAATGCATCTAAAACACGTCCTGCTGCAGCTTTAGAAATATCAGCATCGGCAGCAATTTTGTCGATCAATTGTGACTTATTCACTCTCTTCATCCCCTCTTTTATTATTTCACATCGTACCGGGCTTCCGGCCGGGTACGAACGCGCAGCAAGTTATATCAAGCCTGTGGAGCCGAAACAACGGAATTTCTCTGAGAACGTCGCCCCGACAGCCACCTAAATTAGCGGCACAAAAAAAAGCTGGCAAGCGCCAATTGCCTTGCCAGCTCCGCTTTTTAACGGTTTATGCCGTTAATCACTATTTTGCTGTTGCGACCTGCATGCCATAAGGCGCATTTTCCAGTGCCAGATTCAGCACCTCTTCAATGCGTTTCACCGGATGAATCTCCAGATCGGCAATCACGTTCTGTGGAATTTCTTCCAGATCACGCTTGTTGTCGTCCGGGATCAGCACGGTTTTAATGCCACCACGGTGTGCTGCCAGCAGTTTCTCTTTCAGACCGCCAATCGGCAGAACCTGACCACGCAGGGTAATCTCACCGGTCATAGCGACATCCGCACGCACCGGGTTACCGGTCAGACAGGAGACCAGCGCGGTACACATCGCGATACCGGCACTTGGACCATCTTTCGGTGTGGCGCCTTCTGGCACGTGAACGTGAATATCACGTTTTTCGTAGAAGTCACCATTAATGCCCAGCTTCTCGGCACGGGCACGCACCACGGTCAGCGCAGCCTGAATCGACTCCTGCATCACTTCACCCAGAGAACCGGTGTAAGTCAGCTTGCCTTTACCTGGTACGCACGCAGTTTCGATGGTCAGCAGATCGCCGCCCACTTCCGTCCACGCCAGACCAGTCACCTGACCCACCCGGTTTTCACTGTCAGCACGGCCGTAGTCAAAGCGCTGTACGCCCAGGAAGTCTTTGAGGTTTTCACCATTGATGGTGATGTGCTTTTTCGTCTTGTCCATCAGCAGTGATTTCACCGCTTTACGGCACAATTTCGACAGCTCACGCTCAAGGCTACGCACACCAGCTTCACGGGTGTAGTAACGGATAATGCCGACAATCGCGCTATCTTCAACCGTAATTTCACTGGCTTTCAGGGCATTGCGTTCAATCTGCTTGGTCAGCAGATGCTGCTTAGCGATATTCAGTTTCTCATCTTCGGTATAACCCGACAGACGAATCACTTCCATACGGTCCAGCAGCGGTGCCGGGATATTCATTGAGTTCGATGTTGCCACGAACATCACATCAGAGAGGTCGTAGTCGACTTCCAGATAGTGGTCGTTGAACGCAATGTTCTGCTCTGGATCAAGCACTTCCAGCAGCGCTGAAGCCGGGTCGCCGCGCATGTCCGAAGACATTTTGTCGATCTCATCCAGCAGGAACAGCGGGTTTTTAACCCCGACTTTCGCCATTTTCTGGATGAGTTTACCCGGCATGGAGCCGATGTAGGTGCGACGGTGACCACGGATTTCCGCTTCATCACGCACGCCACCCAGCGCCATACGGACATATTTACGTCCGGTCGCTTTGGCGATCGACTGACCGAGGGATGTTTTACCTACCCCTGGTGGTCCGACCAGGCACAGAATCGGCCCTTTGATCTTGCTGACGCGACTCTGAACCGCAAGATACTCAAGAATACGATCCTTCACGCGCTCCAGGCCGTAATGATCAGTATCCAGGGTCTCCTGCGCTTTACGCAGATCTTTCTTCACTTTGCTGCGCGCGTTCCACGGAACCTGCACCATCCAGTCGATGTAGCCGCGAACCACGGTCGCTTCTGCGGACATCGGGGACATCATTTTCAGCTTCTGCAGCTCAGCTTCTGCTTTTTCACGCGCTTCTTCCGGCATTTTGG
The DNA here is from genome assembly GCF_004792415.1 of Pantoea vagans. Taxonomy (NCBI): domain Bacteria; kingdom Pseudomonadati; phylum Pseudomonadota; class Gammaproteobacteria; order Enterobacterales; family Erwiniaceae; genus Pantoea; species Pantoea vagans. The sequence continues at coordinate 3,068,680 of NZ_CP038853.1, forward strand.
CCGCGTCGATTTTGCGTTTTAACGCTTCGTACTCGTCAGGCGCATCGTCCATCTCGCCCAGCTCTTTCTGAATCGCCTTCATCTGCTCATTCAGATAGTACTCACGCTGACTCTTCTCCATCTGCTTCTTAACACGGTTGCGAATACGCTTCTCAACCTGCAGCAGATCGATTTCAGATTCCATCATCGCCATCAGATATTCCAGACGCTCATTGACGTCGGACATCTCCAGCACAGACTGTTTGTCTGCCAGTTTCAGTGGCATATGTGCTGCGACGGTGTCAGCAAGGCGGGCCGCATCGTCAATATTATTCAGTGAGGTCAGAACCTCAGGTGGGATCTTTTTATTGAGTTTGATATAGCCTTCAAACTGATTGATCGCCGTACGCACCAGCACTTCCTGCTCGCGCTCTTCAATCTCTGGCGAAACCAGATATTCAGCTTGTGCCACAAAATGGTCACCGTTGTCGGCCAGCGTCGTAATATGGGCGCGCTGTAAACCTTCCACCAGGACTTTGACCGTGCCATCCGGCAGTTTCAGCATTTGCAATACTGAAGCAACGGTCCCTACTGAAAAGAGATCGTTAATGCCAGGTTCATCCGTTGAAGCCTCTTTCTGTGCGACCAGCATGATTTTTTTATCATGATCCATTGCGGCTTCAAGGCACCGAATTGATTTTTCCCGGCCAACAAACAACGGAATTACCATGTGCGGATAAACCACCACGTCGCGCAGCGGCAACACGGGGATTTCAATGCGTTCAGAACGCTCAGGATTCATAGAGCTCTCTCTTTGTTTAATGTCCGCCAGGTGATGGGAACCGCATCAGGCAGGTATGCAGTTAAACCCACAGGTATCTGAGTATATGGGGATGATTGTCCGACATTCAACGTCACAGAGGCGAGAAAAGCAAAAGGGGAAACATTTTCCCCTTTTTTAATAGAACAACATGGACGATCTGTTTAATTATTCGCCAGATGCCTGCGCTTCATGCTTGCCGTAGATCAGCATGGGCTCAGACTGACCTTCAATAACTGATTCATCAATCACTACTTTTTCCACGTCATCCATGGAAGGCAGGTCATACATGGTTTCCAGCAGCGCGCCTTCAACAATAGAGCGCAGACCACGAGCACCAGTTTTACGTGACATCGCTTTCTTCGCAATGGCGGTTAACGCCTCGTCACGGAACTCCAGCTCAACGCCTTCCAGGTTAAACAGCGCCTGGTACTGTTTTGTCAGGGCGTTTTTCGGCTCACGCAGGATCTGAATCAGCGCTTCTTCACTCAGCTCGCTCAGCGTTGCGACCACAGGCAGACGACCAATGAACTCAGGGATCAGACCAAACTTGATCAAATCTTCAGGTTCACACTGTGACAGCAGTTCGCCTTCGCTGGCTTTCTGCGACTTCCCTTTTACGGTAGCGCCGAAGCCGATACCGGATCCGGTTTCCACACGCTGAGAAATCACTTTATCCAGGCCGGCGAATGCGCCGCCGCAGATAAACAGAATTTTCGAGGTATCAACCTGCAAAAATTCCTGCTGCGGATGCTTACGTCCACCCTGCGGCGGAACAGCAGCCACGGTGCCTTCAATCAGTTTAAGCAGAGCCTGCTGTACACCTTCGCCAGACACGTCACGGGTAATCGACGGGTTATCTGACTTACGTGAGATTTTGTCGATTTCATCGATATAAACGATGCCGCGCTGTGCTTTCTGTACGTCGTAGTCACATTTCTGCAGCAGTTTCTGGATGATGTTTTCAACGTCTTCACCCACGTAACCGGCTTCAGTCAGCGTGGTGGCGTCAGCCATAGTGAATGGCACATCCAGCAGGCGCGCCAGCGTTTCTGCCAGCAGCGTTTTACCACTACCGGTTGGGCCAATCAGCAGAATGTTACTTTTGCCCAGTTCGATGCCATTGCTGGTATCGCCGTTACGCAGACGCTTGTAGTGGTTGTAAACCGCAACCGCCAGCACTTTCTTCGCTCTTTCCTGACCGATAACATAATCATCGAGGTGATGGCGAATTTCATGTGGGGTTGGCAACGCACTGCGTTCACGATGCGGGGCAACTTCTTTAATCTCTTCGCGAATGATGTCGTTGCACAGGTCAACACACTCATCGCAGATATACACTGACGGCCCGGCAATCAGCTTACGCACTTCATGCTGGCTTTTGCCGCAAAAAGAGCAGTACAGCAACTTTCCTGAACCGTCTTTGCGCTTATCTGTCATCAGTTAACCTCTTCTTGTTCTCAGGCCATACCCGCGTACGGCTCAGGCCGTACAGGGACGGCCGAAATTCATTCAACCCATAATAGTACCGTTGTCCTGTTAACTATAGACCAGGGACAACGGTAAGTCGGGGTCTTATTGGCGATGCGTCAGAATTGAATCGACTAATCCATACTCTACCGCTTCATTTGCAGAGAGGAAACGGTCACGCTCGGTATCACGCTCAATTTCTTCCAGCGTTTTACCGGTGTGCTCAGCCATCAGCTCATTCATACGCTGTTTAACTTTAAGGATTTCACGCGCATGGATTTCAATGTCTGACGCCTGGCCCTGATAGCCGCCCAGCGGCTGGTGGATCATCACGCGCGAGTTTGGCAGACAGAAACGCTTGCCTTTAGTGCCCGCTGTCAGCAGGAACGCACCCATTGAACAGGCCTGTCCCATACAGATGGTGCTGACATCCGGTTTGATAAATTTCATGGTGTCGTAAATCGACATACCGGCCGTGATCACACCGCCTGGCGAGTTGATGTAAAGATAGATATCTTTTTCCGGGTTCTCAGCTTCCAGAAACAGCATCTGCGCCACGATCAGATTCGCCATGTGGTCTTCAACCTGGCCAGTCAGAAAGATAACGCGCTCTTTAAGCAGACGGGAGTAGATGTCGTAAGAACGCTCACCACGCGAAGTTTGTTCAACCACCATTGGCACCAGCGCATTGTGCGGTGCAGTATATTCACGATCGCCACTGTATGACATTACCGTCTCCTGGATAAATTTCATTGGCAACATTCTGTACCGATTCTACGTAAGACGCGCGGGAAACTCCACGTCGCACCTTTTCCGACACCTTCAGGACGGTTAATCAGCCAGCCTCACTCTTCATTCTGCATACTCCCACTATCTGGGGATGCTGCACGCATGTTTCAAGCATAACAATCTTTTCCCTGTTCGCTAACCCGGAAAAAGCGATGCGTGAATAATTTGCCGATTAATTAAGCAAATAGCGGCGAAGAGTCGCGTTCTGTACGCAAAACACAAAAAAGCCCGCGACTTTTCAGTCACGGGCTTAGCACAGACGGTTAACTGGGTGATCAGGCCTGAGCAGTCTGATTCATCAGTTCCTGGAAGTTGGTCTCTTTCTCGGTCACTTTAGCTTTCGCCAGGACCGCTTCAACCGCTTGCTCTTCCAGCGCGACGTTGCGCATGTTGTTCATCAGCTCGTTATTCTTGCTGTAGAACTCGATAACTTCTTTCGGATCTTCATACGCAGAAGCCATCTCTTCGATCATGGTGTTCACGCGCGCTTCGTCAGCTTTCAGCTCGTGGGTACGAATCACTTCGCCCAGCAGCAGACCGACAACAACACGGCGTTTAGCCTGCTCTTCAAACAGTTCGCGTGGCAGTTCCAGCGCCTGCTGTTCGTTGCCACCGAAACGCTGTGCAGCCTGACGACGCAGAACGTCGATTTCGCTGTCAACCAGCGCAGCTGGCACGTCGATTTCGTTCGCTTCAACCAGGCCGTCGATCGCCTGAGTTTTGATGCGGTTACGGATAGCGCCTTTCAGCTCGCGATCCATGTTCTTACGCACTTCAGTACGCAGACCGGCAACTGAACCATCTTCAACGCCGAAACGTTTGATGAACTCTTCAGTCAGCTCTGGCAGCTCACGCGTTTCAACTTTCTTCAGCACGATCTCGAACTTCGCATCTTTCCCTTTCAGGGTTTCTGCGTGGTAGTCGTCCGGGAATTTCACGTCGATAGTGAACGTTTCGCCCGCTTTATGACCCACAACGCCTTCTTCAAAGCCTGGGATCATGCGGCCCTGGCCCATGGCCAGAACGAAATCAGTGGCTTTTCCGCCTTCGAACTCTTCGCCGTCAACAGAACCGTTGAAATCGATAGTTGCACGATCTTCCGGGCCTGCAGCTGCGTCGCTTTCAATCCAGTTGGCCTGCTGCTTGCGCAGGGTATCCAGCATGGTATCAACGTCAGCATCAGTCACTTCAACGACAGGTTTTTCGACTTCGATGTTTTCCAGGCCTTTCAGCTCAACTTCCGGATAAACTTCGAATTCAACCGCGTAGGTAAAATCCTGACCTTCTTTGTATTCGCCTGGCACGTAGTTTGGTGCGCCAGCCGGATTAATTTTTTCTTTAATGATGGCGTCAACGAAGTTGCGCGTCATCAGCTCGCCCAGCACGTCCTGACGGACAGAAGCGCCGTAACGCTGCGCCACGATGTTCATCGGCACTTTGCCTTTACGGAAACCATCGATGCGAACTTTCCTGGCAACGTCAACCAGTTCTTTTTTTACTGCGCTTTCGATGCTGTCAGCTGCAACAGTAATCGTAATGCGACGGCCCAGGCCCTGAGTGGTCTCTACAGAAACTTGCATCTTGTTACCTCAAAAAATCACGTGCTCGGTCAACTTCAGACACCACACATCGTGAAATGCGCCGTATCCAACAACCGGGACGGCTTCCGTGAAGAGAACCTGATCCCTGTTACCAGAAGCGTCCCGAAGACATTCCGGAAAAATAGACGCAGCATTATAGCGGCATCGCTGGAATGAGTCGAGGACGCTAACTCACCACTTTTCAGCAGGTTTGCTGCTTTTTTGAGCCAGAGATCGCGTTTTTCGCTAAATCACAGAAAAAACGGCCAGCAGGCCGTTTCAGAGAAGGGAGATCAGGCGAGACTTCCGGCACCACGACAGTTAGGCGAAGCCAGTACGGTATCCTGCAACCCTTCCCACTCTTTCAGGGTGTAAGTATGCAGGGCTAAGGCATGGACACTACCCGCTAATTCAGCCGCCAGTTCACTATAAATCAGACGATGACGCGCCAGGAAGCGCTGGCCTGCAAAGCAGTCGCTGACAATAACCACTTTGAAGTGACTTTCCGATCCGGCAGGCACGTTGTGCCGGTAACTTTCGTCATGCACTTCCAGATGAGCTGGCTGAAACGCCACACGCAGCTTTTCTTCTATTTGTTCGCGGATCATGGCTATTACTCCTCAATGGCGAGCGCGGTGCCCCATCTCATTCAATCTTAGTCGCTTTTAGTGCGCTTACCCGTCGGCGGACGCTAAATATTGCATTTTATGTCAGCCCGCTCCCGGCAGGCATCATAACGCAGTCGAAACCATCAGCAAACCAGCCTGTCAGAGAAGAGGCTTAAAACGGTTTCAGAGACAATTTCACCCGTAACAGGGCTTTTTTCACTGCCGGGCAATGCTATGATGGCCGCAGTTTTTGCAAACCAACCCCCTGACACCAACGAGAAAAAGTATGTTGAAAAAACTGTTATTCCCACTGTTGGCTGCGTTCATTTTAGCCGGCTGTGCAACCAGCAATAATACCCTCACTATCCAGCCTAAAATTCAGCTGCCGCAGCAGGATCCGGGCCTGATGGGCGTGACTGTGAGCATCAATGGTGCCGACCAGCGTAAAGATCAGGCGCTGGCAAAAGTTAACCGTGATGGTCAGTTAGTGACCCTGACGCCATCGCGCGATCTCCGTTTCCTGCTGCAGGAAGTGCTGGAGAAGCAGATGACCGCACGTGGTTATATGATTGGTCCTGATGGCGCGGTCGATCTGCAGATTGTGGTTAACAATCTCTATGCTGACGTGACGCAGGGCAATGTGCGCTACAGCATCACCACTAAAGCGGACATCTCTATCATCGCGACCGCCAAAAACGGCAACAAGCAGGTTAAAAACTACCGCCAGACTTACAGCGTAGAAGGCGCGTTCAACGCTAATAACCAGAAGATCACTAACGCGGTCAACGCCACCATGAGCGATGTAATCGCGGATATGGCACAGGACACCAGCGTTAACGACTTCATCAAGCAGAACGCCCGTTAATACCGTCTCACCTCTGCCCTGCCTCGTGCAGGGCTTTTTGTTATCTGCAGGATCCGCATGAACCACTATCTTCGCCTCTTCAGCCAGAAAAACGCCGCCGTACTGCTGCTCCTTGGTTTTGCTTCCGGACTGCCGCTGGCACTGACTTCGGGCACGTTGCAGGCGTGGATGACAGTGGAAAATGTCGATCTGAAAACCATCGGCTTCTTTTCACTGGTCGGCCAGGCCTATGTCTTTAAATTTCTCTGGTCGCCGATGATGGACCGCTATACGCCGCCGTTTCTCGGCCGGCGTCGCGGCTGGTTACTGCTGAGTCAGCTGGCGCTGGTGGGCGGGATTGTCGCGATGGGATTTCTGCAGCCAGGCCGCGATCTGACCCTGATGGCGGCGCTGGCAGTGCTGATCGCTTTCTGCTCCGCCTCACAGGACATCGTTTTTGACGCCTGGAAAACCGATATTCTGCCACCTGAAGAGCGCGGCAGCGGCGCAGCGATTACCGTGCTGGGCTATCGGCTGGCGATGCTGATTTCAGGCGGGCTTGCGCTGTGGCTGGCTGACCGTTATCTGGGCTGGCAGGCGACCTACTGGCTGATGGCGCTGATGATGGTGCCGGGTATTATCGCCACGCTGATGGCGAGCGAGCCGGACACGCGCATTTCCACCCCGCATTCACTGCGACAGGCGGTTGTCGACCCGCTGAAAGATTTCTTTCAGCGCAACAACGCCTGGCTGCTCATTACGCTGATTATTCTCTACAAGCTGGGCGATGCCTTTGCCGCCTCGCTGACCACCACTTTTCTGATCCGCGGCGCCGGGTTCAATGCCGGTGACGTCGGCCTGGTTAACAAGACGCTGGGTCTGCTGGCGACCATTATCGGGGCGCTTTATGGCGGCGTACTGATGCAGCGCCTGAGTCTGTTTCGGGCGCTGCTGATTTTCGGCGTGCTGCAGGCGGTTTCAAACTTTGGTTACTGGCTGCTGGCGGTGACCGACAAACAGTTGTGGAGCATGGCCAGCGCAGTCTTTGTCGAAAACCTCTGCGGCGGCATGGGCACTGCGGCCTTTGTCGCGTTATTAATGACGCTGTGCAATAAATCGTTCTCAGCTACCCAGTTTGCCCTGTTATCAGCGCTCTCCGCAGTGGGCCGGGTCTATGTCGGCCCCGCAGCGGGCTGGCTGGTAGAACTCTGGGGCTGGCCAACTTTTTATGCTTTCACGGTGATCGCGGGTGTGCCGGGCCTGGTGCTGCTGGCTTTTTGCCGCCAGACGCTTAATCAGGTCGAGCAGAGTGGCAATTTCCTCACACGAAGCTACTATCCTCATGGCTATCGCTGGACTAATCGTCTGTTTGCAGCCGGCTGCGGTGTGCTGGCTCTCTGGCTGGTCGCGCTGGCACTGAATGCACTGGGGCTGACTGCGCTGACACCGCTACTGACCCGCCTGTTTGAGCTGGGCATGAGCCTCTCTCTGCTGGCGGTGCTTGCCGGGGTGTTGCTGGATTACAGGGCGCTGAAGAGAACGCCGGTGTTGCCCGCGTCAGATGCTTAAGTGAAATCGATAGGTTAACGGGCTGCGGCTTATTTTGTGACGTCCGGATAAGTCGCCGTCATTTATCATCGCGTGTTATTTTTAAAAAATAAGAATAGATCCTGAGGAGGCGTAGCGGAAATACTAAAAACCGGTTAGCAATTACTTTAGTTAAATTTCATCGCGCAAATGATGCAGACTTGTTAAATATTTGGGAGTTAAAAGTAAGGGTTATTCCTTTCCCTGATTTTTTTACGGTTACTTCCATCGGTTTTTGTTATATTGATGCCAACTGCTTGTCTGCGTTAATTATTTGTCACCTGACGCAACATCTGTGACACCCTTAGCAAAAGGTGTCAACACGTATCTGACACATCCTTAAGCTGGTTTACACTGCATAAACCTTCCCGTAAAATGCGCGCACACTTAAACGACAATAGAGCCCTTTGTCATTGAGGTCGTTAAATGAGACTCAGTAAATACAATAAAAGTTTGGGGATTTTGTCATTAATTGCAGGCACTTTATTAATGAGTGGCTGCGATAGTGCATTGTTAAATCCCAAAGGACAGATTGCACTGGAGCAACGTTCGCTGATACTGACTGCCTTTGGCCTGATGTTGATCGTCGTGATTCCCGCAGTCCTGATGGCCGTGGTGTTTGCCTGGAAGTATCGGGCGTCCAACACGAATGCGAAGTACAGCCCTAACTGGTCACACTCTAACAAGGTTGAAGCCGTGGTCTGGACCATTCCGATCCTGATCATTCTCTTCCTCAGCGTACTGACCTGGAAATCAACCCACGCACTGGAGCCCAGCAAACCGCTGCAATCTGATGTGAAACCGGTTGAGATCGATGTGGTTGCACTGGACTGGAAATGGTTGTTCATTTACCCGGAACAGGGTATTGCGACCGTGAACCAGATTGCCTTCCCGGCAAATACTCCGGTGAACTTTAAAATCACCTCTAACTCCGTCATGAACTCTTTCTTCATTCCAACACTCGGCAGCCAGATTTATGCGATGGCGGGTATGCAGACCAAACTGCATCTGATTGCGAATGAACCAGGCACTTTCGACGGTATCTCTGCGAACTTCAGTGGTCGCGGTTTCTCTGGCATGAAGTTTAAAGCCATTGCAACCAAAGACGATGCGGAATTCCAGCAGTGGGTGGCTAAAGTTAAAGCAGCCCCTAACACGCTGACCACCATGGAAGATTTCGAGAAAGTGGCTGTGCCAAGCGAAAATCATCCGGTGGAATATTTCTCTTCAGCTGATCCGAAATTGTTCATGCAGGTTATGGACAAGTTCAGGATGAGCCACGGGAAAATGGACATGCCACAGCATGAAGGTATGGACATGAGTCACGCCGCTTCCGCGGGAGCCGAGGAATAATACGATGTTAGGAAAATTAACACTTGATGCAGTGCCGTATCATGAGCCGATTATCATGGTTACGGTTGCCGCTATCCTGATAGGTGGTGCTGCGCTGGTCGCTGCGCTCACCTATTTTGGTAAGTGGAAATATCTGTGGTCTGAATGGCTGACGTCAGTTGACCACAAACGCCTGGGTATCATGTATATCATCATGGCGTTCGTCATGCTGATTCGTGGCTTCGCAGATGCCATTATGATGCGTACCCAGCAGGTGATGGCTTCGGCCGGTGAAGCGGGCATTCTGCCACCGCACCACTACGACCAGATCTTTACCGCGCACGGCGTGATTATGATCTTCTTCGTGGCGATGCCTTTCGTGGTTGGCCTGATGAACATCGCCGTTCCGTTGCAGATTGGTGCACGTGACGTTGCGTTCCCGTTCCTGAACAACCTGAGCTTCTGGTTTACCGCGGTCGGTGTGATCCTGGTTAACCTGTCTCTGGGTGTGGGCGAGTTCGCACAGACCGGCTGGCTGGCTTATCCGCCGCTCTCCGGCGCGGAGTACAGTCCCGGCGTCGGGGTCGATTACTGGATCTGGAGCCTTCAGCTCTCAGGTATTGGTACGACCTTAACCGGTATTAACTTCTTCGTAACCATCCTGAAGATGCGCGCACCGGGCATGAGCCTGTTCAAAATGCCGGTATTTACCTGGACCGCGCTGTGCACCAACGTCCTGATCATCGCTGCGTTCCCGGTTCTGACCGTGACCCTGGCGCTGTTGACCCTTGATCGTTATCTCGGCTTCCATTTCTTCACCAATGAAATGGGCGGGAACATGATGATGTACGTCAACCTGATCTGGGTCTGGGGTCATCCGGAAGTGTATATTCTGGTACTGCCGGTGTTTGGTGTGTTCGCAGAAATTACCGCGACCTTCTCCAAAAAACGTCTGTTTGGTTATACCTCACTGGTATGGGCGACCATCGCCATTACCGTGCTGTCGTTCATCGTCTGGTTGCACCACTTCTTCACCATGGGTGCGGGTGCCAACGTTAACGCCTTCTTCGGTATCATGACGATGATCATCGCGATTCCGACCGGGGTTAAAATCTTTAACTGGCTGTTCACCATGTATCAGGGCCGCATTCAGATGCACTCTGCCATGCTGTGGACCGTTGGCTTCCTGGTAACCTTCTCTGTAGGAGGTATGACCGGCGTACTGCTGGCCGTTCCGGGCGCTGACTTTATTCTGCACAACAGCCTGTTCCTGATTGCACACTTCCACAACGTAATCATCGGTGGTGTGGTCTTCGGTTGTATGGCGGGCGTGACCTACTGGTTCCCGAAAGCATTCGGCTTTACCCTGAACGAAACCTGGGGTAAGCGCGCATTCTGGTTCTGGATCATTGGCTTCTTCGTTGCCTTTATGCCGCTGTACGCACTGGGCTTCATGGGTATGACCCGTCGTCTGAGCCAGGATATCGATCCACAGTTCCACCCTCTTCTGGTGGTTGCTGCGGTCGGTGCGGGTCTGATTGCACTGGGTATCCTGTGTCAGCTGACCATGTTCTACGTCTCGGTACGTGACCGCGACCAGAACCGTGATGTGACAGGTGACCCGTGGGGCGGTCGTACGCTGGAGTGGGCAACCTCTTCACCACCTCCGTTCTATAACTTTGCTGTGATCCCACATGTCCATGAGCGTGATGCGTTCTGGGAAATGAAAGAGAAAGGCGAAGCGTACAAACAGCCGGCATCGTATGAAGAAATTCATATGCCGAAAAACAGTGGTGCGGCAATCGTCATCTGCGCATTCGCTACTGTGATGGGCTTCGCGCTGATCTGGCATATCTGGTGGATGGCGGGTCTTTCATTCCTCGGCATGATCGTTACCTGGATCGTGAAGAGCTTCGACGAAGACGTGGATTACTACGTTCCGGTTGCCGAAGTTCAGAAGATTGAGAACCAGCACTTTGACGAAATCAGCAAAGCAGGTCTGAAATAATGTCAACTGAAACTCTGATTAAACATCACCACGACGCCCATGCGGAGCATGGGCATCACGATGCAGGAGCCAATAAAGTCTTTGGCTTCTGGATCTACCTGATGAGTGACTGCATTATCTTCGCAACCCTGTTTGCGACCTATGCCGTCATGGTCAACAACACTGCCGGTGGCCCGGCAGGTAAAGATATCTTTGAGCTGCCGTTTGTTCTGGTAGAAACCGCCCTGCTGCTGTTGAGTTCGATCACTTACGGCATGGCTGTTATCTCCATGAACAAGGAGCAAAAAGGTGCCGTTATCGGCTGGCTGGCGCTGACCTTCCTGTTCGGTCTGGGCTTCATCGGGATGGAAATCTATGAATTCCATCACCTGATTGCTGAAGGCTTTGGTCCGGATCGCAGTGGCTTCCTGTCTGGCTTCTTTACGCTGGTCGGTACCCACGGTCTGCACGTGACCTCCGGTCTGATCTGGATGCTGGTTCTGATGTTCCAGATTTCCAAACGTGGCCTGAACGCGACTAACCGCACCCGTATCATGTGTCTGAGCCTGTTCTGGCACTTCCTGGACGTGGTCTGGATTTGCGTCTTCACCGTTGTTTACCTGATGGGAGCCATGTAATGAGTCATTCTGTTAACGAACATGGCGCTTCACACGGTAGCGTGAAGTCCTACATGATCGGCTTCATCCTCTCTATCATCCTGACGGCAATCCCGTTCTGGATGGTGATGGATGGCAGTGCATCTCACGGTACTATCCTCGGTGTTGTTCTGGTGTGTGCGGTCATTCAGGTGCTGGTTCACCTGGTGTACTTCCTGCACTTAGACAGCAAATCTGAGGGTGGCTGGAACATGGTAGCCATTGTTTTCTCGGCCATCATCATCCTGATTGTCGTAGTAGGCTCACTGTGGATCATGTGGAACCTCAACTACAACATGATGCCTCACTAAAGAGTCACGCGTAATGTTTAAGCAATACCTGCAAGTTACAAAACCAGGAATTATTTTCGGGAATTTAATTTCTGTGATCGGCGGATTCCTGTTGGCCTCCAAAGGCAACACGGATTACGCCCTGTTTCTCATCACCCTGGTGGGCGTGTCACTGGTGGTTGCATCAGGTTGTGTTTTCAACAACGTGATTGACCGCGACATCGATATCAAGATGGAGAGAACCAGGAATCGGGTGCTGGTACAAGGCCTTATCTCCGCGAAAGTAAGCCTGGTTTATGCCACTGTGCTGGGTATTGCTGGCTTTGCGTTGCTCTACTTCGGTGCTAATCCGCTGGCCATGTGGCTGGCGGTGATGGGCTTCGTGGTGTACGTGGGCATCTACAGTCTGTACATGAAGCGTAATTCCGTTTACGGAACGCTGATTGGCAGCCTGTCGGGTGCTGCGCCGCCGGTTATCGGCTACTGCGCCGTCTCTAACCAGTTTGATGCTGGCGCGTTGATCCTTCTGGCTATCTTTAGCCTGTGGCAGATGCCGCATTCGTACGCGATTGCTATCTTCCGCTTTAAAGATTACCAGGCAGCGAACATCCCGGTTCTGCCGGTGGTGAAAGGCATTTCCGTCGCGAAGAATCATATTACGCTCTATATCCTGGCGTTTATGATTGCCACGCTGATGCTGACGCTGGGCGGTTACGCGGGCTACAAATATCTGGTGGTGGCCGCTGCGGTCAGCGTCTGGTGGCTGGGCATGGCGTTATCGGGTTACAAAACCGCAGATGACCGTGTCTGGGCGCGTAAGCTGTTTGTCTTCTCTATCGTAACCATCACCGCGCTGAGCGTGATGATGTCGGTAGATTCGATGGCTCCGGCTTCGAAGGACCTGCTGACATACGTCTGGTAACCGGCACCGATACAGCATGAAAAGGGCGCGATTTTCGCGCCCTTTCTTTTTGTTACCACTGCTTAAAAACTATTGTTTTACCCGCCCTGCCCCGCCCCCTAGAATAAATGCAGCACATTAACAGAGGTTGGAATGAACGATAATAAAATGACTCCGGTGGAGCTGCGCGCCACATGGGGCCTCGGTACGGTCTTTTCCCTGCGTATGCTTGGGATGTTTATGGTCCTGCCGGTACTGACCACTTATGGCATGGCATTACAGGGCGCGAGTGAAACCTTAATTGGTCTGGCGATTGGCATCTATGGCCTTGCCCAGGCAATATTTCAGATTCCTTTTGGCCTGCTCTCTGATCGCATCGGCCGCAAGCCGTTGATCGTTGGCGGACTGCTGCTGTTTGTTCTGGGCAGCGTTATCGCAGCCTGCACCGACTCCATCTGGGGCATTATTCTGGGCCGTGCATTACAAGGCTCGGGCGCGATTGCGGCTGCGGTGATGGCGCTGTTATCCGACTTAACCCGTGAGCAGAACCGCACCAAAGCGATGGCCTTTATCGGCATCAGTTTTGGCGTGACCTTCGCGATTGCGATGGTGGTCGGCCCGGTTGTGACTCATGCATTGGGTCTGCATGCGCTGTTCTGGATGATTGCGATTCTGGCGTCACTGGGAATCGTGATCACTCTTCTCGTGGTGCCATCGGCTTCCCATCATGTCCTGAACCGAGAATCGGGCATGGTGAAAGGCAGCTTCCGTAAAGTGATGGCTAACCCGCGTCTGGTGAAGCTCAACATCGGGATTTTCTGCCTGCACGTTCTGCTGATGTCGAGTTTTGTTGCGTTGCCTGGGCAGTTTGAACAGGCTGGATTCCCGGCCCCCGAGCACTGGAAAGTCTATCTCTCTACCATGCTGATCGCCTTTGCGGGCGTGGTCCCGTTCATCATCTATGCCGAAGTGAAGCGCCGTATGAAGCGCGTCTTTGTCGGCTGCGTCGGGATGATTGTGATTGCGGAGATCGTGCTGTGGGGTGCAGAAGGCCACTTCTGGACGCTGGTAGTGGGTGTTCAGCTCTTCTTCTTCGCCTTTAATCTGATGGAGGCCATTCTGCCTTCATTAATCAGTAAAGAGTCGCCCGCAGGTTACAAAGGTACGGCAATGGGAATCTACTCCACCAGCCAGTTCCTGGGCGTGGCCGTTGGCGGCAGCATGGGTGGCTGGGTGTTTGGTCATTTCGATGCGCAGACCGTGTTCCTGGTGGGCGCGATGGTGGCAGCAGCCTGGCTGTTTGTCAGCATGACGATGCAGGAGCCGCCTTATGTCAGCAGCCTGCGCATCGTCCTGAGTGATGCCGCACTGGCTGTGCCGAATCTTGAGCAGCGTCTGAAAGCTCAGAAAGGCGTTAACTCCGTGTTTATCGTGCCGGAAGAAAAAAGCGCGTATATCAAAATTGATAGTAAGGTCACCAGCCGGCCTGAGCTGGAAGCGCTGCTGGGGAGTTGCTGATTTCCAAACTGTTCTAGCGACACCATCTGCCCGTTTAGCTGTAAGATCGAGCTGGCTCAGGGAACAGGGTCAGATCGGAAAGTCGCAAAAGCCGCCATCCATGGCACGCTCGGCCCGCGCCGTCCTGGCGCGGGACGCTTTCCTCTTCTGACCCTGTCCCCTGCGCCCCTTAGCTTTTGCGTTGCTGCCAGGTTCAGCCGAATTTAAATTTCTGAGTAAATATCACCCCGCACAATCCTTCTTACAGACCACTAACCAGCTTAAAGCGATGGGAGCCTGTGCCTGTAGCAAAGCATCGCGGGCCAGGGATGGCCCGCGCTGAGCCAGCCATGGATGACGCTTTTGCGTCTTTGCGAAAGGCACAGGCTTCCTGAGCCTGAACGCGATGTTCCAGACGACATCCATCTCACAAAGCGATATAAGCAAGGTGCGAGCACGTAAATATCCCAGACCAAGTTTTGCAAATTCAGAGAGTTAGAAGCCCGCACACGGTAGATAACAAAAAACCCGGCCTGAGCCGGGTTTTTCATCACTGCATTCATGCTGAAAATTCAGCCTCCCCCACTTAATCGCGGAAGTTCTTAAACTGGAACGGCTGGCCCAGATTGCTGCCGCGCACGATCGCCATCGCACCCTGCAAATCATCACGCGCCTTGCCGGTCACACGCAATGCTTCACCCTGAATCTGGGTCTGCACTTTCAGCTTGCTGTCTTTAATCAGCTTCACCAGCTTCTTCGCCACGTCGCTCTCAATGCCTTTTTTCAGTTTGGCATCGACCGCCCAGCTTTTGCCGCTGTGCTCGATCTCTTCCGGCACCTCTAAGGCTCCGCCTTCAATCCCGCGCTTCAGCAACTTCTCACGTAAAATGTCGACCAGCTGCTTAACCTGGAAATCAGACTCGCTGGTGATCTTGATGGTTTCATTCTTTTCGTTGAGCTCGAACTCGGCGCTCACGTTGCGGAAATCGAAGCGGGTAGACACTTCACGGTTAGCATTCTCCACCGCATTGCGAATTTCCTGCAGATCGACTTCTGAAACGATATCGAAAGATGGCATCTCTTCTTCTCCTGACGCTAAAGTGACATGCATAATACGCGTCTTAAGGTGCTAAATAAAATCAGGCTGCACACAACGCTATAATGTAGGTGTGACAGTAAATAACAGATGGATAGCCCGCCAGCGGGAGGCAGCATGAAAATTACCGTGTTAGGTTGCGGTGCATTGGGTCAGGTCTGGCTGACAGCGCTTGCCCGCCAGGGACATGAAGTACAGGGATGGCTGCGCGTGCCGCAGCCTTACTGCTCAGCCAATGTAATTGATCCACAGGGCAACATCTCGAATCGCACGTTTATCGCCAACGATCCGCTATTCCTGGCGGAAAGCCAGCTGCTGCTGGTCACGCTCAAAGCGCCACAGGTCTCGCCCGCGGTGAAGAATCTGGAAAGCGTGTTGCCAGAAAACTGCCCGGTACTGCTGCTGCACAACGGTATGGGTACGCTGGAGGAACTCAAAGGGCTGACTCAGCCACTCCTGCGTGGCGTCACCACGCATGCGGCGATGCGTGATGGCACCGTTATCAAGCACATCGCCAGTGGCATCACCCACATTGGTCCCGGTAACCGCAAAAGCGCCGCTTACAGTGACCTCGCCGACATTCTGCACCCTGCCCTGCCCGATGTTGCCTGGCATGACAACATCCGGGCGACCTGCTGGCGCAAACTGGCCGTCAACTGCGTCATCAACCCGCTCAGCGTGGAGTATGAGTGCCAGAACGGCGCACTACGCGCGTATCCGGAGCAGATCGCGCAACTGTGCGAAGAGATCAGCTGGGTTATGGAGCGTGAAGGCCAGAATGTGGCCAGCGACAGCCTGCAGGACATCATCTTCGACGTGATCGAAAGCACGGCGGCCAATACCTCTTCGATGCTGCAGGACGTGCGCGCCCAGCGGCTCACTGAAATCGACTATATCAGCGGCTTTCTGCTGCGCCGCGCCCGGACGCACGGCCTGGTGCTGACGGAGAACACCCGTCTGTATGACATTGTAAAACGCAAGGAGTCCCATTATGACCGCGAACGCATCGGTGCTGGTTTGCCTGGCACATGGCAGTGAAGAAACCGAAGCTGTCACCACCATCGACCTGCTGGTTCGGGCCGGGCTGAAGGTTGTTACCGCCAGCGTCGAAAGCGATGGCAGCCGGGAGATTGTCTGCTCACGCGGTGTTCGTCTGCTAGCTGACGTCACGCTGGTCGAAGTCGCCGATAACGATTTCGCCGCCATTGTTCTGCCCGGCGGCCTGAAAGGGGCTGAGACCTTCCGTGACAGTCCGCTGCTGGTCGAAACGGTGCGTCAGTTTCACCTCAATGAGAAGATTGTCGCCGCGATATGCGCAGCCGCAGGCACGGTACTGATCCCTCACGATCTCTTCCCGGTCGGTAACATGACCGGCTTTCCTGGCCTGAAAGAGACGATTCCGGAGGAAAAGTGGATGGAGCGACGTGTCGTCTGGGATCCCCGCGTTAATCTGCTGACCAGTCAGGGGCCTGGCACGGCAATGGATTTTGCGCTGAAGCTGATCGATCTGCTGGTGGGAAAAGAGATGGCGCGTGAGGTCGCTGCACAGCTGGTGCTGGCCCCCGGCATTTATGACTATCAGGCTTAAATACTCAGGCTTAAAACGAGAAAGCCAGTCAGACCTGAACAGGCACTGACTGGCTCAGAGCGATGACTACGGGCGGTAGACTTTAACGTTCTTAAAGCCCTGCTCATGCAGATAGAGCGCCTGCAGACGGCTCATCACACCACGATCGCAGTAGAGCAGCCAGGTGCGGTTCTGATCGAGATCGCCAAACTGCGTACTGAGTTTGTAGAACGGCAGTGATTTCACTTCCGTGGCGTTCAGCGTCAGGGGCTTCTCTTCCTGCTCATCAATAGAGCGGATATCCAGCACCACATCGTTGTCACTCAGAAGCGCGACGGTCTCAACTTCCACCACCTCCTCTTCCGTTTGCTCAGCAATAGTACGGATATCGACATTGGTCGCTTCTTCGATGACCCGATCCAGAATCGAGAAGTCGAAATTCTGCTCTTCCGCTTCGATTTTCGCCTTCACCGCCTTCACCGTCGGGCTTTTTGAGATCACACCACAATATTCCGGCATGGTGCTTGCGAAATCTTCAGTGCCGATCTCCCGGGCAACTCTGATGATGTGCTCTTTGTCATGAGAGATCAGGGGACGCAGAATCAGCGTATCCGACGCATTATCAATCAGGCGCAGGTTGGTCAGCGTCTGGCTCGACACCTGCCCTACCGCTTCACCCGTGACCAGCGCCTGCACGCCGTAACGCTCAGCAATCGTCGAGGCGGCACGCACCATCATACGCTTCAGCACCACGCCCATCTGGCCGTCATCCACTTTTTCGAGGATCTCACCGACGACCGGCTCAAAATTGATCGCCACGAAGCGCACGCGGTGTGAACGACCAAAACGATTCCACAGATAGTGCGCAACCTGACGCACGCCAATCTCATGCGCGGCACCGCCAAGGTTAAAGAAGCAGTAATGCACGCGGCTGCCGCGGCGCAGCAGCATATAGCTGGAGACGCCCGAGTCGAAACCGCCGGAAATCAGCGACAGCACATCTTCCTGCGTGCCGATCGGGAAACCACCCAGACCTTCGTAGCGCGCCGTCACCAGCGTCAGGCGATTCTCTTCAACTTCAAGGTTCACCGTCACGTCAGGATTTTTAAGCTGCACGCGGGCGCTTTCAATATGCTGATTCAGACCACCACCCACATAGCGCTCTACATCCTGCGAACTGAAGCTGTGCTTACCACGACGTTTCACACGTACGCAGAAGCTCTTGCCCTCAAGACTGTCGCGATACTGCGCTAACGTCTGTTCAAAGATGTGATGAATATCGGTGTACTCGCGATCTTCAACCGCTAAAACGTGATGGATACCGGGAATGCGGGAAAGCTCATCGGGAATAATGTCCGCCAGCGCCGCATTTTTTGACCGCACTTCAATGTGATCCCAGTAGCGCACAACGGCGATGTCGTCGCTGACGGTTTTCAGGACGTTGCGGATATTGCTGGCAAGAATCTTGATAAAGCGCAAACGCACCGACGGACTCTTGATGGTGATTTCAGGAAATAACTTGATGATAAACTTCATGGCGACACAGCTTCGTTGGGCAAATAAGTGCTAAAACAGGCGGCACTTAGCTGGTAAAATCACAAAATTGCGGGCTGCAAGGCGCAACCGCATCCGAGGCGCGGGAGTATATCACCTTTGTCAGGTGACTGCTTCTTCATCAGCCGCCGCATTGATTATTTTGCTAATCATAGGGTCTCAGCTACCATGACCGATTGCGAGATAATGTCCCAACCGTGAGTCGACACGAAATATGCCGAAAAAAGCCGAACAGCCAGCCAGCTTTGAAACGTCATTGCAGCAGCTGGAGCAGATTGTCAGCCGTCTGGAAAGTGGTGAACTGCCGCTGGAAGAAGCCCTGAACGAATTTGAGCGCGGCGTGCAGCTGGCGCGGAATGGCCAGCAGACGCTGCAGCAGGCTGAACAGCGGGTCCGCATTCTGCTGAACGATGATAAAGATGCCGACCTCACTGCTTTCACGCCGGAAAACGACTAATGGATTTTGCCCGCTTACTCGACGCCTATCAGCAGCAGGTGAACGCCGCGCTGACGCGTTTTATAGAGCCACTTCCTTTTCAGAGTTCTCCTCTGGTGAATGCCATGCATTATGGGGCATTATTAGGCGGTAAACGTCTGCGTCCTTTTCTGGTCTACGCGACCGGCGAAATGCTCCACGCCAATCCGGCGAGTCTGGATGCCCCTGCCGCCGCAGTTGAATGCATTCATGCGTACTCTCTGATTCATGACGATCTCCCTGCGATGGACGATGATGCACTGCGTCGCGGGCAGCCAACCTGTCATATTAAATATGGCGAAGATACCGCGATTCTGGCGGGCGACGCCCTGCAGACGCTGGCCTTTTCCATTCTGGCCGATGAAGCAATGCCCGGTGTCAGCGCCGAATATCGACTGATGATGCTCTCCGAACTGGCAAAAGCCAGTGGCGTAGCCGGGATGTGTGGCGGGCAGGCACTGGATTTAGCGGCGGAAGGGAAGTCCGTCGATCTCGATCAGCTGGAACAGATCCATCGCCACAAAACCGGCGCCCTGATCCGCTCAGCGGTACGGCTAGGCGCATTAACGGCAGGCGATGCGGGTCGCGAAGCCCTGCCGCTGCTCGACCGCTATGCAGAGGCGATTGGTCTCGCGTTTCAGGTGCAGGACGACATTCTGGATGTGATCGGCGACACAGCCGTGATCGGAAAACGTCAGGGTGCCGATCAGGATCTGGGGAAAAGCACCTATCCTTCACTGTTAGGCCTTGAAAGTGCCCGTGCCAAAGCGCGGGATTTGTATCAGGAAGCTCTTGATGCTTTAGAATTGCTCGCTGCGCACTCTTATAACACTACAGCACTGCAGGCGCTGGCGAGCTTCATAATTGAACGCGACAAATAACTTCCATAATGAGTCTCTGATGAGTTTTGATATTGCTAAATACCCGACACTGGCGCTGGCAGACACGGTTCAGGCGCTGCGCGCCCTGCCAAAAGAGAAGTTGCCTGCGCTGTGTGATGAACTGCGTCAGTATCTGTTAGACAGTGTGAGCCGCTCCAGCGGCCATTTTGCATCGGGTCTGGGCGTGGTTGAACTGACGGTCGCGCTGCATTATGTCTATAACACCCCGTTTGATCATCTGGTCTGGGATGTGGGTCATCAGGCTTATCCGCATAAAATTCTGACAGGTCGCCGCGATCGCATCGGCACTATCCGTCAGAAAAACGGCGTACACCCGTTTCCGTGGCGCGGTGAAAGTGAATATGACGTCCTGAGCGTCGGTCACTCATCGACCTCTATCAGTGCCGGTCTCGGCATGGCCGCGGCGGCAGAACGTGAAGGTCAGGGCCGTCGCACCGCCTGTATTATTGGCGATGGTGCGATTACCGCAGGCATGGCGTTTGAAGCGATGAACCATGCCGGTGATATTAAGCCGGACATGCTGGTCATCCTCAATGACAACGAGATGTCGATCTCTGAAAACGTCGGCGCGCTGAATAATCGCCTGGCGCAGATCCTGTCGGGCAAAACCTACGCACGACTGCGCGAAGGCAGTAAGCGCGTGTTGACAAATCTGCCGCCAATCAAAGAGCTGGTCAAACGCACCGAAGAGCATCTCAAAGGCATGGTCGTGCCGGGCACGCTGTTTGAAGAGCTGGGCTTTAACTATATTGGCCCGGTTGACGGTCACGATGTGCTGACGCTGGTGAATACGCTGAGCAACATGCGCAGCCTGAAAGGCCCGCAGTTCCTGCATATCATGACGAAGAAAGGTAAAGGCTACGCCCCGGCAGAGGAAGATCCGATTGCCTGGCACGCCGTTCCTAAATTTGACCCGGCGATTGGCGAACTGCCGAAAAGCGCAGAGGGTCTGCCGAGCTACTCTAAAATCTTCGGCAACTGGCTGTGCGAAATGGCCGCCGACGATCCGAAGCTGATGGCGATTACCCCGGCGATGCGTGAAGGCTCAGGTATGGTGGCCTTCTCACGTGAATTCCCGAAGCAATATTTTGACGTGGCGATAGCCGAACAACATGCGGTGACCTTCGCGGCCGGTATGGCGATTGGTGGCTATAAACCCATTGTTGCCATCTATTCCACCTTCCTGCAACGCGCCTACGATCAGCTGATCCACGACGTCGCCATCCAGAAACTGCCGGTCCTGTTTGCTATCGATCGCGGTGGTATTGTTGGCGCGGATGGTCAGACTCACCAGGGCGCGTTTGATCTCGCCTATCTGCGCTGCGTGCCGGATATGGTGATCATGACCCCAAGCGATGAGAATGAGTGTCGGCAGATGCTCTATACCGGCTATCACCACCAGGCTGGCCCGAGTGCGGTGCGCTATCCGCGCGGCACAGGCGTCGGCACGCCGCTGGCCCCATTACAGAGCCTGCCGCTGGGTAAAGCAGTCGTGAAACGTCAGGGTGAAAAGCTGGCGATTCTGAACTTCGGTACACTGCTGCCGGAAGCCGCCGCCACGGCAGAAGCGCTGAACGCGACTCTGGTCGATATGCGCTTTGTGAAGCCGCTGGATGAAGCGCTGATCGCCGAGCTCGCTAAAACACATGACTCGCTCATAACGCTGGAAGAAGGCGCCATCAAAGGCGGTGCGGGCAGTGGCGTAAATGAGTTTGTGATGGCGAAACGCCTGGGCATTCCGGTACTGAACATCGGCCTGCCCGATGAGTTCATCCCGCAGGGCACACAGGATGAAGTGCGTCATGACTATCTGCTGGACGCAGAGGGCATTCAGCAACAGATCGCCCGCTGGCTGGCGCAGTAACCTCTCCTCTCTGCGCTCCCCCTGGGGAGCGCAACATCCTGCTATGCTGTAACCTTTGCACTTTCGCAGGAGCCTCCACCATGAAAACGATTCAACTGGGTACCACCGATCTGCAGGTGTCGCGTCTCTGTCTCGGCTGTATGACCTATGGCGAGCCAACGCGCGGTAATCATGCCTGGACGCTGCCGGAAGCAAGCAGCCGTCCGCTGATCCAGCAGGCGCTGAACGCGGGGATCAACTTCTTTGATACCGCCAACAGCTATTCCGATGGCAGCAGTGAAGAGATCCTGGGCCGGGCGCTGAAAGAGTTTGCCCGCCGCGAAGAGATCGTGGTCGCCACCAAAGTCTATTTCCCGCTGACCAATCTCTCACAGGGACTGTCGCGCAAAAATATCCTGCAATCCATTGATGACAGCCTGCAGCGTCTCGGCATGGAGTATGTTGACCTGCTGCAGATTCACCGCTGGGACTACGAGACACCGCTGGAAGAGACGCTGGAAGCGCTGCATGACGTGGTGCAGTCCGGCAAAGCCCGCTATATCGGCGCCTCATCCATGCACGCCAGTCAGTTTGCGCAGGCGTTGCAGCTGCAGTCAGAACTGGGCTGGCATCGCTTTGTCAGCATGCAGGATCAGTACAACCTGATTCAGCGTGAAGAGGAGCGTGAAATGCATCCGCTCTGTCTGAAAGAGCAGATCGCCGTGCTGCCCTGGAGTCCGCTGGCGCGCGGTAAGCTGACCCGCCCGTGGGGTGAGAACACCGCGCGTTCCGCCTCCGATCAGGTGATGGCGAAGCTCTATGACAACACTGAAGAGAACGATGCCGTGATTGCAGAGCGGCTGGCGCAGGTAGCGGAAAGCAAAGGTGTGACGCGGGCGCAGGTAGCGCTGGCCTGGCTGCTGAGCAAGCCTGCCGTTACGGCACCGATTATTGGCGCGTCGCGCGCTGAGCAGTTTGAGGATCTGGTGAAGGCGGTGGATGTCACGCTGAGTGACGACGAGATTACCCTGCTGGAAGAGGTCTATCAGCCGCATCAGGCGGTGGGATTCGAATAAATCAGAACGTGACGCCCTGGCCGGGCGTCACCTCTTATTCAGGCGTTCAGCCTCGGCGACTAACCCGCCAGCCAGACCCCAAAGCCATAAAGCATCGCCGCAGAAATCACGCCAGCAATGATGTCATCCACCATAATGCCCATACCGCCATGCACATTGCGATCAAACCAGCGAATCGGCCATGGTTTCCACATATCCAGAATACGGAACACGACAAAGCCGCCCAGCACCCATTGCCAGCTGTTGACCGGAATCGCCATCAGCGTAATCCACATGCCGATAAATTCATCCCAGACAATACTGCCGTGATCGTGTACGCCCATATCTTTGGCGGTGCGATGGCAGAGATAGACACCGACGCAGATACCAACCAGCACAACCAGCGAATAGAGATCCTGCGGCAGAAAGGTCATCAGCCACCAGAACGGGATGGCCGCCAGCGATCCCATGGTACCAGGCACGACCGGGCTTAATCCGCTGCCGAAACCGGTGGCCAGCAGATGCCAGGGATTGCTCATCCGCAGGCGGCTCTTCGCCACGTCGTTATTTAGTATCAAAGTGATCAAACCCTTTATGATGGAATGTGGCAGGTTTGCCATTATCCAGCAGCGTTAAGCCTTCTGATTCCGGTGCTATCTGTCCGATGCAGGTATAAGGCACGCCCAGATGCCCCAGCGCCACATCAAGCGCACCGCGATTCACTTCCGGCACGGTGAAGCAGAGTTCGTAATCTTCTCCGCCACTCAGCGCCCAGCGCAATACCTGCTCAGGGTCGAAATGGTCGCGCAGCGCCGGCGACAGCGGCAACGCATCCAGGTTTAGTCGTGCACCACAGCCGCTGGCTTTCAGCACGTGGCCGAGGTCGGAAATCAGGCCATCAGAAAGGTCCACCGCTGAAGAGGCCAGCGAACGCAGTGCCTGACCCTGCAGAATGCGCGGCATCGGACGAAGATGCCGTTTAATCAGCGCCTCATGCACCGCCGGATCGCTGATGCGGCAGTGATGCTGCAACAGCGCCAGACCCGCCGCGCTGTCACCCAGCGTGCCGGTCACGTAGATCCAGTCGCCCGGCTTCGCTCCGGAGCGTTTCAGGGCGCGGCCCTGCGGCACCAGACCGTGAATCGCCAGCGTCAGGCTCAGCGGGCCACGGGTCGTGTCACCGCCCACCAGCTGCATGTCGTAATATTCCAGCAGTTCAAACAGGCTTTCGCTAAAGGCAGAGAGCCAGCTCTCATCGACCTGCGGTAGCGTTAAGGCCAGCGTCAGCCACGCGGGATCGGCGCCCATGGCAGCGAGATCGCTAAGATTAACAGCCAGGGCTTTGTAACCCAGATCGGCGGGATGAATATCCCGTAAGAAGTGCACACCCGCGACCAGGGTATCGGTGCTGATCGCCAGCGTCTGTTTTTCCGGCACGCTAAGTAACGCACAATCGTCACCGATGCCGAGTTCGACATCACGGCGGCTGCGTGTTCTGCGGTTGAAGTAGCGTGCGATGAGTTCAAATTCACCACAAGACATAATTGCGTTCCGCTTAACTCTTCATGAAAAAAGGCCGGCAAGCCGGCCTTTTTGTTTATTTGCGATTGGGTCGAATTTGTGGACCGGCTTTATCCAGCACGCCGTTAACAAATTTATGACTGTCTTCGGCACCGAAGACTTTCGCCAGCTCAATTCCTTCGTTGATGGCCACTTTATAGGGCACATCATCACGCTTGCTCAACTCATACAGCGAGATGCGCAGGATAGCTTTTTCTACCTGGCCCAGCTCTTCGAGCTGACGCGACAGATAGGGCTTCATCAGTCCATCCAGATACGCACTGTTGGTCGCCACACCGGACAGCAGTTCGCGGAAGTAGGTAAT
Source organism: Pantoea vagans (assembly GCF_004792415.1). Taxonomy (NCBI): domain Bacteria; kingdom Pseudomonadati; phylum Pseudomonadota; class Gammaproteobacteria; order Enterobacterales; family Erwiniaceae; genus Pantoea; species Pantoea vagans. The sequence goes on from NZ_CP038853.1 coordinate 3,093,397, forward strand.
GTCGACGTCTTTGACGTCCTGTTCCGCCAGAAACTGGTATTCCACATCGGCAATGTCGTTATTCGACAACTGCCAGGAGTAAAGCGCCTGAACAGCGCACTCACGGGCGCGACGACGAGCAGCAGGTTTCACAAAATTCCCCTTACAAAAATCAGGCTTTAATGGCTTTCAATACGTTGATCATTTCGAGCGCAGTCAGCGCCGCTTCAGCACCTTTGTTACCCGCTTTGGTGCCGGCACGCTCAATGGCCTGCTCGATGCTTTCAGTGGTCAGCACGCCGAACGCGACAGGAATGTCGCTGTTCATGGCAACGCTGGCGATACCGGAGCTGGCTTCACCCGCCACATATTCGAAGTGCGCAGTGCCACCACGAATAACGGTGCCGAGTGCGATAATCGCATCATGTTTGCCGGAGTTCGCCAGCGCACGTGCTGCCAGCGGCAGTTCGTAAGCACCCGGCACCCAGACAACGGTGATATTTTCATCTTTGACCTGGCCGATACGTTTCAGGGCATCAACTGCGCCATCCAGCAGGCTGTCATTAATGAAGTTGTTAAAACGCGCGATGACGATGGCAACATTGGCCTCAGGCGTTGCAACAGCAGCTTCGATAACTTTCATACTTATCCTTTCAGGGGTTTGGTTGGCCCCGCGCAGGGGGGCGGATTCTATCATACTCTTAGGCGGCGTGCTCTCGCTTTTCCGGGCATGCTATTGCGGTGTCAGGGTCAGACGTAAATCGTCACCGACCTGCCGGACATCGCTGAAACGGAACGCAGGTGCGTCAGCCAGCTGGCTGAGCCCCGGCAGCTGACACAGGCCGCGTCCTTCATGACCTAACAGCTTAGGTGCCAGATAAACGATCAGTTCATCCACCAGCCCGGCCTGTAACAGGGCACCGGCCAGCGTCGCACCCGCTTCAACCCAGACGCTGTTAATCTGTCGCTGTCCCAGCAGCATCATCATCGCCACCAGATCGAGCTGCTGTTCGCGCAATGGCACGGCGATTTGCGTGACGTCAGCGGGCCAGAGCTGCTGATCCGGCTGATGGCGCATCAGCCAGGTTTCGCCCGGCTGTGAGATGAGCCGATGCTGCGGCGTCACGCGATTCTGGCTGTCGATAATTACACGTACCGGCTGACGCAGTTGCTGCTCATCAATCAAAGCCTGGCTGTCGGTATTGAGTTCAGACCAGCGCACGGTCAGAGAGGGATCGTCCGCCAGCACCGTAGCGCTACTGCTGAGAATGGCGGCGCTTTGCGCCCGCAGACGCTGCACATCACGACGGGCAGCCTCAGAGGTGATCCACTGGCTCTCGCCACTGGCCATGGCCGTGCGGCCATCCAGTGATGCGCCCAGCTTGAGCTGAATCCAGGGAAAACCGGTGCGCATGCGCTTGAGGAAGCCGCGATTGAGTGCTTCGGCTTCCGGCATCATCAGACCATGGCTGACGTCGATGCCCGCCTGATGCAGACGGTGCAGTCCGCGCCCCGCGACCTGCGGATTCGGGTCCTGCATGGCGGCGACGACACGGGTCACACCTGCGGCGATCAGCGCATCACAGCAGGGCGGCGTGCGGCCATGATGGCTGCACGGCTCCAGCGTGACATACGCCGTTGCGCCACGCGCTTTCTCGCCAGCCATGCGCAGAGCGTGGACTTCAGCATGGGGTTCACCGGCACGCTGATGCCAGCCCTCACCCACGACTTCACCATCGCGCACAATCACACAGCCGACATTCGGGTTCGGCATGGTCGTAAAACGGCCGCGTCGCGCCAGTTCCAGCGCACGCGCCATATAGCGTTCGTCCATACTCTAATCCTGTAACCGGGCGATCTCTTCGCCAAAATCGCGAATATCTTCAAAGCTGCGGTAAACCGAGGCGAAGCGAATATAGGCGACTTTATCGAGCTTTTTCAGCTCATCCATCACCAGATTGCCAATCAGCTTACTGGGGATCTCACGTTCGCCGGTGGCGCGCAGCTGCGTTTTAATATGATTTACGGCGCTTTCTACCGCGTCGGCGCTGACCGGACGCTTCTCAAGCGCTTTCATCATCCCGCTGGCCATTTTGTCTTCATTGAAAGGCTCGCGCACATCATTGCTTTTCACCACGCGGGGCATCACCAGTTCCGCCACCTCAAAGGTGGTGAAGCGTTCATGACACATCAGACACTGGCGGCGGCGTCGCACCGAGGAGCCTTCACTAACCAGACGAGAATCAATCACTTTGGTGTCCACAGCGGAGCAGAATGGGCAATGCATGACGTTTCCTGACGCGAGAGTGATGGGCCATACAGTGTAGCGCGAACTGCGAATCAACAAAATCTCTTCCGTGTCTTTCGCGGGCTTCTCATCGCAGGATAAACGATGCTAAATTTCGTCTGCGGCAAAAGGGACTACGCTTTAAGAGCTGCAATTAAAATTTTCCACTAACACATTGGAGGTTGTATGGGTCTGTTTAACTTTGTGAAAGAAGCCGGTGAAAAACTCTGGGACGCCGTGAAAGGCGGTGACGATCAGAATAAAAAGCTGCAGGATCACATCAACAAGCTCGGTTTGCCAGACAGCGACAAGGTGGACGTAAAGGTCAATGGTGATACCGTCACCGTGACCGGCGATGGCCTTTCTCAGGAGCTGAAAGAGAAGATTCTGATCGCGGCGGGTAACGTGGCAGGCATCACAAAAGTGGAAGACAAGGTCACCGTGACAGACAGCGCGGCCGAGTCAGAGCTTTACACCGTGAAGAAAGGCGACACGCTGAGCGCTATTTCTAAACAGGTTTACGGTAACGCTAACGAATATAACAAGATTTTCGAAGCGAATAAGCCAATGCTCACCCATCCTGATAAGATCTATCCTGGCCAGGTTTTACGTATTCCAAAATAACGGACAAGGATAACTTATGAGCAGGATGGTTTGGGTTCCGGTGGCGTTCTCACTGGTGGCGCTGAGCGGCTGCAGTAGCAGTGCAGGTAACCCGCAGGTCAGAGAGCTGCATCAGGAAGTGAGTCAGCTCAATCAGCAGATGCAGCATCTGACCACGCAGGCCAGCGCGCTGGAGATTCAGGGACAGCTTAACAGCCAGTTGCAGCAGGGTGCCTGGCTGGTGCCACAGGCGAATACGCCAGTGGCGCTGCAGACTCAGCTCGGCACGTTGCGACTGACGCTGTCCCCTGTCACTGCGGAAGCCAGCGGTTCGCGGGCAACCCTGACCGTACGCTCAATGGACGATCGGCCGTTGCCCGCCCTGCACGCGACGGTGATCTGGGGTGAACTCGACCCGGCGACCGGTAAACCGCTGAGCAGTGACAGTCTGACGCAGACGGTCGCGCTGCCTGCCTCGCTGCTGCCGCAGCATTCGGCGAGCATTCCGCTTCGACTCAGCGGCCTGACACCGGAGCAACTGGGTTATGTCCGCGTGCATAACGTGACCGCTGACGCACCGCCCCCGATCTCCCCTGCGGCACCCGCTAATCCTTAGCCGTGGTGCAAAAAAAAACGGGCAGCCAGAAGGCTGCCCGTTTTTATTTCTGACGCGCGATTAAGGCAGGATAGAAGGCTGATCGGCGCCCTCTTTCTCGACTTTCTGCACCATCATATGTTCACGCTTCATGCCCAGCTTCAGCGCCAGCGCTGAAGAGACATAAATGGATGAAATCGTACCAATCGTCACACCAATCAGCATGGTCAGTGAGAAGCCTTTCAGCAGCGCACCACCAAATATGAACAGGATGAGGATCATCGCCAGCGTCGTCAGCGAGGTAATCAGGGTACGGCTTAACGTCTGGGTCAGTGACACGTTGGTAATATCGTAAGAGCTGCCGCGACGGATCTTGCGGAAGTTTTCACGAATACGGTCAGAGACCACAATTTTATCGTTAAGCGAGTAGCCAATCACCGACATCAGCGAGGCAACAATCGTCAGGTCGATTTCAATGCGGAACAGCGCCAGCAGGCCGCAGGTGATGATCACGTCATGCGCCAGCGCCAGCACGGTGCCCAGCGCCAGACGCCACTCAAAGCGGAAACCGATATAGATCAGAATCGCAATCAGTGCCGACAGCAGCGCCATCGCACCCGCCTGCGCCAGGTCGCTGCCCACACTCGGCCCCACGAACTCAATGCGCTTAACGGTCGCGTTTTGCTGCGTGGTCTGGTTGATCACCGACACCACTTTATTGCCTAACTCGGTACCTGCCGGGCCGGTAACCGGTGCCATACGCACCATCACGTCACGACTGCTGCCAAAGTTCTGCACCAGCGGCTCGTCAAAGCCCGCTTTCACCAGTTCGCTACGCAGCGTGTCGAGGTCGGCCGGTTTCTCCAGCGCAATCTCAATCACCGTACCACCGGTGAAATCGAGGCCCCAGTTAAAACCACGCACGCCCACGATCGCAATCGCGGCCACAATCAGCAGTCCTGAAATGATGAAGGCCAGCTTATCCCAGCGCATAAAGTCGACGACTTTACGCCCGTGGTTCAACTGCTCAATGTTATATTCCTGTGCCACAACGCACTCCTCAGATAGACAGCTTGTTGATGCGTTTGCCACCGTAAACCAGGTTAACAATGGCACGGGTACCGATAATCGCGGTGAACATTGAGGTCGCGATACCAATTGCGGTGGTAATCGCAAAGCCTTTGATCGAACCGGTGCCGACCGCGTAAAGAATGATAACTTTGATCAGGGTGGTCACGTTCGCATCGACAATACTGGAGAAGGCGCCTTTGTAGCCCTCATGAATTGCCTGCTGAACCGAGCGCCCGTTTCGCAGCTCTTCTTTAATACGTTCGTTAATCAGTACGTTGGCATCGACTGCCACCGCCAGCGTTAACACGATACCGGCAATACCCGGCATGGTCAGGGTCGCGCCCGGCAGCAGGGACATGATGCCGACAATCAGCACCAGGTTAACCAGCAGCGCACTCGTCGCAATCAGACCAAACTTCTTATAGAACACCACCATAAACAGGATCGAAGCAAGCAGACCCCACAGGCAGGCTTCCAGACCCTGAGTAATGTTCTGCTGACCCATGGTCGGCCCGATAGTCCGCTCTTCCACAATCTGGATCGGCGCAATCAACGCACCAGCACGCAGCAGCAGCGACAGCTGACGCGCTTCGTTCGGGTTGTTGATACCGGTGATGCGGAAGCTGTTCCCCAGGCGAGACTGGATATTGGCGACGTTAATCACCTCTTCCTGCTTCACCAGAATGGAACGGCCATTGGCATCTTTCTTACCGCTGTCCTTGTACTCCACAAACAGGGTCGCCATCGGCTTGCCGATGTTGTCCTTGGTGAAGTTGGACATGATGTTACCGCCTGCGCCATCCAGTGAAATGTTCACCTGTGGCTGGTTGTACTCATCCATGCTGGAGGTTGAGTCGGTGATATGGTCACCGGTCAGGATCACCCGCTTGTAAAGCACGACCGGCTGGCCATCACGCATGTCTTTAACTTCAGAGTCACCCGGTACACGGCCACTGGCCGCCGCAGTCGGATCCACGCTGGTGTTAACCAGACGGAATTCCAGCGTCGCGGTGGCGCCCAGGATCTCTTTGGCACGCGCCGTATCCTGAATACCCGGCAGCTCAACCACGATGCGATCGGAACCCTGACGCTGAACCAGCGGTTCAGCTACGCCCAGCTGGTTTACACGGTTACGCAGAATCGTAATGTTCTGCTGAACCGCATATTCACGCGCTTCGCTGAGGCGGGCATCGCTCATGGTGGCACGCAGGGCATCGCTGCCGCTGCTGTTGATCACCAGATCCTGATGACGCGAGCTCAGCCAGGAGATCGCCGCGTCGCGGCTGGCAGCGTCACGGAAACGAATTTCCACGCCGTAGTTCGCGATTTTATTGACGTTGGTGTAGGGGATATTTTTGGTGCGCAGGTCGCTACGCAGCGTGTCAGCATTCTGCTCCTGCAGCTTGCTGAGCGCGGTGTCCATGTCCACTTCCATCAGGAAGTGCACACCACCACGCAGATCGAGACCGAGTTTCATCGGCTCTGCTGACAGCATCGTCAGCCAGCGTGGCGTAGCAGGCGCAAGGTTCAGCGCGACAACGTAGTTTTCACCCAGCGCTTTCATAATCGCTTCACGGGCGCGTAACTGCACATCCGTATTAGCGAAACGCGCGGTAATCGCACCATTTTCCAGCGCAACAGATTTGCTCTGGATATTGTCTTGTTTTAATGCGGACTGAATTTGATCCAACGTCTGCTCACTGGCGGCGCTTCCGCGCGCACCAGTGATTTGAACGGCCGGATCCTCACCATACAGGTTGGGAAGCGCATAGAGCAGGCCGACGAGAATCACGACGACCAGCATTACGTACTTCCACAAAGGATAACGATTTAACACGGCAGTTCCCTTAGGGAAGAAAGAATTACAGCGCCTTGATAGTGCCTTTCGGCAGCACGGCGGCGACGAAATCACGTTTAATGACGACTTCATTGGTGTCATTCAGCGCGATAGCTACGTAGCCCGTGTCAGAGACTTTCGTTACGCGGCCTACCAGGCCACCGCTGGTCAGCACTTCATCACCCTTAGAGATGGAATCCATCAGCTTCTTGTGCTCTTTCGCACGTTTCTGCTGCGGACGCAGGATCATGAAATAGAAAATCAGACCAAACACCACCAGCATGATCACCAGAGAATACGGACTTCCCTGAGACGGAGCGCCTGCTGCGGCCACGGCGTCAGAAATGAATAAGCTCATTAAATTTCCCTCATTGATGAATTATCAGACGTTAATGGCGGAACTTCTTTGCCCGTCCGTTGGTAAAACTCAGTTACAAAGCGCTCTAATTTACCCTCTTCGATGGCCTGGCGTAAACCTGCCATCAGACGCTGGTAGTAGCGCAAATTGTGGATAGTATTCAGACGCGCGCCCAGTATTTCGTTACAACGGTCGAGATGATACAAGTAGGCACGGCTATAATTGCGACAGGTGTAACAATCACACTCCGCATCCAGCGGCGCAGTGTCATCTTTGTAGCGGGCGTTGCGAATCTTCACCACACCTTCGGTTACAAACAGGTGACCATTTCGCGCATTACGGGTTGGCATCACGCAGTCAAACATATCAACGCCGCGACGGACGCCTTCAACCAGATCTTCTGGCTTGCCGACACCCATCAGATAACGCGGTTTATCCTGCGGAAGCTGCGGACAGACGTGCTCAAGAATACGGTGCATGTCCTGCTTAGGCTCACCCACCGCCAGGCCGCCCACAGCGTACCCATCAAAGCCAATCTCTACCAGACCTTTCACCGAGACATCTCGTAAATCTTCGTAAACCGAGCCCTGAATAATGCCAAATAAGGCATTTTTATTTCCCAGGCTGTCGAAACGATCACGGCTGCGTTGCGCCCAGCGCAGCGACATCTCCATAGAGCGTTTGGCGTAGTCCCAGTCAGCCGGGTACGGCGTACATTCATCGAAAATCATCACGATGTCGGAACCCAGGTCGTACTGAATCTCCATCGATTTTTCCGGATCGAGGAAGATCGGGTCGCCATTGATCGGGTTACGGAAGTGAACGCCCGCTTCGGTGATTTTACGGATGTCGCCCAGGCTGAAGACCTGGAAGCCGCCGGAGTCGGTCAGGATCGGGCCTTTCCACTGCATAAAGTCATGCAGATCGCCATGCAGTTTCATAATCTCCTGGCCCGGACGCAGCCAGAGGTGGAAGGTATTACCCAGAATGATCTGCGCGCCGGTCTCCTGCACTTCTTCCGGCGTCATGCCTTTCACGGTGCCGTAGGTGCCAACGGGCATAAACGCCGGGGTTTCCACCACGCCGCGATCAAAAATCAGACGGCCACGGCGTGCGCGCCCGTCTGTGGTATCAAGTTCAAATTTCACAAAGCCTCCATCGGAGAAACAGTCCGATGCAGATAACCTTCACGCTCTTTAGGCGGTTCCGGCTATCGGTTAATAAATCAGTCGCCCACTTTTTCCAGCGGCGCCTGCGGATTTTTGCTGATAAACATCGCATCTCCATAACTGAAGAAACGATATTGCTCAGCCACGGCTGCGCGGTACGCGGCCATGGTGTGCTGATAACCGGCAAACGCCGAGACCAGCATAATCAGAGTCGATTCGGGCAGATGGAAGTTGGTGATCAGCGCATCGATCACCTGATACTCATAGCCCGGATAGATAAAAATCTGGGTATCGTCGAAGAACGGCGCAATCAGGGCATCCTGACTCGCTTTGGCGGCACTCTCCAGCGAACGGACAGAGGTGGTGCCGACGGCGACCACTTTATTGCCACGCGCTTTACAGGCCAGCACCGCGTCAACAACCTCCTGCGGCACTTCGGCATACTCCGCGTGCATGTGATGCTCTTCGATGGTCTCGACACGCACCGGCTGGAAGGTGCCCGCCCCGACGTGCAGCGTCACGAAGGCCATCTCAATGCCCTTCTCTTTCAGCGCCTGCAGCAGCGGTTCATCGAAGTGCAGGCCGGCTGTCGGGGCCGCGACGGCACCCGGACGGGCGCTGTAAACCGTCTGATAAAGCTCGCGATCCGCCTCTTCATCCGGACGGTCGATATACGGCGGCAGTGGCATGTGGCCGACGCTGTTGAGGATGTCGAGCACTGCGCGCTCATCATCAAACGCGATCTCAAACAGCGCATCGTGGCGTGCCACCATGGTCGCTTTCACACTCTCATCTTCGCCCAGCAGCAGCTCTGCCCCCGGCTTCGGCGCTTTTGAGGCGCGCACATGTGCCAGCACGCGCTTGTCGTCGAGCATCCGCTCTACCAGCATCTCGATTTTGCCGCCGCTGGCTTTACGGCCAAAGACGCGCGCCGGAATCACACGGGTGTTGTTGAACACCAGCAGATCGCCTGGATTCAGCTTATCCAGCACGTCGGTGAAAACACCGTGCGACAGCGCACCGCTGGGACCGTCAAGCGACAGCAGACGACAGCCGCTGCGCTGCGCCTGGGGATAGTGAGCAATCAGGGATTCGGGCAGTTCAAAAGCAAAATCGGCGACACGCATTGAAATGTTCTTTCTCAGGCAAAAACAGGCGGCACAGTTTAGCGGAAAACCGACCAATTCTGAACAACTGGCTGCGCAAAGGCAGATCAGCCTATAATGCGGCATGAACTTTCTTGCTCATCTCCATCTGGCTAAGCTGGCCGACAGCTCCTTACTCGGCAATTTAATGGCCGACTTTGTGCGTGGCAACCCGCACCAGCACTGGTCCGCGCCTGTCGCAGACGGCATTCTGATGCATCGTCGTCTGGATGTTATGACGGATGCGCTGCCGGAAGTGCGCAGCGCCCGTCAGCTGTTCCGTGCGGAAACCTATCGTGTGGCACCGATTACGCTGGACGTCATCTGGGACCATTTTCTGGCCCGTCACTGGCAGCAATTTACGCCCGACCAGACGCTGGTGCAGTTTTCTGCCACCGCCGAGCGCGAAATCCTGTCGCAGCTGGCCGACACGCCTCCTGAATTTCAGGCACTCAACGCGGTGATGTGGCGCGAGCGCTGGTTTGAGCATTATGCCCAGCCTGCGCGGCTGGAGCGGGTGCTGCACGGCATGGCCAGCCGCCGTCCACGCCTGGCGGCACTGCGCGACTCCTACCACGATTTCACGCAACATTATGATCAGCTGGAAGCGCTGTTTTTTGTTTTTTATCCGCGTTTAATGGCGCTGGCGACCAGCAGAACCCTGTAAAACCCGATCCTCTGCTGCCGGGCTGACGAACATGCGCTTTTGCCTGATGAAAAAAGCCAGCCGCCCGGCTCAGCACCATCTTGCCATTGCTGCTTATCTGCGGCTTAATGAAGCCTTTCTTAACAATAGTGAAGTCAACATCACAGCCAGACCGCCTGTTCAGGCGCGCCTTCCGTTCGTTATGGCAAAAAATCATAAGAGGAAAAGATGTCATCCGCTTCGCATTCTGAAATAGACGCGCGTTACCGTTACGCCTGCGACATCGCCCGTGCGGCGGGCAGCCGGGCCCTGTCATGGTATCAGCAGCGTCAGACACTGGTCGTGGAACACAAAAGGGATTTGCAGGACGTGGTCAGCGAGGCTGATCGTAACGTTGAGGCATTAATTAAGACCTTAATCGCTGAACGTTTTCCTGAGGATATCGTCTATGGCGAAGAGAGCGGCGGCGAGGTTGAGGGTGCGCCCTTTATCTGGGTTGTCGATCCAATTGATGGCACCGCCTGTTTCGTCAACGGCCTGCCTAACTGGTGCGTTTCGCTGGCGGTGGTCTGCGAAGGGGAACCGGTGATCGGCGTAGTCTGCGATCCCAATCATCAGGAGCTGTTCCACGCACGGGCAGGCCAGGGGGCATGGCTGAATGAAAGTCGCCTGCAGGTGCATGACGCAGCGCATCTCAACGAGGGTTTACTTGGCATCAGTAACTCCAGCCGGACGCCGGGCGAAAGCGTCTCACGCCTGATCAGCGGCTTAATTGAACAGGGCGGTATGTTTATTCGCATCGGTTCGGGTGCGCTGACCAGCGCCTGGGCGGCAGCCGGTCGGCTGATTGGTTACTACGAAGCGCATATGCATCCTTGGGATAGTCTGCCGGGCATCGTTCTTATGCGCGAAGCAGGCGGTGTCACCAATGATTATCTGCGTAATGAAGGCCTGAAAAACGGTAACCCGGTGTTGCTGGCCAATGCGGCCCTGTATCCAAAAATTAAAGCGCTGACCGGTAATGGCGCACTGGAAGAGTAAATGACGCTGCCAACCCTGTGCCGCTGTGCGCTAATCCTTGGTTCTCTCTGGCTGTTAAGCCCGGCGACACAGGCGGCGGATTACCAGCTGGAGAAAGTGGTTGAACTGAGCCGTCACGGCGTACGTCCACCCACGCCAGGCAATCGTAAAGAGATTGAAGCCGCCAGCCAGCAACCCTGGACACAGTGGACCACTGCCGATGGCGAGCTGACAGGTCACGGCTACAGTGCCGTGGTGAATAAAGGACGCTGGGAAGGCGATCACTATCGCCAGCTTGGCCTGCTGAGCGCGGGCTGTCCGGATGCGGCTCAGGTCTACGTGCGCGCCAGTCCGCTGCAGCGCACCCGCGCCACAGCCGCGGCGCTGACGGATGGGGCGTTTCCCGGCTGCGGCGTGCCGGTGCATCACGTCGCGGGCGATGTGGATCCCCTGTTTCAGAGTGAAAAGCTGACGGTCACCCGGACCGATCCCGCGCAGGAACTGGCTGCTAAACAGCAGAAAGCGGGCGATCTGGCACACCTGCAACAGCAACTGCAACCGGCGATTCAGCAGCTGAAAGCCGCCGTCTGTCCCCCCGCAACGGATTGTCCCCTGTTTGATGCGCCCTGGACGTTCCGGCAAACCCGCAACGGGAATAGTTACGTTTACGGGCTGAGCGTGATGGCGAGCATGGTGGAGACGCTGCGACTGGGCTACAGCGAAAATCTGCCGTTTGATCAGCTCGCCTGGGGACACATCACCACGGCCGCGCAGATCACCTCGCTGCTGCCGCTGCTGACCGCCAACTACGATCTCAGCAACGACGTACTCTACCTAGCACAGCGCCGTGGCTCGATACTGCTCAGCACGATGCTGGAAGCGATCGCTGCCGACAGCTCGCCGGGCCGCTGGCTGGTTCTCGTCGCGCATGACACCAATATTGCGATGGTGCGCACCCTGATGGACTTTAACTGGCAGTTACCCGGCTATTCTCGCGGTAACATTCCGCCGGGCAGCAGTCTGGTGCTGGAGCGCTGGCGCGACACCCGCAGCGGCGAGCGTTTTTTGCGGCTCTATTTTCAGGCGCAGAGTCTGGATGGCATCCGCCAGCTGCAACCGATTGATGATAAACATCCGTTATTACAGCAGGAATGGCATCAGCCCGACTGCAGAGTTACCGATGCCGGCCTGCTCTGCCCTTATCAATCCACACTGACTCAGCTGCGTAAAAACCTGGATAACAGCGCTGTGCTGCCGGTTTCGGTTATATTGCCATGAGTCTGTGGCTAATCAAATTAAGGCCGCAGCCGCAATGCGGCCTTAATAATGTTAACCGCTGTTAATTAACGCCGCTCCGACCTTTTCTTATTTAATACGCCTGACTATCAGCGCCACGCATTTTGATTTACGATAGTCCTGTCAATCATCCCTTTATTATCTATTTTCCTGTAATTCTTGCGTATTTCGGCGACTGGTTTCGCCGTTTTTTATTTCCGCCTCTCTGCTTTTTTAGCGCGCCAGTGCCCATATAGCGGCACATTCCTGCGCATGAAGCCTCATCAACAATTTTTCCCGCCTGTAATCTTCAGCGATATTCACTGCCCGTCTGAATAATCTTTTCGGGATACATTCGCCGTAATAAACCGGCGCAGAGTCTTATTTCGCCGACAGAGCGTTAACGCGTAATAAAAGAATTCAGCGTTGTGGCGAAGATCACATAAATAAACAGCGATGGGAGAAAATAAAAGAGGGAAATAGCGGGTTCTGCTCCCCCATAAATCGGGAGAGCAGAACAGGTGATTAGCGTGGTTTACGCACCAGCTTATAGCCCAGCAGCAGCACCACAATCCACACCATGCCAACATAGAGTGAAATGCGGGTATCGGGGAAATAACCAATCAGACCGATAATAAAGCAGAGGAACGCCACGCCGACGCCAGCCGTCCAGCTGCCACCTGGCAGCGCAAACTGCAGCTTACTCGCTGCCTCTTTGCCAATTTTGCGACGGAAGGCAATCTGCGACAGCAGAATCATGATCCAGACCCACACCGTTGCAAAGGTCGCCAGCGAGGCGATGACCAGGAAGACTTTTTCCGGCATCAGGTAGTTGAGATAAACCGCAATCAGCATGGCGAACATCATCACCACCACCGTCACCCAGGGAATGCCGCGCGACGAAACCTTCATAAAGACTTTCGGCGCATGGCCCTGCTGCGCCATCCCGTGCAGCATACGGCCCACGCCAAACACATCGCTGTTAATCGCCGAGAGTGACGCGGTCAGCACGACGAAATTGAGGATAGAGGCGGCTGCCGCGATCCCCAGATGCTGGAAGGTCAGCACAAACGGGCTGCCCGAGGTTCCTACCTGATTCCACGGATAGATCGACATAATCACAAACAGCGTGCCAACGTAGAACACCAGAATGCGCCACGGCACCGAGTTAATCGCGCGCGGAATCGACTTCTCCGGATCTTTCGCTTCACCCGCAGTGATACCGATGATTTCGATGCCGCCATAGGCGAACATTACCATCTGCAGCGACAGCAGCATGCCGACGACGCCGTGGGCGAAGAAGCCACCGTTGGTCCACAGGTTATGGATACCGGTCGGCTGACCGCCGTTGCCAATCCCCCAGATAATCATGCCGAAACCGGCCAGAATCATCACAATGATGGTGGCGACTTTGAAGAAGGAGAACCAGAACTCCACTTCGCCGAACACCTTCACGCTCATCAGATTGACGGCACCGATGATCAGCACCACGCTCAGCACCCAAATCCAGTGCGGCACCTCAGGGAACCAGACGCCCATATAGATGCCGAACGCGGTAACGTCCGCTATCGCCACAATCAGGATTTCAAAACAGTAGGTCCAGCCGGTGATATAGCCCGCCATCGGCCCAAGATAGTCCTGCGCGTAGCGGGAGAAAGAGCTGGCCTGAGGATTGTTAACGGACATCTCACCCAGCGCGCGCATGATGATATACGCCACTGCCCCGCCGATGATGTAGGCGAGCAGCACGCTCGGTCCGGCCATTTTTATCGCGTCAGCGGAACCGTAAAACAGCCCGGTGCCAATCGCCGATCCCAGCGCCATAAAACGGATGTGGCGCGTGCTCAGTCCGCGTTTGAGCTTGTTGGTTTCTTGCATAACAACCTGTACCTGTGAAATGAAAAAACCACGGGCAAGCCCGTGGTTAAAGAAGAATCAGTGCGCTCTGTTACGAGTGAACCGTCACCTGTTCCGGTCCTTTCACCCGATCCACAACAGCAGCAATCAGCAGCATTACCAGCGACGGTGGCAACCAGGCAAGCCCCTGGTCAGCCAGCGGCAGGTGCTGACTGAATGCCGGCAGCAAATCTTTAAACCCGGTGGTTTTAATCGCATCAACAATGCCAAACAGCAGGCTGACCAGCATCGCTGGCGCGATAATCCGGCTGCTCTTATTCCACCAGTTAAGGGTGAAACTCAGCACCACCAGCACGATACAGGGCGGATAGATCGCCGTCAGTACCGGGATGGAGATCTGAATCAGGTGGCTCAGGCCGAGATTCGACACCACCATCGAGAACAGACCCAGAATAAACACCAGCGTTTTATACGACAACGGCAGGTATTGCGCAAAAAATTCCGCACAGGCACAGGTCAGGCCGACGGCGGTCACCATACAGGCGACGAAGATCAGCGCGGCCAGGAAGAAGCTGCCCATGCTGCCAAAGGTATGCTGAACATACGCGTGCAGAATCGCTGCGCCGTTAGCATTTTGATCCACCAGCGCCCCGCTGCCTGCGCCCAGTTTAAACAGGCAGAGGTAGACCAGCGTCAGGCCCAGACCGGCAATCAGTCCTGCCAGCACGGTATAACGGGTCAGCAGCGCAGCATTATCAACACCACGTGAACGGGCGGCGTTAACGATCACGATGCCGAACACCAGCGCGCCCAGTGTATCCATGGTCAGATAACCATTAACGAAACCGCTGGAGAACGCCGCACGCTGATAGTCCGCGGTCGCCGGAATGGTGCCGCCTGCGGGCCACACCAGTGCAGCCACGCCCAGCACGGTCAGCGCGATAATTTTTAGTGGCGCCAGGAAGTGCCCTACCGTGTCGAGCAGCTTGCCCGGATAGAGCGACACGCCAATCACCAGCGCAAAGTAGATCAGGCTATAGATGAACAGCGGCAGCGCGCCATCGCCGGTCAGCGGTGCAATGCCCATCTCAAACGAGACGGTTGCCGTGCGCGGCGTGGCAAACAGCGGCCCGACAGCCAGATAGCACACGGTGGCCAGCACGATGCCAGCGACCTTGCCAATCGGGGTGCTGAGCGCATCCACGCCGCCGCCGACGCGGGCCAGGGCGATCACGGTCATCACGGGCAGACCAACAGCGGTAATCAGAAAGCCGATGGCGGCTGTCCAGACGTGTTCGCCAGACTGAATACCGACCATGGGCGGGAAAATGATGTTGCCCGCGCCAACAAACAGGGCAAATGTCATAAAGCCCAGCGCGAGAATGTCCTTCGAAGTTAAACGATGTGTCATACGGCCTGTCACTGATGTTGCGGTGGAAGTTGGGTTAGTGTTGTCCCCTCGCTGCGTGCAAACCGCGATCTGGCTGACAATGTCAGCGCATTATGCTCATCGCAGGGTAAAGCGCAGGTGATTTAAGCTGCTTTTATTCTGTTCACAGAGGGATGGATCGACAACGGCGCTAAGTAAAACGTTTATAGCGGTGAAAGGCAATACGGGATCGGAAAACCAGAAGGTTATGCCGCCATTTTTTCAAAAGGCAGTGGATAGCGTTAATTTTTGCCGCAGGCACACAAGATGATGTGCTTAAATAACAGACAGAGCGTGAGAAAACCCCGCATAAACGGGCCAGAAGATACACAAAAGGCGCGTTTTACGCGCCTGTCTGCACAACGTTACAGCATTACCAGACCTGATTAGCGATATCGACCACTAAACGAATCTTCTGCCATTGCTCGACTTCGCTCAGGCTGTTGCCCTCTTCGGTAGAGGCAAAGCCGCACTGCGGGCTGAGGCAGATCTGGTCCAGGCTGACATACTGCGTCGCCTCTTCCAGCCTGGCTTTCACCTGCGCCGGATCTTCCAGCTCACCCACTTTGGTGGTGATCAGGCCCAGAACGACCTGCTGATGGCCCGGCTTAACGTAACGCAGTGGCTCAAAGCCGCCGGAACGGGCGTTGTCATACTCCAGGAAGAACGCATCCACGTTGACGCTGCCGAACAGGATTTCGGCCACCGGCCCATAGCCGCCTTCAGAGATCCAGGTTGAGCGGAAATTCCCGCGGCAGACATGCAGACCCACGGTCAGATCGGCAGGTTTATCTTCCAGCGCTTTATTCAGCACCTGAGCATACGTCTGTGCCAGCTGGTCCGGATCGTCGCCACGGGCGCGGATATCGCGCTTCTGATCTTCAGAACAGAGGTACGCCCAGACTGTGTCATCCAGCTGCAGATAGCGACAGCCCGCGTCGTAAAACGCCTTGATCGCCTGTTTGTAAGTCTGCGCCAGATCGTCGAAGTAGTCCGCCAGATCGGGATAGACTTCCGAATCAATCACTTTGCGGCCACCGCGGAAGTGCAGCACGCTGGGGCTGGGAATGGTCATCTTCGGTACCGCATCACCGGCAATACTCTGCAGGAAGCGGAAATGGTCGAGCATCGGGTGATCCGCCGGGAAACCGAGTTTGCTCACCACTTTCACGCCATGCGCTTTGGTCTGCACGCCATTAAACTGGATGCCCTGCTCTGCTTCATAGCTCTCCACGCCATCAAGGCCATAGAAGAAGTCGAAGTGCCACCAGCCGCGACGGAACTCGCCGTCTGTCACCACTTTCAGGCCATTTTCACGCTGTTTCGCGACCACATCGCGGATTGCCGCATCTTCAACCTGACGCAGGGCGGCGGCATCAATCTCTCCGGCTGAAAACTGTTCGCGCGCCTGCTTAATTGCAGCGGGACGCAGGAAGCTGCCAACGGTGTCGGCGCGGAACGGGGCGGTTTCTCTTTGCATGATCACTCCTGTCCTTCCTGCAAATGATTACGGCAGGAAATAATTACATTCTGATATAAAATAGCCATCTGGATGGCTATATGTCTGAATGCAGAGTGACATGAGTAACCTCTGTCTGCAACTGAAGAAAATTCAGCGATGATGAAAAAAATTCATGTTGGAAGATTATTGCAGCGCTGCGCGCGCCTGCGCCATCTGGCTGTCAGAGAGCGGCAGGTAGCCCGCTTCGCTGACACGCCGCTGTCCCTGCACGGAAAGCACCTGCTGCAGAAACGCGGCCACCAGCGGCGGCAGCGGTTTGCCGGGCGCTTTGTTGACATAGAGATAAAGCGGACGCGCCCAGGGATAGCGGCCGCTGCGTATCGCGTCGGCATCCGGGGCAATCGCCTGGCCCTGGTCATTCACCACCGCCAGCATTTTTACGCCACTGAGGTGAAAGCCGAAACTGGCGTAGCCGATGCTGCGCGAATTACCGGCCACCGCCTGCACCACCGCGGCCGAGCCGGGAAACTCCGCTACGTCACTGCGGAAATCGCCTTTACACAGCACCTGCTGTTTGAAGAAACCCCAGGTGCCGGAGGCGGAGTTGCGGCCATAACTCTGAATCGGCCGTTCGCGCCACTGGTCGCCGGTTAAACCAAGATCGCCCCAGCGCAGCGGCACACTGTGCGCGCCACACAGGCGGGTAATGGAGAAAATCGCGTCGAGCTGACGCGGTTCAATCTGCTGCAGCGGATTGCGCTGATTGACCATCACCACCAGCGCATCCATCGCCACCGGCACCGCCAGCGGCGGATAGCCGTAGCGCGCTTCAAAGGCCTGGCGTTCATCGGCCTGCATCGGTCGGCTCATCGGCCCGAGCTGTGCGGCACCCGCCGCCAGCGCGGTCGGCGCGGTAGACGAACCTGAGGCCTGAACCTGCACATTGACGCCCGGTGCCTGGCGGCTGAAATCTTCGCCCCACAGGGTCATCAGATAGCCGAGCGTATCGGATCCCACGCTGCTGAGATTACCGGAGAGCGCGCCGGGCTGGGCCAGCGCCAGGACCGGCAGCAGAGAGACGATTAACAAAAGAAGGAGGCGCATCAGAGAGATCCGGCAGCAATTAATGAACGGCATTCTCCTGCATCACGCTGTTCACAATCAACCTCGCGGGCAGCGTAAAGGTAAAACAGGTCTCTTTATGCGGCACGCTGGTGATATCGAGCCGCGCGTTGTGGTGGCTCAGCGCATGTTTCACAATCGCCAGTCCCAGCCCGCTGCCGCCGGTGGCACGCGAACGCGCCTTATCAACCCGGTAGAACCGCTCGGTCAGACGCGGAATATGTTCTGACGCAATACCCGGCCCGTTGTCGCAAACCCGGAAGGTCGCGCCCTGCTTGCCGCGCAGCCAGCTGATATCAATCCGCGTGCCTTCCGGCGTGTGATTCACCGCGTTGTACACCAGATTGGAAATAGCACTGCGCAGCTGTTCGTCGTTGCCGAACACTTTCAGATGGGGATCGGTATGGAAATGGATATCGTGACGACCGCCACTCAGCGTCGCCGCCTCATGCTGCAGCAGCTTCAGCATCACCGGCACATCGACCTTCTCTTTGAGATCGATCGCGGGCGCGGCTTCGATGCGCGACAGCGTCAGCAGCTGTTTCACCAGACTGTCCATGCGGCGCGTCTGCTCCGACATGGTGTGCAGCGCTTTGCTGCGCGACGGCTCGCTCATCACCGAGTCGTTCATCATCTCCAGATAACCCTGCAGCACGGTGAGCGGCGTGCGTAACTCATGGCTGACGTTGGCAAAGAAGTTGCGGCGCGCCCCTTCCAGCTGATGCATCTGCGTCACATCACGGGCCACCAGCAGCCACTGCCCTTCGCTGTAGGGCATGACGCGGAACTCCATATGAAGTTTGTTGTTCAGCACCAGCGTCAGCGGCTTGTCAAAATCGCGCTGGCGCAGATAGCGGGAGAACTCCGGGTAACGCAGCAGATTGAGGATATTCTGGCCATTATCTTCCGGCCAGCGCAGGCCAAGGTGCTGCTGCGCCAGGCCGTTACACCAGAAAATAGTGCCCTCTTCCGTGGTCAGGATCACCGCATCCGGCAGCGATTCGGCCCCGCTGCGGAAACGCTTAATCAGATTGCCCAGTTCACGCCGCCGCCGCCGGTTGCGCAGCTGCATCTGGTAAAGCCCATAAAATAGCGGTTCCCAGCTGGCACGCCCGGTCGGTGGCGTCATGGTGCGGTCGAGCCACAGCCAGTGCGACAGCCGCATCAGATTGTGGAAATGCCACAACAGCACCACCAGTACGCTCAGCAGCAGCCACCAGGGCAGGCCACCAAACAGCAGGCCCAGCAGCGCCGCAGGCAGACAGGCCAGCAGCAGTTCTGTCAGTAATCTCTTCCAGGAGAGGCGTTCCAGCACGGTAAAGGCTCCGTTTAGTAGCGGGCAGAGAAACGATACCCTGTTCCACGGACGGTTTGTACCATGCGATCGTGGCCGGAGACTTCCAGCGCTTTACGTAAACGGCGAATGTGAACATCGACAGTGCGATCCTCCACATACACATTGGTGCCCCAGACGTGGTTCAGCAGCTGTTCGCGGCTGTAGACGCGCTCCGGGTGGGTCATAAAGAAGTGCAGCAGCTTATATTCGGTGGGGCCCATCTCCAGCGGCGTGGTTTCGGACATCACGCGATGTGAGGAGGGATCCAGACTCAGCCCCTGCATCTCAATCACCTCTTCCACTGCCATCGGCGAAATGCGGCGCATCACCGCTTTGATCCGCGCCATCAGCTCTTTGGGTGAAAACGGCTTGGTAATGTAATCGTCGGCACCCACTTCCAGGCCGCGCACCCGATCTTCCTCTTCGCCGCGCGCGGTCAGCATCATCACCGGGATATCACGGGTCATCGCCTCGCGCTTCAGATGCTTGATAAACTGAATCCCGCTGCCACCGGGTAACATCCAGTCCAGCAAAATCAGATCGGGCCAGGGTTCAATCAGCTTGCCAACGGCGCTGTCATAATCTTCCGCCTCGATTGGCTGATAGTCGTTCTGCTCCAGAACAAAACACAACATTTCACGGATGGGGGCTTCATCCTCCACAACCAAAATGCGCTTAGCCATTATTACTCCTGCTGATTATGACGGCTGTCACTGAGATTCGCGGCGCCATTATGCGTCAGATTTGTGACACTTTTATGAAAAACATAACCTGCCTGTAACCTCACTGGTAATCATTTATGA
This sequence comes from Pantoea vagans, assembly GCF_004792415.1. Classification (NCBI taxonomy): domain Bacteria; kingdom Pseudomonadati; phylum Pseudomonadota; class Gammaproteobacteria; order Enterobacterales; family Erwiniaceae; genus Pantoea; species Pantoea vagans. Next base: position 3,113,391 of record NZ_CP038853.1, read on the forward strand.
CAGCGCAGCGACATTTTTTTGCTTTGGCCGCAGAGCCAGTATAATCGCCCGGCGAATCACAACGGCAGGGACTCATCATGCGCATTATTCATACTGCGGACTGGCATCTGGGGCAGTTCTTCTACAACAAAAGTCGGGCGGCGGAACATCAGGCGTTTCTCGACTGGCTGTTGATCCAGATTGAACAGCATCAGGTGGATGCGCTGATTATTGCAGGCGACCTGTTTGATACCGGCACGCCGCCCAGCTACGCCCGCGAGATGTTTAACCGCTTCGTGGTGGCGCTGCAGCCTGCGGGCTGTCAGCTGATTGTGCTGGCGGGTAACCACGATTCCGTGGCAACGCTGAACGAGTCACGCGAACTGCTGGCCTGTCTCAACACGCGGGTAATCGCTACACCGCAGGCGCAGGATGATGTGCTGCTGCTCAACACCCGCCAGGGCGAGCCGGGTGCCCTGCTGTGCGCCATTCCCTATCTGCGCCCGCGCGATATCCTGCGCAGCCGGGCGGGTCAGTCGGGACGCGACAAGCAGACCTCGCTGCTGGAGGCGATTGCCCACCACTATCAGCAGCGTTTCGCCGCCGCCCAAGCGCTGGGCTATGCGCTGCCAGTCATTGTTACCGGCCACCTCACCACCGTCGGCGTCAGCCAGAGCGATTCAGTGCGTGACATCTATATCGGCACACTGGATGCCTTCCCGGCCAGTGCGTTTCCCGCTGCTGATTATATTGCGCTCGGCCATATTCATCGCGCCCAGCGCGTGGCGGGCAGCGAGCATATCCGCTACAGCGGCTCGCCGATTCCGCTGAGCTTTGATGAGCTGGGGACTGAAAAAAGCGTCTTCCTGCTAGAACTGGCGGCCAGCGGCCTGCAATCGGTCACGCCGCTGGTCGTACCACAGTCGCAGCCCATGCAGGTGCTGAAAGGATCGCTGGCGCAGATAGCGGAACAGCTAAATGCCTTCAGTTCGGCAGAGCAGGAAAAACCGACCTGGCTCGACATCGAAGTCACCACCCAGGAGTACCTCAGCGATCTGCAGCGCCAGGTCGAAACCCTGACCGCCACGCTGCCGGTCGAGGTATTGCTGTTACGCCGCAGCCGTGAACAGCGGCAGCAGAGCCTGGCGCGGCTCGACAACGAAACGCTGAGTGAGCTGAAGGTGGAAGAGGTCTTTGCCCGCCGCCTGGCGCTGGACGAAGAGTTGCAACCGGCGCAAATCGACGAGATGACCACGCTGTTCCGCCAGACGCTGGCCGCCATGGAAGAGACCCAATGAAGATCCTTACGCTACGGTTTAAAAACCTCAATGCCCTGCGCGGTGAATGGTTCATCGACTTCCGTGCCGAACCCTTTGCCAGCAACGGCCTGTTTGCGATAACCGGGGCCACCGGAGCCGGTAAAACCACCCTGCTGGACGCCATCTGCCTGGCGCTCTATCACCAGACGCCGCGTCTGGGCGCAATTTCCCAGAGCCAGAATGCGCTGATGACCCGCGACTGCGCCGAATGTCTGGCTGAGGTCGAGTTTGAAATCAAAGGCGAAGCCTGGCGCGCCTTCTGGAGCCAGAACCGCGCGCGCGGCACCGCTGACGGCAAGCTACAGGCGCCGCGCGTTGAGCTGGCGCGCTGTGACGACAACACCATTGTTGCCGATAAGGTCGGTGACAAGCTGAAGCTGATCGAAACCCTCTCCGGACTCGATTTCGAACGCTTCACCCGCTCAATGATGCTGTCACAGGGACAATTCGCCGCCTTTCTCAACGCGAAAGCCAGTGAACGCGCCGAACTGCTGGAGGAGCTGACCGGCACCGAAATCTATGGCCTGATTTCCGCTGCCATCTACGAACGTCATAAAGAGGCGAAAACCCAGCTGGATCTGCTGCGCAGCCAGGCGGGAGCGATGGCGCTGCTGGATAGCGACGCCCGCGACGCGCTGCAACAGCAACTCAGCGATCTGACCAGGGCTGAACAGCAGCTCAGCGCGGATTATCAGCAGGCGCAGCAACAGCAGCAGTGGCAGCAGCAGGCACAGCAGTTACAGCAGGAGAGTGCGCAGGCTGAAGCGACGCTGCAACAGGCGCAGGCCGCGTCACAGGCGGCTGAAACCGACCGCCAGCGGCTGGCTCGCAGCGAACCGGCTGAAAAGCTGCGGGTAAAACTGCAGCAGCGCGACGCCTTGCGCAGTGAACAGCAGCAGGCTGAGAGCCGCTATCAGCAGCTTACCGCGGCGCAGCAGCAGGCGCAGAACCAGCAGCAGCAGCATCAGCAGAATTATGCGGCCGCTCAGACCGCCCGCCAGCAGGCGCAGCAGGAACAGCAGCAGCAGGAGAACCTGCTGACGGAACAGGTGCTGCCGCTGGATCAGCGGATTAGCACGCTGCAGCAGCAGCTTGCAGAGCAGAAGCAGGAAAATGCCCGGCAGCAGCAGCATGCCGACCAGACCCAGGCCAGCCTGACGCAGCAGAAGCAGCAGGTCGCGGGCTGGCAGCAGGCGATTGCCGACCAGCATCAGCTACGTGAGCAGCTGGCCGATCTGGCGCACTGGGGCGCTTCGCTGCCGGTATGGCAGGAGAACTTTGCTCTGCTGGCACAGCGTGAGGCGATGCTGGCGGAACTGACACAACAGCGCGAGCAGCAGCAGCAACAGATCGATGCGCAACAGGCGAAACAGCAACAGCAGGCACAACTGGCATTGCCGCGCCAGCAGGCGGAGCAACAGGCCCGCCAGGCGCTGTTGCAGGCGGAGCAGGCACTCACTTCGCTTCATGAACAGCATCCACCGGCTGCACTGCGCCAGGCATTAAGCCAGTTGCAGAGCAGCCGTCCGGCGCGTCAGCAACTGCTGCTGCTCTCAACGCAGTGGCAGCCGCTGCACCAGCATCTGGGCCAGCGCCAGCACAGGCTGAGCGCGCTGGAAAAAGCGCATCAGCAGAGTGAAGCGGAACTCCAGAGCCTGCGCGAGACGTGGAAACGCGAAAAACAGCAGCTGGATGATGTCGAAAAAATCTGCGCGCTGGAGCAGCAGATTGTCGACCTCAGCGATTACCGCGCCCGGCTCACCGCCGATCAGCCCTGCCCGCTGTGCGGCTCCTGCACCCATCCCGCCGTTGAGGCCTACAGCACACTGGAAGTGAGTGCTAACCAGCAGCGCCGGGCTGCGCTGCAGCAGCAAACCGAGGCACTGCGCGAAGCGGGCACGGCAAAAGGCGAACAGCTGAAGCAGTCCCTGGTGCAGCAGCAGATCCTGCGCGATGAAATCGCCGGGATGCAGCAACAGCTCGATCAGCTTGAGCAGCAATGGCAGGCGCTGAGCAGTGAGCTGGCACTTACATTCCCACTAGCCGATCGCGAGGCGTTAGCCGCGTGGCAGCAGCAGCAAAGCGACCGTGAAAGTCAGCTTGAGCAGCAGCGACAGGCTCAGGAAGCCGCTGAACAGGCGCGTCAGGCTGCGAAAGATCACCATCTTCAGCAGCTACAAGCCTGGCAGCAGCACCAGCAGGCCGAACAGCTGGCGCAGCAGTCGCTGACCAGCCTGCAACAGGCGCTGGATGCGCTGCAACAGCGTCAGCAGCAGGAACAGCAGGCCTGGGAGCAGTTGCAGAGCCGTCTGGAGCAGCAGTTCAGCGCGCACCATCTTGCCCTGCCCGATGCTGCCGATCGCGATGCGTGGCTGGCGGAGCAACAGCGGCGCTGGCAGCGCTGGCAGGAAAGTGAGCAGTTGCTCGCTAACCTGCAGCCGCAGCTGTTAAAAGGGGAAACCCAGCTCACTGCCCTGAAACAACAGGCAGAGCAGGAACAGCAGCAGCTCGCCACCCGTCAACAGCAGCAGCAGCAGAGCCAGGCGCAGCTCAGCGAAATGCGTCGTGCCCGTCTGGCGCTGTTTGGCGATCGCGATGTCACCCACGCCCGTCAGCAGCTGCAGGCCCGCGTTCAGCACGCTGATGAACAGCTGGCACAGCAGCTCACCGCCCTGCAACAGGCGCAGGCCGAGGTCAGTCGCCTGCAGGGTGAGCTGTCGGGGCTGGAAAATCAGCGTCAGACGCTAAGCGGCAAACTGGCAGAGGCGGAAAGCACGCTGCAGCAGGCACTGGAGAGCGCCGGATTTGCCGATGAAGCCAGCCTGCGCGCGGCGTTGCTGGATGAGCAGACCGCGCTGCAACTGCGTCAGCAACTGCAGCAGCTCGATCAGCGATGCCAGCAGCAGCAGGCGCGACTGGCGGATCTGCAGCAGCGGCTCAGCGTTCATCAGCAGGCGAAACCTGATGCGATGCCGGAATCCGTCGAAGCACTGGCGCAGCAGCTGGAGCAGTTACGTCTGGCCCTGCGCGACAACGCCAGCCAGCAGGGTCAGATTCAGCAGCAGCTGCACAGCGACGCCAGCCTCCGCGCCCGACAACAGAGCCTGATGACGCAGATTGAACAGGATGGTGTGGTGCTGGCGCAGTGGAGCCTGCTCAACGATCTGATCGGCTCCGCCAGCGGCGATAAATTCCGGCGCTTCGCCCAGGGGTTAACGCTGGACCATCTGGTAGCGCTCGCTAATCGCCAGCTCGATCGGCTGCATGGCCGTTATCTGCTGCAGCGCCGGGCGCAGGATCTGCTGGAGCTGGATGTCGTCGATACATGGCAGGCCGACGCGGCACGCGATACCCGCACGTTGTCAGGTGGCGAGAGCTTCCTCGTCAGTCTGGCGCTGGCGCTGGCGTTATCGGATCTGGTCAGCCACAAAACGCGCATCGAATCGCTGTTTCTGGATGAGGGATTCGGCACGCTGGATGCTCAGACGCTGGATACCGCGCTGGATGCCCTGGACGCGCTGAACGCCAGCGGCAAAACCATCGGGGTGATCAGCCACGTGGAAGCGATGAAAGAGCGTATCCCGGTGCAGATTAAAGTGCGCAAGATGAATGGCCTGGGTTACAGCCAGCTGGAACTGCCGCAGGGATAACGGGCGCCAGAGCGCCCGTCTGAGTCTGATCAGCGGGCGCTGACGACTTTGTAACGAGGGCCGGTGAGTAATCCGCCCTGTTCGTTCTGTGCCAGCAGACGATTGCTGGTCAGTCCGGCCACGGTATGGGCTTTGTCAGTGACGTTGTCGGAGATCTGCTTGATCGCCGCGCTGACCAGAATACCAATCACGCCGTTGTTGTTATTGTTGCCCTGATCATTGTCGGTAGCGGTAGCGGAACCCTGCCAGATCTCTTTGCCGCTGCGCAGATCCACCAGCCGTGCTTTGGCGGTCACAGTGGTCACGCTGTCGATCACCCGATAGCTGCTGCCATAGTCGCTGATCGAGATATAGAGCGCGCTGTCGGCGTGGAAGATCTCATTCAGACGTTTCGCACTGACCGCCTGGGCGTCGCTGGCGCTGGTCAGGCCGTTCTGCTGAAAGGTCTCTTCAACCACCGCCACCGGGAAGACGTAGTAACCGGCTTCGGCCAGCGGACGCGTCACCAGCGAGTTCAGGCTGTGCGCGGCGTTGATATCCGGCGAGGTGTTAGCGGCAGGCAGCACCAGAATCGAGGCGGGCTTGCTGGCACGAAACGCAGTGTAGTCGTACGATTTTTTTGGCTGCGCACAGCCGGTCAGCAACAGCACCATCAGCGCGCCGCTCAGGGCAATCCATTTTTTCACTGTACTACTCCTTGTTTTTTACTCATCAGAAAATCCATGTAAGGGGCTGATTCGGGGAACAGCTGCTTCTCGGTGGCGAACTGACCAAACGCTTTGTTGGTATCACCGGTTTTAGCGTAGAGCAGGCCGAGCTGCGCATGCAGGCCTGGCGGTACGGGCTGACCCGCAGCACGGGCTTTTTCCACATCCAGATTCAGCGCATCGATCTGCTTCAGCGGATCGCCGCTTGGCTGATAGTAGCTATAAATCTGTTCCTGATAGTCGCCCCAGTAGTAGATCGTTTTCGGCGCTTTTGGCGCACAGCCAGCCAGCAGCACTACTGCCATCAGCAGGCTGCCCAGTGTGATCATTTTCATTTACTGCTTCCTTATTTAGCCGGACGCCATGCGCCGTTGTTGATTCCATCCACTAAATGATCGACCGCTTCGCGAATCGCCAGATCCATCACTTTTCCGTTCAGCGTCGAGTCATAGCTGCTGGTGCCGCCAAAGCCGATCACTTCACGCGCCGAAAGCTGGTACTCGCCCGCACCCTGGGTGCTGTAAACCACTTCAGAGGTGGTGACATCCACCACGTTGAGATTCACTTTGGCATAGGCGATCTGGGTTTTGCCGCGGCCCAGAATGCCCCACAGCTGCTGATCGCCCACTTCTTTGCGGCCAAACTCGGTGATATCACCGGTAATGATGTAGTTCGCGCCTTTGATATTCTGCTGGCTGCGTTTGAAGTCTGACTCCTGCTGCAGCTCTTTCAGGTTGCTGCGATCCAGCACGCTGAAGCGATTGGTCTGCTGCAGATGGGTAATCAGAATGGTTTTCGACTGATTACCCAGCCGATCGACACCATCAGAGAAGATGCCGTTCATGTACGAGGAGCGGTTATCGAACTGACCTACCGCAATCGGGCTCCGCACGCCCTGATAAACCGGCTGGCTGGCTGCGCGAACCTGCGGAGCCTGAATAGCACGGGAAGATTCGGTAGCACAGCCGCTGATCAGCGAGGTGGTTAACAAGGAGAGTGCCGCAAAGGCATATTTTTTCTGCATTTCTAATCCATGAAGTGAAAAGAGACATCATCCGCACAGGGGCGGTAAATTCTGGTTCTGCCGACAGTCGGAGGAATGCCATAGCATTCAGCAGGCCGGTCTGTAGACTGTCGGCAGCAGACCGGAAGATCTTTAGAAAAAAGTGGCTAATTTAATGAATTTAATTAATACAATAGTGAGAATATTGTCAGGTATGATTATTGCAGCACTGCTCAGCGCCTGTCAGCAACCTGTGTCAAAGCAACGTGATAGCGTGGCAAACCTGTGTGAGCCTGCGAAGGATCCGGACAGTAAATCCTGTCACTGGACTAATCAAATGCAGCCGGTACTGAATCGGCAGTTTACTGATGCGGCGCGTTACGCTGGTCAGCAATGTCTGGTACGGATGGAGTGGCAACAACACAGCAGACATTATGCGGTGACGCAGACTCAGGGGGATGAGGCGCTCTGCCTGCGTGCCTGGCAGCTGGTGGCACAAACGCGCGACCTGCCCCCGCCGCCGGAGCCGGGACAACCGGCGTGGTTTGGCTTTGCGCCGCGTGGTTAGCTGGCCAGGCCTTCCTGGCGCCACTGGCGCGGACTGATGCCAAACCAGCGGCGAAATGCGCGTGAGAACGCGCTGACTTCCGAGTAGCCCAGCAGCAGCGCCATCTCCGAGATCGGCAGCTGCTTCTGCTGCAGATAGTGCGTCGCCATTTCGCAGCGTACCTGATCCACCAGCGCAGTAAAGCTGCTGCCCTCTTCGCGCAGCCGCCGCTGCAGTGACCAGCTCGACAGCCCGAGTTTATCCGCCACCTCTTCCAGCACTGGCTCGCCCTGCATCAGCGATAAATTAACCTGCGAACGCGCCTGCTCAGTCATGCTCTGCTGAGACGTCCCGCGGTTCAGCCGCCGGATCGCATCCTGCATCACCATCAACAGGATCGGATCGCTCTCCGGCATCGCGCGCAGCAGATCGCGTTTCGGGATCACCAGCGAATTAAACGGCTGATCGAACCAGACCGGCGCATCAAACACTTTGCAGTGATCGTGCCACTGACCGGGACGCGGATGCTCGAAATGGACTTCGCGCGGCGCCCAGTGCCTGCCCGCGACATGGCGGATCAGATTCATAAACATCCCCAGCGTCAGCTCTGCATCCTGACGGCGCGACAGAATAGCCCCGTGGCGCACCTGATAGTCGAGCCGCCAGCACTCTCCCTTATCCACCAGCCGGGTTAAGGTGTCGTGCTGATGCCAGGGAAAGGCGTTAACCACATTGTGCAGCGCCTGTTCCAGCGTATCGGAGCACAAGCCAATGTAGCCGATCAGGCCTAATGACTGCGGTTTAAACTGCCTGCCGTAGTGCAAACCGAAGTTATCAAAACCAGAGTGGCGCGCCGCCTCTTCCAGCACCCGACAGTAGTTCACCAGCCCCAGGCTCAGCGTCGGGCTGGCCAGGCGCTCCGGATCGATGCCGCTGATGCCGAAGATGCGATCAACATCGCCGCCCTGAGTATGAATAAACTCGCTTAAGCCGGTCGCAGCAGCAGCCAGCACGCCGTGATTGCCTGCTCCTGCCGCGGCAGAGCAGGCCGCAAACGCATCGGGCTTGATCAGTGTCGGATTCATGGTCGCCTCAGTCAGAAGTCAGGTGGATCACCCATTCCTGAGATCAGAGCAAATTCCATACCATGTCGCTAAGCCCCGCCTGCGGGCGGTCCGGACTGCGCGCGGACACGGCATCCGGCACTGCGGCGGCGCAGCCACGCCCGCCGCTGGTGCATCAGACGCCGACCGGCAGCGCTTTACCCTCCAGATAATCGCGGCAGAGGCGGACCGAGTGACTGGCCCACGCCGTGCCGAGACTGCGCGCCATTTCGGTTTCCGCATGGGATCCTACCCAGGCGGTGAGCTGGATACGACGCTGGATCAGCAGCGCGGGCAGCATGGCCATCTCCGCATCGCTGATATGCGCCACCTGCTCATAACCGCGTATCCAGTGATCGATCCACTCTGGCGCACGCGGATGATGCTCAACAAAACTGATCGCCGCCGCCAGATCGTGCAGATACCAGCCGAGTCCGCAGTCATCGAAGTCGATCACCCGCGTTTCGCCCTTGTGCAGCAGCAGATTGGTCAGCCGCAGATCGGCGTGGATCAGGCCATAGCGATCCGATCCCTTACCAAACTGCGCCATCGCCGCGCCGACCTGCGCGATCGTCTGTTCGACGACGCCGTGATCGGCAACAGGCAGATTCGGCGCATCCTGCCAGCGCCCCCAGTGACTCTCAGCGCTGGTCATGGTGTGGTGATCCCAGACAATCCGCTGGAAACCCGCGGGTGGCTGCCACTGTTTACTGTGCTGATGCAGCCGCGCGGTAATCTGACCCAGTTGCTGAAAGGCGCGGAGATCAACATCGGTGGTCGGCATCTCGCCGTCGATCCAGTGAAACAGCACCACGTAGCGCTCACTGCCATCCGGCAGCCGCAGCGTCAGCACCGTTTCGCCCGCGTTGTCCGGCACCGCTTCCGGCACCATAATGCCGGTTTCGCGCAATGCATCGAGCCACAGCAGTTCGCTGAGGATATCTGCTTTCTGATGGTAATCGCCGCGATGCAGCCGCAGCGCATAACGCCGGCCTGCCGCTTTCACCAGGAACGTGGCGTTCTCTGAGCGGCACAGCAGGCTGAGCTGACCCTGCAGTGCGGCGGGATAGCAGGCCAGCGCCTGCTGCGCTATCAGGGTGAGTTGGGAATCAGTCAGGTTGTCATATTGTTTAGCGCTCATCATCCGGCTCCTTTTCACTTGCGTTATCTCAGCATGCGTTGCCAGAAGGTGAGCTGCTTGACCTCAGAAGAGACAAAGTTGACCGCAGCGTGCAGCTGGCCAGGTTGTTGCCTGTGAGTTGACCGTGGAGGACAGAAGTTACTGCGCCCGCGTCAAGTCGTGGTGAGTAATGCAACGGCATTATCCCCATACTTTAGTAGTTATGGCGGTGTAACGCCGCGTGAGACCAACAACGACGGGGATAACAGTATGACAAACAGACTCAAGCCCACGCTGGGCACCCTGCATCTGTGGGGGATTGCGGTTGGCCTGGTGATCTCAGGCGAATATTTTGGCTGGAGTTACGGCTGGGCTGTGGCAGGCACGCTGGGATTTCTGGTGACCACGGCGCTGATCGCCACGCTCTACACCTGCTTTATTTTTAGCTTCACCGAGCTGACCACCGCGATCCCCCATGCGGGCGGCCCCTTTGCCTATAGCCGTCGCGCCTTTGGCGAAACCGGCGGGCTGATAGCCGGTCTGGCAACGCTGATTGAGTTTGTCTTTGCGCCACCGGCGATCGCCATGGCGATCGGGGCTTATCTCAACGTGCAGTATCCCGGGCTGAACCCGAAAACCGCAGCGGTCGGCGCGTACCTGGTGTTTATGACCCTGAATATTCTCGGCGTAAAACTGGCAGCGATGTTCGAACTGGTTGTCACCGTGCTGGCGGTCATTGAGCTGCTGGTGTTTATGGGCGTGGTCTCGCCTGGCTTCAGCCTGGCAAACTTCGCCGCACACGGCTGGGCGGGCAGCGACAGCTTCGGCCTGCCCGCCTTCTCCGGCATTTTCGCCGCCATTCCCTTCGCTATCTGGTTTTTCCTTGCCATTGAAGGTGCCGCGATGGCAGCCGAAGAGGCGAAAGATCCCACCCGGACCATTCCCCGCGCCTATATCAGCGGGATCCTGACGCTGGTGGTGCTGGCAATTGGCGTGATGCTGATGGCGGGCGGCGCAGGCGACTGGCGCAAACTGGCCGATATTAACGATCCGCTGCCGCAGGCGATGAAAATGATCGTTGGCGAACACTCTAACTGGATGCATATGCTGGTGTGGATTGGGTTGTTTGGCCTGATTGCCAGCTTCCACGGCATCATCCTCGGCTACTCACGGCAGTTTTTTGCCCTGGCCCGCGCAGGCTATCTGCCCCCTTCGCTGGCAAAACTGTCGCGTTTCCAGACCCCGCATCGCGCAATTATTCTCGGCGGCGTGCTGGGCATCGCGGCGATTTACAGCGATGGCGTGATTAATCTGCAGGGGATGACGCTGACGGCAGCGATGATCACCATGGCGGTGTTTGGCGCGATTGTGATGTACATCATGAGCATGCTGAGCCTGTTTAAACTGCGCCGCAGCGCGCCGGAGATGGTGCGCAGTTTCCGCGCGCCGGGCTATCCGGTTGTGCCGGGCATCGCCCTGCTGCTGTCAGTCGTCTGCCTGCTGGCGATGCTGTGGTTTAATCCGGTGATTGGCGCGCTGTTTGTCGCCATCATGGTGGTCGGCTATCTCTACTTCCTCGCCACCAAAGCGCAGCGCGATCGGGCACCGCAGGACACGATGCTGGCTGGCGAATAACCGCGACGCGGCAGGATGCTGCGCCAGAGGTTAACGGTTCAGCGCCCAACCTTCAGGTGCTGAACCGCGGGCAGGATCGGCATCAGCCGTTAAGCGGCCAGAGCCACGCCGCACCGCGCACGCCGCTGGAGTCGCCATGCTGCGCCTTCAGCACCGGCGTTTCACACTCCCCGCCAAACACCCACTTCTTCATCAGCACCGGCACGGTCTGATAGAGACGATCCACATTGCTCATCCCGCCACCCAGCACGATCACGTCGGGATCGATCAGGTTCACCACCTGCGCCAGCGATTTGGCCAGCCGCAGCTCATAACGGCTCATCGCCAGTTCGGCGATCGGATCCTGCTGTGCCAGCAGCGAAACGATCTCCGCGCCTTTGCGATGCACACCGCTCAGCCGCTGATAGTCGATACCAAAACCGGTGCCGGAAACAAAGGTCTCGATACAGCCCTGCTGCCCGCAATAACAGGGCACTTCCTGCCGGTAGCGCAGCTCATCTTCATCCATCCACGGCAGCGGATTGTGGCCCCACTCGCCAGCATTGCCGTTGCCACCGATGCGCGACTCCCCGTTGATCGCCACTCCCGCGCCCGACCCGGTGCCGATGATCACGGCAAACACCAGCGACTGTCCGGCTCCCGCCCCATCAACCGCTTCCGACACCGCCAGGCAGTTAGCATCGTTGGCGATGCGTACTTCCCGGTTCAGCGCCTGAGCCAGATCTTTATCCAGCGGCTGGCCGTTGAGCCAGGTGGAGTTGGCATTTTTCACCCGCTTACTGAAGGGCGAAAGCGAGCCAGGGATCCCAAGGCCGACCGTACCGGTCTCGCCGGTTTTCTGCTCGGCCAGTGTGACCAGATCGACAATCGCCTGCACCGTGGCCTGATAGTCATCACGCGGGGTATTCACCCGATGGCGGAACAGCTCCTGTCCCTTATCCGACAATGCAATCACTTCTGTCTTGGTGCCACCCAGATCTATGCCTATGCGCAAGGTTACGTCCTCGTTATTCGTTCAGGTGAGAGATACAGTAGAAGGCGGCTGCCTTAAAGGCAATGAAACCACTCCGATGTTTCGCTATCATGCGCGCTGACTCTCGCAGACTTGTGCGCCCGATCGCGCCCCGGTAAGGAATCCCGATGTTGTGGTTTAAAAATATGATGGTTTATCGTCTGAATCGTGACATTCCGTTGTCCGCAGATGAGATGGAAAAACAGCTCGACGCCTTCACGTTTTCACCGTGTGGCAGTCAGGATATGAGCAAGACCGGCTGGGTCCCGCCGATGGGTAACCGCAGCGATGCGCTGACCCATGAGAACAAAGGCCAGATTGTGATTTGTGCCCGCAAAGAGGAGAAAATCCTGCCGTCGCCGGTCGTGAAACAGGCGCTGGAAGCGAAAATCGACAAGCTGGAATCTGAGCAGAGCCGCAAGCTCAAAAAGACCGAAAAAGATTCGCTGAAAGATGAAGTGCTGCACAGCCTGCTGCCGCGCGCCTTCAGCCGTTTCAGCCAGACTTATCTGTGGATCGACACGGTCAATAACCTGATTATGGTTGACTGTGCCAGCGCGAAAAAAGCGGAAGATACCCTGGCGCTGCTGCGCAAAAGCCTGGGTTCACTGCCGGTGGTGCCGCTGACGCTGGAAAACCCGATTGAGCTGACGCTGACCCAATGGGTACGTTCAGGCGACCTGCCAGCCGGGTTTGCGCTGATGGATGAAGCGGAGCTGAAAGCGCTGCTGGAAGATGGCGGCGTCATCCGCTGTAAGAAACAGGATCTGGTGTGTGACGAGATCGCCAACCATATCGAAGCCGGTAAGGTAGTGACCAAACTGGCACTCGACTGGCAGGAGCGCATTCAGTTCGTGCTGGCGGATGACGGTTCGGTAAAGCGTCTGAAGTTCAGCGACACGCTGCGCGACCAGAACGACGATATCGATCGCGAAGATTTTGCCCAGCGCTTTGATGCCGACTTTATTCTGATGACCAGCGAACTGGCGGCACTGACCAGCAATCTGGTGGAAGCGTTAGGCGGCGAAGCCCAGCGTTAATCAGAATCACCCGGACAGACATTGTTTGCCCAAAAAAATGGCCGCTTAGCGGCCATTTCAGAATGCTGACAAACCCAATCACAGTTGATCTCGCAACCACACATTCGCTAAAAGCGCAGGGAAAGCGGGCAGAGGAGGAAAGCGTCCCGCGCCATGGACGGCGCGGGCCGAGCGGCCATGGATGGTTTAAGCGACTTTCCGATCTGACCGTCTTCCCTTCGCAGGCTCGATCTCACAGCTGGCCAGGGCAAACTTTATCAGCAACTTCAAGGGCCGCTTGGCGGCCCTTTTTTTTAATCTTTATCTTTCAGGTAACGGCAGAGATAAGAACTTGGCTCGCCAACCTGCAGATGAAATTCGCTGTGGCCCGGCACGTTAAACACCGAACCCGCTTCAAACCATTTCCACTCGGTCTCACCTGGCAGCAGCACCTTAAGCGAGCCGCTGACCACGGTCATCTCTTCCGGCTGGCCGGTACCAAATGTGTATTCACCTTCAGCCATCACGCCCACGCTGGCACGGCCGGTGCTCGCACTGTCAAAACCGATAGATTTAACTTTTCCGTCAAAATACTCACTTACGTTGAGCATAATAGTTCTCCAGAGCACATGTTGTGTGTCAGGCAGTGTAGAAGGGAACCCGCTGATCTGTCACGCGAAATGATGGCGGTTTGTGATCGCCTGCGTCAGGGCAGCAGCTCCGCCGCCAGTCGGGCTACCAGCTGATTAGAGAGCAGAACCGGCACGTCCAGCCGCTGCTGTAACCATGCCCGATGCTGCTGGTGATAGCCCATGCAGTCAAGCACCACCAGCTCTGCGCCCTGGGCTTTCAGGCGGTTTGCGGCATCGGCGAAGGTTGCCTCATCGCCCTGATAGGGGCTGGCGACCGCAAAACAGGGCTGCGCGGGCAGTGGCTGCCACTTGCCGGCCTGTTCAACAATCTGCTCCTCAACCGGCACCACAATCGCGACCCGTTGCTGCTGCACCATGGCGCGGATAAGCGGAGGAATGATGCGATCCGGCTCCAGCAGCAGCGCACGCTGGGTAACGAGCTGGCTGAATTCACCGGTGCATAGCAACAGAATGGTGTCATACCCCATCAGTTCCAGCGCGCTGATTTTATGCTGTAACCCCTGCTCCACTTTCGACGCCGACAGCCGCACCTGTTCGCCACTCTGTAACCGTGACACCAGAACCCTGTCGCCCGCGGCTGGCGCGAAGTGGTCGGCAATCTCAGCAGTGCTGAGTCCATCCAGCAGACCGGCATGATCGGTCACCGCATCCGGCAGATGCTGACGCAGCAACGGCAGAATATCGCTGCGTGGTGACTGCCCGATTGTCAGGGTCGCCAGTGATTTCGCCATCTTAGTGATTCCGGTGGCGCAGATGCGCCAGGCTGCCATAGAGCGTAATCAGCCGCGCATACTCTTCAGCGTCATAGAAATGACAGGTTCCACGACCAAACTCCTTCGCCACCTCAATAGCAAACTTCGCCGCTGCCGCAATGTCCACCTCATGACTGGCCCCGGTTCCGCAGCCCGGCACCACCGACTCGGCAGTGATCGCCACACCGACCACCGGCACATCGGTGGCTGTCGAGGGTTGCAGGATGCTGTTGAGGTGATAAACACCGTTACCGTAAGGGGTAATATCCTGCGTAGTGATGGGAAAGGTCACCGCCGGACGGCCGCTGGTCATCTCCATAATGCGCAGCAGATCTTCCGAAACCCGCAGGATATAGCCCTCTTTCACCGTCGGCGACAGGGCAAATCCTTTGTGATTGATAATGCGGTTACCTTTGGTGGTATCGATCGACAGAATCGCATCCACGTCCGCCACCACTTCGTTATCATTCATGGTGACATCATCAATCGGAGAATCCATAAAATCGACCGGCTGATGCGGCCGTGTCGGTGCATCGGGACAGATATGGGTAGTGATGATTACGTCGCCGGCGAGCCTGTCGCCTTTGCTCTGCATCTGCGCCAGTTTAAGCGCGCTGGCGATCGCTGCTATCGCGCCATCCGCATCGGATACCATGCCGATACGCCCAGGACGGGCACCAATGCCACCCAGGCGACCGATGATGCCCAGCGTCGGTGCCGTGCCGCCGCCTGATTTACCCTGCGTACCCGGGATATCAATGCGCACAAAATCAGTACTACCTTTGGGGCCAGTGACGCGGGTAAAGCGGGCCATAATGTCAGGATAAGAGGTAAACAGATCCACGACCTGCTGCCCGTCAATGTGGGCACTATCCAGTAACTCAAAAACCGTCAGGGTCTGCTGCAAGCTCATGTTTTATCCTTTATTTTTTGCTACTGCTGGCAAACAGCGAATGAAAGAAGCTATAGAGAGCATCACCGGCAATGAAGCCTGCCGCCATGACCTCCATGGGCGACCGGCCGCGTTCGCCCCAGATGCGAATGATCACAATGCGTAAGGCGATCCCCACCACTACCGCCCAGCCCGCCATCGCGTTATTAATTAATAAACCGGTGGCGAGCAGCACGCCCAGCTGGCGTTTCGGCCCGCCGATCAGCTGGATAAGGGCACCCGGAATAGCCCACATCAGCAGGTTTCCGGCGATACCGGGTTCAGCACCCGCCTGAATGGTTTTGGCATACACCCGCGCCACCGGCGGCAGCAGATTGTCTGTAAAGAAAAGAGTGTGCGCGTACCAGACAAGGGGAATCGACACCACAAAGGCGATCATGGCCGCGATCAGCTGAATACGACGTCCCCACAACTCCTGCTGCAGATCGGCCCCGTTACCGCGCAGGATAAAGCCCGCCTTCAGGTCGTAACCCATGTCAGCAAACGCCGGGCCGGTAGCGACCGTAAAGCCGCACAGCAGGCAGAGCGCCAGCGGTGGAAAGCCGATCAGAATGCCGATAATCAGCGTAATCAGCGCCACGGCAAAGGCCGGGAACCAGCCGGAGTGCATGGCGGCAATGCCGACAATCAGTTCATGGGCGAAAGCGGCAAACGCGGCATAGAGAACAAACAGCAGCAGCATCGCGATGCCCATCTCACTCCACAGGCCACCCGCCAGGGCCAGCAGCGCCGAAATCACGATATACCCCACGCTGCCGAAACCCAGCGCCCGCTGCACCTCATTACCGTTGCGGCTCACCGTCAGCGCATCATTTTTACGGCTGCGGATGACCATCACCACCTGAATCAGCGCCACCAGACCGGCACCGACCATGACCCCATGCGGAATATAGAGCGCATTGATATCAATACCGGCCACCGGCTGCGCGTAGGCGCGCAGCAGAAAACCGATGCCGAGCATCGACAGCGCCCAGATATTGCCAATAAACGCGGTGCCAAAAGCGGACATCGGAATCTTCAGCATGGCGCCGACAACGCCACCGGCAATGCCCGCCACCAGCAGCCACGCCTGGCGTCCGCCTTTATCCCCCGCTTTAATCGCTTCTGCTGCCGCAACGCCTGGCGGCCATGCATTACTGGCCGGAAAGACGCGGGTATCAAACAGCCGATAGAGCAGCCAGGCATCGAGCAGCATCGCGGCGCTGACGCCACAGAACAGCGGCAGCACCAGCTGAGGCTCACCCAGCGCCCAGGGCACGGCAATCGGCATCAGCAGACTGTTAGCGGCCCCGAAGGTCGCTGAAGAGATGGCGGTCTGCGCCAGGTTCTGGATTTCAATCGAACGATAACGGCGAAAGGCCTGCAGCGGAATACGCGCCAGCAGCATGGCAAACAGCGCCCCGATAATGGAGGTGTTAGGCGTTACGCCAATCGTCGTAATCAGCTGAATGCCGATAATGGCACCCGCGATGGAAAGAAAAATTAAAACCAGTGCCACGCCAACGTGTCTGATTGGATTTACCCGTTCCATATGTCCCCGCCAGTCCTTGTTGAGAAAAAATGAAATAACGTCCGCCCGCCTGATGTCAGGTTTACGCCGGTTTTCTGGTTCACTGCTCTGATGCGCGCCGCATAGCAACAGCCATTGCAGATGGTCGTCACCCCGGATGCTGAACCGATACAGGAGACAGGGGGAGACGAACACAGGCAACCGGGTTGCTGCGGACAACGTAGCGATCAGAATGAAAGAAAAAGGCCCGAAGGCCCTGGTTTTCCCTGGTGTGGCGAAAGTATTACGCCGATAAAATCGTGGTGAAGTTACGCGCCATATTTGTCGGTCATCTCTGTGGCCGTTGCACGTAATGCTTCAAGGAGCGCTGGCGGGAAACCCGGTTCACTCTCCTGTGACAGAAACGACAGGCAGAGTGCCACCGTTTCGCCATGATGTTTGTTATGAACAATGACCGACAGCGAGCTGATGCCTGGCAGCGATTCATTGCGGGCCAGTGACCAGCCGTGCTGGCGGATTTCAGCCAGTCTGGCACAGAGCGCCTCGGGACTTTGCGGCGAGTTCGCCGGGCCAGCCTGCCAGTGATCATGGAAGCGCGCTATGACCTCTTCGTCACTGAGTTGCGCTAACAGCGCCCGGCCGGTTGACGTCGCGGCGGCAGGCATTCGGCTGCCGGGCGGTGTGACCATCTGCGTAAAGTGACGCCCATGAAACATGCGCATTACTAATACTTCCCGTCCATCGAGCTTCGACACGTATCCCATGCAGCCGGTCTTCGCAGCCAGCCGGACCATCGCCGCTGAAACGCTATCGACCAGCGGTGCCGAGAGATAATGACCGGCGGCGGCCAGCAACACGCGACCAATATGATAACCGCGCGTGTCCGCATCCCGCTCCAGCAGCCCCTGACTTTCCATCGTGGCCAGCAGACGTGAAACGGTGCTCTTCGGCAGCGTCAGCGCCTCAACCACCTCACTGAATGAGAGACCGACATGCCCCTGCGTTACACCTTTGTGCTGAAACAATTGGAGTACGGCAGCCGCATTTTCAAGTGTGGTCATGTAACGTGTTCCACTATATGGAACTAAGTTCCTCTGTTGGTTTGACGAAAGTAAAACGTGACACTGAATCGGTCAAGCGACAATTCAACACTCACCGTTATCGGCAGCAGAGAAAATAATGTGACAGAAATGATTAGCGGGGCTTTATATGGCGACGTGAAGAGAGTGCAGAACAGACGCATGAACAGAAAGCCTACGACAGGAAATCTGCGTAAATTTTGCTTCTTTAGTAATCAGGTCGCTATGAGTGCAAAGAGGCGTTGTACTGGAACAGCGTTGCGCTGAAAAAGACAGGATTATCAGACATGACAGGCTGGCGTCCCTGCCAGCAGCAAAGCTTTACTCTTTCTCGACATCTTCGTAACGCTCTTTGGCGTCACGCGCTTCTTCTTCCGTTTCGTGCTCACTGATTAATGAATTCGGTTTGGGATGATCAGCACGCAATTCGTAGGAGGTTACTTTGTTTCCCTCAGGACCCTTTTCAACAGGCACAACTTTCGCTTCACGTGGGTATGGTGGTCTGGTCGGCATAGTGTGTCCCTCTTGTCTGAATAACATTCCACAGGACAGGCTGTTGCCTGTCATAGGATCAGTATAGACAATGCCATCCGAAGCGGGATCAAAGCGGGAAAAATCTGAGGGTTAGCTGGCGCGCGCCAGAGAGAGGGAAAGCAAAATCTCCTCCACTACGCACTCAGGCGATTGCATGGCATTCACCTGATGATGGGCTGCGGACTGATAGAGATGCGCGCGCTCACGCAGCACATCACTCATCTCATCGGCAATCGGACGTCCGGTCAGCGTCGGACGCTGAGCCGCTTCAGGTTCGCTTTCCAGTCGTTCTGCCAGCACTTCGGGCGACGCGCTGAGCCAGATCACCTGGCCCTGCTCCTGCATGAAACGGCAATTCTCTTCAGCCAGAATCATCCCGCCACCGGTGGCAATCACGGTCCCGGGTGCCGTCACCGCTTTAAGCGATTCCGTTTCACGGGCGCGAAAACCTTCCCAGCCTTCTGCCGCAACAATCTCGGCCACGCTGCGCTGCGTGCTGAGTTGCAGATGATGATCGGTATCCGTAAAGGCGTAGCCCAGCGCCTGCGACAACGCTTCGCCGACTGTGGTTTTGCCGCAACCGCGAGCGCCAATCAAAAAGATGGGTAGTGACATCAGGGCCGTTCCTCCGCCTGACCGCGCGATGCGGCTGCATGGTTAGCTTAATAATGCGACGCATGATAACTGGAAATTATTATGGCCTCCACCTGTCAGGCATGATTTACGCATTTTCGTTACCTGAACAGCGATAATCTTTGTGTTTTCAACGGGAAAAGCATGCACGTTTTGTGCATCAGGACACTAACAGGACGATAAAAAACGCGCAAAACAGCGTCCGGAATGCGCTGGCAATATTTGCTTACCGCCGCGATTTTACTTTTCTTACCGGCGCCCCCATATACTGATAACCATTGCCACAGGAGAGTCATCATGCAACGCGAAGAACAACAACTGATTGAAGGGCTGTTCAGCCGTCTGAAACAGGCTGAAAGCCAGACCGCGGCACGCGATGCCGCAGCCGAACAACTGATTAACCAGCATCTTCAGGCGCAGCCGGGCGCACCTTACTACATGGCGCAGGCGATCCTGATTCAGGAAGCGGCGCTGAAAAAACTCAATGAGAAAGTGTCAGCGCTGGAAAGCCAGGTTGCACAGTTGCAGCAGCAACAGCAACAGCAACAGCAACCCGCACAGAGCAGCGGCGGCTTTCTGTCGGGACTGTTTGGCAGCGGTTCGCGCCAGCAGCAGCCCGTTCAGCAGCAACAGCAGCCATCGCCGTGGAACAGTGCGCCGCAACAACCGGCACAGCAGCAGTATGCCCCTGCTCAGGCAGCAGCGCCACGCGGCACCGGTTTTCTTGGCGGCGCACTGCAAACAGCGGTGGGCGTGGCAGGGGGTGTGGTGATGGCCGATATGCTGACCAGCATGTTCCACCATTCACAGCCGGAAGAGATTGTGAACATCATCAATGAGCCGCCGCTGCCGGAGGTGAATGATAATCTCAACACCTTTAACGGCGGCGATGACAACGCCGATGCCTTTAACGGCGGTAACGATAACGCCTTCCTCGATCAGAACGCAGGCTGGGACAGTAATTATGCAGACAACAGCGATCTGAACGATTTTGGCGGCGGTGATTTCGACGATGACGACAGCTTCGTTTAAATTCAGCGTTTCTGCTGAGTGAGCCAGCTATCCAGCTCATTCGCAAACTGCTGGCGGTCACGCGGACTCATCGTCGCGGGGCCGCCGGTCTGCACGCCGCTTGACCGCAGAGTATCCATAAAATCCCGCATCGTCAGACGTTCACGTATTGTCGCCGGTGAGTAACGTTCACCGCGCGGATTCAGCGCTGCCGCCCCCTTCTCAATCACCTCAGCCGCCAGCGGAATATCGGCGGTGATCACCAGATCGCCGGGCTGACAACGCCTGACAATCTCATTGTCCGCCACATCAAATCCGGCTGGCACCTGCAGGGTGCGCAGATAAGGCGATGGCGGCACACGCAGAAACTGGTTTGCCACAAAAGTGACCGTGGTGGAGGTACGATCCGCCGCACGGTAGAGCACCTCTTTGATCACATTCGGACAGGCATCGGCATCGACCCAGATAAACATCATGATTCCTTACAGTCAGAGAAGCCTGAGATCTTGCCGGGTTCTCCCGGAATGGCAAATTTTATTTGCTGCACGCTTTCCAGCCCGCACCCGGCTGACTTGTTATTCGGGCTGGCTGAAGTAAGCTAGCCCACTGAGAAAACCGAATAATGTCCTAAGGAGATGGCGATGCTGGCAAAAAAAATCGGGTTTATCGGCGGGGGAAACATGGCGAAAGCCATTATCGGCGGACTGGTCAACAGCGGCAAAATCGCCCCGTCTGATATCTTCGTTTACGATCGCAAAGCAGAGACCAACCAGGCGATGGCAGAGCAGTATGGCATCAACGCAGCTGAGAGCGCGGATGCGCTGGCGCGCGAAGTGGACATCCTGTTCGGCGCGGTAAAACCCAATGTGATCCTGAAAGTATTAAAAGAGCTGGCCGGCAGCCTGAAAAAAGAGGCGCTGGTGGTGTCGATTGCGGCGGGCGTGACGCTGGATTCGCTTTCATCGGTGCTGGGCTACGATCGTAAAATCGTCCGGGCGATGCCGAATACGCCCTCGCTGGTCAGCGAAGGCATGACCTCGGTCACGCCCAATGTGCTGGTTGAGCAGGCGGAGATCGACGAGGTCGTTGCGATTTTTGAGAGCTTCGGCAAAGCGGCCGTGGTGGATGAATATCTGATTCACTCCGTGGTCGGCGTCAGCGGTTCTGCGCCGGCCTACGTCTTTATGTTTATCGAGGCGATGGCGGATGCGGCCGTACTGGGCGGCATGCCGCGCGCCCAGGCCTATCAGTTTGCTGCACAGGCGGTAAAAGGGGCGGCGGAGATGGTGCTGACCAGCGGCAAACATCCGGCTGAACTTAAAGATATGGTCTGCTCGCCTGGCGGCACCACCATTGAAGCCGTGAAGGTGCTGGAAGAGAAAGGGATGCGCTCGGCGGTGATTGAAGCAATGCAGCAGTGCATGGCGAAGTCCGAAAAACTGAGCCGCAGCTAGGCGTTCAGGCATTGCGCAGGGCGGACCGGCTCGCGGCCCGCCTTGTCCGCAGCTTAACTGATGTGCGCCTGACCGAGCGCTACCGCGTCGGCAAGCGACATCGGTTGCTGCATCCGCTCCACCAGCTCTGCGGTCAGCGTATACATGCCGCATGAGCAGATCGCCGCCAGTTGCCCCTGCTGACCATAAAACGCCATAAACTTTTTGTCCTCCAGCGAGCCGATCAGCTCGAAATTATCCCATTCTGCCGCGTGGCCAACATACTCATAACGGGTGCCATACTGCGTGGTCCAGAAGAACGGCACACGATCAAAGGCGACGTTCTGATCCAGCATATTCCATGCGGCGGTCTGCCCCTGCTGATGGGCGACGCGATAGTGCTCAATGCGCAGCGCACCCTGTGCCGACGGATACGTGGCGATATCACCCGCCACCCAGATAGTGTCAGCGACCCGTAAATGCTCGTCTGCCTGCAGACTGCCATCCTCTGCCAGCGGCAGATCGTGGATAAAGTCGGTAGCCGGTTTAACGCCGGTAGCAAACAGCACAACGTTCGCGTCCAGCTGCCGTCCGCCCTTAAGCTGCACGCCACTCACCTGCTGGTCGCCCTGTATGGCTTCAATCTCGCCCTGCACCCACTTCACGCCGTTTTGCTCATGCAACTGGTAGAAATAGCGGCCAATCTGATCGCCAAACCGTTTTGCAAAAGGCAGCGCCTGACGGGCAATCACCGTGACGTCGATGTCACGATTACGCAGTGCCGACGCCAGCTCGGTGCCGATAAAACTGTTGCCGATAATCACGATTTTATGGCTGGCATCCACCGCCTGAAGCAGCTCATCGGTCTGCGCTTTGCTGCGCAGCAAATAAACTCCTTCAAGATCGCTGCCTGGCAAATCGGGGCGGACAGGCTTCGCACCGCTGGCGATCAGCAGTTTGTCGAAGGCAAGCGTTTCGCCATCGTCGAAGATCAGCCGTTGCTGCTGCGTATCAAGGCGACTCACGGTAGCCTGCACGCGTTCAACGTGATCCATCACATCCGCTTTCAGCAGCTGTGGCACCTCGCTGATGTCCATTTTGCCCGACGGCACAAATTTGGTCAGCGCAGTGCGGTCGTAAGGCGCGTCCGCTTCCCGCTCAACCAGAATCAGGCGGCCTTTGAAGCCGTCATGACGCAGACGCCACAGCGCTGCGCTGCCCGCCGCGCCACCACCCAGCACTACATAAACCGGTGCGTCTGCTCCGCTGCCAATGGGTACGGCGGGAGACATCGCTTTTGGGTTTACCAGCACCCGGCCCTCTTCGATGCGCAGCGGATATTGCTTAAGATCGGCCAAGGCCAGCGGTTCACACATTTTGCCGTCGGCGATATGAAACGCGGCTTTGTGCCACGGGCAGACCAGCCGGTCGCCACAAATCGCGCCCTGCTCCAGCGGCGCGCCCGCGTGCGGACATTTCGCCTGATACGCGCGTACGTTGTCCCCGTCGCGAATCAGTAACACCTCTACCTCACCCAGCGTTTTCTTAACCGGCTGTCGCTGCGGCAGATCCTTCAGGTCGGCGGTAAATTGATAGTTCACGGCATGGCTCCTTTCGCTGTTTCGGGTCTGGTGCTGCGCGGTAAAACAAAGCCTGCGCAAATCCCCACAAACAGTAAGTGTGGCAAAGGAACCGGGAAGCCTGATGAGGAATGTTTGTCAGAAGGTTAAGGTTTTGTTGTGGAAGGTAATTTAATCAGCGTTAAACGGAACTGAATCACTGTTGCGCGGAAAGGAGAAGCGGCCACCTGCGTGGCCGTGGGGAATGATCAGCTTTTTTTCAGGCACTGGCTCATAAAAGTCTTACGCGCATCGCCCGCCAGCTTTTTATCGCCAGCTTCGCCGTTACAGCTTTTCATTTTCATCTGCTGCGGCGACATGTGCGACAGTTTGCTGTCTTTTTTCAGGCATTCACTCATAAAGGTTTTACGTGCATCCCCTTTGAGATCCTGAGATTTGGCGTGCTGGTTACACATCGTCATTTTCTCCTGCTGCGGCGTTTTTTCCGCCGCACCCGCCATACCACTGACCAGCAGGCCCGCCATCATCATCGCCATTAAACCGACTTTCATCTTGTTATCTCCACAGTGGATTGTCCCCTGTTATTCTGGCAGCGAATAAGCAAAGCGGAAAATGTTTCAGGTCAAAGTGACGTGAAGATCCCATTCCAGTCTGAGACTGGCGGCGTTACTGGCGGGGATGCCGCAGCAGTTTTTCGATGTAATTGCGCAGCAGGCGCGCATCGTCATTGTCTGTATCGGCCACGTTGTCCATGGCGGTTTCAATCGTGGTCGTCATTTCCAGCTGTTGTTGCGGATCCAGCTTGCGAACCAGTGCGGTTACGACAATTTCCAGCGCCTCTATCTGCGCTACCTGCTCTTTCGCTGTCGCCTCTTTTTCAGCCAGCTTAACCAGTAATTCAGCAATCAGGTTTTTCATGCTGTTGTCTCAGCGGTGAAGAAAAGCTGAAATTATCACCACGCTGGCTAAAAAAACAGAGGGCAACTCACCTTTTTTCAGCGAGTTAGCCTGCACCGCTGCGCTTTTCACGGCGATTTCCGGCTAACTTTGCAGGCGAAACGTTTTGCGGGCAAACATCACCGCTGTTAAACGTTTCGCCTGCCAGCATTCAACAGGCAGGGCTTAGCGGGGATCGACAAATCCACGGCCCGGCCCGCCGCCAGGTCCGCCCCAGCCACCACCTCCTCCACCGCCGCCGCCAGGAGGCGGGAAAAGACATCCACTTAATGCAGTCACTAATGCCACAACGGCAGCCAGCTTAACGATTCGTACCATATTTACCTCAGGGTGATGAAATCGGGCTGAGTGTATGAAGCCACCCGCATGGCGACAAGTGAGATTCCTCCGCATCCGGCCGCTATTCATCTTTGCTGACCAGACTTAACGTTTTACAGTCAGTAAGCCGCCACATTCTCAACATTGCGGCCCGCTTTCCGGGCAAACTATTTGTGCAAATCGGGATGGCGAACGCTTTACAGCCTGAACAATTTTGCGCATTGTGAGCGCATCACATTTACAGGATATAACCATGACTCTCTCACAGGCTGCTTTCAGTGACATCCTCTCCCGGCGCGACTGGGAAAATCCGGTCGTGACCTCGCTGCATCGGCTGGATGCGCACCCGCCTTTTGCCAGCTGGCGGGACGAAGCGGCGGCGCGTGATGACACGCCCTCGGTGTCACTGCAGAGCCTGAATGGGGAGTGGGGTTTCAGTTACTTTGCGCAGCCTGAGGCGATCCCGGCCAGCTGGTTACTGCAGGATCTGCCGGATGCCAGCACGATTCCGGTCCCGGCAAACTGGCAGATGCACGGCTTTGATGCGCCCATTTACACCAACGTGCAGTATCCGATTCCGGTCAATCCCCCGTTTGTACCCAAAGAGAACCCGACAGGATGTTACTCGCTCACATTCAGCACGGACGCCGCCTGGCTCACTTCCGGGCAGACACGCATCATCTTTGACGGCGTTAATTCAGCCTTTCATCTGTGGTGCAACGGACAGTGGATTGGCTACTCTCAGGACAGCCGCCTGCCCGCCGAATTCGACCTGAGCCCTTATCTGCGACCGGGCAAAAACCGGCTGGCGGTGATGGTGCTGCGCTGGAGCGACGGCAGCTATCTGGAAGACCAGGATATGTGGCGGATGAGCGGCATTTTCCGCGATGTCACGTTACTGCATAAGCCGCAGGTGCATCTGGCTGACGTGCAGCTGGAAACCCGGCTCAGCCCGGAGTATTACCGTGCTGAGCTGCGCGCCCAGGTGCGCGTTGCCTTGCCGCCTGACGTCACCTCCGGTTATCAGCTGCGCCTGACGCTGTGGCAGGGTGAACAGCCGGTTGCGCAGTGTCAGCAGCCGCTGGGCAGTGCCATTATTGACGAGCGAGGCCACTATCCTGAACGCGCCCTCCTCAGCCTGCCGGTGGAACGGCCCGCCCTGTGGAGCGCTGAAACGCCACACCTCTATCGCGCCACGCTGGCGCTGCTGGATGGGGATCAGCAGCTGATCGAGGTGGAAGCGTATGATGTCGGCTTCCGTCAGGTCACTATCGATAACGGCGTGCTCTGTCTCAACGGCAAAGCGCTGCTGATCCGTGGCACTAACCGCCACGAACACCATCCGGAGCGCGGTCAGGTGGTGGATGAGGCAACGATGCGCCGCGACATTGAGCTGATGAAGCAGCACAATTTCAACGCGGTGCGCTGCTCGCACTACCCTAATCATCCGCTCTGGTATCGGTTGTGCGACCAGTACGGGCTTTATGTGGTGGATGAAGCGAATATCGAAACCCACGGCATGCAGCCGATGAACCGGCTCTCCGACGATCCCCGCTGGTTCGCTGCCTTTAGCGAACGCGTGACGCGTATGGTGCAGCGCGATCGTAATCACTGCAGCATTATTATCTGGTCGCTGGGCAATGAGTCGGGACATGGCGCGACACACGATGCGCTCTACCGTTGGGTGAAAAGCAGCGATCCTACACGTCCGGTGCAGTATGAAGGCGGTGGTGCCGACACCGCCGCAACCGATATCATCTGCCCGATGTACGCCAGGGTCGATGAAGATCAGCCGTTCCCGGCGGTGCCGAAGTGGTCGCTGAAAAAGTGGATCGGTCTGCCGGGCGAAACCCGTCCGCTGATCCTGTGTGAGTACGCGCATGCGATGGGCAACAGCTTTGGCGGCTTCGCTAAATACTGGGAGGCATTCCGCCAGTTTCCACGTCTGCAGGGCGGCTTCGTCTGGGACTGGGTTGATCAGAGCCTGACCCGCTATGACGAGCAGGGCCAGCCCTGGCAGGCCTACGGCGGCGATTTTGGCGATAAGCCCAACGATCGTCAGTTCTGTATGAACGGGCTGGTGTTTGCCGATCGCACGCCGCATCCGGCGCTGTATGAGGCGCAGCGCGCCCAGCAGTTCTGGCAGTTCACCGTCGATCCCGGCGACCCGCTGAGCGTTACGGTCAGCAGCGACTACTTATTCCGTCACAGTGACAATGAAGTGCTGCGCTGGCGCATTGAGCAGCAAGGCCAGGTGGTGACGGAAGGTGAAGTTTTACTGGATATCGGCCCACAGGGTCAGCAGCGGATCACTCTGCCGTCACCGCCCGCCTTACAGGGCGAATGCTGGCTTAATGTTGCTGTTCATCAGATTCACCCGACACGCTGGAGCGAGGCTGGCTGGCGTGTCGCCTGGCATCAGTGGGCGCTGCCTTCGCTGCTGGCGTTACCCCCGCTGCCGGAGAAAGCTGAAGCACCCGTCCTCCATGATGACGCCAGTGAGATTATCGTCACCCATCAGCAGCAACGCTGGCATTTTTCACGCCACAGCGGTGAACTGACGCAGTGGTTCGTCAATGAGACACCGACGCTGCTCTCGCCGCTTCAGGACTGCTTTATTCGCGCGCCGCTGGACAATGACATCGGCACCAGCGAAGCGGAACGGGTAGATCCCAATGCGTGGGTCGAGCGCTGGAAGGCGGCGGGATATGACCAGATGAGCAGCCAGCTGGTGTCGATAGCCGCGCATGCGTTGCCGCAGGCGGTACAGATTGAGACGCTGCATAGCTGGCTCGCCAGTGGCAAGCTCGCCTTTATCAGCCGTAAGCGTTATCTGATCAATGCGCAGGGGGAGTTGCAGCTACAGCTTTCCGTTGAGCAGTCACGCGGATTACCGCCACCCGCACGCATCGGATTGCGCTGCGAGCTGGCGCAGATACCGCAGCAGGTAAGCTGGCTCGGCCTGGGACCGCATGAAAACTATCCCGATCGCCAGCTGGCCGCGCAGTTCTCACGCTGGCAATTGCCGCTGGATCAGCTTTCAACCCCCTACGTTTTCCCCGGTGAGAATGGTCTGCGTGGCGGCACCCACCAGCTCGACAGCGGCAGCTGGCAGGTCAGCGGCGATTTTGCTTTCTCACTGAGCCGCTTCAGTCTGGAGCAACTGCGTGAAGCATCCCACCGCCACCTTCTGCGTCCGGAAGCGGGCTGCTGGCTGCACCTGGATGCCTTCCATATGGGCGTCGGCGGTGATGACTCCTGGAGCCCCAGCGTCAGTCCTGAGTTTTTGCTGACTCAGCAGCGCTGGCAGGCTGAACTGACGATTTGTCAGCCGACGCGGGCAGCACAGTCTTCGGACGCCGGTAAAAGCGTTTCAGAAACAGCACGTTAATCAGCACTACAACGGCGGTGGCACAAAAGACCCAGCGGAAACCTGCCACCGCCGAGACCGCTGCGCCCAGTAATGGGCCAGCAACATTGCCAAGATACATAAACGACTGGTTATAACCGAAGATCCGGCCTGTAATATTGTCGCGCGAGTGACGCACCAGCAGCGTCTGCACCGCAGGCATCATCGCGCCATCGGCGAAGCCCAGCAGAAAACGTAAGACGCCCAGCTGCGTGGCACTGGTGACAAAAGACATCGCGATAAACAGCAGCAGCGAGATAACCATCGTTGCCAGCAGGATACGCTGCGTACCGATGCGATCGCCGAGTCGTCCCAAACGTGGCGCGGCCAGCAGTGCAGAGACGCCGGGCAGTGCCGCAATTACGCCACTGAGAAACGCGATATTCTCTGCGGTGGGCGCCAGCTCGCGCACAAATAGCGTCAGGATCGGGTTCACCGAACCGTTGCACATCTGGATCACCATGGTGGTGAAAAACAGGCAGAGCATCAGCCTGGGGTTGTCCAGCGAGCGGAAAACCTCGCGTCCGCTGAGCTTCTCTTTTTTACTCACCGGGGTGTAACCGGTCTCTTTAATCAGGAACAGCGTCACCAGAAAGCTGACCATCAGCAGCGCCGCGGTGACGATAAATACCGTGCGCAAACCGACCCAGTCAGCCAGCAGCCCACCCAGCATCGGCCCCAGAATCACACCGCCAATCTGTCCGGTGGAGACACAGCTCAGCGCCCAGCCGCTGCGTTCACGCGGCACCTGAGCCGCCACCAGCGCCATCGCGTTGGGGATATAGCCGGAGGTCAGCCCCATCAGGGCGCGCAGCAGCAGCAACTGCCAGGCTTCGGTGACAAAAGCCTGCAGCAGGATCACCACGCCCATACCAAACGCCGCACGCAGCAGCATCAGTTTACGGCCTTTGCGATCGGCCAGACTGCCCCATAACGGGGCGACCGCCGCCGAAACTACGAAGGTGATACTGAAGGTGAGCCCCGACCAGAGACTCAGGGACTCGCCTCCGGTGACGCCAAGCTGCTCAAGGTAGAGCGGCAGAAACGGGATAATCTGGCTGATGGCCAGGCCAGTAAAAAAACAGCCAAACCAGACCGAGATCAGGTTTATCTTCCAGGGTTCAATAGTGCGTGGCATGAGCAGATGATTCAAAGAGAGTGAGTACTTAGTTTAACGCGACGATTTTCAACGTGACCGACATAACATGGCACAAACGGCAAAAGACCGGATTCCTCTTGATTCAGCGCAATTACCCGCGAAAATTTTCTCTGACCAGCAGTTTACAGCGTGAATGCCGTGGCCGACGGCCTGCCCTGGCACCCTCTTCCTCAACCATGCCTCATCAATATGAAAAAATATGTCATTCTGTTACTGACAACGATTCACGCCGCTTCTATGTTTAAAAAATCGCCAGTCGTGGCGATGTGGCGATCATTCTGCCTGGCGCGACGTCCTCCGCTAAAAAACGGTCCAGACCATCCGGCTACGCTGAGGCAGTTCAGCTTATGACATGCATAGATGCTCTTACACCTGTGTAAGGGCCGGGGTAGTGTTTCAGCGGAGGTAGGGAAATGAGAGTGCAAACGAACAGTGCCAGCCGCGCTATCAGTGACTATTTCAACAGCCCGAACTGGCGAACACCGCCAGAGTCCGATCTGCTGGCGGTTATTCTGCGTGAAATTATGGAGGCGGGAGAACCCGCGACCAGTAAAGCACTGATTGCGCGGGTGATCGACAAACTGGAAGTCGAAGGCGATGAGGCGCAGTTGCAGCGGTATCGCACCCTGCTGGCACAGCTCATCGACACGCAGCCGGATGTGTGAACCAGCGGTTTACTTCACCCAGCGCAGTTTATCCGCTTCGCTGACGCTGGCCCGTCCGCTGCTGCGCTGAAACAGGCAGAGCTCCCGTCCACGCCTGTTTTTCATATGCTGCTGGGGATAGCGCCCCTCCAGCAACAGTGCGCTGTAACCTGTGCTGTCGTCATACTCAATCGGCTCGCCCAGTACCTTTACTTTGCTCAGGTGGCTGGCGTTAATACATGCCTGCGTCATGATCTGACGGCTCTTCTGCCAGGCCTCTTCACTGGAGGCCTGTGCCAGCGTGCTGCTGAGGAACAACGTGGGCAGCAGTACCCCGATTATGCGTTTCATCTTCTCCGCTCCTGTTCCGGCCCGAAGGCGCTAAAAAAATTCCCGCCGGGGCGGGAATAAACAAGACGAGCACTATTTATTGTGTGACGAGGAAGTTTCTTAAACGCGCTGCTATCCTCGCCTGCCGTTATGACAAGCCTATGACAGACCGGCCGTCAGCCACAATAAACTGAGCTGATATTGCCATTTTTGTCGGCCAGGAAGTTAAGCCGGTTGAGGTTGAAGTCCATGGTGACCGCAGAATTATAGGGGATTGGACGCACCTGCTGTTCAAAGTGTTGACCCTGAAGCACGGTTAACGGTTTGCCGACATAGTTCTGAAACTGAGAGGCACCGCAGCGATCGGCTTCAGGATCCTGCGGCACACTGGCGGTGTCAGGTTTACTGGCAGACTGACAGGCGGTTAATGCAAACAGACCCACTACCAGCAGCCCTTTTCCATAAAATTTCACGTTTGTTCTCCTGTTGGACGTGTAAAACCTGCCCCAAGAGTAGCAAAGCGTGCCTGCTGACCAGAAGCCGGAAAAGGTAAAGTTGTTACAGTGAGCGCGGTTCCGGGTATCACACAGGGGCATTTTTTAAGATTAATCGCACTCACTGCCTAAAAAAAGCACAGTGAGCCGCTACACTATCTTAAGACTATTCTTAGTCCTGTGGAGGTCATGATGGAACTGATTATTTTTGTTGTCTGCGCAATGCTGATGACCGCCGTGGCGGTCAAAGTCCGTTAAACCGGCTCAGCCTGATTCTGCGTTGTTCTTTCCAGAAGCGTACTGAATGCAGCCAGCGGCATCGGCCGACCGAGGAAGTAGCCTTGCCCCTCTTCGCACGAGAGCTGTTTTAGCTGGTTCAGCTGCGCTTCTGTCTCAATTCCCTCCGCCGTGATCGTCAGCGCAAAAGCGCGTGCCAGCGCAATAATGCCCGCTACGACCGATTGCGCCTGCTGCGACTCCGGGAAATCTTTCATCCAGGAGCGATCAATTTTCAGACCGTTAAACGGGAAGGTCTTCAGGTAGCCCAGCGCGGCATAGCCGGTGCCGAAATCGTCAACGGTTAACCTTACGCCCAGCGACCGTAAGCCCTGCATCACCTCCAGCGCATGCTGCGGATGTTCAAAGGTGACATTCTCCGTGATCTCCAGCTCCAGCCTTGTCGCTGGCAGACCACTTTTCGCCAGCGCATCTGCCACCCGTTGCACAAGATCGCTGGTGCGAAACTCCATCGGCGAAATATTGACTGACACATAGCGATCGCCGCCCCAGCCCAGCGCATCCTGGCAGGCGCGCATCAGAACCCAGTCGCTGATAGTGGCGATCAGACCGCTCTCTTCCGCCAGCGGAATAAAGTGGTCAGGCGTAATCCACTGATCCGGGGCAATCTGCCAGCGAATCAGCGCTTCAGCGCCGGCCAGCTGACCGGTCAGCAGCTGATAACGGGGCTGATAGTGCAGACGGAATTCGTTGTTAGTCAGCGCTTTCTCAATGCGCCGCGCCATTTCACGCTTATCTTCGCGCTGGCTCGCCATTTCATTGGCGTACCAGACCCACTGATTACGTCCCGCATCGCGTGCTTCATTCAGTGCGATATCCGCCATCTGCAGCAGCGCCTCCGGATGGCTGGCATCCTGCGGCGCACAGGCAATGCCCATGCTGATGGTGAGATAGTGGACATGCTGGCCGGTGCTGACTGGCTGCTGAACTTCGTGCACCAGCTGAGCACAACGCTGATCGATCCGCTCACGGTTCGTTTCCCGCAACACCAGGACAAATTCATCTCCGCTCAGCCGCGCCACCAGCTCCTGCGGGCCGATACAGTGCTTCAGACGCTGCGCTATCTGACTCAGTACCTCATCGCCCGCCGCATGACCCCAGGTTTCATTGATTGGCCGGAACTGATCGAGATCGAGGGTAATCAGCGTCAGCGGCGCAGCGCCATCAGGCAGCGCAAGGTGCAGCGTCAGAAACTCCAGCAGCTGCACGCGGTTCGACAGACCGGTTAAAACGTCGTGACGCGACAGAAACTGAATGCGTGCCTCTGCTTCCATGCCCTGGGTAATGTCCGATACCGTGCCGCGAAACCCGATACGTCGCGCATCATGCCAGATGGTTTTCGCCACCAACTGACCGATGCGGCGGTGCCCCTGAGCCGACATAAACTGACAGCGCAGCGGCATCTGTTGCTCTTCCGCCTCCTGCCGCAGCAGCCAGGCGACCAGCGAATGACTGGGATGAGTCAGCAGGTGATCGATGTGACGTCCCAGCCAGTGTGTGATGTCGTGGCCGGTAAGGGTATGAAAACGCGCGGACAGATAGATCAGACGGCCCTCTTCATCCGTTTCCCAAATCCAGTCTGACGCCGCCTCAGCGAGATCGCGAAACCGCGCTTCACTGTTGGCAAGCTCCTGCTGACTGATTGCCAGCATGGCAAAGCGGCGGTCAGAGAGAATCGCATTGGAGAGCGCATGGCGGCTGACGCGATGGGTGATGATGCCGATGATGATCGCCGTCATCAGCAGCAGTGGCAGCAGCAACCCGATCAGGCCCATGCCCGGCATTTTTGACGTCCAGCGCAGCACAATCGGCTCGCTGCCTGGCAACGGGAGTACCATTCGCGGTTCACGCAGGGCATCTTCCTGACTGGTGGGCAGACGCAGTTCGCGCACATCCAGCGTCGCGCCAAGTGCCTGTAATTTGGCGGGTGTGAACAGATTCACGAACACCATGATTGACGCAGGTCCGGCCATAGGCGGCACGTTCGGCAGTTTACCGCTGCTGATAGGTGCAGCCACCACAATCGCGGGCAGATGGTTAATCAGCGCATTGCGGGTCATCGCTTTATTATTGAGCTGACGCGCTGCCGCAATAAGCACCGGTGTCTCGTTACCCAGCCACGCTTCCAGCGACGTATCCGCCAGTTGCCCATTAATCACGCTGTAGGTAGTGCGACCTTTGCCGTCGACCACGAACACGCCTTCATAGTGATACTCTTCGTAAAGACCCGGTCCGAAGTTCTCTTCGTCAAACGCCCAGACCTTGTTCACCCTGACATGGAGATTGCGCCAGGCCTCTCCCCAGAAGGCATAATCCCGGATATCAGTGACCATCGCCTCCTGACGATTTTGCCACGTCTGCTGCATCAGCATGCGGTCATGCTCAACCGATGCGCTGTTCTGACGCTGTGCAATCAGCAGCACCATCAGCATCGAGAGCACCAGCACACCACACAGCAGCAGCGAAAGCGTACGCAGGCTGCGCCGCGTAAAGCGGACAGTGCGATCTTCAGCGGCATGTCTGAATGGCGGCGACGGCGGCGCCGGAGGGTTAAAAGTCATTAAGAGTGCTCACTACACAGCCAGGGGTTGAGATCACAGGCCTGCAATACAACATGCGTTGCTGACCAGATTAGTTTCATCAGTTATCGGCCCGGGTGTTCTGGTGTTTAGTCTGCGGCTAACATTTTGCGCTTAAATAATGTGTAACAGGCTCACTCGACAGCGATCGGGTGCATTGCTACTATGCGCTTACCTTCGCTGGCTGAGTCGCCTATGAACACCAATTCCGACAGAGTGACCCTGACGCTGTTCTACGTCGGCAGCTTTGTGGTCTATTACCTGGTTACCATGCTGATCACGCTGTTCCCTAATTACAGCGTGCTGCGTAATGACGGCCTGCTGGTGCCCGTACTCTGCCTGTTTGAATTTGCTGTTATCTATCCGCTTTATCGCTTCTACTGCCAGCGCCGCACCGATTTGCCGCTGGGTGAACTCTATACGCTGCAAACTCTGCTGTTTACCGGCGCGCTGTTTGTGCTGATGGCGGCACAGATGCAGTTCATGCAGCCGGAAGGCTGGCTGGTGATGCAGGCCCAGCAGGGACGCAATTCGCTGTTGATCCTGCTGCTGACCGCCGTACTGCTGGCGCCGGTATTTGAAGAGGTGTTGTTCCGCGGTTTCCTGTTACAGGGTTTTCTGCTGTGGGCGCCGCGCAGTCGTTTCGCCTGCATGCTGCTGACCTCACTGCTGTTTGCGGTGATGCATACACAGTATGTGCACTGGCAGACCCTTATCGCTCTGACGCTGTTTTCACTGCTGCTCTGCTATGCGCGGCTGCGGAGTAACAGTCTGGCGCTGCCCATCTTCCTGCACACCCTGAATAACCTGATTGCGCTGCTGCCCGCCTGGTATTTCGCTGGCTGACTCTCCGCCTGCGCCCTCGTCTTACCCAGCCCTCATCCTGCCGCAGACCGCTGCCCGGCAGGTCATAGCTCACACTGACAATGCCGCCCCGTCACGTTTGTCTATACTGGATGTTAAAAAGGGATAAAAAGCACCACAGTCCGGACCACCAGACCGTGTAAAGGAGAGGATCTATGTTGATAGGATTTGTGTTGTTAGTGAGCGCGTGTGGCTACGATGCCTGCGAAGCGCTGCCGGTCTCGGAGCGCATCTATCCGACGAAGGTGGACTGTGAAACGATGGCAAACCGTATTCATAAAGTCAGACCGAATGTGGTCCTGCTTTGTGGTGAGGTCCATCGCTGATTCAGGACCAGATTCAATAAAGCAGGGCTGCAACATTGCAAGCTGGCGCTTTAGCGTACAAAATATAAGCTGTTGTTACCCATTACCGTTGTGAATCCCATGAAAACATCACGCCCCCGTCGTCCTGGTGGACGCTGGGTTTACTATCTTTTGTATGATGGCATTCTGTGGCCCTGCCCCGTCCGATGGGAGTGGGAGAGCAGCTATGGCGGCTGGTTGCCATTTTACTACACGCCAACGTTTGAGTTTGTGGTGGGCGATCCGCGTAAGGCTTATCGCATTGCGCGCAGTGACGTGCGGACTAAACGGCGCGAGGATGCCTTTGTGTGAGTGCGTTTATCGCCACGGCAGCCACGAGGCGGTAAGCAGAAAATGAACCGCTTCCAGTACGATAATTACCATCACTAATATGCCCAGCGAGTGGCGACTTATCCACTTCATCTGCTCAGGCCCAGATCATGGCAGCCCAGCGTATCAGCAGCAGCGCGCCGCAAATGCACAACAGAACCAGCACCATCTTCCAGTACTTTTTGGCCGCCCGGTATCTTGTCACCTCGGTCTCCCCTAATCAGAAAGCGAAGATGCGCCAGAAGGCGCATCTGTTCCGGTCAGCAACAGGACCGGGAGGCATAGCATAACGTCCGGGCCACTAAAAGGCGACCCGTTGCCGGCATCAGTTGTTCAGGGTGTAATCCAGCGTAATTTCCGCGTTCAGGACCTGAGAAACCGGGCAGCCCGCTTTGGCTTTGTTGATGATTTCGTCGAAGGTCGACTCATCAATGCCCGGCAGGGAGATGGTGCTGGTCAGCGCCACTTTGGTGATGGCAAAGCCGTCGCCTTTTTTATCCAGCGACACGTCAGCCGTGGTATCAATGCTTTCCGGCTTATGGCCCGCATTGCCCAGCATCAGCGACAGTGCCATGGAGAAACAGGCCGCATGCGCTGCACCAATCAGCTCTTCCGGGTTGGTGCCTTTGACGCCTTCGAAACGGGTATTAAAGCCATAAGGCTGCTGGCTCAGCACGCCGCTTTCGGTGCTGACGGTGCCTTTGCCTTTAATATCGCCTTCCCAGTGCGCCGAACCTTTCTTATGAATGGTCATGTCATTCCTCCTGTTGGTAAAGAAGCTAAGTATAGACAATACATTCATTTTCGCAGGCTAACTCACCGCGCGGGGACGTGATACCGTGCTTGTGGGTGTCAGCAGCGCCTCCGCCTGCACCAGCGAATCGCGGGTAATTTCACTTATCGATTTTGCGCCGGTCAGCGTCATGGCCACGCGCATCTCTTTCTCAATCAGGTTCAGCAGGTTTTCCACGCCGCGCTGTCCATGGGTCGCCAGCGCATAGATAAACGCCCGTCCCAGCAGCACGCTGTCTGCGCCCAGCGCAATAATCCGCACCACATCCAGCCCGTTGCGAATGCCGCTGTCCGCCAGAATAGTGATGTCACCTTTGACCGCATCGGCAATCGCTGGCAGCGCACGGGCTGAGGAGAGCACGCCATCCAGCTGGCGTCCGCCGTGATTCGAGACCACGATGCCATCCGCGCCAAAGCGTACCGCGTCGCGCGCATCTTCCGGATCGAGAATGCCCTTGATCACCATCGGCCCATCCCAGAACTCGCGGATCCACTCCAGATCGCGCCACGAGATCGAGGGATCAAAGTTGTTCGCCAGCCAGCCAATATAATCTTCCAGCCCGGTCGGCTTGCCGAGATAGGCGGAGATGTTCCCCAGATCGTGCGGGCGGCCCTGCAGTCCCACATCCAGCGCCCACTGTGGATGGGTGACCGCCTGCCAGTAACGACGCAGCGCCGCGTGATTACCGCTCATCCCGGAGTGCGCATCGCGATAACGCGCGCCCGGCGTCGGCATATCCACGGTAAACACCAGCGTTGAACAACCAGCGGCTTTTGCACGCTCCAGCGCATTGCGCATAAAGCCGCGGTCACGCAGCACGTAAAGCTGGAACCACATCGGACGATTGATCTGCGGGGCCACCTCTTCAATCGGGCAGACCGAGACTGTCGACAGGGTAAACGGAATGCCTTTCAGGGCTGCCGCACGCGCCGCCTGCACTTCGCCGCGACGGGCATACATGCCGCACAGGCCGACCGGTGCCAGCGCAACCGGCATCGACAGGGTTTCATTAAATAATTTCGTTTCGAGGCTCAGTTCAGACATGTTCTTCAGAATGCGCTGGCGCAGCGCCACGTCAGAAAGGTCCTCCACGTTGCGTCGCAGGGTGTGCTCGGCGTAAGCCCCGCCATCAAGATAGTGAAACAGGAACGGCGGCAGGATACGTTGCGCGGCGGCGCGATAGTCACTGGCAGCTGAGATAATCATCAGTCAGATTCCTTTGGGTTGCGTGTGTCGTTATCCGGTAAGCGGGTGATGCGCGCCTGGCGCGCTTCATCTTCATGGAGACTTTTCAGCGTGGTATGGACAAAGCCCAGATGCTGCATCGCCGCCTGACGGGCCGCGTCGGCGTCGCCCGCGAGGATCGCATCCAGCAGTGCCCGATGCTGTTCCGTCAGGCGGGCAAAAATGGCTGGCTGGGTGTACATGCGCTGACGGCTCTGCATCACCGACGACTGCAGCAGCTCGAAAAAGCCGCGCATGGTCTGCAGCAGCACCACATTGTGTGACGCCTCGGCAATCGCCAGATGGAAGCGCACATCCGCCTGGGCAGCGAGGTCGGGATCGTCACTCTCTTTCAGCTTCAGGGTGGCGTCAAAGGCGTACTGCAGCTTCTCTTTGTCGGCATCGGTCGCGCGCAGTGCCGCATGCCAGGCAGTACTGGCCTCGATGGCATGGCGCGCTTCCAGAATGTCGTAGCGGTAGTCGGGATCGTCGCGCAGCAGCTGGCGAATCGGTTCGACGATGCGCTGTTCCGACCAGGGTGCCAGCTGCTGACGAATCCAGGTGCCGCCGCCGCGCCGGCTGATGAGCATGCCGCTGCTGATCAGCTGCTGTATCGCTTCACGCAGCGAGGAGCGTGAGACGCCGAGCTCCGCAGAGAGCTGGCGCTCGGCGGGCAGGCGCATGCCCGGTTCGAGCTGATGTTCGGTGATATAGGCCCGCAGGCGTGTCAGCAGCGGATCGGCAGTATTGCTCATGGGATCATCCAGGGGAAGACGTAGGCCTGAAGCGTGGTAATCACCCCCACCATACAGGTGAAAATCAGGCTGTGTTTAACCGTAAACCGGAACAGGTCGGACTCTTTTCCCACCAGCCCGACCGCCGCACAGGCGATGGCGATCGACTGCGGCGAGATCATTTTACCCGTCACACCGCCGGTAGTATTAGCCGCCACCAGCAGAACATCGGAAACGCCGATCTGCTGGGCAGTAGTCGCCTGTAACGCGGCAAACAGCGCATTCGATGAGGTATCGGATCCGGTCAGGAAGACGCCCAGCCAGCCCAGGAACGGCGAGAAGAAGGTAAACGCGTGGCCGGTGTGCGCCAGCGCCAGAGCAAGC
Organism: Pantoea vagans; assembly: GCF_004792415.1. Classification (NCBI taxonomy): domain Bacteria; kingdom Pseudomonadati; phylum Pseudomonadota; class Gammaproteobacteria; order Enterobacterales; family Erwiniaceae; genus Pantoea; species Pantoea vagans. The sequence goes on from NZ_CP038853.1 coordinate 3,151,482, forward strand.
GTGGCAGAGAGACCGGAGTAGTTGGAGATAAACGCAAAGGCCAGCACCATCCCGATGGAGTAGATCGGCAGCGCCAGCTCTTTCAGCGTTTCACCAAAGGTCTGCAGCGCTGCCTTTGGCTTCATGCGCAGGAACAGCATCGCCATAATCGCCGCAATTAAAATGGCGGTGCCGGTGGCGGAAACCAGATCCAGCTTAAAGATCGCCGGATAAGGCGTTGCACTGCCGACCACGGGCGGCATCCGCGCCACCAGCTCATTCAGCATCGGCACCGGCACAGCCAGCACCCACTCATAGAGTGCACCACCTTTGGCGAACAGCGCTTTAAATGGCGGGATGCTCCAGAGCGTGACGGTGGCGGTGAGAAACAGGAACGGCATCCACGCCCGGATCACCTGCCCCAGCCGATACTTCTGTGGCGGTTGCAGCACATCACCGTGCTTCGCCTCTGCATCGGCAAAACGAAAGATGCGCACCGGTTTCCAGACCCGCAGGAACAGCGTCAGCGAAATCAGCGAGGCGAGCGACGAGATAATATCGGGCAGCTCCGGCCCCAGGAAGTTGGAGCTGAGGAACTGGGCAAGGGCAAAGGATCCACCCGCCACAACGACCGCTGGCCAGGTCTCTTTCACGCCGCGCCAGCCATCCATAATTGCCATAATCCAGAACAGCACAATCAGCGTCAGCAGCGGCAGCTGGCGTCCGGCCATCTGGCCGATGGCGAAGCTATCCAGTCCGGTGACCTGACCCGCCACGATAATCGGAATGCCCATTGCGCCAAACGCGACCGGCGCGGTATTCACAATCAGGCAGAGCCCGGCAGCGTAAAGCGGATTAAAGCCCAGCCCCACGAGCAGCGCGGCGGTAATCGCCACCGGCGCACCAAAACCTGCCGCGCCTTCCAGAAACGCCCCGAACGAGAAGCCGACAATCAGCATCTGCAGACGCTGATCGGGGGTAATGGAGAGGATAGAGGCACGGATAATATCGAACTGGCCGGTTTTGACCGAGATTTTGTAGACGAACACGGCGGCGACAATAATCCAGGCAATCGGCCACAGCCCATAGAGAAAGCCGTACACCACGGCGGCCAGCGCCTGGGCAACGGGCATCTGATAGAGAAACAGCGCCACCAGCAGCGCCAGCACCACGGTGGTGGTGGCGGCCAGATAGCCTTTCATCTTCAGCTTAATCAGTGCAAAGAAGAAAAACAGAATCGGGATCAGCGCGACCAGGCTTGAGAGCCAGATATTACCCAGCGGATCGTAGTTTTGTTGCCAGATCTGCATGCCAGTATCTCCAGAGGAAAAGGTGATGTGGCATGCAGGTGCAATACTGTATGCCATCTGCCCCCGGATTGGTCAGACCAAACCGCTGTATCGGGGCTTATGGCAACAGATAGTTAATGCATTGTTAATCTATGGCAACAGAAGTTGCGCGAATTTTCCCGGAGTGTGAACCAGAGAAAAATATTGCCGTAATTGGTCGGACCAAAATCACCGATTTATCTCCGGGAAGGCGCGCTGATAGCTGTGCGGATGAAAACGCAGATTAAGCACAATCAGCAGCAGCGTGACCGCCGCCTGCAGAATCCAGACGCTGGTGAAATTTCCGGTGAGCGCATGCAGCTGACCGGCGATAAACGGCATGCTGCCCGCAATAATAAAGCCGACGCCCTGCATAAAGGCCACCAGCCGCGCGCCAGCCTGGGGCTGCTCCAGATGATCCAGCGCCAGCACCAGTGCCAGCGGAAACGCCCCGCCAAGCCCGAAGCCCGCCATCCCCGCCCAGAACCACGGTGCCAGCTGTGGTGCAAACAGGAAGCCGAGCATGCCGCAGAACTGCATGGCCAGGGTCAGCAGCAGCAATGGTCGACGATCGCGGCCCCGCGCCAGCAACGGCAGCAGCAGCGCACCGGTAACCTGACAGCCGATCATCATGCCGAGCAGTGAACCGCCCGCCTGCGCACTCCAGCCACGCTGATGGTAAAAATCGGGCAGCCAGGCAACACAAATGGCGTAACCGCCGTTCACCAGCCCGAAGCTCAGCGCCAGCGTCCAGGCGCGGGTTTTTCGCCACAGCGAAGGCAGCGCGTCGGCCTCCGTGCGGGCTGCGGGTGGCGTGGTGGTGATCAACAGCCAGAGCAGGATAGCCAGCACCACCGGCAGCGCCCAGCTGCTCAGTGTCCCCTGCCAGCCAGCATGTGCACTCAGCCACGGCGAGATCGCCGCGCCAATCCCGCCGCCGCCCATCAGCGCCGCTGCCCATAGTCCGGTCACGCCCGCACTGCGGCTGCCAAAGCGCTGACGGATCAATCCCGGCATCGCCATCTGGACGATACCAATGCCCGCCCCACCCGGCACGGCAGTCAGCACCAGCCCGCGTCCGTCCGGCACAAACCATCGACTCACCAGCGCCAGCAGCAGCAGTAACAGCCCGCCCAGCAGTAATTTGCGCACCGCAAAGCGCTGCATCAGCGGCGCACTGACCAGGGCAATGGCACCCATCATCATCATCGGCACTGCAGGCAGCAGCGACGCCGCCAGCGGTGACAGACCGATGCTCTGCCGCAGCTCACCGAGTAACGGACTGACCGAGGTCATCAGTGGCCGCATATTCAGCCCGGCCAGCACAAGCGCCACCAGCAGCAGATTGTTCTCTCTCTTCATATGAAATCTACGCCATTAAAAGTTGCCAGCCTGACAGCAGTCGCTACTATCTGGAAATGAAATATTACTCTGCCAGGTAGTGGAAAAATGAATCGTCAGCCGATGTTCACTCCGCAACAACTGCTCAGCTTTGTGGCGGTGTGCGAAACCGCCAGCTTTACCCGCGCCGCCGACCGGGTGCACCTGTCGCAGTCTACCGTCAGCCAGCAGGTGCGGCGGCTGGAGGAGATGGTCGGCAAAGAACTGCTGGTCCGCTCCTCGCATCAGGTACAGATCACCGAAGAAGGCGAAAAACTTTTAGGCTACGCCCGGCGAATTATTGCGCTGAACGGGGAAGCGCACGATGTACTGAGTGATCAGTGGCGCGATGGCGTGCTGCGCCTTGGCGTGCCGGAAGATTTTGCCGCCCCCACAGCCGGTCTGCTGGCGCACTTCAGTCGTGATCATCCGCAGCTGCGGCTGGATGTGATGAGCGGTATGCAGGTGGAGCTTCGTCGTGCCTGGCAGCGTGAAGAGCTGGACATCATGCTGATTAAACAGCCCGCTGGCGACCGTCCGCTGGCGTCGCGTCCTGAACCGCTGCTGTGGCTCGACAGTGCAGAGTGGCCCTGCTTTGAGCAGACGCCGGTCCCGCTGGTGCTGTTTCCCCAGCAGGGGCTCTATCGCGATGAGGTCTGTCAGACGCTTGATGCGCTGGGCCGCAGCTGGCGCATCAGCTACAGCAGCGCCAGCCTGGTCGCGCTGGCCGCCGCCAGTGCACAGGGGCTGGGGCTGACGTTACTGCCTGCCAGCTGCCGTCTGCCGGAGCACCGGGTTCTGGGTCCTGAACAGGGTCTGCCGGTGATTAATACCTTTGAACTGGCGCTGTTCTGCCGTCATCCTCAGGATCCGCTGCAGCGCGAACTGGCGGCGTCACTGGCGGCATTCGGCAAGCTGCGCTGGCAGTGAAATATCGAATAGCCGTCAGTGGAAAATAACGCAGCAGGGTGACGCGTCGTTTGTCAGATTAAGACCTTGTTCACTTTGCAGGAGCCTCTGATGCCTATTTCCTCTTCGCCGAGCCGCCGTGATTTCCTGGGGCAAAGCGTTCGCTGGACCGCCGCAGGCGGCTTGCTGGCCGCCGGTCTTGGTCAGGCCAGTGCCGAGACCCGCTCATCGTTGCCCGCCATCAATCCCGACCAGCCCGCCGCCCTGCCCCGACAGGACCACTATCTGCTGCGCAATGTGCGACTGGAAGAGGGTTTTATCCGTGAGGATGACGACGTCGTCGCGACCCGGACCGGTCTTTACGACATCAGCGTGCGCGACGGCAAAATTGACCAGCTGACCTCGGCGGGCCAGGGTGACAGCACGCTACCGTCATGGGATGCGCAGGAGGCGCTGCTGCTGCCCGCGACGCAGGATATGCATATCCATCTTGATAAAACCTTCTACGGCGGTCCGTGGCAGGCTCCACGTCCACGTCAGGGCAAAACCATCATGGATATGATTGCACGCGAGCAGGTGCTGATTCCGCAGCTGCTGCCGCACTCCCAGGCCCGTGCCGAAGGATTGATCGCCCTGCTGCACGCCAAAGGTACTACCCGCGCCCGCAGCCATTGCAATATCGATCCGGTCAGCGGCCTGAAAAGTCTGGAACATCTGCAGGCGGCATTAGCCCGTCATCCTGCTTTTTCCTGCGAGATCGTTGCCTTCCCGCAGCACGGTCTGCTGCACTCGCAGGTTGATGGCCTGATGCGTGAGGCGATGCAGAACGGCGTTGAATATGTCGGCGGGCTGGATCCCACTAACGTGGATGGCGCGATGGAGAAATCGCTGGATGCCATGTTTCAGATTGCGCTCGACTATCAGCGCGGCGTGGATATTCATCTGCATGAAACCTCACCGGCTGGCGTGGCGGCGATTCAGTACATGATTGACACCGTGGCGCAGAATCCGGTGCTGAAAGGTAAAGTGACGCTGAGCCACGGTTTTGCGCTGGCGACGCTTACCGGCAGTGCACTGGATAACATGATCGAAGGGCTGGCGGAGCAGCAGTTCAGCGTCGCTTCCACGTTGCCGATTGGCAGGCTCACTATGCCGATTCCGCAATTGCAGGCGGCGGGCATCAAAGTGATGACCGGCACCGACAGCGTGATTGATCACTGGTCCCCGTTTGGCACCGGCAGCATGCTGGAAAAAGCGAATCTCTATGCGCAGCTCTATCGCGGCTCAGATGAGTTCTCGCTGTCGCGGGCGCTGGCGATCGCCACAGACGATCGGCTCCCGCTCTCTGCTCAGGGCGATCGTCAGTGGCCTGCGCCGGGCGATGATGCGAGCATGATGCTGGTAGCAGCGAGCTGTTCCGCTGAAGCGGTGGCGCGCATTTCACCGGTAGTGGCGACCTTCTCACGCGGCAAACCGGTCTTTGCGCTGGCCTCGGCCTGAGCCTTCTCAGCTAGCGGCGAGATCGAGCCTGCTCTGCGGCTAGCACATACCTGCTCAGGATTTGCCAGCAGCGATCTTACTGCCTGAACCTGTCCCCTGATACGCCCCCCAAAAACAACAGAGCCTCCACACGGGAGGCTCTGCATTTACCTGAGCGGAGTGCGGGTTACGCGCTTTTGGCCCATTGATCATTCGACATTAATTCCATTGCCAGCGCGTATAAGCGACGATCTTCCTGATCACAGGGCTCATCTTCCGCATAACAGCCGATCATGGATGCGATTTTATCCGCAGATAAACTCTCGCCATGAACATGCAGTGTCAGTACGGCGCGGCCTACTATTTTAAGCACATTTTCATGTGGTCCCTGGATGCTATTACTCAATGCAAATACCCTCTACCGGTCGTTGTACCAGGAATATGGCGCGATAAATATAAAGCAATTAGATCAGGATTTTTATCGGCACCAGTGGTGATATTTTTTAATGATTAATTCTATTACTGGAGTCTTAGTTGAGGATTTATCTGATTAACAATGAAATATTTTTTTAAAAACGGTCACTTATAAAATAATTACTGGTATTAACCGATCGTCACTCTGGAACAACTACGTTAAGCCGGCGTTAATCTATAAAAATAAACCACCTTTTTTCAGTAAACTTCAGCTTATTCCTAAGCGCACCGGCAGATTTAGTTTCATACCGCTAACCATCGAGGTTACCGTTGCTGTCAGGCGTGCTTTCTGCCAGACTTGCCCCGCAATAATGCCCCACACTTTCAGCCTCAGAGGCCGCGCCCGTGACCGCTTTTTCTACCCTCAATTCGCTTCCCGACAGCCAGCTCGATAACCTGCGCGAGATGGGCTACACCAGCATGACGCCCGTGCAGGCCGCTACGCTGCCCGCCATTCTGCAGGGACGCGACGTGCGCGCGCAGGCGAAAACCGGCAGCGGTAAAACGGCTGCCTTTGGTATTGGTTTACTGCACCATATCGACAGCACCCGCTTTCAGACGCAGGCACTGATCCTCTGTCCGACCCGTGAACTGGCGGATCAGGTGGGTAACGTGCTGCGCCAGCTGGCGCGCTTCACCCGTAACATCAAAGTGCTCACCCTGTGTGGCGGACAGCCAATGAGCGCGCAACGTGACTCGCTGGTGCATCCACCGCATATTGTGGTCGGCACGCCGGGTCGTATCCTCGACCACATCAACCGCGAAAACCTCAAGCTGGACCAGCTCAGCACGCTGGTGCTGGATGAGGCGGATCGGATGCTGGAGATGGGCTTCCTCAATGATATGGAAACGATCATTGAAGCGACGCCCGCCTCGCGTCAGACGCTGCTTTTTTCCGCTACCTGGCCCGACGGTATCACCGCTATCAGCACCCGCTTTCAGCGTGATGCACTGAGCGTTGTCACTGAAGATGTCAGCGAACTGCCGTCAATCGACCAGCAGTTCTTTGAAGCCAGCCACAATGAAAAACTGGGCCTGCTGATAGCCCTGCTCAGCGATCGTCAGCCTTCATCCTGCGTGGTCTTCTGCAACACTAAACGTGAGTGTGATGATGTTGCTGCAGCGCTTAACGTGCGTGATATCAGCGCCCTGCCACTGCATGGCGACCTTGAGCAGCGCGATCGTGAACGCGTGCTGATTCGCTTCGCGAACGGCAGCGGTCGCGTGCTGGTCGCGACCGATGTCGCCGCGCGCGGACTCGACATCAAATCGCTGGCGATGGTGGTCAACTATCAGCTCGCCTGGGACCCTGAAGTTCACCTGCACCGCATTGGTCGTACGGCGCGTGCAGGCGAGCATGGTGTTGCCGTCAGCCTGGTCGCGGCCGATGAGATGGCGCGTGCGCATGCGCTGGAAGATTTCCTGCAGCAGAAACTGCCGTGGGTCTCGGCCAGCACGCTGAAAAAAGGCAGCAGTAAGCCACTGCCTGCCGCCATGATGACGTTGTGCATTGATGGTGGCCGTAAAGCCAAGATACGTCCGGGAGATATTCTGGGTGCGCTGACGGGTGAAGCGGGTTATCGCGCTGAGCAGATTGGGAAAATTGTCCTGACCCCGACCCATGCCTACGTAGCGATTGAGGCAAATCAGGCCAAAGCGGCACTGGTGAAACTTAAGCAGGGCAAAATCAAAGGCAAAACCTGCCGGGCGATTCTGCTGAAAGACTAAATTAAAAAGGGCGAGGTCATGACCTCGCCCGGTCTGTTATGGCTCTTCGATGCGTGACACATGCAGCGTGGTTTTATCGCCTTTACCCTGTACCTTGCCACTGACGCGCACTTTGTCCTCAGCGGTGTAGGTTTTACCATCAAAGGTCTTCTTCGGGGCAATAATCGGTAATGTCCCGGTGTTGTCTCGGAACTGATACCGCTCGCCCTGTTCTTTCTTCACGATGTAACCTTCCAGCGTTACATACCCGCCCTGACGGAAATCGCGGATCTGATCGATGTGGGTCTGGCCGGTATCTTCTGACCCTTTATAGCCGGCATCCTGCTTGTGTTGCGGCGGCGGCGTATCGCCTGCTTTGTATCCGCCCTCTTCAGCTGAAACGCCTGCGCTCATCATCACCAGCAACGACGCTAAAATCACTTTTTTCATTTCACACTCCTTTATTGGAAAGGTGTCCATGTTGAACCTTCAGGGTTAAGCCTGGCACAATAATTGGCATCCGTTTTATTTCACCCTTCTCTTCTCACCTTTTTCCGTTTGCTGCCGATAACCTGTTTACACCCTATTTCACCAGCTGCGTTAATGCAGAGGCAACCATGGATAATTTTCAAAAAGAGATCGATGAAAGAGCGAACCTCGCGTTATCGAACAAGTTTGAGCTGCTGCTGTTTCGCTTAGGTTCCGATCAGCTGAAAGGCAAGTCTGAACTGTTTGGCATTAACGTCTTCAAGCTGCGTGAAATTGTACCGATGCCAACCATCACTAAAGCCGCGGGCATGCGTTCGCCGCTGCTGGGAATGGCGAGTATTCGTGGTCAGTTCATTCCGGTCATCGACCTGCCTGCAGTAGCGGGCTGTGTGCCGGAAACCGGTCTTAACCTGCTGCTGGTGACCGAGTATGCCCGTAACACCCAGGCGTTTGCCGTGGAGTCAGTTGAGAACATCGTGCGTCTCGACTGGAGCCAGGTGCATACCGCTGAAGCCGGTATCGGCGGCCGCAATATTACCAGCATCGCCTGCCTGGACAGCGACAAACAGAGCAACGAGCTGGCGATGGTGCTGGACGTTGAGCAGATTCTGTATGACATCATTCCTTCAGTGCGCGGCGTTGAACCGGAAGCGGCCAGACCGCGTGCGTTCAACTATCGCCCTGGTGCAGTCGCCATTGTGGCAGAAGATTCTAAAGTGGCGCGTCAGCTGCTGGAGCAGGGCCTGAAGAGCATGGGCATCCCGGCGCTGATGTTTAACACCGGACTGGAAGCCTGGGAAAAAATTAAGCTGATGAGCCAGGAAGCACAGGCCGCGGGCGAGTCGATTCACGACAAAATTGCGCTGGTCCTGACCGATCTGGAGATGCCAGAGATGGATGGCTTTACGCTGACCCGCAACATTAAGCGGGACCCGATTCTCAAGGTTCTGCCGGTCGTCATTCACTCCTCACTCTCTGGCAGCGCCAACGAAGATCATGTGCGCAAAGTGGGTGCCGACGGTTATGTGGCGAAGTTTGAACTGAATGAGCTGTCAGACGTGATTTTCAACGTTCTCGACACTGCACGCTAAACAAATCCGGGCCGCGAAGAATGCCCGGTATGTTTTTACTTTTTAGCCAGCAGAATGGCTGGCCTGATCAGGAACCGACTATGCACATTGAAACTTTACCTGTTACACCGGCACCTGCTACCCCTTCTCCTCAGAAAGTGCTGCGTGGCCGTTTACGCCAGCTGGCCTGGATTACCGCCGTCACGTTAAGTGTCGCATTCTGGGTAGGCCTCTACTTCTTAGTTTTCTGAATCCGGTCATGCTTGTCTGGATCGGGCCGTCAGCATTCCTGCTGACGGCCCTTTTTTTTGCCTGAGTTTCCCCTTTGTTTATTTGTTAACCCTTTCTGAAGCTTTTCAGTGACTATTTATTCACGCACCGTTATTACTTAAAAATTATTAAAGGTACAACTGCGTGCTCCGATAACAGACTGTGCGAGATCACCTTTTTGCCTGCGGTTGTGACCACAGACATCAGCAAGGCACTGCGCACAACAGCAGAGAACCTGAGTGTTGCTAACAAACTGATTAATAATAAAACGGGGAAGAGAACATGTTCAGTATCAAGAATATGAAGGTCGGTATGCGGCTCGCAGCAGCCTTCGGTATTATTGTGACGTTACTGATAGTGATTGGCGTAACATCCATTACCAGAATTAACAGTATTAATACCGCGATCTCATCGATCGTTGACGATCGCTATGTGAAAGTACGACTGGCATTTGATGTGCGCGATGGCGTCAACGATCAGATCAAATACCTGCGCGGCATGGTGATCGACACAAACCGTCCGGAAATGAATGTGAAGCGTTATGGTCAGCTGGATGAAGCCACGCAACGCACCAACATCGCGATGAAAAAGATTGAAGACATCCAGGTTACACCCGTCGGTAAGAAAAAGATCGCCGGTCTGCTGGCCTCGTCTCAGGCATTTGAGCAGGTCAAAACTGAATTGATCGGCCTGATCAAAGCGGGCAATTTTGATGCAGCCAGCGCCTATGTCCTGAAATCGATGACCGCCACCCAGAACAAATTCCTGCAGGATGCGGTGAATTTTGCCAACTCTCAGGACTCGCAGCTGCGCAGTGAAGGTCAGGGCATTGTGGAAAATGGTCAGTCTGCTATCACCATCACGCTGATTTTCTCCGCGCTGGCGATTCTGGCCGCGATTATGCTGGGCTACTTCCTGACCCGCTCTATTGTCCGTCCACTGGTTGCAGCGGTTGACGTTGCTGAACGCGTTGCCGCGGGCGATCTGAGTACCCAGATGCAGGTCACCTCGCGCGATGAAACCGGCGTCCTGATGCAGGCGCTGCAGCGCATGAACGATAACCTGCTGTCGATTGTGACTGAAGTACGCACCGGCTCCGACACTATCGCGGTCGCCTCCAATCAAATCTCCAGTGGTAACCTGGACCTCTCAACCCGCACTGAGCAGCAGGCCAGTTCGCTGGAAGAGACCGCCTCTGCCATGGAGCAGATGACGTCGACCGTGAAACACAATGCCGACAACGCACGTGAAGCTAATCACCTGGTATCGACGACTTCCAGCGTAGCGCGTGAAGGTGGCGTGGTCATGGAAAAAGTGATCGAGAAGATGGAAGCGATCGCCCTCTCCTCACGCAAAATTGTCGATATCATCAGCGTTATCGACTCCATCGCCTTCCAGACCAATATTCTGTCACTGAACGCCGCCGTTGAAGCGGCGCGTGCGGGTGAACAGGGTCGCGGCTTTGCGGTGGTTGCAAGTGAAGTGCGTAATCTGGCACAGCGCTCAGCCTCCGCGGCCAAAGAGATTAAGGTACTGATTGAAGATTCGGTCGCTAAAGTCGATGAAGGCAGCAAACTGGTAACCCATGCGGGTTCGACCATCGGTGAGGTGGTAAACAGCGTGCAGAGCGTGGCGAATATTATGAGCGAAATCACCATTGCCAGCAGCGAGCAGAGCAGCGGTATCAATGAGATCAATCAGGCGATTACCCAGATGGAAGCGGTAACGCAGCAGAACGCTGCGCTGGTTCAGGAAGCATCAGCTGCTTCACAGGCACTGCAGGATCAGGCTGAGCGTATGGCGCAGGCGATGAGCGTGTTTAATACCGGCAAGCTCGCACTGCAACCCGTGCTTCGCTGATTCCCTTTAATGGCCTGCTCCGGCAGGCCTGTTTCAGATCGGTGACAGTAAACGAACAGGTTACAGGTGGTTGAGTAAAGAATTACGCAGGGAAGCTAAGGTATTCCGGCGGGTACAGAAGAAAGGATGAGGGATGGCGGAGGGGAACTGCAGAAAACAAAAAAGGCTGCCAGAGGCAGCCTTTTATTACTGTAAATGCAACAACGCTATAAAGCTCACTAGCCTTTATCAGAGAGCGCGAAGCTGGCTCTGAATTGCAATCCTCGCCGCGTTCACCTGAACAACGACAGATTTGCAGAAAATGCATTTCGCTCCATGCGGATTGGCTCTTGTAACATCAAAATGCGATGTACGAAACTGTGAGCCATTACAGTGAGGACATTTAAAAGTAATTTTCAGTCCTTAGAGACCAACAACGTTCGCAGCAGCTGGGCCTTTGGCGCCATTTTCTACTGTGAATTCAACTTGCTGACCTTCGTCTAATGAACGGAAATCGGTGCCCTGGATTGCAGAGAAATGTACGAATACATCTTTGCTGCCGTCTGCAGGAGAGATGAAACCGAAGCCTTTCTCTGCGTTAAACCATTTAACGGTACCGCGAATTTTGTTAGACATGCTTAAATCCTTAATATATCGAGCCTTCCGGCATAATGGCCTGAGAACAGAGTTTAATCAGAACGTAAGAGAAGACTCAAAAAGAAGGGATGTCTCGCGACAAACTTAGAGATGAGAACTGCTTTGGTTACTTACTTTGATAGTGTCTGTTAATCAAACCGACGATTCATTAGGCCACACTTCACCAGGCGACGCAAGCCGTTATTCAAATTAAACGCAAATAGCGTGGCCTGAACTTAGCGGCGATGAGTGAACGGTTCAGCGTTCCGGACTGACAACCCGGCCAGAGCGCGCATTGTTTATGGCAGATAACCCCTGCCGCGCCACCAGATAGCGGCTGGCGACGGTAAATTCTCAGTGTGGGTTCTTTAATCAGAATAGAGGCTTAAGAAAGGCCTGCAGAAATTTATTCCGGCGTGAGGCTGAAAAAGAGCGGAGTGGTGCCGGAAACAGGAGTCGAACCTGCGACCTTCGCATTACGAATGCGCTGCTCTGCCAACTGAGCTACACCGGCAAGGGTGAGAAGTACGGGTGCTACGGTAAAAAAGAGCCGTTATTACGTCAAGCGCACTTGTTTGAAAAGCATTCATATTTCCCCATATGACAATGATATTTTCACCTGACTTTTGTTACCGGTTAAAAAAGGGCGAGGCCGGAGCCTCGCCCAAAACATGCCGATCATCAATCGTAGTAAGGAACCTTGCGGTCAACGCCGTTGATATTGATCAGCACAAAACCGGTTGGCGCGGTTTTATTGGTCGGTGTTCCCGCAGCGGTCGCGAGCGTCACCACGCCCTTCTCGTTAGCACCAATACCTGCCAGGCCATTGTGCATGCCGAAGCGTGCCGCAGGTTTCAGGTTACTGATATTGGTGATGTCCGTCACCACCGACATATCAGACTGGAACAGCGAGCAGGAACCGGTATCGAAGCGGGTCGGACCGGTGGTCTTCAGGTTGAACATGGTCTCGCCGCTGTTGGCTTTCAGCTTGACCCAGATGACGGCATAGGTGGTCCCTACCCGGCCATAACGAATGTCCAGCACGGAAGGCTGTCCCATGTGGTAAGCATCGGCCCAGACCGTCTCCAGTCGCTGCAGGTTGATCAGGGTTTTACCGGTGGCAGGCATATTTACCGGTGAACCGGCGGTGCCGGACGGCGTGGTGGCATCCGCTTTACTGATCAGCTCCATCACCCATTGCTGGTTAGGCGCCGGGAAATAGAGCTGCCCCAGCCGATACCAGTTGTCGGTCGCGGTGTTATTCACCACTTTATAGCCGCTGTAATAGCCAGCACGCAGCGAACCGGTCATGAATGTGCCGTAGTTCTCATCCCGACGATAGCCATATTCAAAGGTCGATAACCACTTACTCCCGGCCAGATCATTGGTGATTTTCGCCCCCGCCTGCAGGTTAATATGACGCATCACCACGCGGGCATTGTTGAGATTAAGCGGCGTGGCACAATCTTCAATGTTGAGCGTCTCAATGTTCCAGCCGCCGTCCGACAGATCCCCCGGGTTAGTCGTGTGCTCAATCCAGACGTTGCGCATGACGCCCTGCGTAACGCGCGGCATGTACAGCGTGGCATCGCCGTAGCCCGACTGGAAGTTGGCATTACAGAGCTCAATGGCGGTTGAGTGGTCCCAGTTCCCCTTCGGTGTGTTTGACCAGCCGACATCAAACACGCGTGAATAGGTCGTGGAGGTGTAGATCTGATCGAACTTACTGTCGAGCGTATCCTGCAGCTTAAAGACGGTTCCCCCGGTACTTTGCGCCTTAAAGCAGAAGATATTGACGATCTGGCCGCCGACAATCGTGTTTTCGAAGAACGGCTGAACGTTGCTGCACTGTTCAGGCGTGACGGTGACTTTGAGTGTGGTGTCGACAGTCCCGGCATTAGCCTGTCCGTGCCAGCAGATGCCTTTGATGGCGATTTTACGCGCATTAACCTTAAACACCGGAGTAGCACTTTTGTCAGAAATAATAGTGGTGCGCGGTGACGAGCCGAGTTCGATATCGTCACCTGCCAGACCAAAGAACGGCAACTCTGTATCGCTGATATCGATAGGTGAAATCAGGAAGCGACCACCCGGGAAACGTACCGGAATGGCTTTGGCATAGGTGTTATAGCTCTGCGTCCATGCCAGCATGCGCTTAAAGGCATCAGTGTCATCGGTGACGCCATCCCCTTTCGCGCCAAAGTGCAGGATATTCACTTCGGCAGGATCGTTGATGGTGCGCTTCCAGTAGAAACCGTTACCCACCGCCACCGTACCGCCATCATCTTTCAGCGGCGTGGTGCTGAGGAAACCGACAAAGTCTGCGCCGCCACGGAAGCTGGAGTCTTTGTCGTAATAGCGTTTCAGGCTCGCGACTTCACCTGATTTTGGTGGAACAGTGGTGCGCAGTTCAGCAAAAGAGTTAACTTCGATCATAGAATCCTCCTCAGGATCATTGAGATATCGCGCTGACCATCAGCGCACTACTTAGCCGCAGCCGGATGGCCGCAAAGGGTGTCCCACATGTCGTTGTGGGTGTTGATGGCGCGCACTGTCCTGACGTCCATTTTTTGCGCGTCATCGCCGTAGGTATAAAGAGGGGAAAAAAGTACGCAGGCAGAGTCGGTGATCGCCACCGGCTCAGGGTTTGTGGTATTTCGACTGCTGCAGCTTGTCGCGAGCAGCAGCGTCATCAAGGCTGTGATTGTCAGTCGCCACACGGTTAGCCTCCTCGCGGTTATGTTGTTGCTGTTGCGCCACCGCGCTGACGCGGGCCGCCTCCTGTTGCGCGTTTGCGACGTCAGATCGCGCCTTCTGCTGCACTTTGCCGATTTTCCTGCCGCCGAAATAACTGGCGCCCAGTGCTGCAATAACGCCAGCCAGTGCGGCAAGCCAGTGCCAGCTGCCGCCCAGTAAGGTGGTAATCAGAGTCATGGTTTCGCTCCTTCAGCCTGCTCTTTCGCGTTAAGCAGATTTTTCTGACGAACAAACTGAGCAATCACCCCCATCGCCACCATGAATGCGCCCACCAGCCCCAGGTAGTTGTGTGGCAGAATCGCTTTCACGTCCTCCGGCAGTACGCTCCAGGCATCAACGGCAGCAGAAGGAAACGACTGCGCCCAGGCGCTGAGCATTGAACCCAGCGACGCGAGCCAGACGGACCAGGTTTTGAAGAGCAGGCGGGCATGAGAGACAAACTGCAGGGTGGTGAAGCGCTGCAACAGCAGCAGGATGATGATCGCCGTCAGTACGGCGACGAGAAACATGAGCCATCTCATAGCAGCCCCCTGTAAACCGCATAGGTTCCGCTGCGCATCATCTCCGCATGACGCCGGGCGCGGCCCGGTGTCTGGCGGGCCCAGAGGCTGTTCATCATCGCGTCAGCTGCCTCACTGAACTGTTCAGCAGCGATGGCGGTGAGCATGTTTTTGAACTGCATAACGCCTTCGACGCCCAGCTGATAGGTCATGCTCAGCAACACATCCGTGCGGGCGTCATTGCACTTCGCCAGCGCGTTCCGCAGCAGATCCCTGCCCTGCATCTCCTGAACTTTGTTTTCAAGAATGCACTGCTTCCAGACATCCCCGACGCGCCGTGGCACGCGGAAGGTGTAATTACTCAGCGATGCCCCCTTAGGCCCGATGCGGATACCGCCCGCCACCGTGGGAAAGCCCAGCGTGTCGAGGTAAGGCGTGTCGACATATCCCTCTTCAAAATTCAGTACTGCAATTATCTGGCTCATAACGACTCCTTAATGACGGGTTAAAGCAATTCACCATTGTGAAAAGAAATACATAACGCCTGCTGATCATTACCCATTCAGGCGCGGCAAGAGGCCTGACTGACCCTGCAGCAAAACTGAACAGTAATTCAGCAAATTGCGTCCAGTGATAGCTGGAGATAACGAAGAGTTAGCCGGAACGGAAATGCACGCTTTCTTCGCGCTTCAGCTCACGGCGTAGAGGTGAACATGCGGAAGACAGCAATTGTCGAAACTGGGTGTTTCCTGACTGGTGACGCGGGGTGCAGTGATTGCGCGATCAACGCGCGGGGCGACCTGACGCTGGCAGATTTGCTCTGCACGTCTCAGGACGGGGGGTTCAGTTGGGAAGTTCAGGGCCTGGTCGATGCTCTGAGTCAGGCTGCTGAGAGGTTGGCGCCGCCGATGGCGACGAGTACGTGCGTTGCCCACAAAAACGCTTTTGCCATAGTGAATTATCGCCATAACTCCTCCTGTGAATGAGTCTTTGGCGATGGGGTGGCAGGCGCGAGCTTTCGGTGATCCGAACGGGCCCGAATGACGTGTATCGCGCTCGCACGCTCGCCGCCCGGCTGCGTTAGCAGCCAGGTGGAAAGTAAGCGAGGGGAAATAAACGGCATCTGACGACGCTGCATTTTGCGCATCCACCCCATCCCAAAGTTCACTGACTTTTGGGTGGTATGATTCGCGCTTGTGCAGCGCCTCAATTGTTTAAGAGCGGCTCATCCGTGAAAGAACTGCTTCGTTCATCCATATCCAAATTATTAACAGGTTCTTATGCTTTATCAAACACTGTTGGTTAATTTTTTATTTACTGCTGGTTAAATTTATGAATTTATGCCGATTATTTTTTTGCAGCCTGTCTGAGAAAGGCAGCAAAAGCGGCCTTAGCCGAGGATTTGATAGTGACGCGCCTGACTCATGATCACTTTTGCCAGGACCTTCAGGCTGGTAACGTCTTCGTGATTGAGATACCAGGTTTCATAGCGTTTATTATCTGAAATTACAGCAATTTTCTTATGTTGCAGCTGCAGACGCTTGAGATAGAGTTGCTCATCGAGGGTAAAAATATAGATGCCATCACCGTCGAACATCCGCACGCTGATATCCACAAACAGCTGATCGCGCGGTGCAAAGGTGTCAGCCATAGAGTCGCTATTGATGGCAATTAACCGGATGTTCTCCGCCGAACGCCCGTTGAATAGCACCCGCGCCTCATCCAGACCATATTCGATCGCCTGGATGGTCTCCACAAACTCATCACGCGCGGGCAGACCCGCAGCGCTTCGCTGCCCGATATCAAGACTATCCACCCGAAACACATTCTTATGGCCGGTAAACGTGCTCAGCGTTACCGGGTCAGCAGGTTGTTCCATACCGTATTGCAGCCACTCTACCCTGACTCCCAGCAGCTGGCTGAGCGCCAGTAAATTTCCGCCATCAGGCACTGACTGCGCGTTAAACCACTTCCACACTCCTGGTGTTGAAATCTTACAGCCCTGCTGCTGCAGGGCTCTGGCAACCTGTTTGTTTCGTCCATGTCCGACAATGCCGGCACTCTCACAGGCCGCTATCAGCCTGGTGGTGAAAGCTTGTCTTGTACTTTCTTTTTTAACCATTAGTTAATAATCAGCCATAGAAGAGATACTGGATGTTATTTTCATTATTGCTACCAGTTCATTTTATATTACCGCTCGTTTACTACCTAACCGCTTTATCAAGCATTTCTAATTATCATTATCCGCTTCGGCCTGCAGCTGAACAAAAAATATTGCCTCAGGCCGCATACAGCCCCGGCTTTCAGGAATGTTCCGTAAGAAATTGCGTGAAATTCAGCCAGCATAACGGGCAACGGTGACGGGATCGGAATGAAAATTGATCAGACGGGCAGGAAACTCTATCTTTAAATGGACCGGAAAGCCGGGCTAAAAAAAACGGGAGTCTCTGAAAGACTCCCGTTTTGTTAAAAATTATCGTAGCTATGACCGGAGCGTGTCGTCGCCCCAGGCAATCCATTTATAGGTGGTCAGCGCCTCTAATCCCATTGGGCCGCGTGCATGCAGCTTCTGGGTACTGACCGCCACTTCCGCCCCCAGGCCAAACTGCCCGCCATCGGTGAAGCGGGTGCTGGCGTTAACATAGACCGCTGAGGAGTCGACCTGACGAACAAACCGCGCGGCGTTGCGGGTGTCGCGGGTCAGGATGGCATCCGAGTGCTGCGTGCCGTGCGTACGGATGTGATCGATCGCCTCATCCATATCCGCCACTAATTTGACGTTAAGGTCCAGCGACAGCCACTCATCATTGTACTGCTGAGGATTAACCTGGATGACCGAAGCCGGGCCCTGCTGCAGCTGCGCCAGCACGTTGCTGTCAGCATGCAGCGCGATGCCTTCCTGCGCCATACGCGCGCTGAAAGCGGGCAGGAAACGTTCGGCCATCGCCTGATCCACCAGCAGCGTTTCCAGCGAGTTACAGGCGCTGGGACGCTGTTTTTTGGCGTTGACGATCAGATCAAGCGCCGGTTCAATCTCCATCGTCTCATCAATGTAGATGTGACACACGCCGATGCCGCCGGTAATCACCGGGATGGTGGAGTTTTCCCGGCACAGCTTGTGCAGCCCGGCTCCGCCACGCGGGATGAGCATATCGACGTAGCGATCCAGCTTCAGCAGCTGATTCACCAGCTCGCGATCCGGATTTTCAATCGCCTGCACGATAGCCGTCGGCAGACCGTGCTGCTTCAGCGCGTTCTGGATCACCCGGACGGTGGCCGCATTGGTGCGCCAGGTCTCTTTGCCGCCACGCAAAATGGCGGCGTTGCCGGTTTTCAGGCACAGGCTGGCGACATCAACCGTGACGTTGGGACGCGCCTCATAAATGACTGCCACAACGCCCAGCGGCACGCGACGGCGTTCAATACGCAGTCCGCTGTCGAGCTGACCGCCGTCGATTAACTGTCCCACCGGATCGGCCAGCTGACAGACCTGACGCACATCGCTGGCGATGCTGGCGAGGCGTTGCGGATTGAGTGTCAGCCGGTCTAACAGCGCGGCACTCATGCCGTTCTGACGCGCATCGGCTAAATCCAGCTCGTTAGCAGCCAGAATGTCTGCGCTCTCCGCCTCAAGGCGGTCAGCAATGGTCATCAGAACCTGATTCTTCTCAGCCGTCGACAGATCGGCCACGGTATACGCTGCGGCACGCGCCGCTTTTCCCATATCTTCAAGCATTGTCCGCTCCTTAACTGACGATCATGTCGTCGCGGTGAACGGCCACCGGGCCATATTCATATCCCAGGATTTCGCTGATCTGCTGGCTGTGATGGCCGGCTATCATGCGCATCGCGTCACTGTTGTAGCGAGAAACACCGTGAGCAATATCCCGGCCCTGCAGGCTGCGAATGCGGATCACTTCACCGCGCGAGAAATTCCCCTGGATTGCGCGAATGCCCTTGGGCAGTAGCGAACTGCCGCGTTCAATGATGGCCGCCAGTGCCCCGTCATCGACGGTGAGTTCGCCCGCCGGTGGCGCACCGAAAATCCAGCGTTTACGGTTCTCCAGCGGCGATTGCTGTGCATGGAATCGCGTGCCAACCGGCTTGCCGTCAATCACATCACTGATCACACCGCTGCGACTGCCCGAGGCGATAATCACGTCTATTCCGGCGCGGCAGGCAACATCCGCCGCCTGAAGCTTGGTCGACATACCGCCGGTGCCGAGACCGGATACGCTGTCACCCGCGAGCGCGCGTAACGCATCATCGATCACGTGGACGTCGCTGATCAGCTCAGCGTCAGGATTGTTACGCGGATCGGCGGTAAACAGCCCCTGCTGATCGGTCAGCAGCAGCAGCTTGTCGGCACCGCCGAGCATCGCCGCCAGCGCCGAAAGATTGTCGTTGTCGCCCACTTTGATTTCGGCGGTAGCAACCGCATCGTTCTCGTTGATCACCGGCACAATGTGGTTATCCAGCAGCGCGCGCAGCGTATCGCGGGCATTCAGGAAACGTTCGCGATCTTCCATGTCGGCACGGGTCAGTAGCATCTGACCAATATGGATACCGTAGATGGAGAATAACTGTTCCCACAGCTGAATCAGACGGCTCTGCCCCACCGCAGCCAGCAGCTGCTTTGAGGCGATGGTGGGTGGCAGTTCGGGGTAGCCCAGATGTTCGCGTCCGGCGGCCATCGCGCCAGAAGTGACGATCACAATGCGGTGGCCTGCGGCATGCTGCTGCGCGCACTGACGAACCAGTTCCACCATGTGCGCCCGATTTAACCGGCGAGAGCCGCCGGTAAGAACGCTGGTACCCAACTTGACCACTAAGGTCTGACTGCCACTCATATTTCCTGCCGTAGTGAAAAATTTTTACGAAAGGACGTTTTAACAGGAGTCGATACGGAAGCCAACAGCCAGCGGGGGAAAAGCACGAATTTACGCGGACAAGGCGGTAGACCAAAAGTTCAGCATTAACAAGAATTCCGGAAAAGTGTCATAAAAAGTTCATCACGGACGGGTAAAAAGTCGGTGTTTTACAAAAACTTTCGTTTTTTTACGGCGTTCACATTGGGATTGATAGCAAATGAAGAAAAGCACACTGGCCATGATCGTCTCCACGCTGACGCTGGCTTCTGCCGCGCACGCTGCCGAAATCTATAACAAAGACGGCAATAAACTGGATTTATACGGCAAAGTTAAAGCTGAGCACTACATCAGCGATAATGCCAGCGCAGACGGTGACAAGTCTTATACCCGTATCGGCTTTAAAGGCCAGACGCAGATTAATGACCTGATGACCGGTTACGGTCAGTGGGAATATCAGTACAACGTTAATAACTCTGAAGGCAGCGACGCCAATAACGGCAACAAGACCCGCCTGGGTTTTGCTGGCCTGAAATTCTCGCAGTATGGTTCGGTGGATTATGGCCGTAACTATGGCGTGCTGTATGACGTCGAAGCCTGGACCGACGTGTTCCCGGAATTCGGTGGTGACGGCACGGCCCGTTCAGATAACTTTATGACCCAGCGCGCCACTGGTGTCGCCACTTACCGTAACAACAACTTCTTTGGTCTGGTCGATGGCCTTAAATTTGCGCTGCAGTATCAGGGCAAGAACGACGCCACCAGCGCCAACAGCCGTACCGATATTAACCGCCAGAACGGCGACGGCTATGGTGCTTCACTGGGCTATGCGCTGGGTGATAGCGGCGTGAGCCTGATGAGTGCCATCACCTCATCTGACCGCACCAACCAGCAGCAGGCGCGCGCCTATGGCGGCGGTGACCGTGCAGATTCCTGGGGCGCAGGCGTGAAGTATGATGCCAACAGCGTTTACCTGGCGGCGATTTACACCGATACCCGCAACATGACGCCAATCAGCGGCACCAACCGTAATACCGGCGCTGCCGTCGCGGGCGCAGCCAACAAAGCGCAGAACATCGAACTGGTGGCACAGTATCAGTTTGATTTCGGCCTGCGTCCTTCTATTGGCTATGTACAGACCAAAGGCAAAGATATTGAAAACGGTATCGGTGATGCGGATCTGGTGAAATATATCGATGTGGGTGCAACCTACTACTTCAACAAAAACATGTCCGCCTTCGTGGATTACAAAATCAACCAGTTGGATGATGACAACGCGCTGTCGATCAACAACGACGACATTGTGGCGATGGGTGTGACTTACCAGTTCTGATTTGAGGCGCAGGCCACACAGCATGGGCGGAGCCAGGCTTCAGGCACAGAGTGCTGACGAAGGCTGGCTCTTCCCGCTTTTGTGGGGAACACAGAGCGCTGCTGCCGCTGCCACATCATCCTCACGGTTTATCCCCGCTCACGCCGGGAACACCACTTTCCCCAACACAATGATCCCCTCAAGCCCGGTTTATCCCCGCTCACGCGGGGAACACTGCAACAGGTGGATCCGTTACTATCAGAATTTCGGTTTATCCCCACTCACGCGGGGAACACTGTTCCGCAAAAAGTGCATCGAAATTCACCGGCGGTTTATCCCCGCTCACGCGGGGAACACCAGGAATGAATACGTTGCCATTTCAATTGCTCCGGTTTATCCCCGCTCACGCGGGGAACACAGCTGATTATTGAATTACGCGTTTCGTTGGCGCGGTTTATCCCCGCTCACGCGGGGAACACTATGATTTAGAGCGATACTATGATGCCTCTCACGGTTTATCCCCGCTCACGCGGGGAACACTTGATTTTCCATCTGTTAAACTCCTCTCTCGTCGGTTTATCCCCGCTCACGCGGGGAACACCGGTTGAGCAGTAATTTCTGCCATTTTATTTCCGGTTTATCCCCGCTCACGCGGGGAACACGGCCATGCGGATGAGCGCGGCGCGGGACAGGCCGGTTTATCCCCGCTCACGCGGGGAACACTCTAGAATTATCCGACTGATTACAAAGCGTTTTTTCACACCTGAAAATTCCACCGAATTTTACACCCGGATTTACCCCAAATGCACATTTATTCTCCGGTACAAAATCTGGCGCAAACAGCGCCTGCAACGAAAGCCTGAAGGGGTTAGCAACCCCACAGCAAAGTGAATCCTGCAGCAACGTATAAACGCAATGAGTACGGAAAAGAGGGAAACATCCCGCCACCCGGAAAAAACGCCGGTAGCGCTGGCCCGGCTACGAACCCAATAGATGGATGGGGTACATTATTGTGCGGAACGAACGGTCAGAGACTGACGTTAACATCTTCCTCTCTGACCGTGCTCCTTTCGCAGCCCCGGTATCACAGCGAGCCAGGCCAGATTTTGACAAAAAAAGGGCGAGTGTTTCCACTCGCCCTTTTCCTCTGAAACACCCTATCAGACGCTCAGCTTTACCGGTTTCTCATCGAAGTCGCTGGCCGGGATAAGGTCCAGGTCTAACTCCTTCAGCATCGCTTTCAGGCGGGTATGGAAATTCCGTAAGGTCTCTTCCACACGTGCCGTGTTCTCTTTGCCTTTGATGTTTGCCACCGACCAGTCGCCCTCTTTATCGAACAGACCGATATGGTAGACATAGGTAAAGTGGTCAGCCTGCGCTTCCAGTTCCATCCACCAGCCCCAGAACTCACGCAGTTCCGGTGCCGGTTTCACATTGACGCAGGCAGCCAGACAGTCGAAGAAGAACCGGGTTTCGCCACATTTCCCATCGCGAATATAAGGCCCAAGCTCGGTAAAACGCTTAAGCAGGCGACTGCGGGGATGACCACTTGGTAACGTCATGCTGATTCTCCATAGGTTTTGACCGCTATACAGCCTTGATTTCCGGACGGCCTGATTACGTCATAAGCCTTTACAAGGCCGTCCGGAAGAATTCCGCTACTAGTTGTAGCAAATACTGTAAATTTTGCCAGTTACCTTTTTAAACGCTTCTCCAGCCAGTCGCAAATCTCATTCAGCGCCTTGTCGAAACTGGCCATCATCGGCTTCACCGGAATCAACAGCGCTTTGCCGTCTGACGACGAGTTAGCGATCAGCTTGCTCTCCTCTTCCGGACTGAAAAGATCGTTCTGCCAGTAGCCCGACAGCATCGGTGTCGGCGTCCGGCGGCCCAGCAATCCCTGAGTTTTAAGCGAATAGCGATTGAGTTCGGTGCGCAGCGCGCTGTCGGAGGCAGTTGCCATGCCTAACCGGCTGGCCAGCATATCCATGTACATATCCGGAATCTCATCCTGCAACGCCGTCTGTGTCAGCAGCGCATGCACAATCGGGCCAAGACAGGCGACGCCGCGCAGCCGCTGCGATTCCAGATAGGCCAGCCGCACCGCCACGTTCGCGCCAAAGCGATAACCAAACGCCGCCACGCGAGTGTGGTCAACCCAGGGCACGTTTTTCAGATCGCGCAACACCTGCTGATGCAGAAAACTGGTGTCCTGATTCAGCGTCCATTTCACCGAATTACCCACCGACGGCACATCAATGGTCAGCATCGCAATGCCGCGCGGGGCGAGGTAATCATGGAACAGGCGGTAATGATCGCTCTGTAACGAGTCGAGCGCGCCGCAGAACAGCACGGTGGGATAAGGCGCTTCGACATCCGGTGGTATGTGCAGAAAGCCGCTAACCGGACTGCCGCCCGTGATGGCAAACGTCAGGGATTTCAGTTCGCCCGGCAACCGCTGAGTCGCCTCTTCATAGGCGCGATTGGCCAGCGTCTGAGCCTGGTCAGCCAGCTCATCGCCTTTTATATAGGGATAAGCGGCAACGCTATAGAGATGCGCCGCGTGCAGCCAGTAGTCACCCGCCTCGCTGTCGTCGGTCGCCTCCAGCGCTTTCTGCTGCCAGATGCCTGCCTGTCTGCACCATTCGAAATGCCAGTTGCCGCTGCGGAAACCGATCACGGTGTCGAGCAGCGTCTCATCGGTATGTTCAACGTTGCTGATGGCGATACGCGCCAGCACTTCACTGATCTCCTGCGGCGTCAGGCCGCGCCATGTCCACATCAGCTTGTTCAGCATGCGATACCAGCCACGCTGGCTGTCACCATCCAGGGCTGAGTGGATATCCGGGGTAGCGTGATGCTGGCGGCGAACCAGGGAAGAGGTTTCAGGATGCTTAAAGCGCGGCTTGAATAGCTCCTCGCTGAGATTTTTGCTCGTCATACTCACTTCTCCTGCAACAGAACGGCGATGGCTAAGTGTACTGTACGGCAATTCGGGGTGCGAGGCTCAGAAAGCACAACGCCCGGAAAACCGGGCGTTGTCTGATGTGTATCAATCAGTTTTTTACAATCGGCGGGATGTAGACCACGCCCATATCCCACGGCTGCTCAATCCAGGTATCCTGCGGAATATCGACAATATAATCATCAACCAGTGAGCGACCAGCGGGTTTCGCGAAAATGGTGCAGAAACGCGCTTTCGGGTACATCTCGCGAATCGCCTGGGCGGTGCCGCCGGTATCGACCAGGTCATCGATCACGATAAAGCCTTCACCGTCGCCTTCCGCGCGCTTCAGCACTTTCATTTCGCGCTGATGATCGTGGTCATAGCTGGAGATGCAGACGGTATCAACGTAGCGGATACCCAGTTCACGTGCCAGCAGCGAAGCCGGTACCAGACCGCCGCGGCTCACCGCGATAATGCCTGTCCACTGTTCAACAGGAAGCAGGCGCTGGGCCAGTTTACGGGCATGAATCTGAAGCATGTCCCAGGTAACGACGTATTTTTCGCTCATAGAATAGAAATCCCAGCCAACCGAAGTGGCGTAAAAATGTGCAACGGGGAAAAGGTTGCGCGAGATTATAAGGAGTTGACGCACTAAAAACCAGCACCCGCGCGCTGGTTGCGGCTTTTTAGCGCGTCTGAGAGCGCACCCGGTAAAAAACAGTGATATTCTCAGGCCTGGCTCGTCAGATTCTCTGACGGCGATTTTTCACTGGAAACTCGCGATGTCCGGCCTCGCCGGTACACTGACACAGGAGACCTGTCGTGTCTGAATTGTCTCAACTCTCTCCACAGCCACTGTGGGATATTTTCGCTAAGATCTGCTCTATTCCCCATCCCTCTTTTCACGAAGAAGCGCTGGCGAACTACATCACCGGCTGGGCTAAAGAGCAGGGCTTCTGGTGTGAGCGCGATCAGGTCGGCAACATCCTGATTCGTAAGCCCGCCACCGCAGGCATGGAAAACCGTACCCCGGTTGCGCTGCAGGCGCATCTGGATATGGTGCCGCAGAAAAATAACGACACCGTGCATGACTTCACTAAAGACCCGATTCAGCCCTGGATTGACGGCGAGTGGGTAAAAGCACGCGGCACCACGCTGGGCGCGGACAACGGCATCGGTATGGCTTCTGCGCTGGCGGTGCTGGCAGACAACAGCCTGACGCATGGCCCGCTGGAAGTGCTGCTGACCATGACCGAAGAGACCGGCATGGATGGGGCGTTCGGTCTGCAACCCAACTGGCTGCAGGCTGAAATTCTGATCAACACCGACTCCGAAGAAGAAGGTGAGATCTACATGGGTTGTGCAGGCGGTATCGACTTCGTCTCCACCCTGCCGCTGACCCGCGAAGCCGTGCCAGCTGAGTTCCAGACCCTGAAGCTGACGCTGAAGGGACTGCGTGGCGGTCACTCCGGTGCCGACATTCATATGGGCCTCGGCAACGCCAACAAACTGCTGGCACGCTTCCTGGCGGCACACGCGGCTGAACTGGATCTGCGTCTGCTGGCGTTCAGCGGCGGTACGCTGCGCAACGCGATTCCGCGTGAAGCCTTTGCTACCGTGGCCGTCGAGAGCCACAAAGCGGATGCGCTGAAATCCGCAGCGGCGCACTTCCTGAGCGCCATCAAAAACGAGCACGGCGTTAAAGAGCCAAACATCGCACTGGTCACCGAGCCATTGGCGCATCAGGGTAATGCCCTGAGCACTGACAGCCGCGATCGCTTCCTGAATCTGCTGAACAGCACGCCAAACGGCGTGATCCGCAATTCAGACGTGGCGAAAGGTGTGGTCGAAACCTCACTCAATATCGGTGTGGTGACGATGGAAGATGACCACGCAGAGATCAACTGCCTGATCCGTTCGCTGATCGACACCGGCCGCGATTATGTGGTGCAGATGCTGACCTCACTGGGCCAGCTGGCGGGCGCGCAGACCAAAGCGAAAGGCGGCTACCCAGGCTGGCAGCCGGATGCGGACTCCGCCATCATGGCGCTGACCCGTCAGACCTATATCGCGCTGTTTGATAAGACCCCAAACATTCAGGTGATTCACGCCGGTCTGGAGTGTGGTCTGTTCAAAAAGCCTTATCCGGATATGGATATGGTCTCGATTGGGCCGACCATCACCGGGCCGCACTCGCCGGATGAGCAGGTTCACATCGAAAGCGTTGGTCTTTACTGGAAATTACTGACAACCCTGCTGAATGTGGTGCCAGAAAAGTAATTCTGTGACAAAAAAAGTAAACCAGGCTCCGGCCTGGTTTTTTTATGCCTGTCACTTATCCCCAGCATAATTCGCTGCCTTTTCCGCGCTTTACCACGCTATTCCGCCACGTTCCCGCGCTTCGCTGGTCACAGCCGCCGTTATGTCCGGATGTCTGGATGGCTAATAAGATTTCGTGCTAGCTTATGCGCTTTCGGCTGTTGCCGCGCCTGAAGGTTCAGGAAAAAATGCGGCCAGTGATTCTTCAGGAGAGTAATGACATGCCAGGGTTAAACCGCCTTGAGATGCGTAACATCTCCATCGCTTTTGGCGGGTTTGCCGCGCTATCGTCGGTGGATTTCCGCAGTGACGGCCATTCGGTTCATGCCCTGACCGGCGCGAACGGCGCGGGTAAATCTACCCTGATGGCGATCCTTTCCGGCGCGCACAGCCACTACAGCGGCGAAATCCTGCTGGATGGTGAACCGGTCTCCATCCGCACGCCGCGTGATGCAAAACAGCTGGGTATCCATCTGGTTCAGCAGGAAGTGGACGTGGCGCTGGTGCCGCAGCTCAGCGTGGCGGAAAACATTTTGCTGGATCGGCTGGCAGAACCCGGCCACCGCTATCGCTGGGGTGAGATCCGCCGTCAGGCGCGGGCGCTGCTGACGCAGCTCGACGTGGCACTGGACGTCAACCGGCTGGTGGAGCGCTGCACCCTGGCGGAAAAGCAGCAAATTCTGCTGGCGCGGGCGCTGTCGCACCACTGCCGCTTCCTGATTCTGGATGAACCCACGGCCCCGCTGGATCAGCACGAAAGCGAGCGGCTGTTTGCCGTAGTGCGTCGTCTGCAGGCCAGTGGGATCGGCATAGTGTTTATCTCTCACCGCATCCATGAACTGAAAGCCATCTGCGACCAGCTGACGGTGCTGCGTGATGGCCGGTTGATCGAAACCGGCCCGATGGCGGCGCTGAGCGGCGAGCAGATCGTGGAGAAGATGCTGGGCCATCAGCTCACCGATATTTTCCCGGCCCGCCGTGAACAGCAGACACAGCCGCTGCTGCTGGCGGTGGAAGGACTGCACGATGAGCAGCTGCTGCAGGATATCTCGCTGCGGCTGCACAAAGGCGAAATTCTGGGCATCGCCGGACTGGCCGGTGCGGGCAAAACCGAACTCTGCAAAGCGCTGTTTGGTGCCAGCAAAAGCCGCGTCAGTCGCGGTGAACTGCACAGTCAGCCGTGGCAGCCGCGCTCGCCGCACGACTCCGTCAGTCGCCGCATGGCGCTGGTGCCGGAAGAGCGGCGCAAAGAGGGGATCTTTATCGATGAGTCGGTGGCGATGAACCTCAGCGTCAGCGCGGACGACAGCTTTTCGCGCTGGAGCCTGTTCGGGCATCGTCAGGCGTGGCGCTGGGCGGAGCAGGTTATCCGGCAGTTACAGGTGCGCACCACCGGCCCGGCACAGACACTGCGGCGCCTTTCCGGCGGCAACCAGCAGAAGGTGGCGATTGGCAAATGGCTGCGCAACAACGCTGACGTGCTGATTTTCGATGAGCCGACCAAAGGCGTCGATATCAAAGCCAAAACCGAGCTGTTCACCCTGATCGACAACCTGGCGCGCGAGGGTAAAGGCATCATCTACGCGTCGGGTGAATTTTCTGAACTGGTCGGCTTATGCGACCGGATTTGCGTGCTCTGGGATGGACGTATTGTGGCCGAGCTGGCCGCACGCGACGTCACCGAAGAGACGCTTTTGCTCTATTCCACCGGAGGAACCCCTGCGTGAGCAGCAAAGAAACCAGCCTGAACCTGACGGCCGCGCCGTGGCGTCACCAGTTGTTCGACTTTCTCTATAAATGGGGCATGTTACTCACGGTGGTGATCCTGATCGCTGCCTTTGGCCTGGCTTCTGACAGCTTCCTTGAGCCCAACAACATCATCAACATTCTGCGCTCGATTGCGATTGTGACGGTGATTGCGATCGGCGTGTCCATCTCGCTGACCGTGGGCGGCTTTGATCTGTCGGTCGGCTCGACCGCCTCGCTCGCCAATGCGTTAGTGATTTCGCTGTTTGTCTGGTACGGCTTCGGCACGACCACCGCAATCCTGATTACCCTGGCGCTCTGCACCCTGGTCGGACTGTTTAACGCCTTCCTGATTGTGATCCTGCGTATCCCCGACATGCTGGCGACGCTGGCAACCCTGTTTGTGATTCAGGGTGTGGCGATGACCTACAGCTTTGGCGGATCGATCACCGAGAACATGGTGCTGCCGAGCGGTGATATGGCGGAAGGGACTATTCCGGCCGCGTTTGGCCTGCTGGGTCAGGTGCCGACCATCGTCATCATCATGCTGGTGGTGACCGTTGCCGCACAGCTGGCGCTGTCGCTGACTAAGCATGGCCGCCGCATGTATGCGCTGGGCGGTAATCCGGAAGCGGCGCGCCTCTCCGGCATCCGTACCACCCGCTACCGGGTGCTGGCTTATGTGATCGCCTCACTGCTCGCCGGTCTGGGCGGCATCCTGCTCGCCTCACGTATTGGTTCATCGCAGGTGAATGCCGGCAGCGGCTATCTGATGGATGCGGTCGCGGCGGCGTGGATTGGCTTCTCGCTGGCCGGCTCCGGCAAGCCCAACGCGCTGGGCACGCTGGTCGGCGCGGTCATCCTCGGCGTGCTGCAGAACGGCCTGGTCATGCTCTCTGTGCCCTACTACGCCATGGACATTATTAAAGGACTGGTGCTGGCGTTAGCACTGGCGATTACCTATATCCAGCGCCGCTGAGGCGCGTTTACCGGAGTTAATAACAATGCAAAAAATAACACTCTCGCTGCTGGCTTTGAGCCTGCTGAACGCCAGCGCCGCCTTCGCGGACACCGTCACCCCGGTGCCTGCGGCAATCGCCAGCCATGATGGCCCGATTCGTATTGCGGTGATCCGCAACCTCGGCTCCGATGACAACACCACCCAGTTTGTTGCCGGTGCCATTCAGCAGGGTCGCCAGTTAGGCTTTAAAGTCAGCACCTTCCTGAGCAACGGCGACGATGCGCGCTTCCAGGATTTTGTGAATCAGGCGATCAGCCAGAAATATGACGGCATCGTTCTGTCGCACGGCAAAGCGCCCTACGCCAGCGGACTGGTGAAGCGTATTGCCGATGCCGGTATTAAGCTGTCCGTGTTTGATACGCCGGTGGATAACCCGATTCCGGGCGTCACCGTCACCGCGCAGGATGATGCTTCGCTGGCGCAGCTGTCGCTGGGTCAGCTTATCCACGACTTCAACGGCAAAGCGAACATCGTCAAGCTGTGGGTCGCCGGTTTCCCGCCGATGGAGCGCCGTCAGGTCGTGTACGAAAAACTGCTGAAAGAGAATCCGGGCATTCATCAGCTGGAGTCGATTGGCGCAGTGTCAACGGATGTTCAGGGCGATACCGCTAACAAGATTGGTGCGATTCTGGCGAAATACCCGAAAGGCAAAATCGATGCCATCTGGGGTGCCTGGGATGCCTTCAGTCAGGGCGCTTACAAAGCGCTGCAGGAGAATGGCCGAACCGAGATTAAGCTCTACAGCATCGACGTCTCGAACCAGGATTTGCAGCTGATGCGCGAGAAAAACAGCCCATGGGTGCAAACGGTGGCGGTCGATCCTAAAACCATCGGCGCGGTGAATATGCGTCTGGTGGCGAAGAAAATTGCCGGTGAAGAGACGCCAGCGACGTATCAGTTTAAAGCCGCGTCGATCTCCCAGCAGCAGCTCAACAGTCAGCCTGGCGCGGTGAACGTTGCCTCGCTGAACAAGATTATTCCGGGCTGGGGCGGCAATGAAGATTTCATCGCACCGTGGTTTGCGACCCTTGAGGCGAAATACAAGAAGTAATCCGGCGTCAGCCTTGCCGACTGGTGAGGCTGACCGTTACAGACCCAGCAGCAGCTGACGCTCCAGCTGGGGATCCACCATGGTGACATGTAGTCCCACCAGCCGCACGCCACGCCCGGCGCGACGCTCATCCCAGGTTTTCCGGGCGATGGCAATCATGTCCTCTTTATTCAGCACCGGCCAGATATGCTCCTGGGTCGTCTGCTGAAAATCGCTGAACTTCAGTTTCACGCCCTGCCGCGCCACCTGTTTGTCTGGTCGAATCTGCGTCAGCCGGCGATCCAGTTCAGCATAGAGAAAGTCGATAATCTCCAGGCAGGCGTCCCAGTCGCTGATATCTTCCGCCAGCGTGCGTTCCACTCCCAGCGATTTACGCTCGCGCTCGACGATCACCTCACGGTCATCAATGCCGTTGCTGCGCTCCCACAGCACCCGACCAAACTTACCAAAGCGCTTCAGCAGCAGCGCTAAATCGGCCTTCTGCACATCGCCACAGGTGACCAGCCCCATCTCCTCTAGCTTTTTGGCCGAGACCTTGCCGACACCGGGAATTTTCGCCAGCGGCAGGGACAGCAGAAAACCGGCCATCTCCGGCGGGGTAATTACATACTGTCCGTCCGGCTTATTCAGGTCCGAGGCGATCTTCGCCAGAAACTTAATCGGCGCGATACCCGCTGACGCGGTAAGCCCGGTTTCACGGAAGATGATGGCGCGGATTTCCTGCGCCATCAGCGTGGCGGAGCCGTGACAGTGCGGACTGTCGGTAACATCCAGATAGGCTTCATCAAGGGAGAGCGGTTCAATCAGCGGTGTGTAGCGGGTAAAGATGTCGCGAATCTGTGCGGAGGCTTCTTTGTAGGCGTCGAAACGGCCTGGCAGCAGGCGCAGATGCGGGCATAACTTGAGGGCCATGCCGGTTGGCATCGCACTGCGCACGCCAAATTTGCGGGCCGGATAGTTGGCGGTGCTGATCACGCCACGGCGTTCGCGACTGCCGCCAATGGCGATCGGGATATCGCGCAGCTGGGGATTATCACGCATCTCCACCGCGGCATAGAAGCAGTCCATATCGACATGAATGATTTTACGCATACCCCCTCCGGCACTGGATAAGTATACAGTTGGCAGGGGTAACTGCAATATTTGTCGGGCCCACAATTAAAGTTTACAAATTTGTGGCCGAATATCTTTCAGTAAATCGCGAATCTGGCTGTCGGCGTCTTGCTAAAAAAACAGACAATGTTTAATGTTGCGCTGCGGTAGCGGACAGTTCCGATAATGCAAACAAAGACGCACAATTTGCGTCACGTTCTCTTCACCTCAAGGTATACACAGCATGGGCAAAATCGCACTCCTGTTTGCGATGATTTTACTGCCAGCCCTCAGCATGGCAATGACACCCGAACCCGTCACAGCGGCACCGGTCAGCAAAGAATTAAAAAAGCAGTTACTCGGCACCCCGGTCTATATCCAGATCTTCAAGGAAGAACGCACGCTCGAACTCTACGGCAAAATCGGTAACGAATTCCGCCTGCTGGATACCTATCGCATCTGTAACTTTTCTGGCGGCCTCGGCCCGAAACGTCGTGAAGGCGATTTCAAAAGCCCGGAAGGTTTTTACAACGTGAAGCTGAATCAGCTGAAGCCGGATAGCCGCTTTTATCGCGCGATCAACATCGGCTTCCCGAATCAGTACGATCGTAATCAGGGGTATAGCGGCAACTACCTGATGATTCATGGCGACTGTAAGTCAATTGGCTGCTACGCCATGACGAATGCCTATATGGATGAGATTTTTACCTATGTGAACGCGGCGCTGCGTAACGGTCAGCAGGATGTTGGCATCAGCATCTATCCGTTCCGCATGACCGACAGCAACATGCAGCGTCACCGCTACTCCAGCGACGCCAGTTTCTGGCAGCAGTTGCAGCCGGGCTATGCGTACTTTGCGAAATATCACCAGCCGCCGATGGTCAATGTTGCCAGCGGGAAATATGTGATGAACAGCAGCCCGGCACCGGTGTTAGCCAGTCCCGAAGCCGCTTCACGTTCATTCCTGGCGCTCTCCAAGGCAGAATAACGCCCATTCACCTGGCGCAATCCGCTGCCAGGTTTCATTGGCCGTCAGTGGCTGCGTAGCAATCACCGTCACCACGTCATGCGGCGTGGTGTGCTGCTGAAAATCAACCTCCACATCCTGATCCAGTAACTGCGCCCGGCCAAACGGTGCCCGGCGGGTGATCCAGAACAGATTGGTGGAGCAGAAGGCCATCAGATAGCGGCCATCTGACAGCAGCATATTAAACACGCCCTTCTGCCGCAGCGAACCCGCCAGCTCCCCGATAAAACGAAACACCGCAGGCCAGTTGCCCGGCGTGCGTGGATAGCGCGTCGCCAGCTGATGCAGGATCCAGCAGAACGCCTTCTCGCTGTCCGTTTCGCCCACCGGCCGGAATGTACCGGTCTCCAGCTGACGATAGCCCTTAAGCTGCCCGTTGTGCGCATAGGTCCAGTTTCGGCCCCACAGCTCGCGGGTAAACGGATGGGTGTTTTCCAGCGACACCTGACCACGATTCGCCTGGCGGATGTGCGCCACCACCGAATGCGATTTGATCGGATACTCCTGCACCAGACGCGCAATCGGCGAGTTAAAGCTCGGCAGCGGATCTTTAAACGTACGACAACCTTTATCTTCGTAAAAGGTAATGCCCCAGCCATCTTTGTGAGGCCCGGTTCCACCGCCACGCTGAACCAGTCCGGTAAAGCTGAAACAGATATCCGTGGGAACATTGGCGCTCATCCCGAGCAATTCGCACATAGCCACCACCTCTGATTTTGAGGCCTCCCGTCAGGCGGGAGGCCAGCGCAGTTACTTCACCATCTCTTTTTCGATCAGCAGCATCAGGATATGGATCACTTTAATGTGGATCTCCTGGATACGATCGGCATAACCAAAGTGTGGCACGCGGATTTCAATATCGGCACTGCCTGCCATCTTACCGCCATCTTTACCGGTCAGGGTGATCACTTTCATCCCCTGCGCACGTGCAGCTTCAATCGCTTTAATAATATTGGCAGAGTTCCCGGAGGTTGAGAGGCCCAGCAACACATCGCCTGGTCGTCCTACCGCTTCCACATAGCGCGAAAAGACATAATCATAACCAAAGTCATTACTGACGCAGGAGAGATGGCTGACATCTGAGATGGCAATCGCCGGATAGCCAGGACGATTTTCACGGTAGCGACCGGTCAGCTCTTCGGCGAAGTGCATGGCATCACAATGTGAACCGCCGTTACCGCAGGAAAGCACCTTGCCGCCCGCCTTGAAGCTGTCAGCCAGCAGCACCGCAGCACGTTGGATCGCATGAATATTGGCGTCATCGCTGAGAAATTTAGTCAGCGTATCAGCAGCTTCATTAAGCTCAGAGCGGATGATGTCCTGGTACATAGGGATGTCCTTTTTTAGGAGAGGTTAATCGCAGCAAGTTTAACGGAATGGCCGGTCAGCGCAAAGCGTCATGCCACGCAGGGCCAGGCAGTGGCGGCGATTAACATTGCCACAGTTGATGCAAAAATGGGCTAAAAACGGTTTTTGTGAGGCAGGTTGTAATTGCGATGTAAACAAATTGATAAATCCCGCCAACTACTCTAAACCTCTCTACACAACAGGTCAGACCTCTTACTTCCTGGAGCGGTTCATCATGATAATTGTTTCAATATTTGCCACGCTGGCGCTGATTGGCGCTCTGTTCTATCACCGCCTGTCGTTACGGCTCAGCAGCGCAATCCTGTTGCTGTGGACTGCGGCGATGGCTGTCGCTCACCTCTGGACACCGTGGCTGCTGCTGCCGCTGGCGATCGTCCTGCTGCCATTTAACCTGCCGTCACTGCGCCGCAGCCTGTTTTCAAAGCCGATCTTTCAGCGCTTCCAGAAGGTGATGCCGCCGATGTCGCGCACCGAGAAAGAGGCGATTGATGCGGGCACCACCTGGTGGGAAGGCGATCTGTTCCAGGGCAAACCGGACTGGCAGAAGCTGCACAACTATCCGCAGCCGCGACTGACTGCCGAAGAGCAGGCTTTTCTTGATGGCCCGGTTGAAGAAGCATGCCGCATGGCTAACGATTTCCAGATTACCCATGAGCTGGCTGATATGCCGCCGGAACTCTGGGCTTATCTGAAAGAGCACCGTTTCTTCGCGATGATCATCAAAAAAGAGTATGGCGGACTCGATTTCTCCGCCTATGCGCAGGCCTGCGTGCTGCAAAAACTGTCAGGCGTCTCCGGGATTCTGGCGATTACCGTGGGCGTGCCTAACTCACTGGGTCCGGGCGAACTGCTGCAGCACTACGGCACCGAAGAGCAGAAAAATCACTATTTACCGCGGCTGGCACGCGGCGATGAGATCCCCTGCTTTGCGCTGACCAGCCCGGAAGCGGGTTCAGATGCCGGCGCAATCCCCGATACCGGCGTGGTCTGCATGGGTGAATGGAAGGGTCAGCAGGTGCTGGGCATGCGGCTGACCTGGAACAAGCGCTACATTACGCTGGCGCCAATCGCCACCGTGCTGGGCCTGGCGTTTAAACTCTCCGACCCGGAGCATCTGCTCAGCGACAACGAGAATCCTGGCATTACCTGTGCGTTGATCCCGACTCATACCCCCGGCGTGGAAATTGGACATCGCCACTTCCCGCTTAACGTCCCGTTCCAGAACGGCCCGACGCGCGGCAACAATATCTTTGTACCGATTGACTATATTATCGGCGGGCCGGAAATGGCCGGACAGGGCTGGCGGATGCTGGTGGAGTGTCTGTCAGTGGGCCGCGGCATTACGCTGCCTTCGAACTCAACCGGCAGCCTGAAAAGTGTGGCGCTGGCGACAGGTGCGTATGCCCATATCCGCCGTCAGTTCCGGGTTTCAATCGGTAAGATGGAAGGGATTGAAGAGCCGCTGGCGCGCATCGCCGGTAACGCTTACGTGATGGATGCGGCAGCGACGCTGATTACCGCCGGGATTATGCAGGGTGAAAAACCGGCGGTGCTGTCGGCGATTGTGAAATATCACTGCACCCATCGCGGCCAGCGCGCCATTATCGACGCCATGGATATTGCGGGCGGTAAAGGCATCATGCTCGGCAACAGCAACTTCCTGGCCCGTGCCTATCAGGGCGCACCGATCGCTATCACGGTGGAAGGCGCTAACATTCTGACCCGCAGCATGATTATCTTCGGACAGGGCGCGATTCGCTGCCATCCTTATGTGCTGCAGGAGATGGCCGCCGCCGCCAGCAACAATGTGAACGCGTTTGATCACGCGCTGTTCAGCCATATTGGTTACGTGGGCAGCAGCACCCTGCGCAGCCTGTGGCTGGGCTTAACCGCCGGACGGACCAGCGCCAGCCCGACCCGCGATGGCACCCGCCGTTATTACCAGCACCTGAACCGCATCAGTGCCAACCTGGCGTTGCTCTCCGATGTGTCGATGGCGGTACTGGGCGGCAGCCTGAAACGTCGCGAGCGTATCTCAGCGCGTCTGGGCGATGTGCTGAGCCAGCTCTATCTCGCCTCCGCGACGCTGAAACGCTATGACGATGAAGGCCGTAACGAAGCCGATCTGCCGCTGGTTCACTGGGGCGTGCAGGATGCGCTGCATCAGGCGGAAGTGGCTATCGACGATCTGCTGCGTAACTTCCCCAACCGTCTGGTGGCGGGCGCATTGCGGATGACCATTTTTGCGGGCGGTCATCACTGCCCTGCGCCATCTGATCGCCTGGATCATCAACTGGCAAAAATGCTGCAACAGCCGTCAGCTACCCGTAGCCGTCTGGGCCGTGGCATGTACCTGACGCCGAGCGAGCACAACCCTGCCGGTCAGCTGGAACAGGCGTTGCAGGATGTGATGGCGGCAGAAGTGATTCATGACAGGCTGTGCAAACAGACGAAGCAGCACCTCTCCTTTACCCGGCTGGACGCGCTGGCGAAGCGCGCGCTGGAGCAGGGCTGGATTGATGCTAAAGAGGCGGATGTGTTACAGCGTGCTGAAGCCAGCCGTCTGCGGTCGATTAACGTTGATGAGTTTGAGCCAGAGGCACTGGCAGTACCGGTGCCGGAGAAAGCCCCTCAGCCTGCGTCACGGGCGAGTGAGGCGGCATAGGATTCAGTGCCGATGTGATGTCGGCATCGGGTACTGAATTTAAAGCGATGGGAGCATACGCCCGGAGTAAAGCATAGCGGGCCAGGGATGGCCCGCGCTGAGCCAGCCAGGGATGGCGTTTTTGGCGCCTTTACGGAGGGCGTATGCTCCCTGAGCCAGTACTGTTTTTAGAGGCCGACATCACGTCGGCCTTTTTTATCCTGCCTGACGGATGCGGGCAATCAGCGCATCCACATCTTCTACGTGATCGGCTGCCAGAATCAGCGTGCGTCCCAGGTTAATCGCATTACGGATGCAGTCAGTACGCATCGCCGGATCGGCAATCAGCTTCATATCCGCCACATGTGACATCCCCACCGTGCGGCGAATCAGTTCCGTGCCGCAGTAACCGATGGTATCGGCCCACACTTTACGCAGAAACGCCGCCGCATAGCCTGGATAAGCCAGCGCCTCATCGCGGGTTTTCTCAGCCGCCAGTGCCAGGAAGCCTGACGCAAAGGTCGTCCAGAGGGTGTGAACATCGCTGAGACGCTGTTCACGTGCATCGGCGGCCTCACGCGGAGGCAGCAGACCCGGCAGGCCGCAGTAGTTAATCAGCAGATTGCCGATAGCAGTGCCAATATCAAACCCGATAGGGCCAAAATAGCCAAATTCTGCATCAATCGCTTTCAGGCTGCCATCCGCAACGAAAATTGAGCCGCTGTGAATATCGCCATGCAGCAAGGCTTCAGCATGGGCAAAGAAGCGATGTTTAAGGCCGCCCACCGCAATGCGTAACGCATCATCATCACGCAGGCTCGCGACCAGCGGCTCAAGCGCCGCGGGATAGCTGTTGCGCTCATGGTTGGTGTAGGGATCGTTGAAGAAAAGATCTTCGGTGATTTCACACATTTCCGGATTAATAAAACGCGCTACTTCCGCTTTTTTCTGATGCGGATGCAGGATGAAATCGGAGGTATGAAACAGGGTCTGCGCCAGATAGTCGCCTAGCTGCTGCGCCGCTTCCGGATAATACGCGCCTTTCACCAGCTCGCCGCGCCAGATGCGATGGCTGGAAAGATCTTCCATCACCATCACTGCCAGCTCCGCATCATAATGGGTAATCTTCACCGTGTGCTGCGGACAATATTTGTAGTGCTCGACCAGGGTCTGCGCTTCCAGTCGCGCCCGATCCAGCGTCAGCGGCCAGGACTCCCCCACGCAGCGCACATAGGGCAGTGCCTGCTTGACGATAACGCGACTATTGCCCTGATCGTCATAAATCTTAAACACCAGGTTAAGGTTGCCATCACCAATCTCTTCTGCGCTGCTCAGCGCGGCAGGATTGTCCACGCCGCCAAATTGTCGGGCATACTCCACAGCATCAGCAGCAGTAAAGGTACGGTATTGCGACATTGCCTGTTCCTTATCGTTCGAAGGGGGTCACTCAGGTGTAATAAGCCGTTCAGACGTCTATACATCCGTCCCGCATGTTGGCACAATACGCATCATTAACGCAACATGGATTTCACCCACAATGCAGACACTTCAAACCACCAGTTTACAGGTTCGTGACAATCAGCTCTGGATTCTGGATCAGCAGGCGCTGCCGCAGCAGAAGAACTGGCTGCCCGCGCACAGCGTGCCTCAGCTGGTTGAACATATTCATGCGCTGCGGGTGCGCGGTGCACCGCTGATCGGCCTCTCCGCTTCGCTGCTGCTGGCGCTGCTGGCAGAACAGGGACAGACGCGCCCTGAGCTGGCACAGGCGCTGGAGACGCTGCGTGCCGCCCGCCCTACCGCGGTCAATCTGATGAACAATCTTGACCGGATGAAAGTGGCGCTGGCTCAGCCGGACTTTGTCCCCGCGCTGGTTGAAGAAGCCTGGCGGCTGGTGCAGGAGGATAAGCAACTGTGCGACGCCATCGCAGACGCAGGTTGCACACTCGTAAAGCCCAACAGCCAGCTGCTGACTCACTGTAATACTGGTGGACTGGCCACTGCTGGCGTGGGCACCGCGCTGGGCGTTATTGCCCGCGCCCATCAGCAGGGGCTGGTTAAGAATGTCTGGGTGGATGAAACCCGCCCGCTGCTACAGGGTGGCCGGTTGACCGCCTGGGAGCTGGGCGAACTGGCGGTTCCTTACACGCTGATCACCGACTCCATGGCCGCCAGCCTGATGGCCCGTGGCGAGGTGGATGCGGTCTGGGTTGGCGCTGACCGCATTGCCGCCAACGGCGATGTCGCCAATAAGATCGGCACCTACAGCCTGGCGGTGCTGGCGCATTATCATCAGATTCCGTTTTACGTGGCGGCTCCACATACCACGCTGGATCGCAGCTGTCCTGACGGCGCAGCGATTCCCATCGAGCAGCGCGCCGCCAGCGAAGTGACGGGCGTTGCCGGCAGTTTTGGCAGCGTGCAGTGGGCACCGGAAGCGGCGAAGGTTTACAACCCGGCGTTCGATGTCACGCCTGCCGCCCTGATCAGCGGCTGGGTACTGGATACTGGCGTGGTCACGCCTGACCAGGTACAGAACGGCATCTTCCAGCCGCAGTAACGGTCTGCGAGGCGTCTGCCGCTATGGCCGACGCCTCATGACAGATTACGCCAGACGCGGATAGGCATCCGCGATCTTGTCGCCGGTGAAATTCGCCACCCAGCCTTCCTGATTATCGAAAATCCGAATCGCCGTGAAGTGCGGTGACGATCCCATATCAAACCAGTGCGGCGTGCCCGCAGGCACCGAGATCAGATCGTTTTTTTCGCACAGGATCTGCAGGATCTCACCCTCCAGATGCAGGCAAAATAGTCCTGCACCCTCGACAAAGAAACGCACCTCATCTTCACCGTGCGTATGCTCATTGAGAAACTTCTCGCGCAGCACGGTTTTCTGCGGATTGTCGGCACGCATGCTGATCACGTCCCAGCTCTGATAGCCCTTCTCCGCCACCAGCCGATCGATCGCATGCTGATAGGCGTTGATCACCGTTTCGGCATCCGGGTTTTCACCCAAATCGCGATCGGCTTCCCAGCGCTCAAAACGGACGCCTTTAGCATTCAGGCGGTCACGAATCGCTTCTGCGTCGGTGCTGTGCCACACCGGCTGGCTGGCTTCGCGGTCGGTAAAAATAGTCAGTGCGCTCATCCTAAATCGACTCCGGGTTAATCTGGGAAAAATCCGTCACCTGACGATGGCGGCTCTCGTCATCCGCCTCGCCACGCAGTAATTGCAGCGTCTGCCAGCCCGCCTCCGCGGCGGCATCCAGCTCCTGATGAATATCGGAGAGAAACAGCAGCTGCTCCGCTGGCTGACCAATTTCAGCGGCGATAGCGCGATAAGCCGTGACTTCACGCTTGGCGCCGACGCGGGTGTCAAAATAGCCGCTGAACAGGCCAGTAATATCACCTTCGTCGCTGTAGCCAAATAACAATTTCTGCGCCGCAACCGATCCGGAGGAATATACATAAAGTTCAATACCCTGCGCCTTCCAGCGGGTGAGCGCAGGCAGGACGTCGGGATAGAGATGACCGGTAAAACTGCCGTTCACGTAGCCGTCGCGCCAGATCATCCCCTGCAGCGCTTTCAGGCCGGTAGATTTGCGATCCTGGTCTATAAAGCCCAGCAGAATCTCTGTCACGCTGGCCAGATCGGCCTGCGGCTGACC
The DNA here is from genome assembly GCF_004792415.1 of Pantoea vagans. NCBI lineage: Bacteria > Pseudomonadati > Pseudomonadota > Gammaproteobacteria > Enterobacterales > Erwiniaceae > Pantoea > Pantoea vagans. Next base: position 3,191,362 of record NZ_CP038853.1, read on the forward strand.
GGCCTCTTCACGTACCGACTGCAGCGCCGCCGCCACCTCGGGCTGCTGCGCATTGTCACGCACGAAGTCCGGCAGGTGCTGGCGGGCATAGGGAAACAGGATGTTATGTACAAAGCGAATATCGCTGGTGGTGCCTTCGATATCAGTAACAATGGCGCGAATCATGCTTTCTCCAGCAGGCGACGTTGACGTTCACATTCAAATAAAAATTCCAGACCTTCCAGATGACGGCGGGCTTCGCTGACATCCTGGCCCCAGCAGGTTAAGCCGTGGCCGCGCAGCAGGAAGCCGTAACGCAGCGGAAAGCGGGCGGCGTAATCTTCAATTTCTGACGCCAGCGCCGCAATGTCCTGACTGTTGTCGAATACGGGAATCGCCAGCGTATCCAGATGGGTGTGCTGGCCACTTAACGATTTCTGCATCTCATAGCCGTGCAGCAGCAGCGCCGCGCCCTGCTCCACTCGCGACAGCACGGTCGAATTCACCGTATGGGTATGCAGCACCGCGCCCGCCTCGGGAAAGAGGCGATAGATCATCGTGTGCAGCCCGGTTTCTGCTGACGGCTTACGGCCAGAGAGCGACTGGCTGGTGGCAATATCGACCTCGATAAAGTCATCCCGCGTCAGCGTGCCTTTATCTTTGCCCGATTCACTCAGCAGGCAGACATGTTCATCGCGGCGCACGGACATATTGCCGCCAGTGGCAGGTGCCCAGCCTTTTGCCCCAATCCAGTGACAGGCGGCGACCAGCTGATCTAACGGAAGACTCTGCGACATAAAGGTTCCTTGCGGTGAAATGAGATCACAGGTGGCTCAGATAATCATAATGAAAATACAACAGCTCAAAAATGTTAAACAGCCAGCAAGCGTACGTGACTTTCGAATAATCATCTCCGGGTCCTGCCAAATGATCCGTGTGTCAGCAAGGCGGCAAGCGTGCTTATCCCCGGGAGCTGACACTCGTCAGTGACCGGGGTAAGCAAGCGCAGCCAACGCCGCTGACGCGCGGAGCATGTCGGCAGGACAAGGCGGCAAGTGCGCGCATCCCCGGGAGCTTACACTCGTCAGTGACCGGGGTAAGCAAGCGCAGCCAACGCCGCTGAGGTGCGGAGCATGACTCATTTAGCCGTCTAAGCGTCTTGATTGCCAAATACTACCATCCTGTTTATAGTGGCACAAACACCGGGTGACACCGCATCAATCTTCGCGCTTAAGGCCTGACACCATGACGCAGCACAACCTGATCCCCGAGAGCAAACTCCCTTTGCTCGGCACCACGATTTTCAGCCAGATGAGTGCGCTGGCACAGCAGCATAAAGCCATCAATCTCTCCCAAGGCTTTCCCGATTTCAGCGGCCCGGACTATCTGCAGCAGCGGCTGGCGTATCACGTCAGCCAGGGCGCGAACCAGTATGCGCCGATGACCGGTGCGCTGCCGTTGCGTGAGGCGATTGCAGAGAAAACCGCGCGCCTTTATGACTATCGTCCGGATGTGGAAACGGAAATTACGGTGACGGCGGGCGCGACCGAAGCGCTCTATGCGGCGATTACCGCGCTGGTGCGACCGGGCGATGAGGTGATCTGCTTTGATCCCAGCTACGACAGCTATGCCCCTGCGGTGGAGCTGTCGGGCGGCGTGATGAAACGCATTACACTGCAGCCGCCTGCCTTCCGGGTGGACTGGCAGGCATTTGCTGAACTGCTGAGTGACAAGACCCGGCTGGTAATCCTGAATACGCCGCACAATCCTTCGGCCACCGTCTGGCAGCAGCAGGATTTCGCCGCGCTGTGGCAGGCAATTGCTCAGCACACAATCTATGTGCTGAGCGACGAAGTGTATGAGCACATCTGCTTCGATGAAGCGGGCCACGCCAGCGTGCTGGCCCATTCTGAACTGCGTCAGCGCGCCATTGCGGTGTCATCGTTTGGCAAGACGTTCCACATGACCGGCTGGAAAGTGGGTTACTGCATTGCTCCTGCGGCGATTAGCGCTGAACTGCGCAAGGTGCATCAGTACCTGACCTTCTCGGTGAATACCCCGGCGCAGCTGGCGATTGCCGATATGCTGCGTGAGCATCCGGAACACTATTTTGAGCTGCCGGCGTTTTATCGTGACCGCCGCGATCGGCTGGCGACGACGCTGAGCAACAGCCGCTTTAAGGTACTGCCCTGCGAAGGCACCTACTTTTTGCTGGTCGATTACAGCGCCATCTCCGATCTGGATGATGTCAGTTTCTGCCAGTGGCTGACCCGCGAAGTGGGCGTCGCCGCGATTCCCCTGTCGGTGTTCTGCGCCGATGCTTTCCCTCACAAACTGATCCGCCTCTGTTTTGCCAAACAGCCGGCGACATTAGATGCCGCCGCGGAGCGCTTATGTCAGCTTTAAAAATTACCGTTTTGCAGGAGACGCTGAGCTGGATGGATGGCGAGGCCAACCTGCGTCATTTTGACGCGCAGCTGGCCGGAATTACCGGACGTGACCTGATTCTGCTGCCGGAGATGTTTACTACCGGCTTTGCGATGGAGGCGGCGAAAAGCTCGCTGCCACAGGCGCAGGTGGTTGAATGGCTGCATCGGCATGCCCGTCGCACCGATGCCCTGGTCGGCGGCAGCGCGGCGATTCAGACCGACAATGGCGCGCTCAACCGCTTCCTGCTGGTCGAGCCGGACGGCACGCTGCATCAGTATGACAAGCGTCACCTGTTCCGCATGGCGGATGAACATCACCACTATCAGCCTGGTGAACAGCGTCAGGTGTTTGAGTGGCGCGGCTGGCGCATTCTGCCGCAAATCTGTTACGACCTGCGCTTCCCGGTCTTCTCGCGTAACCGCAACGATTACGATCTGGCGCTCTATGTCGCCAACTGGCCAGCGCCACGTGCGCTGCACTGGCAGGCGCTGCTGTTAGCGCGGGCGATTGAAAATCAGGCTTATGTGGCAGGCTGTAACCGCGTCGGCAGTGACGGCAATGAGCATCACTACAGCGGCGATAGCCAGATTATTTCGCCGCAGGGCGAGATCCTCAGGGCGGCCGAGCCGCATCAGCGCGCCCGGCTGGATGCTGAGCTGTCGCTGGACGCGCTGAAGGCCTACCGCGAGCGTTTCCCGGCGTGGCAGGATGCGGATCGTTTTTCGCTGTAAACCGCCGACGATTAGCTGCCGCGATAGGTTGACCACGACCAAGGCGAGATCAGAAACGGCAGATGGAAATGGCTGCCCGCCTCGGCAATCACAAAATCGATCTGGGCGCTGACATAGAGCGCATCCCGACCGGCCGCGGCAAAATAGTCGCCAATTTCCGCCGTTAAACGGTAATGCCCCGGCGTCAGCGGCTCGGGCGTCAGATCTTTCAGACGTCCGTCGCTGTCCGTTTCACCCTGTGAAATCGGAAACCACCCTTCCGGGCTGTTCTGCTCCAGTGAAATCGCCACGCCGCTGGCAGGTTTGCCCAGCGCCGTGTCAAGAATATGGGTCGTCACGGTACTCATTGCATCGTCTCCTTAAGGCGTAACAGGGTAATTTCACGCAGCTGATCCAGCGCCTCCTGCTGCTCGGCAACATCGCTATTCTGCAGCCGACGCTGCAACTCTGCCAGCATCTGCTCGCCGCTGCGCCCTTTAGCGCGTATCAGAAACACCCGGCCAAAACGCGCTTCGTACGCCTGATTACCCTGCTGCATCGCCCGTTGCAGGGCGTGATCGGCCTGCTGCATTGCAGACTGCTCGCCACGTGACAACGCGGCTTCTTTATCTGCGCCCTTCGCGCGTTCACCGATGCGCGGATGTGCCGACAGTGCGGCCTCCAGTTCAGGCTGCTGCCACTGACGCGCCAGCGCATCGGCAGTGGCCAGTAGCGCCTCAGTGCTGGCAAAAGGCCGGGCCGCTACCAGCGCCTGCTGCCAGTGCGGAATCGCCACACAGTGCCGGATGGCCGCCTGCGCTTGGTCAACGGAAAGCTGATTAAATGTGGCTAATTCCATGTTCAGCTCCGTCCGGCAATCAGCGAGACCGCCTGTAAATAGGCCTGCAGTGCAGGTGCTACGTCGTCCACCGCCACCGACTCCGCCGGATGGTGGCTGATGCCGCGATGGTTACGCACAAATAACATGCCGACCGGCCAGCGTTCAGCGATGGCGATAGCGTCGTGTCCGGCACCGCTCGGCAGCGACAGACTGCGACCCTGCACCGTTTCAACCGCATGGCTCAGCGCCTGTTGCAGCGCAGAGTCACAGGCGGTGGCACCGATGCGATAATATTCGTTCGACTCGAAGCGAAGTCCACGGCGCAGCGCAATCGCCTCTGCCTGGGTTAACAGGCTGGAGAGCAGCGTCTCCAGCGGATTATCCAGCGGACCGCGTACGTCGAGTGACAGCGACACCTCGCCGGGGATGACATTCACCGCACCCGGCGCACAGTTAATCGTACCGACGGTAGCGACCAGCTGCGGGTCCTGCTCACGCGTCGTCTGCTCAATAAACACCATCCACTCGGCAGCGGCGGCCAGCGCATCTTTGCGGTGCGTCATCGGCACCGTGCCCGCATGGCCGGCTTCGCCGGTAAAACGGCAGTTGAGGCGGCGCGCACCGTTGATCGCCGTGACCACGCCCAGCGCCAGATCCTCCTGCTCCAGACAGGGGCCCTGCTCAATGTGCAGCTCAAGATATCCGACGATATCCTCGACCCGCCGTGCAGCCGCCTTGATCTGGTCGCTGTCGAGCCCGACGTCGGCCATCGCCTGCGCCACGGTGATGCCGTTGCCGTCAGGATGGGTCACCCAGCTTTGCGGCCAGCTGCCGGTAATACCGCGACTGCCGAGCAGCGTAATGCCAAAACGGGTGCCCTCTTCGTCGCCGAAGCCAATCACCTCAATCGCCAGCGGCAGACGGCACTGATGTTCGTTAAGCCACTGCACGGTTTCAATGGCGCTGAGTACGCCCAGCATCCCGTCGTAGCGCCCGGCGTTGCGTACCGTGTCCAGATGCGAGCCGAGCAGCAGCGCAGGCGCACCCGCTTCTGCCGCCTCGTAGCGCCCACAGATATTGCCGACTTCATCCTGCCACACCTGCATTCCCGCCGCCTGCATCCACTCACCGACGCAGGCGTTAGCGCGCAGATGTTCTGGCGAGAGGTAGACACGGGTCAGTCCCTCAGCCGTTTCGCTGATCGCGGCCAGCGTATCGCAGCGCGCCATCACGCGCTGTGCCGCGACCTGGGCTTCGCTGGCGCTCATCATCATGCGTGGCTCCCGTAGTGATCCCACGCGGCCTGCGCGGCGGCACCCTGCGGCGTGCGGTAGCCGACGTAGGTCAGCACCGTTTCCAGTGCCGATAGGGTCTGCATCACGCAATCTTTGCGCGCGTTGTAGCCCATGGTGCCGATGCGCCAGACCTTGCCATGCAGCGGACCAAATGAGGTGCCAATCTCAATGCCAAAATCTTCCAGCATCAGCTTGCGCACCTGATCGCCATTCACGCCGGACGGGATCATCACGCCCAGCACGTTGTTCATTTTGTTTTTCAGGTCGCCAAAGGTCTCCAGCCCCATCCCCTGAATGCCTTTCAGCATCGCTTCACCATGCAGTTTGTGGCGGGCGATGCCGTTATCCAGCCCCTCCTGCAGGATCAGACGAGCACATTCGCGCGCGCCAAACAGCGCACTGGTCGCTTCGGTGTGATGGTTGAGCCGCTCCGGGCCCCAGTAATCCATGATCATGCCGAGATCAAAATAGTTGGAGTAGATCATCTCCTCTTCGCCATCCTGATGCGCTTCGGTGCGGATCCCCTGCTCTACGCATTTGCGTTTGCGGATCACGGCTTCCATCTCTGCGCTCAGGGTGACCGGCGAGGTGCCCGATGGCCCGCCCAGACATTTCTGCATCCCCGCCGACACGGCATCGAGGCCCCAGGCGTCCGTTTCCAGCGCGTTACCCGCCAGCGACGCGGTCGCATCGGTATAGAACAGCACCCCATACTGTTTGCAGATTGCGCCCAGCTGCTCCAGTGGTTGCAGCATGGTCGTCGAGGTGTCGCCCTGCACGGTCAGCAACAGACGCGGTCGCACTTTTTTAATCGCATCTTCAATCTGGTCCGGGGTAAAGACTTCGCCCCACGGCACTTCAATGGTGTGCACGTCCGCACGACAGCGGCGGGCAATTTCGCACAGCAGATGACCGAAGCGGCCAAACACCGGTACCAGCACTTTGTCACCAGGGCGAATAGACGACAGCAGAATCGCTTCGATACCGGCACGAGAGGTGCCATCAATCAGCAGCGTCCAGCGGTTTTCGGTGCGGAACACGCCGCGATAGAGCGCCATCACTTCGTTCATGTAGTGGGTCATCGCAGGATCGTACTGACCCAGCAGCTGACTCGACATGGCGCGCAGCACACGGGGATCGGCGTTGATCGGCCCCGGCCCCATCAGCAAACGCTGTGGCGGATTGAGTTGCGGGAATTGTGTTATATCCATCATCATTTCCTTTTCTAAAACTCAGAGACGAACCGAAGAGATAAACTGTTTCAGCTCCGGCGTCTGCGGCTGGGCGAACAGCGTTTTACTGTCGCCCTGCTCCCAGACGCGCCCCTGATGCATAAAGACCACACGATCGCCCACGTCGCGGGCGAAGTTCATTTCATGGGTGACGAGGATCAGCGTCATGCCCTCTGCCGCCAGCTGCTCCAGAACCTTGAGCACTTCGCCCACCAGTTCAGGATCGAGCGCGGAAGTGATCTCATCACAGAGTAAAACTTTCGGCGTCATCGCCAGCGCACGGGCGATCGCCACGCGCTGCTGCTGACCGCCGGAGAGGCTGGCAGGATAGTAGTTAAGGCGTTCGCCCAGTCCGACCTTCTCCAGCATCTGTGCCGCCAGCGCCCGGCACTCGGCCTCGCTTTTCTTCAGCACGCGGCGCGGTGCCAGCATGACGTTCTCCAGCGCTGTCATGTGCGGGAACAGGTTGAAGCTCTGAAACACCATTCCGACCGAGCGGCTGATTTCACGCGCCTGCGAATCGCGGTCGGTGATCGTCATTCCGCCCAGCTTGATGCTGCCCTCCTGATAGCCTTCCAGCCCATTCATGCAGCGCAGCAGCGTGCTTTTACCCGATCCGCTACGACCGATGATCGAGATCACCTCGCCCATGTCGATATCCAGATCCACGCCTTTCAACACATGGTTGTCGCCGTAATATTTTTGCACCTGATTAATGGTGATGAGCGGCATTGAATTTTTTCTCCAGATACTGGCTGTAGCGAGACAGCGGATAACACATCAGGAAGTAGCCCAGCGCCACCAGCCCAAAGACTTTAAACGGCTGATATGTGACGTTGTTGAGAATGGTGCCCGCCTTGGTCAGCTCGATGAAGCCGATAATCGACGCCAGCGCGGTGCCCTTGATCACCTGCACGGCGAATCCCACTGTCGGGGCGATACCGATGCGGATCGCCTGCGGTGCCACCACCCGCCACAGCGTCTGACCAAAGGTCAGGCCGAGGCAGCGCGACGCTTCCCACTGCCCTTTCGGCAGGGCGCGGATGCTGCCGTACCAGATGTCCACCAGAAAGGCGCTGGTGTAGAAGGTCAGCGCCAGTGAGGCGGCGGTCCAGGGGGCGACATCAATGCCAAACAGGCCGACGCCGAAAAATGCCAGGAACAGCTGCATCAGCAGCGGCGTGCCCTGAAACAGCGCGGTGTAACCGCGTATCAGGCGCGTCAGCCACTTACGCTGCAGCAGCCGCATAAACAGCAGCGGCAGCGTCACCAGCGTGCCGCCGACAAAGGCCACCAGCGACAGCAACAGGGTCCAGCGCGCCGCCAGCAGCAGGTTGCGCAGGATGTCCCAGTCGGTAAAGGTCGTCATCATGATGGCTGCACTCCAAACCATTTACGGCCAATCGCCAGCAGCAGATGGCGCATCGCAATCGACAACGCCAGGTAGATCAGCGTGGTCACCAGATAGACCTCAAAACTTAAGAAGGTGCGCGACTGGATCAGGTTGGCAGCGAAGGTCAGCTCTTCATAGGAGACCTGCGACACCACCGACGAGCCCAGCATCACGATGATGCACTGACTCACCAGCGCCGGATAAATGCGCTGCAGCGCAGGCGGCAGCACGACCCGCAGAAAAGTCTGGCTGCGGGTTAATCCCAGCACCCGTCCCGCTTCCCACTGCCCTTTGGGCGTCACCTGAATCCCGGCGCGGATAATCTCGGTGCTGTAGGCGCCAAGGTTAATCAGCATCGCCAGCAGTGCCGCCTCACCCGCAGTGAGTTTCAGCCCCAGCGCAGGCAGACCGAAAACGATAAAGAACAGTTGCACCACAAACGGCGTATTGCGGATCAGCTCGACATAGATGCCCCACAGACGGCTCATCCAGCTCGGTTTGCCGCTGCGCAGCGCCGCGCCCGCAATGCCGAGCGCCACGCCACCGGTGGTCGCCAGCACCGTCAGCTGGATGGTGACCCACAGACCGGAGAGCAGCTCCGGCCAGTAGGGCCAAAGGGCGGGAAAGTTAAGTTGCCCGATCATGAATCCGTCCTCAGGCGCCGAGGTTCGCAGGCAGCGGTGCTTTCAGCCACTCTTCTGAGAGTTTATTCAGCGTGCCGTCTTTAATGCCCTGCTCAATCAGCTCATTCACTTTCGCTTTCAGTGCAGGCTCATCTTTTTTCAGGCCGATATAGCAGGGTGAATCTTTCAGCATAAACTGCGCCACAGGCGCTTTGGCCGGATTCTGGCGCGCAATCGCGGCGACGACCAGGTTACCGGTTGCGACATACTGCACCTGACCGGAGAGATACGCAGACAACGTGGTGTTGTTATCTTCATAGCGTTTCACCTGCGCATCTTTCGGGGCCACTTCACTCAGCACCATATCTTCTACCGCACCGCGCGTGACGCCAATCGACTTGCCGCTCAGAGCCGACGCCGCTTTGATTTCATCGCCCTTCGGACCGAAGACGCCCAGGAAGAACGGCGCATAGGCACGGGTGAAGTCGATCACTTTCTCACGCTCGGCGTTTTTACCCATGCTGGAGATAACCAGATCGACCTTGTCGGTTTGCAGATAAGGCACGCGGTTGGCACTGCTGACCGGCACCAGCTGCAACTTAAGTTTCATCTGCTTCGCCAGATATTTCGCCGTGTCGATGTCATATCCCTGCGGCTGCAGGTCAGTGCCGACCGAGCCAAACGGCGGAAAATCCTGCGGCACGGCAACGCGGATGACGCCGCGCTTCTGGATATCCTGCAGTTGATCGGCCAGCGCGCTGCCCGTTTGTGCCATCAGTAATGCCGCTGTCGCAACCGCCATCAAAACTTTTTTCATTATGCACCCCGGTGAGATTAACGTGAAACAAAAGATTCTTTGACAAGCAATCTGCAACTAATGTGCCAATCCGGGCGGCAACAGAAAAAGGGTTAAGCGGCAGAGAGTTCAGTGGAAATCCGGCATAATCGGGGCAATCACGCCGGGGAAGTGGTGTTCTGAAATGGGGCAAAGCACCAAAACGGTGCCTGTTATCGGTGCTCCAGCTCGTCAAATTGCTGGTAAAGGTCGGCGATCTGATGAATACGCTGACGTCCCTGTGCCAGCGTTTCATGCAGCAGCGCATTGGCGATCAGGTTAACCAGGCTCATGGCGGCACTGTAACTGTCGAAGGCGGAAACGCTGTCGAGCGGCGTACAGAGCTGCCAGCGCGCCAGCGCAATCACCGTCTGCGCCTGCGGCTCACACAGCGCCAGCAGCGGGATGCCACCCGCCTGCAGCTGCTGCATCAACGGGCGGATGATGCGCGGACGGCGACGAAACGCCATCACGATTACCATGTCATCCGGCGTGATATCCACCAGCTCCTCAGCCAGCGTCTGGCCCGGCTGCGGCAGGATATGCACCTGCGAACGCGCCTGCACCAGCTGCTGTCGCAGATGCAGCGCTACCGGATAAGCGTTGCGCATGCCGATGATAAAGACACGTTTAGCCTGCGCCAGCTGCTGAATCACCTCATTAAAGTGTCGGGCATCCAGGCTGTTTACCCACTGCGTCAGATTAGCCATCTCCTGCTTGTAATGACGTGCCAGCAGCGTATTGCCCTGCACCGCATCACGGTTATCGGTCAGCGGCATGCCGCTCTGGCGCAGGATGCGAAGCTCATCACGCATATCCTTGTACTTCTCATAGCCCAGACGCTTAAACAGTCGACTGACCGTGGCTTTCGACACGCCACTGAGCCGCGCCAGCTCGGCGCTGTTGTAGCTGATCAGGTCATCGAAGTGGTCAAACACGAAGTCGGCAATACGCTGCTCCTGCGGAGAGAGCTGGGGATAGTGACTTCTGAGTCGTTCATCAAGCTGTTTCATAAGGCGTCCTGTAACTTTTGTTTCAGCAGAAGCTAGCACAATTTACGCCAGGTTAAGCGGCGCATTGTCAGCTGAGCATGAAAACTGGAACAGCTCTTGCTTTGTTATGGGTTCTGTCACCCAAAGAACGAGAAAAAGATGATTCAAAGCAATATGGCCCCGCAGGGGATGGCGGTGACGCCACACCATCTGGCGAGTGAAAGTGCGCTCGCGGTGCTGCGCGATGGCGGTAATGCCATTGAAGCGATGGTGGCTGCTGCCGCAACTATCGCCGTAGTCTATCCGCACATGAACGGACTGGGCGGCGATGGCTTCTGGCTGATTCTGCCGCCTGGCGGCGATCCGGTCGCTATCGACGCCAGCGGCACAGCCGGTTCACTGGCTCACCGCGATTTTTACGCCGATTACCCGAAGATCCCACATCGCGGGCCGAAAGCGGCGCTGACGGTGGCCGGTACGGTCAGCGGCTGGCAGGAGGCACTGACGCTCTCTGCAGAGATGGGCACCCCGCCACTGCAGCTGGCCCGTCTGCTGCGGGATGCGATTCGCTACGCCGCCGACGGGATTCCGGTGACCGCCTCACAGACCGCCGCGACCACGAACTTTCTCAGTGAGTTGCAGCATCAGCCCGGCTTCAGCGCCCATTTTATGCCGGACGGCGATGTGCCGCAGCCAGGCAGCCGTTTTACCCAGCCCGCGCTGGCGAATACCCTAAGCCAGCTCACCGAAGAGGGACTCGACAGCTTTTATCGCGGCCCGCTGGCTCACCACATGGCCGGTGAGATGGCGACGCTGGGCATGCCGGTGACGCTGGCCGATCTGCAGCATCATCGCGCCCGTCGCACAACGCCGCTGCATCTCGCCCACAGTGAAGGCGACATCTGGAATATCGCTCCGCCGACCCAGGGCGTCGTGTCGCTGGCGATCCTCGGCATCACCGATCGGCTTGAGATGGCGGAGGCTGACGACGCGCAGACGGTGCACCGCATCGTGGAAGCCACCAAAAAAGCCTTTGCGCTACGCGACAAACACATCACCGATCCGCGTCACGTCACCGAAGATGTGCAGGCGCTGCTGGATAGCGATCATCTCGATACGCTCGCCAGCCAGATCGCCGATGGTGAGGCCGCCGCCTGGGGCAGCGGACGCGGACCGGGCGATACGGTCTGGATGGGCGTAATGGACAGCAGCGGTCTGGCTGTTTCCTTTATTCAGAGCATTTACCACGAGTTTGGCAGCGGTGTGGTGCTGCCTGGCACGGGCATCACCTGGCAGAACCGGGGCGCTGCGTTCAGCCTCGACCCTGACCATCTGCTGGCGCTCGCGCCCGGTAAGCAGCCGTTCCATACCCTCAATCCCGCCGCCGCGCGGCTGAAAGATGGCCGGACAATGGTGTATGGCGCGATGGGCGGAGATGGGCAGCCGCAGACTCAGGCGGCAATTTTCACCCGCCATGTCATTCAGGGGCTGCCGTTACAGCAGGCGGTCAGTGCACCGCGCTGGCTGCTGGGCCGGACCTGGGGGCAATCGTCCGACTCATTAAAACTGGAAGGCCGCTTTGACGACGAAACGGTATTGATGCTGCGCCTGTGGGGACATGAGGTTGAACGACTGCCGGACTTCAGCGAATCCGTAGGCCATGCGGGCGCGATTGTGCGTCACAGCAATGGCATGTTTGAGGGCGCAAGCGATCCGCGCAGTAATGGCAGCGCCGCCGGTTTTTAACAGGAGCGAATCATGAATCAACACGACTGGGCCAGCTACATCGGCCATATGGAGCAGATCCTGCAACTGGAACTGGATGACGCCCGCCGCGCTGAACTGCTGATCCAGCTGTCGCGTATCGCGGAGATGGCCGCGCCGCTGATGGCGTTTCCGCTGGATGACCGGCTGGAAGTGGCAGGAGTATATCAGGCATGAGATTAGGTGATGTTTCAATTCAGACGCTGCAACGGGCGATTCAGCAGGGTGAGATCAGCGCACTGGAGGTGGCGAAGCACACGCTGCAGGCGGTTGAGCAGCACAACCCGGCGCTGAATGCCTGGACGGAAGTCACCGGGCCACGCATGTTAAAAGAGGCCAGCGCCATTGATGCGCAGCGGCAGCGCGGCGAAACGCTGCCACCGCTGGCGGGCATTCCTTATGCGGTGAAAAATCTGTTTGATGTGGCGGGTCACAGCACGCTGGCCGGTGCCAGCCTGTTCCGCGATCGCCCTGCGGCACAGGCAGATGCGTTTGCCGTTGATAAGCTGCGTCATGCCGGTGCGCTGCTGTCGGGTATGCTGAACATGGATGCCTACGCTTATGGTTTTACTACCGAAAACAGCCACTATGGTGCGACCCACAATCCGCGCGATCTCAGCCGCGTGGCGGGCGGCTCGTCAGGCGGTTCGGCTGCCGCCGTGGCCGCCGGGCTGGTTCACTTTTCGCTGGGGACCGACACCAATGGATCGATTCGGGTGCCCGCGTCGCTGTGCGGTATTTTTGGTCTTAAGCCCACCTTTGGCCGCCTGTCACGCAGCGGCAGCCATCCGTTTGTCGCCAGCCTTGACCACATCGGTCCACTGGCACGGCGGGCTGAAGACCTGGCGCTGGTATATGATCTGTTGCAGGGCGCAGACCACGCCGATGCGTTTCAGGCCGATCGTCCGCTTGCCGCGACGCTGCCAGAGCTGTCACGGGGCAGCGAAGGCTTACGCTGCGGCGTGCTGGGCGGCTTTTTTGCCCGCTGGTGTGATGATGACGCGCGCGCTGCCGTCGCGGTGGTTGCGGCAGCGCTGGAGGCACAGGAAGAGGTGCTGATGCCGGAGGCAGAGCTGGCTCGTTCAGCCGCGTTTATCATGACTGCTGCAGAAGGCGGCAATCACTATCTGCCCGCCCTGCGCCAGATGCCGGAGCAGTTTGAACCGAACTCACGCGAGCGTTTGCTGGCCGGGGCCATGATGCCAGGCGCCTGGTATGTGCAGGCGCAGCGCTTCCGTCGTCATTTCCAGCAGCAGGTGTTACCGCTGTTTGATCATTTCGATGTGCTGATCGCCCCGGCAACCCCCTGCAGCGCGATCACGATCGGCCAGCAGACGCTGTCGATTCAGGGTGAATCCCTGCCCGCTAAAGCGAGCATGGGGATGCTGACGCAGCCGATCTCCTTCCTGGGATTGCCGGTCTGTACCGTGCCGCTGGCGACCCGGAGCGGCCTGCCGATTGGCTTACAGCTTATCGCCCGTCCGTTTAACGAAGAGGCAGTGCTACGCGCCGCCTGGGCACTGGAACAGCAGGGCATTACGATACCGCAAATCAATATGGCAGGAGCCTGATGAACAGAGAGATTAATTTACCGCAGGTGCTCAGCGAGGTGACGGCGCAGTTTTACCGCTACGAGCAGGCGCTGGTCAGCAATGATGTGGACGAACTGGATGCGTTGTTCTGGCACGACCCGCGAACCGTGCGCCTCGGCGCGGGTGAGAATCTGTATGGCATTGATGAGATTCGGGCCTTCCGTGCCGCGCGTCCGTCAGCCGGGCTGGACCGGACGCTGCGCAACACCGTGATTACCACCTTTGGTGAGGATTATGCGGTCTGCAGCACCGAATTTACCCGCACCGGCAGCGATAAAATTGGCCGCCAGCAGCAGACCTGGGTGCGCATGCCCCACGGCTGGTGCATCGTGGCGGCGCAGGTCAGTCTGATGAGCTGACGGCCTCCGGCGCTTCGCCCAATCAGTACGGGGCAAGCGCCGGACCCGGCTTACGGAGCCGGGTGCGTGGTGATCCAGTGGTCAGCGATCTGCTGACGGGTACAAATCCAGACGTCATCGTGCTGCTGAATGTGATCGAGGAAGTTCTGCAGCGCGCGGAATTTGCCAGGACGCCCCAGCAGGCGGCAATGCATGCCGATCGACATCATCTTCGGCGCGGTTTCCCCCTCTTCATACAGCACATCGAAGGTGTCCCGCAGATAGGTGAAGAACTGTTCGGCGGTGTTAAACCCCTGCGGCGAGGCAAAGCGCATGTCATTGCACTCCAGGGTGTAAGGAATAATCAGGTGCGGTTTCACCGTGCCATCCTGACAGGTGACCTGGGTCCAGAACGGCAGATCGTCGCCGTAGTAGTCACTGTCGTAGCTGAAACCACCCTGCTCCACCACCAGCCGGCGGGTATTCGGGCTGTCGCGGCCGGTGTACCAGCCGGTCGGTGCTTTACCAAACAGATCCACCAGCACATCAACCGCCTGCTGCATATGCTGACGTTCGGTTTTTGCATCCATGCCCTGATAGTGGATCCAGCGCCAGCCGTGGCTGACCACATCGTAGTCCGCCTGTTTAATCGCCTCGACGACTTCCGGGTGACGCGCCAGCGCCATCGCCACACCAAAGACGGTTAGCGGCAGACCGCGCTTCTGAAACTCATTGTGAATGCGCCAGAAACCGGCGCGGGAGCCATATTCATACAGCGACTCCATCGACATGTGACGATCGGCATAGCTCGCTGCACCGATGATGTCCGAAAGGAATTGCTCTGAGCCCGCATCGCCGTGCAGCACGCTGTTTTCTGCGCCCTCTTCATAGTTCAGAACAAACTGCACCGCCACGCGGGCGTTGTTGGGCCAGGCGGCGTGCGGCGGATTAGCGCCATAACCGATTAAATCGCGCGGATAGTTTTTGTTAAAGCTGTACTCTTTCTTCTCTGCAGCGTCAGTCATCACTCGCTTCCTGTCTGAATTCGGGAAAGTTCCGTTAGTTTAGATGCTGAAACGCACCTGAGAGAGGTTTCTGCAAAGGCCAGGCCAGATCGCCATGTTTGCTGGTGCCAAAGCCCAGCGCCACCAGCGACTCCACCATTTTCACCGCCGCGCTGACGCCGTCGATCACCGGCAGGCCCAGCTCCTGGGTCAGTGAAGCAGCCAGCGTGGCCATTCCGCCACAGCCCAGCACAATCGCCCCGCTGCCATCTTCCCGTTTCGCCTGAATACAGCGTTCACGCACTTTCTCCTGCGCCAGGCCGCTGCCATCTTCCAGCGCCAGGACCGGCAGATCGATGGCGTGTAACGCGGCACAGTGATGGGTAAAGCCATACTGCTGCAGCAGATGACGTGCAATCACCAGGGTGCGTGGCAGCGTGGTAACAATGGAGAAACGCGTCGCCAGCAGCGTGGCGGTATGCATCGCCGCTTCCGCAATGCCGATCACCGGTCCGCTGGCCAGCTCGCGTGCCGCCAGCAGACCCGGATCGCCAAAGCAGGCGATGACATGGCCGCTGACGCCCTGCTCCCTGCCGAGTTTGATCTGCTCCAGCACGCCGATGGCGGCGATCGCCTCATCGAAGTGGCCTTCAATCGAGGGCACGCCCTGCGACGGTGAGACCGCCAGAATTTCGGTGCCCGGTGCGGCGACCGCACGGGCGGCCTGGCCGATGGTTTCAGTCATCGCCAGGCTGGTGTTGGGATTAATGACCTGAATCACGCTCATGAGGCAACTCCAGAGCCTGCGGCAAACAGCCGGGAGAAGTCGGGCAGGGTTTCTCCGCTGCGCTCAAAATGCAGGCTGGAAACGATGTGCTCAAAGTGATGCTGTAGCGCCTGCGTCAGCGGTTCCAGCGCACGCGCGCGCAGTAACTTCAGCAGATTCGCGTGATCGTCACAGCGGCAGCCGCGCTGCCACGGCGCGCCATAAGCGGCAATCACCAGCGACGAGCGCTGCGTCAGGCTGGTCACCATGCCGGTGAGCACCTGATTGCCGGAGATCGCCTGTAGCTGGATATGAAATGCCGCAGAGAGCCGGATCGCTGCCGGACCATCCTGATCGGCAAGGGCCTGATTCTCCTGCGCGATGAGCTGCTCCAGCGCCACCAGATGAGGCGGCTGCAGATGCGCCAGTACCGCGGACAGATTAGCGCACTCCATCAAACTGCGGGTGGAGAAGATGTCCCGCGCTTCTTCAACACCGGGTGTCGCCACCTGCGCACCACGTTTGGGCGTCAGCGTCACCATCTGCACCGCCGCGAGGCGCTGCAACACTTTGCGGATGCCGGTGCGGCTCACGCCAAATACTCCGGAAAGGGCCTCTTCCGGCAATTTACTGCCCGGCGGCAGCTGATGCTCAACAATGGCGTTCATTAGCGCCTGGTAGATCCCTTCATCCTTATCCTGCAGCCTAGTGGCGTCTCGCTGGCCTGTTTTACTCGTCATTACCTGCTCCGGTCGCTCGCTGTGTGCCACTATCGTATACGTGAAAATTAAAAATTGTATACAAGAAAAGAGATCTGGCCTGAATCCTGCACTACCGTTTTACCAGATTATTCATTTCACTCTCGGGTAAAGGAGCAGGTTTCATGCCAAATCAATCAACGGTGGCCAGCACGGCCTCTGAAGCCAGTGCCCGTTACAGCCCACGGCTCTGTAACGAAGACCTGGCACCGACACGCGATCAGAACTGGTCGTGGTACAACATTTTTTCCTTCTGGATGTCCGATGTGCACAGCATGGGTGGCTATGTGGTGGCCGCCAGCTTCTTCACGCTGGGATTAGCCAGCTGGCAGGTGCTGCTCTGTCTGCTGGCCGGGATCTGCATCGTGCAGATCTGTGCGAATCTGGTGGCGAAACCGAGCCAGATGGCTGGCGTACCTTATGCGGTGATTTGCCGCCAGGCATTTGGCGTGTTTGGCGCCAATATTCCGGCAGTGATCCGCGGGCTGATCGCGTTCGCGTGGTATGGCATCCAGACCTACCTGGCGGCGAACGCCCTGATGCTGGTGCTGCTGAAGTTCGCGCCGTCGCTGACGTCGATGACCGTACCGCACTGGCTGGGTCTGTCGCTGCTGGGCTGGTGCTGTTTCGGGGTAATGTGGTTACTGCAGGCGATGGTGTTCTGGCACGGCATGAACGCGATTAAACGCTTTATCGACGTTGCAGGTCCGGCCGTCTATGTGGTGATGGTGGCGCTGGCGGGCTGGATTGTATACAAGACCGGCTTCGATGGGATCTCCTTTACCCTTGCCAGCAAATCACTGACTGCAGGTGAGCAGACGTGGCAGATGATTACGGCCACGGCGCTGGTGGTCTCCTACTTCTCCGGTCCATTGCTGAACTTCGGTGACTTTTCACGCTACGGCAAAAACATGTCCGAGATTCGCCGTGGCAACCGCTGGGGCCTGCCTTTCAACTTCCTGCTGTTCTCTGTGGTGACGGTGGTGATTGTGTCAGGCACGCAGTCGCTGTTTGGCAAGATGATTACCGATCCGATTGAAACCGTG
This sequence comes from Pantoea vagans, assembly GCF_004792415.1. Lineage (NCBI taxonomy): Bacteria > Pseudomonadati > Pseudomonadota > Gammaproteobacteria > Enterobacterales > Erwiniaceae > Pantoea > Pantoea vagans. Next base: position 3,208,960 of record NZ_CP038853.1, read on the forward strand.
AGTATGGTCGGCAACGATCTGGCGGTGGCGATTGGCCTGCTGACCATGATTACTGCCACCATCGGCATCAATATCGTGGCGAACTTCGTTTCACCTGCTTTTGACTTCTCCAACTGTTCACCGCAGAAAATCAGCTTCCGCACCGGGGGCATGATCGCTGCCGTGGGTTCCGTGCTGTTAACGCCGTGGAACCTGTTCCAGTCCCCTGAGCTGATTCATTACACGCTGGATGTGCTGGGATCGTTCATCGGACCACTGTTCGGCATTCTGCTGACCGATTTCTACCTGATTAAACGTGGACGTATCTCGGTCGATGACCTGTTTAACGATACGCCAGCAGGCCGTTACTGGTATCGCGGAGGCTTTAACCCCAAAGCGATTGGCGCGCTGCTGCCGTCGGTAGCGATTTGCCTGGTGATTAGCTTTATCCCTTCCCTGCATCAGGTGGCGAACTTCAGCTGGTTTATTGGTGCCGGTCTGGCGGCAGGCTGCTATCGCTTTATCGCCCGTGAAGATCGCAAGACGGAGGATGTGACCCGCTGGCATAGCGAAGGAATGGCGCAGAAGAAGCAAGCCGCCGCTGAATAGCAGACAGCAAAAAGCCGATTCATTTCTGAATCGGCTTTTTTAAAGAGATTGGCGGAACGGACGGGGCTCGAACCCGCGACCCCCTGCGTGACAGGCAGGTATTCTAACCAACTGAACTACCGCTCCGCGCTTTGTTCCCCGTCGGGAACGAGGCGCATAGTAATGGCAGGCCGTTACGGCGTCAACGCTTTTTCCAGGTGAATGAATCGTTTGCTGTTTTTTTCAGCTTGACGCTGATTTTATCCACAAAAACAGGCCCTTCAGCCGCGCCACAGGCAGCTGCCGCCTTTTTTCATGACCAGATCCAGACGGGACTCATGAGCAACAACCTCTTCTTCGCTGGCCGTCACCACACGCAGTGCAGAAGCGGGACGCACGATGCGCTGAATGCTCTCTCCCTGTGCCTGCCGGGCGCTTTCACTCTCCGATAAGAAGGAGAGTGACGTCTGCCCGCCGGTCATGGTCAGGAACACTTCAGCCAGAATCTCGGCATCGAGTAGTGCGCCGTGCAGGGTTCGTTTGGTGTTGTCTATTTCGTAACGCGAGCAGAGCGCATCAAGGCTGTTACGCTTGCCGGGAAACATTCGACGCGCCAGTGCCAGGCTGTCGGTAATTTTGCAGAAGGTTTCGGTTTTCTCAATGCCGCGGTTCAGCTTTGAAAATTCGTAATCCATAAAGCCGATATCAAACGGCGCGTTATGGATGACTAACTCGGCACCGCGAATGTAGTCGAGAAACTCATCGGCGATTTCGCTGAAGGCGGGCTTGTCGGCCAGGAACTCATCGGCAATACCGTGGACGCCAAAGGCTTCGGGATCGACCAGCCGATCGGGCTTGAGATACATATGGAAATTGTTACCGGTCAGGCGACGGTTAATCACCTCTACCGCACCAATCTCAATGATGCGGTGCCCCTCATAATGTACCCCGATCATGTTCATGCCGGTGGTTTCAGTATCGAGAACGATCTGGCGGTTATTTGCAGTGCTCATAAGACCCGTTTTATGTCAGACTTGGCGCTTTTGAGAGGAAGTCTACCAGAGATGCGCAAACAGGTAGAAATATTCACCGATGGATCCTGTCTTGGAAATCCCGGTCCCGGCGGTTACGGTGCGATTTTACGCTACGGTCAGCATGAGAAAACCTTCAGCGCGGGCTATTACCTTACCACTAACAACCGGATGGAGCTGATGGCGGCGATTGTCTCGCTTGAAGCGCTGACCCAGCCATGCGATGTGGTGCTCAGCACCGACAGTCAGTATGTGCGTCAGGGCATTACCAGTTGGATCCATAACTGGAAAAAGCGTGGCTGGAAAACCGCCGATAAAAAGCCGGTGAAAAATGTTGATCTCTGGCAGCGTCTCGACTTAGCCCTCAGCACCCATAAGATTCAGTGGGAGTGGGTTAAAGGACATGCCGGACACCCGGAAAACGAGCGCTGCGACGTGCTGGCCCGCAGCGCGGCGGAAAACCCTGCCTTTGAGGATATCGGTTATAAAGCCGAGTCCTGATCCTCTGCCTTGCGGAACTGACGCGTGGCATTGACCGTCTGGCGGATCTTGCTGGTGCTCAGGCTCTTTTTTGCCCGGGTCGGCAGCAGCGGGAAGGTTCGCTTACGTGCCACCACAATATTCAGACAGCCCAGCGCCGGTAAGTGGGCGCTGATCAGTTTTCCGCCCTGCCGGTGCCACGGCAGCACCTGAAAGCGGGTGCGGTAGACCACCTCATAATTCAGTAGTCCCAGCCAGTCGAGCAATCGCATCTGGCTGAACATCCGCCCGCTCCAGGGTGCTTTGCGGGTTAATCCCGGTACCATTTTACTCACACCTAGCAGGCTGAAGGGATTGAAGCCGCTGATGATCATCCAGCCATCATCGATTAACACCCTGTCCACTTCGCGTAGCACCCGGTGAGGATCCTGACTCCAGGCGAGCGTATGGGCCAGCAAACAGGCATCAATCGACTTCGACTCAAACGGCAACTGCATCGGGTCAGCCCGCACCTGTAACAGCTCGCCTTCACTGCCCACATTGACCTGATGTGAAATAGCACAGTTTTCAGTGTTGATTTCTGCGCTGAGGTTGCCAAGCTTAAGCATATGAAAGCCATAAAGCTTTCCAAGGTAAGGCTGAAGCTGCTGCGTTAGCGCGTCGCGGAAATAATCTCCCCACGGCATATTGCGCCAGGACAACGGTGCGTTCAGAACCTGGCGTGATTTAGCGGGCTTCATGCTTTACGCTCTTCCTTTTCCTACGACCTGCGAGAGGTGATGATGAATCTTACCAGTATTCCTGCGTTGCAGGACAACTACATCTGGACGCTGAATGATGATGAGGGTAAATGCCTGATCGTTGATCCCGGCGAAGCTCAGCCAGTGTTAGAAAAAATGGCGTCAAACGGCTGGCAGCCAGTCGCGATTCTGTTGACTCACCACCATAACGACCATACGGGCGGCGTGAAAACATTATGTGAACACTTCCCTCACCTTGAGGTTTATGGTCCTCAGGAAACCGAAGCGAAAGGTGCCAGGACGATAGTCAGCGAAGGGGATAAAGTCACCGTACTGGGCCTGACCTTTGAAGTGATCCATACCCCTGGTCACACTTTAGGACATATCTCATATTACAGCTCACCTTATCTTTTCTGTGGTGACACTCTCTTTTCAGGCGGTTGCGGACGCCTTTTTGAGGGCACACCAGAGCAGATGTATGATTCGTTTCAAAAGCTTAATCAGCTTCCAGGAGAAACCTTAGTCTGCTGTGCGCATGAATATACTTTATCCAATCTGAAGTTTGCTGCGGCTATTCTGCCCCATGACCCGCAAATAACGGCCGAATACCAGAAAATTAAGGACTTACGTGCCGAAAATGGCATTAGTCTGCCAACAAAACTGGCGCACGAACGGTCAATAAATTTATTTCTGCGTACGCAAGATATTGATTTGCAAAGGGCATTAAACGTTAACGTTACTGATGAACCGGTATGGCGGACATTTGCCGTTCTACGCGAGAAGAAAGACGCTTTTTGATTTTTCGGGTTGTGTTGTGAAAAGTCGTCACGTATAGTTGCTCGTCTTTTAAGCGAACTATTGACACACACATGAAGGCTAAAGCGATCTTACTCGCCTCAGTCTTGCTGGTAGGATGTCAGGCTTCCAGGAACGATGCCAATATCCCCGAACAGCATGCACAGAGTCTGTCTTCAGCTGGTCAAGGTGAAAATGGAAAGTACGGAGACGAGTTTTTGTCGCCGCGATGGCAGGAAGATGGAACTGGCCTCGCAGCAGACGCAGATCTCTGGAGTTTCATTAGTGACGAGTTGAAGATGGGGATTCCGGAAAACCCGGCAATCCGCGAACAAAAAAGTAAATTTTTAAAAAATAAGAGCTATCTCCACGATGTAACATTACGGGCAGAGCCGTACATGTACTGGATAGTCGAGCAGATACAGAAACGTAAAATGCCGATGGAACTGGTACTGCTACCCATAGTGGAGAGCGCTTTTGACCCTCGCGCAACCTCATCCGCCAATGCCGCTGGTATCTGGCAGATTGTTGCAGCTACGGGTCGAAACTATGGTTTGAAACAAAACCAGTATTACGATGGGCGACGTGATGTAGTCGCATCCACGAAAGTTGCGCTGGATATGATGCAGCGTCTTAACACCATGTTTGACGGTGACTGGTTACTGACCATCGCTGCTTACAACAGTGGTGAAGGACGGGTGCTCAAAGCGATTAAGCAGAATAAGGCGCGCGGTAAGCCGACTGACTTCTGGCATTTATCGCTGCCACGCGAAACGACCGTGTATGTGCCTAAAATGTTAGCTCTGAGTGAACTGCTCAAAAATAACAAGCGTTACGGTATCAAACTGCCGACACCTAATGAAAGTCGTGCTCTGGCACGAGTGGAAGTGGGTCAGCAGATACAGCTGACGCAGGCTGCCGAAATGGCAGGTATGTCGCTCACGAAACTTAAGAGCTTCAATACCGGCTACAAAGGCGGTGCAACAGCGCCAAACGGCCCGCACTATATTATGGTGCCGAAGTCGAACGTCGCGAAATTGCGAAACTCACTGGCTTCCGGTGACATCGCAGCGGTACAGCCTGTGCAGCTTGCGAAAGCCAGCGCGAGTGGCGGGTACAAAGTGCGACGGGGTGATACGCTTTCTGGTATCGCCGCTAAACTTGGCGTTAGCGTCTCGACACTGAAGCAGGAAAACAACCTGCGCGGTGCTGATATCCGACCGGGTCAGACGCTGACCATCGGTTCGAACGGCACCCGACTGGCTGATAACGGCAACAGCATCACCTATCGTGTTCGTAAGGGTGATTCTCTTGACAGTATTGCCCGTCATCACGGCGTCAATATCAAAGACGTGATGCGCTGGAACAGTGTGCTGGACAGTGCGAAAGATATTCAACCCGGCGATAACTTAACGCTGTTTGTGAATAATAACGCAACACCGGATACCTGATACGTTGAAAAGGCTGACATTTGTCAGCCTTTTTCTTTTATTCATCTGCCGCCGTTTACTCATCCCCCGACGTCCCTCCCCTGCTTCAGGCTTCTTCGTCGCGCAGGATTAGCCGCCTGAACTGAACTCCACCAGTAACGGATTATGATCGGAAGCGCGCGTCACCAATACGGATGCCTCACTCACTCTGAGATCGCGATAGAAGACGAAATCCAGCGGGCGACCAAACGCTTTGCGGCGGTGATCGGCCGTAAACATCACCTCTTCCAGCTTCATCCGCTGTGCAAACCGGTAGAGCGCATTGATGCGCTGACGGCTCCAGGCATTGAAATCCCCCGCCATGATTACCGGTCCCTGATGATGCATGATCTGTTCGCCGATGGGTCCCAGCTGTTTACTGTAGACGTCGACACCCAGGCTGAAGTTAACCGCATGGATGTTAACCACCATCAGCATTTCTCCCGCTGGCAGCGGATACGCCGTAACCAGCGCCGATTTTGACAGCCTCAGCAGAGGCTCACGCTCGCGTAATGGGCAACAATAGACCGGATGGGCAGAAGCGAGTGTCATCACGCCAGAGGGATGCTGAGGCAGCACAAAGGCAGGCACCTGATCGGCAGCCAGATAATTACTGGTGGCAAACTGCACCAGTTCGGGTGTGGTCTGCGCTTCCTGCAGTAATACCAGGTGCGCATCCTTACCAAATCCTTCCAGCACTGACATCCAGTCTGCACGCTGCTGCTTGAAAATATTCCATACCAGAACTTTAAGGTTTGGATGCGCGGGCAACGGTGCGCCGGGTGGCAGTGCCTGGCCGAGATGGAGCATCGCGCCAGGTGGAAAAATCTGTTCCACTGGTTGTCCTGCTACATATCGCATTGCATAAGTTTTTTTGCGCACTTTCCCGCCTGGCTGATAATTCAAAAATACAGTTAACACCTGTCTGTTATAGGGATTCTAGACCGGGGTTTCAATGGATGCAGGTGAATGTCAGAATTCATCACGCTTTTCCAGAATAAAGGCGTTAGTTTAAGCTCGCTAAGCTAAACGAGGCAGAACCAGGCCACATCAACGGTGTCATCATTGAGGACGGCTGTACTGGTTATGCCAGTATAATCGTTCATAAAGTAGCTAAATATCTACGACACGACAGGGCGGAAAAATGAAGGCATCTTCTGACGAACTCAAAGTGTTTGTCAGTGTAGTAGAGAGTGGAAGTTTCAGCCGTGCTGCTGAGCAATTGCAGATGGCAAACTCTGCCGTCAGCAGAACCATAAAAAAACTGGAAAACAAGCTGGGCATTGCTCTGCTGACCCGTACCACGCGACAACTGGCACTGACGCAGGAAGGCGAACGCTATTTCCGCCATGTTCAGCGCTTTTTGCAGGAGATGACTACCGCAGAAAGCGATTTGATAGAAAGCTTACATGAGCCCAAAGGGCTATTGCGCGTTGATGCCGCGACACCGGTTATTCTGCATTTGCTGATGCCGATGGTTAAGCCCTTTCGCCAGCGCTATCCCGGGGTGACGCTTTCGTTGATCTCCTCAGAGAGTTTTATCAATCTGATTGAACGGAAAGTGGATATTGCAATTCGTGCCGGCAATCTCACGGACTCAACGCTACGCGCCAGATTACTGTTCAACAGTTTTCGCAAGGTTGTCGCGTCACCAGCCTATCTCCGTGAGTACGGTGTACCACAAAAGGTGACCGATCTGGATAACCATCATTGTCTTGGCTTCGAAGAATCCCCGAGGCTCAATCGCTGGCCCATCGCACGTGAAAGCGGCGAACTCTATGACATCGACTGGGCTATCTCTTCCAATAGCGGAGAGACAATTAAGCAACTCTGTCTTACCGGCAATGGTATTGCCTGTCTGTCAGACTATATGATCGATCGTGAGGTGGCGGAGGGAACACTGGTGGAGGTGCTGGCCGATCAACGTCTGCCGGTCGAGATGCCCTTCAATGCGGTCTACTACAGCGATATCGGTGTGAGCCAGCGTGTGCGGGCTTTTATCGATTTTCTCAGTGAGTGGACAGCTGAGCAGCCGTGGCGCACATGAGGTCTTTTGCACTGGCTTATTTGCTGAAATGGAAAAAGCCCTGACCGTTAAGTCAGGGCTTTCCAATTAAGTGGCGGAACGGACGGGGCTCGAACCCGCGACCCCCTGCGTGACAGGCAGGTATTCTAACCAACTGAACTACCGCTCCACCGATTCTTTCACGCTTATCAGCAACCAGCTGATAACCGTCTGTTCCCGTTATTTTCCCTGTCAGAGGAAAAGGAACAAATTTGATGCCTGGCAGTTCCCTACTCTCGCATGGGGAGGCCCCACACTACCATCGGCGCTACGGCGTTTCACTTCTGAGTTCGGCATGGGGTCAGGTGGGACCACCGCGCTACAGCCGCCAGGCAAATCTTGGTGCACGAAACGAACCTTTTACGCCATGACCGTGTTGCCATCGCTCAGCCACACCGGTCACATACCTCAGTATGCTCCCGCTGATGTCTTCGCTCTGCGCCTTGTCACGCCGCAAAATCTTTCGTTTCCGCTAATTTTATCCGGAATAAGCTGAAAATCGTGTCTCTCAAAAACGCCTCTGGCGTTGTAAGGTTAAGCCTCACGGGTCATTAGTACCGGTTAGCTCAACGCATCGCTGCGCTTACACACCCGGCCTATCAACGTCGTAGTCTTCAACGTCCCTTCAGGACCCTCAAGGGGTCAGGGAGAACTCATCTCGGGGCAAGTTTCGTGCTTAGATGCTTTCAGCACTTATCTTTTCCGCACTTAGCTACCGGGCAATGCCATTGGCATGACAACCCGAACACCAGTGGTGCGTTCACTCCGGTCCTCTCGTACTAGGAGCAACCCCCCTCAATTCTCCAGCGCCCACGGCAGATAGGGACCGAACTGTCTCACGACGTTCTAAACCCAGCTCGCGTACCACTTTAAACGGCGAACAGCCGTACCCTTGGGACCTACTTCAGCCCCAGGATGTGATGAGCCGACATCGAGGTGCCAAACACCGCCGTCGATATGAACTCTTGGGCGGTATCAGCCTGTTATCCCCGGAGTACCTTTTATCCGTTGAGCGATGGCCCTTCCATTCAGAACCACCGGATCACTATGACCTGCTTTCGCACCTGCTCGAGCCGTCACTCTCGCAGTCAAGCCAGCTTATGCCATTGCACTAACCTCACGATGTCCGACCGTGATTAGCTGACCTTCGTGCTCCTCCGTTACTCTTTAGGAGGAGACCGCCCCAGTCAAACTACCCACCAGACACTGTCCGCAGCCCGGATTACGGGCCTACGTTAGAACATCAAACATTAAAGGGTGGTATTTCAAGGTTGGCTCCACGCAGACTGGCGTCCGCGCTTCAAAGCCTCCCACCTATCCTACACATCAAGGCTCAATGTTCAGTGTCAAGCTGTAGTAAAGGTTCACGGGGTCTTTCCGTCTTGCCGCGGGTACACTGCATCTTCACAGCGAGTTCAATTTCACTGAGTCTCGGGTGGAGACAGCCTGGCCATCATTACGCCATTCGTGCAGGTCGGAACTTACCCGACAAGGAATTTCGCTACCTTAGGACCGTTATAGTTACGGCCGCCGTTTACCGGGGCTTCGATCAAGAGCTTCTCCTTGCGGATAACCCCATCAATTAACCTTCCGGCACCGGGCAGGCGTCACACCGTATACGTCCACTTTCGTGTTTGCACAGTGCTGTGTTTTTAATAAACAGTTGCAGCCAGCTGGTATCTTCGACTGGCTTCGGCTCGGGGAGCAAGTCCCTCCACCTACGCGCCAGCGTGCCTTCTCCCGAAGTTACGGCACCATTTTGCCTAGTTCCTTCACCCGAGTTCTCTCAAGCGCCTTGGTATTCTCTACCTGACCACCTGTGTCGGTTTGGGGTACGATTCTGTGTTACCTGATGCTTAGAGGCTTTTCCGGAAGCTGGGCATTTATCACTTCAGCACCGTAGTGCCTCGTCGTCACGCCTCAGCGTTGATAAGGGACCGGATTTACCGGACCCTCCGCCTACACGCTTAAACCGGGACAACCGTCGCCCGGCTGATATAGCCTTCTCCGTCCCCCCTTCGCAGTAACACCGAGTACAGGAATATTAACCTGTTTCCCATCGACTACGCCTTTCGGCCTCGCCTTAGGGGTCGACTCACCCTGCTCCGATTAACGTTGAACAGGAACCCTTGGTCTTCCGGCGAGCGGGCTTTTCACCCGCTTTATCGTTACTTATGTCAGCATTCGCACTTCTGATACCTCCAGCATGCCTCACAGCACACCTTCGACGGCTTACAGAACGCTCCCCTACCCAACAACGCATAAGCGTCGCTGCCGCAGCTTCGGTGCATGGTTTAGCCCCGTTACATCTTCCGCGCAGGCCGACTCGACCAGTGAGCTATTACGCTTTCTTTAAATGATGGCTGCTTCTAAGCCAACATCACGGCTGTCTGTGCCTTCCCACATCGTTTCCCACTTAACCATGACTTTGGGACCTTAGCTGGCGGTCTGGGTTGTTTCCCTCTTCACGACGGACGTTAGCACCCGCCGTGTGTCTCCCGTGATAACATTCCTCGGTATTCGCAGTTTGCATCGGGTTGGTAAGCCGGGATGGCCCCCTAGCCGAAACAGTGCTCTACCCCCGAGGATGAGTTCACGAGGCGCTACCTAAATAGCTTTCGGGGAGAACCAGCTATCTCCCGGTTTGATTGGCCTTTCACCCCCAGCCACAGGTCATCCGCTAATTTTTCAACATTAGTCGGTTCGGTCCTCCAGTTAGTGTTACCCAACCTTCAACCTGCCCATGGCTAGATCACCGGGTTTCGGGTCTATACCCTGCAACTTAACGCCCAGTTAAGACTCGGTTTCCCTGCGGCTCCCCTATACGGTTAACCTTGCTACAGAATATAAGTCGCTGACCCATTATACAAAAGGTACGCAGTCACCCCCATAAAGAAGGCTCCCACTGCTTGTACGTACACGGTTTCAGGTTCTGTTTCACTCCCCTCGCCGGGGTTCTTTTCGCCTTTCCCTCACGGTACTGGTTCACTATCGGTCAGTCAGGAGTATTTAGCCTTGGAGGATGGTCCCCCCATATTCAGACAGGATACCACGTGTCCCGCCTTACTCATCGAGCTCACAGCACATGCGCTTTTGTGTACGGGAGTATCACCCTGTACCCTGCGACTTTCCAGACGCTTCCACTAACACACATGCTGATTCAGGCTCTGGGCTGCTCCCCGTTCGCTCGCCGCTACTGGGGGAATCTCGGTTGATTTCTTTTCCTCGGGGTACTTAGATGTTTCAGTTCCCCCGGTTCGCCTTGCAGCACTATGTATTCATGCTGCAATGATGCACAGAGTGCACCGGGTTTCCCCATTCGGACATCGACGGCTGTAGCGGTTCATATCACCTTACCGTCGCTTTACGCAGATTAGCACGTCCTTCATCGCCTCTGACTGCCTGGGCATCCACCGTGTACGCTTAGTCGCTTAACCTCACAACCCACAGGCGTTTTTCAACGCTGCGAGCTGCAAGCATTTGAGAGACTCGAACATGTCGTATTTTTCATTCTTATTACGGAGAATGAAAACGACACGTCGTTTCAATTTTCAGCTTGTTCCGGATTGTTAAAGAGCAAATATCTCAAACGCGGCCCGGCTGCTTACGCAACCAGAACGGTTTTGAGATACTGTATGGAGACACCTTTCACCTGTCACCAAGCAGGTGGCGTCCCCTAGGGGATTCGAACCCCTGTTGCCGCCGTGAAAGGGCGGAGTCCTAACCGCTAGACGAAGGGGACACGATAGTGTCACGACTTCGCAGCCGTCCTGCTCATTACTTTTTATCAGACAATCTGTGTGAGCACTGCGCCGGAAGGTATCTTCAGGTAAGGAGGTGATCCAACCGCAGGTTCCCCTACGGTTACCTTGTTACGACTTCACCCCAGTCATGAATCACAAAGTGGTAAGCGCCCTCCCGAAGGTTAAGCTACCTACTTCTTTTGCAACCCACTCCCATGGTGTGACGGGCGGTGTGTACAAGGCCCGGGAACGTATTCACCGTGGCATTCTGATCCACGATTACTAGCGATTCCGACTTCACGGAGTCGAGTTGCAGACTCCGATCCGGACTACGACGCACTTTGTGAGGTCCGCTTGCTCTCGCGAGGTCGCTTCTCTTTGTATGCGCCATTGTAGCACGTGTGTAGCCCTACTCGTAAGGGCCATGATGACTTGACGTCATCCCCACCTTCCTCCGGTTTATCACCGGCAGTCTCCTTTGAGTTCCCGACCGAATCGCTGGCAACAAAGGATAAGGGTTGCGCTCGTTGCGGGACTTAACCCAACATTTCACAACACGAGCTGACGACAGCCATGCAGCACCTGTCTCAGAGTTCCCGAAGGCACCAAAGCATCTCTGCTAAGTTCTCTGGATGTCAAGAGTAGGTAAGGTTCTTCGCGTTGCATCGAATTAAACCACATGCTCCACCGCTTGTGCGGGCCCCCGTCAATTCATTTGAGTTTTAACCTTGCGGCCGTACTCCCCAGGCGGTCGACTTAACGCGTTAGCTCCGGAAGCCACTCCTCAGGGGAACAACCTCCAAGTCGACATCGTTTACGGCGTGGACTACCAGGGTATCTAATCCTGTTTGCTCCCCACGCTTTCGCACCTGAGCGTCAGTCTTTGTCCAGGGGGCCGCCTTCGCCACCGGTATTCCTCCAGATCTCTACGCATTTCACCGCTACACCTGGAATTCTACCCCCCCTCTACAAGACTCAAGCCTGCCAGTTTCAAATGCAGTTCCCAGGTTAAGCCCGGGGATTTCACATCTGACTTAACAGACCGCCTGCGTGCGCTTTACGCCCAGTAATTCCGATTAACGCTTGCACCCTCCGTATTACCGCGGCTGCTGGCACGGAGTTAGCCGGTGCTTCTTCTGCGGGTAACGTCAATCGACGTGGTTATTAACCGCATCGCCTTCCTCCCCGCTGAAAGTACTTTACAACCCGAAGGCCTTCTTCATACACGCGGCATGGCTGCATCAGGCTTGCGCCCATTGTGCAATATTCCCCACTGCTGCCTCCCGTAGGAGTCTGGACCGTGTCTCAGTTCCAGTGTGGCTGGTCATCCTCTCAGACCAGCTAGGGATCGTCGCCTAGGTGGGCCATTACCCCGCCTACTAGCTAATCCCATCTGGGTTCATCCGATAGTGAGAGGCCCGAAGGTCCCCCTCTTTGGTCTTGCGACGTTATGCGGTATTAGCCACCGTTTCCAGTGGTTATCCCCCTCTATCGGGCAGATCCCCAGACATTACTCACCCGTCCGCCACTCGTCACCCAAGGAGCAAGCTCCTCTGTGCTACCGTCCGACTTGCATGTGTTAGGCCTGCCGCCAGCGTTCAATCTGAGCCATGATCAAACTCTTCAATTTAAGTTTGATTTGCTTAAACAAGTTAAGCGGTGCTCATCTGTAAAACGTCATAATGAATTTCATTATGTGTTCACTCGTGAGGCTTTGATATTTTGTTGCGTCCTGAGACGCTGATATCAATCCTGCGAGTGCCCACACAGATTGTCTGATAAATTGTTAAAGAGCAGTGCGAACAGTGCGTTAGCGTCCTGTCGCGAGGTGGCGTATATTACGCTTTCCTCCTGCAGAGTCAACCCCTGTTTCAGAAGTTTTTCTCCGGCGGCGCAGTCTCCTGTGCCTCCTAACCCGTTTTCCGTTGCCGGTTTGCCGTGTCAGTGGAGGCGCATTATAGGGAACGGTTCAGATAGCGCAAGTGCAAATTGAGACTTTTTTGCTGTTCGTCTGAAATTTGCACAAAAGCGCCGTTTTAGCCCTGTTTAATGCGTGCTGGCAGCTCTGCGAGGCTATTAATCACCCAGTCTGCTGCAGCTTCACCTTCAGCCGTGACGGGTTTACCGCTACGCACCAGTACTTTGGTGCCAATACCGGCAGCCTTTCCTGCCAGCATATCTTCCAGCTTGTCGCCCACCATATAAGAAGCAGCCATATCAATATTCAGCTCTTCCTGTGCGGTCAGCAGCATGCCGGGCTGTGGCTTACGGCAATCACATTCCTGACGGAACTCTTCTACAGTTGCTTCGGGATGGTGAGGACAGAAATAGATGCCATCAAGATCGACGTCGCGATCGGCCAGCGACCAGTCCATCCACTCTGTCAGACGCATAAAGGTATCTTCGGTAAACATACCGCGCGCTATGCCAGACTGATTGGTCACGACCACCAGCGCATATCCCATTGCCTTCAGTTGCTGCAGCGCTTCAATCGTGCCGTCAATAAACTGGAAGTCATCGATCTCATGAACATAGCCACTGTCGACATTAAGGGTGCCATCACGATCAAGAAAAATAGCGGGGACTTTATTCGCCACGTAGAAACTCCTGCTGTAAAAATTGCCGCTCAGTATCGCATGATTGCTATAAAAGGGAGAATGTCAGATTGAATCACTTCCATTGATTCAGACGTCTGGATGCCTTACCATCCATCCAGCTTTTATAGCGATTAAAAGTGACGAGGCTTCCCACACCACGGACAACGCAACACGATAATTAATAACATAATGATTAAACTAGAAAATATTACTAAGGTGTTTCAGCAGGGCTCGCGGACTATTCCGGCATTAACGGATGTCAGCCTGCACGTGCCTGCCGGACAGATTTATGGCGTTATCGGCGCTTCCGGTGCCGGTAAAAGTACATTGATTCGTTGTGTGAATCTGCTGGAGCGCCCCACTTCAGGCCGCGTACTGGTCGACGGAGCCGATCTGACTGCACTTAATGAGCGTCAGTTAACCCAGGCACGCCGCCAGATTGGCATGATCTTCCAGCACTTTAACCTGATGAACTCCCGCACCGTCGCGGGCAACGTTTCTCTGCCACTGGAACTCGGTAATCTCTCCCGCGCCCAGATCAACGCTCGCGTCACTGAGCTGCTGGAACTGGTGGGATTGTCCGATAAGCATGACGCCTGGCCTGCCAATCTCTCGGGCGGTCAGAAGCAGCGTGTCGCGATTGCGCGTGCGCTGGCCAGTAATCCCAAGGTTCTGCTGTGCGACGAAGCCACCAGCGCACTGGATCCCGCTACAACCCGCTCTATTCTGGAATTGCTGAAAGATATTAACCGCCGCCTTGGGCTGACGATTCTCCTGATCACTCATGAGATGGATGTGGTGAAACGCATCTGCGATCAGGTTGCGGTCATCAGTCAAGGTGAGCTGATCGAGAAAGACAGCGTCAGTGAAGTGTTCTCACACCCTAAGACGCCGCTGGCGCAGCAGTTTATTCAGTCGACTCTGCATCTGGATATTCCGGATGATTACCAGCAGCGTCTTTCAGCCACCGCCGCTGAAGGCACCGTGCCCCTGCTGCGACTGGAGTTCACCGGTAAATCAGTTGATGCGCCGCTGCTTTCCGAAGCAGCCCGCCGTTATAACGTGAATAACAACATTATCAGTGCCCAGATGGATTACGCCGGTGGTGTGAAGTTCGGCATTATGCTGGCCGAAATGCACGGCGCAGAGAGCGATACGCGCGAGGCAATAGCCTGGCTGAAAGAGAATCATGTGAAAGTAGAGGTGCTAGGTTATGTCTGAAGCGATGATGTGGTTGCTGGGACGGGGCGTATGGGAAACGCTGATGATGACCTTCGTCTCAGGCTTTTTCGGTTTTGTACTGGGCCTGCCGGTCGGCGTTTTACTTTATGTCACCCGTCCGGGGCAGATTCTGCAGAATCAGGGGCTGTACCGCGTGCTCTCCGCGCTGGTGAATATCTTCCGCTCCATTCCTTTCATTATCTTACTGGTCTGGATGATTCCTTTTACCCGCGTTATCGTCGGCACCTCAATCGGACTCCAGGCAGCCATCGTGCCGCTGACCGTTGGCGCTGCACCGTTTATTGCGCGTATGGTTGAAAATGCCTTGCTGGAACTGCCTACCGGTCTGATTGAAGCGTCACGTGCCATGGGCGCTACGCCAATGCAGATCGTCCGTAAGGTCCTGCTGCCGGAAGCGATGCCGGGCCTGGTGAATGCAGCCACCATTACCCTGATTACGCTGGTCGGTTACTCCGCCATGGGTGGCGCAGTGGGTGCCGGTGGTCTGGGCCAGATCGGCTATCAGTATGGTTATATCGGATACAACGCCACGGTGATGAATACGGTATTGGTGTTGTTAGTGGTTTTGGTGTATCTCATTCAATTCTGTGGCGACCGCATTGTGCGTGCAGTGTCCCATAAGTAAGCCAGCAATCTCACATTATTAAGAAGGAAAGGATATGTCTTTCAGATTCAAAAAAATTGCCGCTGTGGGTGCACTGATTGGCGCGATTGCGCTGGCAGGATGCGATCAAAAAGAGAAAGACGCTAACCACATTAAAGTGGGCGTCATTGTCGGTGCTGAGCAGCAGGTTGCTGAAGCCGCACAGAAAGTGGCTAAAGAGAAGTATGGTCTGGACGTTGAGCTGGTCACGTTTAACGACTACGTGCTGCCGAATGAAGCGCTGAGCAAAGGCGATATCGACGTTAATGCCTTCCAGCACAAACCGTATCTGGATCAGCAGATCAAAGATCGTGGTTACAAGCTGGTTTCAGTGGGTAACTCTTTCGTCTACCCAATCGCGGGCTATTCGAAGAAGATCAAGTCACTGGATGAGCTGCAGGATGGCGCACAGGTTGCCATTCCGAATGACCCGACCAACCTGGGTCGTACGCTGCTCCTGCTGCAGAAAGTGGGTCTGATCAAACTGAAAGATGGCGTGGGCTTGCTGCCAACCTCACTGGATATCACTGAGAATCCTAAGCATCTGAAAATTGTTGAGCTGGAAGCACCACAGCTGCCGCGCTCATTAGACGATCAGCAGATCGCACTGGCCGTAATCAATACCACTTACGCCAGCCAGATTGGCCTGACCCCAGCTAAAGATGGCATTTTCGTCGAAGACAAAGATTCACCTTACGTGAACCTGATTGTTGCCCGCGAAGATAATAAAGATGCGGAAAACGTGAAGAAGTTCGTTCAGGCTTACCAGTCTGACGAAGTGAACGAAGCCGCTAACAAAGTCTTTAACGGCGGCGCGGTCAAAGGCTGGTAATTCAGCTATTCATCTCCTTAAGGGCGGCGCTATGTCGCCCTTTCTGTTATTGGGTACCCTGCCCGACTTGTTATTTATTCCCGTCCTTGTTTCAATAACGCCACTTTTTGAAACCTGAGGATGTTGCCATGCGTTTTTTACCGCTCTGCTTGTTAGCATTGATGCTGACAGGGTGTGTTCATGAGTATCACCCGATAAGCAGCGCACCGTCCCGGCCGCAGCAATCCAGCCAACCGACCCGCAAACCCGTGGTACGACCGGCCCCGGTTAAGCTCTATACCGATGCCGCCGATCTGGTCAGCAAACCGTTCCGCGATCTGGGTGAAGTCTCCGCTGAAGATTGCCAGATCAGTAATCAGAACTCCCCGGCCAACATCGCCACAGCACGTAAACGTCTGCAGATCAAAGCCTCACAGATGAAAGCCAATGCGGTGCTGCTGCATCAGTGTGAAATCGTCACCGGCACGCCGGGCTGCTATCGTCAGGCCGTCTGCCAGGGTTCAGCGCTGAAAGTCAGCAATCAATGAGTGAATTCGCCTTTGCGCAAATTGGGGTAATCCGTTCACCGTGGAAAGAGAAGTTTGCCGTGCCGCGCCAGCCAGGTCTGGTGCAGGATGGTGGCGGCGAACTTCACCTGCTGCCCCCCTACAATCAGCCGGAAGCCGTTCGCGGGCTGGAAGACTTCAGTCACCTCTGGCTGCTGTTTGTCTTCCATCAGACGATGGCGGGCGGCTGGCGTCCTACGGTTCGCCCTCCCCGGCTGGGCGGCAATGCGCGCATGGGTGTTTTTGCGACACGTTCAACGTTCCGTCCCAATCCCATTGGCATGTCGCTGGTTGAACTGAAAGGGATCAGGATTGAAAAACAGCAGGTGATTTTGCAGCTTGGCAGTCTGGATCTGGTCGATGGCACGCCGGTGGTGGATATCAAACCTTATCTGCCCTTTGCCGAAGCGCTGCCTCATGCGCAGGCCGGGTTTGCTCAGGCTGCACCGGCGGCGGATATGCCGGTTCGCTTCTCCGCGCTGGCCCAGCAACAGCTTCAGCAGCAGTCGCGCTACCCCAATCTCGCACGCTTTATCAGTGAGGTGCTGGCACAGGACCCTCGTCCCGCTTACCGTCAGGGTGAAACGCAGGAGCGGGAATATGCGGCCTTGCTGATGGATTTTAATGTACGCTGGCGCATTGACGATGCCGGTACTGAAGTGATCGCTATCGACCCGCGTTAAAACCCGCTTTTGAGCCGGTGATCTCACTGGTACACTAGCCGCCAGCAAAATTCTGTCTGTGACTTTCCGATCAACTGGAACCGTAATCAATGCGTACTACTCAATATCTGCTCTCTACTCAGAAAGAGACGCCTTCCGACGCTGAAGTGATCAGCCACCAGCTGATGCTGCGCGCCGGTATGATCCGCAAACTGGCTTCTGGCTTGTACACCTGGTTACCGACCGGTGTTCGCGTGCTGAAGAAAGTCGAAAATATCGTGCGCGAAGAGATGAACAACGCGGGCGCGGTTGAGATTTTAATGCCGGTTGTGCAGCCCGCCGACCTGTGGCAGGAGAGCGGTCGCTGGGAGGAGTATGGCCCGGAACTGTTACGTATTGCCGATCGCCACGAGCGTCCTTTCGTGCTGGGTCCGACGCATGAAGAAGTAGTCACTGACCTGATCCGCAATGAGCTGAGCTCTTATAAGCAACTGCCGCTCAACCTGTATCAGATTCAGACCAAGTTCCGTGATGAAGTGCGTCCACGCTTTGGCGTGATGCGTTCACGCGAGTTCATCATGAAAGATGCTTACTCGTTCCACGTTTCACAGGAATCACTGCAGGAAACGTATGATGCGATGTATCGCGCCTATAGCCAGATCTTCAGCCGTATGGGCCTGGATTTCCGTGCCGTGCAGGCCGACACCGGCTCTATCGGCGGCAGCGCATCACATGAGTTCCAGGTGCTGGCGCAGAGCGGTGAAGATGATGTGATCTTCTCTACCGATTCTGATTACGCCGCCAACATTGAGCTGGCCGAAGCTGTCGCCCCCGCCGGTGAACGTGCCGCGCCGTCGCAGGAGATGCAGCTGGTTGAGACGCCAGACGCAAAAACCATCGCGGAGCTGGTTGAGCAATTCAGTGTGCCTGTTGAAAAGACAGTGAAAACGCTGATTGTTAAAGGTGCTGAAGAGAGCGGTCATGCACTGGTTGCCCTGCTGGTTCGCGGCGATCATCAGCTGAATGAGATCAAAGCAGAGAAATCAGCTATCGTTGCATCACCGCTGGTGTTTGCGACAGAAGAAGAGATTCGCGCCGCCGTCGGTGCCGGTCCGGGTTCCATTGGACCAGTAGGTCTGCAGATGCCAATCATTGCTGACCGTACCGTGGCGAAGATGAGCGACTTCAGCGCCGGTGCCAACGTCGATGGTAAACACTACTTCGGCATTAACTGGGAGCGCGATCTGCCGCTGGCGAGCGTGGCGGATATCCGTAACGTGGTCGAAGGCGATTTAAGCCCGGATGGCAAAGGTACGCTGCAGATTAAACGCGGCATCGAAGTCGGTCACATCTTCCAGCTCGGCACCAAGTATTCTGACGCGCTGAAAGCCTCCGTTCAGGGTGAAGATGGCCGTAATCAGGTGATGAGCATGGGCTGCTACGGCATCGGCATCACTCGCGTGGTTGCCGCAGCCATTGAGCAGAACCATGACGATCGCGGCATCATCTGGCCAGCCGCACTGGCACCGTTCGAGGTGGCGATTCTGCCGATGAACATGCAGAAATCGTTCCGCGTTAAAGAGCTGGCGGAAGAGCTGTATGCCACCCTGCGTGCCAAAGGCGTTGAAGTTATCCTGGATGACCGTAAAGAGCGTCCGGGCGTGATGTTCGCAGATATGGAACTGATCGGTGTGCCACACACCATCGTCATCGGCGACCGCAATCTCGACAATCAGGAGATTGAATATAAGTCACGTCGCGCCGGTGAGAAGCAGATGATTAAGCAGGATGAAATCGTTGATTTCCTGCTGAAGGCTCTGAATAAGTAAGCTTTGAAGGAACGGTCAGATGCCTCGTTTGCGGGCGTCTGACTGCTGAGAAACTCAACATAGCTTGAATCTGGCAGCAATGGAAAAGCTTAACGCCCAGGGAACAGGGTCAGAAGAGGAAAGCGTCCCGCCGCCCGGCTAAAAACGCCGGGAGCGTTTTTGAACAACGCAAAGCGTTGGCCCGGTTACGGGCGCACCTCAGGGATGAGGCGCGTAATCGCGCGGGCCGAGCGTGCCATGGATGGCGGTTTTTGCGTCTTTCCGATCTGACCCTGTTTCCAGGGCAGGTTCCGACTCACCGCTAGAGGAACCTGACTTTATCGGCACCTAAACGCCCCGTCTGCGGGGCGTTTTTTATTGCACCCTGCCGCGCATCGCTTTCGTTGAACTACGTCGCGCTTTTCCTTCCAGACGCCGCTCTTTCGAGGCGCGGGTCGGGCGCGTGGCGCGCCGGGCTTTTTCGACCGTGCTCAACTCCTGGATCAGATTGACCAGACGCTGCAATGCCGCTTCGCGATTCATTTCCTGACTACGATACTCCTGCGCCTTGATCACCACCACGCCCTCACCGGTAATCAGATGATGACTGGCGGTGAGCAACCGCTCTTTATAAAACGCGGGCAGTGAAGAGGCCGCAATATCGAAACGCAGATGAATGGCGGTACTGGCTTTGTTGACATGTTGTCCGCCCGCACCCTGGGCACGAATCGCCGTCAGCTCGATCTCACTCTCCGGAATCTCAACCGAACGGGATAGCATAATCATTAGCTTGCTCCCCACACCTTAATCACGTTGACCTCCGATAACCTGTTCATCAAATTAACCTTTTGTGCTCTGATTCATTCCGCCTCAGACAGCGGAATCTGTCACTTTAGCAGTGATTCGCGCACTGATCCTGCTTTACGCAGGCTGATTTCCTCTAAATGGCTATGATATAGTCGCCAGTTAACCAGAGTATTTACGCTCTGCTGAGGAAGGCCACGTGCAAAATTATTGTGAGTTAGTTCGCCGGAAATATGCCGAAATCGGCAGCGGGGATTTAGGTTACATACCGGATGCGATTGGCTGCGCATTAAAGGCGCTTAATGATATTGCCGCAAATACTGAGCTAAACTCTTCTGTCAGGGAACAGGCGGCTTACGCCGCTGCTAACTTATTGGTGAGCGACTATGTTGATAAATGAAGCGTACCAACCTATCAATTGCGATGATTACGATAATCTGGAGCTCGCCTGCCAGAACCAATGGATGCTGTCGCTGGAAATGAAAGATGGCGAGCAGCTCAAGGCAAAGGCTAAAGAGATCTTCTCACGCAAGAATGTGGAATATCTGGCTATCGATCTTTCCGGTGAGCATCGCGAATTACGTCTCGACCATATCGCCAGCTTTACCCATCCCGAACTGGGTACGGTCGTGGTCAGCGCAGAGTAATCCACGTATTCCGGGCGGGACCTTCCCGCCCTGTTAAACGTCAGGGCTGTAACGAACCGTAGTATGCCGCCAGATCCGCCATATCGTCGTCACTCAATCCCGCCACAAACGCCTTCATAACCTCAGCCTGACCGCCACTGCGTTCGCCCTTTTTGTACGCCTGCAGCGCATGCTCCAGATAAGGGGCGTGTTGTCCTGCCAGGTTTGGGTAGAGCGGCACCGCCGCTTTGCCCGCTGCGCCATGACACGCCATGCAACTGGCCGCTTTTTCTGCGCCGCGCTGCGTATCACCCGCCGCCCATGCCGGTAATACGGCGGCCACTAAACAGACGATAAGCCATTGCTTCATTGTTATTGCTCTCATGAGCGGGATGCCCTGTCCCAGACTATCTGCCAGCCCTGCTGATCACTGGTCGCGCCCGCGTGTGTGACAAAGAGATTCGGCACACAGACCAGCGTCTGGTTATAAAAAATTAACGGCAGCCGTTCTCGCTGCCACGGCGGTATCTGTAACTCCTGCCACAGCTTTTTCATTTCTCTTCCGCCATTGCGGCCCACCAGATGGACGTGACCCTGCGCATGGAACCGCACGCTGATCTGCTCATCCGGCAGAGGATAGCGCAACAGGCTCTGCGACATGCTGGCATGCAGCGTGCCGAGGTTCTGCGGTAACGACAGCGGCTGGCGGATATCGGGCCATGCCAGCTCGGTGTCGCGCAGTGATGTGAATAACGGCAGCCAGAAGAGTTGCTGACGGAAACGACGCAATTCAGCCTGGCCGAAGCGTAGCCGGGGCTGTGCATCTTCCCGGCTCGCCATCACTTCATCGCGAATACGCTTCAGCGCATCCCGCGATGGCATCGCGCCACCCTGTCCGGCGATCCAGCGGCGCAATAACGCGTTAGCGCGCAGCGTGCTCATGTTCATTAAAGGTGGAAAATAGAGGCTGCCGTCAGGCTGGATCAGCTCGGCCAGTTGCCCGGCGAGCAGCTCATCCAGTAACTGCTCCTGCTCACTGCACAATGCCGCACTTCGGGCCGTTGCCTCAGCAAAATGGGGCCAGCGCTGATTAAGCTCAGGCAGCAGCCGCTGGCGGAGGAAGTTACGATCGTAGCGAAGATCCTGATTACTTTCGTCGTCTATCCACACCAGCTGATGGACGTCGGCATAAGCTTCCAGCGACTGTCGCGACTGATTCAGCAGCGGCCGCACCAGCTGATGCGTACCCAGCATGCGCGATGAAGGCATCGCAGCCAGCCCGGCCGGCCCACTGCCACGCTTCAGCGCCAGCAGAAAAGTTTCACACTGATCGTCGAGGTGCTGCGCGGTAAGCAATATCTCGCCCGGCTTGAGCGCGGCGCTCAGCGTCTGATAACGGGCGGTGCGGGCGGCTGCTTCAATCCCGTTTTCCCTGCCATCCACCGTCACGCGTAGCACGTCACATCTCAGCTGCCACTGTTCGCATATCGTCTGGCAATGGGCGGCCCATGCATCGGCATTCGGGCTGAGACCATGATGCACATGCAACGCCCGCAGGCGAGATTCGGGATGCTGCAGATGCCAGTCACGAAGCTGATGCAACAACACGGTTGAATCAAGTCCGCCGCTGAACGCAACCACCAGCGCGGCATCGGGTTGCAACAGGGCGTCAAAAGCGGGCAAAGACATGGCAGAATCCGGATAATCGGGCCACCGAATGTCGCCCGCTGAGCGCGCTATTTTACGCCTGATAAAGCTCCAGCGGCAAACCATCCGGATCGGCAAAGAACGTACACTGTTTCCCGGTCAGTTCATCGATGCGAATCGGCTCGCAGACCACGCCTTTATCAGCCAGCGTCGCAACGGCAGCGGCCACATCCGGCACGGTAAAGGCCAGATGGCGCAGGCCACACGCTTCGGGATGACTGACGCGTGCTGGCGGCTCGGGAAAAGAGAACAGCTCAATGGTATAGCGATTCTGTAAGGCCAGATCCCCTTTCCAGGAGTCGCGCGCCTCGCGGTAAACTTCGCCCATCAGTCGAAAGCCCAGTACGTCGCAATAGAACGCTTTGCTGCGCTGATAGTCGGAGGCGATGATGGCGATGTGGTGAATAGCGGTTAACTGCAACATAGTGAATGTCCTGATTGGGGCAGGCTGTCCGCAGACCGCCTGCCGCTGATAGTGATTTAAAGGGTTACGCGAGGTCGTTTTTCAGTACGCGGACGCGATACTCGCCCTCTTCCGTCAGGCTGGCACCGTGAATATCGGTTTCGAAGCCCGGGTAGTGCCGGCCAATGCTGCACAGCATCAGCAGGAAATCGAGCACGGCACGGCTTTTTTCGGTAATCATCTCGCCCGGCATCACCAGCGGAACGCCTGGCGGATAAGGCAGGATCATGTTGGCCGACACCCGCCCGACCAGTTCGCTGAGGTCCACCGTTTCGATGTTGCCCTTCACCTGCTGCTGAAACGCCTGATGCGGCGTCATCTTCATTTCGGGCAGGACATCAAACGCCTGCAGCATCAGACGCGGCAGATCGTGATGGCGGATCAGCTGATGGATCCCCTGCGCCAGCGTCTGAATGCGCATATTGCGATAGAAGTCAGGATCTTCAGCGTAGAGATCCGGCAGCATGTTTTTCACCCGCAGGTTGAGATCGTAGGCGCGTTTGAACTCGGTCAGACCGCGCAGCACGCTCATCGCTTTGGTTTTGTCGATGCCGATACTGAACAGGAACAGCAGGTTATAGGGGCCGGTTTTCTCCACTACAATGCCGCGCTCATCGAGAAACTTCGCCACCAGCGCGGCCGGGATCCCCTCTTCCGCCATTTCACCTAGCTCACTCATGCCTGGCGTCAGGATGGTGACTTTGATCGGATCGAGGTACATGTGATCGCGATCGGCCTGCGTAAATCCATGCCACTCTTCTTCGCCGGGCTGGATCGCCCAGCATTGCGCTTCATCGATCTGTTCCGGCTGCCAGATATCGAAGAACCAGCTGTCAGACTCTTCGCGCAGGCGCTGGATTTCCCGACGGAAGTGCAAGGCGCGTTCCACCGAACGATTGATTAACCGCTTACCGGGGTTACCGCGCAGCATCGCCGCAGCGGTTTCTATTGAGGAGACGATGGCGTAATTGGGCGAGGTAGTGGTGTGCATCATGTAGGCTTCGTTAAACGTCTGTTCGTCGTAGTCGCCTTTAATGTGAATCATGGAGGCCTGCGAGAACGCTGCCAGCAGTTTGTGGGTCGACTGCGTCTCGTATACCACCTTGCCCGGAATACGATCGCCACTCATGCCGCTTTTACCGGCATAAATCGGATGGAAATTGGTATATGGCACCCAGGCCGAATCGAAATGAATCGACGGCACATCCAGCGTCTCTTTGATGTACTGGGTGTTGTAGAGCAGCCCATCGTAGGTGGAGTTGGTGATCACCGCATGCACCGGCCAGGTCGCGCGATCGGTGGTCGCGACCTTCTGCGTAATGCTCTCGCGGGTGAACTCGTGCTTCGGGATACCGCCGAGAATCCCCAGCGCATTGCGGGTCGGCTTCAGCCAGATCGGGATCAGATCGCTCATCATCAGCAGATGAGTCAGAGACTTGTGGCAGTTGCGATCGATCAATACGGTGCTGCCCGCCGGTGCCGCATACATGCCGACAATTTTATTCGAGGTCGAGGTGCCATTGGTCACCATGTAACTCTGCTCGGCGCCAAACGTGCGAGCGATGTACTCTTCCGCTTCAAGGTGCGGGCCGGTGTGATCCAGCAGCGAACCCAGCTCGGTCACTGAAATAGAGATGTCCGATTTCAGTGTATTGGCTCCGAAGAAGTCGTAGAACAAACAGCCTACCGGGCTCTTCTGAAATGCGGTGCCCGCCATATGGCCTGGCGTGCAGAAGGTGTACTTGCCCTCTTTCACATAGGTGAAAAGTGCTTTGGTCAGCGGTGGGGTAATGTGGTCGAGATAGTCATCGGTATACTGCCGGATATGCAGCGCGATATCGTCGGCGGCATTCAGCGCATACTCAAAAAAGTGCAGTGGCATGCGCATCTCATTGATGCTGATGTCCATCTGCGAGTGGGTATTGATAAAGGCATACAGCGGCAGGTATTCATTGAGCTGATTAATCTCGCCGCACAGTTCCGGACTGTTGTGCGCGTCCCAGTCGAAGATCACGCCACTGATACGCGGATTGTGTTCGATCAGCTTCAGCAGATCGTCACTGTTTTTCGGGTAAAGCAGCTGGAAGCCTTGCAGATTTAACGCCGCGTCGAGTTCGCGTAACGGTTCATCTTTATAAAACACGCCGTGCGCGCCCATGATCGCCAGAATATTCAATGCCCCTCTCCCTGATTGTTGTGGAACCGGACAAGCATAACCGCTAACTCCGGGAAGGTGTAGCAAGGGGACGATCAGATGAAGCTGAAAGACGTCAGACCGCGTGCGGGGGGTGATCTGGCGGCATAAAAAAAGCGGACCGGAGTCCGCTTTTGTGGATGAGCTAAAATCAGGCGTAGCCGTAGCTCATCAGACGCTGATAACGACGATCCAGCAGCTCTTCGGTGGTTAATCCATCGAGGTCGGCCAGGTCAGCCAGCAGCTGCTGCTTGAGTGACTGCGCCATATCCACCGGACGGCGATGTGCGCCACCCAGCGGCTCAGGGATCACGGAGTCAATCAGCTTCAGCTCTTTCAGACGATGTGCGGTAATGCCCATCGCTTCGGCGGCCAGCGGCGCTTTGTCAGCACTTTTCCACAGAATGGAGGCACAGCCTTCCGGCGAGATGACTGAATAGGTGCTGTACTGCAGCATATTCACTTTATCACCCACGCCAATCGCCAGCGCGCCACCTGAACCGCCTTCACCGATGACCGTACAGATTACCGGTACTTTCAGGCCAGACATTTCACGCAGGTTGCGGGCAATCGCTTCAGACTGCCCACGCTCTTCCGCGCCCACGCCCGGATAAGCACCCGGTGTGTCGATGAAGGTAATGATTGGCATTTTGAAACGTTCAGCCATCTCCATCAGGCGCAGCGCTTTGCGATAGCCTTCCGGTGCAGGCATGCCGAAGTTACGGCGAATCTTCTCTTTGGTTTCACGGCCTTTCTGGTGCCCGATGATCATCACCGGACGTCCATCAAGACGCGCAATCCCGCCGACAATCGCTTTGTCATCCGCATAAGCACGGTCGCCCGCCAGCTCATCGAAATCGTCGAAAGCGTTGCGAACGTAGTCAAAGGTGTAAGGACGTAAAGGATGGCGTGCCAGTTGGGCAATCTGCCATGCGCCCAGATCGGCGAAGATTTTACGGGTCAGCTCAACGCTTTTTTCACGCAGACGCTGAACTTCTTCATCCAGATTAACGTGTTTATCATCCTGACGACCAATTGAGGTCAGCGAATCAATCTTCGCTTCAAGTTCTGCAATTGGCTGTTCAAAATCCAGGTAATTAAGACTCATAATGTTCCTGTTCTAGTCAAACTCCAGTTCCACCTGCTCCGATCCAATCAACGAGCGCAGATCGTTAAGTAAACGATCGCTGGGCGAAATACGCCACGCTGCACCAAAGCGCAGCTTCGCTCGCGCGTCGGCTCTCTGATAGTAGAGATGCACCGGAATAGTCCCTGATCGATGGGGTTCCAGGGACTGACGGAGTCGGTTTAATAGCTGGTCATCAATTTGCCTGTCCGTCAGCGAGATAGCAAGTCCGCGCGCGTATTTTTCGCGAGCTTCGTCGATGTCCATGACTTCACGCGCGGTCATTTTAAGCCCACCACTGAAGTCATCAAAGCTGACCTGTCCGCTGACGATCAGGATTCGGTCTTTCTCCAGCAACTGCTGGTATTTATCTAACGCATCGGTAAATAACATCACCTCAAGACGACCGGAGCGATCGTCCAGAGTACAGATACCAATTCGGTTGCCGCGTTTGGTCACCATTACCCGCGCGGCCATCACCAGACCGGCCGCCACGGTAATTTTACCCCGATCGGTAGGATGCATATCTTTAAGCCGCACCCCGCCAACGTACCGCTCAATTTCTTTCAGATACTGATTAATCGGGTGGCCGGTCAGGTATAACCCCAGCGTTTCCCGTTCACCATCCAGCTGCACCTGCTCAGGCCACGGCGTGACGCTGGCGTATGATTTCTCCACCTGCTCTGGCTCTTCTGCCAGCACGCCAAACATATCCGCCTGACCAATCGCTTCCGCTTTCGCGTGCTGATCGGCCGCTTTCAGCGCGTCGCTGAGTGCACTCATCAACGCGGCGCGATGCGGTCCGAGGCGATCAAAGGCCCCGGACATGATCAGTTTCTCCATCACCCGACGGTTGATCTTTTTGGTATCGGTACGGGCGCAGAGATCAAACAGCTCGCGGAAATAGCCGCCTTCGTTACGGGCGTCGATGATCGCTTCGATCGGACCTTCGCCCACGCCTTTGATCGCGCCTATGCCGTACACGATCTCGCCCGCTTCGTTAACGTGGAACGGATAGAGACCGGAGTTAATATCGGGCGGCAGGACCTTCAGCCCCATTCGCCAGCACTCATCGACCAGGCCGACCACTTTCTCGGTGTTATCCATATCGGCGGTCATCACCGCCGCCATAAACTCAGCCGGATAGTGCGCTTTCAGCCACAGCGTCTGATAAGAGACCAGTGCGTAGGCCGCAGAGTGTGACTTGTTAAAGCCATAACCTGCAAATTTTTCCACCAGATCGAAGATCTTCATCGACAGTTCGCCGTCGATGCCCATACTTTCGGCACCGTCGCGGAAAACTGAACGCTGCTTAGCCATCTCCTCGGGTTTCTTTTTACCCATGGCGCGACGCAGCATATCTGCACCGCCCAGGGTGTAACCGGACAGGACCTGGGCGATCTGCATCACCTGTTCCTGATAGAGGATGATGCCGTACGTTGGCTCCAGCACTGGCTTCAGGCTTTCATGCTGCCACTGGATATCGGGATAGGAGATCGCTTCACGGCCATGCTTACGGTCGATGAAGTTATCTACCATGCCGGACTGCAGAGGGCCAGGACGGAACAGCGCCACCAGTGCGATCATATCTTCGAAGCAGTCGGGCTTAAGACGCTTAATCAGATCTTTCATGCCGCGCGATTCAAGCTGGAATACCGCGGTGGTTTCCGAGCGCTGCAGCATATCGAAGCTTTTCTTATCATCCAGCGGGATCGCGGCGATATCGATCGGCTCCAGTCCCTCTTTTTCCCGGCGCGGGTTGATCATCTTCAGTGCCCAGTCGATGATGGTCAGCGTTCGCAGCCCCAGGAAGTCGAACTTCACCAGGCCGGCATATTCCACATCATTTTTATCGAACTGGGTGACCGGGAACTGGCCGTGCTCATCGCAATAGAGCGGCGCAAAATCGGTGATCTTCGTTGGCGCAATGACCACGCCACCCGCATGCTTACCGGCGTTACGCGTAACCCCTTCCAGCTTGCGCGCCATGTCGATCAGCGCTTTAACCTCTTCATCTGCGTCATACATCGCAGGAAGTTGTGGTTCAGCAATAAACGCTTTTTCCAGCGTCATGCCGGGATCGGGCGGGATCAGTTTTGAAATGCGGTCAACGAAGCCGTAAGGATGACCCAGCACGCGGCCCACATCGCGGATAACCGCTTTCGCCGCCATGGTACCGAAGGTAATAATCTGCGAAACCGCTTCACGTCCGTACATATCGGCGACGTGTTCGATCACCTGATCGCGCTTCTCCATGCAGAAGTCAACGTCAAAGTCGGGCATCGAAACACGTTCCGGGTTCAGGAAGCGTTCGAACAGCAGGTCGAACTCCAGCGGATCGATATCGGTGATTTTCAGCGCATAGGCCACCAGCGAACCCGCACCCGAACCACGGCCCGGCCCGACCGGCACGCCGTTATCCTTGGACCACTGGATGAATTCCATGACGATCAGGAAGTAGCCGGGGAAGCCCATCTGGTTGATAACGTTGAGTTCAATTTCCAGACGCTCATCATATTCCGGGCGTTTTTCCGCGCGCTCAGCTTCGTCCGGGAACAGGAATTCCAGACGCTCTTCCAGTCCCTCACGGGACTTCACCACCAGATAATCTTCAGTGGTCATATCGCCGGTCGGGAACTGCGGCAGGAAGTACTCGCCGAGCCGGACCGTCACGTTACAACGCTTAGCAATCTCTACGCTGTTTTCCAGCGCTTCCGGAATGTCCGAGAACAGCTCGCACATCTCCTCTTCGCTGCGCATATATTGCTGAGGACTGTAGTTGCGCGGGCGCTTGGGGTCGTCCAGCGTATAGCCGTCGTGAATGGCAACGCGAATTTCGTGCGCATCGAAATCTTCTGCGTTGATAAAGCAGACTTCATTGGTGGCGACGACCGGAATGCCCTCGGCAATCGCCAGTTCAACGGCGGCATGCAGATAGCTCTCTTCGTCCTGACGACCGGTGCGGATCAGTTCCAGATAGTAGCGATCGGGGAAATGCTGCTGGTAAAACGACAGACACTGCGAAACCAGGGCATTGTTGCCACGCAACAGGCTGCGGCCCACGTCGCCACGTCGTCCGCCCGACAACAGAATTAACCCTTCCTGCAGTTCAATCAGCCAATCGCGATCGATGACCGGTCCGTCCACGCCATAACCACGCTGATAGGCGCGGGAGATCAACAGCGTCAGGTTCTGGTATCCGGTATCACTGGACGCCAGCACGGTCAGCTGGGTCAGCTCATCCCCCATCAGCTCACTGGCAACGTTGAAATCGGCACCAATGACCGGCTTTATCCCTGCGCTGTGTGCGCCACCGTAAAATTTCACCAGACCACACAGGTTAGTGAAGTCGGTAATCGCGATAGCAGGCATGCCTAGGGCAGCCGCCTTCTTGATCAACGGCCCGGTTTTCGCCAGGCCATCAACCATCGAATAGTCACTGTGGACACGCAGATGTATAAAACGGGGTTCAGCCATATCAGTTTCCGGTTAAAACAGCGTCAGGCTATTAAAGCGTAAGGGTCTGGCGGGCAGCCAGTACTTCAGCGTCGAGCAGCGCGTTGCGTACAGGCGCAAAACTGCGACGGTGGTGCGGCGTGGCGCCATATTGCGTCAGTTTTTCCATATGCAGCGCCGTCGGATAACCTTTGTGCTGCGCAAAACCATACTGCGGGAACAGCAGATCCAGCTCGGCCATTTCACGATCGCGCGACACTTTGGCGATGATGGAGGCTGCACTGATTTCGGCCACCAGGCTATCCCCTTTCACCACGGCCTGTGAAGGCACAGGCAACGCCGGACAACGGTTACCATCAATCAGCACATAGTCGGGCTGAATACTCAGGCCAGCAACGGCGCGCTGCATCGCCAGCATAGTGGCGTGCAGAATGTTGAGCTGATCAATCTCTTCCGGCTCTGCGCGGCCCAGACTCCAGGCCAGCGCCTTCTCTTTGATTTCGTCATACAACGACAGGCGGCGCTTTTCCGACAGTTTCTTAGAGTCAGCCAGGCCGGTAATCGGATTAGCCGGGTCGAGGATGACTGCAGCAGTGACCACCGCGCCGACCAGCGGACCGCGCCCCACTTCGTCCACACCGGCAATCAGTCTGGCGACAGGATAGATAAAATCAGGCATTCACCAGCTCCAGTACCGCATCCGCTGCCTGCTCATCGGCGTTCCAGCGGATCTGTTGATGTAATTCATGAAACGTCTGCAGCAGGGTTTCGCGCTCAGGCCCGGCATGCAGCAGCGGATCTAATGCCGCAGCCAGGGCTTCTGGCTGACACTCATCCTGCAGTAACTCTTTGACCAGCTCACGCCCGGCCAGCAGATTCGGCAGAGAGACATAAGGCGTTTTTACCAGCCGTTTCGCCAGCCAGAACGTGGCCGGCTTCATGCGATAACCGACGACCATAGGGCATTTTGCCAGCATGCACTCCAGTGCAGCAGTACCTGACGCCAGGAGTGCGGCATCGCTCGCAATCATCGCCTCACGTCCCTGACCATCCAGCAGATGCATCGGCAGCTCAGGAGCGACGTCAGCTTTAATTTTTTCAAACTGTTCGCGGCGACGGGCATTAACCAGTGGCACCACGATTTCCAGTGTCGGATAGTGACGACGCAACAATTGCGCTGTTTTCAGGAAATCAGCGCTGAGCATTTCTACTTCTGCGCCCCGGCTGCCGGGCAGCAAAGCCAGACAGAGTGCATCATCGGCAATACCGAGATGACGTCGCGCAGCCTGCTTATCAGGTTGCATCGGCATGGCATCCGCCATGGTGTGGCCGATAAAGCGACAGGGAACGTTATAGCGATCGTAGAAGGCTTTTTCAAACGGCAGGAAGGCCAGCACCAGATTGGTGTTACGACCAATCTTAAACACGCGCTTTTGCCGCCATGCCCACACCGAAGGGCTGACATAGTGGATAGTGCGAATGTCCGTGCGTTTAAGGTTGCCTTCCAGCGTGATATTGAAATCGGGCGCATCAATCCCGACAAAGACATCGGGTCTGAGTTCGGTAAAACGCCGGGTGAGATCGCGGCGGATTGTCAGCAGACGTCGCAGGCGGCCCAGCACCTCAACAATGCCCATCACCGCCAGCTCTTCCATCTCATACCAGGCTTCACACCCTTCCGCCTGCATCAAGGGACCCGCCACGCCGACAAAGCGTGCATCAGGATGACGGGTTTTCAGGGCACGAATCAGACCTGCACCAAGAATATCGCCGGAGGTTTCTCCGGCGACCAGGGCAATCGTTAAAGGACGCGCTGACATGGATTAACGAATTAACCCACGGGTTGAACGGGTGAAGAAGTCGTAGAAAGGCTGCACTTCGCTGTGCTGCTGCGCGATGGCTTCGATTTCTGGCTTCACTTCTTCCAGCGTTCTGCCGCTGCGGTAGAGCAGCTTGTAGGCGTTGCGAATCGCGTGCAACGACTCTTTGCTGAAGCCACGGCGTTTAAGACCTTCGATATTGATCCCGAACGGCGTCGCGTGGTTGCCCTGCGCAATAACGTAAGGCGGCACATCCTGCGCCACGCCGGAACAGCCACCTACCATCACGTGAGCACCGATGATGCACCACTGATGTACCGCTGTCATGCCGCCAATAATGGCGAAATCATCGACCGTCACGTGACCACCCAGGGTGGCGTTGTTGGCGAAGATACAGCGGTTGCCAATCACGCAGTCATGCGCAATATGGACATTCACCATCAGCAGATTATCGCTGCCCACCGTGGTGACATGGCCACCCTGCGTGGTGCCGCGATGAATCGTCACGCTTTCACGGATGCGGTTGCGATCGCCGATCTCAACCCGTGTTGGCTCACCGGCATATTTCAGATCCTGATTCACTTCACCAATCGAGGCAAACTGATAGATCTGATTATCTTTACCGATACGCGTGTGGCCGTTCACCACAACGTGTGACTTCAGTACCGTTCCTTCACCGATTTCAACATTCGCGCCAATAAAGCAAAACGGGCCAATGTGAACGCGGGCGCCAATAACAGCGCCCTCTTCGATGACAGAACTGGGATGGATAGTGGCGGTTGGATCAATCACGAATTATGCCTCCCGGCTGCGGGCACACATCATGGTCGCTTCACAAACGATTTTACCATCGACAGTCGCCACGCCTTTAAAGCGGGTCAGACCACGGCGGGTTTTCTCGAAAGTGACTTCCATGATCATCTGGTCGCCTGGTACCACAGGGCGCTTGAAGCGGGCACTGTCGATACCGGCAAAGTAATAGAGTTCACCTGGTTCCAGTTTACCTACGCTTTTAAACGCCAGAATACCGGTGGCCTGCGCCATCGCTTCCAGGATCAGAACGCCAGGAAAAATCGGTTTACCAGGGAAATGCCCCTGGAAAAACGGTTCATTAACAGAAACGTTCTTCACTGCACGCAGGTATTTGTGCTCTTCAAATTCCAGCACGCGGTCTACCAGCAGAAACGGATAGCGGTGCGGCAGCAGCTCTAAAATCTCTTCAATTTTCAGAGTATGAGTTTCAGTAGTCAAAATACTCTTCCTGTCCTAAAAATCTGATGACATCAATAACACGGCCTGCACAGATCAAAATGATCTTCCGCAGGCCGCAAATAGGTTCTGTGGCGCCGGGCTTCCCTGCTTAACATTTTTATTATGAAAGCCGGTCAGTTTTGGGATGGCGGTTAGTCGTCTTTGCCGACCTTGCGCTCGATGGCTTTTAAGCGTTTGCTCATGTCATCGATGTTCATCACCAGCGCTGCAGTTTTGCGCCAGGTTTTGTTGGGTTGCAGCGGAATGCCTGACGAATAGACACCAGGCTCTGTGATAGGACGCATGACCATACCCATACCGGTCACCGTTACTTTGTCACAGATTTCCATATGGCCGTTAATGACGCTGGCACCGCCAATCATACAGTAACGCCCAATTTTCAAACTACCCGCCATGATCACACCGCCTGCAACCGCAGTATTGTCGCCAATAACTACGTTGTGAGCGATCTGGCACTGGTTGTCTATGATAACACCATTGCCGATCAGAGTGTTATCAAGCGCACCGCGATCGATGGTGGTGCAGGCACCTATTTCGACGCGATCGCCGATAATTACCGCGCCTAACTGCGGGATTTTCACCCAGTTACCGCGATCATTGGCATAGCCGAAACCATCAGAACCAATGACGGTACCTGACTGAATCAGACAATCCTGGCCGATTTCGATCTCGTGATACACAGAGACGTTGGCCCAGAGGCGGGTTCCGCTACCGATACGGGTTTTTTTGCCCACAAAGCATCCCGCACCAATGACTACGTTATCACCCAGCTCAACGTCCGCTTCGATCACCGCATTGGCACCAATGGCAACGTTATTGCCAAGTCGCGCTGAGGGATCGATGACTGCGCTGGGGGCGATATTCTGCGCCGGCTGTGGCGTGGTATCGAGTATTTGTGCCATACGCGCATAGGTCAGGTAGGGATTTTTGACTACCAGCGCTGCGGTTTTGCACCACTCCAGATCCGCTTCCGTCAGCACCACGGCTGAGGCCTTTATCAGGGCGAGTTGCTCGCGGTAACGGCTGTTTGCAAGAAAAGTGATTTGGCCAGTTGTGGCGGATTGCATAGAAGCAATGCCGGAGATGACGATATCGCCATCTCCGTGCAATTCTGCATCCAACTGCTGGGCTAAATCAGCCAGTCGAATAGATGACATGAATTATTTAACCTGTTTCAGCACGTCAGCAGTGATGTCTTTTGCGTTTGATGCATAAGCCACCGCGTTAGCGTCGATCACGACGTCGTAACCATCGCTGTCAGCGACTTTCTTCACGGCATCCTGAATACGGCTCAGCAGCTTGTTACGCTCTTCCATCTGACGACGGCGATTATCCTGCTCAAAAGCCTGCGCTTTTGAAGAGAAAGCTTCACGCTGTGACATGACATCTTTTTCCATACGGCTGCGTTCGCTGGCCTTCATGGTAGAACCGTCACGCTGCAGACGCTGCATTTTGGTTTGCAGATCGCGCTCCTGGCTCTGCAACTCAGTTGCACGGCCTTTGAACTCGTTTTCCAGCTGTTTAGCAACAGTCGCACGTTGCGGTAACTGTTGGAAAATGCTGGACACGTTTACCACTGCAATTTTGTCAGCAGCCTGAACACCAGCGGAGACCGCTAAAGCAAGACCCAGACCTGCGGCACACAACAACTTTTTCACTATAAACTCCTTACCATCAACGTTTGTGTCAGCGACACAGTGTTTGCCCCGGAACAGCAACAGGTGCTGCCCGGCAGCAAGACTTCAGCTATGCATCCATGCTCAGAACATTACCAGGTTTTACCAATGTTAAACTGGAACTGCTCTGACTTGTCTCCATCGACTTTCTTAATCGGCTGGGCATACGAGAACACCAGCGGGCCGAGCGGTGACATCCACTGCAGCGCCACACCGCTTGATACGCGGATATGGTTTGGATCGCTGTAGTCAGGAATACCCGCAGCACGTGTTTCAGCGGTGTTTTCCCAGTGGGTATCCCACGCGGTACCGGTATCGACAAACACCGAGGTACGCACCGAATTAGCATACTTCTCGCTCAGGAACGGCGTTGGCGTAATCAGCTCAAGGCTGGCAATCGCCATGGCGTTACCGCCCACCGCATCGTCAGACTTACAGACGCCATTTGGATCGGCAATGCGGCAGTTCGACGAGTTGTTATTGTAGTAAGCCGCTTTCGGTCCAATGGTGTTGGACTGGAAGCCACGCACGGTGCTTGAACCACCGGCGTAGAAGTTCTCATAGAACGGCATCTCTTTGCCGCCGAGACCATCGCCATAGCCGACACGACCACGGCCCAGCAGCACCCAGGTGCGATCCTGGTTAATCGGCACATACTGCTGGGTGTCCAGCGTGGCCTTATAGAAGCTGTTATCTGAGCCTGGAATCGTGACCTTACCGTTCAGGTTGGTACGGTTACCGGATGTGGGGAAGAAGCCGCGGTCCAGCGTGTTGTACGTCCAGCCGTAGTTAAAGGTGAAGTCATCGGCTGAGAATTCGCCTTTGTCATTCAACTGCTGTGGCTTGCCGACTGAATCCAGATAACGCCACATCGCAACCTGCGGCTGCATGTTTGACAGGTCATTGTGGACATAGCCCAGACCGACACGCAGGGTGTTGTTTTCGTTAACCGGGAAGCCAAGCGTGCCATCCAGACCATAACTTCGGTTGGTATAGTCAGAAAGATCCGCATTGTCCGCTTTGAAGTCGTTATAGAACAGACGACCACCCAGACTCACACCATCAACGGTGAAGTAAGGGTCAGTAAGCGAGAATTCAGCATAGGTCTGGTAGTCGTTTTTGGTGCCGCTGATGCCCACGGTATTACCGGTGCCCAGCCAGTTATCCTGCGTGACCCCGACCTGGAAGCTCACACCACTTTCGGTGCCGTAGCCGACGCCGAAGTTAAAGGTACCGGTGTTACGCTCTTTAACCTTGTAGACCACATCAACCTGGTCCGGCGAACCCGGCACACGCTGAGTATCCACATCCACGGTTTCAAAGTAACCGGTACGATTCAGACGCTCTTTACCCTGCTCAACCAGATCGCTGCCCAGCCATGCGCCTTCCATCTGACGCATTTCACGACGTAACACCGAATCTTTAGAGGTGTCGTTACCTTCGAAGCGGACGTTACGCACGTAGTAGCGGTTACCCGCGTCCACGTTGATATGCAGTTTTACGGTTTTATCGGCGTCGTTGATTTCAGGCTGCGTGGCGACACGCGGATAGGCATAGCCGTAACGGCCCAGCAGTTTCTTGATGTCATCTTCCATTTTCGTGACTTTGGCGCCGTTATAAAGCTCGCCTGCCGGAATTTTGGTCAGATGCTCAATTTCTGCTGAATGGCCTGCCATGCTGCCATTGACGATCACACCAGCGATTTTGTACTGGTCACCTTCGGTGATATTCACCGTGATGTAGATGCCTTTTTTATCTGGCGTCAGGCTGACCTGAGTCGAATCGATGTTGAAGCGGGCATAACCGCGATCCAGATAGAAGCTGCGCAGGGTCTCAAGGTCGCCCGCCAGTTTCTGCTTCTGGTATTTACGATCGCCGACCACGTTCCACCATGGCACTTCATCGCGCAGCTGGAAACGGGAGATCAGTTCATCGGAGCTGAAGGCTTTATTACCGACGATGTTGAT
The DNA here is from genome assembly GCF_004792415.1 of Pantoea vagans. Lineage (NCBI taxonomy): Bacteria > Pseudomonadati > Pseudomonadota > Gammaproteobacteria > Enterobacterales > Erwiniaceae > Pantoea > Pantoea vagans. The sequence continues at coordinate 3,245,290 of NZ_CP038853.1, forward strand.
CTGCTGAATTTTAGCAGAGACACCTTCCGTAAAGACCAGCTTCAGATCAACGCGGTTACGCGGCAGTGGCGTGACCACGGCTTTCACGTTGGCGGTATATTTACCGACGCTGTAATAGAAGTCTTCAAGTCCCTTCTCGATAGAAGAGATGGTAGTACGGTCCAGCGCTTCGCCGACACGGACACCTGAAGCTTCCAGATTTTGTTTGAGCTGATCCTCTTTCACCGCTTTGTTACCGGTGAAGGTAATGCTGGCAATGGTAGGACGTTCTTTGACCTGGACAATCAGCGTTGTACCGTCTCGCAGGACCTGAACATCCTCAAAGTTGCCAGTAGCGAACAGCGAGCGAATGGTATTTCTGACATCATCGTCATTCACCGTATCGCCAACCCGTACTGGCATGCTCAGCAGAGCCGCGCCGACGGCGACTCGCTGCAGCCCTTCGAAATGAATATCCTTCACCACGAAATCGTCTGCACCGTAAACGGTGGCGCTGCTAAACAGCAGCGACGCTATGAGCAACTTTTTCATCGCCATCGTTGTTATGCGTTTTCCTAACACATCCCTCGAATGTTCGCGTTCCAGCGGTTACAAACGTGAGAAATCATTGAAAAGTGCAAGCCCCATTAACAGCACCAGCAGAATTGAGCCGATGCGATAACTAAAGTCCTGAACTCGCTCGGACACCGGTCCACCTTTGATCTTTTCGATCGCCAGGAACAGCAGGTGCCCACCATCTAAAACCGGCAAAGGGAACAGGTTGATAATGCCCAGGTTGACGCTAATCAACGCCAGGAACATCAGGTAGTAAATCAACCCATACTCCGCTGACAACCCTGCACCCTGCGCAATCGAGATTGGCCCGCTCAGGTTGTTCAGCTTCACATCACCGGTTATTAACTTGCCCAGCATGGAAACGGTGAGCTTCATCAGTTGCCAGGTTTTTACACTGGCCTCACCGATAGCCGCAAACGCGCCATACTGCCTTACCGTCTTGTACTCTTCGGGCAGCGGAACAATGCGCGGAATCACACCCGCAAAGCCCGCTGTCGTGCCAGCTTTCGCTTCTGGCGTCATCGTCAGCGCAATTGATTCACCGCCGCGATCCACCTCAAGCGCCATGCTTTTGCCGGGATTGTCCCGGACCTGGGTAACAAATGTCTGCCACTGCGATAATGGCTGACCATCGACTTTAACGATCCTGTCGCCGGCTTGCAAACCGGCTTCACTGGCTGGCGAATTCGCCTGAACTTCTGCCAGTGTGGTCTCAATTTGCGGACCGCGAGGCTGAATGCCTAATGCGACGACCGGATCCTGCTTATCAGGCTCAAACTGCCAGTTACGCAAATCCAGCTGCTTCTGCTGAGTCGCGTCCTCGCCAAATCGTGCCACCGTTAACGTGGTGCTGCTGTCGCCGATTTTACCCACCAGCGCCATACGCACAGCATCCCAGTCAGGCGTTTCGATACCGTCAACGGCCTTAAGTTCCATGCCGGGCGCAATTTGCGCTTCCGCAGCGACCGAACCGTTTAAAATTTCACCGATTACCGGGCGCACACCAGGCACGCCGTGAATAAACACAACCCAGTAGGCAAAGATGGCAAAGAGGAAGTTAGCGACAGGACCTGCCGCGATGATGGAGGCACGTTGCCAGACGGCTTTATTATTAAAAGCCTGATGACGCAGCTCGGCTGGCACGCTTTCGACACGTTCGTCGAGCATTTTCACGTAGCCACCAAGGGGAATCAGCGCGATGACAAATTCCGTGCCGTGGCGGTCACGGCGCTGCCAGAGCGACTTACCAAACCCAATGGAAAAACGCTCAACCTTGACGCCACAGCGACGAGCGACCCAGAAATGGCCAAACTCATGAACGGTAATCAACACGCCCAGCGCAACGATAAAGGCGAAGAAACTCCAGATTATGCTCAACATCTTTGCCTGTCCTTAAAGGGTGCGGAACACCAGCAGCAATAAACAGGCAAACACCGGCACCGCCGCAGTCAGACTATCAATGCGATCAAGAATGCCGCCGTGACCCGGTATCAGATTGCCACTGTCTTTGATACCCGCTTCACGTTTGAACATACTCTCAGTGAGGTCGCCCAGCACGGAGGCCAGCGTTGCGATAACCGCGCAAATCACCAGTGTACCGGTAGAGACCGTCAGCGGCGCCAGCGAGGCAAACAGCAGCGCAATCAGCGCAGAGGAGACCAGACCGCCCAGGAAGCCTTCCCAGGTTTTACCTGGCGACACCTTCGGTGCCAGCTTATGTTTGCCGAACATCTTGCCAAACATATAGGCACCTGAATCCGCCCCCCACACCAGCAGCAACACAAACAGCAGCCACCAGGCACCAGCGAAGTGATCGGTTTCATAGTGATACTGGCGCAGCGCTACCATGCCCCAGAAAAAAGGCACCAGCGTTAACACGCCAAACAGTAAGCGGAGCGGGCGCGAATGACGCCAGAAGGCCGCAGAGGCGGGATAGGAGAGGACCAGCAGCAGTGCAACGACCCACCACACCAGCGACGCCCAAAGCGATGTCGCGACCTGGGGCAGATGCACCGTGTGTTGATAAGGCGGCAGCGTAAACTGCATCAGCGCCAGCAGCAGACCACAAAGTACAGCCAGCCAGACGCGCTGTTGCCGTGATGCCATCCCTGCAAACTGACCCCATTCCCAGGCGGCCAGCATGCAGATAACGATGGTTGTAAGGGCAAAGCCCACAGGTGGTAACCAGAACAGTGCAGCTATTACCAGCGGAATTAATATCAACGCGGTAATCAGACGAGACTTCAGCAAAGGTTACCCCCAGATTGCTCAGGCGCCGCCTGGTGCAGCGCCGCCAAAACGACGCTCCCGCAGAGAGAATGCATTCAGTGCACCTTCAAAAACGTGTTCATCGAAATCCGGCCAGAGCACATCGGTAAAATAGAATTCAGCATAGGCAATCTGCCACAGCAGGAAGTTGCTAATCCGATGCTCTCCCCCGGTCCTTATCACTAAATCCACTGGCGCCAGCTCCTGCATACAGAGCTGCGACGTCAGGCTCTCTTCGGTAATCTGGTCAGGACGCAGTAATCCTTCCTGCACCTGCTCAGCCAGTTTTTTCACGCCTTCGATAATATCCCAACGGCCGCCATAGTTGGCAGCAATGTTGAGCGTCAGGCCACTATTATTTGCGGTCAGCGTCTCAGAACGGCGAATACGTTCCTGAATACGCGGGCTGAAACGGCTGGTATCGCCAATGACGCGTAAGCGAACATTGTGTTTGTGCAGGCTTTTCACTTCGCTGTCGAGCGCCCAGACAAACAGTTCCATTAACGCGGTGACTTCCTGCGCCGGACGGCTCCAGTTTTCACTGCTGAAGGCGTAAAGCGTCAGGGCTTCAAGATTGTTGCTGACCGCAAAGCTGACGGCGCGACGCACCGATTTAACGCCCGCTTTGTGGCCCGAAATACGCAATTTTCCCTGATTTTTGGCCCAGCGACCATTGCCATCCATGATGATAGCGACGTGGCGCGGACCGTTTCCCTGCTGGTCATCAGTGTTGTTGTGATTGTTAGACGACATAACGCTTAACCAATTCCTTTCATCAGAAATGCTGTGGTTTCTGAATACATTGCGCCCGATTCAAATCCCGACACGCTTTTGGTGCCGGGCCACACCGAATTCGGTGACAGACCGTGAAACGCGAGCCAGCGACTATACCATTTTCACCTGAAGCGAACAAATGGCCTCATAACGATCGGCTTCACGACGTGAAGCGCGGCAACATTTCTGCCGCCAGCGCGCGCGCGGAGCGATCAATTTCAAGGACAGCGTCCACCGAATCAGGCTCCGGACACACTTGTGCCGCCATCACTGCGCTATTAAGCGCCGCGATGTCGGTGAAGCGGATCTGGTGATTCAGGAAAGCCGCGACGGCAACCTCGTTGGCTGCATTCAGCGTGGTGGTCGCCGCCTGCCCTGCATCACAGGCATCAATGGCCAGTTTCAGGCAGGGGTAGCGACTAAAATCAGGTTCTGCAAAGCTCAGCGCCGACATGCGGGTAAAATCCAGCGGCGTCACGCCTGCTTTGATGCGCGAAGGCCAGGCCATGCTATGGGCAATGGGCGTACGCATATCGGGAGAACCTAACTGAGCCAGCACGCTGCCATCGCAGTATCGCACCATAGAGTGAATCACCGACTGTGGGTGAAGGATCACTTCCATCTGCGCTGCGCTGGCATTAAACAACCAACGGGCTTCAATGTACTCAAGACCTTTATTCATCATGGTGGCCGAATCGACAGAGATTTTTCTCCCCATCGACCAGTTCGGATGTGCACAGGCCTGATCCGGCGACATGGCGCTGAGATCTGCTAAATCTGTGTCACGAAAAGGACCACCCGATCCCGTAAGGATAATTGACTCAATGCCATTATCCCGCAGGTCAGCGTAACCTAACTGATGCTGGATGGTAGCCGGTAAACTCTGAAAAATGGCGTTATGCTCGCTGTCGACCGGTAGTAACTGCGCGTTATGATGACGCACCGCCTCCATAAACAAACGGCCGCATGTGACAAGCGATTCTTTGTTGGCCAGCAGTACCGTTTTACCGGCGCGAATGGCGGCCAGCGTTGGCAGCAAACCTGACGCACCGACAATGGCCGCCATCACCTGATCCACCTCATCCAGCGCGGCCAGCTCACAGGCTGCCTGAACGCCGGAGAGCACTTCAGTATTGACCCTGATTGCTCTCAGTCGCTCACGCAGCGCAGCGGCAGAAGTTTCGTCTGCCATGCAGGCGTAGCGTGGCGTAAAGGCCGCACACTGTTCGGCCATCAGCGCCACGTTATGGCCGGCAACCAGCGCCGTAATCTGATAAAGCTCTGGGTTGGCGCGAACCACCGCCAGCGTACTGGTGCCGATCGAGCCGGTGGATCCCAGCAGAGTTAATCGCTTCATGAGGCTATCCGTGTGAAGTCAGCGTGCCCGCAGGCACAATGTAAAACGCCGCCAGATGTCGCATTCATACGAATACCTCTCTGTACGGCGTTTTGTCCGGCAGTGATGGAATCAGAAATCCATCAGCTCCGTTTCTTTTTCTGACAGTGCAGCATCAACTTTCTTGATGTACGCATCGGTCATTTTTTGCACTTCGTCCTGTGCACGACGTTCGTCGTCTTCGCTGATTTCTTTATCTTTCAGCAGCGCTTTGATTTTATCGTTGGCATCGCGACGGACGTTACGTACCGACACACGGCCCTGCTCGGCTTCGCCGCGCACGATTTTAATCAGATCTTTACGACGCTCTTCTGTCAGCGCTGGCAGCGGAACACGGATGTCAGTACCGGCTGAACTTGGGTTCAGACCGAGATCGGACTTCATGATCGCTTTTTCGACTGCCTGGCTCAGTGAACGATCAAACACGTTGATTTTCAGCGTGCGTGAATCTTCCACAGTGACAGAAGCCAGCTGACGCAGTGGCGTCGGCGTGCCGTAATATTCGACGACGATGCCGTCGAGCAGCGAAGGTGACGCACGACCGGTACGCACTTTGCTGATGGTAGTTTTGAATGCTTCAACGCATTTTTCCATGCGCGTGTCAGCATCTTTTTTGATGTCGTTAATCACGTTGAAACCCTTGGATTCGGTTTGACCTGGCCAGTTCCGGCATAACCGGAAGCGGGATCGATAATCATCGATAATCCTGACTGGTGCGCGATGCATTCTCATCGCGCTGACAGAATATACCTTATTTTATCTCGCCTCGGGTATTAATGCGTAATCAGGGTGCCTTCTTTTTCACCCATCACTACGCGACGCAGTGCGCCAGGTTTATTCATGTTGAAAACACGGATAGGTAATTTGTGGTCACGTGCCAGGGTAAAGGCCGCCAGATCCATCACTTTCAGCTCTTTATCCAGGACTTCGGCATAGGTCAGTTGATCATACAGCGTCGCGTCCGGGCTTTTCACCGGATCGGCAGAGTAAACGCCGTCAACTTTGGTCGCCTTCAGTACCACGTCCGCTTCAATCTCAATGCCGCGCAGACACGCCGCAGAGTCGGTGGTAAAGAACGGGTTGCCGGTACCGGCGGAGAAGATGACGACGCGGTTGTTACGCAGCAGGCTAATCGCTTCTGCCCAGCTGTAGTTGTCACACACGCCATTCAGTGGAATCGCTGACATCAGGCGTGCATTCACATAGGCGCGGTGCAGTGCATCACGCATCGCCAGGCCGTTCATCACGGTCGCCAGCATACCCATGTGGTCACCTACGACGCGGTTCATACCTGCCTGCTGCAGGCTCGCGCCGCGGAACAGGTTCCCTCCGCCAATTACCACGCCAACCTGGATGCCCAGCTCAACCAGCTCTTTTACCTCTTGTGCCATGCGGTCAAGCACACTCGCGTCGATACCAAAACCTTCAGCGCCTTGCAGAGCTTCGCCGCTGAGTTTAAGCAGGATACGTTGATAAACAGGTTTTGCGTTGGTCGCCATGGTCAGTTCTTCCTGGAAGATTGGGTGTAAAGGAGAAGTAAATTCTGATCGATCATCCGCTTACCACAAAGAAAATGCTATTGGGATGAAACTGAAAACGTGTCTGTTGCGATTCACAGACAAAAAAGAACCGCCATCTGGCGGTTCTTTCAGAGCATTAAGACTGTTTGGACATTGCTGCAACTTCTGCAGCGAAGTCTGACTCAACTTTCTCGATGCCTTCACCCACTTCGAAGCGGATGAAGTTGATCACGTCAGCGCCCTGCTCTTTCAGAGCCTGGCCAACGGTTTTGCTTGGGTCGATAACGAAAGCCTGACCCGTCAGAGAGACTTCGCCGGTGAATTTCTTCATACGGCCTTCAACCATCTTCTCTGCGATCTCTTTTGGCTTGCCAGACTGCATCGCGATGTCCAGCTGAACCTGGTACTCTTTATCTACCACGTCAGCAGAAACATCTTCTGGCTTAACGAATTCAGGCTTGCTCGCTGCAACGTGCATCGCGATCTGTTTGATCAGATCTTCGTTAGCGCCTTTCGCTGAAACCAGAACGCCGATACGCGCGCCGTGCAGGTAGCTGCCCAGCTCTGCGCCTTCCAGGATTGCAACGCGACGGATGTTGATGTTCTCACCGATTTTAGCAACCAGTGCAACGCGCTCTTCTTCGAACTGCGCTTTCAGGACTTCAACGTCAGTAACGCGATCAGCGGCAGCCGCATCCAGAACTTTGTCTGCGAACGCCTGGAAACCGCCATCTTTTGCTACGAAGTCAGTCTGGCAGTTAACTTCCAGAATCACGCCGTAGTCGCCAACGATTTTGGTTTTGATTACGCCATCAGCAGCAACGTTGCCTGCTTTTTTCGCTGCTTTGATTGCGCCAGACTTACGCATGTTCTCAATCGCCAGCTCAATGTCGCCGTTCGCTTCAGTCAGCGCTTTTTTGCAATCCATCATGCCAGCGCCAGTACGCTCGCGCAGTTCTTTTACCAATGCAGCGGTAATGTCAGCCATTCCAGAATCCTCGGTTCGTGCCTGTGTACATACGTACATGCAGACACTTATTTGCGGAAAATTTACTCTGTCCCGCCGTCCGGTTGGGGGCGTAACAGACTTAGATAAATAAAGGGGCCACTATAGGCCCCTTACAGATCACATCTGAATGCTAAGGGCTCTTATGCAGAGCAAACCTTAATTAAGCGTTTTCTAAAGACGCTTCTTCAGCTTGCTCAGCCAGGTCCTGAGAGCGGCCTTCGCGAACGGTGGTCGCAACGGCAGTCAGGTACAGGTTTACAGCACGGATCGCATCGTCGTTACCTGGGATAACGAAATCAACGCCATCTGGATCTGAGTTGGTATCAACGATAGCAAATACCGGGATACCCAGGTTGTTTGCTTCTTTGATTGCGATGTGTTCGTGGTCAGCATCAACAACAAACAGCGCGTCTGGCAGACCGCCCATGTCTTTGATACCGCCCAGGCTGTTTTCCAGCTTGGCCAGCTCACGCGCACGCATCAGCGCTTCTTTTTTGGTCAGTTTGTCGAAAGTACCATCCTGAGACTGAGTCTCCAGATCTTTCAGACGTTTGATTGACTGACGCACGGTTTTCCAGTTAGTCAGCATGCCACCTAACCAGCGGTGGTTTACGAAGAACTGGTCGCAGCTCAGTGCAGACTCTTTTACCGCTTCAGCAGCAGCGCGCTTAGTACCTACGATCAGGATCTTACCTTTACGGGAAGCGATCTTGTTCAGTTCAGCCAGAGCTTCGTTGAACATAGGTACAGTTTTTTCCAGGTTGATGATGTGAACCTTGTTACGTGCACCAAAGATGAATGGCTTCATTTTTGGGTTCCAGTAACGGGTCTGGTGACCGAAGTGAACACCAGCCTGGAGCATGTCGCGCATGGAAACAGTTGCCATGATAAAACCTCTAAAGTTTGATTGGGGTTGGGCCTCCATGTATCCCATACGACCGACCTCTTTCAAGGCACCCCGGCGTATGTGTCGATACATGTGTGTTTTAGTACACATAATGAGAGTTATGCGTTTCCTGCTGACCGAAACGGCCATACAGAGAATCGTCGGCGCGCTTTATATCACAACCAGCCCAGTGACGCCAATAAATCATCGCTGACAGAGGCCAGCGCGTTCTCTATTTGGCAGCCCATTTGCTGGCTGCTAACATGACAGCACAGAACTTATTATTGTCGAAAATTTCGACAAATGCGGATTAATTTAATGGCAATTTCAATTAAAACCCCTGAAGAAATCGAAAAAATGCGCGTCGCAGGCCGACTGGCCGCCGAGGTGCTGGAGATGATCGAACCTTACGTGAAACCGGGTGTGACCACCGGTGAGCTGGACCGCATCTGCCACGAGCACATTACTCAAAAGCAACACGCGGTCTCTGCCTGCCTCGGCTATCACGGCTTTCCGAAGTCGGTCTGCATCTCCGTTAACGAAGTGGTGTGCCACGGAATTCCCAGCGATGACCGCCCGTTAAAAGATGGCGATATCGTCAATATCGACGTCACCGTGATTAAAGATGAGTACCACGGCGATACCTCAAAGATGTTTATCGTTGGTAAACCGACCATTCAGGGCGAGCGCCTGTGCCGCGTCACGCAGGAGAGCCTGTATCTTTCCCTGCGTCTGATTAAGCCCGGCATTCGTCTGCGCGAGCTGGGTCGTGCTATCCAGAAGTATGTGGAAGCGAACGACTTCTCTGTTGTGCGCGAATATTGTGGTCACGGCATCGGCAAGGGCTTCCACGAAGAGCCGCAGGTGCTGCATTACGATGCCGATGATAGCGGCGTTGTACTGCAGGCGGGCATGACCTTTACGGTAGAACCGATGGTCAATGCCGGTGATTACCGCATCCGCACCATGAAAGATGGCTGGACGGTAAAAACCAAAGATCGCAGCTTGTCCGCACAGTATGAGCATACTATTGTGGTGACGGAAAACGGCTGTGAGATTTTAACCCTGCGTAAAGATGACACGATCCCTGCCGTGCTCGTTGCTGAAGGGTAATTTTCCTCACACAGATCAAGCCGGCGATGAGCCGGCTTTTTTTTGGCTAAAAAAGAGAAGAGCTGCATGAGCGTGAGTCTGTCGGAAGAGGTAAAAAACGGTCTGGTCGATTCGCCAGCCGAATGGGGTGACGACCAGCTGACCCGCGACATTCTGAAGCCGCGGCTGGAGCAGTTTCAGCAGCATCTGGCTGCCGCATTTGATGCCGGTGAAGCCGTTGAGCCGCTGATAGATGCCCGCACGCTGTTTATCGATCGGCTGCTGCGTCGCCTGTGGCGCTTCTTTGGCTTTGATGCGATGTCCTCAATCGCGCTGGTCGCCGTGGGCGGCTATGGCCGTGCCGAACTGCATCCGCTCTCTGATATTGATGTCCTGATCCTCAGCCGCCAGCCGCTGAATGAACAGGCTGCACAGCGTACCAGCGATCTGCTGACGCTGATGTGGGACCTCAAGCTGGAAGTGGGCCACAGCGTCCGCACGCTGGAAGAGTGCCTGCTGGAAGGACTATCTGACCTGACCGTTGCTACCAACCTGATTGAGTCGCGGATGCTGACCGGCGACGTGGCGCTGTTTCTGGAATTACAGAAAAACATCTTCAGCGACGGCTTCTGGCCATCATCTACCTTCTTTGCCGCCAAAATCGAAGAACAGCAGGAACGCCACAAGCGTTACCACGGCACCAGCTATAACCTTGAGCCGGACATCAAAAGCAGCCCCGGTGGCCTGCGCGACATCCACACGCTGCAGTGGGTTGCCCGACGTCATTTTGGCGCCACGACGCTGGATGAGATGGTTGGCTTTGGTTTCCTCACCGACGCGGAGCGCAGCGAACTCAACGAATGCCAGGAATTTCTCTGGCGCATTCGTTTTGCCCTGCACCTCTCCCTGCCCCGCTACGATAATCGCCTGCTGTTCGATCGCCAGCTCAGCGTGGCGCAGCGCCTGAATTACCAGGGCGAAGGCAATGAGCCGGTCGAGCGGATGATGAAAGATTTCTATCGCGTCACGCGGCGTATCGGCGAACTGAATCAGATGCTGCTGCAGCTGTTTGATGAGGCGATTCTGGCGCTCTCTACCAGCGAAAAACCGAGACCTGTCGATGACGATTTCCAGCTGCGTGGCAATTTGATCGACCTGCGCGACGAAACGCTGTTTACCCGCGAACCGCAGGCAATTCTGCGTATGTTCTATGTCATGGTGCGTAACGACAGCATCAAGGGGATCTACTCCACTACCCTCCGTCATCTGCGCCATGCGCGTCGTCACCTTAAACAGCCGCTGTGTCAGATTCCGGAAGCGCGACGTACCTTTATGTCGATTCTGCGCCATCCCGGCGCGGTCAGCCGGGCACTGGTGCCGATGCACCGTCACAGCGTGTTATGGGCTTACACGCCGCTGTGGGGCCATATTGTCGGGCAGATGCAGTTCGACCTGTTCCACGCCTACACCGTGGATGAGCACACTATCCGCGTGTTGCAGAAGCTGGAAAGCTTCGCCAATGAAACCACCCGTCCGCAGCATCCGCTCTGCGTAGAGTTATGGCCGCGTCTGCCGCAGCAGGAGCTGCTGCTGATGGCAGCACTGCTGCACGACATTGCCAAAGGGCGCGGCGGCGATCACTCTATTCTCGGCGCACAGGATGCGCTCGATTTCGCTGAAATGCATGGCCTGAACTCGCGTGAAACGCAGCTGGTGGCCTGGCTGGTTCGCCATCATCTGTTGATGTCGGTGACGGCGCAACGGCGCGATATTCAGGACCCGACGGTGATCCAGCAGTTCGCTGAGGTGATGCAGAATGAGAACCGGCTGCGTTATCTGGTTTGCCTGACCGTCGCCGATATCTGCGCCACCAATGAAAGTCTGTGGAACAGCTGGAAGCAGAGCCTGTTGCGCGAGCTCTTTTTCGCCACCGAGAAGCAGCTGCGACGCGGCATGGAAAACAGTCCGGACCTGCGTGAGCGGGTGCGTCACCATCGCCTGCAGGCGCTGGCGCTGCTGCGGATGGACAACATCGATGAAGAGCGTCTGCACCAGATCTGGAATCGCTGCCGCGCAGATTATTTCCTGCGCCATACGCCGAATCAGATTGCCTGGCATGCCCGCCACTTACTGGTTCATGACCTGAAGAAACCATTAGTGCTGGTCAGCCCGCAGGCCACACGCGGCGGAACCGAAATTTTTATCTGGAGCCCCGATCGTCCGCACCTGTTTGCCGCCGTCGCCGGAGAACTCGACCGGCGCAATCTCAGCGTCCACGACGCGCAAATCTTTACCAGCCGCGACGGCATGGCCATGGATACCTTTATTGTGCTGGAGCCGGATGGCAGCCCGCTGTCGCCGGATCGCCATCCGATGATCATTCAGGCGCTTGAGCAGGCGATCACCCAGTCTGACTGGGTGCCGCCACGAACCCGCCGTCCGTCGGCCAAACTGCGGCATTTCAGCGTGGATACCGAGGTCAATTTCCTGCCGACGCACACCGACCGTCGCAGCTACCTTGAACTGGTGGCGCTGGATCAGCCTGGCCTGCTGGCGCGCGTGGGTGAAGTCTTTGCCGATCTTGGTGTCTCACTGCACGGCGCACGCATCAGCACCATTGGCGAGCGGGTCGAAGATTTGTTTATTCTGGCCAACAGTGAACGTCAGGCGCTGGACGAAGAAATGCGCAAAGCGTTGCAACAACGGTTGACAGAGGCCCTTAATCCAAACGATAAAGTGTGACCAGACTCGATTTGTAAACATTAATCTCTTTACTTGTGTCGGGTTATTGCCCGGCATCGCACATGACAGATCAGGAAAAAAATATGCAACAGTTACAGAGCGTTATTGAATCCGCCTTCGAACGTCGCGCTGACATCACACCTGCCAGCGTTGACAGCGAAACCCGTGATGCCATTAACCAGGTGATCTCTCTGCTGGACAGCGGTGAGCTGCGCGTTTCTGAGAAGATCGACGGCGAGTGGGTAACGCATCAGTGGCTGAAGAAAGCAGTGCTGCTCTCTTTCCGCATCAATGACAACCAGGTGATGGAAGGTTCGGAAACCCGCTTCTACGACAAAGTGCCGATGAAGTTTGCCGGCTGGGACGAAGCGCGTTTCAAAGCAGCAGGCTTCCGCGTCGTGCCGCCTGCGGCTGTACGTCAGGGTGCCTATATCGCCCGCAATACAGTGCTGATGCCTTCTTACGTCAACATCGGCGCATTCGTGGATGAAGGCACCATGGTAGACACCTGGGCGACCGTCGGCTCCTGCGCGCAGATTGGTAAAAACGTTCACCTCTCTGGCGGCGTGGGTATCGGTGGCGTGCTGGAACCGCTGCAGGCCAACCCGACCATTATCGAAGACAACTGCTTCATTGGCGCACGCTCTGAAATCGTTGAAGGCGTGATTGTTGAAGAAGGCTCAGTGATCTCAATGGGCGTTTACATCGGTCAGAGCACCAAAATTTATGACCGCGAAACAGGCGAAGTACATTATGGTCGTGTGCCTGCCGGCTCCGTCGTGGTCTCAGGTAACCTGCCGTCCAAAGATGGCAGCTACAGCCTCTATTGTGCCGTGATCGTGAAGAAAGTGGATGCGAAAACGCTGGGCAAAACCGGTATTAACGAACTGCTGCGCACCATCGACTGATTTAACTGACGGGCTGGAAACCAGCCCGTCATCTTTTCTTTACAGTCATTATCAAATAACATGCTTCGCGCCGCGAATTAACTGGTGCGTTTAGTTTTTATCCAGGTCATAATCCGCGCCAGTTAAATCCTGTCGCGCAATGTTCATCCCGCTTATTTATGTCTACAGTTGACGGACGTCATGAACAAGTCTGCGCGCTTCTCACTTTTGATGGAAACAACGCTATGTATGACAATCTGAAAAGCTTAGGTATCAGTAACCCGGACGACATTGACCGCTACAGCCTGCGTCAGGAAGCCAATAACGACATTCTGAAGATCTACTTCCGCAAAGATAAAGGCGAGTTTTTCGCGAAGAGCGTTAAATTCAAATATCCGCGCCAGCGCAAAACCGTCGTTGCCGATCACGCGACGCAGGGCTACAAAGAAGTTCAGGAAATCAGCCCGAATCTGCGTTATGTCATCGATGAACTGGACCAGATTTGCCAGCGCGATCAGGTTGAAGTGGATCTGAAACGCAAAATTCTGGATGACCTGCGTCACCTGGAAAGCGTGGTCGCCCACAAGATCTCAGAAATTGAATCGGACCTGGAAAAATTAACCCGTAACAGCCGTTAATGTCCTGTCCGACAAGAGAGGCCAGCTTTGCTGGCCTTTTTTATGCCGCAAATCTGCCGCCTACCCCTGCTCATCCAGTTGCAAAGCCACATAAAGCAACAGCCTGTCGTCAAAATGACCCAGATTCAGTCCCGTCAGTTCAGAAATCCGGTTCAGGCGGTACTCCAGCGTATTGCGATGAATGAACAGCGCACGTGCGGTAGCGCTCGGCTGGACGTTATGGGTGAACCACGCGATCAGCGTGCGGCGCAGCAAACCGTTGTTATCCATGCTCTTGAGCTTCGCCAGCGGCCGGGCGAGCTCATTGGCCTGCCAGCCGCCGCGCAGACTGTCGAGCAGCACCGGCAGCACCAGATCCTGATAAAAATAGCTGCGCACTTCAGGCATACGCTGCTTGCCCACCATCATAGTGGTGCGCGCCGTCCGGTAAGAACGTGCAATGCTGCCCGGCCCGGTAAAGAAGTTACCCAGCGCGATACGCATCCGAAGATGACCACTCTCTTTCATCCGCTGCAGCAACTGCTCAACGCGGCGGCGATGATCATCCTGATCGTAACGTCCATGCCCGTTCAGGGCCGGTTTCAGCACCACCATTTCGGTCAGTGAGACAATGGCGATCAAATTATCGCGCTCCGGTGTGGTCAGCAGCGTTTGCAGCTGCTGTAACTCTGACATCGCGCTGTCGACGCCAAGCTGACCGCTATCCACCTCCAGAACGGCCACCACACGCGGTTGGTTGAGATCGATGCCGAGCCGCTGAGCCCATTCGGTCAGCTGTGGCGACAGGGTATCGCTGCGGATGAGATTCAGCACCAGCTCTTCACGCAGACGGCTGTCCTGTGCCAGCATATGCAGAAGCCGCGCCTGCTCCAGCATCATCTCTGCGGTCATGCAGACCAGCTCGCCGTAGTGCCGCAATGCCAGCGGCTCGCCGGTCAGGCCAATCACCCCGACGATGTCACCATCAATGCGCAGCGGCAGGTTAATGCCGGGCCGTACGCCATGAAGATGTTTAGCCACCGCTTCATCAATGTCGACTACGCGACCCTGCGAAAGCACCAGCAGCGCACCTTCGTGCAACTCCCCAATGCGTTCCCGGTCACCGCTGCCGATAATGCGGCCCCGCGCATCCATCACATTGACATTGCTGTCAATAATTTTCATGGTGCGCGCCACGATATCCTGTGCCAGCCGGGCATCAAGGTGATAGGTAGCCATCCATTACTCCTGAAAAAGAGGGGGAGAAACAGAATACGCATGGAAAGCAGGCAGAACATTGTGCATTTGCACAGAGCCAGGCGGTCATTTGCCGAATTTGCGGTGAGCATCACACTCTGCCAGGGCAAATGCCGGACATAAAAAAGGCGGACCGCAGTCCGCCTCTTCATCAGTGGTCGTTCCGTTACTGCATCAGCAGGTAGATGCTGCTATCGCCGCGCTTCACATTCAGCGCCAGAACGGCTGGCTTGGTATCAAGGACTTTGCGCAACTCGCCAAGGTTGGTTACCGGCTGCTGGTTAACGCCCTGAATCACGTCACCCTTCTTCAGGCCGATACGCGCTGCGGCACTGCCCGCTTTCACATTATCAACGCGAACGCCTTTATCGCCGGTTTCAACATTGCTAAGGTCAGCGCCTTCAATGCCGTTGTAGATGGTAGCGGACTGCACTTTCGCCTGGCTGCTCTGCTGCAACTGAACAGAAACATCGACCGGTTTGCCGTCACGCAGCAGGCCCAGTTTCAGGGTGGTGCCAACTGGCAGTGAACCTACTTCTGCACGCAGTGAAGCAAAGCTGCTCAGCGGTTTGCCGTTCATGGAGACAATCACGTCACCCGCTTTGATGCCCGCTTTTGCGGCAGCAGAGTCTGGCAGTACCTGGCTGACAAAGGCACCACGCTGTGCGTCGACTTTCATCGCTTTTGCCAGTTCGGAGTTCAGTTCCGTGCCCTGCACGCCCAGCTCGCCGCGTTTAACCTGTCCAAACTCAACCATCTGCGCCGTCAGGTTTTTCACCATGTTGCTCGGAATAGCAAAGCCGATACCGATATTGCCGCCATCCGGCGCCAGAATAGCGGTGTTAATCCCAATCAGTTCACCGTTGAGGTTAACCAGCGCACCACCAGAGTTGCCCCGGTTAATCGCCGCATCCGTCTGGATAAAGTTTTCGTAATTTTCGACATTCAGGCCGCTGCGTCCCAGTGCCGAGACGATACCGGAGGTTACGGTTTCACCCAGTCCATACGGGTTACCGATTGCCACGGTGTAATCACCGACGCGCAGATTATCAGAGTCAGCGATTTTCACGGCGGTCAGATTTTTAGCTTCCTTCAACTGAATCAGTGCAATGTCAGAGCTGGGATCTTTACCGATGACTTTTGCGTCATAGCGACGACCGTCGCTGAGCTGCACCTGAATTTTGGTGGCATTATTCACCACGTGGTTGTTGGTCACCACGTAGCCTTTTTCGGCGTTGATAATCACGCCCGATCCCAGTGCACGGAATTTTTCCTGCTGAGTATCAGGGGCGGGTGCGCCACCGTTACCACCTTCACCGCCACCGTTCTGGCACATGGGTGAACCCTGGAACGGGGAACCGTCCTGACAGAATGGCGAATTGTCGCCAAAGAATTGCTGAAACTGCTGCGGCATGCGTGGGGTTTTTACTGTGGTGGTGCCCTCAACGCTGATACTGACCACAGACGGCATCACCTTCTCCAGCATCGGAGCCAGGCTTGGCAGTTGCTGGCTTTCGGAAGAGGCCGTTTGCGCAGCAGAAACAGTAACAGGGGCGAGCGCCATGCTCAGGCTCAACGCCAGCGCACTTAACACTAAAGTCTTTTTTTTCATTTTTCGTTTCTCAATAAGATTACTGTTCAGACCATTGCTGTGGTCGAAAGGTGAGATAAATGTTTTAGCGCGAAGTTCCTTTAAAAGTTTAAGCCAAAGGTAAAAATTTATTCGCGCTCTTTACAATCGGCGGCTTATTCGACTGCCATCAGCCGCCGGTACTCATCCCAGGCATAGAGATCGGTCATGCCGCTAATATAATCCTGAATAAGCCGGAAGCGATAATAACGTTCCCACAACAACCGCTGATATTTATGCTCCACAACCAGATTACGCATCTTGTGCAAATAGGCTTTGCGGTGTTTCCCGGAGAGCTTATGAAAAAGCCGCGTTTCAATCGGGTGCTGGCGTAAAAAATCCTCATTCATCAGCGTAGTAAAGGCTTCATAATTAAGGCGCATCAGCGGCTGATAGATCTCCAGCAGCCCTTTAATCACGCGGTAACCCTGCAGCTCCAGCTGTTCAACTTCGGAGTGATTAAACACCTGCTGGCGCGCAACGGTCTTAAAGAGTTGCAGTAAACGGCCCTCTTCACCCTCATCTTCCAGCAGCGCATGGTTAAAACTTCCCTCGAATATTGCAGGAAGATTATCAACAAAACGTTTCACCGCGTAACTGACCAGTACGCTCTGAACATTTACGCGTAATGACATAAAAAATTGATCGCTGCGGCTGCGGCGTTTTTTACTACAGGCTTCACGCCAGGCTTCGCCAATAGTCCGGCTAAAGGCGTCATTATTTTTCACCGGCCCCCAGGCTTTATTGAGAAATTCAAACAAACTCTCAACATTAAAGATATCTTTTTCTACAGCGTCGTCCAAATCGGCAATACAATAGGAGATATCATCCGCCGCTTCCATTATATAGGTGAGCGGAAAGCGGTGGTGTTCTTCCATATTGGTGGCAGCACGCAGGTCGGCAATATAATCCTGCTCGGAGAGATAAAAACCGGGTTTCTTCATTAACACGCTAAATTCGGCGGGCTTTTCACCCTGCCACCAGGCAGGAGCAGTATATTTGAGGATACAGGCGACCTGAGAGTAGCTGAGATTGAGCTGCAGCAGGGTGTGCACCATACGGATAGCCTGCGCGTTGCCCTCAAAATGGCAGAGATCCTGGCGTATCATGGCATTCAGCTCATCAAAGGCTTTACGCTGCGCATCCCCTTCAACGCCTGCCACCAGCGGATCGACCAGTTCGGCAGCCAGGTTCTCTTCAAACCAGTCGTTAATGGCTGCCTCACCAAAATGACCAAATGGCGGATTACCCACGTCATGCAGCAGACACGCCATTTCGATCAGGCTTTCAAATGCGCCTTCAAGCTCATCCAGACCATACTGCGCCAGCCCGCCCTGCATCTTCAGGGTTTGCAGGATCTCTTTGGTGATGTAGCGTCCGGTCTGCTGCACCTCCAGCGAGTGCGTCAGTCGGGAACGGACGGCGGCATTGCGCTCCAGCGGAAAAACCTGTGTTTTCTGCTGCAGTCGCCGGATGGCAGCGGAGTTGATAATCCGTCCACGGTCGCTCTCAAAATGGCGGGTAATGTAATATTCGCCTTCCGGATCTTTTCGACTGGTATAAGGGCGCGAGAAGCTGATCTTCTTCCTGAAATTGATCGCCGACATGAATTACCCCTGACTTTTTCGTGAATTAATCCCCTGGATGCCATGGTAGACTATGCCCTAAATTTTGATTCTTTACATTAGCGGAACTCACTATGAAAGCAGGCATTATTGGCGCGATGGAGCAGGAAGTCACACTGCTGCGCGACAAAATTGAAAACCGTCAAACGCTGTCGCTGGCGGGTTGTGAAATCTATACCGGCACCCTGCAGGGCGTTGAGGTGGCACTGCTGAAATCGGGCATTGGTAAAACCTCTGCGGCGCTGGGCACCACGCTGCTGCTGCAACTCTGCAAACCCGATGTGGTGATCAACACCGGTTCGGCGGGCGGTTTAGCGCCGTCGCTCAGCGTCGGCGATATCGTGGTATCAGACGAAGTGCGTTATCACGATGCTGATGTCACCGCTTTTGGTTATGAGCCGGGTCAGATGGCGGGTTGTCCGGCCGCATTTGTGGCAGACAGCAAGCTTATCGCAGCGGCAGAAGCCTGCATTAAGCAGCTGGATCTGAATGCCGTACGCGGTCTGGTGGTAAGCGGCGATGCCTTTATCAATGGTGCCGAACCGCTGGCGCGCATTCGCAACCTGTTCCCGCAGGCGATTGCCGTTGAGATGGAAGCGACTGCCATCGGTCACGTCTGTCATCAGTTCCAGGTACCGTTTGTGGTGGTCCGTGCGATTTCCGATGTGGCCGATAAGGAATCTCACCTCAGCTTTGATGAGTTCTTAAGCGTAGCGGCGAAGCAATCTTCGCTGTTGGTGGAGAACCTGCTGGCGCATCTGGCGCGTGGCTAAAACGCTGCTTTTCTGCTGGCTGCTGCTGTTAAGCGGCAGCCTGCTTGCCTCCCCGCCCCGAGTTATCACCCTCGCTCCCCACCTTACCGAACTCGCCTTTGCTGCCGGGATTACGCCGATTGCGGTCAGTGCATGGTCTGACTATCCGCCGCAGGCAAAACAGATTGAGCAGGTTGCCAACTGGCAGGGCATCAAAGCCGAACGCATTCTGCAGCTCAAACCAGACCTGGTCTTAGCCTGGCGCGGCGGTAATCCGCAGCGGCAGATCGATCAGTTGCAGCAGCTCGGCGTACCGGTTAAATGGATTGATCCGCAGACCCTGGATGAGATGTTCACGGCGTTGGCCGATCTGGGCCGCTGGAGTCCCAGCCCGGAGCAGGCTAGCAGAGCAGCCCAGGCGTTACGGCAGCAGGAAGCCGCACTGCGTCAGCACTATACTCACCTGACTGCGGTTCCGCTTTTTTTGCAGTTTGGACAGCAGCCGCTCTTTACCGCCGCCAGAGCCACGCTGCAGAATGAGATTATTACCTTATGTGGTGGCAGGAATATTTTTGCCGACAGTCGCGTTAGCTGGCCACAGGTCAGCCGCGAGCAGGTACTGATGCGCCATCCTCAGGCCGTAGTGACAGCGGGCAGTGCACAGCAGGCGGAGAACATCCGTGCCTTCTGGCGGCCACAGCTCACTGTGCCGGTGATTGCCATCAACGAGGACTGGCTGAGCCGGCCAGGCCCACGACTGCTGCTGGCGGCGCAGCAACTCTGTGAGGCCCTGCATCCCGCTGAATAAATCGGCGAAATGATTAAAGTTGCTGCACTTTTTACCGTTAATCAATACCAGAGACGAGCCGGCCACGTATGCTTGCCGTCCTTTTAGCGCCACGGCGCTTTTTTAAAACACCAGGAACCATCTATGACCAGAGCACTGCTGCTGGCCATAGGGCTATCGCTCGCCGGATCTGCCTTTGCGGGATCGATTAATGGCTCTATAGGCGCCAGGCTTGTCATCTATTCACGCTGTGAAATCAACACGGCTAACGGTCAGCCCGCGCCGCAGGTGAACTGCGGCAGACAGGCAAGCGCGCAGCCACGCGTAACCCATAGTCAGATTCAGTCGCAGGGAAGTGTGAAACAGAGTAACCGGCTGGTCACAATAGAGTGGTAAACGAGGCCGTCGCGATGACGGCCTTCGTCATCAGATACTGAAGGAAGAGCCACAGCCACAGGTGGTTTTGGCATTCGGATTGGTCACGATAAAGCGCGAGCCTTCCAGACCTTCGGTGTAATCCACCGAACCGCCCACCAGATATTGCAGGCTCATCGGGTCAACCACCAGCGAGACGCCCTGCTTTTCGATCGTCATGTCGCCATCATTCAGCTGATCATCAAAGGTGAAGCCGTACTGGAAACCACTGCAACCGCCACCGGTGATATAGACGCGAAGTTTCAGCGCCGGGTTCTCTTCGTCGGCAATCAGGTTCTTCACCTTGGTGGCTGCGGCGTCGGTAAACTGCAACGGCAGTGCTACTACTTCATCACTCATGTTTTACTCCGGTAAACGCCCAGGTCAGAAAACGACCTTAATTACGCTATTATCAGCCAGCACCTCAGCGCAATCAAGCTCTGCCCTTCGCACTCTGTGCCGCTTTCACCTCCGTTAAGGGCGCGGCGGGTGAATCCGCCTTTCGTCTGCTGCCCCTCTTCCGTAGAATGGTGCAATATTTTTTATGAACCGCTGGAGCCGAAAATGAGTAAGTCCGAACAACTGTTTGCCGAGGCACAACGCCTGATCCCGGGCGGGGTAAACTCGCCAGTACGCGCATTTACCGGTGTGGGCGGCGTTCCGCTGTTTATTGAACATGCTGATGGCGCGTATCTCTATGACGCCGATGGCAAAGCCTATATCGACTATGTCGGCTCATGGGGCCCGATGGTGCTGGGTCATAACAATGCGGCGATCCGCAATGCCGTGATCGAAGCGGCCCAGCGCGGCCTGAGCTTTGGCGCACCGACCGAAATGGAAGTGACCATGGCGCAGCTGGTGTGTGAGCTGGTGCCTTCCATGGAGATGGTGCGTATGGTCAACTCCGGCACCGAAGCGACCATGAGCGCGATTCGTCTGGCGCGTGGCTTTACCGGCCGCGATAAAATTATCAAGTTTGAAGGCTGCTATCACGGTCACGCCGATCACCTGCTGGTGAAAGCCGGTTCCGGTGCCCTGACGCTGGGTCAGCCAAACTCACCGGGCGTACCGGCTGATTTCGCTAAACACACCCTGACCTGCACCTTTAACGATCTCGACTCAGTGCGCAGCGCCTTCGAGCAATATCCTGATGCCATCGCGGCCATCATCGTCGAGCCGGTTGCTGGCAACATGAACTGCATTCCGCCGCAGCCGGAATTCCTGCCAGGCCTGCGCGCGCTCTGTGATGAGTTCGGCGCACTGCTGATTATTGATGAAGTGATGACCGGTTTCCGCGTGGCGCTGGGCGGCGCGCAGGCTCACTACAATGTGCGTCCTGACCTGACCTGTCTCGGAAAGATTATCGGTGGCGGGATGCCGGTTGGCGCATTCGGTGGACGTCGCGACGTGATGGCCGCGCTGGCCCCGACCGGCCCGGTCTATCAGGCGGGGACGCTCTCCGGTAACCCGATCGCAATGGCCGCCGGTTTTGCCTGCCTGACGCAGATCGCGCAGCCTGGTACGCACGAAAAGCTGAATGCCCTGACCTGCCAGCTGGCTGAGGGTCTGCGCGAGGCAGCACAACAGCAAAATATCCCGCTGGTGATCAACCATGTTGGCGGGATGTTCGGCCTGTTCTTCACCGAGGCTGACAGCGTGACCTGTTATGCCGATGTGACCCGCTGCGATGTAGAGCGCTTTAAAACTTTCTTCCATCTGATGCTGGAGGAAGGCGTTTACTTTGCGCCATCAGCTTATGAAGCGGGCTTTATGTCGCTGGCGCACAGCGAAGAGGATATTCAGCGCACGGTTGACGCTGCGCGTCGTTGTTTCGCAAAGCTGTAATTTCGGCAGCGTTAAAGACAAAGACCGGCAGCAGCCGGTCTTTTGTTATTAATGAGGTTTGCCCCGCTCTGTTGTGGGAGGGTGCATGCACAGGAAACAGGGTCAGATCGGAAAGGCGCGAAAGCCGTCATCCATGACTCGCTCGGCCCGCGCCGTCCATGGCGCGGGACGCTTTCCTCCTCTGCCCCAATTCCCTGCGCATTGAGCTTATTCGTAGTTGTCAGATTCACCCTACTTTGGATCTGGCCGCGGTCTGAAACCAGCCTGCTTTTTCCTCTTAACCTGAACGCCGTAGCAACCAGATAAAGTAAGGCGCACCTAAAAATGTCGCCATCAGTCCGGCAGGGATTTGATCCGGAAACGCCAGCATCCGCCCGCACCAGTCAGCCAGCATCATCAATCCGCCCCCCAGCAATCCCGACAGCACCAGCTGCGGCAAAGCCCGCCGGAATCCCAGCATGCGCGCCATATGCGGTGCCATCAATCCGACAAAACTCAGCGGACCGATAGTCAGCGTCGCGCTGGCGGTCAGTGCTGCCGCCAGCAGCAGCAGACTCAGCCGTGCAGGCGTCAATGCCATACCCGCCGAGCGCGCGGTCGCACTTCCCAGCGGCAGCAGCGTCAGCCAGCGACTGGCCAGCGGGGCCAGCGAGACCAGCACCAGCGCACAAATTGCGCTCTGAACTGCCTGACTGCCGCTGATGTTATAGGTTGAGCCGGAGATCCAGCTCAGCAGCCCGCCCATACGCGGATCGCCGCTGGCCAGCAGCAGCATCAGCAGGGTGACAAAGGCGCTGTTAAGCGCCATACCCGCCAGCAGCATCCGCTCCGGCGAGAAGCCGCCACGGCTGGCTACCGCCATAATCACCAGCAGCGTCAGCGCGGCACCCACCGCACCGGCGGGCAGCAGCCAGGCCATCGCATCGCCCGGTACAAAGAACATCATGACCACTACGCCGCAGGCGGCCCCGGAACTGATGCCCAGTACTTCCGGGCTGGCCATGGGATTGCCGGTCAGCCGCTGAATCAGACTCCCCGCCACCCCCAGCATCAGACCGGTTACCAGCGCCGCCAGCACGCGCGGCGCGCGCCACGGCAGCAGTGATTGCAGCATCTCGCCTGCGGACCAGATCCAGCCCTGCGCATCACGTCCAAACGCCAGACCACCCCACGCTAACAGGGCCAGAACAGCGAGACCGATCAGCGCCCAGCGCAGCAGGTTCTGTCGCTCGGCGGGCACATGGTCACCCTGATTCAGCGCGGGCGGCACTGAACCGGTGCGCAGCCGCGGCAGCAGCCACAGCAGAATCGGTACGCCAAGCAGGGCCGTGGCCGTGCCGGTCGGGATATCGCGCCAGTGCGTGCTGAGCCATAATACGCAGCTGTCTGCCAGCCACAGCAGCAGCGCGCCAGTCAGCGGTGCCAGCAGCATCCGGGTGAGGAGCCGTCGTCCACCCAGCAGCTTCGCCAGCAGCGGTGCAAACAGCCCGATAAAGCCGATGATACCGGCGACATTGACCAGCTGTGCGCTGAGCAGAATCGCCAGTCCAAGGCCGCCAATCCGCGCCACAGAGAGCGCCAGACCCAGGTTTTTAGCGACACCATCATCCAGCCCCATCAGCGTCAGCGGACGCAGCAGCGCCAGTGCCAGCACAAACGCCAGCAGCAGGCGCGGCCAGAGCTGCTGCACGTTTTCCCAGCTCATCTGATTCAGCGCGCCGGTGCTCCACAGAAACATGTTCTGCAGCTGATCGTGATTGAAGATAGCGAAGATTTGATTCACCGCGCCGCTGTACAGGCTCAGTACCAGCCCGGCCAGAATCAGCGTCACTGGCGACAGACGTTTGCCCCAGGCCACACCAAACACCAGCGCGCCTACCAGCAGCGCACCGCTAAGCGCAGCAAACTGCTGTGTCAGCGCCCCGCCCGGCAGATGCCACAGCGTCGCGACGGTAATGCCCAGCTGCGCGCCGGAAGAGACGCCCAGGGTGGTCGGCTCCGCCAGCGGGTTGCGCAAGATCTGCTGAAACAGCAGACCGGCAAGACCCAGCCCGGCACCCACCAGCAGCGCCAGCGCCGTACGTGGCAGCAGGCTGTAGTGAAACACCATCTGCGGCAGGCTATCGATTGTCGGTGACCAGAGTGCCTGCCACCATTCAGCCTGTGGCAGCGCGTGATGCAGATTAACCAGCGTCAGGCTGAGTGAAAGCAGAAACAGCAGGCTGAGAAGGCCTGCGGGAAACAGAGCATGGCGCATCAGTGCGTCTCCAGCGCGCGTTCCAGCACGCGAACAAAGTGCAGCGCCGAGAGCGTTGCACCGTAATACCAGACCGCCGGGACGCGCTGAAAGCGTCCGGTGCGGACAAACGGCATGGCCTGCCACAACGGACTGCGCATCAGCTGCTGCATCTCCACGTCGTTGTCGTGATCGAAACAGATGACATCCACCTCTCCGGCCTGTGCCAGCTGTTCGATGCCGATCACTGCGCTGCCCCAGAAATTGGTTTCGCCCTGCCAGCCATTTTTCAGGCCCAGCAGAGTCATCACTTCCAGGAACAGGCTATTTTTACCGAAGGTAATGGCGTGACGACTGTCGAGCAGCGACATCAGCAGAAGCGTGCGTCCGGCATAGGGTGCCAGCCGCTCACGCGCCGCCGCCAGCTGATCATCGACCTCACGCAGATGCTGCTCCGCCCGCTCGCTTAATCCCAGGCGCGCCGCCAGCTGACGCAGTGATGCCCGCGCGGCGGTGAAGGGTTTTCCGTCGCCGCTGTGAAGGTCGAAGCCCATGATGGGTGCGATGCGCGTCAGTTTCTCTTTGGGCGGGCCATAGCCATTGGAGCAGAGGATCAGCGACGGCTGCATTTGCGCCATCAGCTCAAGATTGGGTTCGGTGCGCAGACCGACGTCGATCACGTCTGCAGGCAGCTTCGGCTCCCCTACCCAGATGTTGTAGTTGTGCAGATCGGCCACGCCCCAGGGCGTAACGCCCAGCGCGATCAGCAGTTCGGTGGGTAACCACTCCAGTGCAATAATCCGACCCGGATTCGGCGTGGCAGCACGCAGAGGAAGCGCACAAAACAGCGGCGAGGCCGCCAGTGCCAGCAACAGTCGGCGGCGATCAAGATCGGGCATCATCCTTTCCTTAACAGACAAAACTAACCGGCGCGCCGCCCTGCGGGTGCGGTAAAATGCCCATCGGAATGCCATAAATTGCACCCAGTACCTCAGGCTGCATAATCGCCTCCGCGTCACCTTCGGCAATCATTGCGCCCTGACGCAGCGCCACCAGATGATCGCAGTAGCGTGCCGCCATATTGATATCGTGCAGCACCGCAATGACGGTCAGGCCGCGCTGCTGGCTCAGATCTTTGATCAGCGCCAGCACCTCAACCTGATGGGCAATATCCAGCGCCGACGTCGGTTCATCCAGCAGCAGACAGCGGCTGTTCTGCGCCACCATCATCGCCAGCCAGGCGCGCTGACGTTCACCGCCTGACAGACTGTCCACCAGCCGGCCGGCAAAGGGCTTAAGCCCGACCTGCGTAATGGCATCCTCTACCCTGTCGCGATCCTCCTGACCAAAGCGCCCCAGCGCCCCATGCCAGGGATAGCGGCCAATCGCCACCAGCTCACGCACCGTCATCCCTTCGGCTGCCGGTAACTGCTGCGGCAGATAGGCCACCTCGCGGGCAAAGGCTTTACTGTTCCAGCGCCCGACCGGCTGCTGATTCAGCAAAACCTCTCCGCTGCTGGCCGCATGATGACGGCCCAGCATTTTCAGCAGCGTCGATTTGCCCGAACCGTTGTGACCAATCAGCGCGGTCATTTTACCCGGTGGAAAAGTCAGCGACAGGGGCTGGAGGAGAGTGCGGCCGGGCACCTCGAAACTGGCATTCTCCAGTTTGAAGGTAGCCTCTTCTGCGTGCGGATGCGGCATGATTATCCCTGTGAACGGGCGCCGGAGCGCCCGGTTAAATCAGAATCTGAAGGTCGCGGTGCCGACAATCTGGCGTTCCGCACCCCAGTAGCAGGCGTATTCACGATAGCAACTGGCGACATACTCGCGGTTGAACAGATTGTTAACGTTGACGCCCACTGTCGAGCCAGGCAGGCCGAAGCGACCCAGATCATACTTCAGCGCCGCATCCACCGTGGTGTAACCGGCTACCTTAAAGTTCTGGTTCGAGAGTCCAGCAGCGCTATTATCTGTGGTATTAGCATAAAGCCCCTGACTTTCACCCACGTAACGAACCCCAGCGCCGATCGTCACCCCTGACAAAGCAGTTTCGTGGAAGGTGTAGTCGCTCCAGAGTGAAGCCATATGCTTCGGCACCTGCACCGGCGTTTTGCCTTTCAGCTGAGTGTCTTCAGTATATTCCGCATCGGTGTAGGTGTAGGAGGCCGTCAGATTGACGTTAGCGTTCAGCGCCGCTTTGGCTTCCAGCTCGACGCCGCGTGACCGGATTTCACCGCTCTGCACGCTAAAAAGAGCTCTGTCTGGATCGGGATTGGCAGTCAGGTTTTTGGTTTTTGTCAGCTGATAAAGCGCTGCGGTAAGCACCACCGGACGATCTTTCGGTACATACTTCACGCCCGCTTCATACTGCTTAGCGCGTGACGGATCAAATGCCTGCCCCTCATAGGTTGAACCCGCATTAGGAATAAAGGCTTCGCTGTAGCTGAAATAAGGCGCGATGCCGTTATCAAACACATAGTTCAGACCACCACGCCAGGTAAAGGCCTGATCGTTCTGGCGATCAACACTGTCTGCCACCCGATCGTAAACGGAGTTCATGGCGTAGTCGTAGCGGCCACCCAGCGTCAGCACCCAGCGGTTCCATTCCATCTGATCCTGCGCATAGAGGCCGGTCTGACGCTGCTTGTTGAGATGCTGATAAGGGCCATATGGCGTCACGCTATCATCGCCATATTGCGGGTTAACCGCATTCAGGCTGGAGGCCGAGCCAAACTGTGCGTCGATATCATTACGCGTACGCTGAAAGTCCACGCCTAACAGCAGCGTATGATCGACCTGGCCGGTGGCAAACTTCGCCTGTGCCTGAGTATCCACGGCAAACTGGTTCAGCGTCTCGCTGGAGACCGCTGAACCACGGGTAATCTCCTGAGTTGCTGTATTGAAACCATTGCCATAGATACTGCGGTAATCGGTGCGCAGGTCGGCGTAACGCAGATTCTGACGCAGCGTCCAGGTGTCGTTGAGGCTGTGCTCGGCGTTATAGCCCACCATTTTGGTGGTGCGCGAAATCTTATTGCTCTGCTCGCCTTCGTCGAAGTCGGTCGGCAGTTTGTACTGGCTGCCATCGGCACGGGTGATCGGCACCACGGTGCCCTGACGCGGCAGCCAGCCGTAATAGCCGGTTTCTGGCTCGTTCTGGAAATAGGTCAGCAGATCAATGCGGGTGCGATCGTCGGGACGCCAGCTGAATGACGGGGCAATGGTGTAGCGCTTCTCT
The DNA here is from genome assembly GCF_004792415.1 of Pantoea vagans. Taxonomy (NCBI): domain Bacteria; kingdom Pseudomonadati; phylum Pseudomonadota; class Gammaproteobacteria; order Enterobacterales; family Erwiniaceae; genus Pantoea; species Pantoea vagans. The sequence goes on from NZ_CP038853.1 coordinate 3,272,823, forward strand.
TTGTTCATCGACTGCTGCGCATCCTGACTGCGCGCCTGACCGGTCAGGCGATAGCTGTAGACGCCGTTATCATCCAGCGCACCGCCAAAGTCAAAGCCGGTCGAGAAGAGATTGTCATTGCCCATCTGGAACTGCACTTCGCGCAGGGTTTCCTGGGTGGGACGCTTGCTCACCAGTGAGACAACACCGCCCGGATTGCTTTTACCATAGAGTACGGACACCGGACCGCGAAGCAGTTCAGCGCGCTCCAGGAAGTAGGGATCGATGGCAAACTCAGAGTAGTTATCTCCCTGCAGTTTCAGGCCATCCAGATACTGGTTGGTATTGGTTTCGCTGAAGCCGCGAATCGAAAGCGCATCAATCACATCTGAGCTGCCACGGTTACCGGTCAGCACGCCAGGCGTATAGTTAAATGCCCCTTTCACGCTGGTCACGTTGCGCATTTCCATCTCTTCGCGGGTAACCACGGAGACAGACTGCGGGTTTTTTTCAATCGGGGTATCGGTTTTGGTGCCGGTGGCGCTGTGTTTTGCTGCCACCGTCGGTGCCGGCCCCCATGCGCTTTCCGCCTCGACGCCGCTGCCGCCATCCGCCGAGACCACCATGGTCTCTGGCTGCGCGGCGTAAAGCGAGGAGCTCAGGCTCAGTGAGATCATGACGCCCAGAAGCGGCCGGGAAAATGTTTTTTTGGTGTTGTCTGCAAAAGTCGTTCGCGCATTCATAAAAAGGTGTCTCTTAAAATAGGCTCAGGCGAGCGAATCGAAACGATAATGATTATTATAACGGATTAGATAATATGCGAACTGCCGCAGACACTGCAAGCAGAAATCCCAGTAGTGACGCCGTTTGCAGGGCCATTTACCCGTATTGATCACAAACAAAAAAAGGGCGCCGAAGCGCCCTTTTTAACCTGTCTGACTGATTTATTTGCCAAACATGTCTTTTATCCACCCTGCTACGCCGTCACTGTCTTTCTGCTCCTGCGGTTGCTGGGCTGGTTGCTGTTGCGGCTGTTGCTGCTGTTGCTGGTCAAACAACTGTTGCTGCTGCTGGACCTGCTGCTGCTGTTGCTGACACAGTGCATTCGGATCCAGCGCCCACACCGGCAGAGAACGCCAGGTGCTGCTGCCCGTGCCACAGACAAAGTTACCGGCCGAATCGACATTCATCATCGACACATCTTCCGGCGGCGTCAGCTGCAACGGCATCGGTGCCTGATTGTCGAGATAGCGACGATAGAGCTGCATCGCACCGCTGGCACCATAGAGTTTGGTCGGCTGGTTGTTATCACGGCCCACCCAGGTGATCGCCACTTCTTTACCATCAATACCGGCAAACCAGCTGTCGATCAGATCGTTAGTGGTACCGGTTTTCCCGGCCAGATGGGCATTCGGGAAACGCGCGCCCAGCGCACGGGCGGTACCGTGGTCAGCGACCTGCTGCATGGTATAGAGCGTCAGATAAGCCGCCTGCGCCGGTTCCACACGCTGCGCCTGCGGATAGCTCTGATAGAGCACGCTGCCATCTTCTGCAATCACTGAACGCACCGCAGACAGTGACGCGCGGTTACCGCCGCTGGCGATCGACTGGAACGCCTGCGCCACTTCAACCGGCGTCAGGTTCAGGGCGCCCAGCAGCATCGCCGGCACCGGATGCAGCTGCTCTTTCGGCACACCCAGCTTGTTCCAGGTATCGACTACCGCATCCAGCCCCAGCGTCATACCGAGGTTAACTGTCGGCACGTTCATGGAGTTGGTCAGCGCATCCACCAGCATCACTTTGCCGCTGAAACGACGATCGTCGTTCATCGGTTTCCAGATGGTGCCATTTGGCTGCTTCAGCGCAATCGGCTCATCGGCGATCCAGCTGTTCAGGCGGTAGCTTTTTGGCTGGCTCAGCGCGGTGAGGTAGGTCGCCGGTTTTGCCAGTGAACCGATAGAGCGACGCGCCTGCAGCGCACGGTTGTAACCGGCGTACTGCGGATCGGCCCCGCCGACCATGGCACGGACTTCGCCACTAAAGCGGTCAACCACCACCATCGCGGTTTCCAGATCCTTCAGGCCACGCTGTTTTTTCAGCGTCGGAATGCCATCAACCACCGCTTTTTCAGCTGCATCCTGCGACACCGGGTCCAGCGTGGTGAAGATTTTCACGCCGGAGAGATCTTTAATCTTGTCGCCCAGTTTCGCCTGAAGCTCGTTACGCACCATCTGCATAAAGGCAGGCTGCGGCGTGATCACACCGCCTTTTGGCTGCACGCCCAGCGGACGGGCAGACAGCATGTCATACAGCTCCTGGTCGATCACTTTCTGCTGCTGCAACAGGCGCAGCACCAGGTTGCGGCGTTCCAGCGCCAGTTTCGGGTTGCGCCACGGGTTATAGAGCGACGCCCCTTTCACCATGCCAACCAGCATCGCCTGCTGATCCAGACTCAGTTCATCTACCGGACGGCCAAAGTAGTAGAGGCTCGCTAGCGGGAAACCGCGGATCTGATCGCTGCCCGCCTGACCGAGATAGACCTCGTTCAGGTAGAGCTCCAGGATGCGATCTTTGCTGTAGCGCGCATCCATGATCACCGCCATATAGGCTTCACGCGCTTTACGCCACAGCGAACGCTCATTGGTCAGGAACAGGTTCTTCACCAGCTGCTGCGTCAGCGTACTGCCGCCCTGCACCGCTTTTCCGGCCGTGATGTTCGCCAGGAAGGCGCGACCAATGGAGTACGGGCTGATGCCGTCATGCTCATAGAAATGGCGATCTTCAGTGGCGATCAGCGTATCGACCAGCAGATCCGGGAAACCGGTGCGCGGCACGAAGAGTCGCTGTTCACCATTCGGCGACTGCAGCATGGTGATCAGGCGCGGATCGAGGCGGAAAAAGCCAAAATCACGGCCGGTTTCGAGGTTTTTAATCTCGCTCAGCTCATCTTTCGTGAAGCTCATACGCGCGTGGATCTGCCCCTCTTTACTGTCGGGGAAATCAAACGGGCGACGCAGCAGATCAATGGTGTTGCCCTTCACCGAAAACTCGCCGGGGCGGGTGATACGGGAGACTTCGCGATACTGAGTCCCTTCCAGCAGCGCCACCATTTCACTTTTGTTGTAGGCCATGCCCGGTTCCAGGCTGACCATGCGGCCATAGACGGTGGCGGGCAGTTGCCACACCTTACCGTCAATACGACTGCGAATTTCCGAGTCGAGGTAGATGCCCCACGCGGCCATAACCACCACAAACACCAGGAACAGTTTTATTATCCATCCCAGCCAACGGCGTTTGCCGCGCGGCGGTTTTCCACCTTTACCTTTACGTGGCACCGGCGCTTCCTCCTCGTCATCATTAAAATCGTCCTGATCGATATCCTGTTCGATATCCCTGCGTCGTCCCCGGCCCGCACTGCTGCGCGGCGGCAACGGTTTACCTTTGCGCCCTATTGGTTCGCGATCGTTCCCAGACATTACTTTTCTTCTCCAGGCAGTGCTTACGGCAGCGCCGCTACTCTAACTGCTTTCTCGCGTGCCGCATGGCAGAACCCTCTGAATTCGATCCAGCGGACTCAACCCTGCGGGGACATTTTTTTGGTTCGCCTTGTTGGCAAAGCGGTGGCCGGATCCTCTGGCCAGAGATGTTTCGGATAGCGTCCCTTCATCTCTTTCCTGACCTCCGGCCAGGCGCCGCGCCAGAACGCTGCCAGATCGCGGGTGATCTGCAACGGACGCTGGGCGGGCGATAGCAGCTCCAGCACCAGCGGGATACGTCCTTCCGCCACGGTGGGATTCTGCGCTTCGCCAAACATCTCCTGAATCCTGACCGCCAGCGCGGGCGGCTTATCCGCATCGTAGCGAATCGGCAGCCGGCTTCCGGTCGGCACAGTGTAATGAGTTGGCAGCACACTATCCAGCCGCTGACGTTGTGACCATGTGAGTAAATGTAAGAGCGCCGTGGTCAGGTTGACCGCCTGCAGGCTGCGCAGATCGCGTACCGCTGACATCTGCGGCAACAGCCACTCTGACAGGCTCGCAAGCAACGTCTGATCGTCCATAGCGGGCCAGCTCTCTTCCGGCAGCCACTGCGCCGCACACTGGATACGCAGGCGCAACTGTTCGGCATCCGGCGTCCAGCCCAATACCGACAGACCTTTTTCGGCGATCCAGCGCAGTATGGCGGCGTGCAGCACGTCCGGCTCCGGGCGCGCCATCGGCTGGGTGCGGAGTATCAACGCGCCAATCTGCTCACGTCTGAACGCACGCAGCGTGCCCTTCTCTTCGTCCCATTCCACTTCAGTCTGGCGCTCAATCAGTGCGGGCTGCTGCTGGCACAGCGTGTCAATGTCGACCGGCAGTGCCAGCAGCATCCGGGCATCCGGCGTCGCACTGCCCTGCAACAGGGCGGGTGCTATCAGCCATTCGTTGCGCGTCAGGCCATCCTGCTCATCGAGTCTGGCCCCCAGTCCGTTGGCCAGTTGATAGCGACCGCTCAGATCGCGACGCCGCGCCAGCCGATCGCCAAAACCTACCGCCAGCAAACCGGCGAAACGATCTTCATCGACCCGTCCGCCACGAATTTTGAGTCGCTGCTGCCACTGCTGCGCCCGCCGCTGCCATTGAGCCTGAGGCCGATGCAGCGCATCCCTCAGATCGGCACTGCCGCTGCGCGGAGGATCTTCCAGAATCGCCACCAGCAGCGCGGCGCTGGCGACCGCACTCGGCTCATCGCCCGCGGCACAGAGCATAGCAGCAAGCCGCGGATCGCACCCCAGCTGTGCCATACGCCGTCCCAGTGTGTTAAGCAGGCCGTTGCTGTCCAGCGCACCCAGACGGGTCAGCTGCCGTTGTGCCGCGTCCAGATTTCTGGCGGGCGGCTGATCCAGCCACTGCAGCTGTTGCGGCCCGGTACAGCCCCACTGCAGCAGGTCCAGCCACAGCGACGAGAGATCGCTGTTCACGATTTCCGGGTCGCTCTGCGCTGCTGCACGTGACGCCTGCTCCTGCGGCAGCAGATGCAGACAGATTCCCGGCATCAGTCGCCCGGCGCGACCTGCGCGCTGGATCATTGAAGCCTGACTGATGCGCTGGGTCTGCAGCCGCGTCACGCCGCTGCGAGCGTCAAACAGTGCGCTGCGCTCCAGCGCACTGTCGACTACCAGGCGAATCCCCTCAATGGTCAGGCTGGTCTCGGCGATATTGGTGGCGAGCACCACTTTGCGACGTCCGGCGGCGGCAGGCAGGATCGCCCGTCGCTGCGCCGCCAGCGGCAGTGCGCCATAGAGCGGTGTCAGATCCACATCGTCACTGATGCGTGATTCCAGCTCACGTTTCACCCGTTCAATTTCTGCCACGCCCGGCAGAAACAGTAGCAGTGAACCCTCTTCATCGCGCAGCAGCTGGGCGACTTCACGCGCGACCGCTTCTTCAAAGCGTACGTTTTGATTCAGCGACGCGTAGCGCCGTTCAACCGGATAGCTGCGCCCTTCTGAAATAATCAGTGGCGCATCCGGCAGCAGCGCCGCCAGCCGGGCATTGTCCAGCGTGGCGGACATCAGCATGATTTTAAGATCGTCGCGTAATCCCTGCTGCACATCGAGCAGCAGCGCCAGCGCCAGATCGGCCTGCAGGCTGCGCTCGTGAAACTCATCGAGGATCACCAGCGACACGCCCTCCAGCATCGGATCGTGCTGAAGCATGCGCGTGAGCATCCCTTCGGTAACGACTTCCAGCCGGGTTTCTGGCCCGACGCAGCTTTCGCCACGCATCCGGAATCCCACCGTGGCACCCGGCTGTTCGCCGAGCTGCTCCGCCAGCCGCTGCGCCACATTGCGTGCCGCCAGCCGGCGTGGCTCCAGCATAATGATGCGTCCCGGCAGCGCCGCCTGCTGCAACAACTGCAGCGGCAGCCAGGTCGATTTGCCCGCGCCGGTAGGGGCGGCCAGCAGGATTTGAGAGGCATCACGCAGCGCCGCCAGGATGTCTGGCAGCACCGCGCTGACCGGTAAATCGCTCACAGCAAACTCCGTTTCTGCCTGTGCTAAGATGGCGCGCATTGTAGCACGTGATATTTGCCGGAGAGCGCCATGGCGACACAACGCTTATTTTTTGCCATCAGCCTGCCTGACGAAATGCAGCAACAGCTGGTGCGCTGGCGGGCCGACACCTTTCCTGCAGAGGCAAGTCAGCCGGTGGTCGCAGCGAATCTGCACCTGACGCTGGCGTTTCTGGGTGAGGTTGCACCGGAAACCTCACTGCGCCTGCAGACGCTGGCCTCCCGCATCGTCCAGCCCGGTTTCGATCTCGACCTGGATGATGCCGGGCACTGGCCGCGTCCCGGCGTGGTCTGGCTCGGCTGCCAGCGCGCGCCTCGCGGCCTGCTGCAGCTTGCCAGCCTGCTGCGGGCGCAGGCTGCCCGGCATGGCTGTTATCAAAGCCCACAGCCGTTTCATCCGCACATCACGCTGTTACGCCAGGCCACCCAGCCGGTTGCATTGCCACCTCGCGGTTTCCACTGGCGTTTTCGCGTCTCCACCTTTTCACTGTTCGCCTCTGACTATGCCCGGGGCCGCACCCGCTACCGCGCGCTGGCCAGCTGGCCATTAACGTCTCAGGATCCGCATGCACTTCTCTCCGCCCCTTAAATCCGCCCGCCTGATCGCCCGTTACAAACGTTTCCTGGCCGATGTCGAGACGCCAGAAGGCGAAGTGCTGACGATTCATTGCGCCAACACTGGTGCCATGACCGGCTGCGCCACGCCGGGCGATACAGTCTGGTATTCCACGTCCGATAGCCTGACGCGCAAATACCCGCACAGCTGGGAGCTGACCGAAACGCAGCAGGGCCACTGGATCTGCGTGAATACCCTGCGCGCTAATCAACTGGTGGCCGAAGCGCTGGATCAGAACAGGCTACCCACGCTGGCGGGTTATTCCCATCGTCAGGCGGAAGTGAAATATGGCAGTGAAAAAAGCAGAATTGATTTCCTGCTCAAAGCAGAGGCACGGCGCAACTGCTATATTGAGGTGAAATCCGTAACCCTTTTACATGAAGGTAAAGGCTATTTTCCGGATGCGGTGACGATTCGAGGACAGAAACACCTGCGCGAGCTGGCGACAGTGGCGGCAGAGGGTCATCGGGCCGTTTTGTTGTTTGCCGTTTTGCACTCGGGGATTGAGGACGTTTCCCCGGCACGCCACATTGATGCGGCGTATGCAGAACAACTGGCTCAGGCGCAACGGGAAGGTGTAGAGGTTTTAGCGTATCAGGCAGACTTAGCGGCGGAGGGAATGTTTCTTAAATCGCCGATCAACGTAACCTTGTAATATCTTTTGCAATTTTATGTGGTAAGAATGTTCTGAGCTAAGGGCTGATTACGCTGTTCCTCACAGGCTTGTCAAGGTGTGTTCATGAAGAATTGCCAACCCTGACTGCTTCTGTTATTTATAGCGGCCTGTTTTTTTCCCCAATGGGGGATCGATGTACCCCGCAGACGTCAGATGCAGGCCGGCAGTAACGCCCCTGCGGGACGTAAGTCAGAGGGTATAGTGCGTGTTATCCAGGAGAAGCAACATGCAAGAAGGTCAAAACCGTAAAACATCGTCCCTGAGTATTCTCGCTATCGCTGGCGTTGAGCCTTATCAGGTTAAGCCTGGCGAAGAGTATATGAACGACGCGCAGCTGACCCATTTTCGCAAGATTCTGGAAGCCTGGCGTAATCAATTGCGGGACGAAGTCGATCGTACCGTATCGCACATGCAGGATGAAGCCGCTAACTTCCCGGACCCGGTTGACCGTGCCGCGCAGGAAGAGGAGTTCAGCCTGGAGCTGCGTAACCGCGATCGCGAACGTAAACTGATTAAAAAGATCGAGAAGACGCTGAAGAAAGTCGAAGACGACGACTTCGGTTATTGCGATTCCTGTGGCGTTGAGATTGGTATCCGCCGTCTCGAAGCTCGTCCTACTGCCGATCTCTGCATCGACTGTAAGACGTTAGCAGAAATTCGTGAGAAACAAATGGCCGGCTAATGTCGCGTCCAGCCTGTTACCACGCAGTGGAAAAACCGTTGTGTTGTCCGCTGCGTGGTCACTTCTGAACCCTATGTCACCTTCCTGCATTGGTCGCTTCGCCCCTTCTCCCTCTGGTGAACTTCATTTTGGCTCGCTGATTGCTGCCCTGGGCAGTTACCTGAGCGCGCGCGCGCAAAACGGCATCTGGCGGGTGAGAATTGAAGATATCGATCCGCCACGGGAAGTGCCAGGTGCCGCCAGCCGCATTCTGCATCAGCTGGAACACTACGGGTTAATGTGGGATGGCGAGGTGCTGTGGCAGTCGCAACGTCACGAGGCCTATCGTGACGCGCTGGCCTGGCTGCAGCAGCATCGTCAGAGCTATTTCTGCACCTGTCCCCGACGTCGCATTCAGGAGATTGGCGGTTTCTATGATGGTTACTGCCGTGAACGGCAACGCGGACCAGAGAATGCCGCGCTGCGTTTACGCCAGCATGCGCCGGTCTTTGCCTTTGACGATCGATTACGGGGTCGCGTAGAGGCGGACAGACGTCTGGCGCAGGAAGATTTTATTATTCACCGTCGCGATGGCCTGTTTGCCTACAACCTGGCGGTGGTCGTCGATGACCATTTTCAGGGCATTACCGAAGTGGTGCGCGGCGCAGATTTGATTGAGCCGACGGTGCGGCAGATTGCGTTTTATCAGCAATTTGACTGGCCGGTGCCGGCCTGGCTGCATCTGCCGCTGGCGCTTAATCACGATGGCAATAAGTTATCGAAGCAGAATCATGCACCTTCGCTGCCCGATGGCGATGCCAGGCCCCTGCTGGTAGCGGCATTACGCTTCCTCGGACAGCCTGTTTCAGGCGGCTGGCAGGACTTAACGCAGGACAAACTGCTGTCTGACGCGGTGTCACAGTGGAATATCGCTTTGATGCCGCAACAGAACGCCCTGAAACCGGATGCATAGACAACAGCATTCTCAAACGGTTCTCAACAGGCTATGATTAGCCGCTGATTTTACCTACACCCTAATTGCCACTGTCGAGGTGTCCCATTTTTACCCGAGTAGCTAATTTTTGCCGGAAAGTCCTGAAGCGTGATGAAGAGGAAGCCCCAGCAGAGGTTGAACCAGAGCGTCTGATGACCATCATCCCTCGTGAAAGCCATACCATCTCACGTAAAGACATCAGCGAAAATGCCCTCAAAGTGCTCTATCGCCTGAACAAAGCCGGTTATGAAGCCTATCTGGTAGGCGGTGGCGTGCGCGATTTGCTACTGGGGCAAAAACCCAAAGATTTCGACGTGACCACTAACGCCACGCCAGAGCAGATGCGCAAGCTGTTCCGCAACTGTCGCCTGGTCGGTCGCCGTTTCCGGCTGGCACACGTGATGTTTGGCCCGGAAGTGATCGAAGTCGCCACCTTCCGTGGACATCATCAGGTTGAAGAGATTGCGGAAGATCGCAACAGTTCGCAGCGCGCCCAGAGCGGCATGCTGCTGCGCGACAATATCTTCGGCTCTATCGAAGATGATGCCCAGCGCCGCGATCTCACCATCAACAGCCTCTACTACAGCGTGGCTGATTTCAGCGTACGCGACTATGTTGGCGGCATCAGCGATCTCGAACAGGGCATCATTCGCCTGATTGGCGATCCGGAAACCCGCTACCGCGAAGATCCGGTGCGCATGCTGCGCGTCGCGCGCTTTGCCGCCAAGCTCAATATGAGCATTGCGCCGGAAACCGCCGAGCCGATTCCACGTCTGGCCTCGCTGCTGCGTGATATCCCGCCTGCGCGCCTGTTTGAAGAGTCCCTGAAGCTGTTGCAGGCGGGCTATGGCTACAGCACGTATCTGAAGCTGTGTGAATATCAGCTGTTCCAGCCGCTGTTCCCGACGCTGGCGCGTAACTTCACGGAAAACAGTGACAGCCACATGGAGCGGATGCTGGCACAGGTGCTGAAAAACACCGATAACCGCATTCATAACGACATGCGCGTGAATCCGGCGTTCCTGTTTGCAGCGATGTTCTGGTATCCGCAGCTTGAAGCGGCCGAACGCATTGCGCAGGAGAGTGGCCTGACCTACTTCGAAGCCTTTGCGATGGCGATGAACGATACGCTGGACGAAGCCTGCCGTGCGCTGGCGATTCCAAAACGTATTACCTCGCTGATCCGCGATATCTGGCTGCTGCAGTTACGCATGTCGCGCCGTCACGGTAAACGCGCCTGGAAACTGATGGAGCATCCGAAATTCCGCGCCGCATACGATCTGCTGGCGCTGCGCGCGGAAGTGGAAAACAACCCGGAACTGCTGCGTCTGAGCCAGTGGTGGGGTGAATTCCAGGTCGCTGCGCCGCCGCATCAGAAAAACATGCTGAATAATCTGGGTGACGATCCGGTGCCGCGCAATAAATCGCGCCGTCCGCGCCGCCGCTCTTCCGCGCCACGTCGTGACAATCAAAACGTGTCATGACACGAGTTTACCTCGCGTTAGGCAGTAATCTGGCCGATCCGCTGCATCAGGTTGATGCAGCGCTGACGGCACTGGATGCGTTGCCGCAGACGCAACGCATCGCGACCTCGCCGTTCTACCGCACGCCGCCTTATGGCCCGCCCGATCAGCCCGATTTTCTCAATGCCGCCGTGGCGCTGGAAACCGATCTCAGCGCTGAAGCCCTGCTTGACCATACCCAGCAGATTGAGCGGGATCATGGCCGGGTGCGCAAGGAAGAACGCTGGGGGCCGCGCACGCTGGATATCGATCTCATGCTGTTTGGCGATGCAATCATTAACACTGAGCGGCTGATTGTGCCGCACTACGACCTGCTGAATCGCGCCTTTATGCTGGTTCCCCTGCTGGCGATTGCGCCCGATGCTTGCCTGCCCGATGGTCGCGCACTCAGCACCGTTCTGGCCACCCTCGACAGCAGCAACATCGTGCTGTGGCACGACTGATCAGACAAACGCACATCTCTGATTCCGCTCTTTCACGCTATCCAGTAAACTGCGCCCATCAGAATTCCTGAGTTGAGAGCGCCATGAAACCCACCACGATTTCACATCTGCGTCAGGCGAAAGCCAGCGGTAAAAAATTCGCGACGCTGACCGCCTACGATTTCAGTTTTGCCCGCCTGTTTGCCGATGAAGGCATTCAGGTGCTGCTGGTTGGTGATTCCTTAGGGATGACGGTGCAGGGGCACGACTCCACCCTGCCGGTTACGGTCAGCGACATCGCCTATCACACCGCCGCCGTGCGCCGTGGTGCGCCCCAGGCCCTGCTACTCGCCGACCTGCCCTTTATGAGTTATGCCACACCAGAGCAGACCTTTGAGAGTGCCGCACAGCTGATGCGTGCCGGTGCCAATATGGTGAAACTGGAAGGCGGCAGCTGGCTGGCAGAGACCGTGCAGATGCTGACCGAACGCGCCGTGCCGGTGTGCGGTCATCTTGGGCTGACCCCGCAGTCGGTGAATATCTTTGGCGGCTATAAAGTGCAGGGCCGTGATGAGGCCGGTGCCGATCGGCTGCTGGCCGATGCCCTGGCGCTGGAAGCGGCAGGCGCACAGCTGATGGTGCTGGAGTGCGTGCCGGTGTCACTGGCGCAGCGGATCACCGGGGCGCTTACCATCCCGGTGATCGGCATCGGTGCCGGTAACGTGACCGATGGTCAGATTCTGGTGATGCATGACGCGCTGGGCGTAACCGGCGGTCATATTCCCAAATTTGCCAAAAATTTCCTGGCGGAGACCGGCGACGTTCGCGCGGCGATTCGCCACTATATCGCCGAAGTCGAGGCCGGAACCTATCCGGCGGCAGAGCACAGTTTCCAGTAATTCAGGAGAGTCACCGTGTTGATCATTGAAACGCTGCTGATGCTGCGCCAGGAAGTCCGTCGCTGGCGCCAGCAGGGTAAACGCATTGCGCTGGTGCCGACCATGGGCAACCTGCATGAAGGCCATCTGACGCTGGTGGATGAAGCCCGGGCGCGCGGCGACATCGTCATTGTCTCTATCTTTGTCAATCCGATGCAGTTCGATCGCGCCGATGATTTAGCGCGCTACCCGCGCACGCTGCAGGAAGATTGTGAAAAGCTGAACCGCCATCAGGTTGATGTGGTCTTTGCGCCCTCCCCGGCTGAAGTCTATCCGCAGGGCGCGCAGAATCAGACCTTTGTTGAGGTGCCGGTGCTCTCTTCCCTGCTGGAGGGGGCAACGCGTCCAGGCCATTTTCGCGGCGTGGCCACCATCGTCAGCAAACTGTTTAATCTGGTACAGCCCGATATTGCCTGTTTCGGTGAAAAGGATTTTCAGCAGCTGGCTATCATTCGTAAGATGGTGGCTGATATGGGCTTTGACATTGAGATTGTTGGCGTGCCAACCGTGCGGGCCAAAGATGGCCTGGCGCTGAGTTCACGCAACGGCTACCTGACATCCGATGAGCGCAAGCTGGCCCCGGTGCTGAGCCAGGTGATGCATCAGATGGCTCAGCGACTTGAGAACGGCGAGCGTCACATAGAAGAGATTATCGAGACAGCCAGCGAAGCGCTGCTGGCACAGGGATTGCGTCCTGATGGCCTGGCAATCTGTGATGCGGAAACGCTGCAGCCGCTGACGGTGGACAGCCAGCGTGCAGTGGTGCTGATGGCCGCCTGGCTGGGTAAAGCCCGACTGATTGATAATCAAACTGTTGACCTGACGCTGTAAGTACGCCCGCTGCAGGTTATTTTATTTCTCTGATAAGGTTTCTGGCTATGATTCGCACAGTTCTGCAAGGCAAATTGCACCGCGTAAAAGTGACGCAGGCGGACCTCAATTATGAAGGCTCCTGCGCTATCGATCAGGATTTCCTGGAGGCTTCCGGCATTCTGCAATATGAAGCGATCGATATTTATAACGTCACTAACGGTCAGCGCTTTTCCACCTACGCTATCGCGGCTGAGCGTGGTTCGAAAATTATTTCGGTCAATGGTGCGGCAGCCCGCTGCGCCTGCGAAGGCGATATTTTAATTATCTGCTCGTATGTGCAGGTAGAGGATGCCGTCGCGCGTCAGTGGCAGCCTAAAGTCGCCTATTTTGAAGGTGACAACCAGATGAAGCGTCTGGCGAAAGCATTGCCGGTACAAATCGCCTGAGTAATCGATCGCCTGACAAAAAAGGGCCGTCATTAACATGGGCGGCCCTTTTTGTTTCTGCTTCTGCAATTAAACCGCTTTGGTTGTCATCGGCTTCGATGACTTTTTCATCGTAAAGAGGAAATTAAACCAGCCGCGTTTTCTCATCAGACATATTGTCAATGGCAGCGCCAGCGCCACCAGAAACGCCGAAATGAATTTCAGGTCATTCACCCAGGCTGACGGACTTTCAAACTTCACAATCTTACTGAAGAACTGAATCGCCAGATAATGCGACAGGTAGAAGACGATAGAATTGACGCCAATGTAGTAGACCAGCTCAGATTTCAGCTTCAGCGCAATCCAGACAAAGAATGGCACCGATAAAAGTGCAAGCGGTGATAATAACGCCTGGGAATGACGCTCCAGAATAAAGATATTCAGGCAGGAGAGCAGCACAAAACTGATCGCTGAGATTAACAGCGTCGGGCCATGCTGTACTTTCTCTGCGATATCCACCTGCTTACGTACCACGTAATCGCCCAGGTAGAAAAAGACAAACAGATAAAGCGATTTGTTGATGTGCGTATTGTCGAAGCTGGCAAATACGCCATCCGGATCGATGGCCGGCAGCGCCCAGCTCAGCGCCATACAGATAGCAAACACCAGCAGGAATGGCAGGTGGCGGGCAAAGATAATCACTATAAAGAAGATAAATAGCGAGTGCAGGAACCAGGTCATATCCCCGCCGCCGGTCAGGTGCGAAAGAATAATATTCATCGGTGACTGCGGCGTATTTGCCATCGAGCTGAACAGGATCTTTAACCCGCCATAGACCGCCACCCAGACCACAAACGGATAGAGAATACTGCGTACTTTGTTATTAAAAAAAGGACCCAGGCCTTTTCTTAATCCGGCATCGACAAACAGACCCGAAACAAAGAACATCAGCCCCAGTCTTACCGGTGCCAGCATCTCATTTAACAGGCTGCTGAAGGCGGTAAAATGTCCGGCATTATTATGTACGGCAATAGTGCTATGCAAAAAAATAATTGCGAGAATACTCAATCCCCGCAGATTATCGATCCACGTTATACGATTCATCTTTTCCTGCCTTTGATTAAAAACTGGCCCTGTTTAAGATGCCATTTTGCTTATTAAGAAGACTCTTAACCCACTCGTTCATCCCTGAGCAGAGGAATAACTTTATTCCGGCGGTATTTTGATAATTCATAATCAAATAAACAACAGCCAGCCTTTAAGCCTATTCTTAAAAAATATTTAACAGTTAAGAATCATTAAGATAGCGAAAGATGACTGATTATTATCAGATAATACTTAGGGTTACTTTTTGTGAAAAAGGATGAAAGCGAGGCCGTGAGCGGCTTCAGAGTCAGAAAAGAAATCACCAAGCAGGTTTTAACGTCGTTTTTAAGGCCAGGGAGAACCGTAGTTCGGGTTGTTTTTCACTCACCAAAAAAAAAGCCACGCCCTTATTGCAGCGTGGCCCTTACCATTCAACGTATTGTCAGGTGCGCAGTCCGCGTCCGCGCTGAATCAGCGCATAGACCAGCCAGTAGAACACCAGAATAAAGGCCACCAGTACCGAGAGCGTAAAGACCAGCGGCACATCATTAATACCCAGGAAGCCATAACGGAATCCGCTAATCATATAAACGATTGGATTCAGTTTAGAGACAGCCTGCCAGATCGGCGGCAGCAGACTCAGCGAATAGAATACGCCGCCCAGATAGGTCAGTGGCGTCAGCACAAAGGTCGGGATCAGGCTGATATCGTCAAAGGTGCGCGCAAAGACGGCGTTGAGCAGACCGGCCAGTGAAAACAGAATCGCGGTCAGCAGCAGCGTAATTGCCACCATCGACCAGGAGTGCACGTGGAACGGCACAAAGAACAGCGAGATGGCCGTCACCAGAATGCCGACGCAGACGCCACGCGCCACACCGCCGCCTACATAACCGGCAATGATAATGTGGGTCGGCACAGGTGCAACGAGCAGCTCTTCAATGTTGCGCTGGAACTTGGCACTGAAGAACGATGATGCCACGTTGGCATAGGCGTTGGTGATCACCGCCATCATGATCAATCCCGGCACAATAAACTGCATATAGCTGAAGCCGTGCATCTCACCAATGCGCGACCCGATCAGGTTACCAAAGATGATGAAATAGAGCGTCATGGTGATGACCGGCGGCACCAGCGTCTGGATCCAGATACGGGCGAAACGGTTAACCTCTTTGGCCCAGATGCTTTTCAGCGCCACCCAGTACAAATGTGTCATGCTTTTGCTCCTGTTTTTCCCTGCGTCGTCAGGCCAACGAACAGCTCTTCCAGACGGTTGGCTTTATTGCGCATACTCAGCACCTGCACACCCTGCGCACTCAGCTGGCTGAAGACGCTGTTGAGGCCCTGCTCACGCAGCACTTCCACTTCCAGCGTTGAGGTATCGGTCAGCCGGTACTGGAAGCCCTCCAGTTTCGGCAGCGGACTGCGCGGTGCCAGATCCAGGATAAAGGTTTCTGATTTGAGCTTGGACAGCAGTTCTTTCATAGAGGTGTTTTCCACCAGCTCACCGCTCTGGATGATGCCGATGTTACGGCACAGCATCTCGGCTTCTTCCAGATAGTGGGTGGTGAGAATGATGGTAGTGCCTTTAGCATTGAGATCTTTCAGGAACACCCACATTGAGCGACGCAGTTCGATATCCACGCCAGCCGTCGGCTCATCCAGAATCAGCAGTTTTGGTTCGTGCATCAGTGCTCGGGCGATCATCAGGCGGCGCTTCATCCCGCCGGAGAGCATGCGCGCACGTTCGCTGCGTTTGCCCCACAGGTCGAGCTGCTTCAGATATTTTTCTGCCCGCTCATTCGCTTCACGACGCTCAACGCCGTAGTAACCCGCCTGATTCACGACGATCTGCATCACCGTCTCAAACGGGTTGAAGTTAAACTCCTGCGGCACCAGGCCGAGCTGGCGCTTGGCATTCACCACATCTTTTTCTAAATCGTAGCCAAACACCCGCACGCTACCTTCGGATTTATTGACCAGCGAACTGATAATCCCGATGGTGGTCGATTTACCGGCACCGTTTGGCCCCAGCAGTGCATAAAAGTCACCCGCTTCAACGTTAAGATCGATGCCCTTCAGCGCCTGCACGCCGCCGGGATAGGTCTTGGTCAGCCGGGAAAGTTCCAGTGCATAAGTCATTCTGCATCCATACCCTGTTTTGATGGCATTGCAATGCCGTTTAAATTTATCAGGCCCTGGCATATAGTACGCGCGCGCACTTTGCGCAGTAACCGGTCGCTCAACGCCATGACAGACATCAATACCCTGATCAGAAACAACCGCGAATGGTCAAAACTGCTGGTTGAAGAAGATCCCAGCTTTTTTGAGCGGCTCGCCCAGGCACAAAAACCGCGCTTCCTGTGGATTGGCTGTTCTGACAGCCGTGTCCCTGCCGAGCGCCTGACCGGACTGGAACCGGGCGAGCTCTTCGTTCACCGCAACGTTGCCAATCTGGTGATCCACACCGATCTGAACTGTCTGTCCGTGGTGCAGTACGCTATCGAAGTGCTGGAAGTGGAACACGTTATCGTATGCGGCCACTACGGCTGCGGCGGCGTGCAGGCGGCGATGGATAACCCGGAGCTGGGGTTAATCGACAACTGGCTGCTGCACATCCGCGACCTCTGGTACAAGCATAGCGTGTTGCTGGGGGAACTCCCGCCGGATAAGCGTCTGGACAAACTGTGCGAAATCAACGTTATTGAACAGGTCTATAACCTGGGGCACTCGACCGTTCTGCAATCTGCCTGGAAACGTGGCAAGGATGTCTCCCTGCACGGCTGGGTTTACGGCATTCAGGATGGCTGCCTGCGTAACCTGGATGTCACGGCAAACAGCCGGGAGATCCTTGAACAGCGCTATCGTCACGGCATTGCTAATCTGCAGATGAACGGCGAGGCCTGAGCCGATCGCGGCGTAAAGCGCGACATAGCCTACACCAGGCATCGGGTGCAGGCCTTGGAAGAATGTGCGGTCAGAGCAGTATCAGGATTCCAGCGGCACCACTTTGCCGATGTAAGGCAGATGGCGATAGTGCTGAGCGTAGTCGATACCAAAGCCCACCACGAACTCATCCGGAATGGCAAAGCCGACATACTCGACATTGACTTCAACTTCACGGCGCTCTGGCTTATCCAGCAGGGTACAGATCGCCAGTGATTTTGGCTGACGCAGCTGCAGAATCTCACGCACTTTGCTCAGGGTGTTGCCGGAGTCGATGATATCTTCAACGATCAGCACATCCTTGCCACGAATGTCTTCATCCAGATCTTTCAGGATTTTCACATCACGCGTGCTGGACATGCCGCTGCCGTAACTGGATGCCGTCATAAAGTCGACTTCATGCGGCACATCAATGGCGCGACAGAGATCAGCCATGAACATGAATGAGCCGCGCAGCAGCCCCACCAGCACCATATCGCTGCCGCTGTCGCGGTAGTGCTCGTTAATCTCTTTGCCCAGTTCAGCGATGCGCGTGGCGATTGCCTCTTCAGGGATCATCACTTCAACAGTGTGTTTCATTGCGTTCAGCCCGGTTACGTCAGAAAAGCCCCGAAGTCTATCACAGACGCAGCAGTGACGGCTGTGCGACCCTGTATGCAAACGATTACGTCGCGAAAATTATTCCCTGCTGCCGGCGGCTGACTGAAATGCGCATTACCTTAGAACATTCTGGCATTTACCAGCATGATTCGCTGCGTGGTAGCCTTTATCCAACATATCGTTACCCTACTCGCGCCGCTGGCCGGAGATCACAATGACTTCATCATCAAGTAAAAAGACGCATATCGGCGACAGGCCGCTGCACCCCGAAACCCAGATGCTGAACTATGGCTATGATCCCCGCCTTTCTGAAGGTGCGGTGAAGCCGCCGGTGTTTCTGACTTCAACCTTTGTTTTTAACAGCGCCGAAGAGGGACGGGACTTCTTTGATTATGTCTCAGGTCGTCGTGAGCCGCCGGAAGGTAAATCGGGTGGGCTGGTCTACTCCCGCTTTAACCATCCTAACAGCGAAATTGTTGAAGACCGGCTGGCGGTTTATGAGCAGGCGGAGAGCTGTTCGCTCTTCTCTTCCGGCATGGCCGCCATCTCTACGGCCCTGCTGACGTTTGCCCGCCCGGGCGAGGTGATCCTGCACTCCCAGCCGCTGTATGGCGGCACTGAAACGCTGCTCAGCAAAACGCTGCACAATCTGGATATTAAAGCGGTTGGTTTCAGCGACGGGAATGATGAAGTCAAAGTGCGTGAAGCCGCACAGCAGGCGATGGCTCAGGGCCGGGTGGCGGTGATCCTGATTGAAACACCCGCAAATCCCACCAACAGCCTTGTCAATATCCGCCTGATGGCGCGCATCGCCGATGAGATTGACCAGCAGCAGGGTTCACGACCGATTATCGCCTGTGATAACACCCTGCTCGGCCCGCTGTTCCAGCAGCCACTGACGCTGGGCGCGGATCTGTCGCTCTACTCGCTGACCAAATATGTGGGCGGTCACTCTGACCTGATTGCGGGCGCGGCGATGGGCAGTAAGGCGCTGATGGCGAAAGTCCGCGCCCTGCGCAGCGCCATTGGCACGCAGCTGGACCCGCACTCAAGCTGGATGCTCAGCCGCTCGCTGGAAACATTATCGTTGCGGATGGAGAAAGCCTTTCACAATGCCGAAGCGGTCGCGGCGTTTCTGCGCGATCACCCGAAAGTGGCGAAGCTGCACTGGCTGCCCTATCTGGATGCGGAGAGCGCCGAAGGGAAAACGTATCGCGAACAGTGCAGCGGCGCAGGTTCGACCTTCTCGTTTGATATCGTCGGCGATCAGCCCGCTGCGTTCCGTTTTCTCAATGCGCTGTCGCTGTTTAAACAGGCGGTGAGCCTGGGTGGCACCGAGTCGCTGGCCAGCCATCCTGGCAGCACCACCCACTCCGGCGTGCCGCAGGCGGTGCGTCAGCGTATAGGTATCACTGACGCCACGGTGCGGCTGTCGATTGGCATCGAGAGCGCCGGTGACCTGATTGAAGACATCAGGCTGGCGCTCGATCAGGCGTAATCAGCTCACAGTAAAGCCCAGCATCATGCCGGTGTCTTCATGCTCCAGCAGATGACAGTGGGCCATGTAAGCGTGTTCGGCGGCGGCGACATAGTTGAAGCGCACCAGCACTTCACTGCGCCAGCCGTCGACATTCACCATATCTTTCCAGCCCTGCCGATGCGGGGCGGGCGGTTTGCCGTTCTCGGAGAGAATACGGAACTGGGTGCCGTGAATGTGGAACGGATGCAGCATGGCGTCACCTTCCCCTGAAATCGTCCACTTCTCATAATCACCCAGCTTCACCGCAAATGACGGCTTCGTCATATCAAAGGCCTGGCCGTTAATCTTATTGCCGTTACGGAAATCGTAACCTGCGGGCTGCGCCATGCCGTGCATGCTGTGATCCATCCCTTCCATGTTTTCCATTGGCGGCATCGGCTCGTCAGCCGTTTTCTCCGGCATCGAATGATGACCGCCCTTGCCCATCGCTTTCTCGCCGTAGCGCTGCATCAATGCCTGCATTCCCTGCTGGTCCAGCTGCGGGTCCATCATCAGCTGCAGCCAGCGAGTCGTCAGCCCGTCGGTGGCGGGTAGCGCAGGCAGCGTTGCCAGCTTATCCGGCAGTGTGGCGCTGGCCATCACTCGCAGCGGCAGGATCTGTACCAGCGGCAGCGGCTGATCAAACGGCGGCAGCGTCATGCCCATCTGATCCGTCGGCAGAGTCACCAGATCAAACGCTTTACCGTCAGAAGTATCGATCATCACCTCAAAACGCTCGCCCGGCAGGATCGGCAGTGCGTCGAGCTTCACCGGCTCAGCCAGCAGGCCACCATCGCTGGCGATCACATAAAGAGGACGTTTATCACTGGCGGCAACGTGCAGCGAACGGGCATTACAGCCGTTCAGCATACGCAGACGCAGCCAGCCACGCGGCACCGCATGCTGCGGATACTGCACGCCGTTGGTCAGCATCATGTCGCCAAACCAGCCCACGGCCGCACGCATCACGTCGAGCTGATAATCGATAAGGCGCCCATCTTTGGTCAGCTGCTTATCCTGGAAAATCAGTGGCACATCATCCACGCCCCACTGCGTGGGCAGGCGCAGCGTGCCGCTCTCCTTGTCTTCCAGCAGAATCAGTCCCGCGAGTCCCTGTGCGACCTGATGCCCGGTTTTGCCATGCAAATGCGGATGATACCAGCAGGTTGCAGCGGGCTGGTCAGGGGTAAAAGAGACCTGACGCGAAGCGCCAGGCGCAATCACGGCCTGCGGACCGCCATCTACCGCGCCGGGGATTTCCAGCCCGTGCCAGTGCAGGGTAGTCGCTTCGCTGAGCCGGTTATGGATATTCACCGTCACCGGTTTGCCACTCTGCAACTTCAGCACCGGTCCCAGCAGGCTGCCGTTATAGCCCCAGGTCGGCACCGCTTTGCCGTTCCACTGCGTAGTGCCCTGCATCGCGGTAAGGCTGTAGCTGCCCCTGGCATCCGCTTCCAGCAGTGACGGAATCGGCAGCAGCGGACGGGTGGCTGCCATCAGCGAACGGCTCCAGAGCGGCAGGGCTCCGGCTGCACTTAGTGCGGCGGTGAGTTTCAGGAAGTGGCGACGTTGCATGGTGATCATCCTTGTGGCATCAGAGCGCACAGCCTAAACCCTGACCTTATGGGAAGGTCAAGTGTTAGCCGTGAGAATCTGATGAAAAAAGGCGGTACAGCGGCTCACAGCGCCAAATTAATCGAAAACCTGAGAATAACTGTGCTAACGTCATTAGCAATATCCATTGAAGAGAACGACTATGAAGCAAAGTATCAGGATCCTGCTGCTGACGGGACTCCTTGGCTTCTCCTCCACCAGTTTTGCCCTGAGCGAATCCGAAGCGGAAGATCTGGCCGATCTTACGGCGGTTTTTGTCTATCTGAAAAATGATTGTGGCTATCAGGATTTACCGGACGCACAGATTCGCAAAGCGCTGGTCTTTTTTGCTCAGCAGAACCGCTGGGATTTAAGCAACTACAGCAACTACAACATGAAAGCGCTGGGTGAAGACAGCTATCGCGATCTCAGCGGCATCGCCATCACCAACGACAAAAAGTGCAAGTCACTGGCCCGCGATTCACTGAGCCTGCTGGCCTACGTCAGGTAATTACCCTGCCCTCTGCTGCCGGACATTGACCGTGCAACCACGGTCAGTGTTAGCTATCATGTGCCGCCCATCTTCATGGCGATGTCATCAGAGGAGAGCACCATGGCCCACAATGAAACGTGGTATGAAACCCTTCATGCCGGTTTTGGCCAGTATTTCACGGTAGATAAAGAGCTGTACCGTGAAAAGACTGCGCATCAGGATTTAATCATTTTCGAAAATGCCGCGATGGGCCGCGTAATGGCGCTGGACGGCGTGGTGCAGACCACCGAACGCGACGAATTTATCTATCATGAAATGATGACCCACGTTCCGCTGCTGGCGCACGGCGCGGCGAAGAGCGTCCTGATCATCGGCGGTGGCGACGGCGCCATGCTGCGTGAAGTGTCACGTCATCCGGAAATCGAAAAGATTACCATGGTGGAAATTGATGCAGGCGTGGTGACCTTTTGTCGCCAGTATCTGCCGAACCACAGCGCAGGCGCCTATGACGATCCGCGCTTTACGCTGGTGATCGATGACGGGGTTAACTTCGTTAATCAGACGCAGGAAAGATTCGATGTCATCATCTCCGACTGCACCGATCCGATTGGTCCGGGCGAGAGTCTGTTTACCTCCGAATTTTATGCCGGCTGCAAAGCGGCCCTTAATGAAAATGGCATCTTCGTGGCGCAGAATGGCGTCTGCTTCCTGCAGCAGGATGAGGCCGTAAACAGCCATCGCAAGCTGGGCCATTACTTTGCGGATGTCAGTTTCTATCAGGCAGCGATTCCGACCTATTACGGCGGCATCATGACCTTTGCCTGGGCGAGCGATAATCCGGCGCTGCGCCAGCTCGATACCGCCACCCTGCAGGCGCGTTTCGGGGCTGCTGGCCTGACCTGCCGTTACTACACACCAGCGATCCATACCGGCAGCTTTGCCCTGCCACAATATCTGTTAAATGCGCTATCAGCCGCGTGCTGACAGGGCATTTTTGAGGGGGTGAACAAAATTGCAAAAGCTAAAACTACATGGCTTCAACAACCTGACGAAAAGCCTGAGTTTTTGTATTTACGATATCTGCTATGCGAATACTGAAGCTGAACGCGATGGTTATATCGCCTACATTGATGAACAATATAACGCCAACCGTCTGACGGAAATCCTGACCGAAACCTGCTCCATTATTGGGGCTAACGTGCTTAATATTGCGCGCCAGGATTATGAACCGCAGGGGGCCAGCGTCACGATTCTGGTCAGCGAAGAGCCGATCGATCCCAAAGATATCGATAACTCCGAGCATCCTGGCCCGCTGCCCAATTCGGTGGTGGCGCATCTGGATAAAAGCCATATCTGCGTGCATACCTATCCGGAAAGCCATCCTGAAGGCGGGCTCTGCACCTTCCGCGCGGACATTGAAGTCTCAACCTGCGGCGTGATCTCACCGCTCAAGGCGCTGAACTACCTGATCCACCAGCTGGAGTCAGACATCGTTACCGTCGATTACCGGGTGCGCGGTTTTACCCGTGACGTGAAAGGGATGAAGCACTTTATCGATCACGAGATCAATTCGATTCAGAACTTCATGTCTGACGATATGAAAGCGATGTATGACATGGTGGATGTGAATGTCTATCAGGAGAACATCTTCCATACCAAGATGTTGCTGAAAGAGTTCGACCTGAAACACTACCTGTTTAACACCCGCCCGGAAGATCTCAGCCCGCAGGAGCACAAGCGTATTACTGACCTGCTGTGGAAAGAGATGCGTGAAATCTACTACGGCAGAAATATCCCCTCAGTGGGCCTGAAGACCCTCTGATGATCCGGCGCGCAGCGTGACACCCCATAACCTGCGCGTCTCTTCCCGCTTATCCCTCCGACCTTTCATCACGGCAACCGCCGTAATTCCCTGATCGCCAGCAATAATTTGCCTGTCAGAGCGTGCTACTTTCAGCGCTGAACGCTTATTTCTCAACCACTACAGGCAAAAAAAATGGCAAGAATTAACATTATTGATTTCGCTGCCGTCCCGGACGCCACCTCACTTTCCACTCAGGCGATACAGCGCGCGATTGATAGCGCATCAGCAGGCGACACGGTGCTGATCCCGGCGGGCCGCTTTCTGACCGGTGCGCTGTTTCTGAAAAGTGAGATGACGCTGGAGCTGGCGAAAGATGCCGTGCTGCTCGGCAGCCAGCGGCTGGAGGACTACCCGGACATCGCTACGCGGGTGGCAGGGATTGATATGGTCTGGCCCGCGGCAATGCTTAACATCAATCACTGCCGCAACGTCACCGTCTGCGGCAGCGGCACGCTCGACGGACAGGGTGCCGTCTGGTGGAATAAATTCTGGGGCGACGACGAGAACAGCGGGATGCTGGCGGACTATACCCGTCGCGGCCTGCGCTGGGTGGTGGATTACGACTGCAAACGTCCACGTAACGTGGTGGTTTACGAGAGCGAATGCGTGACGCTGGAGGACTTTACTTCACAGGATTCCGGCTTCTGGAACCTGCACGTCTGCTATTCGAAACAGGTGAATCTGCAGAGGCTACGTGTCATGAACGACACCGGCCCCAGCACCGACGGCATTGATATTGATTCCAGCCAGTTAGTGCGTGTGGAGGGCTGTACGGTCTCCTGCAATGACGACAATATCTGCGTGAAATCGGGTCGCGGCGCGGAAGCACAGCAGCTCGGCAGAACCGCACGCGATATCATTATTCGCGACTGCACCCTGCTGAAAGGTTCGGGCATTACCCTTGGCAGCGAAACCTCTGGCGGTATCGAAAATGTCATCATCGAACATAACCGCTTCTCTGGAACCGGCGTCGGCTTTCGCATCAAGTCAGCCCGGAATCGCGGCGGCTGGATCAAAAACATCGTGGTTCGCCATCTGAAGATGGAGGATGTCTGTTATCCGTTTATGCTGCAGCTGAACTGGTTCCCGCAGTACAGCTACAGCGAGCAGCCCGCCGACACCGAACAGCCTTCGCACTGGCGTAAGCTGGCGTCAGGCGTCACAGGTGATGCTGGCCTGACGCGGGTTGAGAATATCAGTATCAGTCATATCAGCAGCAGCCTGACTGAGCCTGCGGTGTTTTCCCGCGCCTTTTTTATTGAAGGCACGCCGGAAAATCCGATTGAACGGCTGAGTTTCAGCGACATCACGCTGCAGGCGCAGGAGTTTGGCAAAATAGCGGGCGTAACGAATCTGAGGTTTGAGCGGATTACGGTAGACGCGCCGGCAATGACGCGCGAAGAGCATGACGCCTACGCGCGTTAACGGCGACTGCAGAAGATAAACGCGCGGTGCTGCTCTCACCCTGCTTTACGATAAGGTCAGAGAAGCACGGCGCGTTCAGTTCAGGCAGAGGTCAGCGCCAGCGTAATACCGCGCTCGCGCAGCGTGCGGCAGACATCCTCGTCTAACCGGCTGTCGGTCACTACATCGGTCAGATCATCCACCGGTGACGCGCAGAACAGCGACCAGGAGCCATATTTACTGCTGTCCGCCAGCAGAACCCGGCGCGCCGCATTAGCCAGCAGGTCATGTTTCAGCCCCGCTTTCTCTTCAGTCGGCGTGGTAATGCCGCGCTCAAGGCTCCAGGAGTTACAGCTGACAAACGCGATATCGGGATTGATGCTGCGCAGCAACCGCCGTCCATGTTCACCCACACAGGACTGACTGGAGTCGTCGATCCGGCCGCCAATTATCGTCACTTCGATCTGCTTGAACTCAGACAGAAACAGCGCAATGTGCAGGTCGGCAGTAATGACACGCAGCGGCAGATGCGTGAGCTGTCGCGCCAGCTCCAGCATGGTGGTTCCTGCATCCAGCACCACCGCATCGCCCGCCCGGACAAAGCTGGCGGCGCACTCGGCGATCGCCTGCTTCTCGGCCAGGTTCCGCTGCATTTTCTCCAGCGTGGTCGGCTGCGCAGGAATAAAACGATTCAGGGTAACGCCGCCATGACTGCGGCTGATCACGCCCTCTTTATCCAGCTTAATTAAATCACGTCGAATCGTGGCGGGTGAGGCGGAAATCGCACTGACCAGTTGCTCAACAGTCACCAGATTATGGCTTTTCAGGTAATCCATAATCTGGTCAAGACGGCTCTGTCCCTTCATATTTCCCTATGCGAGCTGCATCGCGAGTTTAATCGAGATCGCCATGCTGTCAGACTTCGCTTTACCTGTCCAGGCGATATCAAATGCCGTGCCGTGGTCAGCAGAGGTGCGGATAAACGGCAGACCTGCGGTAATGTTCACGCCATCATAGAAGCCCAGCAGTTTAAGCGGGATGTGCCCCTGATCGTGGTACATCGCCACCACCATGTCATAGCGTCCATCCTGGCACTGCAGGAACACCGTGTCCGGCGGGCAAGGCCCGGAGACATCAATCCCCTGCGCTTTCATCGCCTCAATCGCCGGGGCAACGGTGGTGATCTCCTCATCGCCAAACAGCCCGTTTTCACCGGCATGCGGATTGACGCCCGCCACGGCGATACGCGGGGCGCTGTAACCCACACGACGCAGGAAGGTGTCCGCCATACCAATCACGGTTTTGATGCGTGTCTGATTGAGCGTGTCGAGGAACTTACGCAGTGCAATGTGCGTCGTGACATGAATCACTTTCAGCTTATCGGTGTAGAGCACCATGGCGTAATCTTTGGTGTCAGTCAGGTGCGCCAGCAGTTCGGTATGACCCGGATAGAGATGGCCCGCCGCATGCATCGCCTCTTTATTCAGCGGCGCGGTGGCTATGGCATGCACCTCACCGGCCAGTGCCAGCTCAGTGGCACGCTTCACGCAGCGCCACGCCAGATCCCCGGCCTCTTTCTGTACCACGCCAGGTTTCAGCGCGTCGGGATCGGCCAGCGGCTCATCGATCACATTGATAATGCCGGGCGCAAACCGTGCATCCTGTACCCGATCCAGCACCCGCAGCTCGGCCTGGGGTGTGATGTTCATCGCCATAATGCGGCGCAGCGTACTGGCACAGCCAATCACCACGGCAGGGATGCCGTTCAGCTCACCTTCAGAGAGCGCTTTGATGATGATTTCCGGGCTGATGCCCGCCGGATCGCCCATGGTGATCGCAATAATTTTACTCACTCGACTTCTCCTCAATAAAACCAATGGCTGCTACCAGGGTATTTTCATCACCAAAGCCACCCGCTTTGGTCATCACCGGCAGAGTAAATTCACTGTTAAGCAGAACCCCGTGCGGCACACAGCCCGCCACCAGACCCTGAATTTTAAAGCCGCTGGCCCCCAGCGCCTGAGCAACGGCTATCGCCACGTCGCCGCCCGACAGATAGAGCGCATGCGGCAGCTGTGCCTGGCACAGACTCAGCGTCATTTCGCCCAGCAGCTGACAGATCGCCTCGCCCAGCTGCTGGCGCGTCACGCGGTGCTGCTGGCAGAGATCCTCGATCGCGTGTCGCTGCGATGCATGCTGGCAGGTGCGGATCACCGTATGGCGACCGGCGCGCAGTGCGGCAGCTGCCTGTTCAATCCAGCGCTCCCGGCCACGCCAGGCGGGCTGCTGAAACAGCTGACGAATATCAACATCCACGATCTCAACCGCGTGCTGGTTAAGCAGCGTGGCGATCTGCTGCTCTGCCTGACGACTCATCGATCCCACCACCGCCAGCACGGGCCGCGACGGGCGAACAGAGAGCGCAGCGCCCAGCGCATCGCTTAATCCGGCGGCCCCGACCAGCAGAGGCTTCTCTGCCAGCCGCGCCGCAGCGGTAATGAGTCGCGCCAGGTCGGCCTCCGTTTCGGCATCTACCACCACCACGCCCTGCGCAGCCGCCAGCACGGCATCCAGCCGATCGCTGCGCAGCGTGGCGAGATCGATCTCTGAGCCCTCGATCTGCATCTGATCGAGAATGCAGGCGCTGAGGATCGGGGTTTTGGGATCGCTGGCAAATTCGGTGTCGTTCAGTAAACGCTGATTAACCCACACGTTACCGTCACGTGTGGTGCGGCCCAGTCGCGGTACGGCTGGTGCCACCAGCGCCATTTTTTTGCTGCTGGCGCGCAGTGCCGCCACCGTTTCAGCACCGACGTTGCCGCGCAGCGTGGAGTCGATCTTTTTAAACAGCCAGCCCTGCTGAAGCTGTGCCGCGTAATGCTGTACCACCTGCGTGACGCGCTCTGCAGCCTGAGTAGCACTGACAGCACGGCTGTCGGTGCTGATTACCAGCACATCCGCCGCCTCGTCGGGCTGCGGCGCGGTGGTGCCGAACAGCACATGTACACGGGCACCGGCCTGTGCCAGTCCGCTACCGGCATCGTTGGCACCGGTAAAGTCATCGGCGATGACCAGCACCGGGGTTTTCCATACTGATGAGCCCATCCTCACTCCTGTCAGGCTATTGCCGCTGCATTTGATTATATTCAATCATGATTGATTATATGTGAGCAAGTTCAAATTAATCGAAATCGATATGCCTTATAAAATTAGCCACAGAGAGTGACTGACATCGCATTGCGCTGAGCAAAATTAATCATCTGCTCAGTCATGACAGAAAAAAGGGTATGAAATGAACATTAACAGCACGGTGATTAGCGGTTATCAGGCGTTAAACGACATGCGCTATCTGCTGAGTGGCGTAACGACAGCGATAGTGGTGACTGACCGGAACATTGAAGCGATTCCGGCGGTTCAGGCGCTGATGGGGCAACTCCGGGATCAGATTCCGCGTATCAGTGTGGTCAACAGCGTGCCGCCCGAGCCGAGCCAGCATGATGTGGCCGCGATTACAGAAACGCTCTCACAGCGCCAGGCCGACATGGTGATTGGCATCGGCGGTGGCAGCGTGCTGGATGTGGCGAAGCTGCTCTCGGTGCTGTGCATCGACGGAGCACCGTCGCTGGACGCCCTGCTGGCAGGCGAGAAACCGCAGCGCCGCACCCGTTCAATGCTCATCCCGACCACTGCCGGCACCGGTTCAGAAGCGACCCCGAATGCGATTCTGGCGATCCCGGAGAAAGAGACCAAAGTCGGCATTATTTCACCGGTGATGCTGCCCGATGTGGTGGCGCTGGTGCCGGAACTCACCACCAGCATGCCGCCGCACATCGCCTCGTCTACCGGCATTGATGCCCTGTGTCACCTGATTGAGTGCTTCACCGCCAACGTGGCTAACCCGGTCAGCGACAACTATGCGCTGATTGGGATGAAGAAGCTGTTCGCGAATCTCGAAACCACGCTGCGCGAGCCGGAGAATCTGCAGGCACGGCTGAAGATGCTCTGGGCCTCTTATTATGGCGGCGCATCGATTGCCCATGCCGGGACGCATCTGGTGCATGCGATGTCCTATCCGCTTGGCGGCAAATATCACCTGCCACACGGCGTTGCCAACGCCATTCTGCTGGCCCCCTGCATGCGCTTTGTCCGTCCGGCCGCGGTGAGCAAATTCGCTCAGGCCTATGACCTGCTGCCCGACGCCGACGTCCGTTTAAGCGATGAAGAGAAATCACACGCGCTGGTCGACTACTTCACCGCGCTGGTTGCGCGGCTGCAGTTGCCTGCCAGCCTGGAAGCACTGGGCATCGGCCCGGATCACCTGCCTTATTTAGTGGAAGCGGCACTCGACGTGCAGCGCCTGATGAAAAACGTGCCGATGGCGGTCACCGCCGACGATGTGCGCGCCGTCTATCTGACGCTGTTCCCTTCCTGCCAGGCGTAATGAGGATTGTCATGAACAAGAAAATCAACGGCGTACTGACCGCCATCGTCACCACCTTCGATCGTGAAGGTGCCTTTGATCCGGTGAGACAGCGTGAGCAGGTCAGACGCCAGATCAACGCCGGAAACGGCATCTTCTGTGGCGGCACCAACGGTGAATTCTTTGTGCTGAATGAGCAGGAGAAGATTGCCGTCACCACCACCTGCGTCGATGAAGTCAACGGTCGGGCACCTGTTGTGGCACACATCGGCGAGATTTCGACCCGTGAAACGATCCGGCTCGGCAAACAGATTGCCCGCCTGGGTGTGGATGCCGTCTCGGCGATCACCCCATGGTTTGTGCCGCTGAAACAGCAGGAGCTGATCGACCACTATCAGCACGTAGCGGACGCGCTGACGGTGCCGCTGTTCCTCTACAACATTCCGGCGCGTACCGGCAATACCCTGCAGCCAGAGACCGTTCGTACGCTGGCCGCGCACCCGAACATCATCGGCATTAAAGACTCCGCAGGCAGCTATGAAAGTCTGAGCGGATTTCTGCAGGCCACCGCCGACTGTGAGGGCTTTGATGTGCTGAACGGCCCTGACTCGCTGATTCATCAGGGATTCGTTGATGGCTGCTCCGCTTCTATTTCCGGGCTGGCAAACGTGGCACCGGAGGCGATTAACGCCATCTGGGCGCGCTTCAGTGCCGGTGACATTGCCGGTTCGCATCAGGCACAGGAGAACGTCACCGGCCTGCGCACCGCGCTGTACAGCATCGGTTTCTCACCGGCCGCCGTGAAAAAAGCGGTCAGCCTGCAGGGCTTTGAGGTGGGTGAAAGCCGCTATGCGGTGCAGTTCAGCGCCGACGAACAGCAGCAGATCCGTCAAATCGTGAACCACTACCTGCAATAACGTCCATCGCCTTTGTACCCTATCGGTCAGATGAGAACGAACCTGATGGTCGCCATCTGCCAGAACAATCGAGGTCATGATGAAAGCATTTTCAACTGAGAGCACCTTACTGATCGTCGGCATGGTGGTCGCCTATATCCTGTTCACCACCTGGCTGACCTGGCGGCTGCGCAGTAAAACCAGCGGCGACTTCATGGAAGGCTCGCGCGCCATGCCCGCCTTTATCGTCGGCATTATGCTGATGTCGGAATATATCGGGGCAAAATCGACCATCGGTACCGCGCAGGCAGCCTTTGAGGATGGCTTCGCCGCCTCCTGGTCGGTGATTGGCGCGGCGATTGGGTTCCCGCTGTTTGGTCTGATTCTGGTCAAACGCATCTACAACACCGGAAAAATCACGATCTCCGGTGCCATCGCCGAGAAATATGGCAGCTCGACCAAGAACATTATCTCGCTGATTATGATCTATGCGCTGCTGCTGGTGAACGTCGGGAACTACATCAGCGGTGCGGCGGCGATCTCCACCGTGCTGAAGATCGACCTGACGCAGGCGGCCTTTATCACCGCGGTGGTCAGTACCTTCTACTTTGCGTTTGGCGGCATGAAAGGCGTCGCCTGGGTTACGCTGCTGCACAGCGCCATCAAGTACATCGGGATTCTGATTATTCTCTATGTGGCGCTGAAAATGACCGGCGGCGTGGCCCCGATGATCGAGAAAATGCCGGCGTTCTATTGGACGTGGGATGGTCACGTCGGTGCCAGTACCATTGTCGCCTGGCTGATCGGGACTGTGGGATCGATCTTCTGTACGCAGTTTGTGATCCAGGCGATCTCCTCCACCAAAGATGTGAAGTCAGCGAAGCGTGCCACCTGGGTCGCCTTCATCTTCTGCCTGCCGATCGGTCTGGCAATGGCGCTGATTGGCGTGGCGGCGAAGTTTGCGCATCCCGATATCAAGAGCCTCTATGCGCTGCCAGTGTTTCTGCAGGATATGTCACCGTGGCTGGCAGGCATTGTCACCACCTCGCTGGTGGCCTCGATTTTCGTCAGCGTCGGCACCGTTGCGCTGGCCATCGCCTCGCTGGTCGTCAAAGATTTTTACGTGCCCTATCGTAACCCGACGCCGGAGCGCGAATTTAAAGTGACGCGCTGGATCTCGATTGGCATCGGCTTCTTCCCGCTGCTGTTTGTCCTGTTCTTCCCGGAAGTGCTGAAGCTCTCGTTCTTTACCCGCGCGATTCGCCTGTCGATCACCGTGGTGGCGATCATGGCATTCTATCTGCCATGGTTTAAGAGCACGCGCGGTGCCAACGCCGGTCTGATTGGTGCCTGCGTGGTGACGTCCGTCTGGTTCCTGATGGGTAACCCGTTCGGTATCGACAATATGTATGTGGCGCTGATTACGCCGGCCATCATTATGGTGATTGACCGCTGTATCCCGTCACGCCAGTCTCAGCCTCAACCGCAACACAATGCACAAAATAGTGGAGCCTAATATGACTCAGGAAACCGTCACCGCAGAACGCACCGGCCTGGTTGCGCCGCACCCGCAGGATAGCGCCCAGCAGATTGCGATGCTGCCCTCCTCCTGCCCGCAAAACCATGCGGCTAACCTGCTGCCGCTGCCCGATGGCGATCTGCTTTGCGTCTGGTTTGGTGGCACGCAGGAAGGGATTGCCGATATCTCAGTCTGGTGTTCCCGGCTGACAAAAGGCAGCGATCGCTGGAGTGACGCGCAGAAGCTTTCTGACGATCCGGGTCGCTCAGAACAGAATCCGGTGCTGTTTCTCGATCCCGATCAGATACTGTGGCTGCTGTGGACGGCGCAGAAATCGGGCAATCAGGACACCGCGATTGTGCGCTATCGTCAGTCTCACGATTTCGGCAAGAGCTGGGGCGAGATCAAAACCCTGCTGGATAAGCCCGGCACCTTTATTCGTCAGCCGATTGTCGTGCTGCCTAACGGCAACTGGTTACTGCCGGTGTTTTACTGCCTGACGCAGCCCGGCGAAAAGTGGGTCGGCAGCTATGACGTCAGCGCGGTAAAAATCTCAGAAGATAAAGGCCAGAGCTGGCGCGACGTCAGCGTGCCTGACAGCACCGGCTGCGTTCACATGAACGTCACCCTGCTGGATGATGGCTCGCTGCTGGCGCTTTACCGCAGTCGCTGGGCCGACCACATTTACCAGAGTCGCTCGTTTGATCAGGGCGAAAGCTGGAGCGCGCCCGAACCGCTGTCGCTGCCCAACAATAACTCCTCCATTCAGGTCACGACGCTGCGCAACGGTCATCTGGCGCTGGTGTTCAATGCGATGAGCGCCGAAGGGGCCAGCGAGCGCCGGTTGTCGCTGTATGACGAAATTGAAGATGATGAAGAGGACAGTGACGTTGCGGTTGCCGCCGAACCGGTGGTGCACAGCGGGCGCACCGCCTTCTGGGGCGCGCCACGAGCGCCAATGACGCTGGCGATCTCAACGGATGGCGGCAAAAGCTGGCCGCTGCAGCGCAATCTGGACGAAGGCGACGGCTACTGCATGACCAATAACTCTCAGCAGAAGTTAAACCGGGAGTTCTCTTATCCCAGCATCAAGCAGGGTGTGAACGGCGAACTGCATATCGCCTACACCTGGTATCGCCAGGCGATCAAGTATGTGCGGGTCGGGGAGTCCTGGGTGCAGGGAGGTGACGCGTGATTGAAAAGATGGCGCTGGTGACCGGCGCCAGCTCCGGCATCGGCCAGGCGATTGTGGACCGCCTGCTGAATGAAGGCTGGCAGGTGACTGGCCTGAGCCGATCGGCTATAAACCGGGCAGACACGGGCTGGCAGAGCCATCAGATCGATATCAGCGACAGTGCGGCATTGCAGGCTTTACTGGACAAACTGCCGGTGCCGCAGGCGGTGATCCATGCAGCGGGAATGATGCAGGCCGCGCCGCTCGGGGAGCTGGATCTGAACGCCAGCACACGCCTGTGGCAACTGCATGTTGCCGCCGCAGAACAGCTGGCGAATCATTTTGCGCCCCGGATGAGCGCGGGCGGCAGAATCGTGCTGCTGGGTAGTCGCACGTCAGGCGGTGCGTCGGGCCGCAGTCAGTATGTGGCCACCAAATCGGCGATGATCGGCATGGTGCGCAGCTGGGCGGCAGAGCTGGCACCGCGCGGCATTACAGCCAATATCGTGGCGCCAGGTGCCACCGAAACGCCGATGCTGCAACAGCCGGGCCGGGCCAGTTCCCCGCCGCGCTTGCCACCGATAGGCCGCTATATTCAGCCGCAGGAAGTCGCCGGACTGGTCGGGTTCCTGCTTTCGCCTGCAGCCGCGGCAATCACCGGTCAGCAGCTGGTGATGTGCGGCGGTGCGTCGCTGAGTTAATGAACAGGCCGGGCGACTCGGGTGGCCCGGCCTGTATCAGCGTAAAAATTACCGTACGGGTTTACCGTACTGGTTCACAAACTGGCGATAGGCGGCGATCACCAGCTGAAAATCTTCAATGCCGCAGAAGGAGAGGCTCTCTTCGTCGTAGTAGTTCATCCCCTCTTCCATTCCGTCATCTTCCAGTGCCAGCAGATTGGCGCGAATCATTACCTCTTCCTCATCCAGCAGGATGGTGTACTCGCTGCCGATGCGCTGCCACTGACGCACGCTGCCTTTGACGTCTTCGATTGCGGCTTCCACTTCATCCAGCAATCCCGGATCGTTTTTCACCTCTTCGTTGAACCAGTGGCCGACCGCTTCATGATCCATCGACATACGAACCTTAATCTGTCCGGTCACATCGCGTAAAAATTCATATTCCATCGCCCGTTCCTCTTAACGTCATCGCGTCACTAAATGAGTGTCAGCGCTGCCTGCGCGGCATAGTGTGACACGTCGCGCATTATTACAGGCTGTCTGGCGAAATCCAGCTTTTGATCGAACCGCCCTCAATGCACAGACGTAAAAAAGGGGCGAATCATCGCCCCTTAGTCATGACTGGCAGGTGAAGAATCAGACCGCGGTCTGGAAAATCACGCCGTCAGCTTTATCGGTGTACTGCGCCAGCTGGTCGAAGTTGAGATAGCGATAAGTGTCGCTGGCCGTTTTATCGACCTGCGCCATAAATTGCTGATACTCATCCGGCGTTGGCAGACGGCCTAACAGTGAAGCCACTGCCGCCAGCTCTGCAGATGCCAGGTAGACGTTAGCGCCGGTACCCAGACGGTTCGGGAAGTTACGGGTCGAGGTAGAAACCACCGTCGAACCATCAGCCACACGTGCCTGGTTACCCATACAGAGTGAACAGCCCGGGATCTCGATACGCGCACCGCTTTTACCGAATACGCTGTAGTAGCCCTCTTCGGTCAGCTGTGCCGCATCCATCTTGGTTGGCGGAGCCACCCACAGACGGGTTGGCAGCTGGCCTTTGTGGCTATCCAGCAGTTTACCGGCGGCACGGAAGTGACCAATGTTGGTCATGCAGGAGCCGATAAACACTTCGTCGATCTTCTCGCCCTGAACATCAGAGAGCAAACGGGCATCGTCCGGATCGTTTGGCGCACAGAGGATCGGCTCTTTAATGTCAGCCAGATCGATTTCGATCACGGCGGCATATTCAGCATCCGCATCCGGCTCAAGCAACTGAGGATCGGCCAGCCATTTCTCCATGCTTTCAACGCGACGCTCCAGCGTACGACGATCGCCGTAGCCTTCTGCGATCATCCACTTCAGCAGCACGATGTTGGAGTTCAGGTATTCGATAATCGGCGCTTTATCCAGCTTGATGGTACAGCCCGCAGCGGAACGCTCGGCTGACGCATCGGACAGCTCAAACGCCTGCTCGACTTTCAGATCCGGCAGACCTTCAATCTCAAGGATGCGGCCAGAGAAGATGTTTTTCTTACCTTTCTTCTCAACGGTCAGCAGACCCTGTTTGATGGCATACAGCGGAATGGCGTGAACCAGATCGCGCAGGGTAATACCTGGCTCCATCTTACCTTTGAAGCGCACCAGCACTGATTCCGGCATGTCGAGCGGCATGACGCCCGTCGCCGCAGCAAATGCCACCAGGCCTGAGCCCGCCGGGAAAGAGATGCCGATAGGGAAACGGGTATGCGAGTCACCACCGGTGCCCACGGTATCCGGCAGCAGCATACGGTTCAGCCAGCTGTGGATAATGCCGTCGCCCGGACGCAGTGAGACACCGCCACGGTTCATGATGAAGTCTGGCAGCGTATGGTGCGTGTTCACATCCACCGGCTTAGGGTACGCAGCGGTGTGACAGAAGGACTGCATCACCAGATCGGTCGAGAAGCCCAGGCAAGCCAGATCTTTCAGCTCGTCACGGGTCATCGGACCGGTCGTATCCTGCGAGCCAACTGAGGTCATCTTCGGTTCGCAATAGGCACCCGGACGAATACCGGCGACGCCACAGGCACGGCCAACCATTTTCTGTGCCAGTGAGAAACCACGGGTGCTCTCCGCGACATCTTTCGCCTGACGGAACACGGTGCTGTGCGGCAGACCCAGCGATTCGCGCGCTTTAGTGGTCAGGCCGCGACCGATGATCAGCGGAATACGGCCACCGGCGCGGACTTCGTCAATCAGCACTTCGGTTTTGAGTTCGAAGCTGGCCAGAAGGTCGTTGGTTTCGTGGTTACGGACTTCGCCTTTGAACGGATAGATGTCGATGACATCGCCCATGTTCAGGTCATTGACGTCCACTTCAATCGGCAGTGCGCCCGCATCTTCCATGGTGTTGAAGAAGATAGGTGCAATTTTGCTGCCCAGCACCACGCCGCCACCTTTTTTATTCGGCACGTTCGGGATGTCGTCGCCCATAAACCACAGCACCGAGTTGGTGGCGGATTTGCGTGACGAACCGGTTCCGACAACGTCACCGACATACGCCAGCGGGAAGCCTTTGGTCTTCAGTGCTTCAATCTGTTTGATCGGGCCGATATTGCCCGGCTCATCCGGCTCAATACCTTCACGGGCATTTTTCAGCATCGCCAGGGCGTGCAGAGGAATGTCAGGACGAGACCAGGCATCCGGGGCCGGAGAGAGGTCATCGGTGTTGGTTTCGCCAGTAACTTTGAACACCGTAACGGTGATCTTCTCAGCCAGCTCAGGTCGTGACAGATACCACTCCGCATCGGCCCAGGATTGCATCACCTGCTTCGCGTATTCATTACCCGCTTTCGCTTTTTCTTCGACATCATAGAAGTTGTCGAACATCAGCAGCGTGTGTGAAAGGGCTTTCGCCGCGATGGGTGCCAGTTTGCTATCGTCCAGCGCTTCAATCAGCGGATGAATATTGTAACCGCCCTGCATGGTGCCGAGCAGTTCAACCGCTTTTTCAGGAGATATCAGAGGAGAGGTTGCTTCGCCTTTGGCGACAGCCGCCAGGAAACCGGCTTTGACATACGCCGCTTCATCGACGCCAGGTGGGACTCGGTTGACCAATAAATCGGTCAGAAATTCTTCTTCACCCGCAGGTGGATTTTTCAGCAGTTCAACCAGCGCGGCCATCTGGGAAGCCTCTAAAGGCTTAGGTACAATTCCCTGGGCAGCACGCTCGGCAACGTGCTTACGGTATTCTTCTAGCACGACGTTATCCTCGCTCTCATTATGTAGGGCTTTCCGACCACCTTGCTCACTTATGGAGAACACACTTCCCTTTCTCGTCCAGGTTGAGGTGCCCGGTTTCGCGGAGGGCAGAATAGCAGGATTTCGTCTGTTTGTTAATCTGTTTACAAAAATACAACATAATCCACTGCGCCCGTTCTGCCCGCTTATACTCCCACATCAGCCAGCTAAGCTGGCTAATCGGGTCACTCTGCAGCGTACCGCATCTCAGAGTAAAAACGGCAGGGTTATGTCAGCGTTGGCCCAGTTTTAGTGAAGTGATTCAGGGAAATAGATAACTGGCAGGAATAGAAGTGAACGGGCCTCCGGGTTACCGCAGAGGCGAATGCAGGCGGATAGCAACACCAGGCCGGAGATAAGCCTGGTGTCATTGACGTCTGAGACGATTACAGAGTGGTTTTCATTTCCCGCAGTGATACCGGCCAGTCACCCAGCCAGACGTAGTGATCTTTCAGAATCCGCGCACTGTAGTCGAGACAGATTTTCACCGGCAGGTTGGGATAGATTCGCTCCATCTCCTGCACCAGCTCTTCGCTGTTTTTGACCTTGTGCAGCGTCTTAATGAAATCGTTGATATAGGTGCGGGTAAAGCCTATTGCTGAGGGGCTGAGCGATGGCGTCGTTCGCGAATGGCCAGGGATCAGGATTTCCGGCGCCAGCGCTTCGAGTTTATCCAGACTTTCCATCCATTTCGCCATGCGTTCAGGCGTACGCATATCGGCAATCCAGACATGTGCATCCGCAAAGACCACATCGGAGGCGATCAATGTTTTCGTCGAGG
The DNA here is from genome assembly GCF_004792415.1 of Pantoea vagans. Lineage (NCBI taxonomy): Bacteria > Pseudomonadati > Pseudomonadota > Gammaproteobacteria > Enterobacterales > Erwiniaceae > Pantoea > Pantoea vagans. The sequence goes on from NZ_CP038853.1 coordinate 3,310,172, forward strand.
GGATCCAGAGCGGTGTCACCCGGATGCAATCGCCACTGAGATCGCTCAGGATTTTAATCTCCTGCCCTTCCAGCCAGATCGTATCCTCTTCCAGTTCGGTGATCGCAAACTTAGTGCGGGCACCGTTCTCTTTTAAAACCTGCTTGCCCCAGTAATCAATTTTGAAGTCAAAGGCGTCATTAACATCTTCGGCGACCTGCTTATAAGAGAGAATTTCAGCAGCCGGAAAGACCGATTTAATCACTTCAAGTCCCAGAAAATGATCGGGATGCAGATGGGTAATAAAGATGCGTTTCAGGTCGAGACCGGTTTCGATAATCTCAGCGACTAACCGATGCGCATTCGCTAGCGTGAACTGGGCATCGACTAACATCGCCTCTTTCTCACCCATGATAATGGTGGAACTGACACCGAAGCCGTCGTGCTGGTCACTGCTGATAAAAACCTTCGTCGATAAATCCATTTTTCGTCCTCATACGTTACACATCAGAAGCTACACGTAGAAACAACTAAGCAGAAGAGGTCATGATGACCTCTTCTGTTCACTCTTAATTTTTCAGGTTTTCCGGAAAATTGGCGGGCAGCTGATCAGGCGGGCAGTCAATCACGCTTTCGTTGTTTTCACCCACATCAAGAATTACGGTCAGCGTCGCGAACTCATCAATCACTTCAGTTGGATAAGCCGGACCCGCTTCGCGGAATTTCGCCATCTCTTCCAGGTGATCATTCTGGAAGCAGACGGTTTTTTCCGGATTGTTCATGACCCAGCGTGGGAAGAAGATGGTGCCGTGGAAAATTTTATCCGCCAGATTAACGGCCAGGCTGACATCAGTGCCGGTTGGTTCAGTCCAGGAGACTTTATAGACATCCTGCGCCAGGCGAACCACATAAACATGCTGATTTTTAACCCAGCGATTGCCGACCATGCCACTGTGAATGCGATAGTCGATGGTGCTGGCATTTTTAATGTAGAGCTCGTAGTTCCAGCCGTTGTCATAGGTGTAAACCAGATGTTTGCCAACGATGCCAGACAGGTCATGTTTATCAAAAGTGCTCATGATTAATTCCTCATTTGTTTTCCTTGAGGTGATTATTGCGCGTTACAAAAGCGATGAATAACGCTATTTTTAGCACTTAATTATTCAATTTTTAGATGGTTTACCATGTACAAAACAACGCTGGAACAGTGGTATCTGCTCGACGCCGTCGTAAAGGAAGGGAGTTTTGCGCTGGCAGCGGAGAAGAATAATCGCAGCCAGTCCTCATTGAGCTATCAGTTGAGTCTGCTTCAACAACGGCTCGACATGGAACTGCTGGAGCAGGTGGGACGCCGTGCCGTCCTGAGTGCTGAAGGACATCAGTTACTTGCGCAGGTACGTCCACTGCTGGAAGGATTTAGCGCGCTTGAAGCTAAGGCCAGTGCCCTGCGACGGGGTGAACGTTCGCGCATTGATTTAATGGTGGATGCTACCTTTCCAAAACCTCTGCTGTTTGATGTGCTCAATATATTTCAGCAACGCTATCCACATGTGCGCATCTGGTTCAGCGAAATTGTCCGTAGCGAAACCCCAGACAGGCTGGCGGAACAACAGGCCGATCTCTGGCTGGTGGCGCAATATGGCGCTGAGCCATTGGCTGGCGAAAGCCTGATGAGTGTCGATTTCGTTGCCGTCGCCCATCGCGATCACCCGCTGCACAGTGAACCTGCCCCGCTTAATGCTGCCACACTGGCGCGCTGGCCCTGCATTACCATTCTGGATCGCCAGCAACAGCAGCAGTCAGAGGTGAGTGGCGATCAGGCAGAAAACTGGTCATTCACTACCCTGTCGGCAGCGATTGAAGCGGTCCAGCACCAGCTAGGCTATGGCTGGTTGCCGGAACAGAATATCGCCGGCCTCTTAAAAAGCGGTGAACTACGTCCCCTGCCGCTGCTTCAGGGCCGCCGACGCAGTAGTACGCTGGTGATGTACATCAATGAAGAGAGACTGCCCGGCAACAGCGCCATTGCTGAACTGGCGCAGATGTTTGTTGAACGGGTGGCGGCGTGGGAGGTGCGCCGCTGAACGTAAATGTAAGGGCACGCACACAGCAGCTCTTTCTGGCCGCTCGCTCCTTATAACCCTGCTATTTCGCTAGCTCTCATCATTTCCTTTCGCTAAACTGCGGGGCTGGATTCCTCCCAGCATAAATTGCGCAGAGTAATCCATGACCCGCAAATTCAAGCCTTTTACCTCACTTTCCCGCCGCCACCGTCGCACGCGTGTTCAGCACATCAAAAATCTTATCCATCGCGAGCGTGAGCGCTGCGGTGGGCAACATTACGATGATTGTGATTCTGAAAACGCAGAGGCTATTGCGGCGGGCTGGGTCTGGATCTGGAGTGATGTACTTTTCCTGGATGATCAAGATCCCACCATCTATTGGAACGCTGAGATCGTTACTGCTGATGTCGCTCGCATGGATATCATCGAAAACCGGGTACTCAATGAAGCCACTGCAATGCTTGACCAGGCCCAACTGGAGGATGAATTGCGTTTAGAGACAGTGTCCAACTATGACGCGAAAGGAAAGATTGTCAGCTATAAGCAGGTAAAGCGCACCCGCGTTGCTTATCCCCAGTTCGGCGGGATGACATATCATAATTACATTAACAAGCGCGTGGCAGATATTCTCCGCGACACCCCACCCGTAATCACCCCTGGTTATCGCATCCAGCATGGCTATCGTAGTGGTATTGGTCTGCAAATCATCGTCGCAGAGTCAGAGCTGACGCGTGAAGTCATCGACAATGCCATCCGCACATTCCTGGTAGGTAACATGCATTCTCTTAAGTCTGCATAGCCGTTCTGATGCCCCACCTTTCCCCCGCCGGGCTTTTTGACACACCGCCTCGCGCGTTAGGGTTAACGGCTTACTGACATTGCTAGTCCGACAGCACAAAGGCTGAATATCAGTAATATTGAAGTGCAATTCCGGGCGATTCTCCCTCGGCCTGAAGTGTCTGTCAGAGGAATGAATGGCAGAATCTACTGACGCTTATGATCAAAATGACGGCCCAAAAAAAAGCCCCCATAACGGGAGCTTTCTCAATCACTGCGGCAGAAACTTACTTCTTCTTCGCTTTCGCGTTAGGCAGATCGGTGATGCTACCTTCGAAGATTTCTGCAGCCAGACCGACTGACTCATGCAGGGTCGGGTGAGCGTGAATGGTCAGAGCGATATCTTCCGCATCACAACCCATCTCAATGGCCAGACCGATTTCGCCTAACAGCTCGCCGCCGTTAGTACCGACAATCGCGCCACCGATAATACGGTGCGTCTCTTTGTCAAAAATCAGCTTGGTCATGCCGTCTGCACAATCAGAAGCGATAGCACGGCCAGAGGCAGCCCACGGGAAGGTGGAAGTCTCGTAGCTGATGCCCTTCTCTTTCGCTTCTTTCTCGGTCAGACCGACCCAGGCAACTTCTGGCTCAGTATAGGCAATTGAAGGGATCACTTTCGGATCGAAGTAGTGCTTCAGACCAGAGATCACTTCAGCCGCTACGTGGCCTTCATGCACGCCTTTGTGCGCCAGCATTGGCTGACCGACGATGTCGCCGATAGCATAGATGTGTGGCACGTTGGTACGCATCTGTTTGTCGACGCGGATGAAGCCGCGATCGTCCACTTCCACGCCCGCTTTACCGGCATCCAGACCTTTGCCGTTCGGCACACGACCGATAGCAACCAGCACCGCGTCATAACGCTGCGCTTCGCCTGGTGCTTTTTTGCCTTCCATTGAAACGTAAATGCCATCGTCTTTTGCTTCAACGGCGGTCACTTTAGTTTCCAGCATCAGGTTAAATTTCTTGCTGATTTTTTTGGTAAAGACTTTCACCACGTCTTTATCCGCAGCCGGGATAACCTGGTCGAACATCTCAACCACATCGATCTCTGAACCCAGCGCGTGATAGACCGTCGCCATTTCCAGACCGATGATACCGCCGCCCATGACCAGCAGACGCTTCGGCACTTCTTTCAGTTCCAGCGCATCGGTAGAGTCCCAGACGCGTGGATCTTCATGTGGAATGAATGGCAGTTCGATTGGGCGTGAACCCGCAGCGATGATGGCGTTATCGAAGTTGATGGTGGTCGCGCCGCCTTCTCCTTCAACCACCAGGGTGTTAGCACCGGTGAATTTGCCCAGGCCATTCACCACGGTGACTTTACGACCTTTTGCCATACCTGACAGGCCGCCAGTCAACTGGTTGATAACCTTCTCTTTCCAGCTGCGAATCTTGTTGATATCAGTAGATGGCTGGCCAAACACAATGCCGTGCTCTTCAAGGGCTTTCGCCTCTTCAATCACTTTAGCAACGTGCAGCAGCGCTTTAGATGGGATACAACCGACGTTCAGACAAACACCACCGAGGGTGCTGTAACGCTCTACCAGTACGGTTTCCAGACCTAAATCCGCACAACGGAAGGCTGCAGAGTAACCTGCAGGACCTGCCCCAAGTACCACGACCTGGGTTTTAATCTCTGTACTCATCATGACCTCTTAATTGATATCCGGCGGGTCAGACGTTCTTATAATGCCCTTGTTCCACCGGGACTTTCACCGCAAGAGTTTACAGAATTGTTAACAAACTGCCAACAGCGGCGCGACGAATCGTTAAAGGAAGGCCGGCATCCGCCGGCCTTCTTCACATTTACATAACTAAACGACGAATGTCAGACAACATATTGCCGATAATGGTGATGAATCGCGCACCATCAGCACCGTCGATCACGCGGTGGTCGAAGGAGAGAGAAATCGGCATCATCAGACGCGGCGTAAACTCTTTACCATTCCACACCGGCTCCATCGCCGATTTAGAGACACCCAGGATAGCCACTTCCGGCGCGTTAACGATCGGCGCGAAATGTGTGGTACCCAGGCCGCCCAGGCTGGAGATGGTGAAACATCCGCCCTGCATGTCGCCCGCTGTCAGCTTACCGTCACGCGCTTTCTTCGAAATCGCCATCAGTTCACGCGACAGCTCGGTGATGCCCTTCTTGTTCACGTCTTTGAAGACCGGAACGACCAGGCCATTTGGCGTATCAACCGCCACACCGATGTTGATGTATTTCTTCAGCGTCAGTTTCTGCGCATCTTCAGACAGCGAGCTGTTGAAGCGTGGCATCTGCTCAAGCGCCGCAGCGACTGCTTTCATGATGAATACGACAGGCGTGTACTTCACATCCAGCTTACGCTTCTCTGCTTCAGCATTCTGCTGCTTACGGAACGCTTCCAGATCGGTGATATCGGTTTTGTCGAAATGCGTAACGTGCGGGATCATCACCCAGTTACGGCTCAGGTTCGCGCCAGAAATTTTCTGGATACGACCCAGTTCGACTTCTTCGATTTCGCCAAACTTACTGAAATCAACTTTCGGCCATGGCAGCATGCCCGGCAGACCACCGCCGCTTGCCGCAGCAGGTGCTGCTTCAGCGCGTTTTACGGCGTCTTTCACGTAAGTCTGCACGTCTTCTTTCAGGATGCGACCTTTACGGCCGGTGCCTTTGACTTTCGCCAGGTTAACACCGAACTCACGCGCCAGGCGACGGATCACCGGAGTTGCGTGAACGTAAGCGTCGTTCTCTGCGAACTCACCTTTGCTGTCGGCTTTGGCTGCTGGCGCCGCGGCGGCTGGCTTAGCATCAGATTTCGCAGCAGGCGCCGGAGCAGCTTCCTGTTTCGCAGCCGCAGGGGCGGCCGGAGCAGCACCTTCGACTTCGAACACCATGATCAGTGAGCCGGTGCTGACTTTATCGCCGGTTGCGACTTTCAGCTCTTTGACCGTACCTGCAAACGGCGCAGGGACTTCCATTGAGGCTTTGTCGCCTTCAACCACGATCAGTGACTGCTCAGCGTCAACTTTGTCGCCAACTTTGACCAGGATCTCGGTGACTTCGACTTCATCACCACCGATATCCGGCACGTTGACTTCTTTTGCGCCCGCAGCAGCAGCGGGTGCCGATGCCGCTTCTTCTTTCACTTCTGGCTTCGCGTCAGAGGCCGGTGCTGCGCCTTCTGCTTCAAAGACCATGATGGCTGAACCGGTGCTGACTTTGTCGCCTGTCGCAATGGTGATCTCTTTGACCACACCCGCGAACGGTGCCGGAACTTCCATGGAGGCTTTGTCACCTTCCACCACAATCAGTGACTGCTCGGCTTCGACTTTGTCGCCAACCTTAACCAGAATCTCAGTGACTTCGACTTCGTCACCGCCGATATCCGGAACCGCCACTTCTTTGCTGGCAGTAGCCGCAGCAGCGGCTGGCGCCGCGTCCGCTTTTTTCTCTGCGGCCGGTGCTGGTGCTGCTTCAGCAGCACCTTCAGCATCAAACACCATGATCAGTGAGCCGGTCTCAACTTTGTCACCGGTAGAGATCTTAATCTCTTTCACTACGCCAGCCTGCGGCGACGGCACTTCCATTGAGGCTTTGTCGCCTTCCACGGTGATCAGCGACTGCTCGGCTTCCACCTTGTCGCCAACTTTCACCAGAATCTCGGTGACTTCAACTTCGTCAGACCCGATATCCGGTACCTTAATTTCGATAGCCATTACTCTATTACCTCTTAAGCCAGACGCGGGTTAACTTTATCGGCATCGATATTGAATTTGGTGATCGCATCGGCCACCACTTTCTTCTCGATCTCGCCGCGTTTAGCCAGCTCACCCAGCGCGGCAACCACCACATAAGATGCATCAACTTCGAAGTGATGACGCAGGTTCTCACGGCTGTCAGAGCGACCAAAGCCATCGGTACCCAGTACGCGATAATCGCTGGCCGGGACATAGCTACGAACCTGCTCAGCGAACAGTTTCATGTAGTCGGTTGAAGCAACAGCAGGTGCGTCGTTCATCACCTGAGCGATGTAAGGTACACGCGCTTCTTCAGTCGGATGCAGCATGTTCCAGCGCTCACAATCCTGGCCATCACGCGCCAGTTCGGTGAACGAGGTCACGCTGTAGACATCAGAGCCGATACCGTAATCTTTCGCCAGGATCTGCGCGGCTTCACGCACGTGACGCAGGATAGAACCTGAGCCCAGCAGCTGCACTTTACCTTTGCTGCCTTCTACCGTTTCCAGCTTGTAGATACCCTTACGGATACCTTCTTCCACACCCTGCGGCATGGCTGGCATATGGTAGTTTTCGTTCAGCGTGGTGATGTAGTAGTAAATGTTCTCCTGCGCTTCGCCATACATACGCACCAGACCGTCATGCATGATGACAGCCACTTCATAAGCGTATGAAGGATCGTAAGAAATACAGTTCGGGATAGTCAGCGACTGAATGTGGCTGTGACCATCTTCATGCTGCAGACCTTCGCCGTTCAGCGTCGTACGACCCGAGGTGCCGCCGACCAGGAAGCCGCGTGCCTGCTGGTCGCCCGCCAGCCACATCAGATCGCCGATACGCTGGAAGCCGAACATCGAGTAATAGATGTAGAACGGAATCATCGGCAGGTTGTTGGTGCTGTAAGAGGTCGCCGCAGCCAGCCAGGATGAACCTGCGCCCAGCTCGTTGATCCCTTCCTGCAGAATCTGACCTTTCTCGTCTTCTTTATAGTAAGCAACCTGCTCGCGGTCCTGCGGGGTGTACTGCTGACCGTTCGGGCTGTAGATACCAATCTGACGGAACAGACCTTCCATACCAAAGGTACGCGCTTCATCGGCGAGGATCGGAACCAGACGATCTTTGATCGACTTGTTCTTCAGCATCACGTTCAGGGCACGCACAAAGGCGATGGTGGTCGAGATCTCTTTGTTCTGCTCATCCAGCAGCGCACTGAACTCTTCGAGTGCTGGCATTTCCAGCTTTTCAGTGAACTTCGGCTGACGCGTTGGCAGGTAGCCGCCTAACTTCTCGCGCTGACCGTGCAGATAAGCATGCTCTTCTGAGCCTTTCTCGAAGGTGACGTATGGCAGTTCTTCGATTTTATCGTCAGCAACCGGCACGTTGAAGCGATCACGGATATAGCGTACGCCATCCATGTTCATCTTCTTCACCTGGTGAGCAATGTTTTTGCCTTCCGCGGTGTCGCCCATACCATAACCTTTAATGGTATGCGCCAGGATCAATACTGGCTTGCCTTTGGTATCCTGCGCTTTTTTCAGTGCCGCATAGATTTTCTTCGGATCGTGGCCGCCACGGTTCAATGCCCAGATTTCATCATCGGACATATCTTTAACCAGCGCCGCGGTTTCAGGATATTTGCCGAAGAAGTGCTCACGCACATAGGCACCATCACGGGATTTGAAGGTCTGGTAGTCACCGTCAACGGTTTCGTTCATCAGCTGAATCAGCTTGCCGCTGGTATCTTTGCGCAGCAGCTCATCCCAGCGTCCGCCCCAGATGACCTTGATCACTTCCCAGCCAGCACCGGCAAAGATGCCTTCCAGCTCGTTGATGATCTTGCCATTACCGGTTACCGGGCCATCCAGACGCTGCAGATTGCAGTTGATGATGAAGACCAGGTTATCCAGTTTTTCACGGGTGGCGATGGTAATCGCACCTTTAGATTCCGGCTCATCCATCTCGCCATCACCCAGGAAGGCGTAAACGGTCTGAGCAGAGGTGTCTTTCAGGCCACGGTGTTCCAGATACTTCAGGAACTTCGCCTGATAGATCGCTGACAATGGACCCAGACCCATTGATACGGTCGGGAACTGCCAGAATTCCGGCATTAGTTTCGGGTGCGGATAAGAAGAGAGACCTTTACCGTCAACTTCCTGACGGAAGTTGTTCATCTGATCTTCAGTCAGGCGACCTTCAAGGAACGCACGGGCATAGATGCCTGGAGAGATGTGGCCCTGGAAATAGACCAGATCGCCGCCATCCTTGTCACTGCGGGCGCGGAAGAAGTGGTTGAAGCACACTTCATAAATCGTCGCAGAAGACTGGAAGGAGGACATGTGACCACCGAGTTCCAGATCTTTCTTCGACGCGCGCAGCACCGACATGATGGCGTTCCAGCGGATTGCGGAACGGATACGACGTTCAAGAGAGGTGTTGCCCGGATAATCGGGTTCATCTTCAACGGCAATAGAGTTGATGTAGTTGCTGATTGCAGACGAACCTGCAGCCACTTTTACGCCGCCTTTGCGGGCTGCACCCAGTACCTGATCAATCAGATACTGTGCACGTTCAACACCTTCTTCACGGATGACCGATTCGATCGCCTGTAGCCAGTCACGAGTTTCAATCGGATCCACGTCATTGTGTAAACGTTCTGACATGGGTGTGTTCCTTATCTGTGTCTAATACGTTGAATAATCGGGAGCCTGTTAAAGCAGATGCAGGCAGCCTCGTCTGATGTCCGTACGATCTTTGTCGCACGTTATTCCTTACGTTGCTGTAAACGACGCAGGGAGCGTTCTCGACGGCTCTGCTCCCGACTTCTGTCCAGCAAGATTTCCTCTATGAACGCCAGGTGACGGTGTGAAGCCTCGCGCGCTTTTTCTGGCTCACGAGCCACAATCGCCTCAAAGATTCTGGCGCGGTGACCGCTCACTTTTGCCAGCATTTCCCGGCGCGAGTAGAGCAATTCGAAATTCTGACGAACGTTTTGTTCCAGCATAGGGCCCATTGAGCGTAGCAAATGTAAAAGCACAACATTATGGGCCGCTTCTGTGACAGCGATCTGATACTGCATCACTGCGTCCGCTTCGGCGTCTAAGTCGCCGCTGTCCTGCGCCTGCTGGATATGCACATGGCAGTCGCGAATGCGCAGCAGGTCTTCTTCCGTGCCGCGCAGAGCTGCGTAATAGGCCGCGATGCCTTCTAAGGCATGACGTGTTTCCAGCAGGTCAAACTGTGATTCCGGATGGTCGGCGAGAAGCTCAACGAGTGGATCGCTCATGCTTTGCCAGAGATGCTCCTGTACGAATGTTCCGCCACCCTGTCGGCGCAGCAATAATCCTTTGGCTTCTAAGCGCTGGATCGCTTCGCGGAGAGATGGACGTGAGACATCGAATTGTTTAGCGAGTTCGCGCTCAGGGAGCAGCTTCTCTCCCGGACGCAGTGTCCCTTCCATAATCAGGGATTCGAGCTGTTGCTCGATAGCGTCGGAGAGCTTGGGTTGGCGAATCTTACTGTAAGCCATCATCCCTTCTTATTAAGCCAATCGTCCGGAGTAAATTGGTAATACCAATTGCAAAGAGGTGCCGGTAAAGTAACAAAGTATTCACCTTGTGTCTATATGGTGTCTGCGACATTCACATCCCCCGCAAGCCTGTGCTGACGCTAACTCGCGGTTAAAAAAATGAAAAATCCTCGTTCCTGTAAATGTTAAATAAATGCACTTTTACCAAACCTTACACCCGCTCAGGGCCTGAGCGCAGCGGTAACCATAAGTGAAAGCTATTCGTCATTAACGGCATTTCATGGCAGAAGTTTGCGGGGGACAGACGTGACCGGGACGGCGTTTTTTCAGTCAACTCTCAGCACGAAAGGCGAAAGCAGGTGCAAAGAGATTCGCTTATCACTATTCTTGTCGCCAGGGTAGCAGATGGCAGCATTCAGCAGGCCAGATACCGTAAAATAATCAATACGTTATTGTAACTACTTCATTACAGCGGACTGCGCTGCGAACGAAGAATAAAAACATCACGAGGTTTGTATGGAACAACAGCAAGGCGAAGCGCTGAAACGTGGTCTTAAGAACCGCCACATTCAGCTCATCGCGCTGGGTGGTGCAGTGGGAACCGGGCTGTTTCTGGGCAGCGCATCGGTCATTGAATCCGCCGGACCGGCCGTTATTCTGGGCTATGCGATTGCCGGTTTTATTGCCTTTTTAATCATGCGTCAGCTGGGTGAAATGGTGGTGGAAGAGCCGGTCGCCGGCAGCTTCAGCCACTTCGCGTATAAATACTGGGGCAACTTTGCCGGCTTCGCCTCAGGCTGGAACTATTGGGTGCTCTATGTGCTGGTTGCCATGGCAGAGCTCACCGCCGTCGGTAAATATATCCAGTTCTGGTGGCCAGACTTTCCGACCTGGGCCTCAGCCGCCATCTTCTTCGTGATGATCAACGCCATCAACCTGACCAATGTGAAAGTGTTCGGTGAGATGGAGTTCTGGTTCGCCATTATTAAAGTGGTTGCGGTCATCGGCATGATCCTGTTTGGTGGCTGGCTGCTGTTCAGTGGTCACGCGGGTCCGCAGGCAACCGTGCGCAACCTGTGGGAACAGGGCGGCTTTTTCCCGCACGGCATCGGCGGTCTGGTCGCGGTCATGGCAATTATCATGTTCTCGTTTGGCGGACTGGAGCTGGTGGGTATCACCGCTGCAGAGGCTGACAACCCGGAAGTAAGCATTCCAAAAGCCACTAACCAGGTGCTGTGGCGTATTCTGATTTTCTACATTGGTTCACTGGCGGTGCTGCTGTCTCTGATGCCGTGGAGCCGTGTCACGTCAGAAGTCAGTCCGTTCGTCTTTATTTTCCACGAGCTGGGCGATGCCATGGTAGCGAATGCGCTGAACGTGGTGATCCTGACGGCGGCCCTGTCGGTCTATAACAGCTGCGTTTATTGCAACAGCCGCATGCTGTTTGGTCTGGCACAGCAGGGCAATGCGCCGAAAGCGCTGCTGAAAGTCGATCGTCGCGGTGTGCCGGTCTTAACCATTCTGGTCTCGGCTGTTGCCACTGCGCTGTGCGTGCTGATCAACTACCTGATGCCGGGCGAAGCGTTTGGCCTGCTGATGTCGCTGGTCGTCTCCGCGCTGGTGATCAACTGGGCGATGATCAGCCTGGCGCACCTCAAGTTCCGTCGTAAGAAAGATCAGCAGGGCGTCACCACCCGCTTCAAAGCGCTGCTCTATCCGGCGGGTAACGGGATTTGCCTGGTCTTCCTGGCGGCGATTCTGGTGCTGATGGCGACCACGCCGGGCATGGCGATCTCTGTCTGGCTGATCCCGGTCTGGCTGGTCATTCTGGGTATTGGTTACTTTATCAAGAACCAGACGCAAAAGGCCTGATGCCTTACCGCGTACTGTGACCTCCTGTGGGAGGTTGCAGTACGTCACCCGCGTTCCCCTGCCCCTCTTCAGCCCCGATCCAGTTCACACTTCTCTTCCCGCACCTGTTTTGTCCATCTTCATGACGAATTACTCCCATTCATCTCGCTGATTTGATGACAATAATTCCTGTTCACACTGGATGCGCAGGAGAAAACCATGAAAGGTGCAGCCCTCTCGTTTCGGGAAAAACTGGGTTATGGCATGGGCGATGCCGGATGCAACATGATTGGCGGTGCCATCATGCTGTTCCTGAACTACTTCTATACCGATGTTTTCGGGCTGGCTCCGGCGCTGGTCGGAACCCTGCTGCTTTCGGTCCGGGTGCTGGATGCAGTCACCGACCCGATTATGGGTGCCATCGCCGATCGCACCCAGAGTCGCTGGGGCCGTTTTCGTCCCTGGCTGCTGTGGGTTTCCGTGCCCTATGTGGTCTTCAGCGTTCTGATGTTCACCACGCCAGACTGGACTTACCACAACAAGGTGATCTGGGCCTTCGTCACCTACTTCCTGATGTCGCTGACCTATACCGCGATTAACATTCCTTACTGTTCGCTGGGCGGCGTGATTACCAACGATCCCGGTGAGCGTGTCTCCTGCCAGTCTTACCGCTTTGTCATGGTCGGCATCGCCACGCTGATACTGTCGCTGTCGCTGCTGCCGATGGCGGAGTGGTTTGGCGGTGAAGACAAAGCACGTGGCTATCAGATGGCGATGGCGGTACTGGCCACCATTGGTCTGGCGATGTTTCTGTTCTGCTTTGCCACGGTACGGGAACGTATTCGCCCGGCCGTGCCGAGCAATGATGATCTGAAGAAAGATCTGCGTGACGTCTGGAAGAATGACCAGTGGGTGCGCATTCTGCTGCTGACCTTCTGTAATGTCTGTCCTGGCTTTATCCGCATGGCGGCCACCATGTATTACGTGACCTGGGTCATGGGCCAGTCAACGCACTTCGCCACGCTGTTTATCAGTCTGGGAGTCATTGGCATGATGTTCGGCAGCACGCTGGCAAAACTGCTCACCGATCGCTGGTGCAAACTCAAAGTCTTCTTCTGGACCAATATCGCACTGGCCCTCTTCTCCAGCGCCTTCTACTGGATCGATCCCCATGCTACCGTGATGGTTGTGGTCGCCTATTTTGTGCTGAATATTCTGCATCAGATCCCCTCTCCGCTGCACTGGTCGCTGATGGCCGATGTGGATGACTACGGCGAATGGAAAACCGGCAAACGCATTACCGGTATCAGCTTTTCCGGCAACCTGTTCTTCCTTAAGGTGGGACTGGCGGTGGCTGGTGCGATGGTCGGCTTTCTGCTGTCGATCTACGGCTACAATGCAGGCGCTAAACAGCAGTCACCCGAGGCGATTAACGGCATCATGCTGCTGTTCACCGTTATTCCGGGCGTCGGCTATCTGATTACTGCAGGTGTGGTGCGGCTGATGAAGGTTGACCGCAAAATGATGATTACCATCCAGCAGGATCTTGCGCTGCGCCGCGAAAACTTCCATGAGTTACACACTGTTCGCCTGCGTAACGGTGTTGTCACGCCAACCGGAGATGTTAAATGACTGCAATCCTGCCGAATCCTTTTATTGAGCAGCGCGCCGATCCCTTTATCCTGCGCCATGAACAGCACTACTATTTTGTGGCCTCGGTGCCGGAATATGACCGGCTGGAGATCCGGCGCGCTACCACGCTGGCTGGCCTGCGCAGCGCCGAACCAGTTGTGGTCTGGCGCAAGCCCGCGAGTGGTTCCTGCAGCGAATTAATCTGGGCACCTGAGCTGCACTACATTGACGGTCAATGGGTCATCTATTTCGCGGCAGCCCCGACGCGGGAGATCAAAGAAGGACTGTTTCAGCACCGGATGTATGCGCTGGTATGCGAAGCCGCAGATCCGTTGCAGGGCGAATGGCAGCCCTGCCGCCGCGTCTTCAGTCAGTTCGACAGCTTCTCACTGGATGCTACCCACTTCGTGCATCAGGGCAAAAACTGGTATCTCTGGGCGCAGAAAGATCCCCTGATTCCCGGCAACTCTAACCTCTACCTGGCTGAGCTGCTGAATCCCTGGACGCTGAAAGGCACGCCGGTGATGCTAAGCCGGCCGGAATATGAGTGGGAATGTGCAGGGTTCAGTGTTAATGAAGGTCCGGCGGTCATCCGTCACGGCGATCGGCTGTTTGTGACCTACTCCGCCAGCGCCACCGATGAGAATTACTGTCTGGGGCTCCTGTCGATTGCCGCAGATGCCAACCCGCTTGATGTCGCGGCCTGGCAGAAATCAGCGCGACCAGTTTTTGTGTCCAGCTGGGACAACCACCAGTACGGGCCGGGTCACAATAGCTTTACTCAGGATGAGGCAGGACGCGACGTGCTGGTTTACCATGCGCGTAATTACACTGAAATTGAGGGCGATCCACTCTGGGATCCGAACCGCCATACCCGACTGAAATATTTCAGCTGGCGGGAAGATGGCACGCCCGATTTCGGCGTGCCACCTGCTGATTACACCAGCGTGCCGTAAATCGTCAGCAACGCGACGGCAACAACCAGCACCAGCGAAGTCCGTTTCGCTAACGCCACGGCCACCCGTGGCGTTTCAACTTTATCGGTGTGCGGATCGCGCGACAGTGAGAACTGCGCCAGCATCGTCAGCACGTGATACTGAGAACGGTGACGATCGGTCAGCGAGGCAAACCAGGCGGGCAGCGCTTTTTCGCCGTGGCCCAGCAGCGCGTAAGCGACACCCGCCAGCCGCACCGGGATCCAGTCGAGCAGATGCAAAATCGCATCCACGCCTGATTGCGCTCGCGCCATCGGTGTACCGTGCTTTGCCAGCCAGCCCTGCCAGGCGCGCAGAAACGCGTAACCCACCAGCAGCGCCGGTCCCCACGGGCCACCCACCACCAGCCAGAACATCGGGGCGAGATAAAAACGGAAGTTTATCCAGATCAGCGCATTCTGCAGCTCGCGCAGGAACTCACGTTCGCTGCACTCCACCGGCACACCATGGATTAGCGTCAGCTCAGCCGCCATCGCCTGATGTGCCGCGTCGTCGTCATGGCTGGCCGCTTTCAGGTAGCGATGGTAGTGCTGACGTACTGAGCCGGCACCGATGCAGAGCAGTCCGGCAACGATCCAGAACAGCAACTGCAGCACGCCAAACAGCAATCCTTTCAGACTCCAGACCACCAGCGCGGTCAGCGCCATCGCCAGTAAGGTCATCAGCAGGGTTCGCATCATGGAGTAATGGCGGCGATGGCGAAAAATTGGCTCCAGCCGGTGTTCGAGCTGCCAGTGCTCGCCCAGTTTGAACAGGCGCTCCCAGCCTAAAACCAACAACAAGGTAAACAACGTCATACTGACCCCGCAAAAATCACGATTTTTGCTGCGTTAACAGCTGTTTGTAGTAGTCCCAGTCAAAAGCAGGTCCGGGATCGGTTTTGCGTACCGGCGCGATGTCGCTGTGCCCCGTGATACGCGAAGGCGTTACCGGATAGTGTTGCAGCAGTAACTGCGTGACCTGCTGCAAGGCCCGATATTGCGCCTCGCTATACGGCTCGCTGTCAGTTCCTTCCAGCTCAATACCGATGGAGAAGTCGTTGCAGTTTTCACGTCCTTCAAACTGCGAAATGCCTGCATGCCAGGCGCGTTTGTCAAAGGAGACATATTGCACAATCTCCCCGTCACGACGAATCAGGCAGTGTGCTGCCACTTTCAGCGCGGCGATATCCGCAAAATAGGGATGGGCATCCGGCGGTAATGTGCCGGTAAACAGTCTGTCAATCCAGGGGCCGCCAAATTCACCGGGTGGCAGGCTGATATTGTGGATCACCAGCAGTGAAGGCGCCTCATCGTCAGGGCGTTCATTACAATGCGTTGACGGCACGTGACGCACACCGGTCAGCCAGCCCTGTTTGATTTTCATACCGTTTTTCCTTATATCGCCAGGCTGAGAATAGCATGAATAATAAAGGATTCTTGCCTCTTAGTGTGTCGGTCCGGTGACATTAAATTGCCCTTTGTTAAGGATACTAAACAAAATGCTATCCACTGCTGGAACCTGATGCCGGTTCAGGCTATTGTGACCGCCTCTGTCCTTCCTGTTTCTGGAGTAAAATGCCTATGTCATCCCGTGGTTACGATCCCGACAGTCGCCGTCAGGCCCTGATCAAACGCATTGAAAGTGACATCCCGGATGCCGTTGCGCTGGCGTTAAAAGAGGATCTCGGTGGTGAAATCGACGCCGATCGCGACATTACCGCGCAGCTGTTACCTGCTGAAACGCAGGCCCATGCGCAGGTCATCACCCGTGAAGCCGGTGTTTTCTGTGGTAAACGTTGGGTTGAAGAGGTGTTCATTCAGCTCGGCTCGCATGTGGCTCTGAACTGGCATGTTGAAGATAGTGATCGGATCGAAGCAGATCAGTTGCTGTTTGAAATTGAGGGGCCTGCCCGCCTGCTGCTGACCGCCGAGCGCACGGCGCTTAATTTTGTACAGACGCTCTCGGGCGTTGCCACTGAAGTCAGCCGCTATGTTGCGCTGCTGGCGGGAAGCCAGACGCAACTGCTGGATACGCGCAAAACGCTGCCAGGACTGCGGACTGCACTTAAATATGCCGTACTGTGCGGCGGAGGCAGCAATCATCGCCTCGGCCTCTCTGACGCCTATCTGATCAAAGAAAACCATATTATTGCCAGCGGATCGATTGCTCAGGCAGTCGAACGCGCGCAGTGGCTGCAGCCCGATGTGCCGGTTGAGGTAGAGGTGGAATCATTAGAAGAGTTACGTCAGGCGCTGGAAGCGGAAGCCGACATTGTGATGCTGGACAACTTCAGTCTGGAAGCGATGCGTGAAGCCGTCGAACTCAACCAGGGGCGGACGCTGCTGGAGGTTTCCGGCAACGTGACCGAAACCACCCTGCCGCAGATTGCCCTGACCGGCGTGGACTACGTCTCGGTTGGCGCGCTGACCAAGCATGTGCGGGCGCTGGATCTCTCAATGCGTTTTAAACAAAAATAGCCTGTCCCGCCGTAACCTGACACGGCGATTTTGCGACCCCGCTTCCGGCGCAGTTTCGACTGCGCTGCAATTCTGAAATCTCTTCACATCACGCTTTCCAGTTCGCCGATCTCTGACTGTCTTTCACCGCCCCCGATTTTTACCCTGTCGCCTTCTTAACTCAGGAGACGATGTGATGAATTATCAACGTGGATTTACGCTGGTTGAACTGATGATTGTGGTAGGTATTGTGGCCATCTTAAGTGCCATTGGCCTGCCCGCTTATCAAAACTATCTGCAGCGTGCGGCCCTCACCGACATGCTGCAAACGATGGTGCCCTATAAAACCGCGGTAGAGCTTTGCGCCATGGAGCGCGGTGGTCCCACACAATGTCAGGCCGGAGAAGCAGGCATTCCGGCAGCCAGAGGATCGCGCTATGTCTCAACACTGAGCGTGACCAACGGGGTAATTACGCTGACTGGCCAGGAGAGCCTGAATGGTCTGAGCGTTGAAATGCTGCCGATCTGGGACAGCACAGAGGGCGGCATCAGCTGGCAACGCAGCTGCACCAGCAGTAATACCAGCCTGCAGGACAACTGCCGGGAACAATTCCGCTTTGCGGATAAAGGAGCCAGCGATGAGCAAGCCTGATGAGACGATTGCGGCATTATGCCAGCGCTATCGCGCTCTGGTTCTGCACCATGATGCCAGTCTACTGCGCGTCGCCGTCGCGGAGAGCGTGCCGCCCGGACTGGCTGAAGCGCTCAACTTTGCCAGCCAGTGTCAGATTGAGATCGAATGCTGGCCGCAGGCCCGGCTTGATCAGCTCCAGCACGCTGATAAACCGCTGGTTGCGCGCGAAGAGACACCTGCCGAGTCAGCAATTGAAGCGACACAGCTTATCCTGCGTCAGGCACTGGAGCGACGAGCCTCCGATGTGCATATCGAACCCTGCCGCGAGGGTCTGCGTGTGCGACTGCGCATTGATGGCGTACTGCATCCGCTCTCTTCACTGCCTTCCACTCAGCCTGCGGCGTTGCTGGCACGACTGAAGATCCTTGGTGGGCTGGATATCGCCGAACGCCGCTTACCGCAGGATGGTCAGTTCAGCATGGAGATTGCCGGTAAACCCGCCTCTTTCCGCCTGGCGACCTTACCCATCTATGGCGGCGAGAAAGCAGTGGTCCGGCTGTTGCAGAGTGAAAGCGCGGCGCTGTCTCTGGATAAGCTCGGCTTACCCGCTGCCCAGTTGCGTCTGTTCTGTGCCGCACTGGCCCAGCCACAGGGACTGATCCTGGTCACCGGCCCCACCGGCAGCGGCAAGACGTTTACGCTTTATAGCGGACTCAGTGCCCTGAATAAACCGGAAAAAAATCTGTGCAGCGTTGAAGATCCTATTGAGATCCCACTGCCCGGCACTAACCAGACGCAGATTCACACCAAAAACGGTCTCGATTTTAACCGCGTCCTGCGGGCGCTGCTGAGGCAGGATCCGGATGTGATCATGGTGGGCGAGATCCGCGATGCCGAAACAGCGGAGATTGCGGTGAAAGCGGCGCAGACCGGGCATCTGGTGCTGTCGACGCTGCACACCAACTCCACCGCCGAAACGCTAACCCGGCTGCGGCAGATGGGGATTCCCGGTTATCTGCTGGGGTCAGCGCTGAAACTGATCGTTGCACAGCGTCTGGTCCGACGCCTCTGCCCCCATTGCCGTCAGCCCGCTGAGGCGGTGGCGCACTATCCTGCGGAACTCTGGCCCGGCACCCTGCAGACCTGGCGGGCCCCCGGCTGTGACCACTGCTTCTCCGGCTATTTTGGCCGGCTGGCGCTGTTTGAGCTGCTGCCGATCAATGCCAGGCTGCAGAATGCGATTGCAGCCGAGATGCCGCTGGAGAATCTGCTCAGTCTGGCGAAACAGCAGGGATTGCGCACTTTACTGGTTTCCGGCCTGGAAGCGGTAAGCCGCGGCGATACCTCGC
Organism: Pantoea vagans; assembly: GCF_004792415.1. NCBI lineage: Bacteria > Pseudomonadati > Pseudomonadota > Gammaproteobacteria > Enterobacterales > Erwiniaceae > Pantoea > Pantoea vagans. Next base: position 3,329,208 of record NZ_CP038853.1, read on the forward strand.
TGGAAGAGATGCAACGGGTGATTGGGCTGGACGATGGCTAACACAGCTTTATTCAGCTGGCAGGCGGTCGATAGCCAGGGCCAGTTACTCAGTGGTCAGCTACTGGCTGTCGACACTGACAACCTGCTACAGATGCTGTCGCAGCGCGATCTTCTGCCGGTGAGCTGGAAGCGGGAAAAAATCTGGCGTCAGAGGGAGTGGACGTGGCAGCACAAAACCGATCTGATTCGTCAGCTGGCTACCCTGCTCAAAGCGGGCCTGCCGCTGGCTGAGAGTCTGGCTTTACTGGCTGAGGGGCATCCTCATGCAGGCTGGCGGGCTCTGATGCTCGCCCTGCATCATCGGGTACTCAGCGGTGCCCCTTTTTCACAAGCTTTGCGTGAATGGCCGCAGATTTTTCCGCCGCTCTACCCGGCTCTGATGGAAGTGGGCGAACTGACGGGGCAGCTGGATGTCTGCTGCAGTGAGCTGGCTCAGCAGCAGATCCGCCAGCAGCAATTATGGCATCAGGTGGCAAAGGCGTTACGCTATCCGCTGTTCATTCTGCTGGTGGCGATAGCGGTCACCTGCGGCATGCTGCTGTTCGTGCTGCCAGAGTTCGTTGCGGTGTATGACTCCTTTGACGCGCCCCTGCCCGCTTTTACAGCCGCGGTCATGCAGTTATCTGCCGCGCTTCAGGAATGGGGCGGTGTGCTGGCCTTTAGTATTTCGCTGATGCTGGCTGGATGGCATCAGCTGCGACGACGCTCTCCAGGCTGGCAACGCCGTGAACAGATGCTTTTCCTGCGCATCCCGCTGCTTTCCGGGTTGTGGCGAGGCACGCAGCTGACGCAGATCTATACCATCCTGAATCTCACGCAGCGCGCCGGGTTAACCCTGTTACAGGGGCTGGCCGCCGTGGAAGTCACGCTCTCTTCATTACTCTGGCGGGAAGCAATGGCCGGACTGCAGCAGCATATTGCGCAGGGGAGTCCTCTGCATCAGGCGCTGATGCAGCATCCGCTGTTCACGCCCTTATGTGGTCAGTTGATTCGGGTTGGTGAAGAGGCGGGCGCACTGGATTTGATGCTGGCTCGCCTGGCGGAATGGCACGAGGCAGAAACGCGAGAGCGCGCTGACACACTGGCGGCGTCACTGGAACCGATGATGATGGTGGTGATTGGCGGCATTGTCGGCACGCTGGTGATTGCGATGTATCTGCCGGTGTTCGGGCTGGGTGATGCGATGCATTAAGGGGGCGCAGAGTGCGCCCCGAAAGACTATCGATTGAAAACGCGGTTTTCCTGCTCGTTAACCCGGATAAAGGTCGTGCGCTTGGTCAGCTCTTTGAGGCGCTCAGCCCCGACGTACGTACAGGCGGAACGCAGTCCACCCAGAATATCACGCGCGGTATCAGCCACCGGACCACGTAATGGCAGCTTCACGGTTTTACCTTCTGCGGCACGGTATTGCGCGACCCCGCCGACATGACGCTTCATTGCCGATTCGGAACTCATGCCGTAAAAGAGCATGAAGCTTTCGCCATTCTCTTCGACGACCTGCCCTTCACACTCATCATGTGCCGCCAGCATGCCACCCAGCATCACAAAGTCAGCGCCGCCGCCAAAGGCTTTTGCAATATCGCCCGGCACGGAACAGCCGCCATCACTGACAATCTGTCCACTTAAACCATGCGCCGCATCGGCACACTCAATGACAGCAGAAAGCTGCGGATAGCCTACACCGGTTTTCACTCGTGTAGTGCAGACCGAACCCGGGCCAATACCGACTTTGACGATATCCGCGCCGGAGAGGATGAGCTCCTCCACCATTTCGCCCGTGACCACGTTACCGGCACAGATGGTTTTAGCCGGGAACATTTCACGCGCGCGCTGCAGGAAATCGACAAAATGCTGTGAGTAGCCGTTAGCCACGTCAATGCAGATAAACTGCAGATCGTCAGACAGCGCCATAATCGCGACCAGTTTAGTCAGGTCGGCTTCTGAGGTGCCGGTTGAAACCATCACATGGTTCAGGACTGTCGCAGGCACGCGCTGAATAAACGCCCGCCAGTCGTCTGCGCTGTAATGCTTGTGGACGGCAGTGAGGATATTGAAGCTGGCCAGCGCCTCGGCCATCGAAAATGTGCCGACGGTATCCATGTTGGCGGCGATGATCGGTACGCCGCTCCAGCTCAGGCCTGAATGTCTGAAGGTAAAGCTGCGCTCAAGCTCAACCTGTGAGCGACTTTGCAGGGTTGAACGTTTGGGGCGGATCAAGACATCTTTAAAGCCCAGTTTCAAATCTTCTTCAATACGCATAAACAGTGTCCTGGTAAGTGGCAATGAATCGTCGTTCACGAAGTAAGCACAGCTCCAGTGACGTTATGATACGCGCCTCTCGCTGCGCGACAAGACTGCGAATTTCACTTTATTTACGCTACAATCCGTTAAATTTAGTTGTGCTTTATCGGTGTGATCTGCCGCGCATTTTTGCCTTTTTTAGCCAGATCATTACCCTGTACCTATGTCGGATTATGAAGTCAGGTGAGAAACATGCCCTATATCGTCGCGCTTACAGGGGGAATCGGCAGTGGAAAGAGTACGATTGCCCAGGCATTCGCCGCGTCTGGCGTGGACATTATTGATGCTGACCTGATCGCCCGCGAAGTTGTTGAACCTGGCACGCCCGCTTTGCAGGCCATTCAGGCACGCTATGGCGCGTCAATCGTGACGGATCAGGGAACGCTTGATCGTAAACAGCTTCGCGACATTATTTTTCAGCAGCCTGAAGAGAAAAGCTGGTTAAACGCCCTGCTGCATCCGCAGATTAACGCCCGGACACGAGAACTGATCGCCCAGGCCACCTCACCTTATGTGCTCTGGGTGGTGCCATTACTGGTGGAAAACCAGTTACAGCACCAGGCTGATCGGGTACTGGTGGTGGATGTCGATGAGGCAACGCAGTTAGCGCGCACCCAGCAGCGTGACCACCTTTCCGTCGAACAGGCGAAACGTATTATTGCCGCACAGGCCACGCGCCAGCAGCGCCTCGCCTGTGCCGATGACATTATTGATAACAGTGGTGAGCCCGACGACGCCTTGCCACAGGTTGCCGAACTCCATCAGCGCTATCTCAGGCTGGCGGCAACGAAACAGGATTAATACCATGAGCACACCCGTTCTGTTTGAACACCCACTGAATGAAAAAATGCGAACCTGGTTACGGGTTGAGTTTTTGATTAATCAGTTAGATGAAACGACACCACTGGATAAAACCGTTAATGCGCTGACCTTTTTTCGCCTGACTGGCGAGTTGCTCGATATTTTTGAGCGCGGCGACATGCGGACAGAACTGTTGAAAGAACTTGAGCGTCAGCAGCAAAAATTACGGGCGTGGGCTGACGTGCCTGGCGTCGATATGACGCTGGTGGATGCTCTGCGCGATAAACTCAAAATTCAGTCAACGCAGTTGATGAATGCACCGCGTATGGGCCAGCAACTGCGCGAGGATCGTCTGATTGCCCTGGTGCGTCAGCGACTGAGCATTCCTGGCGGATGCTGCAGCTTTGATTTGCCGGGCCTGCACATCTGGCTCCATCTGCCGCAGGAAACGCGCGATGCGCAGGTCGAGGCCTGGATGCAGACGCTGGAGCCACTGCATCATGCGCTGGCAATGGTACTGGATCTGATCCGCCAGTCCGGCGCGTTCCATATGCAGACCAGTCTTAATGGTTTTTATCAGGATAATGCCGAGGGTGCCGATCTGCTGCGACTGCAATTGTCGCTGGACGATGCGCTCTATCCCCAGGTGTCCGGACATAAAAGCCGCTACGCCATTCGTTTTATGCCACTTGATAGTGAGCGCGGTGAAGTTCCGGCCCGCCTTAACTTCCAGCTGGCCTGTTGTTAGAGGTAAATATGCAGCAAGAAGTAATGACTGTTTCCTGTCCGCAGTGCGGCAAAGATGTGATCTGGGATGAGCTCAGCCCGTGGCGCCCTTTTTGCAGTAAGCGCTGCCAGCTCATCGATTTAGGAGAATGGGCCGCAGAAGAAAAACGCATTCCCAGCAGCAACGACATGAACGACAGTGATAACTGGAGCGAAGAAGAAGATCGCTGATGAGATGGGGCGCACTGCCCCATCCAGTCAGAGTTCGCCCGCGACCAGACGCGCAATCAGCTGGTGATTCGCGGGTGGAAACTCCTCCGCCACCAGCGCATGCTGATCAACCCAGCGCTGTGGCTGACCCTCTTTGCCCCACGGCTCGCCTTTCCACCCTTCAACCAGAAAGAAATGCAGCGTTACGCGCAAATCGTCATAGCTGTGGTCTGCATGACCAATCGGGCGTGCCTCAGTGACGTCAATCCCGGTCTCTTCGTGTAGCTCCCTGATCAGCCCCTGTTCGGCGCTTTCGCCCGCTTCAATCTTACCGCCAGGAAACTCCCACTTGTTCGCCATGTAAGAGCTTGCCGCGCGCTGGGCAAGGAAAATCTGTTTATTGGCATTGCGAATGATGCCAACTGCAACCTGCAGGTGCTTCATGGAAACTATCCGGTCGTCATTAGTGAATGAAGGCTGATTCTAGAGCATGCCGGAGCGGAAGTTAACCGCTTTAGCTCAGCGCTGGCGCAGAGATTACGTTAGCAGAGTGCATAAAAAAAGGAGCCAGCGGCTCCTTTTTTATCAGCATTCAGTCTCAGGCAATACGGCCATGACACTGCTTGTACTTTTTACCGGAACCGCATGGGCAGGGATCGTTGCGGCCGACTTTACGTTCGCCACTTTGCTCCGCCACAGGCTCGGCTGCCAGCAGATCTTCTTCTACATGGCTTAGCTGCTGTTGCTGCGCCAGACGTTCAGCTTCTTCACGACGCTGTTGCTCCATCGCTTCAACTTCTTCTGGCATGCGCACCTGCACTTTGCTCAGCGTACTGATCACTTCATACTTCAGTGATTCAAGCATTGCGGCAAACATAGCGAAGGACTCACGCTTGTACTCCTGCTTCGGATCTTTCTGCGCATAGCCGCGCAGATGGATACCCTGACGCAGATAGTCCATCGCAGCCAGATGCTCTTTCCACAATGAATCCAGCGTCTGCAGCATCACGCCTTTTTCGAAGTTGCGCATCATCTCTGCGCCAACGATCTGCTCTTTCTCTGCGTAGCTTTCCGTGGCGTGGGTCATGATGCGCTCACGCAGCACTTCTTCGTGCAGGTCAGGCTCTTTATCCAGCCACTCTGCAATCGGCAGGTTCAGATCGAAGTCAGCCCGCAGACGCTCTTCCAGACCCGGCACGTCCCACATCTCTTCCAGCGACTGCGGCGGAATATAGGTGTAGATGGTGGCTTTATAGACATCGTGGCGAATGCTATTGATGGTTTCGCTAACGTCAGAGACATCCAGCAGCTCATTACGCTGACTGTAAATCGCGCGACGCTGGTCATTTGCCACATCATCATATTCCAGCAGCTGCTTACGAATATCGAAGTTGCGGCTTTCAACTTTACGCTGTGCGTTGGCAATCGCTTTGGTGACCCATGGATGCTCAATCGCTTCGCCTGGCTTCATGCCCAGTTTACGCATCATGTTGGAGACGCGGTCTGAGGCGAAAATACGCATCAGCGCATCTTCCATCGACAGGTAGAAGCGCGAAGAACCAGCGTCACCCTGACGGCCGGCACGACCACGCAGCTGGTTATCGATACGACGCGATTCGTGACGTTCGGTACCGACAATGTGCAGACCACCAGAAGCCAGAACCGCATCATGACGAATCTGCCATGCCGCTTTAATCTCCTGGATTTGCGCTTCAGTTGGCTCTTCCAGTTCTTCCACTTCAGCGTGCCAGCTACCGCCCAGCATAATATCCGTACCACGTCCGGCCATGTTGGTGGCGATAGTGACCGCACCCGGCTGACCGGCCTGCGCCACGATATCTGCTTCGCGGGCGTGGAATTTGGCGTTCAGGACGTTATGTTTGATACCGGCACGGGTCAGTTCGTTAGAAACCACTTCTGATTTTTCAATCGAGATGGTCCCCACCAGCACTGGCTGACCGTTGGCTGTGCGCTCACGGATATCTTCGATAATGGCATCGATCTTCTCTTTCTCGGTCATGTAGACCAGGTCGGCCAGATCTTTACGCACCATGGGACGGTTGGTCGGCACCACAATGGTGTCGAGTTTGTAAATAGAGCTGAATTCGAACGCTTCGGTATCAGCAGTACCGGTCATACCGGCCAGCTTCTCGTAAATACGGAAGTAGTTCTGGAAGGTGATAGAGGCCAGCGTCTGGTTCTCGTTCTGAATCTCAACGCCTTCTTTTGCTTCAATCGCCTGATGCAGACCATCGGACCAGCGACGGCCCTGCATGGTACGGCCGGTGTGTTCATCAACAATCACCACTTCGCCATCTTTCACGATGTAATCAACATCGCGGGTAAAGAGTGCGTGCGCACGCAGCGCTGCAGTGACGTGGTGCATCAGCATGATGTTGGTCGGTGAGTAGAGAGACTCACCCGCTTCCATGATGCCCTGGCTGACCAGCAGCTCTTCCACTTTCACCAGACCACGCTCAGACATGTGAGCCTGACGCGCTTTCTCATCGACCCAGAAGTCACCTTCACCCTGATGGGTTTCGGTATCTTCTTTATCCTGGCGAACCAGATGAGGGATGATCTTGTTCACTTTGGTGTAAAGCTCAGAACTGTCTTCTGCCGGACCAGAGATAATCAGCGGCGTACGCGCTTCATCGATCAGGATGGAGTCGACCTCATCCACCAGCGCATAGTGCAGTTTACGCTGTACACGCTCTTCCGGGCTGAAAGCCATGTTGTCGCGCAGATAGTCAAAGCCATATTCGTTGTTGGTGCCGTAGGTAATATCAGCAGCATAGGCTTCACGCTTCGCCACAGCCGGCAGGCCCGACATGTTGATACCGATGCTTAAACCCAGGAACTCAAACAGTGGACGGTTATTTTCCGCATCACGCTGTGCCAGATAGTCGTTGACGGTCACTACGTGAACGCCTTTGCCGGACAGCGCATTCAGATAGGCTGGCAGCGTTGCGGTCAGGGTTTTACCTTCACCGGTACGCATTTCAGCGATGCAGCGGTCGTTCAGCACCATGCCGCCGATCAACTGCACGTCGAAGTGACGCATGCCGAACACACGTTTACTCGCTTCACGCACGGTCGCGAACGCTTCCGGGATCAGGTTTTCCAGCGATTCACCTTTTTTCAGGCGCTCGCGGAACTCATCGGTTTTCGCTTTCAGTTCATCGTCAGAGAGCTTCTCAAAATCGGGCTCCATCTTATTGATGACGTCCACCACTTTGCGCATACGGCGCAGCGTACGATCGTTACTGCTACCAAAAACCTTGGTCAATATTTTGCTTAACATAGTAAATATATTCTCAATTCAGCCGGCGCATTCCGGACTGCAAAATCTAAACAGCGTGAATAAAACCAAAAATATTAGCAGAACAATCGGGCGGGTCCGGCGCGAATGCCATGCACGCTGGCATGCCATTCTACCCATGAGCGGGTAGTGGCCGTGAAAAGAGGCGGTACAGATATCTGCTGCGGTGCAGTGTGCAGCGCAGAATGTGATGTCAGTAAATTATGCAGTGAGTCGATCAGCGCCAGCTTTTGTGCCGCCAGCGGTAACTGCTGTTGCTCCGCCTGCACCTGAGGTGCCAGCGTGAAAGAGAGGTGACGAATAACGGTGCGGATGGCGTGCTGATGCCAGTAATCCACGCTGAAGCTTGGACGTCGGGATGCTTCCTGAAGCCGGATTAAATGATCGAAGCGTGTGGCATTGCCAAGAAAGAGACTACTTGCCGGCGATTCAGACGAGGCGTTGAGTTCGGAGCTTTGCGCACAGGCTGGCAGGCCAAAGCTGGCCGCTACCATCCCTAACAGGAGATGGGGCCAGAAGTAGCGTCTACCTAATTGTCGCCAGCGCAGAAGAATCCCGATCACAACCTTTCCATCGCGCATGCTCTGTTGCGCTCTTGATTTCGTGTACCCGCCGCGAGCCGCAACGGATTTCGGCCTGTAAAAGCGCCACAGATAGTAACATTAATGTGGGGCATCCACACGTGGGATTAAAGAGGCGGCGTGAGAAAACGCGTGTAATTGTTCAGCAATTCAGCAGAACAGACAACGCTTTGCGAGCAAGGTCGCAGTCATCGAGTGTATTACGGAAGGCAATAAAAAAACGGCTGGTGCCGCTGACCGGAGAGGGTGTCAGCATAACCAGCCGTTTCACGTTCTGGGGTAGTTAAGCCAGAACCAGATTCGGTGCTTTGAATGCCACTGGCAGTTCAGCTTCGTCTTCGAAGGTTGCCCATTCCCAGGCTTCCTGCTTAGCCAGAACCGCCTGCAACAGCTTGTTGTTCAGCGCGTGGCCCGATTTGAACGCAGTGAATGCGCCAATGATGTTGTGACCACACATAAACAAGTCGCCAATCGCGTCCAGCATTTTGTGACGGACAAACTCGTCTTCAAAACGCAGACCTTCTTCATTCAGTACGCGGAAATCATCCAGACCTATCGCACAATCTAAGCTACCGCCCAGGCACAGGCCTTTAGACTGCAGATATTCGATTTCACGCATAAAGCCAAATGTACGCGCCCGGCTGATTTGACGAACAAAGGCGTCAGCAGAGAAGTTCATCGCATAGCGCTGTGAGCTGGAATCGATAGCCGGGTGTTTAAAGTCGATGGTGAAATCGAGCGAGAAACCGTTATACGGTTTGATCTCTGCCCATTTGTCACCCTCTTCCACACGCACGGTCTGCTTAACACGCACAAATTTCTTCGCGCTGTTGAGCTGCTCGATGCCCGCATCCATCAGCAGATAGATAAACGGTGCTGCGCTGCCATCCATGATTGGGATTTCTGGCGCATCGACTTCAACAATAATGTTGTCGATACCCAGACCCGCCAGGGCGGCATTAAGGTGTTCAACCGTTGAAATACGCACGCCTTCATCATTCACCAGGCAGGTACTCAGCATGGTGTCGCGCACGTATTTTGCATCAGCCGGAAAATCTACCGGTGGATTCAAGTCGGTGCGACGATAGATGACCCCGGTGTTAGCCGACGCAGGGCGTAATGTCAGTGTGACTTTTTTGCCGGTATGTAAACCGACGCCAGTCGCCTGAACAATACGTTTTAATGTCCTTTGTTTGATCATCGCATTATCTCGCAGTATCACCTTTCCGACCGCCAGTATACTTTACCAGCGGACAGACACTTTAGCACAAAGAGCGGAGAATCCCAATTATAGGGTTAATCCTAGTCGGCCTGCTTACGTAAAAAGGCCGGAATATCAAGATAGTCTGGCTCTTTATTCGACTGCGCAGCCTGATCGTTAACGACTTTGGCAGCAGGCTTCTGCTCCTGCGGCAGCGGTGACATACCGTGCTGCTGATAGCGATGATCCATCACTGGCTGGCTGGCTGGCTTGTTGGTGACCAGCGTGATTTCCGGACGCTTGTCCATGCCAATACCGGTTGCCACGACAGTGACGCGCAGTTCGTCGTTCATTTCCGGATCCAGCGACGTACCGATTACCACGGTCGCGTTGTCAGAGGCGAAGGCGCGGATAGTGTTACCCACGGTTTCGAACTCATCCAGACGCAGGTCGAAGCCCGCAGTAATGTTGACCAGCACGCCACGGGCGCCAGACAGGTCGATATCTTCCAGCAGCGGGCTGGAGATCGCCATTTCAGCCGCTTCTTCCGCACGATCTTCACCGCACGCCACGCCTGAACCCATCATTGCATAGCCCATTTCGGACATCACGGTACGCACGTCAGCAAAGTCGACGTTCATCAGGCCCGGACGGGTGATCAGCTCGGCGATACCCTGGACTGCCCCTTTCAGCACGTCATTGGCCGCACCAAACGCATCCAGCAGGGAAATGCCACGACCCAGCACTTTCAGCAGCTTGTCGTTTGGAATGGTGATCAGTGAATCGACATGCTTGGAGAGTTCAGCGATCCCCTGCTCGGCAAACGCCATGCGTTTTTTGCCTTCGAAGTTGAATGGCTTGGTGACAACCGCCACCGTCAGGATACCGAGATCCTTGGCCACTTCAGCGACCACAGGTGCTGCACCGGTACCGGTACCGCCGCCCATGCCTGCTGCGATGAAGACCATGTCTGCCCCTTCCAGCGCAGCCCGCAGTGCTTCGCGATCTTCCTCTGCAGAGTTACGGCCCACTTCCGGGTTCGCACCCGCACCCAGACCTTTGGTAATGTTATTACCGATCTGGATGGTCTGGCCGACCGCTGTTTTACGCAGCGCTTGCGCGTCGGTATTCACAGCAAAGAATTCCACACCTTCGATACGTTCGCGTACCATGTGCTCTACGGCGTTACCGCCGCCGCCACCGACGCCGATGACTTTAATCACCGCGTCGTTGGTTAATTCCATAGGTTCAAACATGATTTCTCTCCGTTATGTGCCTGTCGCCTGGAGATCACTAAAGAAAACAGCATGATCCCCTTTCACAAAAATTAAAACTCTTTTTTTAACCAACTGTTAATACGCTTGAACCAGTTACCTACTGAAACCCGTTTTTCGGTCTCTGCATCACCGTTCATGTGCGACTCTTTGCCGTAATGCAACAGTCCCACGGCGGTGGAGTAGTACGATTCCTGCGCATAGTCAGTCAGGCCGGTAATATTCAGCGGCTGTCCGATACGCACCTGCGTATGGAATACGCGTTGCGCACAGGCCGCCAGTCCTTCGATTTGCGCTGCACCACCGGTCAGGACAATGCCTGCGGCCAGATGATGCTTCACGCCCTGCTGACGCAGTTGTTCCTGTAACTGCAGAATCTCGTCATTGACCAGATTCAAAAGTTCGGTATAGCGCGGCTCAATCACTTCCGCCAGCGTCTGACGTTGCAGGCTGCGCGGTGGACGTCCGCCTACGCTCGGCACTTCAACGTTCTCATCTTTGCCGACAATCGAGCCCAGCGCACAGCCATGGCGCACTTTAATCGCCTCAGCATCCGTTGGTGGTGTACCAAACGCATAGGCGATATCGCTGGTGACGACGTTGCCCGCATACGGAATCACCTTAGTGTGCCGTAAAGCGCCGCCGGTATATACGGCTATGTCCATTGTACCGCCACCAATATCGACAACACAGACGCCCAGCTCACGTTCGTCTTCAGTCAGAACTGCAAAACTTGAGGCGAGGCCGGCAAAAATCAGCTGATCCACTTTCAGCCCGCAACGCTCAACGGCTTTAACGATGTTCTTCGCCATATCGTTGTGGCAGGTGATCAGGTGCACTTTTGCCTGCATGCGCACGCCGGACAGTCCGACCGGATTCTTAATCCCTTCCTGATAATCGATTGCGTATTCCTGAGGAATCACGTGCAGGATGCGGTGCTCGTCACGTACTCTCACCGATTTGGCGGTATGTACAACGTTCTCTACATCATCCTGAGTCACTTCCTCTTCCGAAATCGGAACCATCCCGATTTCGTTCTGACAACTGATATGTTTGCCCGATAAAGCAAGGTAGACGGAGGAGATCTGGCAATCTGCCATCAGCTCAGCCTGATCGATGGCGCGCTGAACGCATTTCACCACCGACTCAAGGTCGTTTACGCCACCTTTATCCATACCGCGGGAAGGGCAGCTGCCCACCCCAATAATGTTGACCATACCATCGGGCAGAACTTCCCCAACCAGGGCGGCAACCTTTGCAGTGCCGATTTCGAGTCCAACTACCAGTTTTCTGTCCGTTGCCTTGATCATTGTTGTTTAGCCTGTGCCTGGTTCTGTTGCTGATTACTGTCCTGTGGCTCCATCACGACCGGTGTCCAGCCAACAGAAGCGCCAGAGTCGTATCGCAAATCCACGTAGCTGATACGTTTGCTCTCGTTCTGACCTTGCTGTTGCAGCACCGGGTAGAGCTCAATAAAGCGATTCAGTCGTTTCATGGTGTCGCTGCGGCCCAGTTCGATACGTACATCATCGCTGGTGACCAGCTGCCATGAACGACGGGCCGTCATCGACGCCACCTTCAGGGTAAACTTCCGGGCTTTCAGCACATCATCCATGCTGTGATAGCCCGCCAGGACCTCTTTCTCACTCCCTTCTGGCCCATACAACATCGGCATTGTTTCTTTGCCGGCATGACTGGCGGGTACGCTGAAGGAGACACCTTCAGCATCCACCATATGCAAATCGTTCCAGCGCGCCACCGGCGTATACTCCACCAGATGGATCTTCAGTTCGTCCGGCCACTGCTTACGCACGCTGACCTGCTTTATCCACGGCAGCCGCTCAATCTGCTGCTGCAGGATATCCACATCCTGAGACATAAACGTCCCAGGCGGACCCAGCGACAGAATCGCCTGGCGGATATCGTCGTGGGTGGTGTAGTGCGTCTGTCCTGTCACCACCAGTTTTGACAGCGGCAGCCGGGACGCATCGTTCATCCACTTCAGCACTACCAGCCCGCCGGCAACCATAATCCCGATAACCATCAGCAGAAAAACAATGCCGAACAGTCGGGCTCCGTTACTGCGCCCGGTGCGAATACGCTCCTGCGGTTCACGGTTTCGAACTCTCATCGCCGCCTGTGACATATCAGTCGGCCAGCTCCAGAATATGGGCAACCAGTTGCGGGAAACTCATGCCCGCCTGTTTCGCTGCCATAGGAACCAGACTGTGGCTGGTCATGCCCGGAGAGGTATTGGCTTCCAGCAACTGAAAGCGCCCTTCCCCATCCGTCATCACATCAACCCGTCCCCAGCCACGACAGCCCAGTGCACGCCAGGCCGCCAGCACCAGCTGTTGTAATTCAGCTTCACGTTCAGCGCTTAAATCGGCCGGACAGACGTACTGAGTATCGTCAGAAATGTATTTAGCTTCATAGTCATAGAACTCACTGGCGCTCTTTATTTCAATTGAGGGCAGAATACGATCGCCCACAATCGCGACGGTATACTCCGCGCCGCTGAGAAACGCTTCGACCAGTACGTCATTGTCGTGCTTAAACGCCATGTCCAGTGCGGCAGGCAGCGCGCTCAGATCGTTAACCCGGCTGATACCCACGCTCGAGCCTTCACAGGCTGGCTTAACAAACAGTGGCAGACCCAGCGCCGCAATTGCTGCGTTGCTCTCTGCATCCAGCCCGGCATCAAACTGCTGACGCGTCAGCCAGACAAATTTTCCTGACGGTAAACCGCGCCCCTGCCACAGCAGTTTGGTGCGCAGCTTATCCATGGTCACAGCCGATGCCATTACGCCGCTGCCGGTGTAAGGCAGTTGCAGGAACTCCAGCACCGCCTGCATCGTGCCATCTTCCCCGCCCCGGCCATGCAGCGCGATAAAGGCTTTGGTAAAGCCCTGCTCTTTCAGCGTCAGCACCGACACATCACGGGTGTCGACGCCATGCGCATCGATGCCCATTTCCCGCAGTCCGGCGACGACGGCCTGACCCGAGTTCAGCGAAACCTCACGCTCTGCTGAGGTGCCGCCCATTAATACGGCAACTTTATCCGCCATGACGATCCTCCGCTTTGCGTTCCGGCTGGAGCTTAGTCTCCGCCAGCTTGCGGGCAACCTTACCGACGTTACCGGCACCCTGCACCAGGATCAGGTCATTGCCTGACAGCAGTGGTGCCAGCATTTCCGGCAGCGCGTCATGTTCCGGCACCAGAATCGGATCAACCTTGCCCCGGTTACGAATGGCACGGCACAGCGAACGGCTGTCAGCACCCGGAATCGCGGTTTCACCAGCGGAGTACACATCCAGCATCAGTAACACATCGACATGCGACAGCACGTTGGCGAAATCATCAAACAGATCGCGGGTACGGCTGTAACGGTGCGGCTGAAACACCATCACCAGTTTTTTATCCGGCCAGCCTGCGCGCGCAGCTTTAATCGTCGCGTCCACTTCGGTTGGGTGATGACCGTAATCATCCACCAGCATGGCGGTGCCCGGCTGACCGTTCACCGGCTCTGTCGGGAATTCACCCAGCAGATCAAAGCGACGGCCCGTGCCCTGGAAACTCTCCAGCGCAGCCAGGATGGCATTGTCTTCAATGCCCTCTTCACTGGCGACGGCAACCGCGGCTGCCGCGTTCAGGGCGTTATGGCGACCCGGCGCATTCAGCGTAATCTGCAGCGGCGCTTTGTCCTGACGAATCAGGGTAAAATGCCCTTGCGCGCCACTCTGCTCATAGTTTTCAATGCGCAGATCCGCATCGTCACTGAAACCATACGTGGTGATATGACGGCCCACGCGCGGGATCAGGTCACGGATAACCACATCGTCCACACACATCACCGCACGACCGTAAAACGGCAGGTTGTGCAGGAAGTTAATAAACGTCTGCTTCAGGTTCTCAAAATCGCCCTGATAGGTGTCCATATGGTCAGCTTCGATGTTGGTCACAATCGCCACCATCGGCTGCAGATGCAGGAACGACGCATCGCTCTCATCGGCTTCGGCAATCAGATAGCGGCTGTGACCCAGACGCGCATGGGTACCTGCTGCTTTAACCAGGCCGCCGTTAACGAAAGTCGGATCAAGACCGGCTTCCGCATAAATACTCGACACCATCGCCGTGGTGGTCGTTTTGCCATGCGTACCCGCAACGGCGATGCCGTGACGGAAACGCATCAGTTCAGCCAGCATCTCCGCGCGACGGATCACCGGGATACGCTGTTCACGAGCCGCTACCAGTTCCGGGTTATCCTGCGATACGGCGCTGGAGACCACAACGACGCTGGCATCGGTCACGTTTTCGGGGCGATGGTTAAAATAAATGGTGGCGCCCAGGGCGATCAGGTTCTGCGTCACCGGGTTAGGGGCCAAATCTGAACCGCTGATATGGTAGCCTTCATTTGCTAACACTTCGGCAATACCGCCCATGCCAGCACCACCGATGCCGACAAAGTGGATGTGCCGGACGCGACGCATCTCGGGCACGATAGAACGCAGTTTTGCCAATTGTTGTGTATTCATCGCTCTCAGTTACCTGCTATTTCAGTTTGTACCCACTTCGGGTACAGGTCAGACACGCTGACCGGAATGATTACTTTGCGGCGCGAGCCACTTCCTGAGCGACCCGTTCAGTCGCATCGGGGATCGCCACCTGACGGGCCTGCTCAGCCATCGTCAGCAGTGTTGCGCGGTCCCAGTGGCGTAGCAAATCCGCTACAGCCTCCGCAGTAAATTGCGGCTGCTCAAAAATTCTGGCGGCGCCCGCTTTCTCCAGCGGCAGCGCGTTCCAGTACTGCTGGCGATCTTTGTGCTGAAACGGCACGAAAATCGCCGGTAAACCAGCGGCAGCAACTTCACTCACGGTTAACGCGCCGGAGCGACATACCACCACATCAGCCCAGGCGTAGGCGGCAGCCATGTCATCAATAAACTCAGTGACCTTATGCTGCGTCTGTCCCACCTGCTGATACGCTTTCTCTGCTTCGGGCTGTGCCCCTTTACCGGTCTGATGCCACAGGGTGATCTCATCACCCACCAGCGCCGCAACCTGCGGCAGCGTCTGGTTCAGAATCCGCGCACCCTGACTGCCGCCAATCACCAGCACCCGAATCGGGCCACGACGATCCGCCAGACGTTGCGCGGGTAAAGGCAGAGCCAGAACATCGGTACGAACCGGATTCCCCACCACATCGGCGGCGGGAAACGCGCCCGGAAACGCCTGCAAAACTTTGGTAGCGATTTTCGCCAGCCATTTGTTAGTCAGCCCGGCGATCCCGTTCTGCTCATGCAGCACCACCGGAATTCCGCAGCTCCACGCCGCTAAGCCGCCTGGTCCTGAAACGTAGCCGCCCATGCCCAGCACAACATCCGGCTGCCAGTCTTTCATAATGCGACGCGCCTGGCGCCAGGCATTGAAGATACGCAGCGGTGCCAGCAGCAGTGCTTTCATGCCTTTTCCGCGTAATCCGCTGATACGGATGAAGTCGATGTCGATGCCGTGTTTTGGCACCAGATCGGCTTCCATACGGTCGGCGGTGCCTAACCAGCGAACCTGCCAGCCCTGTTCCATCAGATGATGGGCGACAGCCAGACCGGGAAAGACATGTCCGCCGGTTCCGCCTGCCATCACCATCAATCGCTTACCGCTCATCGACCACCTCGGGTAAACGCCTGCGCTTTCGCCAGGCGCGTTTCATAATCTATGCGTAATAAAAAGACGATGGCGGTCGACATAATGATCAGACTCGACCCACCGTAACTGATCAGCGGTAAGGTCAGGCCTTTGGTCGGTAACATACCGGCGGCAGCCCCGACGTTAACCAGCGCCTGGAAGCTGAACCAGACACCGATTGAACAGGCTAAAAAGCCGGAAAAACGCTGATCCAGTTCCAGAGCACGACGGCCAATCGACATCGCACGAAAAGCGACGAAGAATACCATTAAAAGTGCCAGTACCACACCGACATAGCCGAGTTCTTCCCCGATGATGGCGAAAATAAAGTCGGTATGCGCTTCCGGCAGATATTCCAGCTTTTGCACCGAGTTACCGAGTCCCTGCCCCCAGAATTCTCCGCGACCAAATGCCATCAGAGACTGCGTCAGCTGGTAGCCACTACCAAACGGATCTTCCCATGGATTCCAGAACGAGGTCACACGACGCATACGATAAGGTTCAGCAATGATCAGCAGGATCACCGCAAAAATACCGGAGCCGATGATGGCCATGAACTGCCACAGTTTGGCACCGGCCAGGAACAGCATCGCCAGCGTGGTGACAAACAGCACCACCACCGTACCCAGGTCAGGCTGCGCCAGCAGTAACACCGCCAGCACGACCATCACGCCCATCGGCTTACAGAAGCCCCAGAAGTTGTTACGCACCTCTTCCACTTTGCGCACCAGGTAGCTGGCGAGATAGCAAAACAGGGAGAGCTTCGACAACTCCGCAGGCTGGATACGCAGTGGACCCAGCGCGATCCAGCGCGAGGCACCGTTGACCGAGCTGCCGACGACCAGAACAATCAGCAGCATCGCCACCGTGACCATCAGCATCACGTTGCTGTAGCGCTGCCAGAAATCCATCGGCACCCGCAGCGTGACCAGTGCCATACCCAAAGCCAGCACAATGTAGAACGCATCACGTTTGGCGAAGTAAAAGAGGTCGTCATTCAGACGCTGACCTACCGGCATAGACGCCGACGTCACCATCACAAAACCAATTACCGCCAGGCCCAGCGTCAGCCATAACAGTGTGCGGTCATAAAGCACCAGCGAGGAATCATCACTTTCGCGTGCGCCCATCACCCAATCTTTCAGGCGTCCTGAGAAGTAACCCGCCAGTCCGGCGCCAGGAATACGCATCAGCTCAGCTCCTTCGCCAGTTGCGCGAACTGCTCACCGCGCTGCTCAAAGTTACGGAACTGGTCGAGGCTGGCGCAGGCTGGTGACAGTAGAACCATATCGCCTGCTTTAACCTGTGGCGCGATCTGCTCCATTGCCTGTCGCATCGTTTCCGTGCGCACAGCGATGTCAGGACGCAGCGCGGCCAGCGCATCGCCGTCACGGCCAAAGCAGTAAAGGCGCACGTTGTCGCCCTGCAGCCACGGGATCAGCGGTGTAAAATCGGCTGACTTACCATCACCGCCCATCAGCAGCCACAGCGTTCCCTGAACCTGCAGGCCATTCAGCGCCGCTTCGGTGCTGCCGACGTTGGTCGCTTTGGAGTCATTAATCCAGCGCACGCCCTGATGTTCATGGACCATCTGGAAGCGATGTGCCAGACCGTTAAATTGCGTTAAGGCTGCCAGGCTGGAGGCGCGTGGCAGACCGACCGCATCAGCCAGCGCCAGCGCAGCCAGCGCGTTGGTGTAGTTATGCTGTCCCACCATCTTCATTTCAGCGGTGTTCAGGACTTTCTCGCCTTTCACCCGCAGCCAGATACTGCCCTGCTGCTTGTTAAGGTGGTAGTCACCGAAATCGACACCAAAGCTGACACAGCGCTTATCCGCACCACGTACCGGCATCGTCAGCGCATCATCGGCGTTAACGATGCAGATCTGCGCATTCTCATAGACCCGCAGCTTGGCAGCACGATACTGCTGCATACCCAGCGGATAGCGGTCCATATGATCTTCGGTGACGTTAAGCACGGTTGCCGCAGCCGCTTTCAGACTGTGGGTGGTCTCAAGCTGGAAGCTGGAGAGTTCCAGTACATAAAGCTGGGCCGGTGATTGCAGCAGACTCAGCGCGGGCAGACCGATATTGCCACCGACGCCCACCTGCCAGCCTGCGGCTTTCGCCATCTCACCTACCAGCGTGGTCACGGTGCTTTTGCCGTTGGAACCGGTAATTGCCACGATGGGAGCCTGCGCCTCGCGGCAGAACAGCTCAATGTCACCGACGATTTCAATTCCGGCTTCTACCGCTTCGCTGAGAATCGGATGCGCCAGCGCGACGCCAGGGCTGGCAACAATCAGATCGGCCGCCAGTAACCAGTCACCGTTAATGCCGCCCAGATGGCGTTCAACCTGCCCGGGCAATTTATCCAGCCCCGGCGGCGAGACACGGGTGTCCATCACGCGAGGCGTGACGCCCTGCGCTAAAAAGAAATCAACACAGGAGAGCCCGGTAAGACCCAGTCCGATGATGACGACTTTTCTACCCCGATAGTCAGCCATGATTAACGCACCTTCAGCGTGGCCAGGCCAATCAGCACCAGCATTAGCGAAATAATCCAGAAGCGCACGATGACGCGCGGTTCCGGCCAGCCCTTAAGTTCATAGTGGTGATGGATCGGCGCCATGCGGAAAATACGCTGGCCGCGCAACTTGAACGATCCCACCTGCAGGATTACCGACAGCGTTTCAACCACAAATACGCCGCCCATGATCACCAGTAAAAATTCCTGACGCAGTAACACCGCGATGGTGCCCAGCGCGCCGCCTAAAGCCAGCGAGCCGACGTCACCCATAAAGACCTGAGCCGGATAGGTGTTGAACCACAGGAAGCCCAGCCCTGCCCCGACGATGGCGGTACAGACAATCACCAGCTCACCGGCGTGACGCAGATAGGGAATATGAAGGTATTCAGCAAACTTTACGTTACCGGTTGCCCAGGCAACCAGCGCGAAGCCCGCAGCGACAAAGACGGTTGGCATAATCGCCAGGCCATCCAGGCCATCGGTCAGATTGACCGCGTTACCCGTTCCGACAATCACAAAGTAGGCCAGCAGCACATAAAACAGGCCAAGCTGCGGCATGATGTCTTTGAAAAACGGCACGACCAGTTGAGTCGCAGGGGTATCTTTGCCCGCCGCATAAAGTCCGAACGCCACACCCAGCGAAATCACCGACATCCAGAAATATTTCCAGCGGGCGATCAGGCCTTTGGTGTCTTTACGCACCACTTTGCGGTAGTCATCGACAAAGCCGATGATGCCAAAGCCGACTAACACGAACAGCACGCACCAGACATAGGGGTTCGACGGATAAGCCCACATCAGCACCGAAATGGTGATGGAGGTCAGAATCATGATGCCGCCCATGGTAGGCGTCCCGCGCTTACTGAAGTGCGATTCCGGACCGTCGTTACGGACGACCTGGCCAATCTGTAATTTCTGCAGCCAGGCGATGAGGCGCGGCCCCATCCAGAGCGAGATAAATAACGCGGTCAGCAGGCTGACAATGGCGCGAAACGTCAGATAGGAAAAGACGTTGAAGCCCGAATAAAAAGCGACCAGATGCTCGGCCAGCCAAACTAACATGTTCCTTTCTCCTTTAAGCTCTGTACTACCTGCTCCATGGCGGCACTACGTGAACCTTTTATCAGGACGGTAATTTCTGAGTGTTGGGACAACAATTCTCGCAAACGTTCAGTCAGCGCCGTCTTATCGCTGAAATGTTCACCAACTCCACTGCTTTCACTGATGAAGTGGCTGAATTTTCCACAGGTCAGTACGCGGTCAAGGCCTGCTTCGCGTGCCGCTTCACCGATTTCGCGGTGGCATTTTTCAGTCTCTTCACCCAGTTCCGCCATATCACCTGCGACCAGCACCTGGTAACCTGGCATCTCTGACAGGACCTGGACGGCGGCGGTCATCGAGCCCACGTTAGCGTTGTAGCTGTCATCCAGCAGCAGCTGATGCGCAGAGAGGCGCACCGGGAACAGACGACCCGGCACCGACTGCAGGTTTTTCAGTCCCTGCTGAACGGCGCTAAGCGGCGCATCCACTGACAGGGCCAGTGCCGCCGCCGCCAGGGCGTTAGCAATGTTATGACGGCCCGGCAACGGCAGTACGATCTCAGCCGTGCCACGCGGTGTGTTCATCACAAAATGGGTGCCATCCTGCGCAATGCGGATATCACGGGCGGAGAAATCACACTCGGCCGCCTGCGGTGAAAAGCGCCACACGGTTTTGTCCTTCAGCGTGCTCTGCCAGTTTGGCCAGTCGTTGCTCTCCGCATTGAGAATCGCAATGCCGTTGGCCGGTAAGCCCTGAAAGATCTCACCTTTCGCTTTAGCGACACCCGCCAGCGAACCAAAACCTTCCAGATGGGCGGCGGCCAGATTATTCACCAGCGCGCTTTCTGGTTTAACCAGGTCGGTGGTGTAGGCGATTTCGCCCTGATGATTAGCACCTAGCTCGATGACCGCATACTGATGTTCTGCGGTCAGGCGGAGCAGGGTCATCGGTACGCCATAATCATTGTTGAGATTGCCTGCGGTGTAGAGCGTCTCGCCACACTGACGCAGAATCGCTGCGGTCATCTCTTTAACCGAGGTTTTGCCGGAGGAACCGGTCAGCGCTACTACGCGGGCGGTCGACTGCTGACGAACCCAGGCACCCAGTCGGCCAAAGGCGATACGGGTATCTTCAACCACCACCTGAGGCACAGAGACAGGTAAATGCTTACTCACCAGCAGCGCCTGTGCGCCATTCGCAATGGCCTCTCCGGCGAAGTCGTGTGCATCGAAGCGTTCGCCCACCAGCGCGACAAACAGACTGCCCGCCGTCACTTTGCGGGTATCGGTGGTCACATCATTCAGGGTTAAATCGCTGCCGTGCAGCGTGCCGCCGGTAATTTCCGCCAGAGTCTTTAATGAAACCGGAATCATGCTGCGCCTCTCAGCAGTGCCGCTACCGTGGCACGATCGGAGTAGTCGAGACGACGGTTGCCGATGATCTGATAATCTTCATGGCCTTTGCCCGCCACCAGCACGATATCGTCAGGCTGTGCCTGCATAATGGCGTTAGTGACCGCTTGCGCACGACCCGATACCACGCGGGCGCGGCCCGGATCCAGCAAACCGGTCAGAATGTCTTTTACTATCGCCTGCGGGTCTTCGCTGCGCGGATTGTCGTCGGTAATCACCACCACATCCGCAAATTGTTCAGCAATCGCCCCCATTAACGGGCGCTTGCCTTTGTCACGGTCGCCGCCGCAGCCAAACAGGCACCAGAGTTTTCCTTTGCAATGCAGACGTGCCGCTTCCAGCGCTTTTTCCAGCGCATCCGGCGTGTGGGCATAATCCACCACGACCGTCGGTTTTCCTGCAGCGCTGAACACTTCCATACGCCCGTTAACGGGCTGTAATCGTGGTGCAACGCTTATCAGCGTCGCCAGCGGATAATCCAGTGACAGCAGGGTCGCCAGCGCCAGCAGCAGATTGCTGACGTTGAACGCGCCCATCAGCGGGCTGTCGATTTCACCGTTGCCCCAGCTGGAGCTGAAACGGATATGAGCCCCGTTGTCGTGATACTCCACTGCATCGGCTTTCAGCCAGCGGCCATGGCAGCCCGATTGAAGGTTATCTTCCATGGTGACGGCAACCGCATCAGGTAAGCGCGCCAGCCAGCGACGGCCGACTTCATCATCAGCGTTAAGAATCGCCTGTCCGACCTGATGCTCAGAAAACAGTAGCCATTTGGCCGACTCATAGCTTGGCATGTCACCGTGGTAATCGAGGTGATCGCGACTGAGGTTGGTGAAGACCGCCGCGGCAAACGGCAGCGCCGCAACGCGATGCTGCACCAGACCGTGTGACGAGACTTCCATCGCGGTCAGGGTCGCCCCTTTTTCAGCGAGCTCGTGCAGCATATGCTGAACGTCCACTGCTGAACCGGTAGTATTTTCTGCAGCGACTAAGTGCCCCACCAGCCCGTTGCCGACGGTGCCCATCACTGCGCTGGTTTCACCCAGCAGCGTTGCCCACTGCGCCAGCAGCTGGGTGGTCGTGGTTTTACCGTTGGTGCCAGTGACGCCAATCAGCGTCTGCTTCTCGCCCGGCTGCTGATAAAAACGTCCTGCTAAAGCCGACAGTCGCTGATGCAGCTGTGCCAGATAGATGACCGGTACGCCGTGCATTTCACGGATTTCGCCGTCAGTCGCTTCACCTTCAGCTTCAGCCACCACGGCGGCTACGCCCTGCGCAATCGCCTGCGGAATGAAACGG
This sequence comes from Pantoea vagans, assembly GCF_004792415.1. Classification (NCBI taxonomy): domain Bacteria; kingdom Pseudomonadati; phylum Pseudomonadota; class Gammaproteobacteria; order Enterobacterales; family Erwiniaceae; genus Pantoea; species Pantoea vagans. The sequence goes on from NZ_CP038853.1 coordinate 3,351,632, forward strand.
CGGCCATCAACCTGATGGCCTGCAACAGCGACAAACAGATCGCCAGACGCCGCCATGCGGCTATCCAGGGTCATGTCGCGCAATGGGCGCGCCGGCGCGCCTGGCACCCAGGGGCCGAGTAAGTCGCGCAGGTTACGATCTGTCACTTGATTCCTCACTTCTGTTAGTCACCAACTCATTCCTGTCATTGGTCGTCGGTAATGCGTCCGGCTCGATGTTCATGGTACGCAGTACGCCGCCCATGATGGCACCAAACACCGGTGCAGAAACCGCACCGCCGTAATACTTGCCGGCCTGGGGATCGTTGATCACCACCACCAGCGCGAATCGGGGATGACTGGCAGGCGCAACGCCGGCGGTATAGGCAATGTATTTATTGACGTAGCGTCCGTCCGGCCCGACTTTTTTCGCCGTACCGGTTTTTATCGCGATGCGATAGCCCTTGATTGCCGCTTTGACACCGCCACCACCAGGCAGCGCCACGCTTTCCATCATGTGCATCACGGTTTTCACCAGTGACTCATCGAAAACGCGTTGTCCCGCTACGGGTGGATCGACTTTGGTAATCGACAGTGGACGGTTAATGCCATAGCTGCCAATCGTTGCGTAGACTCGCGCTAACTGTAACGGCGTTACCATTAGCCCGTAGCCGAAAGAGAAGGTGGCCCTCTCTATGTCAGACCACCGTTGTTTTTTAGGGTATAAGCCACTGCTTTCCCCGACCAGCCCCAAATTGGTCGGTTTGCCCAGTCCAAAGCGCGCGTAAGTTTCTACCAGCGCTGAGGAAGGCATCGCTAACGCCAGACGTGAAACACCGACGTTACTCGACTTCTGTAAAACCCCTGTCAGGGTCAATTCGTTGTAGCGCGCCACATCTTTGATCTCATGACCATTGACGCGGTACGGCACGGTATTCAGGACGCTGTTCTCTCTGACCACGCCGCGCTGCAGCGCGGTCATCACCACCATCGGCTTCACGGTAGAACCCGGCTCAAAGATGTCGGTAATCGCGCGGTTACGCATCAGATCTTTTGGCGTGTTGGTGAGATTATTCGGGTTGTAAGCCGGACTGTTGGCCATCGCCAGCACTTCACCGGTATTCACATCCACCAGCACCGCCGTACCCGATTCCGCTTTGTTAAAAGCAACGGCGTTATTCAGTTCACGGTAAACCAGCGCCTGTAAGCGCTCATCAATGCTCAGGGTCAGGTTATGGGCGGCGCGGCTGTCCACAGACGAGATATCTTCGATGACGCGACCGTAACGGTCTTTGCGCACCGTCCGCTCGCCCGGCGCACCGGTCAGCCATTTATCAAAGCTCTTCTCAATGCCTTCGATGCCCTGGCCGTCAATATTGGTAAAGCCAATCAGATGAGAGGTAACCTGTCCGGCAGGATAGTAACGACGCGACTCTTCGCGCAGATGAATACCGGGAAGTTTGAGTTTTTTGACGTATTCACCGATGGCCGGATTAACCTGGCGCGCCAGATAGACAAAGCGGCCTTTAGGGTTGGCATTAACGCGGGCCGCCAGCTGGTCAAGTGGAATAGAGAGCGCATCGGACAGTGCTTTCCAGCGGCTGTCGAGCGTTACACCACCACCGGCATGCAGCTCTTTTGGATCAGCCCAGATGGCATTAACCGGTACACTGACAGCCAGTGGGCGGCCAGCGCGATCGCTGATCATCCCGCGCGAAGTCGGCACTGCCTGAACACGTAGCGAGCGCAAATCGCCCTCTTTCACCAGCTTGCCAGGATTGATGACCTGCAGCCAGGCCACACGCGACAGCAAGCCACCCAGCGCCAGTAAAATACAGCCGCACAGCAACGCAAAACGCCAGCTTACAAAGCTGGCTTTATCTTCCGGTTTCTTTAACTTCAGCGTTCTGCCTGTGCCGCTCATTCGCTATCTGAAATCCTTATTTCTGCACCACGATATTTTCTTGTGAAGGATCAACGTGCTGCAGCTGCAGCTTCTCGGTGGCGATGCGTTCAACCCGGCTATGGTCGCCCAGCGCATTCTCTTCCAGAATCAGGTTGCGCCACTCGATATCCAGCGCATCACGCTCCAGCACCAGCTGTTCGCGCTGCGCGGTCAGCAGTCGTGTTTTATGGGTGGTGGTGACCACCAGCACGGCAGACACCACCACTGCGATCAGCAACAGCACCGGAATCTTGCCTTTTCGCAGCAAATCCCCGCCGATGACGGCGGGCAGACTGTGGCGCTCATTACCGATCATGCGTCGGTTTTCTCCGCGATACGTAATACCGAACTGCGCGCACGTGGATTCTCAGAGACTTCAGCATCACCCGGTGACATCTTGCCAAGCAGCTTCAGCTCACGCCCGCCCAGCGCTCGCAGCTGATGTTCAGTCATCGGTATCCCGGCTGGCACCTGTGGCCCGCGACTCTGATCGCGCATAAAGCGCTTCACCAGCCGATCTTCCAGTGAATGGAAGCTGATAACAGAGAGGCGCCCCTGTGGTGCCAGCACCTCAACCGCCCCTTTCAGAGCGATATCGATCTCTTCCAGTTCGCTGTTGATCCAGATACGAATGGCCTGGAAGCTGCGTGTAGCCGGATGCTTAAACTTATCTTTCACCGGCATGGCGACAGAGATCACTTCAGCCAGCTCCCGGGTTCGGGTCATCGGCTGTTCACGATTGCGCTCGACAATGGCCCGGGCAATACGTTTAGAGAATCGCTCTTCACCGTAGGTTTTCAGGACGAAAGCGATATCTGCTTCTTCCGCGTGCAGCAACCATTCTGCGGCGGAGTGACCGCGCGAAGGGTCCATGCGCATATCCAGCGGTCCGTCACGCATAAAGGAGAAGCCGCGCTCGGCGTCATCCAGTTGCGGTGATGAAACCCCCAGATCGAGTAAAATGCCGTCAATTTTTCCGACTAAATCCCGTTCAGCGACATACTCTGCCAGCGCGGAAAAAGGGCCATGAATAATTGAAAAACGCGGGTCGGTGATCTCAGCGGCAGCGGCGATAGCTTGCGGATCGCGATCGATGGCGATCAGCCTTCCCTTCTCTCCCAGTTGCGAAAGAATCAGGCGTGAATGGCCACCACGGCCAAAAGTGCCGTCGATGTAAATACCGTCTTCCCTGATATTGAGGCCGTTAACCGCCTCATCCAACAGTACGGTGGTATGTTTGAAATTTTCCTGCATAGCTATAGCGACAAGTCCTGCAACCGCTCAGATAAAGGCTCCTGAGCCGACTGTTCTGCGTCAATATCGTCCCTGACTTGTTGATACCAGGTCTGTTCATCCCACAGCTCAAACTTGTTGAACTGTCCAACCAGCATCACTTCTTTGGTTAATTTTGCATGCTGCCGAAGCGTATTTGCCAGCAGCAGGCGGCCTGCATTGTCCATCTGACATTCACTGGCATGTCCCAGCAGCAAACGCTGCACGCGGCGCTCAAGCGGATTCATGCTGGAAAGGCGTGCCAGCTTTTTTTCAATGATTTCCCATTCGGGCAGGGTATAAAGCAACAGGCATGGCTGGTGGAGGTCGATGGTACAGACCATCTGCCCCTGAGATTCCCCAATCAGCAAATCGCGATATCGCATGGGTACGGCGAGCCGCCCTTTGCTGTCGAGATTGACTAACGTTGCTCCGCGGAACATGCCAGTCTCTCCTCCTGGTCACCCATTTACGCCACTTTATCCCACTTTTTACCACGAAACGAGTTTAAGGATCCCATGAAATCCTTGTCAAGCCGGAGCGGTAGTTGAATATCACTCTTTACAGAGCGCAAAATTAATCTCTGGCGACGATATAAACGAATAAAAAGGGAAAGTAAAAATTAAGCCAATGAATACCTGAATAAAAATAAGGTCCCACGAAAAAACGACTAAAAATGAAACAATATGAAGCGCTGAATATTTATCGTAGTTTCTGAGACAGCGGCGGCATTTTAGGGGATTTCCGAAAGGAAGCACAGCAGCTTCAGGCGAGACGGGGCAGGAAGTTTGTTGAAGTTGTAAGCAGATAATAAAAATAAGCCTGTCGACTTTGTTAGATTTGATGAGCAGAATTTACGCTTTTTTACGTCGACCTGTTTATTTAATCAGTACATCACGGAAATAAAATGGGCGGGCAGCATAATACTGCCCGTTACTCATTTAACTTTTCTGCTTAATTGTCCGCGACGGTATAAATTACGACGAATGCGGGTTAAACCCGGTTTCGGTTTTCTGGGTTCATCCAGCGAGGCTAAAACTAATTCCAGTACACGCTCTGCCACGTCACGATGACGCTGACCCACCGCCAGTACCGGACACTCAAGAAAGTCCAGTAATTCGTGGTCGCCAAAGGTAGCAATAGCCAGCTCGGTCGGCAGCCTTCCGTCACGTTTCAGCGTCACATCCATGACACCCTGCAGCAGACCAAATGAGGTGGTAAACAGCGCCTCCGGCATCGGGTGATCTTCAAGGTATTTTTCAAACAGCGCGGCAGCGGCTGTGCGTTCGAAGCTGTTGCAATAGATATAGTCAATCGGACGGGGATCGTCTTTCCAGGCATCGCGGAACCCCATCTCCCGCAGGAAACTTACTGAGAGCTCAGGTAACGCGCCAAGGAACAGCACATTTTTAACCTCAAGCTGACGCAGTTCAGCGGCCAGCGTCTGTGCATCATCCTGATCGGCACCCACTACGCTGGTAAAATGTTCACGATCCAGCGCGCGGTCTAACGCAATAATCGGCAGGGGATCGTTGATCCAGCGCTGATAAAAGGGATGCTCTGGCGGTAATGAGGTAGAGACGATAATCGCATCGACCTGCCGCTGTAACAGATGTTCAATGCAGCGCATCTCGTTATCAGGCTGGTCTTCAGAACAGGCGATCAGCAGCTGATAGCCGCGCTGACGCGCCTGGCGCTCCAGATAGTTCGCAATACGGGTATAGCTGGTATTTTCCAGATCGGGAATCACTAACCCAATGGAGCGCGTTCGCCCGGCGCGTAGCCCGGCAGCCACCGCATTAGGGTGATAATTATGCTCACGTACCACCGCCATGACTTTCTCAACGGTTTTGTCGCTGACACGATACTGCCGCGCTTTACCATTGATCACATAACTGGCCGTGGTGCGCGACACGCCTGCCAAACGCGCAATTTCATCCAGTTTCACGATAACCCCACCATCAAATCCGCTTTAACGGCAAAAATAGCCGCAGTTAAGCTATGGATAACTTATGACTATCATCTAACAGCAGAAAAGTGCGCGGAGCAACCGCTTTTCTGAATGTAACCCGCCTGGCGCATAAAAAATAAAAAAACCCGGCATTTCGCCGGGTTAGGTGAGGATTGATGATGACGGAGCGTAATTAACGCATGATGCGATCGCCACGTGAAACGCCCACGATCCCGGAGCGTGCCACTTCAACAATTTCGGCAACATCGCGGACGGTATTCAGGAAGGCGTCCAGTTTGTCACTGGTGCCTGCAAGCTGAACCGTGTACAGCGTCGGCGTCACGTCAATGATCTGACCGCGGAAGATCTCGGCGTTTCGTTTCACCTCTTCACGGCCATAACCGCTGGCCTGAATCTTCACCAGCATGATTTCGCGCTCAACATAGGCACCCTGCCCCAGTTCGGTAACGCGCAGCACATCCACCAGCTTGTGCAGCTGCTTTTCAATCTGCTCCAGCACCTTCTGATCGCCCACCGTCTGAATGGTCATCCGCGACAGCGTCGGATCGTCGGTCGGTGCCACAGTCAGGCTTTCAATGTTATAGCCGCGCTGCGAAAACAGACCGACGACACGGGATAATGCGCCGGATTCGTTCTCCAGCAGAACTGATAAAATGCGACGCATAATTATGTCCTCTCCGTTTTGCTTAACCACATCTCATCCATGCTGCCACCGCGAATCTGCATCGGGTAAACGTGCTCGCTACCGTCAACGGTGACATCCACAAACACCAGACGTCCTTTCGCCAGCGTTTCCAGCGCCAGCGTCAGCTTCTCTTCCAGCTCAGCCGGATGTTCAATCGCGATGCCGACATGACCGTAGGCTTCCGCCAGACGCACGAAGTCAGGCAGCGACTCCATATAAGACTGGGAGTGACGACCGGAATAGATCATATCCTGCCACTGCTTCACCATGCCCAGCACCCGGTTATTCAGGTTCAGCACCAGCACCGGCAGATCGTACTGCAGTGCGGTAGAGAGCTCCTGAATGTTCATCTGGATACTGCCATCGCCCGTTACGCAGATGACGGTCTCTTCCGGCAGCGCCATCTTCACGCCCAGCGCAGCAGGCAGGCCAAAGCCCATGGTGCCCAGACCGCCGGAGTTGATCCAGCGGCGCGGTTTGTCGAAAGGATAATAGAGCGCAGCAAACATCTGATGCTGGCCCACATCCGACGTGACGTACGCATCGCCTTTGGTCAGACGGCTGATGGTTTCAATCACGGCCTGGGGCTTAATTTTGTCGCTGGTGCGATCAAACTCCAGGCAGTGACGACTGCGCCAGCCTTCGATCGCCTGCCACCAGTCGGGCAGGCTCTCAGCACGCGATGGCGTGTCGCTTTGCGCCAGCAACTCCAGCATCTGCTGCAGTACCTGTTTCGCATCGCCCACAATCGGAATATCCGCCGCAACCGTTTTGGAAATAGAGGTAGGGTCGATATCGATGTGCATCACCGTGGCGTCAGGACAATATTTTGCCAGGTTATTAGTGGTGCGATCATCGAAGCGAACGCCAATACCAAAAATCAGGTCGGTATTGTGCATCGTCATGTTGGCTTCGTACGTGCCGTGCATACCGAGCATGCCGACGCACTGACGGTGGGTACCCGGAAACGCGCCCAGGCCCATCAGCGAAGTTGTCACCGGAATATTCAGGCTTTCGGCCAGCTGTAACAGTTCCGCTTCGCAGCCAGCGGTGATGGCCCCGCCACCCGCGTAAATCACCGGCTTCTTCGCGGCCAGCAAGGTGGTCAGCGCGCGCTTAATCTGCCCTTTGTGGCCCTGAATGGTCGGGTTGTAGGAGCGCATGCTTACTGAATCCGGCCAGTGATAAGGCAGTTTATTAGCCGGGTTCAGAATATCTTTTGGCAGGTCGATCACCACCGGTCCCGGACGTCCGCTGGAGGCCAGCCAGAACGCCTTTTTCAGTACGGTTGGGATCTCTTCGGTGCTTTTTACCAGGAAGCTGTGCTTCACCACCGGACGAGAGATGCCGACCATGTCGCACTCCTGAAAAGCATCATAGCCAATCAGCGACGAGGGAACCTGACCCGACAGGATCACCAGCGGAATCGAATCCATATAGGCGGTAGCGATACCGGTAATCGCATTGGTTGCACCGGGTCCCGAGGTAACCAGCACCACGCCAACTTCACCAGTAGCACGCGCAAGACCGTCAGCCATATGCACCGCGCCCTGCTCATGGCGCACCAGAATGTGATCGATACCCCCGACGGTTTGCAGCGCATCATAGATATCTAAGACTGCGCCACCCGGATAACCGAATACCTGCTTAACGCCCTGATCGATTAACGAACGGACGACCATTTCGGCTCCTGACAACATCTCCATCTTCTGCCTCCAGGCTTGAGGACCCGGCCCGGTTACTACGCCCGTGGGTGTGTAACACGTTGCCCTGGTGCCTGCTTTGCCAATCAAAATCTTATGTTTATGCACGACAGCGAAAACATGTGCCGCTGTCCTGTTACAGAGAAATCTGTTGAGTTCATTGTTCTGAGAGTAGGTCAATTACCATAACCGCAGTTAACCGGGCAGGCAAACCGCAAACCCGCGTAAATTAAAAGGCCGGGACGTAAAGGCTCTGCCTGATAAGAATTGGCTGCGCGGAATAAACTAATTACGTCGCAGAACCGCAGACGAAAATGCTAAGTAAGAAATTATTTTCAGCGTGATATAAGAAATAACGAAAACTTATTACCGCCTGCAATAGCCCACAATCCCCTGACGCTTTTCTTTTCTGGCGTAATTAACCAGTAAATCACGCAAGGGCATTCGATTATGCTAACCGACAGGTGATAAACCCTGTGCCAACGCTGGACACACAACCAATAAACCTATTAATTTTCAATAGAATAAACCTTTAATCAGCTCGCAAAAGGCGGCATTCCGGGGCTGATTGCTTACGCAGTGACTGACGCGCTGTTCATTACGCTGCCTGACCGTTAAATAACAGAATATCTTCCTTCATCCTCCCGGATAATACCCCTGCATTGAAGGTTGACATCCCTGAGCGATTCCAGTACCAATATGTACAGCACAACATTTTATAAGGTTTGAATCCATGTTTCGTTCTGTTCGCCTTCTCGGTCTACTACTAAACGCACTCAGCTTGCGCGGTAGGCTTGTGGGCGGAATCAAACACTGATTCAAACCTGCTGAAAGTTAAAAACCCGCGCCTGTCGCGGGTTTTTTTATGCTCGTTGCCAGGCCCGAAAAAAGCAAAAGGATGAATACGATGAGCCAGCAAGTCATTATTTTCGATACCACTCTGCGCGATGGTGAGCAGGCATTACAGGCCAGCCTGAGTGTGAAAGAAAAATTGCAGATTGCCTTAGCGCTGGAGCGTATGGGCGTGGATGTGATGGAAGTGGGTTTCCCGGTCTCCTCACCAGGCGACTTTGAATCAGTACAGACCATTGCGCGCACCATCAAAAACAGCCGGGTCTGCGGGCTGGCGCGTTGTGTGGAGAAAGACATCGACGCGGCATACGAATCACTGCGCGTTGCCGAAGCCTTCCGTATCCATACCTTTATCGCGACGTCACCCATGCACATCGCGACCAAACTGCGCAGCACATTGCCGGAAGTGATTGAGCGTGCGGTACATATGGTAAAGCGTGCGCGTAACTACACCAGTGACGTTGAGTTCTCCTGCGAAGATGGCGGCCGTACCCCGATTGATGACCTGTGCCGGATGGTTGAAGCGACGATTAACGCCGGTGCGACCACCATCAACATCCCGGATACCGTTGGCTATACCCTGCCAGGCGAATATGCCCACATCATCAGTGAGCTGATGAACCGTGTTCCTAACATCGATAAAGCGATTATCTCTGTGCATACCCATGATGACCTGGGCATGGCGACCGGTAACGCCCTGGCTGCCGTTCAGGCCGGCGCGCGTCAGGTTGAAGGCACGATGAATGGCCTGGGTGAACGAGCCGGTAACTGTGCGCTGGAAGAGGTGATCATGGCGATTAAAACCCGTCAGCAGATCATGAACGTGCACACCACTATCAATCATCAGGAAATCTATCGCACCAGCCAGATGGTCAGCCAGATCTGCAACATGCCGATTCCGGCTAACAAGGCAGTCGTCGGTTCCAACGCCTTCGCCCACTCCTCCGGTATTCATCAGGATGGCGTGCTGAAGAATCGCGAGAACTACGAAATCCTGACGCCAGAGTCGATTGGCTTGCACAAAATCCAGCTGAACCTGACCTCACGTTCAGGCCGTGCGGCGGTAAAACATCGCATGGAAGAGATGGGCTATGCCGAGCAGGATTACAATCTGGATACGCTGTATGACGCCTTCCTGAAGCTGGCCGACAAAAAAGGCCAGGTTTTCGATTACGACCTGGAAGCGCTGGCCTTCATCAACAAACAGAATGAAGAGCCGGAGCATTTCCAGCTGCACGAATTTAACGTCCAGACCGGTTCCGGCATCACCGCCACCGCCTCTGTGAATCTGGGCTGCGGCGATGTCGCTAAATCGGATGCCGCCACCGGTAACGGTCCGGTTGATGCGGTCTATCAGGCGATTAACCGCATCACGCAGTTTGACGCTGAGCTGGTTAACTACAAGCTGACTGCGAAAGGCCACGGCGAAAACGCACTGGGTCAGGTCGATATCGTTGTGAGCTACAACGGCCGCAAATTCCACGGCATTGGTCTGGCGACCGATATCGTCGAGTCCTCTGCGAAAGCGATGGTCAACGCCCTGAACAATATCTGGCGTGCCCGTCAGGTTGAACAAGAATTGCAGCGCAAATTTAAAGATCAGAAGGAAACCGTATAACCATGTCCACCTCCTCTCATATCGCAGTTTTACCCGGTGACGGTATCGGCCCGGAAGTGATGGCCCAGGCGATGAAAGTGCTGGATGCCATTCGTCAGCGCTTTGATATGCAGATTACCACCCAGGAATATGCGGTCGGCGGCATCGCTATCGATCAGCATGGCGAACCTCTGCCACCGGCGACGGTTGCAGGCTGCGAACAAGCCGACGCGATCCTGTTTGGTTCCGTTGGCGGCCCGAAGTGGGAGCATTTACCACCGGCATCACAGCCGGAACGCGGTGCGCTGCTGCCGCTGCGCAAGCATTTTAAGCTGTTCAGTAACCTGCGTCCGGCAGCGCTCTATAGCGGACTGGAAGCCTTCTGCCCGCTGCGCGCCGATATCGCCGCAAAGGGCTTCGACATTCTCTGCGTGCGTGAACTGACCGGCGGCATCTATTTTGGTCAGCCGAAAGGACGCGAAGGCAGCGGCCCGGAAGAGCGTGCTTTTGATACTGAGATCTATCACCGTTTCGAAATTGAGCGCATCGCACGTATTGCGTTTGAATCGGCGCGCAAACGTCGCAACAAAGTCACCTCGGTGGATAAAGCCAACGTGCTGCAGACCTCGGTGATGTGGCGTGAAATCGTTAATGAAGTGGCAAAAGAGTACCCGGACGTGCAGCTGAGCCACATCTATATCGACAACGCCACCATGCAGCTGATTAAAGACCCGTCGCAGTTTGACGTGCTGCTCTGCTCCAACCTGTTCGGTGACATTCTCTCTGATGAGTGCGCCATGATCACCGGCTCGATGGGCATGCTGCCGTCAGCCAGCCTGAATGAAGCGGGCTTTGGCCTGTTCGAACCGGCGGGCGGTTCAGCGCCGGATATCGCCGGTCAGAACATTGCTAACCCGGTCGCCCAGATTCTGTCGCTGTCGCTGCTACTGCGTTACAGCCTGAATGCCGATGCGGCAGCCGACAGTATCGAACGCGCCATCAGCCGTGCGCTGGAACAGGGTTACCGCACCAAAGATTTAGCCGGTGATGGCCCTGCGGTCAGCACAGATGAGATGGGCAGCATCATTGCCCGCTTTATCGCCGAGGAAAAATAAAAGAATGAAAACCTTATACCAGAAGTTATTTGATGCACATGTCGTCCACGAAGCGCCGAACGAAACGCCGTTACTCTACATCGATCGTCACCTGATCCATGAAGTGACCTCGCCACAGGCCTTTGATGGCCTGCGCGCACACGGACGTAAAGTCCGTCAGCCGGGCAAAACCTTTGCCACGATGGATCACAACGTCTCTACCCAGACCAAAGACATCAATGCGTCGGGCGAGATGGCGCGTATTCAGATGCAGGAGCTGATGAAGAACTGCGAAGAATTTGGCGTACAGCTGTATGACCTGAATCACCCATTCCAGGGCATCGTCCACGTTATCGGTCCTGAGCAGGGTATGACGCTGCCGGGCATGACCATTGTGTGCGGCGACTCGCACACCGCCACCCATGGGGCATTCGGCTCGCTGGCGTTTGGTATCGGCACCTCTGAAGTGGAACATGTGTTTGCTACCCAGACCCTGAAACAGGGTCGGGCGAAAACCATGAAGATTGAAGTACTGGGCCAGGCGTCCACCGGCATTACCGCCAAAGATATCGTGCTGGCGATCATCGGTAAAACCGGCAGCGCAGGCGGCACCGGCTATGTGGTTGAATTCTGCGGTCCGGCCATTCAGGCGCTGAGCATGGAAGGTCGTATGACCCTGTGCAACATGGCGATTGAGATGGGGGCGAAAGCGGGCCTGGTGGCACCGGATGACACTACCTTCAACTACCTGAAAGGTCGTCAGTTCTCCCCACAGGGCGAGAAATGGGAGCAGGCCGTTGAATACTGGCGTACCCTGAAATCTGATGAAGGCGCGAAGTATGATGCGGTAGTGACGCTGCATGCTGAAGAGATTGCACCGCAGGTCACCTGGGGTACCAACCCGGGTCAGGTGATTGCCGTTGATCAGCTGATCCCGAACCCGGCCTCATTCGCCGATCCGGTTGAGCGTGCCTCAGCGGAGAAAGCGCTGGCCTACATGAACCTGCAGCCGGGCATTAAACTGACCGATGTTGCGATTGATAAAGTGTTTATCGGCTCCTGCACCAATTCCCGTATTGAAGATCTGCGTGCCGCCGCCGCTATCGCCAAAGGCCGCAAAGTCGCGCCTGGCGTGGTCGCGATGGTGGTGCCAGGTTCCGGCCCGGTTAAAGCGCAGGCTGAAGCGGAAGGTCTGGATAAAATCTTCCTGGAAGCAGGTTTTGAATGGCGTCTGCCTGGCTGCTCAATGTGCCTGGCGATGAACAATGACCGCCTGAATCCGGGCGAGCGTTGCGCATCTACCAGCAACCGTAACTTTGAAGGTCGCCAGGGCCGTGGTGGACGTACCCATCTGGTCAGCCCGGCGATGGCCGCGGCGGCTGCCGTGACCGGCCACTTTGCCGACATCCGTGAACTGACGACAGGAGCTTAAGTCATGGCGAATAAATTTACTCAGCACACCGGCATTGTTGCGCCGCTGGATGCCGCGAACGTCGATACGGACGCGATCATTCCCAAGCAGTTTTTGCAGAAGGTCACCCGTACCGGTTTCGGTCAGCATCTGTTCCATGACTGGCGCTTTGAAGATGACGCCGGTACGGTGCCGACGCCCGGTTTTGTGCTGAACAAGCCTGAGTTCAAAGGCACCAGCATCCTGCTGGCGCGCGAGAACTTTGGCTGTGGCTCTTCACGTGAGCATGCGCCCTGGGCGCTGACCGATTTCGGTTTCCACGTGGTGATTGCGCCGAGCTTCGCGGATATTTTTTACGGCAACAGCTTTAACAACCAGCTGCTGCCGGTGAAATTAAGCGAAGAGGAAGTGGATGAGCTGTTCAGACTGGTTGCGGCCCAGCCGGGTATCAGCTTCACGGTCGATCTGGAAGCACAGACGGTCACCGCAGGCGATAAAGTCTATCCGTTTGAACTCGACAGCTTCCGCCGCCACTGCATGATTAACGGCCTCGACAGCATCGGCCTGACGCTGCAGCACGAAGCGTCGATTTCGCAGTACGAGCAGAATCAGCCCGCTTTTCTGCGCTGATTGAGTCAAAGAAGGGCGACATCGGGTCGCCCTGCTGTTACTGACAACGTCTGCTCTGGCCCAGCTGTAAGACCGAGCCTGCGAAGGGAACACGGTCAGATCGGAAAGTCGCTTAAACCATCCCTGGCCGCTCGGCCCGCGCCGTCCCTGGCGCGGGACGCTTTCCTCCTCTGCCCGTGTTCCCTGCGTGTGAAACTTGTCAGCTGCGGTCCGATTCACTCGGGTTTGAGTTTGTCAGCACTATGAGGGCGACATCCGGTCGCCCTTCTCTTTTATACGTCGCGCACCCGCGCCGACATCACCAGCGCCACAATCGCCAGCCCGAATGCCAGCCAGTAAACGGCCTCATGTCCCAGCCGCTCACTCAGCGTGCCCTGAATCACCCCGGCCAGAATCATGCCGGTCGAGATCGAATTGGTGAACATCGTGGTCGCTGCGCCAGGTCGTCCTGGCATCAGATCCTGAAACCACAACATCCCGATCCCCGCAATAATCCCGACAAATACCGCGTTAAACAGCTGCAACACCATCAGCGCGGTGCGGGAGTTGAACAGCACCAGCCCCAGGTAAAACAGCACGCCCGCCGCCACCGCGACCAGCATTAACCGCCGTTTGCCAATGCGGCGGGCGTAATGGCCCGCCAGCAGCATCACCGGAATCTCCAGCCCGGCAGCCGTCCCCATCAGCAGGCCGGCCAGCTTCTCCGGCAGTCCCAGCGTGGTGCTGATATAGAGCGGCATGTCGATGATATACATCGTGTTGCAGGTCCACATCACGACGGAGGCGATGAACAGCAACCGCACGTCCCGATCGCGCCAGCCGCTTATCGGCAGCCCGCCGCTTTGCATCAGCGGCTGCGTGCGTGGCACCGACGGCAGCGTAAACCAGACCAGCAGGATACAGATCAGAAACAGCGCGGCGGCCACCATAAATAGCGTCACAAAGCCGTAGTTCAGCGCCAGCGCGAACGAGAGCGGCGGCCCGATTACCCACGCCAGCGACAGCTGCGCACGCATCACCGAACTGAACATTACCGCTTCCCGTGCCGACTGATCGGCATACTCCCGCGCAAGCGCAAACAGCTGAGGCATAGAAACGCTGGCCAGTGCCGACAGCAGCACCCCCAGCGTCAGCAGGGTCAGATAGTGGCGGGTAAAGGCAAACAGCAGCGCATTCACCAGCGCCATCAGGCAGCAAAAGAGAATGATATGCCGACGATCGCCAACGCTGTCTGAGCGCTTAGCCACCAGCATACTCACCACGATACCGGCCACCGCATTGATGGTGAAAAACAGCCCGACCCAGAAGGGCCGCGCCTGTACCTCGCGCGTCAGAAACAGGCTGAGCGTCGGCGCCTGTAGTGCGCCCGCGATGCCCAGCATGAACGAGGCGACCATAAAAGCGAGGTAAACCGGATTGATGCGGCGCTGCCGCGTTAACAGCGATTTCATAGCGAAATCCCTTTCAGAACAAACAGAGGGGAAAAAGAAGGGTAGACGATACCGCGCAACATGAAAAAAGCCAGCAGAGATCATCTGCTGGCGGTGTAAATGCACCCTACTCAGAAAAGCACTCCACTGAACAGCGAAGTGAGGGTTGAACGCCATTCACTGCTGAATGCCTCCCGCTCTTGCCATAGCGCAAAGTTTGCACTTAAAATGAGGCAGAAAAAACAGAGCGCTTTTCACCGGGAGTTCCCCTTTTATGTCCTCATCACGTCTGAAGCAGCAGTTCATTCGCCTGTGGCAGAGCTGCCAGGGGCAAACGCAGGAGATTACCCTCAGCGAACTGGCTGACCTGCTGCATTGCTCTCGCCGTCATATGCGTAATCTGCTCAACCGGATGCAGGCTGCAGGCTGGCTGATCTGGCAGGCGGAAGCCGGGCGCGGCAGGCGATCGCAGCTCACCTTCTGCTACACCGGTCTGGCGTTGCAGCAGCAGCGTGCTGAGGATCTGCTGGAACAGGATCGCATCGATCAACTGGTCCAGCTGGTGGGCGATAAAAACCAGGTGCGGCAGATGATTGGGGCACACCTGGGGCGCAGTTTCCGCCAGGGCAAGCATATCCTGCGTGTGCTCTACTATCGTCCGCTGCTTAACCTGCTGCCCGGTTCGCCGCTGCGGCGCTCGGAAACGCATATTGCGCGACAGATTTTTAACGGCCTGACGCGGATAAATGAGGAAAACGGGGAAATCGAACCCGATATTGCGCACCACTGGCAGCAGACTTCCCCACTTCACTGGCGCTTCTTTGTGCGTCCGGCGATTCGCTTCCATCACGGCAGAGAACTGGAGATGGAGGATGTGCTCGCCACGCTGGAGCGTCAGCGCGCCCATTCACTCTTTTCCCATATCGCGCAGATCGACTCGCCCGCCCCCTGGACGCTGGATATCCGTTTAAGCCAGCCCGACGAGGGATTGCCCTGGCTGCTGGGCAGCGTCAGTGCGATGATCCTGCCGCGCGAATGGCCGACACTGCGTGATTTTGCCCGTCAGCCTGTTGGCACCGGTCCTTACCGGGTAATCCGCAATCAGGAGAGCCAGCTGAAGATCGAAGCGTTTGATGACTACTTCGGTTTTCGTGCCCTGATTGATGATGTCTCTATCTGGGTCCTGCC
Source organism: Pantoea vagans (assembly GCF_004792415.1). Classification (NCBI taxonomy): domain Bacteria; kingdom Pseudomonadati; phylum Pseudomonadota; class Gammaproteobacteria; order Enterobacterales; family Erwiniaceae; genus Pantoea; species Pantoea vagans. The sequence goes on from NZ_CP038853.1 coordinate 3,367,389, forward strand.
CGACATCAGTGATGAGCTGGTCTATGCCGGTGTCCGACTGCAGGGCGACAGCATCGATGAAGTTCAGGAGGAGAGCCGCCTTGAAGAGGGCTGCTACTATCTGCTGTTCGATCAGCGCTCAGAACAGGGCCGCAACGAGGCGGTGCGTCGCTGGGTCAGCTACCTGTTTAACCCCATCGCCCTGCTCAATCACGCCGGTGTCGGTTATCAGCGCTACTGGTTTCCGGCGTATGGTCTGCTGCCGCGCTGGCATCATCGCCGTGACCTGACGCCCGTGGAAAAACCGCCCGGCTTAACCCATCTGACGCTGACCTGGTACAGCCAGCACGTGGAGCACGAAGGTATCGCTAATGCACTGCGTCCGCTGCTGGCAGCGCATGGCGTCACGCTGGAGACCCGTGAGATCAGCTACGAAAGCTGGTATCAGGGCGAGGCGGAAAGTGATATCTGGCTGGGCAGCGTGAACTTCACCCTGCCGCTGAACTATTCGCTGTTCGCGCAGCTTTATGAGATCCCGCTGCTGCATCACTGTCTGCCGATCGACTGGCACGGCGATGCGGCCCGCTGGCGTGAGAAGACGCTGCCGCTGGCCGAATGGAGCAAGCAGTTAGTCGAAGAAGCCGGTCTGCATCCGCTGTTTCATCACTGGCTGCTGCTTGAAGGACAGCGCAGTATGCGCGGCGTGCGGATGAATACGCTGGGCTGGTTTGATTTTAAATCGGCCTGGTTCGCGCCACCGGCGCTGTGACGCTTTCGCCCCGGCGCTGAAATGACTAGAATGTGACGTTCTCAACGGGGTGCGGCCTGCCACAAGCAAGCCGCTGAGAGAGACCCGTCGAACCTGATTCGGTTAATACCGACGTAGGGATTTGAGAGGCCTCTGTGCTCAGATCCTTTGCGACTCATCCCCTATTCTCCTGAAGGAGCGCAAAGTGTTAAACAAAGTTCTGCCGGTGCTGCTGTTACTCTCCGCCCCCGTTCTGGCGGCTAAGCCGGTTCTCACGGTATACACCTACGACTCCTTCTCCGCCGACTGGGGCCCTGGCCCGGCGGTTAAAAAAGCCTTTGAAGCCCAGTGCGACTGCGAGCTGAAATTCGTCACGCTGGAAGATGGCGTGTCACTGCTGAACCGCGTGCGCATGGAAGGCAAAAACAGTAAAGCCGATGTGGTGCTGGGGCTGGATAACAATCTGGTGCAGGCAGCGCAGAAGACCGGTTTGTTTGCCGAAAGTCAGGTCGACACCTCGAAATTAAAACTGCCCGATGGCTGGCACAACACCACCTTCGTGCCGTTCGATTATGGCTACTTCGCCTTTGTCTATGACAAAACCCGGCTGAAAAATCCGCCAAAAAGCCTGAAAGAGCTGGTCGACAGCCCGGAGAAGTGGCGGGTGATCTACGAAGATCCCCGCACCAGCACGCCCGGCTTAGGTCTGCTGCTGTGGATGCAGAAGGTCTATGGCGATCAGGCTCCGCAGGCGTGGCAAAAGCTGGCGCAGAAAACCGTGACGGTGACCAAAGGCTGGAGTGAAGCCTATGGCCTGTTCCTCAAGGGCGAAGGCGATCTGGTGCTGAGCTACACCACCTCACCGGCTTATCACATCATCGAAGAGAAGAAAGAGAACTATGCTGCCGCGTCTTTTGCCGAAGGACACTATCTGCAGGTCGAAGTGGCCGCGCAGTTAGCCAGCAGCAAACAGCCCGCGCTGGCACAGCAGTTTATGAAGTTTATGGTCTCGCCTGACTTCCAGCGTACTATCCCCACCGGCAACTGGATGTACCCGGTGATCGACACGCCACTGCCTGCCGGTTTCTCGGCGCTCAGCGTGCCTTCCACCGCCCTGCAGTTCTCGCCGGAAGAGGTTGCCAGCCAGCGTTCGGGCTGGATTAACCAGTGGCAACGCGCCGTCAGCCGCTGATGCCGCGCTGGCTGATCCCCGGTTCCATTGCCACGGTGTTACTGACACTCGTGGCGTTTCTGGCCTTCGGTGCACTCTGGAGCGCCGCACCGGACACGGACTTACGCGGCGTGCTGCAGGATGACTACCTGCATCACGTTATCGCGTTCTCTTTCGCTCAGGCGCTGCTCTCCGCCCTGCTGTCGCTGCTGCCTGCGGTGCCGCTGGCGCGGGCGCTCTATCGACGTCGTTTCCCTGGCCGCCAGCTGCTGCTGCGCCTGTGCGCCATGACGTTGGTGCTGCCGGTGCTGGTCGCGGTGTTTGGCCTGTTGACCGTCTACGGTAGCAATGGCTGGCTGGCGCAGCTGTGCCAGATGGCAGGGCTAGGTTATCACTTCTCGCCCTATGGTCTGCCGGGCATTTTGCTGGCGCACGTCTTCTTTAACCTGCCGCTGGCGACCCGCCTGATGCTGCAGGCGCTGGAGAGCATCCCGGCGGAACAGCGTCAGCTGGCGGCTCAGCTCGACCTGCGCGGCTGGCACCATTTTCGTCTGCTGGAGTGGCCGTGGCTGCGGCGTCAGCTGCTGCCGACCGGCGCGCTGATCTTTATGCTCTGTTTCGCCAGCTTTGCCACCGTGCTGTCACTGGGCGGCGGCCCGCAGGCCACCACCATTGAGCTGGCGATATTCCAGGCGCTGAGTTATGACTACGATCCCGGACGTGCGGCGCTGCTGGCGCTGATCCAGCTCGGCTGCTGTCTGACGCTGGTGCTGCTCAGCCAGCGCTTCAGCAAGGCGATTCCTGCCGGAACCAGTCAGCTGAACGGCTGGCGCGATCCGCAGGATTCCCGTGCAGCACAGCTGATGGATGCGCTGCTGATCGGGCTGGCGCTGATCCTGCTGCTGCCTCCGCTGGCGGCGGTCATTGTCGATGGCCTGCACGGCGGACTGCGTGGCGCGCTGGCGCAACCTGCACTGTGGCAGGCCACCTTTACCTCACTGCGCATCGCCATGGGTGCCGGTTTACTCTCAGTGGTGCTGACCATGATGCTGCTGTGGAGTAGCCGGGAACTGCGTCTGCGTCAGCGTCCGGCGGCAGCACAGTTGATCGACACCAGCGGCATGCTGATTCTGGCAATGCCAGGCATTGTGCTCGCCACCGGCTTTTTCCTGCTGTTCAACGCCACCATCGGCCTGCCCGAGTCGGCCGACGGGCTGGTGATCTTTACCAATGCGCTAATCGCCATTCCCTATGCGCTGAAAGTGCTGGAAAACCCGATGCGGGATGTCGCAGAGCGCTACGGCAGACTTTGCGATTCACTGGATATCCACGGCTGGAACCGGCTGCGGCTGATTGAGCTGCGAGCGCTGAAACGTCCTCTGGCCCAGGCGCTGGCCTTTGCCTGCGTGCTGTCGATTGGTGATTTTGGCGTGGTGGCGCTGTTTGGCAATGCCGACTTCCGCACACTGCCGTTCTACCTTTATCAGCAGATTGGCGCCTATCGCGGTGCAGATGGCGCGGTCACCGCTCTGCTGTTGCTGCTGCTCTGCTTATTGCTGTTCACGCTAATGGAAAAATTACCAGGCCGCCATGCTGACACTTGATAACCTCACTTACCTTTATCAGCATCTGCCGATGCGCTTCAGCCTCACTGCCGCGCGCGGCGAGCGCATCGCGATTCTCGGACCCAGCGGGGCGGGTAAAAGCACCCTGCTGAGCCTGATTGCTGGTTTTCTGCCGGTGAAACAGGGCACCCTGATGATTGACGGTCAGGAGCACACCCACAACGTCCCGGCCAGACGACCGGTTTCGATGCTGTTTCAGGAGAACAACCTGTTTCCGCACCTCAGCGTACAGCAGAACATGGCGCTGGGGCTGCATCCGGGATTAAAACTCAGCGCTGGGCAGCGTCAGCAGCTGACCGTACTGGCCGACCAGGTGGGATTAGGCGATCTGCTGGCCCGTCTGCCAGGCGAACTGTCAGGCGGACAGCGTCAGCGCGTGGCGCTGGCTCGCTGTCTGCTGCGTGACCGGCCGGTGCTGTTGCTGGATGAGCCGTTTTCTGCGCTCGACCCGGCGCTGCGTGGCGAGATGCTGCAACTGGTGCGTTCGGTGTGCGAAACGCGCAGCATCACGCTGCTGATGGTGTCGCACAGTCTGGAAGATGCACAGCAGATTGCGCCGCGCAGTGTGGTGATTGTGGATGGACGGGTTTACTGGGATGGCGAGACCCGACAGTTGCTGTCGGGCGAGACGCGGGAGGCAGAAGTCCTCGGCATCCCGCGTCGTTAAGCGTCAGGCGAAGAACACCTGCCACAGCAGATGACGGAAAACCGGCATCATCGGATGGAACTGAATACCCACAAACGCCGCAACGGCGATCACCAGCCCCAGCGGTCCTGCCCAACGCAGGCGCTCAGGCGGCAGCCAGGCAGTGGCCCAGTCGCGGCTCTTGCCGCTGCGCCACCAGCGCCAGCATAACCAGCCACCCAGCCAGATCAGCAGGGCTGCGCCGAGTAACAGCCACTTAAAGCTGCTGCCCTGCGCGGCTTTCGGCACATCAATCGCCACACCCGCCAGAATCCCGGGCAGCAGATAGAGCGGCGGCCAGAGGATGCAGCCAATAATGTTCGGCGGCAGGAATTTACGCACCGGCAGCTCCAGCATACCGGCCGCCAGCGGAATCAGCGGACGTGTCGGCCCCACAAAGCGCCCGACCAGAATCGTAAACATGCTGTGCTGATGCAGGGCGTGCTCGGTTTTATCCAGCAGGCCTTTATATTTTTGCAGATACTTCCAGCGATGCAGCGGCCCCTGGAATTTCCAGCCGATGCCGTAGGAGACCCAGTCACCAATCAGACAGCCGGCAAAGCCCGCCGCCCAGGCAGGATAGAGACCAAGCTCGCCACTTCCGACCAGCGCGCCCAGACTGGCCATCATTACCGTACCTGGCAGCAACAGCCCGACCAGCGCCAGCGACTCCAGAAACGTCACCAGCGCAACGGCAAACAGCGCCCACTCCAGGGACTGCGTAATCAGTTGTTGAATCCAGGCTTCCATAATCATCCTAAGTAAAAGCAGAAGGCTGGATTGTCCAGAGCCAGCCACACAGCGTCAAGGCAAGAATTGTAGGACAATGTTGACAAAAGCGGCGGCGGGAACTGTATAAATATCCATGATATACTTAAGCAGTTTTTTCATCCCTGAATTGCTGAGTCCGGAGAACATCTGAATATGGCCCGCGCAGGTTTTCTGCTCACCCGCCACTGGCGCGATAGCCCGCAAGGCACCGAAATTATCCTCTGGCTCGCCACGGATGCTGGCGCGCAGCGCGTGGTACTGCCGGTACAGGAGTCCGTTGCGTTTATTCCCGAGGAGTTTCAGGCGCAGGTCAGCGAATTACTCAAAGATGAACGTCAGTTTCGGATTCAGTCGCTGGCGCTGAAAGATTTCCGCCGCCGCCCGGTTTTTGGCCTCTACTGTCCACAAAACCGTCAGCTACAGCGCATCGAAAAGCGGCTGCGCGAACAGGGTATTCCGGTCTATGAGGCGGATATCCGCCCGCCGGAGCGCTACCTGATGGAGCGTTTTATTACCGCGCCGGTCTGGTTTGACGGCGAGCAGCGCGGCGACAGCGTGGTCAATGCGCGGCTCAAACCCCATCCCGATTATCGCCCGCCGCTGAAATGGGTCTCGCTGGACATTGAAACCACGCAGCATGGCGAGCTTTACTGCATCGGGCTGGAGGGTTGCGGTCAGCGCCAGGTCTTTATGCTCGGCCCGCCAAACGGTGATGCCAGCACGCTGGACTTCGAGCTGATCTATCTCGACAGCCGCCCGCAGCTGCTTGAAGCGCTGAACCAGTGGTTTGCAGAGCATGATCCGGACGTGCTGATTGGCTGGAACGTGGTGCAGTTTGACCTGCGTGTGCTGCAGAAGCATGCCGATCGCTACGGCATACCGCTGCGTCTTGGCCGCCAGCAGGCCGCCGTGGAGTGGCGTGAACATGGCTTCAAGCCTGGCGTTTTTTTCGCGCAGGCCAGCGGCCGGTTGATTATTGACGGCATCGACGCCCTGAAATCGGCGTTCTGGGATTTTCCGTCATTCAGCCTGGAGTCGGTGTCGCAACAGCTGCTGGGTGAAGGGAAAGCGATTGATAATCCCTGGGATCGCATGGAGGAGATCAACTGGCGCTTTGCCAACGATAAACCGGCGCTGGCACGCTACAACCTGAAAGACTGCGAGCTGGTGACGCGCATTTTTCACAAAACGGCGATTATGCCGTTTCTGCTGGAACGTGCGGCGGTGAATGGCCTGGCTGTTGATCGCCACGGCGGTTCGGTGGCGGCTTTTGGTCATCTTTATATTCCCCGGATGCATCGCGCCGGGTTTGTCGCCCCGAACATGGGTGATGTCGCCCCGGAAGCCAGCCCGGGCGGCTATGTAATGGATTCGCGTCCCGGCCTGTATGACTCGGTGCTGGTGCTGGATTACAAAAGCCTCTATCCGTCGATTATCCGCACCTTCCTGATCGACCCGGTGGGTCTGGTTGAGGGACTGGCCCATCCGGATGATGCCGATTCAGTGGAGGGTTTCCGCGAAGCGCGCTTCTCACGGCATACCCACTGCCTGCCCGCGATTGTTGAGCAGATCTGGCTGGGTCGTGAGGCGGCGAAAAAGCAGAACAATCAGCCGCTGTCCCAGGCGCTGAAGATCATCATGAACGCCTTTTATGGCGTGCTGGGTACCAGCGCCTGCCGCTTCTTTGATCCGCGTCTCGCCTCCTCGATTACCCTGCGCGGTCACGCCATCATGCAGCAGACCCGCACGCTGATTGAAGCGGAAGGCTATGACGTTATCTATGGCGACACCGACTCCACCTTTGTCTGGCTGAAGTCGGCGCACAGTGAAGAAGATGCTGCCGTGATTGGTCAGCAGCTGGTGCAGAAAGTAAATGACTGGTGGCGTGATCACCTGCAACAGACGCAGGGGCTGACCAGCGCACTGGAGCTGGAGTATGAAAGCCACTTCTGCCGCTTCCTGATGCCGACCATTCGCGGCGCGGAACAGGGCAGCAAGAAACGCTACGCCGGACTGATTCGTGACGCTGCTGGTGAGCGCATGGTTTTCAAGGGGCTGGAGTCGGTGCGAACCGACTGGACGCCGCTGGCCAAACAGTTTCAGCAGCAGCTCTACCATCGCATTTTTCACCGTGAGCCGTGGCAGGACTACATTCGCAACACCGTAGCGCAACTGCTGGCGGGTGAACTCGACGATCAGTTGATCTATAAAAAGCGTCTGCGGCGGCCGCTGAATGAATATGAACGAAACGTGCCCCCGCATGTGCGTGCCGCCAGGCTGGCCGATGAGCAGAATCGTAAATTAAACCGGCCATTGCAGTATCAGAAGGGAGGCCGTATTCGTTACGTTATGGCGACGGCAGGCCCGGAACCACTGGAAGCGCGCAGCACGCCGCTGGACTATGACCACTATGTAACGAAGCAACTTCAGCCGGTCGCTGAGGGGATTCTGCCCTTTGTTGAAGGGGACTTTGCTACACTGATTACAGGGCAACTGGGGCTTTTTTGACAGGTGACGAACGCCCTGCCATCCAGTACCATAGCGCCCTTCCTGAAACTCACCGCTCTTACTCCCGCTCCAGACCTCGTTTGTCTGGCGGTAACGCTATTGCCTGAGCTTTGGGAACACCTCTAAAAACGTTAAAATTCGAGCAAAAAATATATGGTTTTTACATTAGGTCAGCGCTGGATTAGTGATACGGAAAGTGAACTGGGACTGGGCACCGTGGTGGCGATCGATACCCGCATGATCACCCTGCTGTTTCCGGCCACAGGGGAAAACCGCCTCTATGCCCGCAACGATTCGCCGGTTACCCGCGTCATCTTTAATCCGGGTGATACCATCACCAGTCACGAAGGCTGGCAGATGCGCGTCGATGAAGTACGCAACGAAAATGACCTGATGACCTATATCGGTACCCGGCTGGATACCGAAGAAAGCGACGTGATGCTGCGCGAAGTGATGCTCGACAGCAAACTGGTGTTCAGTAAGCCGCAGGATCGCCTGTTTGCCGGCCAGCTTGACCGGATGGATCGTTTCGCCCTCCGCTTCCGCGCCCGTAAATACCAGAGTGAGCAGTACCGCCTGCCGATCAGCGGCTTACGCGGTATGCGCACCAACCTGATCCCTCACCAGCTGCATATCGCCCACGATGTCGGCCGTCGTCATGCGCCGCGCGTGCTGCTGGCCGATGAAGTTGGCCTGGGGAAAACCATTGAAGCCGGGATGATCATCCAGCAACAGCTGCTGGCAGGTCGTGCTGAGCGTGTCCTGATCGTGGTGCCTGAAACCTTACAGCACCAGTGGCTGGTCGAAATGCTGCGCCGCTTCAACCTGCGCTTTGCGCTGTTTGATGACGATCGCTATACCGAAGCGCAGCACGACAGCGACAACCCGTTTGAAACGGAACAGCTGATTATCTGCTCGCTGGACTTTGTGCGCCGTAACAAACAGCGCCTTGAGATGCTGGCCGATGCCGAATGGGATCTGCTGGTAGTGGATGAGGCGCACCATCTGGCCTGGTCAGAAGGCGAGCCAAGCCGCGAATATCAGGTTATCGAAAAGCTGGCCGAAAAAACTGCCGGGGTTCTGCTGCTGACCGCAACACCCGAACAGCTGGGTATGGAGAGCCACTTCGCCCGTCTGCGCCTGCTCGACCCGGACCGTTTCCATGACTTTGCCGCCTTTGTAGAAGAGCAGCAGCATTTCCGTCCGATTGCTGATGCCGTCACGGCGCTGCTGGCGGACAACGCGATCTCCCAGCAGGAGATGAATCGGATCAACGATCTGGTCGGCGAGCAGGACATTGAGCCGCTGTTGCAGGTCGCCAACAGTGACCGTGATGGCAAGCTGGAGGCGCGTCAGGAGCTGATCTCCATGCTGATGGATCGCCACGGCACCAGCCGCGTACTGTTCCGTAATACCCGTAATGGCGTTAAAGGCTTCCCGAAACGCGAGCTGCACCAGATCCGCCTGCCGCTGCCTGCGCAGTATCAGACGGCGATTAAAGTCTCCGGCATTATGGGTACGCGCAAAAGCGCCGAGGAGCGGGCGCGTGACCTGCTCTACCCGGAGCAGATTTATCAGGAATTTGAGGGCGACAGCGGCACCTGGTGGAACTTCGACCCGCGCGTCGAATGGCTGATGGGCTATCTCACCAGCAACCGTAAAGAGAAAGTGCTGGTGATCTGCGCCAAAGCCGCCACCGCGCTGCAGCTGGAGCAGGTGCTGCGTGAACGTGAAGGCATCCGCGCCGCAGTGTTCCACGAAGGTCTGTCGATTATTGAACGTGACCGTGCTGCCGCCTGGTTCGCCTCAGAAGAGAACGGCGCGCAGGTGCTGCTGTGCTCCGAGATCGGTTCAGAAGGCCGTAACTTCCAGTTTGCCAGCCGTCTGGTGATGTTCGACCTGCCGTTTAACCCGGACCTGCTGGAACAGCGTATCGGTCGTCTGGATCGTATCGGTCAGGCGCACGATATTCAGATTCTGGTGCCGTGGCTGGAGCAGACCGCACAGGCGGTGCTGCTGCGCTGGTATCACGAAGGGCTGGACGCGTTTGAGCACACCTGCCCGACCGGCCGTACCATCTATGACAGCGTCCATTCACAGCTGATCGGCTATCTGGCCGCGCCGGAGAACAATGAAGGCTTCGATGCGTTTATCACTGACTGCCGTAAACAGCACGACGCGCTGAAATTGCAGCTGGAACAGGGACGCGATCGCCTGCTGGAGCTGAACTCCAACGGCGGTGAATCAGCGCAGCTGCTGGCCAATGCCATCAGCGAGCAGGATAACGACACCGGTCTGGTAAGCTTCGCGCTTAACCTGTTTGATATTGTCGGCATCAATCAGGAAGATCGCAGCGATAACCTGATTGTGCTGACCCCTTCCGACCACATGCTGGTGCCCGATTTCCCTGGCCTGCCGGAAGATGGCTGCACCATTACATTTAACCGCGATCAGGCACTGTCACGCGAGGATACTCAGTTCATTACCTGGGAACACCCGCTGATCCGTAACGGTCTGGATCTGATCCTGTCAGGCGATACCGGCAGCAGCGCACTGTCACTGCTGAAGAACAAGGCGCTGCCGGTGGGGACGCTGCTGGTCGAGCTGATCTATGTGGTTGAAGCGCAGGCACCGAAGCATCTGCAACTGACCCGCTTCCTGCCACCGACGCCAATCCGTCTGCTGATGGATACCAAAGGCACTAACCTGGCGGGCAAAGTGGAGTTCGAAAGCTTTAACCGTCAGCTGAATGCGGTTAACCGTCACACCGCCAGTAAACTGGTGAATGCGGTGCAGCAGGATGTGCATGCGATTCTGACGCAGGCCGAAGAGAGCGTCGTCAGTGAAGCGCGTGCGGTGATTGATGCGGCACGTGCTGAAGCGAACGAGAAGCTGGGTGCCGAGCGTTCGCGTCTTAACGCGCTGAAAGCCGTCAACCCGAACATCCGCGACGACGAAGTTGAGGCGCTGGAAAGCAACCGCGAACAGGTGCTGGAAAGTCTCGACCAGGCCAACTGGCGTCTCGACGCGCTGCGCCTGATTGTGGTGACACACCAGTAAGCTCAGGGGCCTGGATGAATCTGGCCGCAACTGAGAAACTCAAAACGCAGGTAACACAGGCAGAAGAGGAAAGCGTCCCGCGCCATGGACAAAAACGCCGGGAGCGTTTTTGAACAACGCAAAGCGTTGGCCCGGTTTCGGGCGCACCTCAGGGATGAGGTGCGTAGCTGCGCGGGCCGAGCTTGTCAGGGATGACAGCTTTTGCGTCTTTCCGATCTGACTGTGTTTCCTGCGCTGGCACACTCTCACAGCTAATCAGACCAGACTTTGTCAACAATCTCAGCCGCATGGCCCCTTATTTTTGGAAAGCCCCATGGAACCTTACAATCCACCGCGTGAACCCTGGCTGCACATCCTTTATCAGGATGCGCATATCATGGTGGTGAATAAACCCAGCGGTCTGCTCTCAGTACCCGGTCGTCTGGATGAGCATAAAGATAGCGTGATGACGCGGATTCAGCGTGATTTCCCACAGGCGGAATCTGTCCACCGACTCGATATGGCGACCAGCGGCGTAATGGTAGTGGCGCTGACCAAAGCGGCGGAACGCGAGCTGAAACGCCAGTTCCGCGAACGGGAGCCTTCCAAAACCTACGTGGCCTGCATCTGGGGGCATCCTGAAAAGGAAGAGGGACTGGTTGATCTGCCGCTGATTTGCGACTGGCCAAATCGTCCAAAGCAGATGGTCTGCTTCGAGACTGGCAAAGCCGCGCAGACGGAGTATCAGGTGCTGGAATATCGGGCGGATAACAGTGCGCGCGTGTCGCTGAAGCCGATTACCGGCCGTTCACACCAGCTGCGGGTGCATATGCTGGCGCTGGGCCATCCGATTCTGGGGGATAACTTCTATGCGCACCCGGAGGCCAAAGCGATGGCAGCCCGTTTGCTGCTGCATGCGGAGTCACTGACCATTACTCATCCGGCATTTGGTAATGCCATGACGTTTCGTCAGCCCGCCGATTTTTGAGATGTCCGACCTGTCACCCTGGCCTCCTCTGTTGCAGAAGAGGCCAGGGGACACAGTGATTATTTAAAGCCTTTCTCTTTGCGAATCAGATCGTACGCCGCCTGAATTTCCTGCGCTTTCTGTTTCGCCATCTCCATCATCTCAGGCGGTAATCCTTTCGCCACCAGCTTGTCGGGATGATGCTCGCTCATCAGTTTGCGATAGGCGCGTTTAATGGTGGTGGCGTCATCACTGCTTTTCACGCCCAGTACGCTGCAGGCATCTTCCAGCGTCGGGCCGCGTTGCGCCTGCTGGAAACCGCCAGAACTGCGCTGACCACCGCCAAACTGCTGGCCACCTTCCATCATGCGCAGGAACTGGTCGAACTGGACCCGTGAAATGCCCAGCTCTTCAGCAATCACATAGAGCACCTGACGCTCATTGGGATGCAGTGAGCCGTCGGCAAAGGCGGCCTGAATCTGGATCTCCAGGAACATCCGAATCAGATCGAACCGGCCAAAACAGGCGCTGCGCAGTTCACGCAATTTGCTGCGTAACGGGTAATCCGCCTGCTTGCCTTCGCGGAACGCGCGCTGGGCTGCACTGCGGGAGTCACCGTGCAGCTGCATCCGTTCCATTAACAGCGAAGCAATCTGAATATCCGCTTCCGTGACGCGCCCTTTTGACTTGGTCAGATGGCCCATCACCTGAAAGGTCGTGCTGAAAAACAGCGTCTGTCGGGTCTGATTATTTGAGAAGTAAGCCTTGCCTTGTGCGCCGCGTACTTTGTCAATCATATGGCCAATGATCAAACCGATCACAATACCCCAAAAGCCTGCGCCGGAAAGTAATCCCACCGCCAGACCCATAACTTTTCCCCAGTAGCGCATAAACTCCTCAATTCGCCATGCTTGCGGCTGAAAATTGCATTATCATACCTGTCATTTATCTCAGCGCCTAACGGCAACGCTGACAGACCAGGATTAACACTGGCGCAACGCCGGGCAGTAAGTTAGTCTCTGACCCGATTGTCGGCATGATGCCAGTTTTCATGGAATTCTCGATACCGCGTATGAAAAAACATATACCTACCCTGCTGGCCACACTGATCGGCGCAGCCATTAGCCAGCAAGCCTTTGCCGACGATTTGATGTCGCAGTGTATGTTAGGCGTGCCGAGTTACAACCGCCCGCTGGTGAACGGTGATACGAACCAGCTGCCTGTCACCATTCACTCCGATGCCGCGAAAGGGAACTATCCCAATGATGCGGTCTTTACCGGCAACGTAAACATTGAGCAGGGCAACAGCCGTATGCAGGCGGATGAAGTTCAGCTTCATCAGCGTCAGCAGGAAGGCCAGACCGCGCCCGTGCGTACCGTCGATGCCCTGGGTAATGTGCACTACGATGACAACCAGGTCATCCTGAAAGGTCCGAAAGCCTGGTCAAACCTCAATAGCAAAGATACCAACGTCTGGAATGGCCAGTACCAGATGGTGGATCGTCAGGGACGTGGGACCGCCGATCAGATGAAGCTGCGCGGCGATAACCGCTATACCATTCTGGAAAACGGTACCTTTACCTCCTGTCTGCCTGGCTCCAACAGCTGGAGCGTAGTGGGTTCAGAAGTGATCCAGGATCGCGAAGAGGAAGTGGCGGAGATCTGGAATGCCCGCTTTAAGCTCGGTCCGGTTCCGGTGTTCTACAGCCCCTATCTGCAGTTACCGATTGGCGATCGCCGCCGGTCCGGTTTCCTGATCCCGAACGCAAAATATGGCAGTAATAACGGCTTTGAGTTCGTTCTGCCCTACTATTGGAACATCGCGCCACAGGCCGATGCGACCATCACGCCGCACTACATCAGTAAGCGCGGCATGAAGTTTGAAAATGAATTCCGTTATCTGACCACGCTGGGTGCCGGTCTGATGGAGTTCGACTACCTCGGTTCCGATAAACAGTACGATAACGACAAATCAGAGCGTGGCATCGCCGAAAGCGCTAACTCCGATCGCTGGCTGTTCTACTGGCGTCATGCGGGTGTTTATGACCAACACTGGCGTTTCAACGCGGACTACACCAAGGTCAGCGACAAATATTACTTCAACGATCTCGACTCGAAGTACTACAGCTCGACTGACAACTACGCCACGCAAAAATTCAGCATTGGCTATTCAGATACCAACTGGGACGCCACGCTCTCTACCAAAGACTTTCAGGTATTCGGCAATACCACCAGCAATAACATTTACCGCGCCATGCCGCAGCTGGACGTTAATCTCTATCAGAACGATATCGGCCCGTTTGATGGCCGCGTTTATGCCCAGGCGGTGAAGTTCACCAACGTCAACAGCCGCTATCCCGAGGCGACCCGCTTGCATGTTGAGCCAACGCTGAACCTGCCACTGTCCAATGGCTGGGCCAGCCTGGATACCGAAGCGAAGTTCCTGGCGACCCACTATCAGCAGACTGACGTTGATTACTATAACAACGCTGCTAATGGTCTTCGGGGTGATAAGAGCGGCGAACTGGATGAGTCGGTCAACCGCACCCTGCCACAGTTTAAAGTGGATGGCCGGCTGGTGTTTGACCGCGATATGAATTCGGCTGCGGGCTATACCCAGACGCTGGAACCGCGCGTGCAGTACCTCTATATCCCGTATCGCAATCAGAGCAACATCTATCCCTACGACTCAACATTGCTGCAAACCGACTACACCGGTCTGTTCCGCGATCGTACTTATAGCGGGCTGGATCGCATCGCGTCGGCCAATGAAGTGGCTACCGGTGTCACCTCGCGTATTTATGATACCGATCTGGTTGAACGTTTTAACGTTTCTGTGGGTCAAATCTACTCGTTTACCCCTTCTCGTACTGGTGTGAATCAAACCAGTAAAGAAGATGATACCGGCAGCCTGATTTGGGCTGGTGATACATACTGGAAAATCAGCGATCGCTGGGGCGTCAGAGGTGGGCTGCAATATGACACCAAACTCGACAACGTCTCCCAGGGCAATACCGTACTCGAATACCGTCGTGATGCCGACCGCATGGTACAGCTGAGCTACCGTTACAGCAGCCCGGAATATGTAGCGACCGCGCTGAACGATAGCAGCCTGGTGACAAACCCTATCTACAAAAACGGGATTTCACAGGTGGGCACTACGGCCAGCTGGCCGATTGCGGATGCATGGTCTGTGGTAGGTGCTTACTACTACGATACCCGCAACACGCGTCCGGCGTCGCAGCTGGTTGGGCTGCAGTACAGCTCATGCTGTTACGCGATCCGGGTCGGTTACGAACGCAAAATTAACGGTTGGGAAAACAACGACAGTAAATATGACAACCAAATCTCATTCAACATTGAGCTGCGTGGTCTGAGTCCTAACTATGGCTTAGGCACCAACGATATGCTGCGTCAGGGCATTATCCCTTACCAGCCCGCTTTCTGATGTTGTGATGTTTGACAGGCAATCCCGCAGTGCGGAACCAACAATGGATAAAGTATGAAGAACTGGAGAATGCTGATTCTTGGTGTGGCAATCAGTGCCAACACCGCGTTCGCAGCACCACAAGTCGTTGATAAAGTTGCAGCCGTGGTCAATAACGGCGTGGTTCTTGAGAGTGACGTGGACGGCATGATGGGCACGGTTAAATCTCAGGCCCAGCAGGCAGGTCAGCAGTTGCCGGATGATAAAACGTTGCGCCATCAGATTCTGGAACGTCAGATCATGGACAACATCATTCTGCAGATGGGTGAAAAAGCAGGGATCCAGATCAGCGACGAGCAACTGGACCAGGCGATTCAGAACATCGCTGCGCAGAACCGCATGAGCCTTGATCAGCTGCGCAGCCGTCTGGCTTATGACGGCATGAACTACAGCGTTTATCGCTCTCAGATCCGTAAAGAAATGACCATTGCTGAAGTGCGCAACAACGAAGTACGTCGTCGCGTCACCATTCTGCCGCAGGAAGTCGATACGCTGGCTAACCAAATCGGCTCTCAGAACAGTCAGGGCACCGAACTGAACGTCAGCCATATTCTGCTGCCGCTGCCGGAAAACCCGACGCAGCAGCAGGTTGATGAGCAGGAAACGCTGGCGAAACAGCTGGTTGGCGAACTGAAAAATGGCGCGGACTTCGGCAAGATGGCCGTAACCTACTCTGCCGACTCTCAGGCGCTGAAAGGCGGCAACATGGGCTGGGGTAAAATCGAAGAGTTACCAACCCTGTTTGCGCAGGCGCTGGCGACCGCGAAAAAAGGCGATATCGTCGGACCCGTTCGCTCAGGTGTTGGCTTCCACATCCTGAAAGTAAACGACCTGCGTGGCGAGAGCAAAAATGTCTCTGTCACCGAAGTCCATTCACGTCATATTCTGCTGAAGCCGTCGCCGATTCTGACAGACGAACAGGCACGCGCGCAGCTGGAACAGATCGCTGCTGATATCCGCAGTGGCAAAACCACTTTCGCCGCGGCGGCTAAACAGTACTCTGATGACCCGGGTTCGGCGAACCAGGGTGGCGATCTTGGCTGGACCTCACCGGAATCCTTCGACCCGGCGTTCCGCGACGCGCTGTTGCGTCTGCAGAAAGGCCAGACCAGCCAGCCGGTTCACTCCTCTTTCGGCTGGCATCTGATTCAGTTGCTGGACAGCCGTCAGGTGGACAAAACTGATGCCGCCCAGAAAGAGCGTGCTTACCGTATGCTGTTTAACCGTAAGTTCGCAGAAGAAGCGCAGACCTGGATGCAGGAACAACGCGCCAGCGCCTACGTGAAAATCCTGGATGGCAATGCGCAGTAATCTTCGTGTGGTGATCACGCCCGGCGAACCCGCCGGGATTGGTCCCGATCTCACCGTTCAGCTGGCTCAGCAGTCGTGGCCGGTTGAACTGGTGGTGTGCGCCTCGCCAGCACTGTTGCAGCAGCGTGCGGCCCAACTTGGTCTGCCGCTGACGCTACGGACCTACCAGCCTGACGCGGCGGCAGAGCCGCAGCAGGCGGGTACGCTGACTGTCCTGCCCATTGAAACGGCAGAGACGGTTACACCCGGTGAACTCTGCGTCGCCAACAGCGACTATGTACTGGCAACGCTGGCACGCGCCTGTGACGGTTGTCTCGACGGTGAATTTTCCGCCCTGATAACCGGTCCGGTGCACAAAGGTGTGATCAATGATGCCGGCATCGCCTTTACCGGCCATACCGAATTTTTCGCCGATCGCGCAGGTGGCCATCGCGTAGTTATGATGCTGGCGACAGAAGAGTTGCGCGTTGCACTGGCGACTACGCATCTGCCGCTGAAAGATGTCCCCGCTGCGGTCACCCGCGACTGTCTGCATGAAGTGATCACGATTCTGCATCGCGATCTGCAGCAGAAATTTGCGATTGCCGAACCGCATATTTACGTCTGTGGTCTTAACCCGCATGCGGGTGAAAGTGGCCACATGGGTCGGGAAGAGATCGACATCATCACGCCAGCACTCAACGAACTGCGTCAGCAGGGCATTAATCTGACCGGCCCGCTGCCTGCGGATACCCTTTTCCAGCCTAAATATCTGCAGTATGCCGATGCGGTGCTGGCGATGTATCACGACCAGGGCCTGCCAGTACTCAAATTTCAGGGGTTTGGCCGGGCGGTGAATATCACCCTGGGTCTGCCCTTTATCCGGACTTCCGTTGACCACGGCACCGCGCTGGAACTCGCCGGTCTGGGTCAGGCTGAACCGGGCAGCTTCATCACGGCGCTTAACCTCGCCATCACTATGATCAAGAGCAGTAATGAATAATCGCGTCCATCAGGGGCACTACGCCCGTAAACGTTTCGGGCAGAACTTCCTGAACGATCAGTACATTATCGACAGCATTGTCTCCGCCATCCATCCACAGCGCGACGAAGCGCTGGTGGAAATCGGCCCGGGCCTGGGTGCCTTAACCGAGCCGGTTGGCGAACGCCTCGATAAATTAACGGTAATAGAACTGGACCGCGACCTCGCTGCGCGTCTGGAAACCCATCCGTTCCTTGGCCCGAAACTGACTATCTTCCAGCAGGATGCCATGACCTTCGACTTCGCCGCGCTGGCGCAGGAGAGAGGCCAGCCGCTGCGGGTATTTGGTAACCTGCCGTACAATATTTCGACCCCGCTGATGTTCCACCTTTTCAGCTATACTGGTTCGATCAAAGATATGCACTTCATGCTGCAGAAAGAGGTGGTTAACCGTCTGGTCGCCGGTCCGGGCAGTAAAGCATATGGCCGTCTGACGGTAATGGCGCAATATTACTGCCAGGTCATCCCGGTGCTGGAAGTGCCTCCGCACTCCTTTACGCCGCCACCGAAAGTGGACTCGGCCGTAGTGCGGCTGGTGCCGTTTGCTGAGCCGCCTCATCCGGTCAGCGACGTGCGCATCCTGAGCCGTATTACCACGGAAGCATTCGGCCAGCGCCGCAAAACGCTGCGCAACAGCCTGAGCCACATGGTGGCTGCCGGGGCACTGGAAGAGTTATCCATAGATCCAACCCTGCGTGCCGAGAACGTCTCCGTCGCGCAATATTGTCAGCTGGCAAACTGGCTGGCGAATCATCAGGGAAAATCGCAGGAGTAAGTCATGAGTGAAACGGCCCGCGTCTCCGTCCATGTGCAAAGCCAGTACGTTGCCTCACAATCCTCACCGGATGATGATCGTTACGTCTTCGCCTATACCATTACGATACGCAATCTGGGCCGTTCCTCCGTGCAACTGCTGGGACGTTACTGGCTGATTACCAACGGTAATGGCCGCGAAACGGAAGTTCAGGGTGAAGGCGTGGTCGGTGAACAGCCGTTTATTGCGCCTGGCAATGAATTTCAGTACACCAGCGGTGCCGTGATCGAAACGCCGATGGGCACCATGCAGGGGCATTATGTGATGGTCGACGAACAGGGTGATACTTTCCACGTCGAGATCCCGGTGTTCCGCCTCGCTATTCAGACCCACATTCATTGATTTACACGCTTTTTGCCCGTTAAGTCGGGCACCTTCCTGATGGATAAAACGTTATGAGCACATACCTGATTGGCGATGTTCACGGTTGCTACGATGAATTACGTGCGTTGCTGCAACAGGTCGATTTCAATCCTGAACAGGATACGCTGTGGCTGACCGGCGACCTGGTGGCACGCGGTCCGGGCTCCCTTGACGTCCTGCGCTACGTGAAATCGCTGGGTGACGCGGTACGTCTGGTGCTGGGCAATCACGATTTGCATCTGCTGGCGGTCTACGCCGGTATCAGCCGTAACAAGCCTAAAGATCGCCTGACGCCCCTGCTCGAAGCGGACGATGCAGATGAGCTGATCAACTGGCTGCGCCGTCAGCCGCTGTTACAGGTGGATGAAGAGAAAAAGCTGGTGATGGGCCACGCCGGTATCACGCCGCAGTGGGATATTGAGACTGCGAAAAAGTGCGCGCGTGAAGTTGAAGCGGTGCTCGCCAGCGACAGTTATCCGCTGTTCCTGGATGCCATGTATGGCGATATGCCGAACAACTGGAGTGAGGATTTGACCGGCCTGGCGCGTCTGCGCTTCAGCACCAACGCCCTGACCCGCATGCGTTACTGCTTCCCCAACGGCCAGCTGGACATGATCTGCAAAGATGCCCCTGAATCCGCCCTTCCGCCGCTGAAACCCTGGTTTAACATCGAGGGACCGGTCGCACGTGACTACACCATCGTGTTTGGTCACTGGGCGTCGCTGGAAGGCAAAGGAACACCAGAAGGCATTATTGGTCTGGATACCGGCTGCTGCTGGGGCGGAACGCTGACCCTGCTGCACTGGGAAGATCAGCGTTATGTGGTACAGCACTCCAATCGCGAAAAAGCGCTGGCCTCCAGCGACAGTCTGGCACCACCCACGTTGTAACTTTGATGCTGGCCCGTCAGGCCAGCCTCCTGTTTTATGCGCCGATGATGCCGCCATCTTCACGGGTGATCATGATCACCGATGAGCGTGGGCGTGGACTGTTATTGGGAAAGTGCGAGTCACCCTCTTCACCGGGATGCTGCACGTTCACGAACAATGTTTTGTAGTCGGGCGTGAAGGTAATACCGGTCAGCTCGCACGATTTGGGGCCGACCATAAAGCGGCGGATTTCTCCGCTGTCAGGATCCCCCACCAGCATCTGATTATTCCCCTGCCCCTGATAATCCTCTTTGTTACTGTACTTGCCGTCAGTCAGGATCCATAAGCGCCCGTGCGCATCAAAGCCCAGGCCATCCGGACTATTGAAGGTGTTTTCAGCAGTGATGTTGGGTGTGCCGCGATAGATCCCCTCGGGATGCGCTATCGGGTTACCGCACAACGCATAGATATCCCACTCAAAGGTCTGTGCCGTAGCATCGCCCTTTTCATCCCAGCGGATAATCTGACCGTAGATATTTTTGGGCCGCGGATTCGCCGCATTGACCGGCATGCCCTCATTGCCGCGCTTGTTATTGTTGGTCAGGGTGCAGTAGGCACGGCCATCGTGCGGGTTAACGGCAATCCACTCGGGCCGGTCCATCCGCGTGGCGTTCACCACATCGGCCGCAGCACGTGCATTGATCAGGACATCAGCCTGACTGTTAAAGCCCTTCTCAGCGGTGAGTCCATTTTCGCCCCACTTCAGCGCCAGCCAGCGCCCGGTGCCTTTCAGCGGTGTGCCCTGCGCATCGCCGTTGAACTGCGCCACATAGAGCGTGCCCTTATCCAGCAATCCCTGACTGGCTTTGGCATCATCCGGGATGACCTTGTCGTCGGAGACATATTTATAGATATATTCGCCGCGCTCATCGTCGCCCATGTAAACCACCAGTTGCCCGGTTTTCGCAACCGTCACCGCCGCGTTCTCGTGCTTAAAGCGGCCCAGCGCGGTACGTTTGACCGGCACGGAATGAGGATCGGAGGGATCGATCTCGACAATCCAGCCGTGGCGATTAAATTCGTTGGGATTCTTCGCGATATCGAAGCGGGGATCAAAGTCAGACCAGTTGCGCTCCGGCTCGGCGGCATTCAGGGTGTAACGCTTCTGCTGTGGAGTCGGGGTAAAGTCTGCCTGATGAGTGCCAAAGTAGGTGTCGTAGTTCTCTTCACAGGTGAGATAGGTGCCCCACGGCGTTTTACCGTTGGCACAGTTACCAAAGGTGCCAAGGACATGCATTCCCTGGGGGTCAGCCGCGGTCTTCAGCGCGTTATCACCGGCGGCCGGTCCGGAAAACCGCATAGGCGTATTGGCAGTAATGCGGCGGTTGTAGTCAGAAGGACGTACCACCTGCCAGCGATTGTCTTCACCCCGTTTAACTTCAACGATGGAGACGCCGTGTGCCGCCTGTGACTTCCTCACATCTTCCAGGCTGGTCGCTTTGCTACCGCCGTGGGCAAACAGCGTCGGCTCATTCACATACTCATTGTTAATCGCCATCACGCCACGGTGGTCATTAATCGTGAAGAAGCTCATCCCGTCGTTGTTATCACCGAACTGCTTTTCCTGATCTTCCGCGCTGTTATTGCCCAGCGGGTCAAACGCGGCCGCGCCATTCACCAGCGGATCACCCCAGGAGATCAGCACGTCAGCACGATAGCCGGGAGCGACCACAACCTCATCGGCCGTGGATGCAGCAATCGCCTGAAAGCCCAGTAGTGGGCTGCCGGCAGGCTTCGTCTGCGCCAGTGCGCTGGATGAGAGCGCCAGGCCGCCGCTGAGAAAGCCGGTCAGCCCTATCGCACCGGAACCGGCAAGAAATTTACGGCGATGTGGATCACGAAGGCGGTCAGTGCTTAATGCGGAGAGTTCGGTTTTCATTATTGATTGCTTCCTTTATGACGTTCCCAGAAAAGAAGCAATGCTAATAAACAGAGATGACAGCCAGGTTACAGCCGGACTGGAAGAGGATTAACGGCGACGGTCGAGGATCTCAAAGCAGTAGCTGTGGGAGTTCTGCTCATCAGCGTCGTGGAATTCGCTGAACGTGGACTGCCACTCATCCGGCTCGTAATCCGGGAACTGCGTATCGCCTTCCACTTCCGCATCAATGTGCGTCAGATAGAGACGATCGGCACGCTTCAGCATCTGCTCGTAGACACGTCCACCACCAATCACCATGATCTCTTCTGCATCACCGGCTGCCTGTAACGCCTCATCCAGCGACGTAACCCAGGTGACGCCTTCCGTGGTGCCTGGCTTACTGCTGACAACGATGTTCAGCCGGCCAGGTAACGGGCGCCCGATGGATTCAAAGGTCAGTCGGCCCATAATGACCGGTTTCTTCAGCGTATTGCGTTTGAACCACGCCAGATCTGCAGGCAGGTCCCACGGCATGGCGTTCTCCATCCCAATAATGCGATCTGCTGCTAATGCCGCGATAAGACTAATCATGTTAACCACTCACTGAAAAAAATTGGCGCCATGATACGTAAAGGTGAAACTTTCGTCGATAGGGGGAAAGGTCTAATTGCGTAAACCTTTTCAGGACGCCGTTTTTCACGGTCTGTGCAGCGTTTTTCACCGCGTAATCGCGTCAGTTTGCTGCAGCACGCCAGCGATTTGCCTCATGCTTGCACAAAAAGCGTGTGCAAAAGGAAACGGCTCCCGGAGGAGCCGTAAAGCCTGGTCTGGCTAGCGGTAAGATCTGTGCAGCACAGGGAACACAGTCAGATCGGAAAGACGCAAAAGCTGTCATCCATGACCGCTCGGCCCGCGCCGTCCATGGCGCGGGACGCTTTCCTCCTCTGCCTGTGTTCCCTGCCCGTTAAGATCGTTTATCGCTGCAAGCCTGATTAAGGCTCGTCAGGATGATCAGAAGTCGTAGCGCAGACGCACCAGATTCATATCACCCAGGTTATCGGTGCTGGAGGTGAAGACATGTTCGTAATCAACGCGGAAACCATAGTCGAGGAACAGCGTCACACCCAGACCGTTGTCGATGCGCAGGTAATCACGGCCTGTCGCATACTCGATGCGGTCACCCATGACATAAGGCTGGACGGCTTTCAGACCATACTGCGCCACCGGGATCTTGTAACCGGCGAAATATTCAATGCCCCACGCATCGCCCGCAAAGTAGTTATGGACATCTTTGCGTTTGGTGGTCATGAAGTTTTCATACCAGCCACCACCGGCTGACAGCGTCCAGTTGCCTGGTGTCCAGCTCAGTGCGGTGCCGTAAATGTTCTGGTCGTAATCGTGACTGTCGCCGTTGTTCGGGTTACGCATCGCCGCGCGGGTGTAGTTCCATGCCGTGCCCCAGCTCAGATCGTCAGTGATGTGGTAATCCACGCCGAGCGAGCCGCCGCCTTTGCGCTTATAGCGCAGGCCGTTGCCTGGCAGATACTCGTTGTCTTCGAACAGATAAGAAGCGTAGACATCCGCGTCGCCGAAGCTGTTTTTATACTTCAGCTGTTTACGTGAGCGGTAAGATCCGTCGTAGTCGCCATTGATACCGTTGCCCGGTGCCTGGCCAACCATATCGTAATCCCAGATATCTGTCTTAGCGCCCACGGTGTCGTAATAGACGCTGTTCTGCTGACCAAAGGTAAGCTGACCCCAGGTTTTGCTTTTCAGACCGGTGTAGAGCTGGCGACGCGTGGTGTTATTGGCACCATCGGCATAGTGACGATCCCAGCTGAACACTGCCGGGATGTTAACGCCCAGCTCGTAGTAGCTGATCCAGCTAACGTCATCAAACAGGTAGTAATCCGCGCCGAAACGAAAACGGGTGCCGCCATCGAAACCGTCACGCTTGTAGGATTTGTCACCCACGCCGGTCTGATGATTGACCTGAGCACGGATGCTGCCGCCAACATTAAGGGTAAGACGGCTAAGCGGATCGCCTGCCTGCGGATCCTGTTTTAACAGGGTAATTTCCGCCTGACTGGCGAAAGGAAGAGTAACCATCAGTGCAGCCACTGCACTCAGAGAAAAAGTACGCATTTTCATTTTTTATTTATGTCCTGATACGCTTCAGTGATAAGCGGCAGGCATAGTACTGGCGAAAAATCCGCACAGGAAGTGTTTATCTTATAAATTTGTGCGAACCGGCCTCATTCGCACCTAAAGCTAAAAAATTAAGCCAAATCAGTCACTTTAACGCAAATGCTTTGCTTTACCTGAACCTGGAATTCGGATTATCGCCAGATAAGTGGCAAAAAAAACGGCTCCCGCAGGAGCCGCTTTTCACACTACATTATCTTACATCGCCTTTATCTGGGCATGCATTTCCTGAACGGAGATAACCTGTTCCGTCGGGTCAGCATTCAGCGCCATCGCAGTGGCGAAGCCGCCGTTCAGCGTGGTGTCGTAGTGCACTTTATACTGCAGTGCGCTGCGGCGAATCAGCTTCGAATCTTCAATCGCCTGACGACCCGCCGTGGTATTGACGATATAGCTATACTCGCCATTCTTCAGGCGGTCCTGAATGTGTGGACGTCCTTCATGCACCTTGTTGACCAGGCGCGGATTGATGCCCGCTTCGCCCAGCACCACCGCCGTGCCATGAGTCGCATCCAGTTCGAAACCAAACTTCTGCAGCTTCGCGGCCAGGTCGACGATACGTTTCTTGTCGCCTTCACGCACCGACAGCAGCGCACGGCCCGACTTCTTCATGTTGCTTTGTGCGCCCAGCATCGCTTTGGAGAATGCCTCAGCGAACGTGCGGCCCACGCCCATGACTTCACCGGTAGAACGCATTTCTGGTCCCAGAATCGGGTCAACGCCCTGGAACTTGTTGAACGGCAATACCACTTCTTTGACGGAGTAGTAAGGCGGAATCACTTCTTCCGTGACGCCCTGCTCTGCCAGTGTTTTACCTGCCATCACGCGCGCGGCCACTTTCGCCAGCGGAACGCCGGTCGCTTTAGAGACGAACGGAACGGTACGCGCCGCTCGTGGGTTAACTTCGATCAGATAGACTTCGTTGTCTTTCACCGCGAACTGAACGTTCATCAGGCCACGAACGTTCAGCTCAAACGCCAGCTTCTCAACCTGCTGGCGCATCACGTTCTGAATCTCCTGATTCAGCGTGTAGGCCGGCAGTGAACAGGCGGAGTCACCGGAGTGAACGCCAGCCTGCTCAATGTGTTCCATGATACCGCCAATCAGCACCCGCTCACCGTCGCAAATCGCATCCACATCCACTTCGACCGCATCATCCAGGAAGCGATCCAGCAGTACCGGCGCATCGTTGGAAACCGAAACCGCCGTCTGGAAGTAGCGTCTCAGGTCGATCTCGTCGTAGACGATCTCCATGGCACGGCCGCCCAGTACATAAGAAGGACGCACCACCAGCGGATAACCCAGGCCAGCGGCTTTCTCGACCGCCTGCTCCAGCGTCGCTACCGTGGCGTTAGCCGGTTGCTTCAGTTTCAGGCGATCAACCGCCTGCTGGAAACGTTCACGGTCTTCCGCACGGTCAATGGAATCCGGGCTGGTGCCGATAACCGGCACGCCTGCGGCTTCCAGCGCACGCGCCAGTTTCAGCGGGGTCTGACCGCCATACTGCACGATGACGCCTTTAGGCTGCTCGATGCGCACAATCTCCAGCACGTCTTCCAGCGTGACCGGCTCAAAGTAGAGGCGGTCGGAGGTGTCATAATCGGTCGAAACCGTTTCCGGGTTACAGTTGACCATAATGGTCTGGTAACCATCTTCACGAAGCGCCAGAGCGGCGTGAACGCAACAGTAGTCGAATTCGATACCCTGACCGATACGGTTTGGTCCACCACCCAGAATCATGATTTTTTCGCGATCCGGACTCGGGTTGGCTTCACACTCCTCCTCATAGGTGGAGTACATGTAGGCGGTGTCGGTGGCGAACTCGGCGGCACAGGTATCGACACGCTTATAAACCGGGTGCAGGTTAAACTGCTGACGCAGCTTGCGGATTTCGCTCTCTGCCACACCCGCCAGCGTCGCCAGCCGCGCATCAGCAAAGCCTTTGCGCTTCAGGGTACGCAGGAACGTGGCATCCAGGCTATTCACTCCTTCGCTTGCCACCTGATCTTCCAGCCGCACCAGCTCTTCAATCTGCACCAGGAACCAGCGGTCAATGTTGGTCAGATTGAACACGCCATCAACCGACATGCCAGCGCGGAAAGCGTCTGCGATGTACCAGATGCGGTCTGAACCGGCATCTTTCAGCTCGCGGCGGATGCGGGTTAACGCTTCCGGATCGTCCAGGTGGACTTTCGGGTCGAAGCCATTAGCGCCCACTTCCAGACCGCGCAGCGCTTTCTGCATCGATTCCTGGAATGTGCGGCCAATCGCCATCACTTCACCCACCGACTTCATCTGCGTGGTCAGGCGATCGTTGGCACCGGCAAATTTTTCAAAGTTGAAACGCGGAATCTTGGTGACGACGTAATCGATTGACGGCTCGAACGAGGCCGGTGTTAAACCGCCGGTGATATCGTTCATCAGCTCGTCGAGGGTGTAGCCCACCGCCAGTTTGGCCGCCACTTTCGCAATCGGGAAGCCAGTCGCTTTAGAGGCCAGCGCCGAAGAGCGCGACACGCGTGGGTTCATCTCGATGACAATCAGGCGACCATCTTTCGGGTTAACCGAGAACTGCACGTTGGAGCCGCCGGTTTCAACACCGATTTCACGCAGTACCGCCAGCGAGGCGTTACGCATGATCTGATACTCTTTGTCGGTCAGCGTCTGGGCAGGTGCGACCGTGATGGAGTCACCGGTGTGAATGCCCATGGCGTCGAAGTTTTCAATGGAGCAGACGATGATGCAGTTATCGTTCTTATCGCGCACCACTTCCATTTCATACTCTTTCCAGCCAATCAGCGACTCATCAATCAGCAGCTCATTGGTCGGAGAGAGGTCGAGACCGCGTTCGCAAATCTCTTCAAACTCTTCGCGGTTATAGGCGATGCCGCCACCGGTACCGCCCATGGTAAAGGAGGGGCGGATGATGCAAGGGAAGCCAACATCTTCTGCCACGGCCAGCGCTTCTTCCATGGTATGCGCAATGCCGGAGCGCGCGGTATCCAGACCGATACTTTTCATCGCCACGTCGAAGCGACGACGATCTTCCGCTTTGTCGATGGCATCAGCGGTCGCGCCAATCATGGTGACGCCAAACTCTTCCAGCACGCCATGGCGTTCCAGCTCCAGCGCACAGTTCAGCGCTGTCTGGCCACCCATCGTTGGCAGTACCGCATCCGGGCGCTCTTTTTCGATGATTTTGCGCACCACTTCCCAGTGAATCGGCTCAATGTAGGTTGCATCGGCCATTTCCGGGTCGGTCATAATCGTTGCCGGGTTAGAGTTCACCAGAATAACGCGGTAGCCCTCTTCACGCAGCGCTTTACACGCCTGCGCACCGGAATAGTCAAATTCGCAGGCCTGGCCGATCACAATCGGACCGGCACCAAGAATCAGGATGGATTTTAGGTCTGTACGTTTTGGCATGAATTAGCTCCTGATTACTTCGCTTGCAGACGGAATGCGTCAATCAATTCAATAAAGTGGTCAAACAGCGGCGCAGCATCACCGGGACCCGGACTGGCTTCCGGGTGTCCCTGGAAGCTGAATGCGGGCTTGTCAGTGCGGTGAATGCCCTGGACGGTTTTATCGAACAGCGAAATGTGGGTCACACGCAGATTCGCGGGCAGATTGTTCTCATCGACTGCAAAACCGTGGTTCTGGGCGGTGATCATGACGCGATTGTTTTCGAGATCTTTCACCGGATGGTTGCCGCCGTGGTGGCCGAGCTTCATCTTCACGGTCTTAGCCCCGCTGGCCAGCGCCAGCAACTGATGACCCAGGCAGATACCGAACACCGGGATCTCGGTTTTCAGGAAGGCCTGCATCGCGCTGATGGCGTAGTCGCACGGCTCCGGGTCGCCGGGACCGTTGGAGAGGAAAATGCCATCCGGGTTCAGCTTCAGGACCTCTTCGGCAGGTGTCTGTGCCGGAACTACGGTCAGACGGCAGCCGCGATCGACCAGCATGCGCAGGATGTTGCGCTTAGCGCCGTAGTCGTAAGCCACCACATGGTAAGGCAGCGACTCCGCAGCAGCCTGCTCTGGCAGACCCGCGTCCAGTGTCCAGCTGCCCTGCTGCCAGCTGTAAGTCTCCGTGGTGCAGACCTCTTTCGCCAGATCCATTCCTTTCAGTCCCGGGAACGCCTGGGCTTTTTGCAGCGCCAGCGCAGCATCCGGATTGTCGCCAGCAATAATGCAGCCGTTCTGCGCCCCTTTCTCACGCAGCAGGCGCGTCAGCTTGCGGGTATCGATATCGGCAATCGCCACGATGTTGTTGCGCTGCAGGTAAGCCGATAAGCCCTCTTCGCTACGGAAGTTGCTGGCAATCAGCGGCAAGTCACGAATAACCAGGCCCTGCGCGTGAATCTGGCTGGATTCTTCATCGGCGGCATTGGCACCGACATTACCGATATGGGGATAAGTGAGAGTAACGATTTGGCGGGAATAGGAAGGATCAGTGAGGATTTCTTGATAACCGGTCATTGAAGTGTTGAAAACGACTTCTCCCACTGCCGATCCTGTTGCCCCGATG
The DNA here is from genome assembly GCF_004792415.1 of Pantoea vagans. Taxonomy (NCBI): domain Bacteria; kingdom Pseudomonadati; phylum Pseudomonadota; class Gammaproteobacteria; order Enterobacterales; family Erwiniaceae; genus Pantoea; species Pantoea vagans. The sequence goes on from NZ_CP038853.1 coordinate 3,395,406, forward strand.
GCCCGACCGTGGAATTGGGTTCCGTCTTCCAGAACCAGGATTGCTGACTTGATCAAAACATCCTCCAGGGAATAAACAGTCAATATATCTGCATATTAATTCAAAATAGCCGCCTGAATCAATGCAAAAACCGCCTGAATTGTCGATTTTTGGCAAATTGCGCGCATTCTAATGATCGCCCTGGTCATTGTCTACCCTGAAGCGATATTTTTTAATGATTATCTGCCTTATGAGGAAAAAACCAAGTATAAGCGGCAAAAAGAGGAGAAAACCCGGCGGAATAATCGTTTGCCAGGCGGCGTAAAAACGAAATCGGCGCAGCAGGGCCTTTATTTTTGACCAAATGGTCAAAAATGGTGTTTCACAGGGCTGCTAAACCTGAAAAACAGATAAAAATAAGCATCAGATGGATATTTTAAATCAGAATGGTATTTTTCAGATAAAATTAAGGGCAATGAAAAAATTGCCCCTTTTCAATCAATCAATTACCGATTGAAATAACCACATCACGATGGCTCACAACACTTACAACATCGACAAATCCAGCACATCCCGCATATCAAACAGGCCAGATTTTTTATCTTTCAGCCACAAAGCTGACTTAACTGCACCATTTGCAAAGGTCATACGACTCGAAGCCTTGTGGGTTATCTCTACCCGCTCACCGATATCTGCAAACATCGCTGTATGCTCACCGACGATGTCACCTGCGCGCACCGTCGCAAAACCGATGGTCTGCGGCTGGCGTTCCCCCGTGTGGCCTTCACGCGTATAGACTGCATGCTCATCCAGTTTCCACTGCATCGCGTCAGCTATCGCCTCACCCATCGCCAGTGCGGTGCCAGACGGCGCATCCACTTTGTGACGGTGGTGTGCTTCAACGATCTCAATATCCGCGTACTCACCCATCACTTTAGCGGCCTTCTCCAGCAGCTTCAGCACCAGGTTAACCCCCACACTGAAGTTCGCAGCGAACACGATGGCGATATCTTCTGCCGCCGCGCGAATGGCCGCTTTGCCTGCCTCATCAAAACCGGTGGTGCCAATGACCATCGCTTTACCCTGCTCACGGCAGATCGCCATATACTCCAGCGTGCCCTCCGGGCGGGTGAAGTCGATTAGCACATCAAAGTCGTTTATCACCGCGCGTAAATCGTCAGCGATAAGAATGCCGTTCTTGCCGATGCCCGCTAATTCACCAGCGTCGCTGCCGGTCAGCGATGAACCCGGGCGTGCCAGTGCGGCACCCAGTTCTGTGCCCTCTGCCTGCTGCGTCGCCTGAATCAGATTACGGCCCATTCGGCCTGGCGCGCCTACAATAGCAATGCGGATAGTGTTCATATTTATTCATTCCTAAAACAAAACTATGCATCCAAAGCGTCATCAGGTTAACGATGAGTTAACAGTCACGCCACTATTAATCCGTGATAATAAGAATTTTATGCCAGCCGCCTGTGATTATCAGTAAAAGCAATCACGACGGCAAACAACGGCCTTTTCAGTCTGGCCAGAAAAACAAAAAAGGCCGAACAGAGTCGGCCTTTTTATCAGTTATATCGAAGAGTTACTGCACGTTACGTACTTCGACGCGCAGCTCTTTAGGCACTTCGAAAACAATATTCTCTTCACGGCCAATCAGCTCAATCGCCGCTTCACCGCCGAGCTCACGCAGTCGCTGGATCACCTGCTGCACCAGAATATCGGGGGCTGAGGCACCTGCGGTCACACCAATACAGGCCACGCCTTTTACCCACTCTTCCTGAATATCATCCGCAGAGTCGATCAGCTTCGCCAGCTTACCGGCACGCTGTGCCAGTTCGGCCAGACGGTTAGAGTTCGAGGAGTTTTTCGAACCGACCACCAGCACCACTTCCGCATCTTTCGCCAGCGTGCGAACGGCTTCCTGACGGTTGGTGGTGGCGTAGCAGATATCATCTTTACGCGGCCCGATGATCGCCGGGAAACGCTGACGCAGGGCATCAATGATGTCAGAGGTGTCGTCCACAGAGAGCGTGGTCTGCGTCATGAAGCTCAGATTGTTTTCGTCTTTAACGGTCAGCCTGAAGACATCTTCCGGTGACTCCACCAGATACATGCCACCATTAGGGTTGTTGTACTGCCCCATAGTGCCTTCAACTTCCGGATGACCCGCATGACCAATCAATATCGCTTCCACGCCTTTACGGCTGGCGCGCGCCACTTCCATATGCACTTTGGTCACCAGCGGACAGGTGGCGTCGAACAGCATGGTCAGATTGCGCGCTTTGGCTTCGGCACGCACCGCCTGAGAAACACCGTGCGCCGAGAAGATCAGAATCGCGTCATCCGGCACTTCACTGATCTCTTCAATGAAGATAGCACCGCGCTCACGCAGGCTGTTCACCACGTAACGGTTATGCACCACTTCATGACGGACGTAGATGGGCGCGCCATACATCTCCAGCGCACGCTCAACAATACTGATGGCGCGATCAACGCCAGCGCAGAAGCCGCGCGGATTAGCTAACAGGATTTGCATCGTTCGCCTCCAGTACCGGATCGATTTCCAGTACTTCTACATCAAACTGAATACGACGACCTGCCAGCGGATGGTTGAAATCCACGGTGATAGAATCGCCGGAGACCTCACGGATCACGCCTGGCATTTCACTGCCGCCCATGCCGCTGAACAGCATGATGGCACCCACTTCCGGTTCACCTGCGTCGATAAAATCACGACGCGAGAAATACTGAATCAGGTCAGGGCTGACGCCGCCAAAGGCGTCTTCCGGCTCAAGGGTGAACTGCTTAGTTTCACCCGCTTTCAGCCCCAGCAGTGCCTGCTCAAGTGCCGCAGAGAGGCTGCCATCACCGAGACGGAACAGCGCGGGCTTGCCGTTTGCACGGGTCGATTCCGCCGTCGAGCCATCTTCCAGCTTCAGCGTAAAATGCACCAACACCGCGCTTTCGCGCTGTACGGACTCAGTCATCACTTACCCTTTCTGTTTAGCCTGTTTGCCGTTCGGGCTGAAAAAGCCCTCCAGCACCACTAATGCCGCACCAATACAGATGCCGCAGTCAGCGATATTAAATGTAGCGAAGTGCCAGTTACCGACATAGAAATCGATAAAATCGACCACAAAGCCATGGTATGAGCGGTCGAACAGATTGCCGATCGCGCCGCCAATGATCAGCGCATAGGCGATGTTCGCGATCTTCTGACTGGCGTGATTGCGATACATCATCACCATCAGCGAGATCACGATAGCCAGTGCGATGCCCGCAAAGAACCAGCGCTGCCAGCCGCCTTTGTCCGCCAGGAAACTGAACGCCGCGCCATAGTTGTGCGCGTAGAAAAGATTCAGATAAGGCATCAGCGGCTGGGTTTCATGCAGCATCATGTTGTTCATCACCCACTGCTTACTGGCGAAGTCCACAACAATCACCACCAGCACCAGCCACAGCCAGCGCAATCCGGTTGATAAAATAGGTTTACGCATCAGGCAAATTCACGCTGTTCGCCGTCACCGGCTACGTTAGTGTAACAACGACCACAGACCTCAGCATGCTCAGGATTCTGTCCGACGTCGGTAGTGTAATGCCAGCAGCGCTGACATTTCTCGCCTTCCGCCTTGTGCAGCGCGATTTTCAGACCTTTCAGCCCTTCACTCTGCTGCGCTTCGTCGTTCGCCAGGGCGTAATCCGCCACCTGTGCGCCAGAGGTCAGCAGCACAAAGCGCAGCTCATTGCCCAGCGCCTGCAGCTTAGCCGCCAGTTCCGGATCGGCATACAGCGTCACCGTGGCTTCCAGCGCGCCACCGATACGTTTATCCGCACGCGCCTGCTCGATTACCTTGTTCACTTCGCCACGCACTTTCAGCAGCTCAGCCCAGTAGGCGTCATTCAGCGCTTCATCTTCCGCCAGGCCAAACAGACCCTGATACCACTCTTCGGTGAAGACATACTGCGCACGCTCACCTGGCAGGTAGCCCCAGATCTCATCCGCCGTAAAGGACATGATCGGTGCCATCCAGCGCACCAGCGCTTCGACGATGTGCCACAGCGCGGTCTGGCAGCTGCGACGTGCCAGGCCATCGCCTTTCGCGGTGTACTGACGATCTTTGATGATGTCGAGATAGAAGCTGCCCATCTCAATCGAGCAGAACTGCATCAGACGCTGGATCACTTCGTGGAAATCGTAGTTCTCATAAGAGGCAACGATATCGGCCTGTGCCGCCTGTGCGCGACCCACTGCCCAGCGATCCACGACGACCATCTCTTCCGGTTTTACCAGATCGGTGGCCGGGTTGAAGCCGCTGAGGTTAGCCAGCAGGAAGCGTGCGGTGTTACGGATACGACGATAGGCATCGGCAGAGCGCTTGAGGATCTCATCGGAGACCGCCATTTCACCCGAGTAGTCGGTTGAGGCCACCCACAGACGCAGAATATCAGCGCCCAGCTTGTTCATCACATCCTGCGGCGCAACGGTATTGCCGATCGACTTCGACATCTTGCGGCCCTGACCATCCACGGTGAAACCGTGCGTCAGTACCTGACGATAAGGCGCTTTGCCCTTCATCGCCGTGGAGATCATCAGCGAGGACATAAACCAGCCGCGATGCTGATCGGAACCTTCCAGATAGAGGTCAGGTGCATGTCCGCCAAATTCCGGACGCGCATCCACAACGGAGTAGCTGGTAGAACCGGAGTCGAACCAGACATCCAGCGTATCCGGCACTTTGACGTAATGATCGGCGTCGTCGCCCATCAGTTCGCGCGGGTCGAGATCCCACCAGGCCTGAATGCCTTCCTGCTCAACGCGCTGCGCCACTTTCTCCATCAGCGCCAGCGTGTCCGGGTGCAGCTCTTCACTCTCTTTATGAACGAACAGCGCCATTGGCACGCCCCAGGTGCGTTGACGGGAGATACACCAGTCAGGACGGTTCGCCACCATCGATTCGATACGCGCCTGGCCCCAGTCCGGGATCCACTGCACGCCTTTGATCTCTTTCAGCGACTGCGCACGCAGTCCTTTCTGATCCATGCTGATGAACCACTGCGGCGTGGCGCGGAAGATGATCGGCGTTTTGTGGCGCCAGCAGTGCGGGTAGCTGTGCAGCAGTTTCTCAACGTGCAGCAGTGCGCCTTTCTCTTTCAGCAGCTCAACGATCATGTCGTTAGCTTTGAAGACGTTAATCCCATCCAGCGTCGGATAGGTGCCGGGCAGGTAGCTGCCATCCGGTCCGACCGGATTCGCCGTTTCGATGCCATATTTCTGACCGATGACGTAGTCATCCGGACCGTGGCCAGGTGCGGTGTGAACTGCACCCGTACCCGCGTCCAGCGTCACGTGATCGCCCAGCACCACCAGCGACTCAATCGCCAGGAACGGGTGCTGGAATTTCTGCAGCTCCAGCGCAGCGCCTTTGCATTCGCCCAGTACCTGCCATTCACTGACACCGGCGCGCTTCATGACGCTCTCAACCAGCTCTTTCGCCAGGATCAGGGCGCGTCCCTCGATCTGGATCAGCTGGTATTCAAATTCAGGATGCAGAGAGATGGCGCGGTTAGCCGGTAATGTCCACGGCGTCGTTGTCCAGATCACCAGTGAGATCGGGCCATTGACCTGTGCTACGCCAAATGCCTGACGCACCGCGTCGGCGTCGATGGCGTTGAACATCACATCAATTGACGGTGACGTTTTGTCGTAATACTCGACTTCCGCTTCTGCCAGGGCTGAACGGCAATCCAGGCACCAGTGCACCGGCTTCGCGCCTTTGTGCAGGTGGCCGTTGCCGATGATTTTACCCAGCGCACGGATGATGTTGGCTTCGGTGCCGAAGTCCATGGTCAGGTAAGGACGATCCCAGTCGCCCAGCACGCCCAGACGGATAAAGTCTGCCTTCTGGCCTTCAACCTGTTCAGCGGCATATTTGCGGCACGCGGCACGGAATTCAGCGGCGGTGACTTTCTCGCCTGGCTTGCCGATCATCTGCTCAACTTTGTGTTCGATTGGCAGACCGTGACAGTCCCATCCCGGCACATACGGCGAGTCATAACCCGCCATGCCTTTCGACTTGACGATAATGTCTTTCAGAATCTTGTTAACAGAGTGACCAATATGAATGCTGCCGTTCGCATACGGAGGGCCATCATGCAGGATAAAGGTTTTTTTCCCTTTTTTGGCTTCGCGGATAATGCCGTACAGGTTGTCGGCATACCAGCGTTGCAACATTCCCGGTTCGCGTTTGGCCAGATCGCCACGCATCGGGAATCCCGTTTCCGGCAAATTCAGGGTAGATTTATAGTCACTCATCAGATTCTCGATTCCGTTTTTCGCTCAGGTTAAAGCAGCCCAAAGAACTGCCGGGCCGTTACCACATCGTTCGCAATTTGTTCTTTCAACGCCTCCAGTGAGGCAAAGCGCTGCTCGTTTCGTATTTTCTGTTTCAGCACCACATCAATGTGACGACCATAGAGATCCATATTGATGTCGAGCAGGTGAACTTCAAGCTGCTGGCGTAAACCTTTTACGGTCGGACGGGTGCCGATATTGGCAACACCCGGCAGTGGCTCGGGCGTAAGACCCTGAACCTCCACCGCATAAACCCCTTTCACCGGTGAGACGCTGCGGCGTAAAGGAAGGTTCGCAGTGGGGAAACCCAGCGTGCGTCCCAGTGCATCACCGTGCACGACGCGGCCGGAAATAGTGAAAGGATGCCCTAACAGCGACTGCGCCAGCGCTAAATCATCTGCGGCCAGTGCCTGACGCACGGCGGTGCTGCTGATTCGCCTCCCGCCGTCACAGAAGGTTTCGGTGCTCACGACCTCAAAACCATACTCCGCACCGGCTTTCTGTAATAACAGGAAATCCCCCTGGCGACCAGCACCGAAGCGGAAATCATCGCCTACCGCGAGATACTTTACGTCCAGCTTGTCGACCAGCAGGTCACTGATAAAACGCTGGGCGGACAGGGCTGCGAAGCGACGGTCAAATCGCACACACAGCACTTTATCGACGCCGGCTTCCGCCATATAGCGCAGTTTTTCACGCAGGCGCGTCAGGCGTGCCGGGGCTTTATCACCGGCAAACAGCTCCAGCGGCTGTGGCTCAAACACCATGACCACGACCGGCAGATTACGCTTACGTCCCTCTTCACACAGACGGGACATCAGCGCCTGATGCCCGCGGTGTACGCCATCGAAATTACCAATGGTCAGAACGCAGCCGCGATGCTGCTCGTTAAGATTATGAATACCGCGGATAAACTTCATGGCTGGCCCAAACCGGTGGAAATCGGCGGATTATACCCTTGAAAGCGACTCAGGTTAACCCGTCAGCACGCCTTTCATGCTTTAGGTGCTGCATTTCCTGTTGCAGATGCGCATGTTAAGAATTTTGTCGCGAAATACTGTATTCAGTGAGGGGAAGCTGGTAGAATCTTGCGCCATCAAATACGTAACCGAGTGCTGCTCATAGAGCGACGCTTATTTGCACAAATCCATTGACAAAATCAGGTTAGAAGGGCATAGTCCTCGGCCTTTGATTTGTCTCTATAGAACACATTTGGGAGTTGGACCTTGGCTAATATCAAATCAGCTAAGAAACGCGCCGTAACATCTGAGAAACGCCGCAAGCATAACGCTAGCCGCCGCTCAATGATGCGTACCTTCGTTAAGAAAGTATACGCGGCGATCGCTTCAGGCGACAAAGCTGCTGCGCAGAACGCATTCAATGAAATGCAACCACTCGTGGATCGTCAGGCCGCTAAAGGTCTGATCCACAAAAACAAAGCTGCACGTTATAAATCAAACCTGACTGCACAGATCAACAAACTGGCTTAATCGCCCGTTGTTAATCGCTTTGTTGAAAAAGCCGGCTTACGCCGGTTTTTTTTCGTCTGTACTCTGGCGGGGAAAGAGTCCGCTGAAGTCAGCGTGACAGAGACGCTGCACCGCCGGATGCTGAATCATCCGCTCGGCGAAGAGTATGTGATATTCCTCTGACACCGCATCGAGCCGGCCAACTTCATAACTCCCCTCCAGCTGATCCCTGTCCAGCGCTGCTGCTACAAAAATCGCATTCTGCCGCGCACCAAACGCCTTCATCAGTGCCGCATCATCAAACTCACCGAGAATCTCCACCTGCAGCCCCTGGGTCGTAATCCAGTTGAGGATTTTGCGCCCCAGCATCGAGCGGCGACCCGGAATCAGCAGGGGATGCGTCTCAAGGCAGGCCGGAAAAGAGAGATCGGTGATCGGCTGCGCGGACCAGAAGCTGATCGGGCACTCCCCCAGCTTCACCGAAAACAGCCCTTCCTGCTGGGTTGGATCGATGGAGCAGTCAGAGATAATCATATCCAGCTTATGCTGACTGAGCTGCTCCAGCAGCATTTCGTGAGTCGACTCAAAGCAACGCAGGTGAATCTTCTCCTCTGCCACCACCGCGGTCTCCAGCACCTTACTGACCAGTTGTTTAGAGAGCGCATCTGCCACGCCAACATCCAGCAGCAGATGGGACTCTTTGCGGTAGTTAACGATATCCAGCATCTCCTGACCCAGCATAAACATGCGATCAGCGTAGCGGAACACCAGTTGCCCCAGTTCTGTCGGCACCAGCCCCCTCCCCTGACGCCGGAACAGCTTGCCCTGCAGGCGTTCTTCAAGCGCCTTAATCTGCCCGGTAATGGTCTGTGGCGTCAGCGAGAGGGCCTCTGCAGCACCCGCAATCGACCCCGCACGGCAGGCGTGCCAGAAGTAGTAGAGGTGATTGTAATTAATGTGCGCCACAGGATGCCCTACGCCGCACGCTGCTTCAGACGCCAGCCAAGGATCACATAGCCCAGCACCGCCGACAGAATCGAGCCTGACAGAATCCCCAGCTTCGCCAGCGTCATCAGTTCAGCACTGATGTCGCCATAGGCCAGCGAGGCGATAAATATCGACATGGTGAAACCAATACCGCACAGCACCCCTACCGCCGCAATATCTTTAATGTGCGTATTTTCCGGCAGCCTGGCTATGCCGGTTTTGTCTGCCAGCCAGCAGAACAGCGTAATGCCCAGAGGCTTGCCAATCAGCAGCCCGGCCATGATGCCCAGCGGCAGCAGCGAGAAGAGGCTGCCGAACGAAACGCCCGTCAGTGACACACCCGCATTGGCAAAGGCAAACAGTGGCAGGATCACCCAGCGCACCCAGGGATGCAGCGCATGCTCAAGATGAATCGCCGGAGAGTGGCCCTCTTTCTTCGCCAGCGGGATCAGGAAGCCGACCACGACGCCAGCCAGCGTCGCATGGACACCCGACTTCAGTACCGCCACCCACAGCACCAGCCCCACCAGCAGATAGAGACCGGTATTGCGCACGTTAAGCAGGTTCATCAGCGCCAGCACGGCAATGGCAGCGGCGGCAACGCCCAGCGAGGCCATCGAAAGGTGATGCGTGTAGAACAGCGCGATAATGATGATAGCCCCGAGATCGTCGATAATCGCCAGCGCCATCAGGAAGATTTTCAGAGCAGGCGGCACGCGGCTTCCCAGCAGTGCCAGGATGCCCAGCGCAAAGGCAATATCGGTGGCGGTCGGGATCGCCCAGCCGCTTCGGGTGGCGGCATCGGCACCGTTAAACAGCAGAAAAATGATCGCCGGGGCGATCATGCCACCCAGCGCCGCAATCAGCGGGAACAGCGCCTGTTCACGTTTAGCCAGCGCACCCATCACCAGTTCGCGTTTGACCTCCAGTCCCACCATCAGGAAAAACAGCGCCATCAGCGCATCGTTAATCCACAGCAGCAGGTCTTTGCTGATATCAAGCGCGCCAAAGCGAAACTCCACCGGAATCGCCAGCAGATCGCGATATCCCTGTTGCGTGGCGTCGTTGTTGGCCAGCAGCATCGCCAGTGCGGCAGCGATAATCAGCACCACACCGCCGGTGGCATCGCTTTCAAGGAGTTTTTTTAGTCTGATATTCACACGCGTTGTCCTTAATCCAGAGGTCAATCAAAGGCCCTAAGAATAGCGGTAACAACAGCTCGAAAAAAACAGTTTATTTGGCGGGAATCATTCGGAAATAGCGAATTGAGAAGTGCAGGCAAAAAAAAGCCAGCGGCAGGCGCTGGCTTTTCAGGAGGATGAACTTAACGGGTCAGGTCATCAAAGAATTTTTTCACGCCGTCGAAGAAGCTCTTAGAGCGTGGGCTGTTATGCTCACCGCTAGGGCCGCCAAAACTCTCTTCCAGTTCACGCAACAGTGCTTTCTGTTTCTCATTCAGGCTGACCGGTGTTTCCACCACGACACGGCATAACAGGTCGCCGACTGCGCCGCCACGGACAGATTTGACGCCACGTCCACGCATGCGGAACAGCTTGCCGGTCTGGGTTTCTGACGGCACTTTCAGCTTCACGCGACCATCCAGTGTCGGCACTTCAATCTCGCCGCCCAGCGCTGCCATCGCAAAGTTGATTGGCACTTCGCAGTAGAGATTGTTCTCTTCACGCTCGAAGATCGGGTGTTTCTTCACCGATACCTGAACGTAAAGATCGCCGGCTGGTGCGCCCTGCTCACCTGCTTCACCTTCACCACTCAGACGAATACGATCGCCAGTGTCCACTCCTGCCGGGATTTTCACTGACAGCGTTTTCGACTTCTCGACGCGGCCGTGACCATGACAGGCGTTGCACGGGTCTTTAATCACCGAGCCGCGACCATGACAGGTCGGACAGGCCTGCTGAACGGTGAAGAAGCCCTGGCGCATCTGCACCTGGCCTGCACCGTGACAGGTTGAACAGGTTTGTGGCTGCGTTCCCGCTTTCGCGCCGCTGCCGTGGCAGACATCACACTCTTCCAGGGTTGGAATGCGGATCTCTTTGGTCACGCCGCGTACCGCTTCTTCCAGCGACAGCTCCATGTTGTAGCGTAAATCGGCGCCACGGGAGGCGCGCTGACGGCGTCCACCACCAAAGATGTCACCGAATACGTCGCCAAAGATATCGCTGAAGTCAGCACCGCCGCCACCAAAGCCGCCGCCGCCGAATCCACCGCCACCCATGCCGCCCTGTTCAAAGGCTGCATGACCATACTGATCGTAGGCCGCACGCTTCTGCGCATCGGTCAGGATTTCGTAGGCTTCCTTGACCTCTTTGAATTTAGCTTCGGCTTCTTTGTCACCGGGATTGCGGTCCGGGTGGAATTTCATTGCCAGGCGTTTGTAAGCCTTTTTGATTTCACGCTCGTCCGCGGATTTGGCGACGCCTAAAATCTCGTAGTAATCACTCTTCGCCATGTTTTTTTAGCCCTTAACATGATCGCACGGGCGTGGAGAGATCTCCTACGCCCGTGCTGGTTTCAACGGCTGTCAGGCCAACCGTCGCGCCCGGTCAGGGGCAATTATTTCTTGTTGTCTTTCACTTCTTCGAATTCAGCATCGACAACGTCGTCATCTTTCTTCGCTGACGCGTCACCGGCATCCGCTGCACCCGCCTGAGACTGCTGTGCTGCTTCCATCAGTTTGCCGGACACTTCCATCAGCGCCTGCATTTTGGCGTCGATTTCCGCTTTGTCTTCGCCTTTCAGCGCAGTTTCCAGCGCGGCCAGAGCGGCTTCGATTGGCGCTTTGTCATCAGCTGACAGTTTGTCGCCTGCTTCGTCCAGCTGCTTACGCGTGCTGTGGGCAATCTGGTCGCCCTGGTTACGCGTCTGTACCAGCTCTTCGAACTTGCGGTCAGATTCAGCGTTCGCTTCTGCATCACGCACCATTTTCTGGATCTCTTCATCGCTCAGACCTGAAGAGGCTTTGATGGTGATCTTCTGCTCTTTACCGCTGTTCTTGTCTTTCGCCGATACATGCAGGATACCATCCGCATCGATGTCAAAGGTGACTTCGATCTGTGGCATACCGCGTGGCGCGTTCTGGATACCGTCGAGGTTGAACTGGCCCAGTGACTTGTTGTCATTGGCGCGCTTACGCTCACCCTGCAGCACGTGAATGGTCACGGCTGACTGGTTATCTTCAGCCGTCGAGAAGACCTGGCTGTGCTTGGTTGGGATGGTGGTGTTCTTGCTGATCAGCGAAGTCATCACGCCACCCATGGTTTCGATACCCAGTGACAGCGGGGTAACGTCCAGCAGCAGCACGTCTTTCACGTCGCCACCCAGTACACCACCCTGAACAGCAGCACCAACGGCAACGGCTTCGTCCGGGTTCACGTCTTTACGCGGCTCTTTACCGAAGAATTCGGTCACTTTCGCCTGAACCAGTGGCATACGGGTCTGACCACCCACCAGGATAACGTCGTTGATGTCTGATACAGACAGGCCCGCATCCTGCAGCGCAACTTTCAGTGGCGCGATTGAGCGTGCAACCAGATCTTCAACCAGTGACTCCAGTTTAGAGCGGGTCACTTTGATGTTCAGGTGCTTAGGACCAGTCGCATCTGCCGTGATGTATGGCAGGTTAACGTCAGTCTGCTGTGCAGAAGAAAGTTCGATTTTAGCTTTCTCTGCCGCTTCTTTCAGACGCTGCATCGCCAGTGGATCGTTGTGCAGATCGATGCCCTGGTCTTTCTTGAATTCAGCAACCAGATAGTTAATCAGGCGGCTGTCGAAGTCTTCACCACCCAGGTGGGTATCACCGTTGGTTGCCAGAACTTCAAAGGTTTTTTCGCCGTCAACTTCGTCGATCTCGATGATTGAGATATCGAAGGTACCGCCACCCAGGTCATAAACCGCGATGGTGCGGTTGCCCTGGCCTTTATCCAGACCGTATGCCAGTGCAGCAGCAGTCGGTTCGTTAATGATACGTTTGACTTCCAGACCCGCGATACGGCCGGCATCTTTGGTCGCCTGACGCTGCGCATCGTTGAAGTAGGCCGGTACGGTAATAACCGCTTCGGTCACTGGCTCACCGAGGTAATCTTCGGCGGTCTTTTTCATTTTCTTCAGCACTTCAGCAGAGATCTGCGGTGGTGCCATTCTCTGACCTTTCACTTCCAGCCAGGCGTCGCCGTTGTCAGCGCCGGTGATTTTGTATGGCATGATTTTAATATCACGCTGCACTTCTTCGTCCTGGAAACGACGACCGATCAGACGCTTGATTGCGAACAGGGTATTCTGCGGGTTGGTCACTGCCTGACGTTTAGCCGGTTGACCAACCAGAATTTCGCCATCCTGTGTATACGCAATAATTGAAGGCGTGGTGCGATCGCCCTCGGCATTTTCCAGCACGCGTGCTTTAGTGCCATCCATGATCGCAACACAAGAGTTGGTTGTACCCAGGTCAATACCAATAATCTTACCCATCTAAACATCTCCCACTTAAATTCGTTGCCAATTTGGGTTGTGAACCTTTTATGTGGGCGGGTTGTTTGCATTCAACCTGCCAGCACATGCTTTTTTTCCAACGTTCACAACGCTCGATGACAAGTAAATGGGGCCGCTTCGATGCGCATCAAGGGCTAAACCAAAAAAAATTTTTCTACCTCTGGCCCTGCCGGGATCAAAGAACAGGGTTAACCCACTGAATATGATGCGTCGCCTTGCTCCTTTCTGTGAGCAGGCTGAAGTCCTTTTATTTCATTAACGATCATCTTACTGCCGAGGAACTATGGCAAATTCAACGCTGGCTAATCCTGCCCCGCTGGGCTTAATGGGATTTGGCATGACAACCATTTTGCTGAACCTGCACAACACGGGTCTGTTTGACATGGACGTGGCAATTTTAGCGATGGGGATTTTTTATGGCGGGATCGCGCAGGTGCTGGCCGGTCTGCTGGAATTTAAAAAGAACAACACCTTTGGGCTGACCGCCTTTACCTCTTACGGCATGTTCTGGTTAAGCTTTGTGGCGATCCTGCTGTTACCGCAGATGGGTCTGGCGAAAGCGCCTGACGAACGCTTCCTGGGGGCGTGGCTGGCACTGTGGGGCATCTTCACGCTGTTTATGTTTATCGGCACGCTGAAAGGTGCGCGGATGCTGCAGTTTGTCTTTGGCTCGCTCACCCTGCTGTTTCTTCTGCTGGCCGTAGCTCACCTTCTGCACCAGCCTTCGCTGGTCGTGTCTGCGGGCTGGGTCGGAATCCTCTGCGGTGCCAGCGCCTGCTATCTGGCAATGGGTGAAGTGCTGAACGAAACCTTTGGCCGCACTCTTCTGCCGATTGGCGCAAAGGTGCTTTAAGCGTGCTTCACACCTGAAAAAGACGCGGAGCCTGGCTCCGCGTTTCCCTGTTACAACGTCTTAATGCCCTGCTGCAGCTCCGGCTCATGGCTGACATCACGCCGCAGCCAGATACCGGTCAGCAATCCCACCAGCGCCAGCGCTATCACATACCAGCACGGCCCCATCACGGAGACGTTCATCAGCAGCGACACAAAGATCGGGGTCAGCCCGCCAAAGATGGCATAGGAAAGGTTGTAGGAAAACGAGAGGCCGGTAAAACGCACCTCTGCCGGAAAGGCGCGCACCATCACAAAGGGCACGACGCCGACAATACCGACGCTCAGGCCCGCCACGCCATAGAGCAGAAAGAGTTGCTGCGGATAGAGAGCAGTCAGGTGATAGAACTGCCAGCTACAGAGTGCCAGCAGCAGGCTGCCGACACATAACGTACGACTGGCACCAAAACGATCGACAGCGAGTCCGGCAACAATGCAGCCAATGCAGAGCATCACGGTGGCGATGCTGTTGGCCTGCAGGGTCAGCGCGGGCGCGATGCCCAGTTGCTTCTGCAGCCAGACCGGCGACATCAGGATCACGACCACAATGCAGGCGGAGAGCAGCCAGGTCAGCAGCATGGAGATGACAATCGACTTTTTATGCTCCGCCAGCACAGTCTTCAGCGGCAGCGTTTCAGCCAGCGCTTTACGCTGCTGCATCTCAACAAAGACCGGCGTCTCATGCAGCCAGCGCCGCAGGTACATGGCGATCAGACCAAATACGCCACCGAGGAAGAACGGAATACGCCAGCCGCCGTCATGAATCGCCTGCTGCGACATCGAGGTATTAATCAGCGTCGCCACCAGCGAGCCCAGTAAAATGCCGATGGTCAGCCCGGCCGTCAGCGTGCCACAGGCGATGCCGATACGTTTGTAAGGCACGTGCTCAGCGACAAACACCCACGCACCTGGCACTTCACCACCAATCGCCGCACCCTGCAACATCCGCATCAACAGCATCAGCAGTGGCGCAGCAATGCCAATCGTCTGCCAGGTGGGTAAAGCGCCCATCATCAGGGTTGGCAGCGCCATCAGCAGAATACTCAGGCTGAACATCTTTTTGCGTCCGAGCTTATCGCCAAAATGCGCCATCACGATGCCGCCCAGCGGGCGTGCCAGATAGCCTGCGGCAAAAATGGCAAACGTCTGCAGCTGACGCAGCCATTCCGGGATATCGGAGGGAAAGAAGAGCTCGCCAATCACGGTGGCGAAGAAGACAAAGATGATGAAGTCGTAAAATTCCAGCGCGCCGCCCAGCGCGGCCAGCGCCAGGGTTTTGTAATCCTTACCGGTCAGACGCTGTGTGTAAGTCGGATTCATAATAGTCCAGAGGCAAAAGAGACAAGGTTGTAAAGATACCCTTACTATATCGTCAATCTTTTGCCACACCAGCAGGACTATAGCTTATGCCTGAAATGCGGAATATTTAGTTATTTATCTCACGGATGGCGCTTTTAGGCCGAAATGCTGCTACCACGTCGGGATGCGTTTCAACGTAAGGTCCTTCCAGCAGCTGTAAACAATAAGGTACAGAAGCAAAGATACCGTGAACCTTTACCTTGCCCTGCTCATCCTTCAGCCCTTCCAGCGTCTCTTTGATCGACTTCGGCTGACCCGGCAGATTGAGAATTAGCGACTGTTTGCGGATTACCCCAACCTGACGCGACAGAATCGCGGTCGGCACGAACTGCAGGCTGATCTGACGCATCTGCTCACCAAAGCCGGGCATTTCCCGATCGGCCACGGCCAGGGTGGCATCGGGCGTGACATCGCGTCGGGCCGGACCGGTGCCGCCGGTGGTTAACACCAGATGGCAAAAGCGTTCATCGACCAGCTCGCAAATGGCGTGCTCAATCATCGGCTGCTCGTCGGGCACCAGCCGGGACTCAATCTCAAACGGGCTGCTGATTGCGCTGCCAAGCCAGCTCTCCAGCGCGGGGATCCCCTGATCCTGATAGATGCCGTTCGCGGCGCGATCGGAGACCGAGATCAGGCCAATGCGTAATGTATTCATGATGAGCTTCGCTGTGATTTACCGCGGTGCGGTGGAGTAAAAGGGGAATAGCAGAAAGGATAATATAAAGTGAAAGGGTCGGAAAAGAGAAAACCGTGGCAGCCTGCGCCGCCACGGTCAGCAGATTACAGCAGTTCTGCCAGCATCTTCTCAAGTTTGCCCTGATCAACGGCAAAGTTGCGGATACCTTCTGCCAGCTTAGCCACCGCCATTGGATCCTGGTTGTGCTGCCACAGGAACTCAGACTCGGTCATGCGGGCCGGACGCGCTTTCACTTCGCCGCTGTAGCTCAGTTTACGCTCCAGGGTCCCTTCGCTCTCTGCCAGCTCTTTCAGCAGCGCAGGCGAAATGGTCAGTCGGTCACAGCCAGCCAGCTCAATGATTTCGCCGACGTTACGGAAGCTCGCGCCCATCACCACGGTTTCATAGCCGTGCTGCTTGTAGTAGTTGTAGATTTCAGAGACTGAAACCACACCTGGATCTTCGTGCGCGGCATACTCTTTCTTATCGGTGTTGGCTTTGTACCAGTCGAGAATACGGCCAACGAACGGAGAGATCAGGAACACGCCCGCTTCGGCACAGGCACGCGCCTGAGCAAAGGAGAACAGCAGGGTCAGGTTACAGTTGATACCCTCTTTTTCCAGCTGCTCTGCAGCGCGGATTCCCTGCCAGGTAGAGGCCAGTTTGATCAGAATGCGGTCATTGCTGATACCGGCATCGTTGTAAAGTTTGATCAGGCTGCGGGCTTTCGCGATGCTGCCTTCAGTGTCGTAAGAGAGACGCGCATCGACTTCAGTCGAGATACGGCCTGGGATCAGTTTCAGAATTTCCAGACCAATGTTCACGGCCAGCTTGTCAGAAACCAGCTGCAGCTGCTCTTCTTTGTTGCTGCTCTGCTCACGCGCCCAGCCGATCGCTTCATCGATCAGTTTACGGTATTCAGGGATTTGTGCGGCGTTAAGAATCAGAGAAGGGTTGGTGGTAGCGTCCTGCGGCTGATACAGCTTCATAGCTGCGATATCACCGGTGTCGGCGACGACGGTGGTGAGCTGGCGCAGGGAGGTAAGTTTGTCCGTCATGTTCTTTTCTCTTAGTTAACTGTCAGTGTGAAAAAAGGCTGTTGGGATAATATCACGCGCCAACGGTGGCGCAAGGTCAGGGAATGCCGTTTACGATAGCGCGAACAAATAGGTGTGATTCGTCATTCTTTGCGGCTTTTTTGGTACACTGCAAAGCCTGATAAGCAGCCAATGCCCTGTTAAACCAGGCATTAACCGAGGAAGCAACAATGTTGATGGTGATCTCTCCTGCCAAGACGCTCGATTATGAAAGCCCGCTGGCGACCACGCGTTTTACCCAGCCTGCGCTGTTAGAAAAATCACAACAGCTGATTGAGATTGCGCGCGATCTGTCACCCGCCAGCATCGCCTCGTTAATGGGTATCAGCGACAAACTGGCGCACCTCAATGCCGAACGGTTTAACAGCTGGCAACCCGATTTTTCTCCGCAGAATGCCCGTCAGGCCATTCTGGCGTTCAAAGGAGATGTCTACACGGGTCTGCAGGCCGAAACCTTCAGTGATGAGGATTTCAGCTTTGCTCAGCAGCACCTGCGCATGCTGTCAGGCCTGTATGGCGTGCTGCGTCCGCTCGATCTCATGCAGCCTTACCGGCTGGAGATGGGGATTCGCCTGGCGAATCCGGCGGGCAAAGATCTTTACACCTTCTGGGGCGATCTCATCACTGAAACGCTGAATGCCGCGCTGGCAGAACAGGGTGATGAGGTACTGATTAACCTCGCCTCGGACGAATATTTCAGAGCAGTTAAGCCGAAGACGCTGAAGGCACAAATGATTAAGCCGGTATTCCTCAACGAGAAGAACGGCAGCTACAAAGTGATTAGCTTCTATGCCAAAAAGGCGCGTGGATTGATGAGCCGCTATGTGATTCAGCAGCGCCTGACAAAGCCGGAGCAGCTTAAGGCGTTTGATCTGGATGGCTATCGTTTTGATGCGGCCAGCAGCAGCGAGAGCGAGCTGGTCTTTAAGCGCGCGGAGCAGTAGTACCCCGCGCGAAATGTACTCTCTGCAAATGGGCTTCCCGTCACCGGGAAGCCATTCACAGTACTACTTCAGCAGGAACGCACGCAGTGAGGCGAAGTCCGCCTTCATCTCGTGCGACAGCAGCGGCAGATCGGCACGCTCCGCTAACTCTGGCGGCAGCGTCAGGGTCTGTTCAAGGATCGCTTCCACGCTTTCGCGGAATTTCGCAGGGTGCGCGGTCCCAAGGAACACACCATATTCCCCTTCCTGCAGCTGATCGCGCAGCAGACGCCAGGCGATGGCAGCATGCGGCTCAGAAACATAGCCAATTTCAGCCAGTTCACGCATTGCGGCGCGCGTGGTCTCATCAGAGACCGCACCACAGGCGAGATCGGTTAAGCGCCAGGTTTTACGGCGGAACAGCTCTTCCACACGCGGCCAGTTGTTCGGCTGGCTGACGTCCATCGCATTCGACAGTGTAGAGACCGTCAGGTTAGGCTGCCATTCGCCGTTGCCCAGGAAGCGCGGCACCGTGTCATTGGCGTTGGTGGCGGCGATAAAGCGCTTGATCGGCAGGCCCAGCGATTTCGCCAGCAGACCGGCGGTCAAATCACCAAAGTTGCCGCTCGGCACGGAGACCACCAGCTGATTACGTTTTTCCTGCGGCAGCTGCGCGACCGCTTCAAAGTAGTAGCAGATTTGCGCCAGCAGGCGGCTGATGTTGATAGAGTTCGCCGAGTTCAGACCAATCGTCTTTTTCAGCTCTTCATCATCAAATGCCTGTTTCACCAGCGACTGGCAGGCATCGAAATCGCCGTCGATAGCGATAGTTTCAATGTTGCCGCCCAGGGTGCAGAAGAGTTTCTCCTGCAGCGGACTGATTTTGCCCTGCGGATAGAGGATCACCACACGCACGTTCTTCATGCCGTAGAACGCGTGCGCCACGGCCGCACCGGTATCACCGGAGGTGGCGGTCAGAATAGTGATCTGCTCATCTGAGCCTGAGACATACGACAGCATCTGCGCCATGAAACGGCCGCCGAAGTCTTTAAACGCCAGCGTCGGACCGTGGAACAGCTCCAGACAGGCGATATCTTCGCTGACGGCTTTCACCGGGGCCGGAAAAGCAAAAGCGGCTTTAACACGCTCATGCAGCTGATGGGCCGGAATCTCGTCGCCAATGAAAGCCGAGAGAATTTTGCTGCTGCGGCTGACAAAATCCATCTCCAGCATCGCGTCGATGTCGGTCAGTTCAAACTCTGGCAGTTCCAGCGGAAAGAACAAACCCTGCTGCGATCCCAGACCCTGTTTCACCGCCTGGGCGAAGCTGACCTGCTCGTTGTGATCCTTAAGATTGTAGAGTTTCATGCGTTATCCCAATTGTCGTGCGCCAGCCGTGTCGAGACGGCAGATATGGACGAAGCCTTCATCATTCTGCAGATAGTGCTGGCTCAGCCAGTCAGCCATCCGCTGTGCCGTTTCCATCTGATTGCAAACGGCGAAAAGTGTCGGACCAGAGCCGGAGATGCCGCACGCCAGTGCGCCAATCTCTTTCGCGGCCTGCCGCGCCTCGGCGAAGCCTGGCAGCAGCCGGGTCCGGTAAGGTTCGGCAATCACATCCTGCATAAGTTTAGCTGCCAGCTGCGGCTGACGCGTATGGCAGGCGTGAATGAAGCCGGCCAGCAGGCGGCCATGCTTAATACAGTCCTCTTTGCGGTACTGCGCCGGTAAAATGGCGCGCGCTTCGGCAGTCGACACTTTAATGCCCGGATAGGCCATCACCCACAGCCAGTCGTCAAAGCCCGGCACCGCCTGGCTGATGATGTCATTTTCCTGCAGCATCAGCTGAATGCCGCCGAGGAAGCAGGGAGCGACATTATCATAATGTACGCTGCCGGAGATCCGCCCTTCCAGCTCACCCATCAGCGTCAGTAGCGTGCTGTCGCTGAGTGGCTTGCCGCAGAACTCATTCATCGCCATTAAACCGGCCACTACCGAGCAGGCGCTGGATCCCAGACCGGAGCCGATGGGCATATTCTTCTCCAGGGTCATCGCCACCGGGATCTCTTTGCCAATCGCCTCGCAGAAACGCTGCCAGCACTGATAAACGATATTCTCTTTAGGATCGGCAGGCAGCTTACTGACAAAACGTCCGGCGTTGGTCAGTGAAAACTGCTCTGCCGCTTCAACGGAGACGCAGTCACCCAGCAGGGAGCCATCTACCGGCGAAACCGCCGCGCCCAGCACATCGAAGCCGACGCTGACGTTACCAATCGAGGCAGGTGCGTAAATTTTTACCATGATTAAACTCCCAACTTCCATGACAGCGTGCGCAGCAGATCGGCAAAGACACCGGCCGCTGTGACATCATTTCCTGCACCGTATCCGCGCAGCACCAGCGGAATCGGCTGATAGTAGCGGCTGTAAAACGCCAGGGCGTTTTCGCCGTTTTTCACTTTATAGAGCGGATCGTTGCCGTCAACGGCGTCGATCTTCACTTTGCAGACACCGCCCTCTTCAATCACGCCCACGTAGCGCAGGACTTTGCCCTCATTCTGCGCCTGTGCAACGCGGTCGGCAAAGGCGTTATCCAGCTCAGGCAGACGCTGCATAAACTGCTCCACATCCTGAATGTCGACCAGGCTGGCGGGCAGCAGCGGCTCAATCTCAATATCACTCAGCTCCAGCTGATGGCCTGCTTCGCGTGCCAGAATCAGCAGCTTACGCGCCACATCGGTGCCAGCGAGATCGTCACGCGGATCGGGCTCGGTAAAGCCCATCTCACACGCCATGTTCGTTGCCTGCGACAGCGAAACCCCTTCATCCAGCTTGCCGAAGATGAACGACAGCGATCCCGAAAGGATACCGGAGAAGCGCAGCAGTTCATCACCCGCGTTCATCAGGTTCTGCAGGTTTTCGATCACCGGCAGCCCGGCCCCGACGTTGGTATCATAAAGGAATTTACGACGCGATTTGGCGGCGGCGGCGCGCATCTGCTGATAGTAATTCCAGGAGGAGGTGTTGGCCTTTTTGTTCGGCGTCACCACGTGGAAGCCCTCGCTGAGGAAATCCGCGTACTGATCGGCAACGGCCTGGCTGGAGGTACAATCCACAATGACCGGATTAAGCAGGTGATACTCTTTCACCAGGCGGGTCAGGCGTCCGAGATTGAACGGCTCTTTCGCTTCGGCGAGTGCCGCCTGCCAGTTGCTTAAATCAATGCCGTGGACGTTTGTTAACAGCGCATGCGAGTTCGCAATGCCGCAGACCCGCAGGTCAATATGCTTCTGCTTCAGCCACGCCTGCTGGCGATGTAACTGATCCAGCAGCGCTCCGCCGACACCGCCGACACCGACCACAAACACTTCGATCACCTGATCGGTGGCGAACAGCATCTGATGCACCACGCGCACGCCGGTGATCACTTCATCATTATTTACCACCACCGAGATAGAGCGCTCCGAGGAGCCCTGTGCGATCGCCACGATATTGATATTGGCGCGTGCCAGCGCCGAGAAGAATTTCGCTGAGATGCCACGCAGGGTACGCATGCCATCGCCCACCACCGAAATCACCGCCAGGTTTTCAATGATATCCAGCGGATCCAGCAGGCCATCTTTCAGCTCAAGATAGAACTCTTCTTCCAGCACGTGACGCGCCCGCGCCAGCTCGCTCTGCGGCACGCAGAAACTGATGCTGTATTCGGAAGAGGATTGAGTGATCAGCACCACCGAGATACCGGTGCGCGACATCGCCGCGAAGACTCTGGCCGCCATCCCGACCATCCCTTTCATGCCGGGACCGGAGACGTTGACCATCGCCATATTATTCAGGTTGGTGATGCCTTTAACCGGGCTCTCATCCTGTTCGCCTTCGGCACCAATCAGCGTGCCGGGCGCCTGCGGATTGGCGGTGTTTTTGATCAGGCACGGGATCTGGAACTGGGCAATCGGCGCGATGGTGCGGGGATGCAGCACCTTGGCACCGAAATAGGAGAGCTCCATCGCCTCCTGATAGGACATTGACTTCAGCAGGCGTGCATCCGGCACCTGACGCGGATCGCAGGTATAGACGCCATCCACATCGGTCCAGATTTCGCAGCAGTCGGCGCGCAGACAGGCGGCCAGCACAGCTGCTGAATAATCGGAGCCATTACGGCCCAGCACTACCAGCTCGCCGCGCTCGTTACCGGCGGTAAAGCCAGCCATCAGGATCATGTTCTGCGGCGGGATTTGACTCGCTTCAATACGGCGGGTTGATTCAGGGATATCGACAGTGGATTCGAGGTAGTGGCCGACCGCCAGCAATTTCTCGACCGGATCAATCACGCTGACCTCATGACCGCGCGCCTGCAGCAGCGCTTCCATGATTGCAATCGAGAGTTTTTCACCACGACAGATAATCGCTGCGTTGACGCTGTCCGGGCACTGGCCCAGCAGGCTGATGCCGTGCAGTACCTGCTTCAGCTGCGCAAACTCCAGGTCAACGCGGGTTTTCAGTCGATCGAACTCAAAGCCCGGCTGCGCGGCTGCGAGCCCCTGCAGCAGCTCGCTGAAGATGCGTTCGGCGTCGCTGATATTCGGCAAAGCGTCCTGACCACTGATGGTTTTTTCAATCATCGCCACCAGATGGTTGGTGATCTTCGCAGGTGCAGAGAGCACGGTTGCAACCTGTCCTTGTTGCGCATTGCTTTCCAGAATGTCAGCGACGCGAAGGAAACGCTCCGCATTCGCTACCGAGGTCCCGCCGAATTTCAGCACTCGCATAATATTAACTCTCCTGAATTTAAGCCGAAAAAAAAGCCCGCACTGTTTAGGTGCGGGCTTGTTTTCTGTTTTTCCTGTATGCGTCAGCCCGCACCGTTACCTGAGGTAATGGTGGTGGTAATAATTGTGGTGTTCAGGCTGATTTTACGCATTTAGATTTATTTTCTGTCTGTTTTTGTCTGTCCGTCTTGCTTCCAGAAGTAAAGCAAAGCGCACATTATGTCAACCCGATTTGTCCGGCGGACAGTTTTCCACCACTGCGCACAGCCTCCGATCAAACCGTAAAACGCTGCTCGATCGTTTGCAATGCAGACATTCCCTGCGATCTGTTGCTGTAAAATCAACTTTTTGCCGAGGATTTATCTGTGAGTTTTTTTTCAATATCGTGCAGCAGACGATGCAGCATCGCGCTGTCACGCTGTTCCAGCAGACCCACCCGCTGATCGATCCAGTCTGAGAGTTTCTCATCATCACTGACGTCGAGCTGCGCCAGCAGCTGATGGAAACGCTGACGCAGCGCCTGCAGCTGCTGCCCGTCGGCGGCTGACGCGACCGGCGCTTCAACCTGATTCAGCTTCGACAGCTGATAGCAGTAGACCATCACCGCCTGACCGAGATTCAGTGAGGGATAGTCATTTGCCATCGGGATGCCGGTGAGCAGATCGACCTGCTCCAGCTCCTCGTTGGTCAGCCCGCTATCTTCGCGGCCAAACACCAGCGCCATGCTGTTGACCCACTGACGCTTTTCCAGCAGTTGCGTTTCAACCTGTTCGGGTGTGGCGTAGTAACGGAACTTTGCCCGGCTGCGCGCCGTCGTCGCGACCGAAAAATCGATATCTGCTAAAGCCTCGGCCAGGGTAGCAAAGGTCTGAACATTATCGAGGATCTCACCCGCGCCATGGGCTACCCGGCGCGCTGCCGGATCCTGCCAGGCGTCGCTGGCAACGATGCGCAGCTGGCTGAATCCCATGGTTTTCATGGCACGCGCCGCAGCGCCGATATTTTCTGGCCGCGCGGGCGAGACGAGAATCAGGGGAAAAAGCATATTTATTCCATTGGTCCATTTACATAACGCCATATTAACATGGCTGTTAATGATTCAGTTGTCAGAAGGTAATAAGAAAATCGGGTGTTAACAATGTTAAAACCAGTGAAAAGTGATGTCCTGAATATTTTTATCGCCGAAACCAGCCTTATTAAAGAAAGCATTATTAATCTATTTAACTTCAAAGAGATAGAATGTGATTACCCACTAGTTTCATTTTGGGTCACAAGCGCAATAAATGTAACGAAAATGATGCTTTTTGTGAGCTAAACAGGCAATCTGCGAGAAGTTTTTCACAAAAGTGTTAACGTGCTACAATTGCATTTGATATAAGTCAACGAAGCGTTGTTTTTATGCTTATCGGTTGTAGTTGGTGCTGTTAGGTTGCTGTTAATACAGTTAGGATATGCGCCATTATCATTAACGCCCGGGGCATGCAATTTTCATCCTGACTGGCTGAGCTAAACCTGTTGTTGACGTTGATAGATGGCTTATCAAAATATGATTTCGTACAACGGTTCAGCGCGGCCCGCCGCTCTCGATGATGGAGAACGCCATACCGCTGTACGCCCTGTTTTCAATTTGTTGGCAAATTTTAGGTAGCTAAACATGCAGACCCCGCACATTCTTATCGTTGAAGACGAACTGGTCACGCGTAATACCCTCAAGAGCATTTTTGAGGCGGAAGGTTATGTGGTGTACGAGGCGACTGATGGTGCTGAAATGCATCAGGTGCTGACCGACAATGATGTTAACCTGGTTATTATGGACATCAACCTGCCCGGTAAAAACGGCCTGCTGCTGGCCCGTGAACTGCGTGAGCAGGCCAATGTCGCCCTGATGTTCCTGACCGGCCGTGACAACGAAGTCGATAAAATTCTTGGTCTGGAAATTGGCGCCGATGACTACATCACCAAACCGTTTAATCCGCGTGAGCTGACCATTCGTGCCCGCAACCTGCTGTCACGCACCATGAACCTGGCGATGCCAGGCGAAGAGCGCCGTCAGGTAGAGAGTTATAAATTTAACGGTTGGGAGCTGGATATCAACAGCCGCTCACTGATCAACCCGAACGGCGAGCACTACAAATTGCCACGCAGTGAGTTCCGCGCCATGCTGCACTTCTGCGAAAATCCAGGCAAAATTCAGACCCGTGCCGATCTGCTGAAAAAAATGACCGGCCGCGACCTTAAGCCGCACGATCGCACCGTTGATGTCACCATCCGTCGTATCCGCAAGCATTTCGAATCCACGCCGGACACGCCTGAGATCATCGCCACCATCCATGGTGAAGGTTATCGCTTCTGTGGCGATCTGCAGGATTAATCCACTGTCAGATGCGATAAATAAAAAACGCCCCTGCGGGCGTTTTTTTTATGCTCAATACCGCAGTTTAATCAGTGCCACGGCATAATCGGCACGGCGCTGAGCGCATTTTTCGGTGAACCATCGACCACTTTATCGGAGTAGGTCAGATAGACCAGAGCATTGCGCTTTTTGTCGAAGAAGCGTACAACCTGCAGCTTCTTGAAGATTAAAGAGGTGCGCTGGCGGAAGACCACTTCGCCCTCCGCTTTGCCCTGCGCAATTTTATCACTCAGTTCGACCGGACCTACCTGCTGACAGGAAATCGCGGCATCAGAGGTATCTTCTGCCAGCCCCAGTCCGCCTTTAATGCCGCCGGTCTTCGCCCGGCTGATATAACAGGTTACATTTTTAACGTCCGGGTCATCGAATGCTTCAACAATGATCTTGTGGTCAGGCCCGAATATCTTGAATACCGTATCAACAGAGCCAATCTGTTCGGCAAGCAGCGGGCTGGAAAAGGTGAGCGTGGTCAGCGCAGCGATCATAAGACGCGTTATTGTCATGGAGTTACCATTGCAAATGGAATAGATGAGAATGTAATGTACTGTTAATCGAACTAATGACCAAACCAAAACGGGTTTAAGCCCGTACTGATTTAGCACAACCTTCCCCGGAAAACGGCCCACGTCTTTTGAGCAATGAGTGCTAATATTCTTCGAATGCGTTTAGCTGCACCACCAGAGTATGAGGATGTTTTATGGACCAAGCCGGTATCATTCGCGATTTGCTTGTCTGGCTGGAGAGCCATCTGGATCAACCCCTTTCACTGGACAATGTTGCCCAGAAAGCCGGTTACTCTAAATGGCATTTACAAAGGATGTTCAAGGACGTAACCGGTCACGCAATAGGTGCCTATATCCGTGCGCGTCGTCTGTCGAAAGCTGCTGTCGCGCTGCGCCTGACCAGTCGCCCGATTCTGGACATCGCCCTGCAGTATCGTTTTGATTCACAGCAGACTTTTACTCGCGCATTCAAAAAGCAGTTTGCTCAGACACCGGCCTGGTATCGTCGCTCTTCTGACTGGAACTCATTCGGTATTCGTCCCCCGATTCGCCTGGACGATGAGACGCAGCCGGAACCAGCTTTCGTTACCCTGCCGGAAACGGTACTGGTGGGACAAACCCAGAACTACACCTGTATTCTGGAGCAGATATCCAGCTATCGCGACGAGATGCGGATTCACTTCTGGAAGCAGTTCCTGCTGGAAACGGACACGGTTCCGCCGGTGCTGTATGGCCTGCATCAGGTGCGTGCCAGCCAGGATAAAGATGATGAGCAGGAGATTCTCTACACCACGGCGGTGCCTGCTGACAGCGCGGTCAACCTGCACTCCGGACAGAGTGTTATTCTGGAAGCGGGCGATTACGTGCAGTTCACCTACAACGGCCCGCGCGTCAATCTGCAGGAATTTATCCTGCTGCTTTACGGCACCTGCATGCCAACGCTGGGACTGACCCGTCGTCAGGGACAGGACATCGAACGCTTTTATACCGATGGTGGTAAAAAGCGCGCTGAGCCACCGACTGAGATCCGGTGCGAATACCTGATTCCGATTCGCCGCCAGACCGTCGCCAGCTAAGGTCAGGGCTGCCGTCTGTGGACGGCAGCTTTCACGACATCAGCGTTGCAGCTCGTCGAGCGCAGGCGCGTCAAGATGGGAAATATCCCCTGCCGTCTCCACAATCCACCCTTCTGCCAGCCAGGCACTCTGCTGATAATCGACACGTGAGATTGAGCAGTTACGCAGTCGCAGGCGACGTTCCGCATACGCGGGCAGACCGAGAATCGTGCTGACCAGCGATCCCAGCGCCATACCGTGACTGACCAGCAGGGGACGGCTTCCGGCAGGCAGTTCAAGGCAGGCATTCAGCGCGGCGTGCATGCGCGTTGCCATCTCCGTCATCGACTCGCCTTCTGGAATACGACCGCCTTCGGTGCCGTTGACCAGCGTGGCGCGCCACTGCTCTTCCTCCGCCGTTAAGCCATCCAGCGGACGCTTCTCCAGCACGCCCATATTCAGCTCACGCAGCCGCGGATCCAGCGTCACTGTGCATCCGCAGGCATCCGCAATAATTTCCGCGGTGCGGCGCGTACGCCCCAGATCGCTGGCAATCACGTGCGTGATGCCCAGATGCTTCACGCGCTCACCCACCTGATAAGCCTGTTGCTCACCTTTTTCCGTCAGCGGACTGTCGGATTGCCCCTGAATGCGGCGTTCCGCATTCCATACCGTTTCACCGTGACGAACAAGATAGACCTGTAGCATGTTAGTTTCCGTTATACTGCGACAAAAATCGTCTCAGAGCCTGCCCCATCAGGCGTCATTGTTGCAGGCAGTCTGGACACGGAGCGTGCGGAATAACCCGGCGTACACGGAGTACGCGAGGATCGTGGCACTGCTCAGGTTCAGACCAGCCCGTAAAATTGCCTGATGGGCCAGGCTCTTAATCACCTGAGGGTTCAACCAATTATGTACCATGTTGTCGCAGCCACAACCAACCCAGCGAAGATTCACGCGATTGCTCAGGCTTTCAGCGACGTTTTCGGCGAGGGATCCTGCCATATTGAAGGGGTCGAGGTCGATAGCGGCGTAGCAGCACAACCGTTAACCCATCTGGAAACGCGAACAGGCGCACGTCAGCGCGTCATGAATGCCCGCCAGGTCCGGCCTGAAGCGGCGTTCTGGGTGGCGATTGAGGCAGGCATCGAAGATGACACCGCATTTGCCTGGATGGTCGTGGAAAACCAGAAGCAGCGCGGCGAATCGCGCTCAGCCAGTTTTACCCTGCCGCCAGTCGTGCTGGCGGGCCTGCGCGAAGGCCGCGAACTGGGCGAAGAGATGGCGCGGTTAACCGGCATCGACAATATCAAACACCAGGGTGGTGCTATCGGGGCGTTCACGAACGGCCTGCTCAGCCGCTCCAGTGTCTATCATCAGGCACTGATTCTGGCACTCTGCCCATTCGTCCATCCGCTCTATCAGCAGTAATCAGACGCGTCCCAGATGCGCTTCCAGCCAGCGTTTCAGCTCTGGCGGCGCCTCTTTCAGGCTGTTAGAGCCGCGGGTAATGGTCGCGATGCCGACGCCGAGCTCATTTTTCAGCTCACGCTGGCTCATTTCGCCGTTCATCAACTCTTCGATAATCCGCAGTCGGGTGCCGAATGCTTCCCGCTCATCAGGCGTCATCATCAGTTGCATCAGTGGCAATGCATGACCATCGGCAAAGGCCTGCTGCATCAGCACGACAAAGCGTTGCCAGCTATCTTCTGGCGGATGCGCATCGGTAGAGGGGGAATCAGAATGGGTCATGAAGAGGCTTCCGTACTCGCTAAAGAGTACGGAAGCTTAGCACAGCTAGTAACGGCGATTCCACTCAGCATCTGACAGGATCCAGTCAGGCTTGCCCATGAAGTGACGATAGTAGGCGTCATACGCCAGCACATTCTTCACGTAGCCGCGCGTTTCAGAGAACGGAATGGTCTCAATAAACGCGACGGCGTCGAGATTGCCTGCACTGGTTTTCTGCCAGCTTCGCACCCGGCCCGGACCGGCATTATAGGCCGCAGAGGCGAAGATCCGGTTCTGGTTAAACTGCTGATAGACATATTCCAGATACTGCGTGCCGATCTGGATATTGGTTTCCGGATCCAGCAGCTGGCTGGTATTGCTGTAGCCAGGAATGTTGTACATCTTCACGGTATGCGCCGCGGTGGCAGGCATAATCTGCATCAGACCACTGGCCCCGACCGGCGAACGCGCTTTCGGGTTCCAGGCACTTTCCTGACGCGAAATCGCCATCGCATAGCTCGGTGGGATCTGTTTGACCTCAGTGTTACGCTCATAGACGCTCTGCCACGCCAGCGGGAAGCGCTCTTTCAGGCTGTCCCACATTTTGGCGGTGATGGTCGCCTGCACGCTGAGATCCCACCAGTCCTGCTCATTAGCGTAACGCGCCAGCATCTGCTGCTGCGAGTGGGTGCGGCTGGCAATCAGATTGCTCCACTCGCTGCGTGCCAGATTATCCAGCCCCCAGTACATCAGTTCGCGTACGCGGGCCAGCTCCGGTCCCTGCACCGTGGCACTGTCAGGCTTCGGCGCTTCATCGACCTGCAACGGGTAGTCAACACCGAGCCGCTGGGCAGCCACCATCGGATAGAAGCCACGTGCCTGCATCAGCTTGCGCAGGATCTCTTCTGCTTCCTCTTTACGATCTTTCTCAAACAGCAGGTCAGCCTGCCAGTACTGCCACTCATCTTTCTCTTTGGCTTCCAGCGGCAGACGGGCGATCCAGGTATTCAGGCCGCGTCGATCATGCTGAGAAAGCGCCAGGCGCACCCGGCGTTCCACCAGCGCGGTCGACTCACTGTTCATCACCACCGCATCGCGCCAGCGCGCCTGCTCAGAGGTGAGATCGCTGCCCATCATGCGCCAGACCACAATCTCCTTCAGCGCCTGCTCATCTTCCGGCCCCATCTTCTGTGCCCGGACCAGAATCGGAATCAGGCTGCGGGCATTTTCCATGTCCTGCCGCGCCACGCGCGTAAAGGCGTAAATCGTGGCCTGACGGGTAAAGTCGGTTGGCCCGACGGCGCTGGCAAAGGTGCTGACCGTTAACGGATCATGCTGCAGGGACTGTATCGCGTCAGACATGGTCTGATAGTCAGCAGGTAACGTTTTCGCCAGATAACTCACCAGGCTGTCGTTGCCCGCTTTCATCGCCAGCCGGATACGTTCCAGGATGGTAATCGGCGAAACCTGACCGGACGCCTGCCATACTGAGAAGAGCTTATCGCAGTCCGCGGGCAGCGCCGTGCCGCGCAGCCAGATCTGCTTCGCGCCATCAAACGCGGCCTGCTGCTGACCGGTGGCCCATTTGGCGTAATACCAGTTACAGCGTGCCTGCACTGGCTTCGGTTCGGTCGGACTGAAGTTCAGCACGCCCTGCCAGTCCTGACGGTAAGCCAGCACATTAATAAAGCGGGTACTGAGCGAGCGCGCGGGTGGCAGCGTCGGATACTGGCGAATAAAGTTCTGTACGGCCAGCGCGGTTTCCTGATCGAGATCCTGTGCCAGCAGGCGATATTGCAGATAAGGATAGAGCGGATAATCCTGGAGCGTCGGCAACAGCTGATCGACGGTCGCCATCTGGTTGCTGTCCCAGGCCTGTTTAATTTGTTGATAACGTTGCCGTTGTTGATCCAGCGAATCGGCCCATGCGCTGCTGGCCGAACCGACCAGGCAGATCCCTATCATCCAGTTACGCCACTTCACCACGTAAATCTCCTCTGTTGCTGGGCGCCGGCGAGTTGCCAGACAGTCTTTCATGCTAACCGGGCCACCGGACTCTTGCCATGTTCTTCACAAAATTTACGCACACGGACACTAAACGCACCGTCATCGATCAGCGTGCGCGCCGTCATTGTGCAAATTATCATCAGAAAATCTTATCACTGAACGCATTAAACTGTTGAATCATTGCGTTAAAAAAGTGGCACACCCTTTGCTCTGTTGAATCCCATCTTGTATACCAGCTGGAATTCTTCATATGACTTCAACCATCGGCCTGACACTTCCCGCCTGGCAGCAGCGCTATCAGCAGGCTCCGCAACAGATAACCTCACTGCTGACTGCACACCTGGCAGCAATCGACACCCGTGATAATGCCTGGATCTATCTCGCGACACCGGATCAGTTAGCGGCACAAATTGCGCCACTGCTGGCGGATTATCAGCGCGATCCCGGCTCGCTGCCGCTGTTTGGTGTGCCCTTTGCGGTCAAAGACAACATTGATGTGGCAGGCTGGCCGACCAGCGCCGCCTGCCCTGCCTTTACCTATACCGCCAGCGAAGACGCGGTCGCCGTCGCCCGGCTGAAAGCCGCTGGTGCCGTCGTCATCGGCAAAACCAACCTCGATCAGTTCGCGACCGGTCTGGTGGGCACCCGTTCGCCTTATGGCGCGGTCAGCAACACCTTTGATGCTGATTATGTCAGTGGTGGCTCCAGCTCCGGCTCGGCATCCGTGCTGGCGCGCGGGCTGGTTGCCTTTTCGCTGGGCACCGATACCGCCGGTTCGGGCCGCGTGCCGGCGGGCTTTAACAATATAGTCGGACTCAAGCCGACCAAGGGCTGGTTCTCTGCGCGTGGCGTTGTGCCCGCCTGTCGCCTCAACGACACTATTTCGGTGTTTGCGCTGACGGCAGAAGATGCGTTTAGCGTCGCCAGCGTCATGGGTGGCTATGATGCCAGTGACGCCTATTCGCGCGTGAATCCGCGCACCGCCCCGGCCAGCCTGCCCGTTCATCCCCATTTTGCTATACCTTTGAACCCGGAATTTTTTGATGATGCGGCGGCCGAAGCAGCCTGGGATCAGGCGCTGGAGGCATTGCAGACGGGCGGCGCAACGCTGCACCCCATCGACTTCACCCCGTTCAGCAAGCTGGCTGAACAGCTCTATTACGGTGCCTGGGTCGCCGAACGCACGGCGGCGGTGGGCGGGATGCTCGATCGTCCGGCAGAGATGGACCCGGTGGTGCATGAGATCGTCGCCAGCGGCCTGAAATACAGCGCGGTCGATGCTTATAAGGCGGAATATCTGCGGGCGGAGCTGACGCGTCAGATCCAGCAGACGCTGGCACAGTTCGACGCGCTGGTGGTGCCCACCTCGCCCACCATCCATACCCTGGAGGAGATGAAGCAGGAGCCGATTCTCTACAACTCGCATTTCGGCACCTATACCAACTTCACCAATCTTGCCGACCTCTCTGCACTGGCGCTGCCCGGCCCGTTCCGCAACGACGATCTCCCGGCGGGTATCACGCTGATTGCGCCTGCCTGGCACGATCGGGCGCTGGCGGAGTTTGGTCTTCGCTGGCAGCAGCAGCTCGCTCTGCCGCTGGGCGCCACCGGCCAGCCCTTCCCGGCCCGGCGCACTGCGCTGCCCGCCTCACCCGCCCACGTCCGGCTGGCGGTCGTGGGCGCGCATCTGACCGGCATGCCGCTTAATTTCCAGCTCACTGAACGCAAGGCCGTCTGGGTCGAAGAGACGCAGACCGCGCCCCACTATCGCCTCTTCGCCCTGCTGGAGGGCGCGATCAAAAAGCCCGGCCTGATGCGTGACGAACAGGGCGCTGCGATCACCGTTGAACTGTGGGATATCCCGGTCGCGCGTTTTGGCGAGTTTGTGGCGGAGATCCCCGCACCGCTGGGTATCGGCAGCCTGACGCTGGCTGATGGCCGGGTGGTGAAAGGCTTTATCTGCGAAGGCTCGGCGCTGAAGAGCGCGCTGGAGATTACTGAAACGGGCGGCTGGCGCAACTGGCTGGCATCACAGGGGAGTCACTGATCATGTTCACCACCGTACTGATTGCCAACCGCGGCGAAATTGCCTGCCGCGCCATCCGCACGCTGAAGCGCCTCGGCGTGAAAAGCGTCGCAGTTTACTCTGACGCCGATCGCAATGCGCAGCACGTTAAGCAGGCCGATATCGCTATCGCGCTGGGCGGCGACAAAGCCAGCGACAGCTATCTGCGCATCGACAAAATTCTGGCGGCGGCGCAGCAGAGCGGCGCGCAGGCGATCTGGCCAGGCTACGGTTTTCTTTCTGAAAGCCAGCCGTTTGCTGACGCCTGCGACGCGGCGGGCATCGCCTTTGTCGGCCCCACCGCGCAGCAGATTGGTGAGTTCGGCCTGAAACACCGCGCCCGTGAGCTGGCTGCCAGCGCGGGTGTCCCGATGACGCCAGGCACACCGCTGCTCGGCTCGCTGGAGGAGGCGTTACAGGCTGCCGAAAAGATTGGCTATCCGGTGATGCTGAAAAGCACGGCGGGCGGCGGCGGCATTGGCCTGACGCGCTGCGCCGATGCCGGGGCGCTCGCCAGTGCCTGGGAGAGCGTGCGCCGTCTGGGCGAGCTGTTCTTCAGTGATGCGGGCGTGTTTCTGGAGCGCTGTATCGATCGCGCCCGCCACGTTGAAGTGCAGATTTTTGGTGACGGCAAAGGCACCGTGGTGGCGCTGGGGGAACGCGACTGCTCCCTGCAGCGCCGCAATCAGAAGGTGGTGGAAGAGACGCCTGCACCCGGGCTGTCGCAGGCGACGCGTGACGCCCTGCTCTCCTCAGCGGTACGGCTGGGTGAGCTGGTCAACTACCGCAGCGCAGGCACCGTGGAGTATATCTACGACGTCAGCCAGCAGGCCTTTTACTTTCTGGAAGTGAACACCCGTCTGCAGGTGGAGCATCCGGTCACCGAATGCGTCACCGGACTCGATCTGGTCGAATGCATGTTGCAGGTAGCGGCGGGCGATGCGGTGGACTGGTCACGTCTGCAGCAGCCACCCAAGGGCGCGGCCATTG
Source organism: Pantoea vagans (assembly GCF_004792415.1). Taxonomy (NCBI): domain Bacteria; kingdom Pseudomonadati; phylum Pseudomonadota; class Gammaproteobacteria; order Enterobacterales; family Erwiniaceae; genus Pantoea; species Pantoea vagans. The sequence goes on from NZ_CP038853.1 coordinate 3,429,178, forward strand.
AGGTGCGGCTCTACGCGGAAGATCCGCTGAAGAACTTTCAGCCCAGCCCTGGCCTGCTCACCGGCGTCACCTTCCCTGACGGCGTGCGTGTCGACAGCGGCATCGAAACCGGCAGTGAGGTCTCCAGCTTCTACGATCCGATGATCGCCAAGCTGATTGTCCATGCCGACACCCGCGATGCGGCGCTGGAAAAACTGCACCAGGCGCTGGATGCCACGCAGCTGCATGGCATCGCCACTAACCTCGACTATCTGCGCCAGATTACCAGCAGCGACGCCTTTCGCAGCGGCAACGTCTGGACGCGCTACCTCGACAGCGTCGTCCCGGCTGCCTCCGTAGTGGAAGTACTGCAGCCCGGCACCTTCAGTTCGGTTCAGGACTATCCTGGCCGCCTCGGCTACTGGGATATTGGTGTGCCGCCTTCCGGCCCGATGGATGACTTCGCGTTCCGGCTGGCTAACCGCATCGTCGGTAACCATGATACGGCTGCGGGCCTGGAGTTTACTTTGCAGGGGCCGACACTGCGCTTCCACTGTGATGCCATTCTGGCGCTGACCGGCGCGGACTGCGACGCCACGCTTGATGGTGAACCGGTCAGCACCTGGCAGCCGCTGGCGGTGAAAGCCGGACAGACACTGAAACTGGGACGCGCCCGGCAGGGCTGCCGCAGCTATCTGGCGGTGCGCAACGGCTTCGACGTGCCGGAGTATCTGGGCAGTCGCAGCACCTTCTCACTGGGCCAGTTTGGCGGTCACGCCGGACGCACCCTGCGGGTGGCCGATATGCTGCCGATCTCACAGCCTGAACGGGCAGCCTGCACCACGCCTGCCCCGGTCAGCGACCCGCAGCCGCTGGATGCCGCGCTGATCCCGCATTACGGCAGCGAATGGCGCATCGGCGTGCTCTATGGCCCGCACGGCGCACCGGACTTCTTCACCCAGGCCGCCATCGATGAGTTCTTTGCCAGCGACTGGCAGGTGCACTACAACTCCAATCGCCTCGGCGTGCGGCTGGTTGGCCCGAAACCGACCTGGACCCGCGCCAACGGCGGCGAAGCGGGCCTGCATCCTTCCAACGTTCACGACTGTGAATATGCCATTGGCGCGGTCAATTTCACTGGTGACTTCCCGGTGATCCTGACGCACGACGGCCCGAGCCTGGGCGGCTTTGTCTGTCCGGTGACCATCGCTAAAGCCGAGCTGTGGAAAGTAGGCCAGGTCAAACCTGGCGACACCATCCGCTTCCACCCGATTACCGCAGACGATGCGCTGGCGCGGGAAAAAGCGCAGATGCATCTGATTGAAACCCTGCGGCCGGAACATCCACCGACCTTTGCCGTGCCGTCGCTGGCCGAAACCGCCCACGGCTCCGCCACCATTCTGGCCGCCATTGAGGCCACCGGCAGCACGCCGAAAGTGGTCTATCGCCAGGCGGGAGACAAATATGTGCTGATTGAGTATGGCGACAACGTGCTGGATCTGGCACTGCGCCTGCGCGTCCACCTGCTGATGAATGCCCTGACGGCGCAGGCGGAGCCAGGCGTGGAGGAGCTGTCGCCAGGCGTGCGATCGCTGCAGGTGCGCTACGACAGCCGCATTATTCACCAGTCCGCACTGATGTCGCTGCTGCTGGCGCTGGAAGCGACACTGGGCGATGTCAGCACGCTGAAAGTCCCGTCGCGCGTGGTGTGGATGCCGATGGCATTTGAAGACAGCGCCACGCTGGGTGCGGTCAGCCGCTATCAGGAGACGGTGCGTGCCAGCGCGCCCTGGCTGCCGAACAATGTGGACTTCATCCAGCGCATTAACGGCTTAAGCAGCCGCGAGCAGGTGCGCGATACCCTGTTCGACGCCAGCTATCTGGTGCTCGGCCTGGGCGACGTCTACCTCGGCGCACCCTGTGCCGTGCCGATCGATCCACGCCATCGCCTGCTGAGTTCTAAATACAGTCCGGCACGCACCTTTACCGCCGAAGGCACCGTCGGCATCGGCGGCATGTACATGTGCATCTACGGCATGGATTCCCCCGGCGGTTATCAGCTGGTGGGCCGTACGCTGCCTATCTGGAACAACTTCCTGAAAAACGCACAGTTCGCGCCCGATGCGCCGTGGCTGCTGCGCTTCTTCGATCAGGTGCGCTTCTATCCGGTGAGTGAAACCGAGCTGAACCAGCTGCGCGAAGATTTTCGGGAAGGCCGCGCCAGCCTGCGTATTGAAGAGACGCAGTTTGATTTTGCTGCCCACCAGCAGTTCCTCGCCGATCACGCCACTGAGATTGCCGCGTTCCGCCAGCGCCAGGCCACCGCCTTTGAAAAGGAAGTGCAGCTCTGGGCGCAGGAAGAACAGAACGCACCAGAGGCGGATGAGGCGCAAGCCATCGTCAGCGCGGAGGAGGAAGCCGGGCTGGCGGTGCAGGCGGATCTCAATGGCAACATCTGGAAAGTGCTGGTACAGCCGGGCGATGAGGTCAGCGCCGGACAGACGCTGATCATCGTCGAGGCGATGAAGATGGAGCTGGCGATTGTCGCGCCGCAGGCCGGTCGGGTCACGCGGATTGCCTGCCAGGCAGGCCGCCCGGTCAGCCCTGGCGATAACCTGCTGTGGCTGGAATAAGGAGCGCCGATGACAACCCAACCTCAATCCCCTAAAGCGCGCCCGGAAGCGCTGGCAGAACGGGTCTATCAGGCGCTGAAGGCCGATATTTTCGCCTTTCGGCTGATGCCGGGCGATCGTTTCAGCGAAAGCGAAATCGCCGGACGGATGGCGGTCAGCCGCACGCCGGTGCGCCAGGCACTGTTCCGGCTGGAGCGCGAAGGCTTTGTCGAAGTCTGGTTCCGCAGCGGCTGGCAGATCAAAAACTTCGATTTTGCCTTGTTCGAATCGCTGTATGACCTGCGCACCGTGCTGGAGTGCGAGGCGGTAAAACGCCTCTGCGCCCTGCCCGCGCCGCAGTGTGCCGCGCTGTTAAGCGAACTGAACCAGTTCTGGTGTGAGGCAGAGGCACTCACCGAGGGCCTGGTAGTGTCGCAGCATGACGAGGCATTTCACATGACGCTGGTCGCGGCAGCGGGCAATCCGGAGATGGCGCGCATTCACGCCGAACTCACGGAGAAGATCCGCATTATCCGTCGGCTCGACTTCACCCGCGATGACCGCGTCTGGGCCACTTATCAGGAGCATGCACAGATTTTACAGGCGATTTTTCAGCAGCAGACAGGCGAGGCACAACGCATCCTGACCGATCACATCGCCGTCAGTAAAGCGGAGGTCAGGAAGATCACCCTGCACCGCCTGCAGCAGGCCCGGCTCCAGCTCACCGAATAACATAACAACCACTCAGGGGTTTAAATGATGAAAAGACGTTCGTTGATCAAGGCTTTCGCGCTTTCCGCCACCGTTGTCAGTCTGGGTTTCGCCTGGAGTGCGCAGGCGGCTGACACCATTAAAGTGGGGATCATGCATTCGCTCTCCGGCACCATGGCGATTTCAGAAACGCCGCTGAAAGATGTGGCGCTGATGACCATTGATGAGATCAACGCCAAAGGCGGCGTGCTGGGGAAAAAGCTGGAGCCGGTGGTGGTCGATCCCGCCTCAAACTGGCCGCTGTTCGCCGAGAAAGCGCGGCAGCTGCTGACCCAGGATAAAGCGGCGGTGGTATTTGGCTGCTGGACCTCGGTGTCACGCAAATCGGTGCTGCCGGTGTTTGAAGAGCTGAACGGCCTGCTTTTCTATCCGGTGCAGTATGAAGGGGAAGAGATGTCACCCAACGTCTTCTACACCGGCGCGGCACCTAACCAGCAGGCGATTCCGGCGGTGGAGTACCTGATAAGCGAAGATGGCGGCAGCGCGAAACGCTTCTTCCTGCTGGGCACCGACTATGTCTATCCGCGCACCACCAATAAGATCCTGCGCGCCTTCCTGCACAGCAAAGGCGTGGCGGACAAAGATATCGAAGAGGTTTATACGCCTTTTGGTTACAGCGACTACCAGACCATTGTCTCCAACATCAAAAAATTCGCGGCAGGCGGTAAAACCGCGGTGGTCTCGACCATCAACGGCGACTCCAACGTACCGTTCTACAAAGAGCTGGCTAACCAGGGCATCAAAGCCACTGACATTCCGGTGGTCGCCTTCTCAGTGGGCGAAGAGGAGCTGCGCGGCATCGACACCAAACCGCTGGTGGGTCAGTTAGCCGCCTGGAACTATTTCGAGTCGATCGATAATCCGACCAACGCGAAATTCGTCGCCGATTATCGTGCCTACGCCAAAGCACACAACCTGCCGAACGCGGCTACCGTCGTGACCAACGACCCGATGGAAGCGACCTATGTCGGCATTCATATGTGGGCGCAGGCGGTGGAAAAAGCGGGCACGACGGACGTAGACAAGGTGCGCGCGGCAATGGCCGGTCAGACCTTCAACGCGCCGGATGGCTTTACCCTGACCATGGATCAGACCAACCATCATCTGCATAAGCCGGTCATGATTGGCGAAGTGGAAGAGAACGGCCAGTTCAGCGTGGTGTGGCAGACCGATAAGCCGGTGCGCGCGCAGCCGTGGAGCCCGTACATTGCCGGTAACAACAAGAAGCCCGATCACCCGGTGAAGACCGCGCAGTAAGCGCGCGTTGCTGATGAGAAAGCGTCACCCGCTGTGACGCGGCAGCACGGCAGCCACTTTTCAGGCTGCCGTGCTGACCTTCCCAAACGAGGCTCCTTTTATGAATTTATGTCGCTGCTTTTTCAGCCTGCTGCTGCTGGTCCCGCTGTTTGCCAGTGCCGGACCGGCGGCTGACTTTGCCGCTGCCAGCCGCAGTCAGCAGGCCACGCTGCTGCAACAGTGGGCCGCCGCGCCGGACAGCCATCGTCTGCCGCTGCTGGAAGCGCTGAAGGCCGAAACCGTGGTCATCGACCAGAACAAACAGCCATTCAGCCAGCAGGGTTCGACGCTGCAGCCGCTGGACGCTGTATCGCAGCCCACCGGCAACCTTAAAAAGCTGTTTATGAACAATCGCCTGCGCGTGCTGGTGAACAACGCGCTGGCTGCCCATCAGCTGGTGAGCAGCGATGCCACACTGCGTTTGCGCGCGGCGCAGCAGCTGCAGAATGACGGTTCTGCAGACCAGCTGCCGCTGCTGGAACAGCGTCTGGCCGCCGAAAAAGATAGCCGCGTTCACGCCGCATTAGCGCTGGCACTGGCGAACCTGCAACTGGCGGATGGCGAGCCGATGGTGCGCCTGCGGGCGGTGAAACTGCTGGGCGAGTCCAGCGATCCCAATACCCAGGCCAGCCTGCAACGCCTGACCCAGCCCGCGAATGAACCGGACGCCACGGTGCGGGCAGCCGCGACGGAGAGCCTGCAGCAGATTCAGAAACGGCTGATGTGGGGCGATCTGCTGGGGCAGGCCTTCAGCGGCCTGTCACTGGGCTCCATCCTGCTGCTGGCCGCGCTGGGCCTGGCGATCACCTATGGCCTGCTCGGCGTGATCAACATGGCGCACGGTGAAATGCTGATGCTCGGCGCGTACGCCACCTGGTGGGTACAGAGCCTGTTTCAGCAGTTTGCACCGGACTATTTAGCCTGGTATCCGCTGCTGGCGCTGCCGGTTGCCTTTATGGTCACCGCCGCCATCGGTATGGCGCTGGAGCGCACGGTGATCCGCCATCTCTATGGCCGTCCGCTGGAGACGCTGCTCGCGACCTGGGGCATCAGCCTGATGCTGATCCAGCTGGTGCGGGTGCTGTTCGGGGCGCAGAACCTGGAGGTGGCGAACCCGTCGTGGCTCTCCGGAGGCTTACAGCTGCTGCCTAATCTGGTGCTGCCGTGGAACCGCATCGCGGTAATCCTGTTTGTGGTGTTTGTGCTGGCGCTCACCTGGCTGCTGCTTAACCGGACCCGTCTTGGCATGAACGTGCGCGCCGTGACGCAGAACCGCGCCATGGCGGAGTGCTGCGGCGTGCCGACCGGTCGTGTCGATATGCTGGCGTTTGGCCTCGGCTCCGGCATTGCCGGGCTGGGCGGCGTGGCGCTGTCGCAGCTCAGTAACGTCGGACCGGAGCTGGGTCAGGGCTACATCATCGACTCGTTCCTGGTGGTGGTGCTGGGTGGCGTCGGCCAGCTGGCGGGCACCGTGGTTGCCGCGTTCAGCCTGGGGATTCTGAACAAAGTGCTGGAGCCGCAGATTGGCGCGGTGCTGGGTAAGATCCTGATTCTGGTGATTATCGTGCTGTTTATTCAGAAACGTCCGCAGGGCCTGTTTGCGGTTAAAGGAAGGGTGACTGACTGATGACGCAACCCATCACGCTCCGCGCGGTGCGCACTGCGCCGCGCCTGACGATCAGCATCGGTCTGGCGATCACCCTGGCGTTACTGGTGATGCCGTTTCTGGCGCTGCTGCCCGCCACGCATCCGCTGGCGATCTCTACCTATACCCTGACGCTGGTCGGCAAAATCCTCTGCTACGCGGTGGTCGCGGTGGCGCTGGATCTGGTGTGGGGCTACGCCGGATTGCTGTCGCTGGGTCACGGCCTGTTCTTTGCTCTGGGCGGATATGCCATGGGCATGTACCTGATGCGTCAGGCCGCCGGTGAGGGCTTGCCCGCCTTTATGTCCTTTCTCTCCTGGCGTGAGCTGCCCTGGTTCTGGACCGGCACTGAATATTTCGCCTGGGCGCTCTGTCTGAGCATGCTGGTGCCGGGCCTGCTGGCGCTGGTGTTTGGCTTCTTCGCTTTTCGCTCGAAGATCAAAGGCGTCTACTTCTCCATCATGACCCAGGCGCTGACCTACGCCGGGATGCTGCTGTTCTTCCGCAACGAAACCGGTTTTGGCGGCAACAACGGCTTTACCGGCTTTACCACCCTGCTCGGCTTTTCGGTGACCGCGACCGGCACGCGTGTCGGGCTGTTTATCGCCACCGTACTGCTGCTGCTGCTGAGTCTGGTCATCGGCTTCGCCCTGGCGCGCAGCAAGTTTGGCCGGGTGCTGACGGCAGTGCGGGACGCCGAAAACCGCCTGATGTTCTGTGGTTACGATCCACGCGGCTTCAAGCTGTTTGTCTGGACGCTCTCCGCCGTGCTGTGCGGTCTGGCCGGGGCGCTCTATGTGCCGCAGGTCGGCATTATCAATCCGGGGGAGATGTCACCGGCTAACTCGATAGAAGCGGCGATCTGGGTGGCGCTGGGCGGACGCGGCACGCTGATTGGCCCGCTGCTGGGCGCGGCGATTGTAAACGGCGCGCGCAGCTTCTTCACCGTCGCCTTCCCTGAATACTGGCTCTTCTTCCTGGGACTGATGTTTATCCTGGTGACACTGTTTCTGCCGCACGGCGTGATTGGCCTGCTGCGCCGGAGGAAAAAATGAGTGATGCCCTGTTTACCCAACCCCAGCTGGCGGATCGCCACCGGGTGCAGCGCGATCCGGTGCTGCAACTGGAGAAGATCAGCGTGTCGTTTGACGGCTTCCGGGCGCTGAACGATCTCTCGCTGCAGATCGGCGTCGGTGAGCTGCGCTGCGTGATCGGCCCCAATGGCGCGGGTAAAACCACGCTGATGGATGTGATCACCGGCAAAACCCGGCCAGACGCCGGTCGGGTGATCTACGACCAGGACAGCGATCTGACCCGTCTTTCACCCGTCGAGATCGCCCGCGCCGGCATTGGCCGTAAGTTCCAGAAGCCCACGGTGTTTGAGGCGTTAACCGTGTTCGAGAATCTGGAGATCGCGCTCACAGCCGATAAATCGGTGTGGGCCAGCCTGCGCGCCCGCCTTAGCGGCGAACAGCGCGATCGCATTGATGAGGTGCTGAAACTGCTGCGGCTGGGCGGCGAACGCCAGCGGCGCGCGGGTCTGCTGTCACACGGCCAGAAGCAGTTTCTGGAGATCGGCATGCTGCTGGTGCAGGAGCCGCATCTGCTGCTGCTGGATGAACCGGCGGCGGGCATGACCGACGCGGAGACGGACTACACCGCCGAGCTGTTCCGCAGCCTGGCGGGCAAGCATTCCCTGATGGTGGTGGAGCATGACATGGGCTTTGTCGAGACCATCGCCGATCATGTCACCGTGCTGCATCAGGGGCAGGTGCTGGCCGAGGGTTCGCTGCGCGAAGTTCAGGCTAATGAGCAGGTTATCGACGTTTATCTGGGGCGCTGAGATGTTACAGGTTACTGAACTGAATCAATATTATGGCGGCAGTCACATTCTGCGCGGCCTGTCGTTTGAGGTAAAGATTGGCGAAATTACCTGCCTGCTGGGGCGCAATGGCGTTGGGAAAACTACGCTGCTGAAGTGCCTGATGGGGCTGATCCCCGCGAAGTCGGGCGAGATCCAGTGGCAGCAGCAGCGGATGAATGGCCGCAAGCCACACCAGCGGGTGCAGGCGGGCATTGCCTACGTGCCGCAGGGGCGGGAAATCTTTCCGCGTCTGACGGTGGAAGAGAACCTGCTGATGGGTCTGTCGCGCTTTCCGGCAGCAGCGGCGCGTGAAGTGCCGGAGGAGATCTACCAGCTTTTTCCGGTGCTGCTGGCGATGAAGTCACGACGGGGCGGCGATCTCTCTGGCGGTCAGCAGCAGCAGCTGGCGATCGGCCGGGCACTGGCCTGTCGGCCACAGCTGCTGATCCTCGACGAGCCGACCGAAGGGATCCAGCCTTCGGTGATCAAAGAGATCGGCGCGGTGATCCGCCAGCTGGCGCAGCGCGGCGATATGGCGATCCTGCTGGTGGAGCAGTTTTATGACTTCGCGGCGGAGCTGGCGGACAGCTATCTGGTGATGTCGCGCGGGGAGATCGTGCAGCGTGGCCGCGGCGACACCATGGAAGCTGAGGGTGTGCGCGGCCTGGTGGCGATTTAAATCCGGCTCACAGCAAACCGGTTTCCACGGAGAAGTGCCGCTGTTCGCCGCTCGCCAGAGTGATCAGCGTGCCGGCCTGTTGCGCGGCAAGAAAACCCTCGGGCCGGCTGGTGGCGGGCAGAATGTAGGCCGCCACCTGCTGATCGTGGTTGTGCAGCAGCCAGCGGGTCGCGTGCGGGAACTGCGCGGTAGAGAAGCGCGTCATCAGCGCAAAGCCCTGCGGCGAGTGCAGCTCAAACTGCACGTCATCGCCATACTGCGGCAGATCGTCCGCGAAGAAGACGATCTCCGGATCGCAGAGTTGTGGCTGATCGAGCTGCTGTAACGCTTGTGGATCGCGCGATAAGCGATCCATGTACTCGCGCCAGGCGGGTGTGGGTTTAAGGTGCGCGGGGATCGAGCGTCGCAGCTGAAATGCTCCTTCGGGGATCGACTGCCGGAAGCGTCCCTGGTCGATCCACGCGCTGTTAAGGTGACACATATACTGCAACGGCATCGGTGCACCCGCCAGATTAGTCACCGTCATCTCAATCCTCAGACGGGGCCGATCGGCCTGAAGGCGGACGGCAGGGGCCGCAAGGTAGTGATGGCCGAAACCTTTGACATATTCACACTCCCCTTCCAGCGACAGCGTCTGATCGTCCAGTACCAGCCAGGCGCTGTCCATGCGGGCGCAGGCCATCTCACCATGCAGCGGATGATCGTCCTCTGGCGCCGGGCAGCCGTTAGCCAGCAGCCCCGAATGAAAGGCAAAACAGCCATAGGTGTCGATGATCGAACTGGCAGGCAGCGGCTGTTTAAAGCTGTGGCCCATGGTCAGGTTATGATCGTCAAACTGCACGTCCCAGATCATCTGCCCGAGAAACGGCAGCACGGTCACGCTGCCGCGCCGGTTATGAATGCGCACCGCCTCAATGCCCGCCGGGTAGCGAAACAGCTCAACCCGGAAGTCATCACTCTCCAGCAACACCCAGGGCGTGGCGTGAAACTGCTCACGCGCTAAGGGCAAACGGGTTTTCATGGTAACTCCTCCACCAGACGACCGGCCGCGACCGGCTGTTTTTTATGGCGCAGTTCGCCATAGAAGTAGAATCCGACCCAGGCAAAACAGAGCAGCGAGACGCCAAACGCCAGCTGCATTGACCCCAGCGTGTCAGACACCAGGCCCTGCAGCGCCGGAACAAAAGCCGCGCCGACAATCGCCATCACGATAAACGCGCCTGCCACTTCGGTATATTTATTATCGACTGTCGCCAGCGTACCGGCATAGATCGTTGCCCAGCAGGGGCCAAACAGCACGCTGACAAACACGGCGGCGTAGACGGCGGTAAAGTTCGGCACCAGCATCACATAGGCCAGCGTCAGCACACCCAGCACCGAATAGGCGATCAGCACTTTCTCGGCACGGAAACGGGTCATCAGAAAGTTCGCCACGAACTTGCCGATAAAGAAGCAGACGAAGCTGTAGATCATAAAGTTCGAAGCGTGACGTTCATTGGCCGCCCCCAGCGTCAGCGCCAGACGAATGGTAAATGACCAGACCGCCACCTGCATGCCGACATAGAGGAACTGGGTCACAATGCCCCGTTTAAAGTGACGATTAGCCGCCAGATAGCGGAAGGTTTCGCCCAGCGACGGCCGGGATTTCTCATTACTCTCTGGTTTACAGCGCGGATAGCGGGTGAACATAAACAGCAGCATCACCACCACCAGCACCATGACCAGATATTTGTAGGGCTCCAGCGTATGTTCCAGCATCGTCAGGCGGAAGGCATGCGCCTGCTCTGCCGTCATCGTCGCCATCTGACTTTCCAGGCTGTCGCCCTCCTGGAACACCAGATATTTACCCAGCACGATCCCCATCAGCGCACCAATCGGATAGAAGGTCTGGCTGACGTTGAGGCGCAGCGTGGCATGGTCGCGATGGCCAATCATCGAGCTGTAAGTATTGGCCGCAGTTTCCAGGAAGCTCAGGCCGATGGCGATGGCAAAGATCGCCGCCAGGAACATGGTGTAGGTCGCCATGTGCGAAGCGGGATAGAAGGCGATACAGCCAGCAATGTAGAGCGCCAGGCCGATCATAATCGCCATCTTGTAACTGGTTTTGCGGATCACCAGCGAGGCGGGGATCGCAATCAGAAAATAGCCGCCATAAAAGGCGCTCTGCACCAGCGCACTGGCAAAGTCGCTCAGGGCAAAGACGCTTTTAAACTGGGTGATCAGGATATCGTTGAGACTCGCCGCACAACCCCAGAGCGGAAAGAGGCATGACAGCAGAATGAACTGGAATAGCGGCGTTTTATTCAGATAGCCATCAGATTGCTGAACAATTTTCTGTTGCATAGCAGAGCCTCAGTTACGGTTGAGAAAACGCTGGAATTGCGCGGCGTCGGGATAAGCGCACTGCGTGCCGCGTCCGGTGACGCTGCAGGCGGCATAAGCCGAAGCCTGAGTCATGGCGGTGACCACATCGCCGGTTTTCACCAGCAGATACGCGAAGCAGCCGATAAAGGCATCGCCCGCGCCGCTGGTATCGACCGCCTGAACCGGTATTGCGGCCACGCGATGCACCTCGTCGGCACTCATCCAGACCGAACCCCGGCTGCCCAGCGTGATGATTAGATTTTTAAGGCCGCGCTTCAGCAGCGACTGCCCGGCCAGGATCACCTCTTCATCGGTGCTGACCGGCAGGCCGGTGAGGATCTCCAGCTCGGTTTCGTTCGGCATGAAGAAGTCGCATTTGCAGGCGTAGTGAATATCCAGCGTGGCAACGGCGGGTGCCGGATTGAGGATCACCCTGATCTGATGCTGCCGGGCAAAATCGATGGCGTAATAGACCGTCTCCAGCGGGATCTCCAGCTGCAGGATGATCAGCGCACAGGCTTTCAGCGCCTCTGCCGCGTCGTCGATATCGGCCGGTTTCAGCTGCTGGTTGGCACCTTTGATAATCAGAATGCGGTTCTGCGATTGATCATCGACAAAAATCGGTGCCACGCCGCTGGAGGTGCCTGCTGCGGTAGTGACAAAGCGCGTGTCCACGCCCTGCTGCTGTAAATTGGCTACGGTGTTGGGAGCAAAGAGGTCGTCGCCGACCTTGCTGACCATCATCACGTTGCCGCCCATTTTCGCGGCCGCGACCGCCTGGTTAGCGCCTTTACCGCCGCAGCCAATGGCAAAGTCGGGCGCTTCAAGGGTTTCACCCGCTTTCGGCAGGCTGTTGGTGTAGGTAATCAGATCGACCATGTTTGAGCCGATGACCGCAATTGTCATGAACATTTCTCCCGGATGTTTTTCACATTTAAAATGTTATTAAAGTAACAATAACCTTTCTTAAAGGTTAAATATGTGACAAAAACCACATCCTGAAGCGGCGAATAATGCCGGAATACGGCATGAGCGGGGATTTAAAATGTTACTATTATAACAAGATCACATCATGGAGCGTGGCGACTGAGAGGCGTGATCGCCTGCAGGGAAGGTCCGTTATCACCGTACGGCGGAGGTTTGCGGCCCTTACAGATTGCAGGTAAGATTGACTGCCAGCCTGGCGGATGAGACGCAACTCATTCAAATCTGTGAGGTTTGTAGCGTATCGACGTCGATTATGACGTCCCTTCTCCGCACTGCAGGATAGGTAACAGAGAGATGACCATGCAAACCCGGCGCGACGAACGCATTCACAAGCTGACGCAGGCGCTGAAACGCACCGACAAACTGCATCTGAAAGATGCGGCCCAGCTGCTGGGTGTCTCAGAGATGACGGTTCGCCGTGATTTAACCGAGCCGGGTTCCAGCGTGGTCCTGCTGGGCGGTTACATTGTCAGCGATCCGAAAAGTCATGCCGGCCACTATTTTGTCAGCGATCAGCATGGGCAGAATGCCGCCAGAAAGCAGCGGCTGGCGCAGGCGGCGGCCAGCCTGATCGGTGAAAACGATACGGTCTTCTTTGACTGCGGCACCACCCTGCCCTATATCGTTGATGCCATTCCTGACACGCTGTCGTTTACCGCTATCTGCTGCGCCATGAATACCTTTCTGACCCTGAAAGAGAAACCGGCCTGCAACGTCATCCTCAGCGGCGGTGAATTTCATGCCGACAATGCGCTGTTTACGCCGATTGGCGTGCATACCATCCTGGACGATCTCTGTCCGACGCTGGCCTTTATCTCTGCCGCGGGCATCGACAAAGATCAGGGGGCGACCTGCTACAACACCAATGAGCTGATGATGAAACATCACGCCATGCTGCGCGCCCGTAAGTCGGTGCTGGTGGCGGACAGCAGTAAATATGGCAAAGTGCTGCCCGCCCGCATCGCCGAGCTGCAGCGCTTTGATCTGCTGGTGAGTGATAGCGCGCCCGATCAGGCATTACAAAACTGGCTGGCACAGCAGGCGATACCGCTGCGCCTGCCCTGAGGCCTGCCCCGGCACTATCGTCAGCGATTGAGCGCGGAAATCAGTCAGTTATCCCGCATGCTGCCCGGCATCACATCCTGCAGGGCATTATTCGCCGCCCCCCGGCTGGGATTAGACGGTGAAAAAGGCTAAACTTCGACATCATTCCAACGACCAACAGACCCAGAGGCTCAAACCAACGTGGCTCAATTCGTCTATAGCATGCATCGCGTCGGCAAAGTGGTTCCGCCGAAGCGTCATATTCTGAAAAACATCTCCCTCAGCTTCTTCCCTGGCGCAAAAATCGGCGTACTCGGTCTGAACGGTGCGGGTAAATCTACCCTGCTGCGCATCATGGCTGGCATCGATAAAGATATCGAAGGGGAAGCGCGTCCGCAGCCAGGCATCAAGATTGGCTACCTGCCGCAGGAGCCGCAGCTTAACCTTGACCACACCGTGCGTGAGTCGGTTGAAGAAGCGCTGTCAGAAGTGGTTGGCGCACTGAAACGTCTCGACGAAGTCTATGCGCTCTATGCCGAAGAGGGTGCAGATTTCGACAAGCTGGCCGCTGAGCAGGGCCGTCTGGAAGAGATCATCCAGGCACACGATGGTCACAACCTGAATACCCAGCTGGAGCGTGCTGCCGATGCGCTGCGCCTGCCGGACTGGGACGCAAAAATTGCCACCCTTTCCGGTGGTGAACGTCGTCGCGTCGCCCTGTGCCGCCTGCTGCTGGAAAAACCAGACATGCTGCTGCTGGATGAGCCAACGAACCACCTGGACGCCGAATCTGTCGCCTGGCTGGAGCGCTTCCTGCATGACTTCGAAGGCACCGTCGTGGCGATTACGCATGACCGTTACTTCCTGGATAACGTGGCAGGCTGGATTCTGGAACTTGACCGCGGTGAAGGTATTCCGTGGGAAGGCAACTACTCCTCCTGGCTGGAGCAGAAAGATGCGCGTCTGGCGCAGGAAGCCTCTTCTGAAGCCGCTCGTCGTAAGTCGATTGAGAAAGAGCTGGAGTGGGTTCGTAAAGGACCAAAAGGCCAGCAGTCGAAAGGCAAAGCCCGTCTGGCACGCTTTGAAGAGCTGAATAACACCGACTACCAGAAGCGTAACGAAACCAACGAACTGTTCATTCCGCCAGGTGCCCGTCTGGGTGACAAAGTGCTGGAAGTCAGCAATCTGCGTAAGTCCTATGGCGACCGTGTGCTGATTGACGATCTCTCGTTCTCCGTGCCAAAAGGCGCGATTGTCGGGATTATCGGTCCGAACGGTGCGGGTAAATCAACCCTGTTCCGCATGATGTCCGGTCAGGAACAGCCTGATTCCGGCAGCATCGTGCTGGGTGAGACCGTTAAGCTGGCCTCCGTCGATCAGTTCCGCGACAGCATGGACAATTCCAAAACCGTGTGGGAAGAAGTTTCCGGCGGTCAGGACATCATGCGTATCGGCAACACCGAGATGCCAAGCCGCGCCTATGTCGGCCGCTTTAACTTTAAAGGCGTCGATCAGGGCAAACGCGTGGGCGAACTCTCCGGTGGTGAGCGTGGTCGTCTGCACCTCGCAAAACTGCTGCAGGTTGGCGGCAACATGCTGCTGCTCGATGAACCAACAAACGACCTGGACATCGAAACCCTGCGCGCGCTGGAAAACGCCCTGCTGGAGTTCCCGGGCTGTGCGATGGTGATCTCGCATGACCGCTGGTTCCTGGACCGTATCGCGACGCACATTCTGGATTATCAGGATGAAGGCAACATCGAATTCTTCGAAGGTAACTTTACCGAATATGAAGAGTACAAGAAGCGTACCCTCGGCGCCGACGCGCTGGAGCCGAAGCGCATCAAGTACAAACGTATGACGAAGTAATTGACTAAACGGGCGGCAGCGATGCCGCCCTTTTTTATCGCCGTATCAGCGATAAAACTCCCTGAACACAGGTGACTGCAGCGCAAACTCAATAAAGCGCGCCAGCGCGGGTGAGTTCAGCTTCCGACCCGGATAGACCAGCCAAAGCTCATTCCCCTCAATCTCCCATTCCGGCAGCACCGGCACCAGCCGGGGATCCGCCATCGCCCCGTCCGTCAGAAAGTGCGGCAGCAGCGTAATGCCCGCATCGCCCAGCGCCGATTCACGCGCATAGAGTAAATTGTCGGTGAGATGACCCGGCGGCAGCAGCCAGCGGTAGAACTCGTCGTCACGCTGCAAAACCCATTCATTCCAGGCGCGGTGCGCAATACAGCGGTGAGCCGACAGCTGCTGTGGATGCAGCAGCGGCGGGTGCTGGTTAAGATAGTGCTGTGATGCCACCAGCAGCCGCGGGCAGTTGCCAATCCGTCGGCCAATCAGTGAAGACTCCTGCGGCTGACCGGTGCGCAGCGCCACATCAAAACCCTCCTGCACCAGATCGCGCATCTCATCGGAGATCGAAACATCCAGCGTCACATCCGGATAGAGACGTAAAAACTCTGCATTACAGCGCGCCAGCAGCGTAGCGCCAATCCCTGCCGGGCTGGTGATGCGCAGACGCCCGCTGGGGTTTTCCCTCAGGCTGGCAATCGCCTGATCGGCGCGTTCACTGGCCTGCATCATCTCCTGGCAGTGCAGCAGATAGCGTTCACCGGCAAAGGTCAGGTTGAGCTGGCGGGTGGTGCGGTTCAGTAACCGGATCCCCAGCCGCTGCTCCAGCTGGCTGATGCGCTGACTGACGCTCGATTTGGGCAAACCTGCACGTTCCGCCGCGCCGGTAAAGCTGCCGCACTCCGCCACCAGCGCAAACAGCGCCATATCCTGCCACTGACGAAACGCCATTGTTCACCTCAGACGAACACTCTATGAAAGATTGTCCATCTTATCACTGCTAAAACCAGGTTCTACACTTAAAGCCTGTTCCGAATCATTACAGCAGTCTGCCACGAACAGCGTGGCTCAGCCCCTGCGAGTGTGAGCACTCTTCAGGGCCAGAATAGTAACCACACAATCCAGGCTCCTGGCCTGACTCAACAGGAAAACGTTATGTCTATTCGCGCTATCGCAGTAAACCCGGAAAATCCTGAACACTTCACTGAAATTTTCCCTGAAACCCCAGCGCCAGGTGAGTATGACCTGCGCGTTGAAGTCAAAGCCGCGTCGGTCAATCCGGTTGATACCAAGGTGCACAAAGGGGCGAAGAAGAACGGCTTACAGCAGCCACGCATTCTCGGCTGGGATGCCAGCGGCGTCGTGCTGGAAGTGGGCAGCTCAGTCAGCAACTTTAAGCCTGGCGATGAAGTCTTCTATGCGGGCGACCTGACCCGTCCTGGCAGTAACAGCACCGAGCAGCTGGTTGACTCACGCATCACCGGTCACAAGCCAGAGAGCCTGGACTGGGCGCAGTCGGCCGCGATCCCGCTGACGGCCCTGACCGCCTGGGAAGGCCTGTTTGAACGACTGAATCTTGAGACAGCATCAGAAGATCAGACGCTGCTGATCGTCGGCGGCGCAGGCGGTGTCGGATCGCTGGCGATCCCACTGGCGAAGCTGCGCAGCAAGGTGAAGATCATTGCGACCGCCTCGCGTGAAGATTCCGCCCAGTGGTGCCGCGATCGCGGTGCCGATCTGGTGATCAACTACAAAGATATGATCGGTGAGCTGGAGAAACAGGGCATCAAGCAGGTCGATTATATCTTCTGCCTGAATGACACCGACGGTCACTGGGAAACCATGGCGAAGCTGATCGCGCCACAAGGCCATATCTGCACTATCGTGGAAAACGAACATCCGCTGTCGATGGACCAGCTGAAGCTGAAGAGTGCGGCACTGCACTTCGAGCTGATGTATACCCGCAGCATGTTTAACACGCCGGATATGGCGCGTCAGGGCGAGATTCTGGATGCGGTATCGGCATTGCTGGACGAAGGGAAGCTGCAAACCACGCTGAGCGAAACGCTGCACGGCTTGAGCGTTGAGACCTTAACTGCCGCCCACCAGCGCGTGCTGGAAGGCCATATGCGCGGCAAAGTGGTGATGGTCTATTAATGTGCTGACCCGGCTGCCAGGCGGCAGACCGGGCCAATGCATGCGTTACGGCTGGGCGTTTTTCTCGCCCAGCATCGCTTTCACCAGTTCAATGCAGCGCAGGAAGCGGGTGTCATAATCATCTTCCTTCACGTGCAGGAATTCGATGTTGTTTTCCCGCAGCATCGTGACCAGCATCGACTGAAACTCCCGTCGATCCACTGAACTGCCCAGGCTGCGCAAGCCATCCGCGACCCAGGGCACATTGTTCTCCAGCAGGATCACCAGATCAAAACGATATTCATCGATCAGCGCCTGCACAAAGGGATGTTCACGCCCTTCATACTTGAGACAAAATGCCTGTGTGGTGACAAAGTCGGTGTCGATAAACGCCACTTTATTGGCATATTTAACGGCGAAATCGATGTACTGCGCCTGGCCCAGCGCGATCTTGTCGTAATCGGAATATTGCAGCGCCATTTCATCACCGCCCAGATGGGAAAAGACATAATCGCGGCCATATTCCCAGGCACTGGTGGTATTGAAGATGTTGGCGAGTTTATTCACCAGCGTCGATTTACCGCTCGACTCTCCGCCAAGGATCGCCACGGTGCGCACAAAGAACGGTTTCACTTCCGTGGGAATGTAATCCCAAAAGCGGAACGGATCCTGACGAATCTGCGCGCCGCTGATGCTCATAAAGGATCGGCTGGGATCGACCAGCACGGTCTGGATGCCCAGGTGCTGCTGGTACATCTCCGCATCGGGCGCTTCGCTGGTGTAGATGCAGTCTGGCGCAATGCCGTGCTCACTGAGAAACGCGCTGACGCCTTGACTCCAGACATCCCAGCCGTGCGGATAGGGTTCGATCCCCTCTTCATCAAAGGCGTGAATGCGGATATTTTTCTGATACTTAAAGGTCTGCAGCAGCCAGCGCAGGCGATCGCTGACCGTCGGCTGCTGTGACATCGCACTGTTCTCAAACAGCTCGCGGTCGCGCGGCTCGTCATAACCCATAATGATATGCAGCTCATCCACCTGGCTACAGGCGCGCTGAATCAGATAGATATGGCCGGTATGCAGCGGATAAAACTTACCAAAGACCACGCCCACCGTTTTATCGCGGCGCGGAAACTCCAGGCCCAGAAAGCGGTGCAGCGCCTCCAGCTTTTGCGCGCTGGGGCTTTTAATTTTGGCATTGAGCAACTGACTCAGATAGCCTTTGGTCATGCCGCTGGCATCAGCGACCTGTTGCAGCGTATGGCCCTGTTGGCGGATAGCCGTTTTCAGATAATCAAACGACGACATGTCGTGCCTCCTGCATCAATGCGGTTAAGGTGGGAGCAGCCAGCCCGCGACGCAGGCTGGCCGCAGGCGCGTTACAGATCGTCCAGAATCGCCAGCGCATCGGCCAGCTTCTTCGCGCTGAAAACCTGCATCCCGGCAATCGGTTTTTTCGGTGCATTCCCCGCCGGTACAATGGCGCGTTTGAAGCCATGCTTCGCTGCTTCAGAGATGCGCTCCTGACCGCTGGGCACCGGACGGATCTCACCGGCCAGTCCTACTTCGCCGAAGATCACCAGATCCTGCGGCAATGGGCGATCGCGCAGGCTCGACACCATCGACAGCATCAGCGCCAGATCCGCACTGGTTTCGGTGACCTTAACGCCACCAACCACGTTCACGAACACATCCTGGTCCGCCATCTGCAATCCGCCGTGGCGGTGTAAAACGGCGAGCAGAATCGCCAGACGGTTCTGTTCCAGACCCACCGCCACGCGGCGCGGATTGCCCATCATCGAATGATCGACCAGCGCCTGAATCTCCACCAGCAGCGGACGCGTTCCCTCCCACAGCACCATGACCGAACTGCCCGAGGTGACCTCTTCGCCACGCGACAGGAAGATAGCGGATGGATTGCTGACTTCACGCATGCCCTGCTCGGTCATGGCAAATACACCCAGCTCATTCACCGCGCCGAAGCGGTTTTTATGGCTGCGCAGCGTGCGGAAGCGGGAATCGGCATCGCCATCCAGCAGCACCGAACAGTCGATGCAGTGCTCCAGCACCTTCGGCCCGGCCAGCGAGCCATCTTTGGTGACGTGACCGACCATGATGATCGCCACGCCGCGCGTTTTGGCGAAGCGCGTCAGGTAAGCGGCGGTTTCCCGTACCTGAGCCACGCTGCCCGGCGATGACTGGATCTCCGCCATGTGCATCACCTGGATCGAGTCGATCACCATCAGTTGCGGCTGCTCCTGCTCGGCGATCAGGCAGATCTGCTCAATGCTGGTTTCAGACAGCATATTTACATTTTCGGTGGGTAATCCCAGACGATGGGCACGCATTGCCACCTGTTGCAGTGACTCTTCACCGGTGACGTACAGGGTTTTCATCCCTTCTGACAACCGGCACATCACCTGCAGCAGCAGCGTGGATTTGCCCGCGCCCGGACTGCCGCCAATCAGAATAGCACTGCCCGGCACGACGCCGCCGCCCAGCACCCGGTCAAACTCTTTAAAGCTGGTCGAGAAGCGCGGTAACGCCTCCAGGCTGATTTCAGAGAGCTTCTGCACCCGGCTGGTGCCGGCACTACCGGCATAGCCACTCAGGCGCTCGTTACGCGCAGCGGCGGGCGAGGCGGCGATGCGCACCTCGGTGATGGTGTTCCAGGCGTGACAGGCGCTGCATTGCCCCTGCCAGCGTGGGTAATCTGCGCCGCATTCATTACAGACAAATGCGCGTTTTGCCGCTTTGGCCAAATCAATACCTCTGTTAACGCTCTTCGTGGATCAGGCTGCCGGTAAGGATGCAGAACACACCCATTAAATCGGCATGGCGAATGGTGACCGCAGTCTGTTCATTCACCTTAGGTTTAGCATGGAACGCAATGCCCAGTGCTGAGGCTTTGATCATCAGCAGGTCATTGGCTCCATCGCCGATCGCCACCGTCTGTTCCGGCGCAATGTCAAAACGCTGCGCCAGCTTCTTCAGGGTATCGGCTTTATACTGTGCGTCGACAACCGGACCCAGCACGTTGCCGGTCAGCTTGCCGTCGCGAATTTCGAGTTCATTGGCCACCACCGCCGACAGATGCAGCTTGTCGCGCAGGTAGTCGGCGTAGTAGGTAAAGCCGCCGGACGCGATGGCAACCTGCCAGCCCAGCGCCTGCAGTTTCTGCGTCAGCGTCGTTAAGCCTGGCATCAGCGGCAGCGCATCACGCACCTGTTTGAGAATATTGGCGTCAGCGCCCTGCAGCGTAGCAACGCGCTGACGCAGGCTGGCGGTGAAGTCGAGTTCGCCGCGCATTGCGCGTTCCGTCACTTCCGCGACCTGCTCGCCGCAGCCCGCCAGTTTAGCGATCTCGTCGATGCATTCGATCTGAATCGCGGTCGAGTCCATATCCATGACCAGCAAGCCCGGCGTTTTGAGATGCGGGATTTTGCCCAGCGGCGCTACGTCCAGCCCGGCGTCGTGCGCCAGCTTGCTGGCAAACGGCGTCAGCGATCCCGCCAGGCGAATCACCTGATACTCATCGACGTTCCAGGCGCTGACGATCACCATCGCCGCACCCAGCTGGTGCTGGTAATCGGTCAGCCGTTGCTTATCCAGCCCGCGGCCATACAGCAGCCAGCCGGTGCGGCCAGCGCGATAATCCAGCGGCATCACTTCATCACCGCTAAGAGAAAGGGGCAAACCCGGCCAGAGGGAGACATCGGCGGGAAGATCGCACCAGGTTAAACGATTTGGCATCAGAGCTCCTGTAGGGACAACAAAACCACGCAAGAGGCTACCTTGTCGGCGCCGCTTCTGGCAACATAATCTCCAGGCTTTCTGTTGTGATATGACCCGGATGATTAATGGCTAAAACCGCACTGAAATTTCGCTTACATCGTACCGTGATCGTTCTTATCTCGATGGCGCTGCTGGTCGTGCTGATGCAGGGCGCTTCCTGGTTCAGTCTCGGCCATCAGACGGCGCGTTCTGAGCAGGTCGAGGAGCTGGCGCATACGCTGACCAGCCAGGTGGCGTTCAGCCTTGAGCCGTTGATGGACAACAGTGAAAATAACCGGAATCAGATAGAAGCCATTCTTAATCAGATGACGGCGAACAGCCGTATTCTGGATGCGTCCGTGTATGACGGCGACGGCAGCCTGGTGGCGCACAGCGGTGAAAACATCAATGTCCGCGACCGGCTGGCGCTCGACGGCAAGCGCGCGGGCAGCTATTTCAACCACCAGATTGTGCAGCCGCTGGCCGGAAACGATGGCCCGCTGGGCTTTCTGCGCGTCACGCTGGATACCCACGTGCTGGTCACCGACTCACATCAGGTCGATAACACCACCAATATTCTGCGTCTGATGATGCTGCTGGCACTGGCGATCGGCATTATTCTCTCCCGCACTCTGCTGCGCCACCGCCGCACCCGCTGGCAGCAGTCGCCGTTTCTGCTTACCGCCAGCACCCCGGTGAAAGAGGACCGGGATGAGGACGACGAGAAGAAAGAGTAGCGCGCCTGCGCTGCGGTAAAGATAAAACGAGAAAGGCCCGCACAGCGGGCCTTTTTTATACTGCTCAAAAAACAAAATCCGGGTTTGTATGACTGCAATGAATAAGCTGAATGCGCAGGGAACACGGGCAGAGGAGGAAAGCGTCCCGCCGCCCGGAAAAAAACGCCGGGAGCGTTTTTGAACAACGCAACGCGTTGGCCCGGTTACGGGCGCACCTCAGGGATGAGGGGCGTAATCGCGCGGGCCGAGCGGCCAGGGATGGTTTAAGCGACTTTCCGATCTGA
Source organism: Pantoea vagans (assembly GCF_004792415.1). Classification (NCBI taxonomy): domain Bacteria; kingdom Pseudomonadati; phylum Pseudomonadota; class Gammaproteobacteria; order Enterobacterales; family Erwiniaceae; genus Pantoea; species Pantoea vagans. The sequence goes on from NZ_CP038853.1 coordinate 3,451,210, forward strand.
CCGTGTTTCCTTCGCAGACTCGGTCTTACCGCTGGCCCGGACTGAGTTTGTCAAAAATGGAAAAGGCCCGCTGTGCGGGCCTTTTTTATGAGAAAGTTGCGGATTTGCGAGGCAGCTTCCATCAGCCGATCAACAACGTTTCCAGTTCACCCAGCGATTTGACCTGCCAGGTTGGTCTGATGTGTTCCGGCAACGGCCGGGTGCCATGATCGAGCCAGCAGGTTTTCACACCAGCATTCATGCCGCCCAGAATGTCTGACTCTGGCGTATCACCCACCATCAGCACCCGCTGACGATCCGGATTGCCCATCAACTCCAGTGCATAATCAAAGATCTCTGCCGCCGGTTTTGGCACGCCGACCTGCTCAGAGATCACCAGCGCCGAGAAGTAATCACGGAAACCGGTGCGCTCAAGACGCGTCTGCTGCAGCGCGGTAAAGCCGTTGGTGATAATGCCCATCTTTACCCGGCCATGCAGCTGGTTCATCAGACTGACCGCACCCGGCAGCGGCGTGCAGATCTCCCCCATTGCGGTGAGAAAGCCGCTGTTAAGGATCTCTGGCGCAACGCTGAGCTTTTCGCTCCAGTGGTTAAAACGCTGAGTCTGCAGCTGTAACGCTGAAATGGTGCCGTTCTGATAATCGACCCACAGCGGCTTGTTGATCGCCTGATAATCGCTGTAATCCTGGTCGGTGAACTGCACGTCATAACCCGCGAAAAGGCGCTGTAAACCGGCATAGGCATCGAAATGAAAAAGGGTATCGTCCGCATCAAACAGAATGCAATCCCAGTTATCTAACATTAAAACTCCTTAACACCACTACGGCGTCAGGGCCATGAGAATGGCATCTTCACGGCCGCTGGCGGTGGGATAATAATTGGGGCGACGACTGACCTGGTTAAATCCAAGCTGCTCATAGAGCGCGATGGCGGGCAGGTTCGAGGCCCGCACTTCCAGCCACAGCGTCAGCACGTCGCGTTTGATCAGTTCATCGATCAGATGCTGCAACAGCTGGCGGCCCAGTCCCCGGCGCTGAAAGGCGGGATCGACCGCGATGTTAAACAGTGAGGCTTCGTCCAGCACCACCTGGGTAATGGCAAAAGCGGCCATTTTGCCGTCGACATCGAGACGTAAATTGATAAAGCGCTCGCCCTGATTGCTGGCAAACGTCTTTTCACTCCAGGGAAACGCGTGACTACGACACTCAATGGCGTAGGCCTGCGCCAGATCGTCAGGGGTGAGTAAAGAGATGGCTGTCATGGTTACACATCTGTTGCCAGAGCGCGCGTTTGGCGACGCCGCTACTGATCAGTTCATTGAAAGAGGCGCTGGTTAAAGCCACGCCATTAAAAGGCTGTTCGCTCTCTACGCCGAGCAGCCAGCCCGCGCAGTTCAGCGTCTCCGGCAGCATTTGCAGCTGATCCAGCGTCACGGTCATCACCTGAGCGGGTTGCAGGTTGAGAACATGCAGCACGTCGCGCATCAGCGGTTCATGCAGACCGGGCGGCGCGTCAGCGACAATAATTAACTGCGTGTCCGGTGCCAGCGTGACGGCAATTTCGCCCTGAAGCACGCGCGGGCGGCGCAGCTGGTACTGTGTAATTCCCATTTGCTGTAAAAGCCAGTCGCGCCTGGACGTCATGGTGTTACCTGTTCTGCTGCCTGAATGCGACGCTATGCTAGCAAACCCATCGAACATGCGCCAACAAACCACTATAATCCCCGCTCAGATCTTACAGGAGCCCTACATGTCTGCTTTAACCCCGGCCAGCGAAGTCATTCTGCGCCACAGTGATGAATTTACCGCCCGCCATGTTTTATTTGCTGGCGATCTGCAGGATGACCTGCCCGCTCAGCTGGAAACCGCCTCGTCGCGCGTTCACACCCAGCAATATCATCACTGGCAAAACCTGAGCCGCCGTATGGGCGAACAGGCGCGTTACGGCATGGTTGCGCAGGCAGAAGATGTGCAGGGCTGCGATACCCTGGTCTATTTCTGGACCAAGAATAAGCCGGAAGTGCAGTTCCAGCTGCAGAACCTGCTCTCTCTGCTGCCGGTCGGCTGTGACGTATTCGTTGTCGGTGAAAACCGCAGCGGCGTGCGCAGTGCCGAAGGTATGGTGGAATCGTGGGTGAAACTGGAAAAAATCGACAGCGCGCGTCGCTGTGGTCTCTACCACGGTCGCCTGGACAAACAGCCTGAGTTTGATGCCAGCAGCTTTGGTCATCAGTATCAGCTGGATGGCCTGACGATTCATACCCTGCCTGGCGTCTTCAGCCGTGACGGCCTGGACAGCGGCAGTGCCCTGCTGCTCTCGACCTTTACCCCGCACACCAAAGGTAAAGTGCTGGATATGGGCTGTGGCGCAGGCGTGATTGCTGCCTCTCTGCCGGCCCGTTCGCCTAAAGTGCGTCTGTGGCTGTGCGACGTGCACGCGGCTGCGATTGAAGCGAGTAAATTGACGCTGGCCGCCAATGGCATCGAGGGCGAAGTCTTCGCCAGCAACGTCTTCTCTGACGTGACGGGTCGTTTCGACATGATTATCTCGAATCCGCCGTTCCATGAAGGTACCCAGACCAGCCTCGACGCCGCCCAAGCGCTGATCCGTGGCGCAGTGAAACACCTGAACACCGGCGGCGAGTTGCGTATTGTGGCGAACACCTTCCTGCCCTACCCGCAGGCGCTGGATGAAGCCTTCGGCAGTCATGAAGTCATCGCACAGACCGGTCGTTTTAAAGTTTATCGCGCTGTTTACGGTCGCGGAGCCAAAACGCGCTAAGCGCTTTTCCCGGCGTTAATGGCGTTGCCGGGCTGAAAACGTTGCTTTTTACAGCGATCGTTTCAGCCCGACGAAATAGTTGTTGACGCAAAGAGTAAAATCTCTAGAATGCGCCTCCGTGGTTGTAACATTCTCAGGGTGTTACGGGTATGCGAAGGTGGCGGAATTGGTAGACGCGCTAGCTTCAGGTGTTAGTGTCCTAACGGACGTGAGGGTTCAAGTCCCTCTCTTCGCACCAAAATCACATGTTTCATATCGCGAGCACTGCGCGAAGGTGGCGGAATTGGTAGACGCGCTAGCTTCAGGTGTTAGTGTCTTAACGGACGTGAGGGTTCAAGTCCCTCTCTTCGCACCATTGCGGTGATATGAACAGACAACTCGATGCGAAGGTGGCGGAATTGGTAGACGCGCTAGCTTCAGGTGTTAGTGTCTTAACGGACGTGAGGGTTCAAGTCCCTCTCTTCGCACCAACGTTGTCATCCTCTGTTTTCCCCGTAATGCCCTTCTGCTTCCCTTGCAGTATCGTTTTATCCCCTGCTCAATTTAGTTTTTCAGCTCGGTTTCGCTCATCTGGTCGCTTCACGCTGTAAGACGATTTTCAGCCGCTCCGCCTTGATTAACTCAGATGAAAATTCACAGAGATAGCCGCCAGGCCACCCGCTAATGCCAGGCAGGATGGCAACAGCAGATAGTGTCGCAGACGCTGATTAAACAGCATCACGACAGTCAGCAGCAGCGCTACGGTCATTACCATCCGCCACTGACTGAAGCTCGGTTCCCATAAGGCGAACAGCGGCAGTGCGATGCAGGGCAGCAATACGCCCCACGCGCTATCCAGTTTTTTACCCAATGCCCAGCTGACTCCCCACAGGCCGCAGGCCGCAATAATCGCTATCCCCATGACGCAAACCTCAAATGATAAGCATTCCCATTATCATATAGCAGTTCTAATGCCCTTGCAGCCTGTTTTTGTCACGTCCGGCAACGAAGATGACAGACCAGTTGGAAAATGCTAGATTGCGGCCGATAATACTTTTAATAACAGCAACAGCAATAATTTGCTCACTCTCTGGCAGAATCTTTTTTTTGCCGGCTTGCGCTTTGGTATTTCAGGGCCGTCACGAGTATTTATAATGAAATTACAATCATATGAAGAACTGAAGCAGAGTAAATACCGGCTTTCAGTGATGCTTTTTCTCTTTTTAAATATCGCCGTTTCGCTATTTTATCTGCTGCCTGTAATGAGCAATGAGACCAATGACGCGACCCTGCCGGTAATTTGTGTCGCTGCGTTTAGCGGTATCATGCTAATTACCTATTTAATATGGCCCAGACTAAAACTTCCCCTGTTAAATCCTGTTGCACTTCTGCTGGGCATACTCTGGGCCTGGCACATTAATTATCGCTTTCATCAGGTGTTCTATTTTGATGGTGGCTTTCTTATTATCAGTTTGATCAGTGTGTTATTTATCAGTGCTATCGCCCTGAGCGATTATCTGGGTGCATTTTGTCTGCACGTCGCGCCGCCGGTCTTCACCGTATTACTGCTCGACAATGGACAGCATCTGCCGCTGATCCTGCTGACCATCATTCTGCCTCTGATCGGTTTCTCCCTGCAGCATCTGATGCGCCGCCGTGCCGACAACTTTACCCTGCGCCTGATGCATCAGCTCTACGAAGAGAAAGAGACATTCAGCGACCTCAGCATGCTCGATCCGCTGACCGGACTTTATAACCGCCGCGGCCTGAAGAACCGGCTCGATAATATTCTGGAAAACCACGCCGGCAGCCACTACGTGCTGCTGCTGGATATCGACCACTTCAAGGCCTACAACGATAATTATGGGCATGCGATGGGCGATCAGGCGCTGGCGCGGGTCTCTGTCGCGATTCGTGATGCGGTGCGTTCGCGCGATGTCGTCACCCGCTACGGCGGCGAAGAGTTTCTGGTGCTGATGACCAATGTGAACAGTTCCATCGCCATGAAGCTGGCAGAGCGAATCCGCCAGTATGTGCTGGATTTAGAAATCCCTCACCTTTTCAATGAGACCGTTTCCACCCACGTGACTATCAGTGCGGGCATCGCGCCCATTTATGATAATGAGTTCGATCTGGCGGTCGCCAATGCGGATAGCGCGTTATATGTGGCTAAAAATCAGGGTCGCAATACCATTCTCGCCTGGGAAGATTTGCCCCGACAGCAGCCTCAGACCTCCAGCGAACATGCCTGAGTAAGCATAACGCGGTCGTTGCTGACCGGAACAGTGGCGAGCGATGTGCTGCTCTGTCTGGCCTGATGACCGCTCTCAACCCCCGCCGTTTTCCCGCCAGCAGCGACGATTTTTTACACGACTTGTAGAGTTAATCAATAACGATTATCATTTGCTTTCTTATCTACACTTTCTGCGAGTCGTCATGGCAACTGCTTCAGCTCAGGAACAGCGTTTTAGCGCTCAGTCGATGATCTTCCGGCAGAATGACCGCCCGCTGGCGGAAAGTCTGCATGAGCGGCTGCAGCAACAGCGCAGCTATCTGCTTGAATCAACGAAGTTCAGCCAGTCTGCTCCGCGCGATACGCTGACGCTTGCCGCCTGGTCGGAATCAGAGGCCTTTGCCCCGCTCATCCAGCGCTATAGCGATTATCTCTATCGCGATCATCCTGATGCCGTTCGCGAAGCGAAACCGGTGCTGTCACTCTGGGCACAGTGGTATTTTGGCCTGCTGCTGCCTCCGCTCATCATGGCGTTGTTGCAGGAGTCACGTGCGCTGGACTGCTCGCCTGAGCATATTCGCGTCGGATTTCACGAGAATGGCCATCCGGCCACGTTCTGGATCGATGTGCAGGAAGATGAAGAAGCGCGCTATCTTAATTCCCTGCAGCGCATTGATCGGTTGATTCAGCAGCATCTGATCCCGGTGGTCAGGGGTATTACGCAGCATGGTGATATCAACGCCCGACTCATCTGGAACAACATGGGCTACTCATTCCAGTGGTTCCTGGGTGAGCTGAAAAGCCAGATCGATGAGGCGCTGATCCTGCAACTGGAGCAGGCGCTGTTCTTCAACCAGCGGCTGCTGGATGGCAGCGAAAACCCACTCTACCGCACCATGATCCCGCGTAACGGCGAACTGGTCCGTCGCAGCTGCTGTCAGCGTTATCGCATCCCTGATGTCGAACAATGCGGCAACTGCACCCTGAGCGGCAGCTAAACAGACTTAATTACAGCGAATTCTCCGTTTATCTCGTTTACAGGCACTGAGGCTTGTGGCAATTTTTACGCCTTCGATCAGCCTGGAGAGAAAGATGAGTCTGGAGTCCGTGCGCCAGTTCTTTGCCGAACACGCCCCTGAAATTGAAATTATTGAGCTGGCAGAAAGCACTGCAACGGTCGGGATGGCTGCACGCGCCCATGGCGTGACGCCAGGAGAGATTGCCAAGACCCTGTCACTGAAAGTGAAAAACGACGCGGTGCTGATTGTGACACGCGGCGATGCCCGACTGGATAATCGCAAGCTGAAAGCGGCTCTGGGCGCGAAAGCGCGGATGCTGAGCGTCGACGAGGTGATTAACTGGACCGGCCACCCGGTGGGCGGCGTCTGTCCGTTCGGTCTGGAGAATCCGCTGACCGTCTACTGTGATGTTTCACTGCGCAGCTTTGAAGAAGTCCTGCCCGCCGCTGGCGCTATCCACAGCGCCGTCCGCATCTCGCCACAGCAGATGGCTGAACTGACTAACGCCCGCTGGATCGACGTGTGCGAAGCGATTTAACGCTTTGCATCGGCTCACAAACCCTGCATTTCTGCCTGCGCCCGAATGCTGCTGACAACCTGACAGATTTTATCAGCCGGTGATAATCACCGCCCCATCATGGCAGTTAATCACGCGCAGTAAGCGGGCGCAGTTAATCGCCCATGACTTCAGGATGTCAGGCGCTTAAATGCCTGTTCGATGATCGACAACAGCAGCGTGTTATCGACGCTATGCAGCACATGCACCGATGCGCCGCAGTGATCTGGCACACCAACAGTGAGCCGAAGCGGCTGACGATAACGCCAGCTTTTGCCACGCGTCGCTCCGGGACGCAGTTCGATATCAACCCGATAATCGATGCCCGAGGCGACTCGCTGATTCAGCAACCAGGCGACCACCAGCGCATCGTGGATCCAGCACCCCGCCAGCTGACGGGTTTCCATTGAATAGTCGATCCACGGGCGCAGCGTGTCGCGCACAAATTCGGTCAGCGGATGATCGGCCGCGGTGAGACGTGTCAGATCCTGCTGGGTCAGCAGCGTCTGCGTGGTGACATCCATCGGCACCAGTGTTACCGCAGCACCGCTGTGCAACACCTGATGCGCCGCCTCGGGATCCAGACCAAAATTTGTGTCTTTGATGTAGTCATCCAGCGAGAAGACGCCGCCCATGATTACAATTTCCGCCACCGATTCTGCCATGGCGGGATAGCGCTGCATCGCCAGCGCCACATTCGTCAGCGGGCCAATTGCCACCAGCGTAATCTCGCCCGGATTGTCGCAAATCAGTTTGCCGATAGCGTCAGCCGCATCAAACGCATCCGCCGCAATATCGGCTGGCTGACGCACATCCTGCCAGAGTGTTCCCAGCGCAAGCTGATTGACCCGGTTATCCAGCGTCTCGCGCCACGGCGCAGGATCTTCCTGTAACGCCTGCGTCGCGCCCTGTACGACCGGGATAGATAATCCCAGCCGGACGATCAGATCTTTGGCAACGCGTGCACCCACGTCACATGGCGTGTTACCCGCTACGGTGGTGATCAATTCCAGCGACAGGGCTGGTGAAGCTAAGGCCAGCGCAATCGCCAGCCCATCATCGGTGTTGGCACCCGCGATACCATTGCCGGGATCGCAATCAATAATGATTCTTTTCATATTTTTATAAATTAACTCTGACTTTGCGGCTGACAGCCGCAGGATTCACCAATTTCAAGATAGTGTGGAAACTCCTTTAATTGCGCTTCGTTCTGTCCCTCTTTCAGCATCTGAATCGCAGAGCGTGCCATCTCACGCAGTGGCTGGCGCACGGTCGTTAATGTCGGGACATGAAACGACGAATGATCGGTCCCATTAAAGCAGACCAGTGCCACATCCTGCGGCACGCGAAGGTGATGTTCGGAAAAGGCGCGAAGCGCGCCAATCGCCTGACCTTCATTGCTGGTAAACAACGCACGAGGCACACAGCCGCGGGCGATCATGGTTTGTGCCGCATCGTAGCCGCCCTGTGGGGTGTAGCTGGCGGGGAACATCAGCGACTCATCAATCGGCAGGCCACGATCGTGCATGGCATCGCGCCAGCCCTGAATGCGATCCTGTGCGTTGAGCATATCGACCGGGCCGCTGATGATCCCCACCTGCTGATAACCGTGACTCAGCAGATGTGACGTCACCTGCCACGCGGCCTGACGCTCATTGACCCGCAGCATGTTCACGCCCGGCTGAGGCTCAACCCGCTCCAGCATCACCAGTGGCGTTCCGCTGGCTTTAATCAGGTCGATGTAAGGATGGCGATCGACGCTGTTGTAAAACAGACCATCGACCTGCCGGTTGAGCAGCCCCTGAATTAACTCCAGTTCGCGTTTGCGGTCATCACCGGCATCACCCAGCAGCATGACGTGACCGTGGTTCATCGACTCCTGCAACAACACGTGCGCCATTGACGCTACGAAGGGATTGCCGATGTTAGGCACCACCAGCCCAAACGTTTTGGTGTTACCGGAGGCCAGCGCGCGTGCTGCTGCATTGGGCCGGTAACCGGTGGCTTTAATCGCCTCCAGTACCCGCTGACGGGTCGCCTCAGCGACCGGACGAGGCCCGTTATTGATGACATAACTGACGACTGCCACTGAGGTGCCTGCCGCTTTCGCAACTTCACTGCGGGTCACTTTTCCCGTTAACGACTTAGGCACATCACGTTCCTCCATAAAAAAAACAGGCCGCTTTACACGGCCTGCTGTTTATCGCTCTCTCCTGGCAGACGGCACCTTCAGGTAAATCTAGATGGCATCTTCAGGCAGATTGAGATTCCGCCCTCGCGTCTCAGGAGCGACAAAAGTGGTAAAGAATCCAATGGCGGCCATTGCCGAGAAGTAGACCGCAATCGGCCACCAGTGACCGGTATAAGAGAGCATAGCAGCGGCAATAAGTGGCGCCGTGCCGCCGGATAAAATCGAGCCAAGCTCTTTGGCCACCGCCATTTTGGTATAGCGATGTTGAACGCCGAACATTTCCACGCCCCATGCCGCCTGCACCCCATAAATACCCAGTGACGCCAGCGCCATACCGACCACGATAACCGGGATCACCAGCATCGGTTCACGCGTGTCCAGCAGCGTAAAGGCGGGCCAGGCGTAGATCATCAGTAACAGGCAGAAGACGCGATAAACGATCCGGCGACCAAAACGATCAGAGAGCCAGCCCGCAAACGGAATAATCAGGAAACCCAGCAGTGAGGCAAGGAACACGGCCGTCGTCGGCACGGACTTATCCACCATCAGCACCTTCGCGACATAACCCACCATGAAGCCCTGAGCCAGATAAGAAGGGCCATTTTCGCCGATGCGCAAACCTATCATGGTCCAGAAAGCGCGGGTACGCTGGAAGAAAGGACGCGAGTCCACGACTGGCGTGGCCAGTACGCCTGCACGTTCCGCTTCCATCTCCGCCTTCCTGCGCTCAAATACTGGCGTTTCACGCAGGTGACGTCGAATCCATAGCGCAACAAGGGCAATCAGCGCACTGCTGAGGAAGGGAATACGCCAGCCCCACTCCAGCAGGCTCTGCTGATCCATCTGCACTACCAGCAGCCAGACCAGCGAGGCCAGCAACGTACCGCTGTTAGACCCCAGAGCAATAACGGATGAAACCAGCCCACGACGCTTAACGGGCGCATATTCACCCAGCATCACCGTGCCGCCCGATAACTCTGCGCCCGCGCCGAAACCCTGGGTAAAGCGCAGCAGCACCAGACAGGCCGGAGCCCAGACGCCAATCGCGGCATAGCTCGGTATTAAGCCGATAAAGGTGGTGGAAGCGCCCATCAGAATGATGGTGGAGATCATCACGACCCTTCGGCCTTTGCGGTCGCCCAGCCAGCCGAAAAAGAGTGCGCCGATAGGCCGGGCAACAAAGCCGACTGACCAGGTAGCAAAGCTGGAGAGCAGTGCCATCGCGGGAGTCGATTCCGGAAAGAAGACGTCGCCAAAGATGATACCGGCAGCCAGACCGTAGAGCGCGAAATCCGCGTACTCCATTGCCGTTCCGAGCCAGCATGAGAAAGTGGCGCGCCAGAAATCTTTGCGGCCTGAAGAAGTATTAAACCGCTCGTCGGCGGCTGAGGTGGAAGACAGTGATGCCTGCTGCTTAACGGAATTGTGTGCCGTCATAACCCTATCCCTGAATGAGTATGCAGATTGATAAACGCCCGTCCATGGGTCGATTCCCTGATGAAAGCGGAATTCCCCCGGTGGCGACGTTCAGTTGACTAACCATGATGAAAGGTTAAAGGATTCCCTGGTGTTGGAATCTTGTTCTTCGCCCCGTTTCGCCGATGTATTTTTCACCGGTCGCTTAAACTGAGCGAATGTAACTTAACAATCAATGGAGCCTACTGTGCATCGCACCGTGAGCAATCACTGGGGACCTAGTGTATCTACGCGCGTAGATAAATCAAGAGATCCCGACGCAAATTGTTAGTAAAACTTCACTATCACATTGCGTCATCACACATTTTCAGCGCAAATTCAGCCAGTTAACTCCACCCAATCGCACAATAAAAAATCACTCTGCACGGTAAGTTAGCATTTTCTCTAATCATTAAGCGTTATAAGCGGGGCAAAAATCCTTTCATCGGGTTCTGTTGTCGCACACCCGGATTACCTGCAGATGACACTTCATCTTTATTCTGAAAAATCGCTGCAAGCGCAGACAATGCGTTACCCTGAAAAAAAGCCTGACAGAGGTGTTATGACCATTATTCTGATGCGACACGGTAAACCTGACCACCAGGCAGCGGGTCGCCAGAGCGTGCAGGCACTGGCAGACTGGTGCGAAGCTTACGATCAGTCCGGAGTCAGTGACGGGCCGCCACCGCGCAGTATTAAGATTGCCCGTCAGGCCGCAATTATTGTCTGCAGTCCCCTGCCCCGCGCGCAATCTTCTCTGAGCCAGCTTGGCCTGCAGCCTCATGAGATTGATGCGCTCTACAGCGAAGTCGCCGTACCGCTGCTGCGAACGGGTGCCTTTCAGCTGCCGACGATCTGCTGGCTGGCCTTACTGCGGCTGTTGTGGTTCTGCGGTTATGCGGGTGAAGCGGAGTCGCTGCAACATGCGCGCAGCCGGGCCTCGGCGGCGGCAGAGAAGCTGATCGAGCACTCACGGCGTGGCACGGTGCTGCTGCTGGGCCACGGCATCATGAACAAGATGATTGCGCGAGAATTACGTAAACGCGGCTGGCAGGCAGAGAAACATGCCAGCAGCCGCCACTGGAGTTCCGCAATCTATCATCGTCCGTTTATCTGACCCATCGGAAAATAGCCCAGCACCTCACAGCCCGTTCCGACATGCGGTGTGGCAATCACTTTACGCTGCGCCAGTTCGATCACGCTCAGCGTGCCGTCATCCTGATTCGCAATCAGCAGCTGTTGCCTGTCTGGCGTGAAGCAGCCATCCATCGGCATGTTGCCCACGCTGATATCGCCCAGCGGATTCAGCAGGTCGTCAAACAGCGTTACCAGCGGTTCCTGATCGCCAATCGCCACCAGCTGTTCGCCATCGGCGCTGAAGCGAACCACCTGGCAGGGCTGCTGATGACCTGGCAGCGTAATGCGCTGGCGAATACGGTGGCTCTGTCGGTCGATCACATAGAGCAACGGCGCATCTGCTGCACTGGCGACCAGATAAGGGTGTTTTGGTGAGGCGGCGATACCCGCAATCGGACCCGGCAGCAGAATCGTATCAATCACCCGTCCCTCTGCTTCACAGAGATCCACGACGGTGATGGTCGCATCCTCTTCGTTAGCGGTGAACAGTTTGCGGCCGCTGGGTGATAGCGTCAGGCGATGCGCGTTGTGAGAAGGAATCGGGATGATCTTTTCCACTTTGTCGGTCTGCGGATCGATCACGGCTACAGCGGCGCTCTGCTCACAGCAGAGATAGACTTTGCCATCGCGGCCCAGTTGCCCGCTGTGTGGTGCTCGCAACGGCGACAGATCGATAAAGCCGCTGATCTCGCGACGCTGCAAATCAATGATCGCCACTTTGTGACCCGGATGCGGATTATTGCCATGAACGCCGTCACCATAGATGGGCACATACGCTTTACCCCAGGGTGCCAGCATCAGGAGTTCATGCGGCCGCGGTGGAAAAGCGTTCAGCTCGCGCTCGACCGCGAAGGTTTCCGGGTTAAGAAACAGGACGCGATTGCCCTGCTTATCAACCGCCAGTAAACCATAGGATTCACTCTGCATGCGCGCTCCTTTCTCAGTAAGTTCTTCTTAAGCGTAGACAATCCTCTTCAGGCTGTCCGATTCCGCACATTGTTGAGCCGGGCTTACGCCACACGTTAAGCGCAATATTCACTGTTTCTGAGGTCCGGGCCCTGAGAGAAGCCAAAGGCTTAGCATAATATTCAGACATTCCTTAGTTATGCGTTCCGCCACATTTAAATAACTGATTAACCGTGGCGATATTATTATTCCATTAAGGTGACCGGATTATTTCCGTATTATCCTAAAGTCAAAAAAAGACATAGCTAATGTGTAAATAATGTTTTATTAAAAAGGGGCAGTGCAATTAAAAAGCCGTGAGGAAACTATCGCGCGCTCCCGCACTGCGTCGCCACCAGGGAAAACTATTCATTAATTCCCGCACTCGTCGGAATTGCAGTCAATATGCAATGCCGCCCGTTCACGCCTCAGGCCCAACGGGCAGAGTCTGCACTATAGCGGGAAAATAAAAATAACAGGTGTACCATGACTTCACATCGCCAACGTCCAGCGCATAAAATCTGGCGTAACTGGAAAAGAATATCGTTCAGTAGCCAGATGTTATGGAATAAGAAACAGCAGAGCCTCTGTCAGGCACCGGAATATGATCCGGGACAGGAAGATAATGTCGTATTGATTGCTCAGCAGAAAGATCTGCCCGAGATTCCAAAGATTGTCTGGATGGTCTGGCATAACGATCAGCTGCCGACGTCAATGGCGCTGAATATCAGTAAAATCCGGCGGGACAACCCCGATCACCAGGTTTATCTGGTCACGCAGCGCACTCTGTCGCAGTGGCTGCCCGAACTCAGCTTTATCTCTTCCGATCTGACGCTGGCACATAAAAGTGAAATCATCCGGCTTGAGCTGATTCACCGCTATGGCGGTATCGGCATCGACTGCAGTACCCTGCTGTTTGAAAATCTTGCCTGGGTACATCGCGTTCACCATGCGCGACCAATGGATCTCATCGGCTACTATCGCGAGCAATCAACGCTGAACCTGCTTGCGCCGGTCACCGAGAGCTGGTTTATTGCCGCGCCGCCGCAGAATGCCTTTATTCGCGAATGGCTGAAACAGCTGGCACCGGTTAAAAACGTCGGTATCCGCAACTATTTCCATGAGCTGAAGAAGCGTGATGATTTTCCGCTGATTGTGCAGAATGTAGATAATCCGTCACGCCAGCTTCTGGCGCTGGCGCAGCAGGTCGCTATGCGCGAATACCGGCGGGCTAATCTTTATCTGCGTAAAGGTGAAGCCAGCGCCTGGTACTATCAGCGCCTGCATGCCGACAGCAGCACCGCGTTTGCGCAGTCTGTGATGTTTCAGCAGCGGCCAGAGACGCCACCACCGATTATCAAATTAACCGGCAACGAGCGACTGCATCTCGACTTCAATCTGCGACTGGGTTTGTATAACCGCAGCAGCCTGATTGGCGAGATGATGCATACCTCATCACCAGCGCTGGCATTGCCATCAACGGTCAAAGCGCGCGCGTAGCCACTGCGTAAAAGTGGTGACCGCGCGGGGCACCTGCGCCGCCCAGGGTCGGACGATCCACAGGCGGGCGGCAAAGGCCTCCACCGGCTCCCACTCAGGTAACACCTGCTGCAAAGAGCCTGCGGCCAGCGCTTCATGGGCGCTGAAGTCGGGCAGCATCGCGATTCCCAGTCCCTGCAGAGCGGCATCACGTATCGACTCACTGTTGTTAGTGGCAAAGCAGCCCTGAATCCGCACCTGCACCTCTTCGCCATCCGCTGCGGTAACAAACCGCCAGCGCGGTGATTCAACACCACGCGGATAGTAAAGGCAGTTATGCTGCATCAGATCCTGCGGCGTGTTCGGTATACCTTGTTGGTTAAGATAGGCAGGTGAGGCCACCAGCACTGTCTGCGTATCACACAGCGGCAGCGCCACATGGGTTTCCGGCAGCGTGTCACTGTGCCGGATGGCCAGATCAAACCCCTCACTGCTCAGCGACACAATGCGGTCCGTCACATCCAGCTGCAGACGCACCTGCGGATAGTCACGCAGAAACTCACCAATAATCGGCACCAGCTGCTGCCGGGCAAATGCCACCGGCGCGGTAATACGCACCAGACCACGCACTGGCCCGGCGGTATCACGCACGCTAAAAAAACTCTGTTCGATGCGGGCAAAAGGCTCGCGCAACTCCTCCACCAGCTTCTCTCCCGCTGATGTCAGTCGTACGCTGCGCGTGGTGCGCTGTACCAGCAGTACACCGGCTATCTGCTCCAGCTCTTTGATTTTCTGACTCATCGCAGCTTTGCTGACATCCAGCCGCTCCGCCGCGCGGGTAAAGCTGCCCTGCTCAGCCAGTACGGTCAGCCAGTGAAGATGATCCCACAGCGTATCCGTTTTCATCTCTTTCATTGCGATTGTTCATTATAGTGAATAATCATTTCAGGCTACGCGCTTTTTCCCGCCGGATAAAGGGGTCACCATAGGTTCATTAATCACGATGAGGAATTCACTATGCCACTGCTGCAATTCGATGTTATTCAGGGTCGTTCAGAATCAGAACTGCGTACACTGCTGGATGCGGCGCACCGTGCCGTGCTGACAGCTTTTAACGTGCCTGAACGGGATCGTTATCAGATTGTTCAGGAAAATAAGCGCTATCAGATGGTGTTTCAGGATACCGGGCTGGGATTCAGCCGCAGCGATAATCTGGTGATGGTGCGGGTTTATACCAGCCCACGCAGCCGTGAACAGAAGCAGCATTTTATGGCGGAGCTGGCGCGTGAGCTGCGTGAGCACTGTGGCGTGCAGGGCAACGATTTAATGATCAGCTTTATCACTAACGACAAAGGTGACTGGAGTTTTGCCGACGGCGAAGCGCAATACCTCACCGGCAAACTCTGAAAAACGTCCTGACTTCTGCTCTGCTGACGGTGCGCCAGCCACCGTCACGCCTGAAAACCTCACTTCTGAACCAATCTGCTCTCCACCGCACAAATCGGGCCGGATATGTTGCAGCCGGATGACAGCCAATATAGATTGTCGAAAAACCATCCCCGAAGGTGGCCGGTTGCGTGAAGCCTCGTGCAACCCTGTAGAGAGAGGATTTACCGTTGTCCGAATTGGTCTCCGTCGCGCTGTTTCTGGCCGCTATTGCAATCTATTCCTGTAAAGCCGGGCGTAACAAATTCTGGTTTATTCTTGTTCTTATCCTGCTGGTGCTTTTCGTTGTCCTGAATGCCACCCTCTATGCCAGCAACTATTTTACCGGTGACGGCATCAACGATGCGGTGCTCTATACGCTGACTAACAGCCTGACCGGCGCGGGTGTCAGTAAATATGTGGTGCCCGCGATTGGGCTGATTATTGTGCTGTTCCTGCTGTTCTGCCTGCTGTCGTGGATTCTGCGTCGGCGTAAGCGTCCGCATCACATGGGCTGGTCACTGCTGGCGGCCGCCTGCGCGCTCGGCTCGGTGCAGACCACCCCGGCCTTTCGCCAGGTCGCGACGCTCATCGTGTCGCATACCCAGATGGCGGACTCTGACTTCGACAACTTCTATAAAGTGCCGCGTAATCGCATTGAACAGCCGCGCCTTAACGTGGTTTACATCTATGGTGAAAGCTTAGAGCGCACCTATTTCGACCCCATCGCCTTTCCCGGCCTGGCGCCTGAGCTGAGCCGGCAGAAAGAGCAGAGTATCGACTTCAGCGAAACCGAACAGTTACCCGGCACCGATTACACCATTGCAGGCATGGTCGCCTCACAGTGCGGCATTCCGCTGTTTGCGCCGTTTGACGGTAATGCGTCGGCGTCGCTCTCCAGCTTCTATCCGCAGAACGTCTGTCTGGGCGACATCCTGAAAAACTCCGGCTACCAGAACTGGTTTATTCAGGGCGCCGATCTGCGTTTTGCCGGTAAAGATGTCTTCCTGAAATCGCACGGTTTCGACCCCGAAAATCTTTATGGTTCGCAGGAGCTGAAAAGCCGCGTTGCCGATCCTGCTTATCGCAATAACTGGGGTTATTACGACGATACGGTGCTGGATGAAGTCTTTGAGAAGTATCAGGAACTCTCGCAGGCCGGTAAACCTTTCGCGCTGTTTACGCTGACCGTCGATACGCATCACCCGGACGGGTTTATCTCACGCAGCTGCGATCGCAGGAGCTACAGCATTGATGGCAAACCGAATCAGTCCTTCAGCGCGGTCGCCTGCTCGCAGGAGCACGTGGCGCGGCTGATTACACGCATCAAAGCATCGCCGTGGTTTAAAAATACCGTAATTGTGGTGAGCTCCGATCATCTGGCCATGAACAACACGGCGCATCCGTGGCTGGTCAAACAGCCACGTCGCAATCTGTTCATGGTGATCCGGGGTGATAAACCGCAGGCGGAGCTGATGGAGGCGAAGCGCAGCACGCTGGATAATGGCGCGACGCTGCTGGATATTCTCGGCGGCGATAACGCGATTGGCCTGGGCCGCAGCAGCCTTTCTTCTCTTTCGCTCTCCACCCAGTTCGACGACATTAAGAGTAAGGTGGCGAGCTGGAAACCCGACATCATCCAGCTCTGGAACTTCCCGAAGAAGATAGACAGCTTCACGGTGGATCAGGCGAAGAATACCTTCAGCTTCTCAGGGACCACCTTTAAACTGCCGATTCTGTTCCGTATCAGTGATAAGCATGTTGAGCCGATGCCGGAAGGGGAATATTCAGCCCCACTGCGCTATCAGCTGGCCGATTTCGCCTCTGCTGATAAATTCCTCTGGGTGGATCGCTGTTTCAAAATGGCGCGACTCTGGCAGCCTTCGCTGGCCCTTTCCGGCGATCTCTGTGTGGCGATGGGGCAGCTGGGCGGCACGCCAACCGTGACACATGTCGACAAACCGCAGTGGAAAGGCAAAGTGCAGTTCCCGGACGGCGCTGTCAGCGAGGCACGTTACCAGCAGAACCTGGCGCAGATCCGCATTGAAGATAACAACATTCGCTATAGCGCCGACAGCTTCCGGCTTGATGTGCCTGGCGCGCCGGAAACGATTAAAAGCTTCAGCGGCATCTCACGGCCAGAGAGCTGGGGGCGCTGGTCAAACGCCAATCTCGCGCCAGAAGTGCATATCGATTATGTCGATGCACTCCCGGCTAAGTTTGATCTGGTCATTACCGCACGCGCATATGGCCCCAACGCACACCGCGCGATCCCGGTTCGGGTCGGCGATCAGCAGCAACTGCTGTCGCTGGGCGAAGAGGTATCGACGCATACCCTGCATTTCGACAACCCAGGCGCCAGCCATCAGCTGGTCATTGCCCCCCCTGAGCCGCAGCTGAGTAACACCGGCAATATTACCGGGCAGGATCCGCGCAAACTGGGCATCGGTATGGTTGAAATTAAAATCGTACCCCAGCCTTAAGACCCGTTTTTTCTTCTCCCGCCTCTGCGGATTACCGCAGAGGCGCCTCATCCTATCCCTCGCGACATGTTGCGAGGCAGCCCGTACTTCACTGCACGTTACCTGTTGTACTAATTGATATTTTCGACATGGCGCGCAAAATATAACCGACTGAGTGGTGATGCGCTTTTTGCCTGTCATGATGCGGTTATCGCCGGAGTACACAGGGAGGTGTCGTGATGACAAGCACAATGATGAGTACCCACAAAGCCTTTAAAGCGCTGCAACAGGCGGGGATCGACGATCAGCAAGCGGAGGCGATGGTGGAGGTTTTTACCGATATGCAGCAGAGGCAGCCAGGCGCACAGGTCGGGAAGCAGCTCGGTCAGATTCAGACCAAAGCCAATCATATTGACGTCCGGATCGGCCAGCTTCAGACAAAAGCTGAACAGACAGACGAGCAGCTCGGCAAGCTTACGATGAAAGTTGACCAGATGGACAATCGACTCGGCAAGCTCACGACGAAAGTAGATCAGATTGACGAGCGGCTCGGGCATCTCACCACAAAGGTTAATCAGATCGACGAGCGGCTTGGGCATCTCACCATAAAGGTTAATCAGATCGACGATCGCCTCGGGCATCTCACCACAAAGGTTAATCAGATCGACGATCGCCTCGGGCATCTCGCCACGAAGGTTAATCAGATCGACGAGCGGCTTGGCCATGTTGAAAGAAAAACCGACAAGCTGGCTATCCGTTTTAATCACCTGGAAATCAAAGTGGATAAGATGGACGCGATGCTCAGTGAAATGAATTTCCGATTAACGGGCGCTGTCGACAGCCTGAGAAATGACGTTGTGACACTGAGCACTGATATGCGCTGGATCAAACGGTTGTCTATCCTCATGACCACCACCCTGCTGGCGGCGGTCCTGAAAGATATTCTACTGTGAGCCCACTACCCGATCAGGGTCTGTCGCGCAGTGCTTCCAGCTTCTCACGCTGCTGACCCTCAGCGGTAAAGTTTTCCTCTGCCAGCCAGCGCTGCAGGCCCTTTTTTACCTGCGGCCATTCGCTGTCGATAATCGAAAACCAGCTGGTGTCACGCGAACGCCCTTTGTAGACAATTGCCTGACGGAACTCACCTTCATACCGGAAACCGAGACGGGCCGCTGCCTCACGCGACGGGGCATTGCAGCTGTCGCATTTCCATTCATAACGACGATAACCCAGCGTCTCAAACGCGTAGCGCATCAGCAGAAAATGCGCTTCCGTTGCCATGCGGGTCTGCTTCAGCCTGGGCGAAAAAGCAACGTGTCCGACTTCCATTACGCCATGTTCAGGCTGAATGCGCATTAACGACAGACTGCCCACCGCCTGCTCCGTGGCGATATCGATCACCGCAAAATGCAGTGGGTCGCGACTGCCTTCCATCTGGCTGAAATAATCCTGCCACGCCTGCCGGTCATCAAACGGTCCCATAAACATGTAAGTCCAGTCGCGTCCATCCTCAGCCAGCCCCCAGGCTTCAGACAGTGCATCACCATGCCGTGCTGCACTGAACGGCTCCAGCCGACATGACTCGCCGGTGAAAACCTGATGCTGCGGTAAAGGACGGGGTTGCCAGTCTGGTAAAGGCTGGCCGACCGGCTGACCGAATTGATTCAGATATTGTGACATATCGCCTCCCGGCTGCAGATGATATCCGCAGATTGCCACTATCATGGTGGGTTAAAAAGTACCACAATCAGGAAAAATGATAGATCCACGGGACCCGACTATGAAGCCAGAGATCTCCCCTTTGCTGCTGGCACCATTGATACCCGCCGCCGGGACCACGCTGCAGCAGCAACTTTATCAGCGGATAAAACAGGGCATTTTGCAGGGTCAGCTTGCCACTGGCGCGATGTTACCAGCTACACGGCAGCTGGCAGTTGAGCTGCAGGTATCGCGGAATACCGTGCTTAACGTCTGGACCCAGTTGCAGGCTGAGGGCTATCTGATGAGCGATCGACAGGGCAGCCGCGTCAGCTCACTGGCTTTGCCTGCCGGGCAGGCGGATGACGACACGCTAGCCAGCTGGCCGCTGGCAAAACGGATTGAGGCTTTTCACCAAAGCCAGTGGATCGACACCGGCTCATTGCCGCTGCGACCCGGCATACCGGCTCTGAATCATTTTCCGATGGCGGCCTGGCGCCGGGCGCTGAGTCAGGTAATGAGTCACCCGCCACCGTCGCTGCTCGGCTATGGCGATCCCTTTGGTGAAGCAGAACTGCGTGCCGTACTGGCGCAACAGTTGCGTATCACGCGCGGTGTACGTTGTGACCCCGGACAGATTGTGATTACTGAAGGTGTGCAGCAGGCGCTTACGCTGTGCGTCGCCCTGCTGAGTAATCCGGGCGATCATGGCTGGATTGAAGAACCGGGTTATCGTAATGCCAAATCGGCTCTGCAGGCCGGAGAACTTAACGTTGTCCCGATCCGCACCGATGACCAGGGAATGGCCCCCGAGCCGGAACACTGGAAACAGGCTCCACCCCGTCTGATTTATACCACGCCTACCCATCAGTATCCCACCGGCGTCGTCATGAGCGCGGCCCGGCGTCTGGCGCTGATTGCGGCTGCGCAGCAGCACCAAGCCTGGATTATTGAAGATGATTATGATGGCGACTTCCATTACCACGGCGAACCTGTAATGGCGATGCAGGGCATGACCGATAATGCTCCGGTTATCTATCTCGGCTCATTCAGCAAGACGCTATTCCCCGCGCTGCGCATCGGTTTTATGGTGCTGCCCGCGCCGCTGGTCAGGCGTCTGCAACCGGCACTGCATCAGATCCTGCGCGGCGGAAACCGGCTGGAACAACAGGCGCTGGCGCGTTTTATTCTCAGTGGTGATTATCGCCGCCATCTGGGCAAAATGCGTCGTCTCTATCGTCAGCGACAGGCATGGCTGCGAACCGAACTGCAACGCGCTGCAGGGCAGGCGATTCCGTTGCTGGGTGGTAACAGCGGTATGCATCTGGTGCTGCCACTCGAGC
Organism: Pantoea vagans; assembly: GCF_004792415.1. Lineage (NCBI taxonomy): Bacteria > Pseudomonadati > Pseudomonadota > Gammaproteobacteria > Enterobacterales > Erwiniaceae > Pantoea > Pantoea vagans. The sequence continues at coordinate 3,471,913 of NZ_CP038853.1, forward strand.
CTCATCGGGATGACGTCGCTATCACCCGCACACTGCTCCAGGCGGGCTACGCACCTACGGCTCTCTCGACCTTCTGTCTGCGCGAACCGGTGCAGCAGGGGCTGGTGATTGGCTATGGTAATTGCAGCGACACGCAAATTACCGCAGCGACGCGCCAGCTAAGTCGCCTGCTCGGCTGGCCCGGATAACCTAATCATTCCGTGCTGACAAGGCTGGCCGGCGCAGCAATCGACTGGCGAATCATCAGGCGGGCATCAAAGCGCGGCATCGGCCCGACGGCTTCGCCGCGTATCTCCGAAATCAGGCGTCGTGCGGCTTCCCGGCCCATCTCATACACCGGTTGCGCCACTACAGTCAGCGGCGGCGTGACAATCTCACTCCACGGAAAATTGTCATACATCACAAAGGAGAGATCGGCAGGGATGCGCAGTCCGCGCTGCGTGACTTCCCGCAGCAGCCACATCGCGACCACGCTGTCTGAGGCCACCAGCGCCGTAGGCGGCTGCGGACGCTGCCACAGTTCAGCCACAATACGGGCAATCTCGGTTTCATCCAGCGCGTTCACTTTCACTAGCGTTTGATCAAACGCCACGCCCGCGGCAGCAAAGGCCTGCATCATGCCGCCAACGCGCTGGGCGACCGGCGTCAGGCCAAAATCGCCTGGCGTGCTGTAGTCGGTTGCTAGCGCCATGCTGGTGACATAGGCGATATGACGATGACCGGCCTCCAGCAATCGGGTAGTCGCCTGTTTAGCGACCTCAGTGAATTCGCAGCAGATCGCTTCCACATCAAGGTCAGTCACTGCGCGATCAAATAATTTCAGCGCTCTGCCGTCTTCCAGTACCTGCGTCAGATGGCTGTTGTGCTGGTGCTCCGAACAGCATGGCGCCACGATAATGCCGTCGACCTGCTTTTCCAGCATCACCCGCACTGCATCCTGCTCAGCCTGCAGTTTCTCATCGCTGTTACTGAGCAGCAGATGGTAACCCGCCGTGCGTGCCACATCGGCCATCCCGCGCAGCGCAAGGCCAAAGTGAGGATTTTCGATATCGCCGACAATCACACCGATGGTATTAGAACGCCCGGTATTCATGCTGCGGGCCAGGGCATTCGGACGGTAGCCCAGCGCAGAGGCCGCGCTGCTGACCCGCTCCTGCACCTCATCACTGACTGCCCCATAGCCTCCCAGCGCACGCGCCGCCTGAGCTTTTGAGACGTTTGCTGCACGTGCCACATCCGCCACGGTAGGCGCTTTCGATTGTCGTTTCTGACTCGTCATAATTATTTTGAATCACAGGTTGATGACAGGAATATTGACGCCGAAAAAAGGCTGTGCTTAAACTCATTGTAACCCCTTGAGACCGGTCTCACAATGCCCACGTCTTAAGGTGCCACCTGCGTTGAGACCGGTCTCAATTATAATTGCTGGCTCAACAGTCTCTGATGTTTAAACCTGCAAAAACGGATGAGCTATGAAATCGCAAACCACCCTGGGCAAACTGCTCGGCACCACGCTCGCACTCTGTTCACTTTCGTTCTGTACGCTGGCTGCCAGCGATAATAATCCTTATGGGCTGATCGAACCGGGTCAGCTACGGGTCGCCAGCGTCGGCGACTCCAAACCTTACACCTTCACGGACGCCAGCGGTCAGTTCACCGGCTTTGACGTCGAGTTTTTCCGGGACGTCGCCCACCGTATCGGGATCGATAAGGTCGATTTTATTGGTCAGGACTTCTCGGCGATCATGCCGGCCGTGGCTAACGGTCAGTATGACGCGGCGGTGGCGGCTATCGGCATCACGCCTGCGCGGGAAAAGACGGTCGACTTTTCGATGGGGTATCTGGCGGGATTTCTCACCGTTCTCACCCGATCTGACAGCGGCGTGAAGGATGTCGCCAGCCTGGCAAAACACCGGCTCGGCGTCGTTCAGGGCACGCTGCAGGAGAGCTATGCCGTCGAACACTTCCCACAGACCGATCTGGTGCGCTTCCCGGATAACAACAGCGCCGTCTCCGCGCTCAACAACGGCACGCTCGACGCCATTTTCCTGGACTACGAGGCGGCCAAAAGCTACGCCGAACGCTTCAAACTGGTTTCTGCCGCCGACATTCCCTCGTTTGATGCACCAGCTGGCATTGCCATAGCCAAAGGCAAACCCGCCTTTAAGGCCGCGCTGGACGGGGCCATCAAAGCCGCGATGCAGGATGGCACCTGGAAACGACTTTACGAGAAGTGGTTCCCCGGATCGCCGATGCCAAAACAGTATCTGCCTGGCGGGCAATAAAGAGGCGGACGTTCGCGTCCTGAGTTAACCGGGGGAACCCCCGCCCTGCATGGAGACGGCGATGGACCTGCTCACGATTCTTTCGCGCACCTTCTTTGATTTTCCATCCATGATGGAAGTGCTGCCGCAGATGCTGACCACCGGGCTGGTCAACACGGTGATTATCTCGCTCGCAGCTACGCTGCTCGGCACGCTGTTTGGGCTGCTGCTGGCGCTGATGGGCATTTCGCCCTCACGCTGGCTGCGCCTGCCGGCCCGGCTCTATACCGATCTGTTTCGCGGGCTGCCTTCGATTCTGACCATTCTGCTGATTGGTCAGGGCCTGGCGCGCTTCAGCTATCAGCTGTTCGGTCCTACGCCCTATCCGCTGGGGATCTTCGCCCTCAGCCTGATCGCCAGCGCCTATATGGGCGAGATTTTTCGCGCCGGTATTCAGAGCGTGGAGCGCGGCCAGATGGAGGCCTGCCGGGCGCTGGGGATGAGCTATGGCCGGGCAATGCGACTGGTGGTGATCCCACAGGGGATCCGCCGCGTGCTGCCCGCCATCGTTAACCAGTTCATCGCCATCATCAAAGATTCCTCGCTGGTCTACCTGCTGGGCCTGATGACCCAGCAGCGGGAGCTGTTCCGTGTGGGTCAGGATGCCGCGGTGCTCACCGGCAACCTCTCGCCCCTGATGCTGGCCGGGCTGTTCTATCTGATCATCACGGTGCCGCTGACGCACATGGTCAACTATGTCGATGTGCGCTATCGCACCGGCCGCCGTCGCCTGACGGCACCGAAAAGCGGCTTAAAAGAGGTGGATGAAGTCAGAGCGCCCGGCGTTTCACTGGTCACGCAACCCCGAATCGGAGGCACCCATGAATAACCTGAATGGCGCGAGCTGGCATGGTGCCAGCCTGGAGCTGCGCGATCTGACGCTGGCCTATGGCCCGATTGAGGTGCTGCGTAACGTCTCGCTGCGGGTCGCGCCAGGCAGCACCACCTGCATTATCGGGCCATCCGGCTCGGGTAAATCGACGCTGCTGCGCGGCATCAATCGGCTGCATGAGCCGCAGTCCGGGGATGTCCTGCTTGCTGACCGATCGGTGCTGCACGACAAGCCTGATGCGCTGCGGCTGCGGATTGGCATGGTGTTTCAGCACTTCAACCTCTTCCCCGATCACAGCGCGCTGGAGAACGTGGCGCTGGCCCCGTGGCGGGTTAAAGGCCTGCCCAAGGCGCAGGCAATGGCGATTGCGCGTCAGCGGCTGGAAGAGGTGGGCCTGGGCCAACGTGCCGATCACCGGCCACGCGATCTCTCCGGCGGCCAGCAGCAGCGCGTCGCGATTGCCCGCGCGCTGGCGATGGATCCCGAGGTGATGCTGTTTGACGAGGCGACCTCCGCACTCGATCCCGAACTGGTGAAAGGTGTCCTGACGCTGATGGCGGCTCTCTGTCGTCGCGGCATGACGATGGTTGTGGTGACCCATGAAATGGGCTTTGCACGCAAAGTGGCAGATCAGGTGGTGTTTATGGATGAAGGCGAGATTGTTGAAGCCGGACCGCCGGGTGCCATTTTTGATGCACCGCAGTCGCCGCGACTGCAACGTTTTCTCTCTGAAGTGCTGTAACTGAGCAAGGAACCTGATAATGGCGTTAAAAATTGAATTGAAAGTGGTGGTACTGGGCGGTGGCGTGATCGGTGTCTCGACGGCGCTGGAGCTGACCAAACGGGGTGCAGCGGTGACGCTGGTGACCGAAGCTGCGCTCTGTTCCGGCGCATCGGGACGTTCACTGTCGTGGCTCAACTCAGCGGGTGAGCGCTCCCTGCCCTACCACGCGCTGCGCATGGCGGGCATTGATCGCTATCGCACCCTGTTTACTCAACATCCTGACCTCGACTGGCTGCGTTTTGATGGCGGGGTCTGCTGGTTTAAAGACGATGCAGCCGGAACCCAGGCGCGGCATGCCTATGAGAAAGCCCACGGCTACGACTCACAACTTATGACCGCGGATAACGTGGCGCAGGCAGATGCGGCCATCGATCCCGACGCGCTGCCGTCGCAGGCGATATTCAATCCCGGTGAAGGCTGGGTCAGCCTGCCGCACCTGACCGATTATCTGGTAAATCAGTTCCGGGCGCGCGGGGGTGAAGTGATAGAACACGCCGGTAAAGCCAGCGTGCTCACCGAGCAGGGCCGCGCCTGTGGCATCCGCAGTGAACAGGGTGAACTGCGGGCAGATGCGGTGGTGGTCGCGTGCGGTCCCTGGACACCAAATGTGGTTGCACCGCTTGGCGTGACGATCCCCAACGGATCGCCGGTCTCCATGCTGGTCATCACCGAACCGGGCAGCCATAAGTTGAAAGCGGTGCTGAACACGCCCCGCGCCGCTATCCGTCCCAATCCGGGTAACCGTTACGCACTGGATCATGACTGGTACGAAGAGGATATCCGGCTGCTGCCCGGCGGTGAGTACCATATTGATGAGCAGGTCGTGGCAAAGCTGGCAGACGAAGCGAGCAGGCTGTTACGGGGTGACGAGCCGCTCAGCGTTCAGAGCTGGAAGATTGGCCTGAAGCCGATTCCGGGCGATGGCGATCCGGTGCTGGGACAGCTGCAAAAGGTGCCGGGCTGTTATGTGGCGTTCACGCATTCCGGCGCAACGCTGGCGCTGATTGTCGGGGAATTACTGGCGGAAGAGATCGTAAGCGGTGAGAAGCATCCGATGCTGGCAGGCTTTAGTGCAGAGCGTTTTAGCTAAAAAAAGCCGGTCATCATGACCGGCTGATTTTATTTAGCCACGGAATCAGCCACGGAAGAAGATATCACCCGATTTACCCATGACGATTTTGCCGGTGTCATTGGTAATCAGAATGTAGTTGGCGTTGATATACGCCCAGTGGGTATTTTCCTGCGGTGCAGGCAGATTACGCTTTTGCCACTCGGTGATGGTGAAAGTTTTATCGGTGTACTTCTCTGGCACGATGTCACCGATGTTGTACTGTTTGTAGTCGATGATGATGGTGCTGAGATCGTAATTAGGGCGCGCACCATTAACCGTTGACGGCGTGTTTGGCGTGGTCGGCGTAATACCATCATTAGACTGTGAGCTGGTCGGTGCCTGGCTTTGCGCCGCACCGGCATCCGGCTGGACGCTGCCGGTATCAGGCGTCGCGGGCTGAGCATCAGGATTAGCGGGCTGGATCTGCGGCGGTGGCGGAACGGTATCCGTTGCTTCGCCAGCAGCCTGTACAGCGGGGATCAGGCTCAGCGAGCCAACCAGTAATCCCATTGATAAAAGTACACGTTGAGTCCTGCGCATAATGATTTCCACGTTGAATTTTGACAGTCAGGCTAAAGTTTACCGCACTTCAGTTCCGTTGTGCTGCTGCTATGTGCAGGGAAAACAGCGCGGTTCGCTTTACTGCACACAGGCCAGGTAACGGATCTGACCACTTTATCCTGAGTTGCCAGATCGACCAACAACGCAATGCCTGAATTGTTGCTCCAGTTAAAGCCGTTCTGCAGCACCACAATCGCATTACCGTGACGTTTGTCGTAGCCGATAAAACTGGCGTAGCCGCCGATATAGCCCACCAGCGCGGAGATCTGCGACAGGGTGACACCACCCGCCAGCAGGCAGATTAAATCGCATTGTTATCTGCTCATCCACTGGCCGATAGCGGAGATCCGTGTGAAACAGCCAGCCAAAGCCATGCTGCAGGAAACGCTGTTTTACCTCTGCCAGTCATTTATTTAACGCGCCGCAGAGCGGCGGCAGCGCCAGAACGTACCTCAGATGCGACGTGCCTGCTGTTTCATAAAGGGTGACAGAGAGGCTAAACGCGGTTTCGCTGCCAGGGAATGCCCGAACAGGGTTAGCTGTGTTGCAGCCCACAAGGGTGTACACTGCTGCGGTTTTGAGGCTTAACGCCGCGCTGAAATTTGATATGCCCGGGAGGCAACCGCATGAAAGAAGGCCCACTGTCCGAAAAAGAGCTGCAATGGCTGGAAGATATGCTGGAAAAATATGGCAGCGAAGCGTCAATTATCGATGTCTCCGAACTGGATGGCCTGCTGACTGCCGTTCTCTCCGGCCCCGTGACCGTCGAACCCAGCCAGTGGCTGGTGGCGCTGTGGGGTGGCGAGAAGCAGATTCCAAAATGGAGCAACGAGCGTGAAATGACGCGCTTTATGTCGCTGTGCTTCCAGCATATGAATGATGTGGCTGACCGCTTATCTGAATTCCCGGAGCAGTTCGAACCGCTGTTTGGCATCCGCGAGATGGAAGGTCTGGAGTTTACCGTGGTGGAAGAGTGGTGCTTCGGCTACATGCGCGGTGTCGCGCTGACCGACTGGTCTGCCCTGCCTGCCGATCTGCAGCCTGCGCTGGACGCTATCGCCCTGCACGGTGTGGAAGAGAACCTCGAAAAGATCGACGCCATGACGCCGGACGAGATGGAAGCCAGCATTGAGGCGATTCGCCCTGCTGCGCTGGCGATTCACGATCACTGGATCTCCCAGCCGGAAGCTATTCCCGTGCCACAGAAACCTGTCTCAGCAGAGAAACTGCCTGGTCGTAACGATCCCTGCCCGTGCGGCAGCGGCAAAAAGTATAAGCAGTGCTGCCTGCATTGATTGAGGATGCTGTGTTGTGAGCTGCCGGGTGAAGGGCTAGCCCGGCAGGTTTTTTCCCGTCATTCTGACCTGTCTAACCCTGCCCACGTCTTTCTCCGGTTACACCGCTCACAACTTGAACAACCACGCGCTTATCGTTAAGCGTAGCGCGGTTTTACCTCCAAACTATCTGCTATCCTTCAACTCTGAATTTCCCCACTAATCTGACAAAACAAATCTTAGATGCACACCCATTTGAGTCGATAAAAAAGGTGATTTTACGTATCTGTATGTAATAAGATCGCCAGCCTTTGGTTCGAAGTAGCCCACCTGGAGTGGATGCTGGCAATAAATTTTAGAAGGCATTACCTCTATGAAATTGTTTCTAAGCTTTGTGTTAATCTCAGGTGTTGGATGGCTTCTGGATATGCTGACTTTTACTGTCATATCACAATTTTTTGGAACTGCCCCCGCTTATGCAAACTTCATATCTTCAATGGTTGGAGTGACATATGTCTGGATCGTCGCACTCAATCGCGTGTTTAAACGACGCGGGTACGGTAAGTCGGTGTACCTTCCTGTTTATTGGGGTTATCAGGGTATATCAATATTGTCATACTCGGCATTGATTACCCAAGTTGCAACATCGAGATTCAATTTTGAAATTAGCGAACTACTTGGCATCAACTCTGGTCTGATTGCAAAAATAATTATCACAGGCCCAAATTTATTAACCAACTTCCTTTTTATGACATTGCTGACCAGGTTCATGAAACCTGAAAATCAATAACAGGCGTATTTATGAAACCAAGAATCTTAGTTTTTATACCAGCTTACCGATGCGAAGCACAAATTCGCCGTGTTATCAATCAATTTGATACTAAAGTACAGCAATGGATTGATACCGTTATAGTCATTGACAATCAGTCACCCGACAAGACTTTAGAAGTCGCTATTGAATGTGGCAAGTCAGTCTTTACGCATTGCAATTTCATTGCCTGGCGCAACGATGATAATTATGGACTTGGTGGTTCACACAAGGCAGCATTTAATTATGCAATCGAACAGAATTTCGACTACCTCGTAGTACTACATGGGGACGACCAGGCAGACATTCATGATCTGATTCCACAACTGGAAGCCGGAAATCATTTAGACGCTGACTGTTTACTCGGTGCAAGATTTATGCGTAACAGCCGTCTCAAAGGTTATTCATGGTTTCGTACCTTTGGTAATCGGGTATATAACTCTTTATTCTCTCTAGTGGCAAAACGTTCAATTTATGATTTAGGTTCAGGTCTGAATTTATATCGCATGGAAACCTTTCAGGAATTTTACCTGAAAAAGTTCCCTGACGATTTAACCTTCAATTATGTCATGCTTTTGGCAAGTTATCATCGCAAGCAAAAAGTGCGATTTTTTCCTATCTCATGGCGTGAAGAAGATCAACGTTCCAATGTCAAACTGTTTACTCAGGCATTTAAGGTACTCTGGTTATTGACGAATTATGCGTTCAAACGCGGCAGATTCTTAAACAGCGAACTACGTACGAGGTCCTTCGAGAATTACACCGGGCAGATTCGCTACCGTAACAACGAAAATAACTGATGAATCCGATATGAGTAAAAGCCTAAAAATTTATTTGTGCCTGTTATTAGCCATTGTTGTAGGGTGGCTCAGTTGCCATATATCCGACATAGCCAGTCTCGGTCATGTCACAAACTGGGCGGGTCTGCTCGGTATCACGATGCTATATCTTTGCTCGCATGTTTTCCGAATGCTTCGTTTAGTTTTATTAACACTCGACAAAAGAAAAAATGCATTTTCTCTTGTCTCGTCACACGCTTTAACCGCTCTACCCAGTAGCTTCCTGCCGTTCAAAATGGGTGAAATATTGCGTCTAATTGCATTCGTACGCGTATATGACGAACGTCAGAAGGGGATTGCAGTCTGGCTGGCTGAACGATTTGGCGATGTATTGATACTTAGTGTCTTCATTTTTAGCTTCTACCTATTAAATATTAATGTGCCACCTAAAATGCGTGTGGTTTTTATCGTTTTCGTACTGGCAAGCGGAATCGGCCTATTAGGATTATTCGCAGTAGCAAACGTATTCGTTTATCTTAATCGTCATCTGGTCCATACCAGCCTATCGAAACGCGGCCTGCTCATCCTTCGCACCAGCCATACCCTGCGTAATCTTGGGAATAATATAAATCGGTCACTAGAGGGACGTGTTTCAGGTTTCCTACTCCTGTCGGTTTTGATATGGTTATTTGAAATAATGGCCTTATCACTTTTCATAAAATTGCTTGCCATCGACGAACCAAATTTTGCAGAGCTCTTTGCCTCGGGCCTGTTGGCTAGCTTACCAACAGGTAGTCAGGACGCCTTTGGCGTTTACCAATCTCTTGCTCTAGTCATACTGACCATTGCGTTTCTGTTTGCGGTATGGCTTGCAGCACGCTTCAAAATAACGAGAATTTGATATGTCAGACATCCACTCGAAACTTATCCTCATAGTCGACGATCGTGAACTCACAAGCGGTGAAGTATGCAGCCTGGTAGGTGTCCGCAGCTATGGCGACATCATATTGAAGCGTCGACCATTATTTGAACATTTCCGGGAAGCATTACCTGAGTGGGCGAAAAAGAGGCTGGTGCGCCTGAAAAACAATGCTGACCTTACAGCATTGCGTTTGACTCTTGAGAACTGTAGCGAAGATACAGCGGCCTGTGTAATTGCTGGCCGTGCGGGCTTTTCCAAAGCTGATTCACTTACCCAGTTAATTGAACGTCTACCTTATGCAGAAGAGGACTTTACTAATACTCTTTATAAGCCCTTGATGGTATTTTGGCATAATGCCCATAAATTGGTGGATGAGTGGGAAAAGTTCACTTCTTCGCCATTACATATCTGGTCAGAGTCATGGCAAGATAGCCAGCGCCTGCAATCGTTGCAATTACTTGACCTGGGAAAAATTCGCGACTTTATATTATTCAGCAGCGGTTCAACGGCAACGCGCCACTTTAATGAGGTCATGATTGATACGTATTACTATACGAAGCGTTCGAGTGATAAGCGCAAGATGCAGGCCGAGTATATGTACTATAGTCTGGTCCCCGAGCGAATGAGACCATGGATTATTCAAACATTTAACTATAATGATGAAGGTGATTTTTCCTCTTACAAAATGCTTCGCTACTATCTTGCTGATTCTGCGCTGCAATGGGTACATGGCGCATTTGATCCAGATACCTTTGCTCCCTTTATTGAACGATTGCTATTCTTTTTTTCAGACCGGCCTAAGAAATCCTGTACTAAAGAACAGATGACTGCCCTGACCCACAGTCTATTCGTGAGCAAGCTTGAAAAACGAGTAAATGAGTTTTTGACTATGCCTGAAGGCATAAGGATCAATCAACTTGCTTCAAGTACATCACCAGAAATTGACATCACCCATCTTTTGAATCGCTATTTAAAGCTTTTTAAGAAGTTCGAAAAATCATTTTGTTTCGACTATCTTGTAGTAGGCCATGGTGATCCGTGCTTTTCCAATATTCTGTATGACCAGCAGCGCTACTTACTCAAATTAATAGATCCTAAAGGGGCTTTATCAGAAGAAGATCTATGGACTCATCCGTTGTACGACCTATGCAAAATTTCACACAGCGTATTGGGTGATTACGACTTTATCAATAACGGTCTTTATAGCGTTGGTTTTGAAGACAATAACGATTTAGTTCTTAATTTTGATCATATTAATCATTTAACTCTGAAGCCAATCTTTGTCAATCAGGTAAAAGCTATGGGTCACGATGTTCGCATCATGCGATTAGGCGAGGCCTCTCTATTTTTATCGATGCTGCCACTGCACATCGACTACCCAAATAAAGTGCTCGCTTTTATGTTAAAAGCGCGCCAAATACTCGATGAGGTTGAAAATGTTTAATCAAATTGATGATGTTGATGGTACTCTGGTTGTTGACATAGACGGCACACTCTGTGGAATTAAAACCGCAGACCAATCTTATGCGGATTTAATTCCAAGGCAGGAGATGCTTGACAAGCTGGCCGAATATCAGAGCAAAGGGTATAGAATATTATTATATACATCGAGAAATATGAATACCTATAAAAATAACATTGGTGAAATTAATAAGCATACAGCCCCAGTGTTACTCCAATGGCTGGAAAAATGGAACGTTCCTTACGATGAAATTTTATTTGGAAAACCATGGCCACGAAAACTTGGATTTTATATTGATGACCGCTCAATTCGCCCTGATGAATTTCTCAAACTGAGTGAAAATGAAATCCAAAAATTACTTGGACAGGAATAAAGGTAAGATCATGTCAATTAATATTGTTATCACTATGGCCGGACGGGGCTCGCGGTTTTATGAAGCGGGTTACAATACACCAAAATATGAAATCATGGCCCATGACCGTAGCTTGTTTGAATGGTCTATGCTTTCTTTAAAAAATTTCTTCACACCAGATTGTAAGGTCATTTTTGTATGTCTGCGTGAAAATAAATCATCAGAATTTGTTCTACATCATACGAATGCTCTTGGCCTTGATGATGTTCACATTGTTGAAGTTGAAGAATTGACTGATGGTCAGGCTACCAGTGCTTATTTATCGCGCGAATTTTGGAATCCAGACTGGCCTTTACTAGTTTACAATATTGATACATACGTCAAACCTCATGCACTCACTCCGGCCGATATACGTACAGGATCGGATGGTTGGGTACCTTGTTTTAAGGTTCCAGGAGATCACTGGAGTTTTGTAAAATTAGGAGAGGATGGATGGGCAGTCGATCTTGCTGAAAAGCAGCGTATCTCAGATTATGCTTCTATCGGTTTATACTGGTTCGGTAATGCAGGCCAATATGTAGATCTTTACGACCGTTTTTTCAGCGAGCCACTTAATCTTGTTCGCGGCGAAAAATATATTGCCCCGCTATACCGTCAATTACTGATTGAAGGTGGAAAAGTATCTTTGTCTGACTTACAACTTTCTGATGTTCATGTGTTAGGAACCCCAGCTGAACTCAAGCAGTTCCTGCAATTACCGGCTAATAAATTGTGAAATTTGGAAAGTAAAAAAATAATAATAAAAGGAATCGATAGTAAAAGAAAATATTTCGTAGAGTTATTACCGTAATATACAAATAGTGCAATGGCCTTTAAATTCCAGGCTGCAATTATTCTGTGCATGCGCTATTGCTTTTTCGCCGGTGTCAATTTGACGACAACCGGCGAAATTTTTTAGCTTCTGTTGACCATTATAAAGAAGAAACCTGGTTTTTTTTATAAAAATTTGTTATTTTATAATTTAACAACCTAAGCAGTTATATTCCTAAAACTCATTTTAATTAATCAATGCACTTGCGTTTAAAATAACTTTGACGATTTATACCTTGTGGCTTTTTATTGAATTATTATATTTATCTATCGAATAGTTTATCGAAACGTTGATAAAGGTGACGATTAGCTTTTCGACAATAAAAATGCCGTAATCTATAAAAATTAGTTGTGACATTTTTTAATCTTACCTGAGACCCGATAAAAAATAAGGTAACCTTTTTATCAGTCACCTTACTTAGTAGAGATAAACTAAATTAGCATTAAATCTTCTTTCTTATCAATAATAAACCCCTGCTTTTTGAAATTATTTTGAAGTTAACGGTTATTTTTTTTAGATATAGTTGCCTCTTCAAAACGATATAAGCCAGGCCCTTTACTCGCAATATCATCACCATTCATCGGTATAAATGGGATCCTTTTTGGCGGATTAAAGTATTCTTCATATCCTTCTGGCTTATAAAGTTTATTTACAACCCAATTTTTCTGAAGACTCATACCTAATACCGTCCATGCCCATCCCCAGCGATACTTATATGCATTTTCATTATTAGCAGCAACCAGGTACTTACGAACATTATCAGGGTCAATCCTTGAAAAAGATGAACTCTGCAATACCTGTGATGTAGCGTTAGTAAAGATTGACCATTGTAAATTATTTGATATCTGCCATAAGGATGCTGAAATTATACCTGCACAAATGATAGCCTTATTTATGGATTTAACATTATTGCTAAGTGGTTTATTGTATAAATAATATAATATTGACAACAACATCCATCCACTTGAACCAAATGTTATCAAAAATCTATATTCATACTCTCTTGCAGGATCGGTAAAACTGAAGTCATTAATTGCATGAATTCCAATTAATAACATCCAACTAAAAATAAAAATAAGGAAAATGCAGGTGCAAATGTTTGATAATTTATTTTTTCTCGGATTGCGATTGAGCAATAACTGGCTAAAGAAAAATAATATCAAAGCTATCGTCATCACAACACTTATTTTCGTATTTCCAACCCAAATCTCCGAGGGTTTCAACAGAGTAATGAGCTGTAGAAATGCAGATGTTTGCTCTCCAACAGGGTGTGAATATTGCCAGAACGCAACAAAACCTGACTGGAGCATACCAAACACACCAATCATATATATTAGATATTTTTTATTATCAAAAAACATTCTATCCCGGAAAATTTTAACGCAAACAGCGCCGAGGAAAAAAATACCACCCCATATTATCAGACTTTCATGCGCTCGAAATAAAATAGCGCAAATAACAAAAACTGCAGCATAATCAAAAGAATTTAATCTCAAATTCAATAGCAAGTAATGAATGACAATCCATGATAGGGCCAAAGAGGTGAAAGCCTGATTCAGGATAAACATATCCGATGGAATGGCACATGCTACAAGATTGAAAATTGAAAAATAGAAAACTCTAAAGTCCCCCGCCCTACGACTTAAATAAAAACAGTATAGATAAAAACATAGTGGCATCAGAAAAAGTCCCATGCCAAAGTAAATTCTTAGCGCAGGTAAATCAGTAACACCTGTTTTAAGTGCAATCACTATGGGAAGCTGATTGATAATATTGACGAACAATCTAATGTGTTTTGAATCGTCTGCGACTGGCCAGTTGCTCGTCTTAGTAAGTAACTCAACGAAGAAATTCGCCCCATCAGCATACAGCGCTCTCCCGGTATAAATAGCCTGAACCAGATATGCGGCGTAAATAATAATAGCAGCCATCATCAAAAGCGTTAGTGCCAGTTTTGCCGGACCTTTGCTATATTTATCGGTAATCACATTTCAACCCCTATTCGAAAGAATATTGCCAACATCTATTCCGTTAAAAAAGCTTACGCATAGGTCAATCATTTTATATGGAATGGTAATATTTAGCCACCTCACAATGTGCCTGCCTTCATACTCTTAATCAGCTAAGATAAGAGGATGCATAATCACCCCCATACTAAAGGAGACCCTGTTAGCAATCAAATCATAATAACTGGCTTAACTATCAGAAACGAAGAAACTATGCCCCATTGTAATCCTGCATACGAAGAAACACTGTTTTATTCTTATCCATAAATATCATGCGGCTAACATTTTATCAGATAAATGGAACGTCTAAGGTAATCATGTAGTTATTCATTCAACTACAAAGCTGTCAACCTATGGTCATTGACAATAACCCTTATTAGGGCCGAGCGAGGCCTGAAGAACTGGCCACTTCCGCTCTCAAATCAATAATACCCTTTAGCCACTTTATGTCTGCTTGCAGCGATGTTACTTGCAAATAATGTCTTTGTATCAGCTTAACATTTCTATAAACCTCCCTGAAGATGAGCATTTATCTTAACAGACTATAGGGCATGCAAAGCTTCCCCGAAATCCAAAAAACCGATTGGAGAACACATCACATTTAAGCAGTCAGTCCATCCTAGGCAAAGCGGGCATCGTGGCTAGCGCGGTGGGTGGGATAATGGCGATCTACGCCGGATCCGGCTTTCCCGGCGCGCTGATTGGCGGCTTCCTGGCCGGTTACATCACGCAGCTTATCACCAACCATATTCACCTGCCCAAAGTCGTCGCTGGGTTAAACCTATCTTAATTGCGCCGCTGCTGAGCATGTTGCTGACCGGGGCACTGATGGTGCTGCTGATTGGTGAGCCAATCAAAATGCTGCTCGGCTGGCTGACCACCTTCCTATGTTAGCTGGGTAACATTAACGCGGCGATCCTCGGCCTGCTGTTCTGCTTGATGGTGGCCTTTGATATGGGCGGAGCGCTGAACAAAACCGTCTGAATGTTTGCGATTGGCCTGATGTCGAGCGGCATTTACGGACCGATTGCGGCCTGTATGGCGGCGGGCATGGTGCCGCCGCTGGGCATCGCGCTGGCGACCACCCTCTTCCGCCGCAAGTTTACCGAGCAGGAGCGTGAGACTGACGAGCGACTGGATTCATCGCTGATTCTGGAGATCCATTCTGAAGAGAGGGCGTTTACCGGCCCAGAATTTATCGGCTAGCTGCGAACGCTGGCGATTCAGTCACGTGTGCCGGTGGTGATCCACCTGGACCATGGCCGCACTCTGGAAGAGGTGATGAAAGCGGTCTACGCCGATTTTACTTCGGTGATAATTGACGCCACGTCTCACCCTTTTGAGCAGAACATTGCACTGGCGAAGAAGATTGTAGAGATAGTGCAAACGGTGAATATTTTTGTGGAAGCGGAGCTGGGCACCATCGGTGTGGCGGAAGGCAGCGGCGAAGGCGACAGTAAAGAGATTTCTATACCAATCCGCTAAAGGCTGAGACCTTTGTGAGCGAGACCGGCACCGACACACTGGCGGTAGCTATCAGTACCTCACATGGTCTCTACCCAAAAGGAAAGCAGCCGAAACTGGACATCGAGCGCCTGCAGCAGATCCGTAAAGTGGTTAATATCACGCTGGTGCTGCATGGCGGTTCTGGCAACAAAGATAGCGAGGTTGCGAAGTTAATCCGTTATGGCGTCATTAAAATCAATACCTCCAGCGACATGAAGAAGCTTTTTTCGTGGTGCTGGAGCAGGAGCTGAAGCCTGGGGGACACGAGCCTGATACTCTGTTTGTTGGGACGATGCAGGCCGCTAGTGAAGTCGTTGCGGCAACGATGGCGCTGTTTAGTTCAGCAGGAAAAGCGTCGCTGCATTGGTAAGCCAGTCGCCAGCGCTTAATGGGATATCAGACCCGATGCTCGGGCGATCGTCCTCATAAGCCGGATTCGTGTTATCAGAGGGTTCCATTGCACCAAAGTGGCTGTGTCAGTGCAAAATTCAGGGTGATGAAGTTTGGTTAACCGCAGCTGAAACGTCAGCTGGCGGCGCTGAAAGAATAGCGCAGCGTTTATCCAGTAGCGACTCAACGGACGCCCGGTTGCCCTTATCCCAGCCGCGTCGGGTGGTTAGCAGGATAAACCCCTTTTCTCCCGAGAAAGTCGCCGGGATAAGCGCCACACCAGACTCCGCCAGCTGCGGCGAGGACAGATGGAAATGGTGCGCCACGGAGGAAACAGGATAGATCCCCATCGCCGTCGGTTGCATAACGCGACTGGCATAGTAGGTGTGATTCAGCAAACGGTCCGGCAAGGGTCGCCAGTCATTATGAATAAAGGGGCGCTCGGCCTGAAGCTGGCGATAGACATCTTCCCGCAGGCAGGTCAGATGAATATGTAGTTGATTCTGGCTGCGGCCATAAGCGGAATTCAACGCCATGCCGAGCCGATCCTCAGGTACTTCAGCACCGTAGGCCGCCATCAGACGATAACGCATTAACCAGGCGTAGCCGAAATAATCGGGACCTCCGGGGCGCGACAGCGCAATGCTCTCAATGCCGGACATCGCCACCGTCGGCACCAGAATAAAGTGCAGCCTGTGGCGAGGATTCTGGATAATGCTGTAGCCCTGTGTGCTGTCCTGCGGCAGATAGACTTGCTGGCAGGGTGCCGGATCGCGACGGTAGTGATAGTTATTCATGCAGAGGTCATGCGTGACCGTCCACAGCGCGTCAGAGCGGGCGCATCCCACCAGTAGCAGCGCAATGACCAGCGGCAGAGACCGGCGTCGCCACAATAATTTTCCGTTCAGTGGATTGCGTCCGGTCAGGCGACTCAATGCAGATACAACCTCATCAGCAAGGGTTCATATTGGGGGAGTGTTTATGCAGTTTAGCATGGAGCCGGTGGTGATCTGTTTCAACGGATACAACTCACAGTATGTTCTCGTGAGCATGCATTGAATCTCATACTTTTTAAGAGCATGATCGCAATAATTATCCGTTGCTTAGCCCTGACTATGACTCCAGCCCAATCACTTCAGACTGCCATTTCCGATGTCGCGGTCTGGCGCAAAGGCGATCAATGCGCCCCTCATAAGCCTCTATTGCTGCTCTATGTATTATCCCAATACAGGAAAGGACATTCGCGGCTGTTTAACTATGGAAATGAGATTGACGAGCCGTTAACCAGACTGCTGATTGAGTTTGGTCCGAAAAGGCGTGAGTACTATCCCAATATGCCTTTCTGGCGGTTGAGAACAGATGGGTTCTGGACGCTCGAAAACTCAGAGAACTGCAGACCTCGTAAAGGAAACATCCAGCCGACTAAGCGCGAGCTGATTGAAAATCAGGTTAGCGGCGGATTTGATGAGGATAATTATCAAACGCTGCAAAAAAATCCAGCCCTGATCGACAAACTGGCGCAGCAGATTCTGACTGAGCGCTTTCCCGAGACTCTCCAGATTAAACTGGCCGAACTGTTAGGCTTCGATTTAGTCACGCTGATGAGAACTCGCAACCCTCGCTTTCGCGACATGATTTTACGGGCTTATCACTCACAATGCGCCATTTGCGGGTATGACTTGCGACTGGATGGTGCGCTGGTCGGACTTGAGGCGGCGCACATACGCTGGAAGCAATATGGTGGACCATGTGAAGTCAATAACGGACTGGCCCTCTGCTCCGTACACCATTCTGCATTCGACAAAGGTGCTATCGGCATTGATGAAAACCTGAATATTCAGATATCAGGTGGGGTCAATCGTAGCCCCATTGTTGACCAGCTTTTCTGGGCGCTTGAAGGACACAGGCTTCATCTGCCTAAAGATAAAGTGCTGTGGCCTGCTGAGCGATTTATTGAGTGGCATCAGACACAGGTATTTAAAGCCTGAGGGCATAAAAGCCGCCTCAGCATCACGTTAATTATGCAGAGGTCAAATGTCGGAAGAGGCTGAATATTCTCTTTTATCAAAGAATGGTTTGCTGGCGCATTCACTTTGTATGAAGTCGATATAACGTTGACGTCGGGTATAGTATTCCTTTGCAGTCGGACATTCAGGCGTCAGTCTGCAATGCGTTAAACGTGGCCAACTGTGAAGAAAGTCCGGCAACAGATATGCTGGTAGAACTATTCTGGTCCTGATAGTTAACCGCTCCCGATACGATGTCGGGAGCGGCTTCTCATTCAGACGAGTTTCTGTTTACCGGATATAACCTGAATAAACTCCTGCACCTGCTTTTGTTTCCGCGCCGACAGTTTGCACACCTGGCGCAGCGACTGCATCAGTTCGCTCTCCTGTCGGGCGGTGAGCACAATACAACCTTCCATTACCTTTACTTCTACGGCTGTGCCTGTGGCAAAACCGGCTGCTTCCAGCCATTGCCCTTTCATGGTGATGGCTGGAATCCGGCTGTAATCCGGATAGCGACTCGCGTAGCCAACAGTCAATTGACGGTTATTTGCCGGGGAGACTTCTGGTTCAGACGGTTGTGCAATAGAATGGGCGTCAGTCATGATTACTATTCCTTCTAAATAGTGATTGTGATTAGCGGCGCGGGTGTGTTGCAGCACATCCGCACCGCGCTAAATACCTGTATATATCATCAGGAAAGAGAAGAAAAGTCCAGCTTAAAACAGCCTTGAATAAGCTATTTATAAAATCATTTGAATATAAATATTAAGGTTTATCTGGCAGGAAATAATAAGTCTCGCGCCAGCCAAGTGCGCAGGTAAATAATGATCAGGAGTTTTTCCGCGAGGATCTTTTAACTGTACTCACTGCACGTTCGGCCTTGGTTATTTTTCAGCAACGCGGCGACGCTTTTTTCTCAGTGTAATAAAATTTTCCGATACAAGACCCGGATACACACGAAGGTTACTCCGCTTTACGTTTTCTATTCACATATAATCTTCGATTATCCAGTCATTCTGCTATAGTGCAAACGATTTGGATTATCTTAACGTAGCACCATTTACGAAGTGGCTATAAATATCCCGCATGTAAGCATTTAATTGTGACATGAGTTCTCTCTGAGACCGATCAACCATCCAGTCTTTACCTGCAGGAACGAGGGCTTCCCTGGAAATCATTTTACAGGCCCCCGGTTACGGTAAGCACCATTGCCAGAGAACACGAGGAACGTACCTAAATCCGAAAGGGACAGCAGTGAGTAGTACGCATCATTGATGATGAACTTTCCATTTAAAGCCATAGATAATCCTTATATCTATAATCTTCAGTGCTTCTATACTACGCCTTTGAAATCAGTATGAGGAATGATTTTATATGGAAAAAAAATTGAAATTTTGGAATAGAGCAACTATGTTAGTGAAGAGTTAATAGAGAGGCGGAGAACTTGTAAAATACGTCACGCACAGATAAAAAATTCATGAGCCTTTTAACATTACAATTAATGATTTATATTTTTTATTAGCTTTAGAAAAGCTCCGACCTCATCAGGCAACTACCGAATCATTATTAAAATATCGATTATCTGACAGGAATGATATAAAACACTATCGCACTCCCGTCAGCTGAACCTACTCTTAACCTCGAGGCTTAAGTAGCCTTTAAATTAAAATGCTAATGATTTATTTTTGAATTATTAACACCCAGTAGGTTTTTGCTAAATCCTCTGGGTTCGGCGGCATTTTACCAGATTTCATTGAGGATAAAGCTGACATATCTGACTGCTCCAGAACATGCGTAACTTTCCAGCCTGCTTTTGACAAAGCAGGTACTGAGCCAGAGATATCGCTACCACATGAAAACTGAGTATTATCAGACAAAGTTGCTGCACTATTGGATTGAGGCAGTGAGGCCGAACGACAGACGTGCGCCTCCTCAGCTAAAACAGTGGTAGAAAAGAGACCCAAAGCAAAAATAGAGGCTAAAAATTTTAATGTTAGCATAAGAAAAGCTCCTTTACAGAATCGTAGATGTAATCAGGTAACTAAATTAAGGAAATATTCTTATCGATTAATATTTCCTTCCCTTTATTTTGCAAAGCAAATACACGAAACTTTCCAGCTCGTGAATTTTTAAAAACTAGTTATCCATTTGACGTTCAAATGCCTGCGTTACTAGAGACATTACATAAGGTAAATCTTCCAGCTTCTCGAATCCAATCTCAACATCACCATTTCCCCATCGACCCATATTAGAGACATCCCGGCATAATCCACGCGGATCATTAATTTCAGCAAACGGAATATTCAGTGAAAGATGCAGTCGCTTTGCCTGCGGCACGACATCCACAAAATTTACTTCAGCCTTATAGGCAACATAAAGCTTCAGGAAAACCTCTGTGACGCATGGGTCAAGCGCCAGCGTTGCTTTACGGAATGCTTCGAACAACTCATGAACATGTTTTTTCATAAGGTGGGGATGGTCTTTTAAGCCATAGGAAATATTACCTTCACTTTTATGTTGGTAATTTTTTAGCGAATCTGCGGGAAGACTGGCACTTGGCCAGACATGACTTGCCTGCTCTGCCATCTTTTTCGCTCTGGCTATAATCGTCTCTTCATTCCATTCGCTAAGAGCAGCAAGCCCGTCATTCAGGCGCAAATGACTAAATTTAAATCCCCCATCCATATCACGCTTATCAGCGAATGAGCGATTGCTATATTCAGAGTTATAACCCGTTAGTGTCAGATTCCCCAGTGAATGCCGCCATGTTTCCCATACACGCTGCCATTCATCTCCTAACTCAACTTTCCACGCAGTTGGTACTTTGTCAATCTGGTTATCACACTGTGGCATGATGTGTTCAATGGTATATTCATCAACCGGGATAGGTTCTTTATGGTTATGATTTTCGAGTTTTCTAAGCCAGTAGCTACGACTTCTGAAGTTATAGAGATCGCGTGTTTGTATATCTCTTTTAAACTCCTCATCGGTCGGGAATCGACGATAAGATGGCAGCAATATAAACGCCGCTTTTAAACTTTCCAGATATCTTTCTTTATAAAAGCTTTTACTCAACCCAGCGAAAGTTTTGTTCATTGAGTTTGTTGGGATAGCACATACTGCCCGACGAAAAACATAGCTTTCTATCAAACGCAAAGCTTCCGAAAAGTCATTTAATTTCAGAACATTCAGTTGGTAGTCATCATAGAGTTCCAGCATAAGAGGATAGGCAACATCCATCCTTAACTCACGAATGTTATGGAATATCTCTTTAAGCTGTTTGTTTTTCTCAATACCTAATGCAATCGCACAATAGTAAGTGGCATATTTATGTATCTCTGCAACTGCAATTTCAACAGGCTGTCTGTTGCGACAGAAGTACTCTTTAAATGCATCATAAATACCATCAATCTTAGGGATATCTCCCGTCTTTACCGTCAGGTAGTGACGCATAAAAGCATCAAATTGCTCAGAATAAGCTTCCTGACCAAACAGAAGCTCCATCTTACGCCAGTGATCATTATACAACATCGTCTGACGCTCGTTTTCCAGCCCCATGAGGATGTAATTGCGGATAAGATCGGCCTGACTTAATTTTTTCCCCGTGGAGTTCATACTTTCAAAGATAAGCTGTGGGTTATCATGATCGCGCTGAAGAGAAATATCGACCACGATGAGTTTACTCAGCCCTTTACAGACAATATCCAGCAGTTCCTTATTTCTCAACCTTTCTCTGAAATACTCAAAATTTTCTGATACGCGTAAAGAAACATTCTCTGGCTGAGGTTTTCCATCAATAATAGCGCGTAACGTGTCGTTGTCAGTTTTAGATAGAATGAGTTTATAGCGCTTCTCGCCTGACAATAAGGGGTTGGTTAAATAGAAACCCCGTAACTGAGCTTGATTGAACCCTTCAATAAATTCTTCATCGCCTACAGCTTCGGCTAAAGCTGCGATTAACAATGAGACTGTAGTGATGCGCTGTTGACCATCAATGATCAACAAGGGTGACTGAGAAGTCACCGAATAAAGTCCGTTTTCGATATAGACTACGGAACCGATAAAATGTCCTTGATTATTCTCATCTCTTCCACAGCGAAGAATATCATCCCAAAGCTGTTCGCACTCCTTCAGACTCCATGAATAAATACGCTGATAGATCGGGATAACTAGCTGAGGCGCTGTCTGCAGAAAGTTGAGCAACTTGGCTTCTTTTGCCTTCATCCTTAAATTTCCTTGTTAACTATCTTAATTACAAAAGATGGTTATAACTAAATCCATAATAATTATGAGGCGAAAAGCAACAAGAGAAATACATTCCTTATCACTTAAACACCCCACTCATCGCCGACTTAAAAATTATGCCCCTTTCAACATATCAAACACCACCCGAGCAAAGCCCTTCGCCAGTTCAGGGTTAGAGAGATATTGCACCATCATCTCCTGCTGGGCGTCGTTGCTGTCCATAACAGCATCATCAATGGCTTTAGGGAAATCACCTAACATCGCCTGTTCGCGCGTATTATTCGCAATCTGGGTCATCACAGACTGGTTTTCTGACAGCTTGTCACGCACCGCGAAGGCATAATTGATCATGTCTTTATCGGTGAGATTATCGGTGACAAATAGCTCATTAAGGCGAGACAGAATATTCGACAGAAACTCTTCTTTCTTGTCCTTCGGCTTCGCTGTACCGACATCATTCCCCGGCTTGATTTTGTATTCTTCAGCATCCTCTTGCAGCTTCAGGTGCTGTTCGTGAAGCTTAGACAGGCGATAATGGCTCATCTCCACGTTGCTTAAATCAATCTCATCTTCTTCGATACGCTGTTCATGCAGCAACGGACGTAGGTGACGAGCAAACAGGCTCAGCTTCTCCAGGTTCTTGTCGTCGTAATCGACGATTTGCGACATAAACTCGTAAAAGCGGACAAAGCTGCCGAGATCTTTTTTGAAGATATCCAGCTTACTTTTTTCTTTCTCGCAGTCCTTAAAGGTGTTTTCTGCATTGGTGATCAGCACAACATCGCCGGTCTTCTTAGTGCGTTCAAATATCTCTTTAGCCAGCACATAGGCATCAATCGCCGAGGTATAGCGATGCTTCCAGCGTTCCACCGCAGGTTTGCAGATATTGCTAATGGCTGCGTTGGATTTGTTTTTGCTAAAGAACGCGTCACAGAACTGCTCCACTTCGTTCCACAGGAAAATACCGCTGGTACGCAGCTTTTCAAAAAGCTCAAAGACCAACTGCGGATCGCTGACGTCCATCAGCTCTGCTGTCTGGTAGTACGGCTGGAAAGCCTTCAAAATCTCGTCAGGTTCGTTGTAGAAATCGAGCACAAAGGTGCCGGACTGCGCCTTCCCTGGATAGGTACGGTTCAGGCGCGAAAGCGTCTGTACGCACTCCACGCCGCCCAGCTTTTTATCCACATACATGGCGCACAGCTTGGGCTGGTCAAAACCAGTCTGGAATTTGTTGGCCACCAGCATCACCTGGTAGTCGTCAGTATCAAACGCTGTACGCATATCCCGGCCTTTCAGTCCGGGGTTCATGTTTATCTCAGTGAATTTCTGGTTGAGCAGCGCAAGGCTGTTGTGGTCATCTTCATGGAATTCCACTTCCCCGGAGAACGCCACCATTGCGCTGATCTTGTCGTAATTTTGCTGGGCGATGTATTTATCGAACGCCAGCTTGTAGCGTACCGCCGCCTTACGCGAACTGGTCACCACCATCGCTTTCGCCTGACCGGCCAGTAAGTGCATCACATGCTTACGAAAGTGCTCAACAATCACCTTCACTTTCTGCGACACGTTATGATCGTGTAGCGACACCCACTGGTTAAGTTTGATCTTCGCTTTCTTGCTGTCCACTTCCCGGTCAGGATCGTCCAGCTTTTGCAGCAGCTTGTACGCCACCTTGTAGTTGGTGTAATTCTTCAGCACATCGAGAATAAAGCCTTCCTCGATTGCCTGACGCATGGAGTAAACGTGGAACGCTTCCGGTTTGTTCGTTTTCGACGCCGGTTCCAGCGGATGAGGACGACGACCAAACAACTCCAGTGTTTTGGCTTTCGGCGTGGCGGTGAAGGCGTAATAGCTAAGGTTGTTGCTGCCTTTACGCGCGGCAACGGTGGCATCCAGAATATCTTCTGAAGATATCTCCACATCGTCATCCGCCTCTTCGGTCATCAGCACTTCTTTCAGCTGACGCGCCGTAGAGCCGCTCTGCGAGGAGTGCGCTTCATCGGCAATCACCGCGTATTTACGCTGCTTGAGGCTGACGCTGTTTTCAATCGCTTTCAGGACAAACGGGAAGGTCTGAATGGTGACGATAATGATCGGCTGCGAATTTTCCAGCGCGCTGGCCAGCTTCTCCGATTTAGAGCCGTCACCTTCTTTGTTATTGATACGCCCGACCACGCCATCCTGATGTTCGAACTGATAGATGGTGTCCTGCAGCTGATCGTCAAGCACGGTGCGGTCCGTCACCACAATCACCGAGTGGAACTGCTTCTCGCCATTTTCATCGTACAGGCGGGAAAGCTGGTGGGCCGTCCAGGCGATAGAGTTCGATTTTCCCGACCCCGCACTGTGCTGAATCAGGTATTTATTGCCGGTGCCTTCCACTGTGGCGGCGGTGATCAGTTTGTTCACCACGTCCCACTGGTGATAGCGCGGGAAAATCAGGCTCTCGGTTTTGTACTTAAGGCCAATAGCGTTTTCTTTTTCGACGATTTGCAGGTGCACGAAGCTCGCGAGAATTTTCAGCAGATTGTCCGGCAACAGCACCTCATTCCACAGGTAGCTGGTGGCGTAGTCGTTGGTATCTTCCGGGATGTCATTGCCCGCGCCGCCGTCATGAGTCCCTTTGTTAAACGGCAGGAAGAAAGTTTTATCGCCATCGAGTTTGGTCGCCATAAACACTTCGTACTGGCTGACGGCAAAGTGCACCAGCGCGCCGCGTTTAAAAGTCAGCAGCGGCTCGGGTTTATTAGTGCCCGGGTCCTTTGGCAAACGCGTTTTCTTATACTGAGTAATGGCGTTTTGCACTGTCTGTTTAAATTCAGACTTCAGTTCCAGGGTCGCTATTGGCAGGCCATTAACGAACAACACCAGGTCGATCCGCCATTTCTTCGCCTTAACGCCCGTTTCTTCAAATGCGGCGCTCGACGCATGTGGGCTGTAAACCAGCTCCGGCACGATGCGGCAGACATTATGTTTGTAGCGCGTCAAGGTTTCCGGATTGAGGTTATGTTCCGGCTTAAACTGGCACAGGGAAAAACGCGCATTATGGTTTTTGATGCCATGACGCAGCACGCCAAGCGTGCCATAAGTGCGCGACAGCATATCGGTGGCGTTGATGTCCGCTTTTTTCAGCTGCGCCACCAGCGCATCGAGGAAGTGACGCTCGGTATCGGTAGGATAAATTTTGGCAAATTTCTCCCACTCCTGCGGCTGCGTAGTCTGCACAAAGGTCAGCGCATCCTGCGAGTACAGCGCGCGTTCGCGATCGTAGCCGTCGGTTTTGCCACAAGTCCAACCTCGATCGAGCATCTGCGCGATCATTTCATCCTGGAAAACCAGCTCTTTGGTGCTATCCATGCTCATGCGGTGGCCTCCTGTGGCTCCTCAATGTCCTGCGTGTCAGGGGCAACCCAATCACGGACGTCGATTTTTCCGGTGACGGCGGCAGAGATAAGGGCGGTGCGTCGTTCCTGGAGTAAAGAGACTTGCAATAATGCCCTATCAATTAATTGATTATAAGACTCATTCATCCTGTCGACATAAAGCAAAATACGGCTAATTTCATTCATTGGTGGTACGGGCAGATATATTGACTCAATACCTTCACTGGAAATATTTGGTTGATTTGTAACTGTCATATTATTTACAAAATGAGCCAAAAACGCTGATGATTGTGTTGAAATCAAAATATATCTCGCCATATTTTTACTCCTAACCATCATAAAACCGACCCTTTGATTAACAAGGGGGGCACTGTCATCATCAAGTAATGTAACTTTTATGCCGCCAGATATAACCGGACGAGTCATTGCAAAGACCAATGCCCCATTGGGGGCAAGATATTCTTTATGCGTAAATGAAAAGCTGGGGGGTAAGAAAGATGAGTCCCCCCAATCAAAACTAAGGTGAGAAACGTTGGATATCTTAATTACAGGATAACCTTCATCGGTAAAGTCAGTGCTTTTAAAAGCGAATCCACCAATGACTTTACCAAAATGCTTGATGCGTTTAACTTCCCAATGCTCCGGCACATCCCCCAGCCACTCAACACCAGAATCTTTCATCTGCACATCAGGGTCTAGTCCTTTGGTGACGGCATGGCTAATCACTGCCTGACGTTTTTCTTTCAGCAGTTCAATCAACTGCTGTTGCTTCTCGATCAGGTTATCGATTTTTGCGGTTTCGTGCTTGAGAAAATTTACTATTATTGATTGTTCTTTTTTACCTGGAAGCCCAAATTTAAAATTATTTAGAAGTTCTGAAGGTACCCTCTTCAATCCACCAGCACCGGTCATA
Source organism: Pantoea vagans (assembly GCF_004792415.1). Classification (NCBI taxonomy): domain Bacteria; kingdom Pseudomonadati; phylum Pseudomonadota; class Gammaproteobacteria; order Enterobacterales; family Erwiniaceae; genus Pantoea; species Pantoea vagans. The sequence goes on from NZ_CP038853.1 coordinate 3,498,445, forward strand.
GCACCTTCAGCGATGGACATGAAGTTATCTTCCTGAAGACGATAAAATAAAAAATTATTGTTTATAATATCGTTACAACGTAAAATATAAATTTCAGAAGAGCCAAAGCCTATACCGTTATGCAAATCATGCGCAACGACCATGTTTTTATTTTCGAAGCATGGAGTAACTTTTGCAATTAAGATGTCTTCATTTTCAAAATATGTATATCCATTATATACATCGGAGACATCTTTTACTTCATCTAAAGATAAGGAGTTGAATTTGAGCTTTTCCATCGGAATAAAGCTACACATCCCTTTCATTTTTTCTATGCTAATACATGACTTAGAGGGATTTATTTGAGCTACATGTTTTATTGCTAACGTTGTCCAATGATCTGGAATTTCCCCCAGCCACTCAACCCCAGAATCCTTATACTCCGGATACGCCTTATACTTAGCCATCAGGAATGTACCTCCTGCAGCAGCTTCATAATCTCGGCGCTGACCGCATCCAGATCGGCATCAATCTCTTCGAGCGGGCGCGGTGGTTGATAGACGTAGAAATGGCGGTTAAACGGGATCTCGTAACCGACAATCCCCACCTCGCCATCTTTCGCATCACGTTTATCGGCGTTGATCCACGCGTCATTCACGTGCGGCAGCACTTCTGCTTTGAAGTAATTTTCAATCAAGTCGCTGGTAGGCACCGCCGGGTTCAGCGGCACGTTTTCGTTATCACGCAGGTCTCCGTCTTGTTCAAACTCGACCACTTTGCCTTTGTATTCAAACGCACCGTACAGCGGCTGAGCGGCTTCTTTCAGCGTCTTCTTCACCACCGGTTCGGCATCCGGGTTTTTGGTGGTGATGGCATCGATAAACTGCTTGTTCTCTTTCGCGTCCAGCTTCACGCCAGCGGTTTTGATGGCCCCTTTCAGGGTTAGCTGGAACTGGTTGAAGTCATTGCTCACCAGCGTTTTGCCACCCGCCTGCGTACCCAGAGCCGTCTGAATCTGCTGCGCCTTTTCCATTAACCCGCGCTGCGCCAGCCACAGCTTGCTGTCGAGCAGGTCTTTAATCTGCTTCTCTTTCAGCTCGGCAAATTCGGCTTTGATGATGGCGCGCGCTTCGGCTTCCAGTTCGGAGAAATCACCATAGGTATCCTCATGCCATTGGGAAGAGAACTCTTCATACAGGCGTTCCATCGGTGCGTTAAACGGCTTCGGCGCAAAGCGCAGCGTCGCAATGGATTCATCTGTCACCTGAGCAGATAACCGCAGCGGACGCTCAATGGTCAGGCGGCGATAACCAAAGTCGGTGCTGCTAAAGATTTTGCTGGCAAAGGTTTTCGGCGCTTCGGTTTTGGCCGTAGCTGACTGACGCCCACGGCTGGATTTTTGCTCGGCGGCTTTTTCCAGACCCAGTTCTTCCAGAGTGGTGGCATCCACCACCTCAAAATCACCGAAGGTCTGGGTGATCAGTTTGATATCGTCTTTGCCCATCAGATTACGTTTGGAACCCAGCGATTTACGCATTTTGCCGCACAGGTTGGTGCCATCAATCAGCTGCACTTTGCCCTTACGCTCGGCTCCTTTCTTATTCGACAAAATCCATACATAAGTAGCAATACCGGTGTTGTAGAACATGTCCGTCGGCAGCGCGACAATCCCTTCCAGCAAATCGGCTTCCAGAATGTAGCGACGGATTTCGCTCTCACCGCTGCCCGCACCACCGGTAAACAGTGGGGAACCGTTAAGGATAATCCCGATACGCCCGCCGTTGCTCACGGTGCCATCCACGTTGTGGTTGTCGCGCATTTTGCTGATCAGGTGCATCAGGAACAGTAGCGAGCCGTCGGAAACACGCGGCAGGCCCGGACCAAAGCGACCGCTAAAGCCTTTCTGCGTATGTTCGTCGTTAATCTCGCCCTCAATCTTCTTCCAGTCCACGCCAAACGGCGGGTTAGAAAGCATGTAGTCAAACTGGTCCTGCGGCAGCTGGTCGTTAGAGAGAGTGTTACCCAGCTTAATTCGGCTGACATCCTGACCTTTGATCAGCATATCGGCTTTACAGATTGCGTAGGATTCCGGATTCAGCTCCTGGCCAAAGGCACGCATCACCGCGTTAGGGTTCAGCTCGTGCACATATTCCATGCCTGAAGAGAGGAAGCCGCCGGTCCCGGCCGTTGGGTCGTAAATGGTGCGGATGATACCGTCCTGCGTCAGCGCTTCATCATCTTCCATAAACACCAGCGAAGTGGTCAGACGCACGATATCGCGTGGGGTAAAGTGCTCACCGGCGGTCTCGTTGGAGCTTTCCGCAAAACGACGGATAAGCTCTTCAAACACCAGCCCCATATCATGGTTGGAAATTGCTTTCGGGCTAAGGTCAGTCGTAGCGAATTTTTTCACCACTTTAAACAGCAGGTTGGCATCTTCCAGCAGGCCGACAAACTCGCTGAATTTGAAGTGTTCGAAGATTTCACGCGCATCCGCTGAAAACGCCTGCACGTAGCTTTCCAGGTTGGCTTTGATGTCATTCTGCCCCATTTTGCCCAAATCCATCTTCGAGGTGTTGAAGAAGGAAAATGTGCTGGTACGCAGCAGAAACTTCTCTTTCGCATCTTCCGGCAGCGGGCTGGTTTTTAATTCATCATATTTCGCCACCACCGCGTCTTTGGTCTCCGCCAGCACACATTCAAGACGACGTAGCAGCGTAAAAGGGAGGATCACGCGCCCGTACTGAGACTGTTTGAAATCACCGCGCAGTAGGTCAGCGACAGACCAGATAAAGGCAGCCGTTTGCGAAAAATTTTTGTCAGACATAGGAATTCCGGAAAAACATTGAATACGCAACCTACCGCATGTGGTCGACAGCCTGTCGAAACGGCAAACGGAGGGCAATAAATGAGATGGGTAAAATCATACATCGCATGCGCTCAAGCACAAGCATCAACTTTCCCTCAGTAAAACTTCCGCTTAGCTTCAGGAATCCCCTGCAAAACTAATACTTCTCTTTAAATTCACCAGCCAAGGTCGCGGCAACCGCCAGGTAATTATTTGATTATCAAAATTAAAAATGCAGAACTCAAACTTCTTCTTAAGACGTGCTGTTAAGATAGATAAGAATAATGAAATCTATTAGAGTATTCCCAAAAGAAACACTTCCCTTCTTCTTGTTATCTATGGTGTAAAAATGGATTCGCTGCTGCTTCCCGGCGTGCTGGTGCGTAATGGCATTTTGTCTATCGCTTCAGTTTTAAAAAATGATGCTGCCCCTGGATTTGTCACTATCCTGCTGGTTGCCACGCTTTGCTTTGCCGTTGTCCGCTGGCGCAAGCTGGTAAAAAGCCGCCGCAATGCTCTCAGCAGCATTCACAGCATTATCGCAAACACGCCTGAAGGTCAGTTCAGCCAGCATGTGACTGAAATCGACGCCAGTATTGCAGCAGCCGATAAAACGGAAGAACAAAAGAATGTTGCTGCAGCCTGGTATGAATATCGCGAAACCCACGTAATCGACGATCAGAACGGTACACTTGTCGTGCGCAATGCGGTCCGTCCCAGCCAATTTTTTAATCTGGATGACCTGCACTTTACGCAAGGCTTCTGGCGTATCGTTCCGGGGCTGTTTGTGACTGTAGGGCTATCTCTTACCTTTCTGGGCCTGATTTCTGCGCTTAACTCAATGAGTACTTCTCTGGATGACGGCGGGAGTGCAGCCTTAGAGGGCTTACTTACCATCGCTTCAGCAAAATTCATCATGTCCCTGACCGGTCTCTGCTGTTCGATTGTCTTTACCGTAGCTTTAAGACGCGGTACGTCACATTTAGAAAAAGCGGTTCATGGCCTCAATAGCCTGATTGAAAAGCGTCTGACGTTTATTAGCCTCGAAGATCTTTCTATTCGCCAGTTGAAAGCCACCATCGAGAGCCGCGAGCATTTCCGCAAGCTGGGACTGGAAATGGCTGCTGAGATTGGCCGCCCGCTGCGTGAAGACCTTCCAAGAGCGATCTCGGAATCTATTAGTACAGCTATTACGCCGGTTATCGAACAGGTCAGTCGTTTGGGAAACGATGGTGTGGGAGAAATGGTACAAAACCTCTCTTCACGTTTTTCTGAGGATGTCGGCAGGGCCCTGGCACAAGCCAGCGAACGTATTTCTCTGGCAGGAGACCAGATCAAATTGCTGGCAGAGCGAATGGATAAAAGCTCAGGAAAAATGGGCAATGAAATGGAAAGCGCGATTGGACGCTTAGGCCAGGCGGTGGAAACGCTACGTGATGGCATGCAGCAAACGGCAGAGACGGCAACATCGGCATTCAACCAAGGTGCCGAAAACCTGCTGGCAACCATGAATTCAACCCTGCAGGGCATTAAAGACAATACCGGGGAAGGCGCGCGTGCGATCGGCGAAGCGGCTGCTGATATGAAAGCCGCCGCCTTGGGTATTCGAACCGAACTCGAAGTTGCAGCGAAACAGGGGGCTGAAGCAGCGCAGGCACGTATGTCTGAATCAGCGTCCAAGGCCAGCGACGCGATTGGTCAGGCCGCAACACAAGTGCTGGGTGCTTTTGGCAATACCGCAGGTGAAATCACCAAAGCAACTGAGGCGATGACCCAGAAAGCCAGCAGCGAACTGCTTTCTCCTCTTTCTGTTATCGCTGAAAAACTGGAAGATGTGATGGGCATGCTGACCGAAACCAGCACTGCATTACGACGAGCTTCTGATGGGATTAAAGAAGGTGCTGTCGCCTCGGAGAACGCTTCAGGCAGCTTCCGCACATCCGCCCAATCATTGGCCAGCGCCGCCGATCCGATTCGAGCGATGATGGAGCGTATTGAAGTCAGCACACGCCAGCTGCGTGAGAGCAGTGAGAATAGCCTTTCGGCTATCGCTCAAGCCGCTAAAACCAATGCTGAACAATCTGCAATGACGCTTTCAGCTGCACAAGAGACACTGGGTGGGCAACATCGTGCGGTTGAATCCACGCTGACTAATCTCCAGTCTTTGATTGCGGCTTTACGCGGTCAGGGCGAACGTCTGGATGGCATTGACGAGAAACTTGGCAAGGCATTCGACAGCTACCAACAGCAAGTTGCCACATCGGTTGAAACGCTCTTCGATCATGTCAAAACCTTGCAGAATGAACTCATGCCAGCATTGGACACAATGCAGAGCATTGTCGATCAGGCTGAAAACTTCGCACCGAAACAAGGGCGAATCTCATGAGAGCCAATGCCAGTCGTAAGCGCTCACATGAAGAGGAAGAAGAGTCCGTTTTTGTCTCGATGACAGATATGACGGTCAGCTTTCTTTTCATTGTCATGGTGCTGCTCGCTTTTTTTGCCAGCCGTTACAACGATAAGAACACTGTCCCGCGTGATGAGTATGAACAGGCGGTACAAACACGCGATAAAACCATCGTGGATTTACGCGCTGAGATTGAGTTGTTAAAGCAGGTTGATCCGCTGGAACAGTATATGTCGCAGGCTGCTGCTGCCCGGCTCAACTTACTCTATCAATTGCGCAATAATCTGAAGCATTCATTTCCTGAATTGCCAGTTGATGTCATTCCTGAAGAAGGCACACTGCGCTTTCAGGGAGAAGGTTTGTTTACCAGCAATAGCTATACGCTAAGCGACGATAAGCGAAAAATCGTCGAAGCATTAGCGAAGACGCTCGATTCCCTGCTGCCCTGCTATACCTTCAGCCAAAGCGTCGGATGGAATAAAAGCTGCAATCCATCATTTGCCATTATTGAAGCGGTGCAGATTGAGGGACACACGGACTCTAAAGGCGAAGATGTTTATAACCTGAATCTGTCGACTAACCGTGCTATCACCACATTCACCAGCATGCTTGCCGCAGCGCCAGACCTGGTCGCACATTTTAATATGCGCAACCAACCCGTTCTTTCTGTGGCGGGCTACGGCAAAATGCGTCCAGTTAAGCCCAATGATACCCCACAAAATATGGCGATGAACCGCCGTATTGATCTCCGCATCATTATGCATACACCGGCTAATGCAGCGGAAATTGAAGACATCCGCAAGCGCCTGTTCGAGCCGCTGAGGAAGAGTACGCTATGAAATTGAGCGATGTTTTTCTTAAGCCTGTGGCCCTCTTCAAGCCAGCAATAGCTGTATCAAAAGGTTTAACGGTAAAGATCCAAGCCATTCATGAGCGCTGGCCTGATGTCGTTAAGGAGATTGCCGATCGCGATCGTGAAAAGGTGTTACGCAAGCTGCTTGACCATATAGAACGCTGGGAATGGAATGATGTAAAAATGTCCTTTATCTGCTCTGGCGCACCGATTGTGTTTGATAAAGAATTCAGAACCCAGGAGGAGTTTGCTGTACTTCAGGAGTTCTATTTACGGGAAACCATCGTTACGGACTCACAGCCCTTCATTTCTGCAATGATATCGGCCTATATCCGTAGTTATGAGCCGGGCTCAGTACACACAATCAAAATTAAAAACTGCCTTGATATCGCAAGCGAACATATGAGCGATAAGTGGAAAGATATTGTCGAGCAACTACCCGAATTTTTTAACGCTCACCAGGCGCATCAAGCTTTAGCAGAGAGAATGATGGAGATGGATGCGCCATGGAAAGAGCTTAAACAGTTTGGTATTACACGCCCGCACGATCCGGGGTTAATGTCGTACGCTCATCTGGCCTATATAGCATCACTGGCACCTGGATTGAATGAAAGATCCGCTATTGAGAAGCTATTTGCCTGGTTAAAACCCGATGGCAGAAGTGGCGCTTTGATGAATGGCGCAGCGGAAGCCATCAATGCGCTGTTATCACACTGGTTATATAAACAACCCGACGAAGAACTTTCTCGCTATCTGACCGAAACGCTGGTGGCTTTTTATGAAGATCCGCGCCTGAGCCGCGGTGGCGTATGGGGAAGCGTAGATGAAGCTTGCCGAAACCTGATTATAAGCTGGCTGACACGCGAAAATATTTTGTTCTTTTTAGATGTAGTTTCTGACGTTGAGGACAGCCATATGTGGGAGCCTCGACGCAAGTTCTGGCTCAATTTATACCATCAGGGCAGAATTGATTCAGCATGGGTGGCTTTTAGTGCAGAAGCAGATATGCGGGCCAGATCGATAAAAAAAACTATGCGGGAAAGTGCGACCTTAACCTTCGGACGGCAAGTTGCTGGCAGCCGCAAAAATACCTCATTGCTTATTCTGAAAATCGGACGTTGCATTGTGGTTGAAGGATCACACAACTACAAAGTGCATATTTTTAGCATTGATAATAAAAAAGCGCCTGAACTATTTAGATTGACCTATGACTGCGAACATATCCGCATGCTACCTAATCCTGTTGCGATTCCACACCTCAGCGGTTGGCAGGAAAAAGTACGCGAACAAATTGAGTATCTGTCATGACATTTATTTTCAATCATAATGCAGAGGCGATTACCCTCAATATTGCTGAAGAAAAGCAGAGCTTCATTAATCGCCTGTTTAAAAGACAGCAGCCCGCGACTTTGTCTGGCCTGACACATAACGATCGCGCCTTAGCTTTCGCTATCGCCGATCTGAAAGCGCTGGCAGAAGAATTTAGTGAACCCTTACACATCAGTGATGACGCTATCGTATTGAGTCATCATCTGGCAGGCAGACTAGACGCCGAAACGGCGCAAGCTTTGGGTATGCCTCCTCTCGTCGATCTGACATTGAAAACCGATATCGAAGGCTCACTTGGGAGCGATACCTTTCGCCTGCAGCATGAATGGCTACGCAATGGTGTTCGCCAGCTACCACACCGGACCGGATCAATTTTAACCACATCTCAAGGGCCACGCCGGTTGCCATTATGGATGATGGAGGCTGTTGAAGTTGCCGAAGACTTTACGCCAGGCGGCGGAGAAGCATCGGACTGGGAATCGCTGGCGCGCTTCCGTCAGGCCCTTGATCCTGGCGTCCAGATGGGCCATGAAATCAATGCCGTTCGTGTCTCGCTGACTGACTTTATGCAAGGTTTAGAAGTTCGCATTGCCGATCGTTTTTCTATTTCCACCAGCTCAAAGGGTGCTGATGATTTCGAAATCGTCCCTTTTTCCGGTAAGAGTATAGAAGAACTGGAAAGCAGTGGAGAGGCAGTTAGCGAGTCTGCAGGTGAGCTAAGTGAACAAACATTACGTCGGTTCCAGCAACGTGTCAGAACTCAAGGAGCGCTTTCCGCTTACCGTGTTGGCGAAGGCAATTATCTGGTCATTGACCGCAGCGCTCGGCCCACCCTCGATGTCATGGTGGAGAAGCAAAAGTCTTCACCTGACGAAAGACGCGCTTTTATTGAAAACCCACGACCTGCAATTACCAGTGCTGTTGAAAAATACTTAAGACAATCAGGCAGGCTGGATGGTCTCGACGATGTGGGTGAAGAAGAAGCTATTGAAGCTGCAGCAGGTCCTGCATTTGTTGAAACCATTGAATATTCCGAGCGTGTTAAAGGAATTTTGCATTATCGAAAAGGTGCTGTTTCTACGCCTATGACCGGAGAAACGGTCTGGTTGCCTGAGGTAATCCCTGATGCCCTGACCAACATTATCGCTGCGATGGATAGCCAGGTGCTGGCAAGCATCTGCGATCAGTTGCGTAATGCTATAGATGCATCTCAGAATGAAGTTGAGATCGCGTCTCATCCTGTTAAAGCCACAGAAGAGACATTGCACGCGCTAGAAACGCGTTTGGCTGATCTAAAAGAGATAGAAGGTTCAGCGGAAACAACAGAAATTGAAGATACGTCTGCGGTTAATGGTCTACCTCCCGCTACGGTAATCCTGGATACCAAAGACAACTTTGAGGAGCTGTTCTGGCAGCCTGACCTTAAAGAGCGTTCCGTATTTATTGATGAACAACTTCCCGCAGGCATTAAAACAGTTTTGCGGCCGCATCAGCTTGAGAGCTTTAGCTTGCAGCTTTCATCATGGAAGTCAGGCATGCCAGGCATTTTGAACGCAGATGAGCAAGGCTTAGGTAAGACACTTCAGACCATTGCCTTTCTACGCTGGTTAAAAGAGAACAATAACGTCAGTACTGTCAGCAATAAAGAGCGCGGACCAGTACTTATTGTTGCGCCGACATCGTTGCTGGAAAACTGGAATGCTGAGGTAAGGCAGCATACTGATAGTGATGGACTTGGCCATTTGCTGCGCCTCTATGGTTCATCTTTAAGCCAGTATAAAGATTTCGATGCTAAAGGTGTCGAGACAAAAGATGGCAATACCTTACTGAATTTTCAGCAGTTGCATGAGGCAATCAAAGAAGGAAAAGGTCATCGCTTTTGGATATTAACGACATATACAACGCTGACTAATTACCAACACTCCTTTGCGAAGATCCATTTCTCAGCTGTAGTGTTCGATGAAATACAAGCCGTCAAAAATCCTGACTCACTGCGAGCTCGTGCCGCCCGCGCCGTCAATGCTGATTATCGAATTGGCCTGACAGGCACGCCAATAGAAAACACCACGACAGACTTATGGGCAGTAATGGACCAGTTGGCCCCTGGTTCTTTGGATACGTTACGTAATTTCAATACGCTGTATAGCGAACCTGATGAGCAAAATATGCTTCAGCTGTATCAGCGAGTCTTTGAACCTCACAATCAACTGCCACCTTTAGCGTTTCGCCGTTTAAAAGAAGATGTTGCGAAAGAGCTGCCTGCAAAAACACGCTTTCTTCATCCGCGCCTGATGCCGGAAGGACAAGCTATTGCTTACGAAACAGCCCGGTTAAAACTTTCTCAGGGCGGTCCCGGCGCTGCACTTAAAATGCTGCAGCATATCCGCGGCGTTTCAGTACATCCAGCTATGGAAATGAGCGGCGACAATCAGAGTTTTATCGATGCCTCTGCGCGTCTGAATGCATGCTTTGAGATTTTGCATCGTATTAAAGCAAAAGGTGAGCGTGTTTTAGTTTTCATTGAACACCGGAAAATGCAGTTCCGGTTTATGGAACTGGCTCGCCAGGAATTCGGGCTTGAACATATTGATCATATTAACGGCGACACGCCCATTCAGAAGCGCCAGGCTATCGTGCGTCGATTCCAGCACCATCTTGAGCAAGATGGTGGCTTTGACTTGCTGGTGCTCGGCCCTAAAGCAGCCGGAACGGGTTTAACGTTGACTGCCGCAACACATGTCATTCACCTGTCTCGCTGGTGGAACCCTGCTGTTGAAGAGCAATGTAATGACCGTGTACATCGTATCGGCCAGCAGCACCCAGTCCAAATCCATATGCCAATGGCCATACATGCTGGCTACCAAGAACACTCTTTCGACTGTTTACTCCAGGGGCTTATGTCACGCAAACGAAGTTTAGCGCGAGCGGCCCTCTGGCCAATGGGTGACAGTGCTAGTGACATCTCACAGCTACAGGCCGCTTTAAGAAAAGACAAGTCTGAGGCGAGCGGAGATATTTTAGAAACAAGCATCCGAATGATGTTTGAAAGAGATGCTGAAAATGATGGTACGCGAATGGACGATGGATCATATCGAATCAGTTAGCTTCGTAATTTGCTCACTATTTAACAGAGGATAACAAGGATGAGCCGCTATACCGGTGAAGAACAAGCAGAACAAATTTTAAAAGCAGCCAGTGAATGGCGGCAACGTTGCCTGATTAATGGCGGCTCACTTTTCAGCAATAAAAACCTCTGGGATAGTCAGCATCTGGTCGAAATTGAGCGCGATGTGGTCAACAGTCAGCTAGAGCTTGAAGGCAACTTTATTCATCGTCTTAAGGAACAGCTGGCCAGCGTCACTCCAGAGGCGAAGCAGCTCACTGCAGAGATGTTATGGCTACTCTTTCTTTGTGCCAGTAACATCAGCGTCAGAACCAAGCGTGAGCAGATAACCACTATCTGGGAGCTTGCTGGTGAAGCGCTAAATAATGATAACCCATTACTAAAAGATGCGGTGCTTTCAGGCGTAGGCAGTGCTGGGACTGGATTCAACACTTTCCGGGCGCGTGAGTTTGCTTATCTTACTAACGTCCTGAAAGCGTTATTAGCACTATCATTAGCTGAGCGTGAAGCTCGTCTGAGTGATGGCTTCGCCTTTGCAGAGTGGCTAAGCATAATCCCTGAAAATGCCAGCCGCCAGTTCCGCCATATGCTGATGTTTATGCTGTTTCCGGATGAATTTGAACGCATCTTTAGTAACAATGATCGCCGCATCATTATCCACGCCTTCAAGCCACAACAAAAAGAAGAGCTGTCAGCTGTGGGAATGGACAGAGCGCTGCTTGAGATCCGTCGTGAACAGGAAGAAAAACAGAATAGTAAGCAGCTCGACTTCTACGTTCCACCGCTATCGGAAATCTGGCAAAAACGCGAAGAGGTTGTCGCAAAACCTGTAGCGATAACACCAATTGATAAAGTGCTTACACATCAGGAAATCATCAACCCTCTTAATTTAGTTTTATTTGGCCCACCAGGTACAGGTAAAACTTATGAACTTAATAAATTAAAGGAAAAGTACACAAGCAATGCTAATAGCATTTCACGAAAGGAATGGCTGGCGGAACAGTTAGCCAATAGCACCTGGTGCGATATTATATACATGTGCATTCGAGACTTAGGTTATAAAGCCAGTCTATCTCAAATAGCAAATCACGAATACTTTATTGCGAAGTCAAAACTTCATACTGGGAATGCTGATGTTAAATCAACTTTAAGATCAACTCTCCAACGACATACGAGTAAGTTCTCTACTACAGTTAATCATCAAAAACGCTTGTCTCCATCTTTATTTGATAAAGATGCTGATGGTCTATGGTATATCATTCCAGATACTGAAGATGACTCAGCTCATCTGGATGAGCTACAAGAGAGGCTCAAGCGGCAACCTGCTGCCACAGAAATAATCAGCCGCTATGAATTCGTCACCTTTCACCAAGCTTATAGTTATGAAGATTTCGTCGAAGGTATTCGTCCGGAAATGGACGAAGAAAGCGGTGAATTAAGCTACTCGCCGCAAGACGGAGTTTTTCGCCTTATCTGTAAGCGTGCCGAAGCTGATCCAGAGCATCGCTACGCTATATTTATCGATGAAATAAACCGTGGCAATGTGGCAAAAATTTTTGGCGAGCTAATCACGTTAATTGAAACCGACAAACGCACTAACGGCGACAAAGGCATGCGTATTACATTGCCCTATTCTCGTAAGCCATTTGGCGTGCCTGATAACCTGGATATTTACGGCACGATGAACACCGCTGACCGTTCCATTGCACTGCTGGATACCGCTTTACGTCGTCGTTTCCGTTTCAAGGAACTGATGCCGGACAGTAGCAAAATTGCTGGCTCAGACGGTGCGGGAAATATTATTGATGAAGATGGAGGCCAGATTGACCTTCGAGAACTGCTGGATGCGATGAATCACCGTATCCGCTTTCTTTTGAGCCGTGATCTTATGCTCGGGCATGCTTATCTTTGCTCCGTTACTAACCTTACACAGCTAAAGACAGTTTTCCTGAATCAGTTTATTCCTCTTCTACAGGAATACTTCTATGAAGACTGGCACAAAATCCAGCTGGTATTCCGCGATATCGACGCTACCGGTAAGCTGGTGGAGGCTCCACTGATTGGCCATGTTAAGCTGACCAGTAAAGATGTTTTCGGCTTTACCCATGATGACTTTGAAGAGGTCGTTGAATACCGTGTTTCAACTGCCCAGGAAATTACGCCCGACTCGATTCGCAAAATTTACGAGGATTAAACCGTGGCGGAAATATTGTCGGTTATTGAACATAGCTCGCTACCGATTATTGCAGAAAGAACCATAGATCAGTACGCGCTGGGCATTCATCATGCCCGCTTGCTGGAAAAGCTGGCGCCAAGTCTTCCTGCCGGCACCTTTAGCTGGGGCCATCAATCGATTCGTTTCGCACAATTTTGCGGCGTAATTCAGCTAGACGATTTAACACTTGAAATCCTGCCTAAGATACATGGTAAAGAGGAACAGCCTGAATCGTGCCGTGCAGCAATGGTGCAAATGCTGCATACCGCCCGACTCATGCGTACACATAAAGGGGCGCAGGCGAGTATCAATACTCAGCAACATAGCCTACTGGATATATTTATCCAGCACTTTTGCCATGATTTGCATACGCAGATCCTCCAGGGCAAGTTACGCAATTATATAGAACAGGAAGAAAACCTGTCAGTAATGCGCGGCCGCCTGGTTATCCCACAACATGTCCGGCACAACTTAGTTCATAAAGAACGTCTTTATTGTCGCTTCGACGAGTTTAGCGAAGACATGCTGTTAAATCAGATACTCCGCTTTACCCTACGCCTGCTAATACCTTGGACACGCTCCGGCAAAACCAAAAAAAAGTTAATCGAACTGTTAATGCATTTTAATGGCATTAATGATGCACCCATCACTCTGCAATCATTCAAGTTACTTAAAAACGATCGCATTACCCAACGATTTCAGCCTGTACTTGAACAGTGTCGATTGTTTATTGCCGCGATCAAACCAGATGTACTAGCGGGCAGCACGCCGCTGTTTTCATTGCTGTTTGATATGAATCGTCTGTTTGAAGCATGGGTAGCAGAAAAGCTGAAGCCTTGGGCACACCATCAGGGCTGGCATCTTCGTACTCAAGGCCCCCGAAAATATCTGGCAATGCACGACAATGATTCCCCAAAATTTCAATTAAGGCCGGATATTGCATTAGTTGATGACGATGGAAATCCGCAGTTAATAGCGGACACTAAGTGGAAATTGCTGAACGCAGCAGATAGAAAACTCGGGGTTTCCAGTAGCGATATGTATCAGCTTTATGCCTATGCAGGATGCTATAAGGTCTCACGCTTGCAGTTAATTTACCCAAGGCAGTCAGGTTTGCTTTCAGACTATAATTTTATGCTCCAGGGGATGCATGCGCCAAGACTTACAGTAAAAACAATCGATATAGACGGCTTCACGGAAATGGCATGGGATTAACTTCCCGTTGAGATTTTAAATTATTCGAGCCCGTTAAAAATAGCAAAGTATGTCCTGGATTTAATGAACTTACAGATTGAGAGAGTTGTGAGAAAAGACAATTTCGGTAGACACCAAATCCCAGACACAAAAAAAGCCGCCCTTGAGCGACTTTAATTCGTATACCTGGTGCCGAAGGCCGGACTCAAACAACACTGCAACCATATGTTTTTTATGAAGATAAAATCACAAAAAACTAAGAATGCCCCCTTTTGTGCCCCCACTTTATTTTAATCAATTTTTAAGGGCAGATGATCTCTAAGATTGAAGAGTAGCCAACCAGCAGATTCCCCGACCGATAAGTTAGGCTCCGAAAGACGGAACCTAACCGCACTGGCCCTTACTGGACGAGATAGCAACTTGCATCGATTAGCTGAAAAGCCACCGTCCGGCTTTCGCTGATTCGACGAGCATATGAATCGTCAAGGGTTTCGGTTCAACGTCAGGGAGCTTTTGGGATTTAGGCCTTAAGAAGTTAGGTAGAAATCCTTTTTCATAAGGCCAATATGCAAGAAAATCAAATTCGCTGCTATCGACGCTAAATCGCTCGAAATAGTCATTCATTATTTCGTCGCCAGTTTCTCTGGCCCAGGGATATTTACCTGTTGATAGACTGGTTTCAAGCGTTAGCTCAGGCTTATTTTTTGCAAAAAGAGGCTTAGAATTATAATTATTGTCATACCATTCCAACACAGCGCTTTCCATTGTGTCTTTTACCATAACTTGTCACCTTCCTTTGCAATCAGGTTATAGCTGTGAGTCGTTTTCCATGCAATTTGAACCACGTCATTCATGATAAATCCTATACCCAATATGGGTATCCAGCGCCCAGCGAAAGCACCCAGGTTATTTACGTAACTGAATCTCAATCCTTTAATGCTTTCGGTAGTAAGTGTTGGCCAGCGGTGCACTCTGATCTTTAACCAAACACGAAGATTTGCACTCAAGATTGAGGTTCCCTTAGTTGTTCCGGCTGGTTTTGCGCGCGTGGTTTGGGTTGGTTGACCTAAAATTATTAGTGCTAAAGTGGCTACATCTTCCACACCAAGCTGTTTCTGAGCCTCATCCAGGAACACGAAGAAAAAAAGCTCTCCAGCGGAAAGATTGAACATTCCTTTGTAAAAATACGTCCCTTTCAGCTCTTCGACAGTATCCATTACGCATCTCCTTTATGACTGTCTCAGTACCTTATCTACCGAATTGAGGTTCGTCCATAATCAAAATTTGAGATTTATTAATTGCAGTAGAGGATACTGAATTCAAATTTTCGATAAAAAAAGATTTTACAGAAAACCCTTCACATTGTTCACCTTTCATTTTTATTTATATATATCAGTTAATTACCTGATGAATGATAGATGTAGGGTGAAGGATATCATTCATCACTGGTGAAATTCAGGCATAAAAAACCGGCTTTCGCCGGTTTAGATAGTCATGCTGCTGGAGGGGCGTCGCACTTTGGCAGCCAGTCGGTGCTACTTTCTTCCGTCAGATCAAGGTTGGTCTGAACACCCAGCTTTGTCCGGCGCTTCATGTAGTGCTGTCCGTATTCCCGCATGATGCTCTCCAGCGACAGGCCGAACATCTTCATGCTGAGCGGATTCCTGTAGCCGTTGGCCTCCATGTAAGCAAGATAGGCGTGATAGAGGTAACGCCTGGGCTGAAGCGGCCTGATACTTGCGTTCCCCATATAGAGCGCATTTGGCTCCGGCGTGGTGAACAGGTAGCCGCAGAAGTCCACCATCGGATCCGCATCACGCTTGATGCGCATCGCCTCGTCAGAGTTCTGCTGCGACTGAAGCAGCGACCGGGCCTGCTGTGGCTGGCTGAACTGCTGCATCAGCTGACGCACAATGACGGCCAGCTCACCGCTGATTTTTTCCTTCAGCTGCGGGTCACGTTCGTCTGCCGGGATGATTTCCGGGAAGTGCAGTATCACCCGGCGGCGCGACACGCCCCCGCTGCGGTCGGTAAAGCGCATCGGGTTGTTGTTCACCGCCAGAATCACCGCCGGTATGTGGGTTGAATAGGCGTCGCGGTACTTCGGGTCAACGGACACCGCATCGCCACCGGTAATCGCCTTGATGCCCGCGCCGTCGCCGCTCCACTTTTCCTGGTCGGGCAGGATAATCAGCGAATACCCAATCACCGCCGCGCGTTCGCGGGACGACTCCAGCGTTTCGATGGTCGCGGAGGTGGTGTTGTCCGTTCCGGCCAGCATGGTGGCGATTTCCGCCATGATGCTCTTACCGCTGCCCCCGGGGCCGGTGACCTCCAGAAACAGCTGCCAGTCGTAACGGTTCGCCAGCACCATAAACAGCGCAGCCAGAATGATGTCGCGTTTGGCCGGGTTACGTCCGGCGGCGCGGTCGAGCCACTGCCAGAAGTGCGGCGCATGGTCTGCCAATGTTTCACCCTGAACGGGCTTCGTATAGTCCACCTCGCTGACCGTGCGCAGCCAGAAGTCTTTGCTGTGCGGGCTGAAGCCGCCGGTGCGGGTGTCCAGCACGCCGTTACGGAAGCCAATCAGGCGACGCGCCGGGTCGGCCTGCTGTGGCAGCATCAGCTTCAGCGTGTCCACTACGCCCGAAATTTTGCCCGCCGAAAACGGTGCGCGCAGGCGCTGGAACAGCTTCGCCACGTCGCGCTCAAACTGCTTCCCGGAAATCACCTTCCACGCGCCGGAGCGGTAACGGGACAGAATTTCCCCGCTGGCGTCCACGGCCAGCGCGCTGCGGTAGTGCTCCGCCACGCGCTCCGCCTTTTCGCTGGCGCTCATGGCCGAAAACTCCGCCTCGCTCATCACGTCGAACGGACTGGCGGCGGGTGGCGTGGCGGCTCCGGCCAGCGCCCGCCGGGTGCTTTCCTCACCGTGCTGCATGAAGGCGTCATTCCAGTCGCCGAACACCGGCGGCAGGGCCACGGCGGCGTGGCTGGCTTCAGCGGCCTGCTTTGCTTTCTTCTGCCCGTCGCCGTTCAGGTCGCGGTCGGCGGCAATCAGCAGAGGCAGCGTGGCGTGCTTTTCACGGGCAAGGCCAGCCAGAGAAAGGAGATTGACGGACGACAGGGCAATCCACACCTCATCCCCGGTCAGGTTGTGTACCGTCAGGCCGGTGGCGTAGCCCTCCGTCAGCCAGATGCGCGCTGCCGGTTTGCCGGTGCTGAGAACGTGGCACGCGCCTTTGACCTGGCCGCCCTTCAGCGTGCGCTTCTCGCCCGCGGCGTTAATCAGCTGCACGTTCACCAGCTGCCCGCCCGTATCGTGCAGGGGAACGAGCAGGTCACCGGCACGATACGCCGTGAGCGCGACTTTCTGCGGCTTCGCCAGCGTCAGGCAGGACTGCTCCGGCCAGCCCTTACGGGACAGGTAGGCGTTCCCGTTGGCCTGCTGCGCGGTGCTGACCAGCTGCTGTGCCTGCTTCACGGCGGCCGCACGGGCAGCTTCGTTATCTTCGCCCGCGCTGGCGACAGGCGTACTGTCCACCGGTGGCAGGCTGCCGGTCAGGCTGTTTACCCGCGCAGCGGCTTCGGTCAGGCTCAGTGAGAGGGCCTTTTTCACCAGGTCCATGCCGTCACCGGCACCGCACTGATTACAAATCCACGTGCCGCGTCCCTCCTGGTCGTCAAAGCGGAAGCGGTCGGTTCCGCCGCACACCGGGCAGGAGGTATGGCGGTTCTTCACCACCTTCACGCCCAGTGCGGGCAGAATGCGGGGCCACTGGCCCCGCGCGGCCTTTGCCGCGTCTGATACGGTCATTTTCATTATTCTGTTCTCCCTCAGTGCAGCACCGGCGCGTCTTTGAGGCGCCCGCAGAGTTCATCCATCACCACCTGTCCCAGAAAGCTCAGGCACGGAACCGACTTGAGCGGCCCGGCGGCCAGCAGGTCGTCGAGCAGCGCGCAGGCAATTTCCTGACCGCGCTGGCGTCCGTGCTGGCGCAGATAGAAGCCTTCCAGCTCGGTTTCAATGGCGTGCTCAAGGCGCGCCAGCGTCAGGCCGGGATAGCGCTTCTGTTCGCGGCAGACGGTCAGCCAGGCGCAGGCCACCGCGCGGCGGGACAGCGCGGCCCGCAGCTCAGTTGAAAGGGTACGCGCGCTCATGGCTCAACCTCTTCGTTCATCCAGCCGTCCTGACAGCGGTTTACCACCCCGTCCAGCTGTTCGGTGATAAGAAACACAAGAGAAGCCAGCTGCGCCTGCTGTGTGGCCGGTGGCTGTTCGTGGCACTCCTGAAGCAGGGTCATGTCGCTGATAAAGCGCCCGGCGTTGCGAAGGTGCTCAAGGCATAACAGGTCGGCGTGGGAAATGGTGGCGTGAGTCATGCGCGCACCTCCCGGACCGGCAGGCGGGCGGCAAGGGACAGCACGTAATCGCGGGCCAGCTTCTGGCGGGCGGCACGTTCGTCAGCGGCAACGGTGCGGAGCATGTGGATACGCTGCTGGCGCTCAGTACGGCGCACGGCGGCAAAGACGAAAACAAACTGAGGGTATGGGGAATTCAGGACCGTAGCCATGATGGCAGTCTCCATTGAGTAGCGGTTATCGCCACCACCGGAAACGCCAATTTCACTGGTGGTAGCCCGGACGGGGTTGGCGTAACCGGCCTCAATGGATACCGGCGCTTCGTGAGAAGCCCCCGCCCGGGCCACCATTACACAGACGGCACTACGGCAATAAAACCGCAGCCCGAAAAATGGTTGCACTAAGGCATGGACACAAAAAAAGACGCATTGGGCGTCTGGTGTCGCCATTGAGATATTCAGGACGCCAATCCCGGCTGCCGATTTTGCGACAGCAGAAAGACTGTACCAGGGAATGGCCCCGGCGCGCAAGCCGGGGAACACAGGAAAATGCAGCATGGCGGAAAATCTCAAGAGTTGGTGAAGATCATGCTGCACGTTCCCGACCACGTGCGGCGATGCGTGCATTCATCCAGGCACTGATTTCACTGGCAAGCCACGCGACGTTCTTGCCGCCAAGCGACACCTGCGCCGGAAAAGCACTGCGGCTGATGAGGTCGTAAATGGTCGAGCGGGACAGGCCGCAGACGTGGATCACTTCCGGCAGACGCATAAAGCGTTCCTGGACCGGGAATGATACCGGCATGGCAGGGGCCGCCGGGGCGGATGAATGAGCGCTTAAAGTCGTGTGCATGAGCTACCTCTAAGGTGTCCGTGAAGCGCCGCACAGGTGTGTACGGCATCGGGTAGCTCTTTATTTTGCGAATATTTTTGCCAGTGACAACAACAGAAATCTGTCTGACCGGTCGCACAAAAACCACATAAAGTATGGGTGTACCAGAACAGTACTAAATAGTACTAAAGAGGGATAGTAAGGTTTTATCCAATAACTTTAAGTTCGTTTGAATCGGATTTTAAAAACCAATCATTCTAAAGGATAAGCTAGGCCAATATCCTTCTGATGAAGAATGGTGAACAGAGGGTGAAGGATTATTTTTTCACTCTTCACCTCTTAATTAACTGTATTTACTAATTTTTTCTCTCTGGTGAAGAATGGTGAATAATTTATTTAAAACTGAAAGCTGATAACAGGCTTCATTGAGGCCTTTCCCTGGCTCGCCAGAAGTAATGCTTTTGTCTGGTCCGTCATACAACGCCCTCCGGTAGCAGCCGCTGTGCCAGACCCGGCACAATTGACTTACTGAAACCAGCCGACAGGAATGCCCATGACCGATAACGCCACCGTAACAGCAGCTGACGCGCTCCCTGCTTCCGTGCAGAGTGCGCTGGAAAAGGTTAACGCTGCCCGAAATGCCTGGATTGAGACGCGCCATAAACAGGAGTCAGCGGCTTCGCAGGCTGACACCATCCGCCAGCGCCGTGCTGAGACTGAGGCGAACGCGACCGCACAGAATGACGAATGGCGCAGGCTGTTCCGTGAGAACGGCGGCGTGATGACGCCGGAGATGAAGAAGCTGCGCGCGGAGATTGCGCTCTACCGCGAGTCGCTGGAAGAGTTTGACGCCCTGCTGGCCCTGCACGCACAGGAAAGTGAGTTCCTGCCGTGGGAGACTGCCGACCGCGCGAAAGATTACATCAGCGCCCATAACGAACTCATCCGGCTGCGTGCCATGCAGCTGTGGCAGGACTTCATGCAGACGCACGGCGGGCCGCTGATTCAGACGCTGAGCCTGCTGAAAATCACGCTGGGCCGCGAGGCATCCATCACCACCGGCGTCGTCCGGGGCGTCAACGACCCGGAAAGCGTACTCAGGGAATTTATCGCAAAACATATCACACGCCCTGCGCTTGAGCGCGACGCCCTGCCGGAGCAGGACGCAGCCTTCAGGCTGGCAGGTGTATTCCCGGATCATGCAGCCCGCACTGACCTCAGCAAAGGCCCGTCACCGGCAGCACGGAACAGAATGCTGATCCGCCGCGAAATGGCGCAGAAGGAGCAGCAACAATGACCGCTGCAATCACACCCGCACAGGCGGTGGAACAGTTCCGCACCGCCCGCAGCCAGTGGCAGACGCACCTGAGTGAGCGTCAGGAGGCCGAAACGGCGCTGAATACCCTGCTCACGGCGGGCGAAAATACGGCTGATTACAGTGAGCAGGTGCCACAGCTGCGCGAACGCATCGCGGTGCTGAACTGGCAGATTAACTGCGCCGCGCGCGAGAGCGTGTATTCACAGCGGATGGTGCTGGAGGCCTGCACGGAGGATGCGCTCAGCGGTTTTATGAGCGAACACGGCCCGGCGCTCACCTCCGCGCTGGCCCCGTTCCTGAACGGCCCCGGCGGGCTTGACGTGGCCGCCCGGCTGCTGCGCAGCGCCGTGGCGCGTGAGGTGCAGCGGACGCGCCCGGCGGTGGCCGCAGCCTATCAGGACGCGCTGGCCGAAACGGGCCTTGCCCCGGAGGCCGGTATGCTGCGCGACTGTCAGGGCAGCCACACCCCCGCGCAGCACCTGCGCTTTGCGCAGCGCCGGGACCGGATTTCGCAGGAGGGCGCGCAATGGCCCTGAAATGCCCGGAGTGCGGCACCACCGCGCACACACGCACCAGCGCCTACGAGTCAGCGACCGTCAAGCGCACCTGGTATCAGTGCACCAACCTTGACTGCTCCTGCACGTTCACCGCGCTGGAGAGCGTCGAGAAAATCATCATGAAGCCGCAGAAGCCTGCGGAGTCAGAACCCGCAACTGAACCACTGAGCGCGGCGCGTCAGCCGCAGACGCTGGGCCGCTACGGCGACGCCTGCACCCGCCGCGACCGCCACGCACAGCCCTGACAGAGAGAAAAAAGCATGACACAGCAGAACATGACAGAAGAAGAGATGAAGACAACCGCTGAACTCGTTGGCTCGCTCGTGGCAAGAAGCCGGAAGCCGCTGCAGGATGCGGGATGGCTCCTGAAGCTGCCCGAGGCCGACGTTATCAGCCACACGACCGCGCTGGTGAAGGACCTTCCCGCTGGCTGGCAGGCCCGCGTACAGGACCTCCAGTGCAAAATGCTGGCCTGGCTGGAGGCAAAGCAGGCAGAAGCCGCCGCTGAGGACAGCATCAGCGCACTGCGCCAGCGTAAGGCCGAAACGGAGCAGACCAGCCAGGACAACCGGGCGCGCTTTCGTGAACTGCTTGAGCAGAACGGCGGCACCGTCACGCCGGAAATGAAAGCGCTGCGCGCGGAGTATCTGGAACAGCAGGAAACGGCATCAGACCTTGCCGGACTGATTGCCGAAAGGGAAAAGCAGCTGCCCGCGCTGGCCGATGCGACCGGACGCAAGGCAAATGCCTATGTGTTCTGCCATGACGGCATTACGGACGAGCGTATTGACACGCTCATTGATGAATTTTTTATGGTGAACGGCGTTGAACTCGGCAGCCTGCTCAGAATGAAATACAGCCAGTTTGAGCGAAACGGATCAATTCATGCGCCCGGCGTGATTGAAGGAGCGAACGATGCGGATACGCTGTACCGTAAATTTGCCGTGAACCTCATTGAGAAATGGACGCATAAAAACCTGCCGCTGATGTTCCGGGATGACGTTATCAGCCTGGCTGGCGCTTATCCTGTCAGGGGAGCCAGAACCGACCGGCGCAAGCGCAAAATTTTCTGAGTCTCTGATTTAAAATCCCACAGATGCCCGGCCATGTGCCGGGCTTTTTTGTGCCTGCACACACCAGCATGAGCGTGCATGTCTATGCTGCATGAAAACGCATGATTCTCAGACACCCAAAAGCGGCAGCAAAGGCCAGCAGCGGCGGGGTCCGGAGCCACTCATGCAGTTGCATGAAAACCGCTGCATGAAGTGCGCAGGCGTGGCGGGGCTACGAGCGCGCGCTGGGCGTTGTACATCAGAACTGCATCTGTAAACGGCATGAGCATGCACGCATCGTGCAATATCGAAATAGACATAGCATTAATCCTAAAAATGTGTAAAAAATAGTGAAGAATTTTTAAACCACTTGTCCGCTCTTTCAAGAAAAAATCTTCACTCAAGAGAGTCATAAGATGCTAAATCATATTTATGGAATAGTTGGTATAGTCGGCACATTGGTTACGATTGTGACGAGCTACATAAGGAATCAAGAAATATCACAATGGTTACTTGTATGTTCTGGTTGGCTGGCGGCGCTACTGATCGGTTGGTTTACACATAGAACTATTGAACTTCTAAGCAATAACCACAAAGAGACAATCATCAGTAATGATGGTATCAAACAAACTTTGATTGAACGTAATGAAACTTTGACCTCCCAGCTTACACACGCATTAGAACAGAAAGAAAAAATGGAAGGAATCGCAGCTTATTTAGCCACTCAGAACCCACAAATTAATGCTATGCCCAGAGCCATCGCGCGGCAAGAAAGCACTGAGTTAGGAGGTAATTAAGATGAAAGTAAATTTTGATAGTTATTCGTATTATCCTGCGTTAAGAACTCGCGCAGCTGAAATCCTTGGTTTAAGCAATCTGGCTCATGATAAAAAAGAGAAAATAATCCCACTAATTACTTTAGGCAAATGGCCTCGTTCAGATGAAATTCAAGTCTCTCTCGACAAAAGCCTAGATGCAATGGGTGGTTTACCTTTTATCTTAGACGTTACGCAAGAGAATAAGCATCATTGTGCATCAAGCTTTGATCTTCTGTCCTCTGAAAATAACTTCTCGAATTGGATATCTTTTTGCTCAAATAATGAAAACATTATTCCCGTAGTTCAAATGCCTGAATCTGCTAGATTAAGAGACATAGTGCAGCAAGCAAGGATACTTGAAGATAACAAAGGATCTATTGCATTTCGCATAAAGAACCTTAACAATGATATAAATAAAACAATAGCATCTTTAGTTTCTATCGACTCACCTGAGAACGCCATTATATTCATAGACTTGGGCTACATACGCGGGCATGTTTCCGCAATGACGTCTGCTGCCATTAGTGCAATAAATCAAATAAGGACAGAAATACCCGAAGCTATAATAAGTGTGCTATCAACTAGTTTCCCAAGCTCTGTAGCAAACTTTGCAGGGGAGAATGGTCAGGCTGGATTTATTGATATTATGGAAAGAGAATTTCACCAGACCATTGGAGGACGAGGTGTTTCTATATACGGAGACCATGGTTCAATTCACTCTGTTGTATATGATGATGTTGGGGGGCGTTATGTTCCAAGAATTGATGTTGCATTAGACGATGCCTGGTTCTTTGAGAGAAGACCAGGACTCGACAGCAAAGGTTATATTGAAGCGGCAAGATCGATCCTCAAAAGATATCCTAATTATTTAGAAGAAGAATCTTGGGGGGCGTTGATGATTAAAAATGCTGCCTCAGGGGATGTTGCGGGTATGGGTAGTCCAGCTAAATGGATTTCTGTGCGTGTAAACCTTCATATAACAAAGCAAATCGAGTTATCAGAGGCACTTAAAACAGCCTACGATCCTGAAGAAGATTTCTTCTAATGCATAAGGGAGGAACACCTCCCTTATCTCACTACCCTTTTTAATACCTTGATAGGAGTAACACTTCCAAACTCCCCGTATTTTCTCATTAATTCTTCCATATTGACTGTATAAAAATCTTTCGATTTTTCGTCGTTACTGCCTTCAAAATCTTTAAAGTTAATTTGTTCTCGTCTTTTTTTTGACTTACTCAACAAACTCAAATCAACAGATGACAATCCACTTACCGTCAATTGTTTCAAATAATCATCAGAAGTTTCTTTATAGCGCAACTTAATTGCTTCCAGCACAAACCCCCTAATTTTAGATAGAGGGATTTTTTCAGCGATACGTTCTAAAGCTTCACGTCCAGATTCAAATAGAAAACTTTTACCATTTTCAATAAGTAGTGATTGCAATTCTTTCTTTAGTAAAAAATTAATGTAGACTTTTTTATTACCGAGTACAGTTGTCCGACCACGCTGAACTATTTTGAAATGAATACCTTTACTAGTATTTAGGTATTCAATAATACCAACATTTGATGATACTTTCGTCGCAATTTCATAGGTAAACTTTGGCGCGCAAACAACAGTGACCTTTTCAAAACGAGAAGTGAATGTTTCCAGTTGACCATCTAATCTCTTAAGGGAGTCGAAATCACTTTTTATTTCAATGGCTTGCAGATGACCATTAGCCACGGCTAAATCAGCGCGCCGACTCCAATTAGCCACAACCATTTCATTAATAATGGTTGCGTTTTCTAATAGACCCTTTCTATAAAGCCAGTCAATAAATGCGACTTTTATATCTTGCTCTCTTAATAAACCTGACATGATTTCGTCACACCTTAAAATGTTATTAATCATTATAGCAAAAAAAGGAGATATTATCTATTCGTCCGCGTTAATAGTTTTGTATTTTAATTCATTAGACCTTATTTATTATCCTTCCGTAATCATAGGGTGAAATGTATTGATCTTTGTTTAATTGTAGATAGTCAGCCCACCATTGAATCATTTTGCGCCTTTCATCTAAATGTTCTGACGTATGAATATAAGCGGCCCTAACATTATTACGTTCTGTGTGGCTCAACTGGCGCTCTATCGCGTCATCGCTCCATAACCCTGACTCACCTAATGCGCCACGCGCCATAGTTCTAAATCCATGCCCGCAGACCTCTTTTTTTGTGTCATATCCCATCGTACGTAATGCACTATTTATCGTATTTTCACTCATGACCTTAGTTGCATCGTGATCCCCCGGAAAAAGCATCTCTTTATCACCACTAATCTGTTTAAGCTGCTCTAACAAAATCATCGCCTGTCGACTGAGAGGAACAATATGCTCCTCTTTCATCTTCATACCCCGGTATGAGTAACGCACGCCTTTAATTTCTTCTCGTTTTGCAGGTATACGCCAAAGAGATTTATCAAAGTCGAATTCATCCCAACGCGCGAAACGTAACTCACTGGAACGTACAAAAGTTAGCAAGGAAAGCTCGACCGCGATCCGTGTCATTACACGGCCACGATATGCAGCTAGACGTGTAAGAAACTCATGGAACCGGCTGGAAGGTAAAGCCGGGTAATGTCGCGCTTTGGTTGTCGATAGCGCACCGGCCATATCGCTGGCTGGATTTGAGTCGATGTAATCGTTCTGTACGGCATAACGCATAATGGCCGTGACGCGCTGTTGCAGGCGCTGAGCAACATCGTGTTTGCCACTGGCATCAACTTTTTTAATCGGGGCTAACAGGTGGCTGGTTTTAAGCTGCCGAATGTCGGACGAACCGATGTGGGGGAAGATATAAAGCTCAAGATAGCGTAGAACGCGTGATCGATGGTCTTCACTCCAGCGCTTGTTACTGGCATGCCATTCGCGAGCAATTGTTTCGAAAGTGTATGCCCCCGAATTCTCAGCATGAGCTTCTTTCTGTTCGGCTTTTGGGTCAATGCCCTGTACTAAGAGCTTTTTAGCCTCATCACGCTTTGCTCTTGCCTGAGCAAGCGTCACAGTAGGCCAAACACCAAAGGCAAGGCGATCCTCTTTTTTGTCAGAGGGGCGTCTGTATTTCATGCGCCAGTATTTAGAACCCTTGGCCGAAACCTCGAGATACAAACCACCGCCATCGGCCATTTTGTAGTTTTTGTCTTTTGGCTTTGCGGTCTCGACCTGTCTGGCGTTGAGCTTCATTTGGGGGCACATTTCTAATCGAAGTTAAGATGCCCCCAATTATGCCCCCAATGACATCCGGATTTCAACGGACTATCTCGGACGACTCAGGACGTGAAAATCGCTGCAAGCATTGATTTTAAAGGGATAACTGGACTTTCTCGGATGGTCTTAGAAGTACTAATGGTGCCGAAGGCCGGAATCGAACCGGCACGCCTCGCGGCGGTTGATTTTGAATCAACTGCGTCTACCGATTTCGCCACTTCGGCACTGAAGGGTATGCGGAAAACGTTGAGGATTATACCGTTACCCCCTGTTTCCGCAACCCTTATCCGCAGACGAAGGTGTAACTGCTGAAAAAACCGTCTTTTGGGTTCTCCGGTTTACCTGCCTAACCCGAAACAGCCTTAACATCCGTCACCAGCGTCGGCAGATCCCAGGTGCCGCCCGCATGGATATACCGACACATGCCGGTCCCGCCGTCATAGCTTTTGCGGAAGGTCTTGCCGTCCCATACCCAGCTTTCCTGGCTCATGCAGTCGCCAATACCGCGGCCTTTCTGCACGCTGGTGATCTCGCCTTTGTCGTAATCCGACCCGGAAATGGTCACCAGCTCAGGCTTGCCTTTTAACTGGTTATCAATGACCCAGTAGCCATAGCCTTCGTTATAAGCGGCACGCCAGCAGAGTGCCGAAAGCAAGGCGTGTGTGTCATCCAGTGGCGTAAGCGTGAGTCCGTCGGTTTCCGGATCGCTGTTTTCTGCCGGTGAATAGAGGCTGTCGCACGTGTCATCATCATTATGATTGACCGTTGCAAGCAGCCGGGTTTTCAGCGCGTCACTCTCTAAGGCGGTCAGCAAACGCGGTTCGCCGCCGAGGGTTTTAGCCGCCTGTATAACCGGTGCGGGCACAGCCTTAACCACGCTGTTTTCCGGCTTATTGCCCTTTTTGGTGAGCGCACCTGGCGTGCCGATACGGCCCTGTACGTCGTCCGCTTTCAGCAGCACGGCATAGGCGCCTTCGCCGGAAAGCTGGAATGGCTTTGTGCCTCCTTTAAATTCGACTTTACCGCTGCCTTTCACGGCGCTGATCACCGCAGCGGTCTGACTGGCCGACATTCGCCAGTTGTCATCAGCCGCCACCAGATCGCCAGCTGATTTACCATTGATCCACAGCGTCAGATTTTCCGCTGGTTCACTGTCATCTTCGGTGTCGCCGAGCGTCACTTCGCCCACTGTCTCCGTTCCCGGTCCAGCGGCACGGGTGAGCAGGATGGAGCCGGAGGGATCCTCTTCTCTGGCATAACCCGCAATGCGGCAGGTCCGAGTGTTATCACAGACCACTTCCCAGTCTTTGTGCTCAAGCGTTTTTCCGCTCTGAGCGGCCTGAGCCGACAGGGAAAGCATCGCCAGCACGAAAAGCATCGGTTTACAGTTCACGTTAATCCCTCAGGTTTTATTTCTGCCCGGCCTGCACAGATAGCGCCTGATTATATCGAAGAGAATTTGACGTCGTTATCCGTTTTTATTGCCCTCCTCCACAACGCAAAAGAGCCAACCTCTCGGTTGGCTCTTTCTTGCATCTTCAGCATCGGGTATCAGCAATACCCATCAGCGCCTGTTGTTGTCAGGATAAGCGCCTCAATGCGAATGATCATGCAGCTTATGCTCCACTTTATCTTTCACTTCGCCAGCTTTGTCCTTCACCTTCTCAGTCAGACTCTCTTTGTGGTCGCGGTTATGCGCCGCTGGTGACTGCGTAGCGGCGGCAGGTTTCACCCCTGCAGTTGTACCCGGCAGTTCGCTCTCCAGACCACCTCGTGCATGGTCGATATCCACTTCCTGACGACGCACCGTGTCATTAATGGTCTCGGTACGATCGCTGCCGTCGGTACGCACCACTACTTCTTCTTTCACGTGGGTCGTTTTGTTAATCACCGGCTGTTCGTGAGTTTCAGCGACTTCAACGGTTTTCTCTGACCAGTCCACTTCTCCGGCCAGCGCGGGTTCATTCACCGAGCGGCGGAAGATGTCAGCGTGCTGCTCATGCAGCGAGATATCTTCAGATACGGTATCGGTCACGGTATAGCGTCGTACGCGGGTCGAGCCTTCACTGACCAGACGTTTGCCCACTTCCACCTGCTCTTCGGCCAGACGCAGAATATCTGCTTCGCTCTCATCACCGGTCAGTGAGGTGCGTAGCGGCTCAGCCGGACGGTCATTGGTCTCACCGGCAAACTGCTTGCCTGCGGTCGGGTTGATGCCCGGTGCGGTGGTGCCGTTCCCGACTGAACTTTGCATACGTGACGGCACATCTACCGAGTCATGAGAATGGAGAATCGTCATGGCGCGGGCCAGCTTCTCCTCCTCGGTGCGGATGGTCAGCACTACGCCGCCCTTATCCATTGCTCTGGTGTAGACATCCGCCTCATCTTTATCGACGTCGTGCCCAAACAGACGCTGCCACAGGCTCGGATGGCGGACAGACTGCCCTTCCTGCTGCAAACGTTCTCCACTGATAAGACTGATGTCCCGATCAGAAAAGCCTGCTTTCACGAGATTTCTTTTCGCGGCCTCTGCCTGAATTGCAGAATCGAACAGTGTTACGATTTTTTCCTGTGCCATGATAGGTTCCTCTCTGTTAGCTGATTTGATCGTCATCTCTCTCAACGTTCACCTGCTGCTCACGTCGGGTCACCACTTCCTGAAAAGGAACATTCTCCTGCACTTTTCGGATGTGGATCTCCTCTTTAAGCACCAGCTTTCTGACGATTTGGATTTCTTCCTCTACTACCGGGACAATCAGTACACCGTTCTCTTCCCTGATTTCGGGCATCGTTTCAACGGGCTGTGCTTTCGCTACATGCTTAACCTCAACCTTCTCCTGGGTAAGCAGTGTACTGATGACCTCGTCATGTTCAGTTGTGGAACGGGTAACACGGACATGTCCATCCACAATCTTTTGCTTCGTCAGGGCTATTTTCTCTTCAGCGAGTTTAAGCGTGACCTCTGCATTATTATTGTGCTCTGGCTGTCCAGCCATAATAACTCTCCCGTTAATTTTAAATATCGGCCACAACTGCCTGACACAGTGATTAAGCATGAACACCCTCGCGATTTTCGCAAGGCGGGATAATAAAATTTTTTGCGGGCCCGATTTAATTACGGTACGAAAAATACCGCCAAATCTCTTTCATCACCGCTACGCTAAAAATAAAAAATATCTATAAATCAGTAATCTGCAAAGAAGTAATTGCGAAGATAAATATTAACACCGCAGACACAAAGACTTTTAAAATCGCTTATAGAAAAACGAATATTTTAATTCAGACCAGGACAATTCCTGATAAAACTGGCGAGAATATTAAAGAATGTTTCAGCAAAAGTGATAATTAACGCATCAGAGTGAATCACCTCACGAAATAATAACACCCGTGCTCATCCGGATATTTTATTGCCTCTATTACAGAAGATTCCCAAAGCGTTATTTATGAAGGGAGTTCAGGAACTTTCTGCTCGTCAGACTCTCTTAGCAAAACTGAATACGCAGATACTGAGGTTAAGATGAAACAGGCACAACGCAGTGCATGGATGTTGGGCATGGCGGCGCTTCTGGTGGCAGGCAGTGCATCAGCGGCAAGCTGGCAGGATCAGCTGAGCAGTGCAGCATCGCAGCTCAGCCAGCAGAATAACGGCACCACCACCAGTACCACGCAGCAGAATGGCGGCATGTCGCTCTCTACTATTACCAGCATGCTGGGCGGCGGCGACAAAGCGGTCAGCGCCAACAGCATGACCAACGCGGCCGGTGTGATGCAGTACTGCGTCGAACACAACGTGGTAAAAAATAATGTGCAGTCGGTAAAAGATCAGGTACTGAGCAAGCTCGGTCTGAATACGACTACCGCGCAGGAACAGAAAACCGACTACACCCAGGGCGTGGCAGGACTGCTGAATACCGGGAACGGCCAGCAGCTGAATCTGCAAAGCCTGAGCAACTCACCGATGGGTGAGAAGCTGAAAACCAAAGCCTGTGACGTGGTCCTGAAGCAGGGCAAAAACTTTATCTCCTGATCCCTCTCCCCTCTCTTCTCAGAGGGGAGCGTTAAACCCCGCTTTGCTGTGATACCTGACATTCCCTTAACCTGGGATTGAGCGTTATAGTGTTGTTTTGATTTCAACAGGACAGCACGCATGAAAGGCATCAACATCGCACTTTACTTCGACCCCGATCAGATTCAGGCCTGCGTTCACGAACAGGACGACAGCTATCTCAGCAAAAAATTCGAGTATGACGATGGCGTGATTGAAGAGATCTACCAGTGGCTGGAGCAGTACGAACCTAAACGCACCCACATCTGCCTGATTGAAAACGAAACCGCCGAGCTGCTGGCCGATGAGCTGGTCGACAGCGGATTTCGCGTCCATCAGGTCACCATGCATCAGCTGCTGAGCTGGTTTGCTACCGAGCCACCATCCACGCCAGACGGTACGCCGATGCGCGCCATGCTGCGCTTCCTGGAAGATGAACATCCGCGTGAATATGAGTCGCGCACGCCGCAGACCGAAGCGCTGATGGAGATGTTCGACGAGCTGGATGCGCTGGAAATGGTCGATGACGGCGATGACGAAGACACGCTGCCAGGCGATCTGCTGCGCGCCATGAAGAAGCACAAAATCACCGCCAGCGCTGCGGCCCAGCGTCTGCTGCCGGATGTTAACGAGCGTATCCGCGAACATCTGATGCAGTATCCCGAACTGATGACGCCCGAAATCCTGCAGGACTTCTTCCCGGAGCTGCTTGAGGCGCTGGAGCGCCCGAAACACTAATCAGGGAGATCGGACATGCTGGAGCTGATTAAAGCGGTCAGCCTGGGGCTGGTCGTCATCCTGCCGCTCGCGAACCCGCTCACCACCGTGGCGCTGTTTTTAGGGCTGGCGGGTGACATGAATTTCGAGGAGCGCAACCGTCAGGCGCGCCAGGCTTCCATCTACGTTTTCGCCATCATGATGGTGGCGTGGTACGCGGGCAGCGCGGTGCTGAATACCTTCGGTATCTCTATACCGGGTCTGCGCATGGCGGGCGGTCTGATCGTCGCCTTTATCGGCTTCCGGATGCTGTTTCCGGCGAAGCCGGCGGGTCATTCGGTCGAAGCGAAGCATAAACTGGATGAGCAGGAGGCAACCAAAGAGCCGGTGAACATCGCCTTCGTGCCGCTGGCGATGCCAAGCACGGCGGGACCGGGAACCATTGCGATGATCATCTCCTCTGCCTCAACGGTGAGAAGTGGCGTCGATTTTCCCGCCTGGGTGATCAGCGTGGCACCGGTGCTGACCTTCCTGCTGGTGAGCCTGATCCTGTGGATCTCGCTGCGCAGTTCGGGGGCCATTATGAAGCTGGTGGGTAAAAGCGGCATTGAGGCGATATCGCGCCTGATGGGATTTTTACTGGTCTGTATGGGCGTGCAGTTCATCATTAACGGCGTGCTGGAAGTGGTGCGCACCTTCCATTAATACGGGTTTTCCCCTCTCCGGACAGGCAGAGGGGAAAGCGCGATTACTTCAGCGTTTTACGCACTTCAGCAACCTGATCTTTGCTCACCGCAGGCGCGGTGTTGCTCCAGCCCTGACGAATAAAGGTCGCCAGTTGCGCGACTTCATCATCATTCAGCCGCTGGGCAAAGCCCGGCATCGCCAGTTTAGACGGTGCTTTCTCGGTAGAAGGCTGCTGCGCGCCGGCCAGAATGGTGTGGATCAAGCCGGTTGGATCCTTAGCATTGACGATGGTTGCGCCATCCAGCTCCGGGAAGATCCCAGGCGCGCCTTTGCCGGTCACGAAGTGACAGGCACCGCAGTTATCCAGATAGAGACGCTCGCCTTCGCTGAGGTTCTTCGCGGCGGTGAGTTTCGCTTCCGTTGCCTGCTGCGCCTGCACGCTGAACGCCTGCAATGGCGGATTACCGCCCAGGAACTTCAGATAGGCCGCGATAGCTTTGAGATCGGCATCGGTCATGTGTGAGCTGCTGTGCTCAACCACCGAGGTCATCTCGCCGCCGACTGCCGCTTTATCGTTACGGCCGGTCTGCAGGTAATCAATGACTTCCTGCTCGCTCCAGTGTGGCAGGCCACGCAGTGACGGCACATCCCAGTTGTTCAGGCTGCCGCCCGCCAGGAATTTATCGTCACCGCTATCCAGCGCTTTCTCATTCATGCCCAGACCGCGCGGCGTATGACAGCTGCCGCAGTGGCCGAGACTTTCCACGATATAAGCACCGCGGTTAACTTCGGCTGATGCGCCACCAATCGGCTGGAACGGTTTATCGGACGCGAACGCCCAGTTCCAGAACCGCATGCCCCAGCGCTGACTGAACGGGAAGCTCAGATCGGTTTCCGGTGGCTGTTCTGCGCTCGGCTGCACGCCTTTCATAAAGTAGACGTAGAGCGCGTGCATATCGGCATCGCTGATTTTGGCGTAGTCAGGATACGGCATCGCCGGATAGAGATGCGATCCGTCCGGTAATACGCCCTTGCGCACCGCGTCAGAGAACTGCTGCTCGCTGTAGTTACCGATACCGTGCTGCTTATCCGGCGTAATGTTGGTGGAGAAGATAGTGCCGAGGTTCGACTCAATCGCCAGACCACCCGAATAGGCCGGTTTGCCGGGCAGCGAGTGGCACGCCATACAGTCGCCCAGCCGCGAGAGATACTCGCCCTGCTTAATCAGTTGCGCTTCATCTTCGGCGTGAACCGGCAGCGCAAATCCGCTGGCCAGCAGCACCGCGTTGGCAAAAATAAAAGACTTCAGTTTCAGCTTATTCATGCGCTTATGCCTGTACCAGTGGGCCGGGATTTTTCAGGTAGTGATCTTTGATCGCCTGCGCCGCCATCAGGGTAATCGCACCGATGGTATCGGTCGGGTTCGCCTGGAAGTTCTGCGGGAAGGCGTTGCCGCCGGGCACAAAGACGTTATGCACATCCCAGCTCTGCAGATACTTGTTCAGCGCCGAGGTTTTCGGGTTATCGCCCATCACCGCGCCGCCCACGTTGTGGGTAGAGACATATTTGGTGAGATCGAAGTCCGCGCCCATCGGCAGGAAGCTCATGCTCATGCTGTCCGGGTTCAGCTCTTTAGCGATGTTGCCGACGATGCCTTTCAGATGCTGCTGCAGCTTCAGCTCATTCTCTTTCCAGTTAAACGTCATGCGCAGCAGTGGCAGGCCACGGTGATCGTTGTAGTTCGGATCGAGATCCAGATAGATGTCGCGATAAGACTGGCAGGTGGTGGTGATGCTGATCTTCATCGAATGGCCGTACCACTCTTCCAGACCTTCCTTGTAGCCCATGCCCCAGGTCGGCGTGCCTTTTGGCAGCGCGGTACTGATCGGCGTGCCGGTCGCCTGTGAGCTGTGGATCTTCGCGCCGCCCAGGAAGCCGAGTGAAGGACCGTCGAAGTTGCCTGGCGAGATATCGTTAAACATCTGGCCGGTCGCGCCCGCAGTCGCATACGGATTGAAGTTTTTATCTTTGAAGAACAGCGTTGCACCGCCGTTCGACAGGAACGCGTAGTTACGGCCGACCACGCCCTCTTCGGTAATCGGGTTGTAAGGTTTGCCGATGCCGGAGAGCAGCATCAGACGCACGTTGTAGAGCTGGAAGCTGCTCAGCACCACGATTTTCGCGGGCTGGAAGCACTCGTTGCCCTGTGCATCGATGTAGATCACGCCCTTGGCGGTTTTCTTATCATCGTTCAGCACGACCTTAATCACTTCCGCATTCACTTCATAGGAGAAGTTCGGCATCCGCTTCAGCGAATCCATCACCGCGGTCTGCGGCGAGGCTTTGGAGTAGTTCAGGCAGGGATATTTGCTGCAATAGCCGCAGTAGTTGCACGGTGCGATCTGGTTGCCGTACGGGTTTTTCCACGCGCGCGACACACAGGCTGACGGGTTCGGGAACGGGTGATAACCCAGTTTCGTCGCCACCTCTTTGAACATCACGTTGTTCAGCGTGTCATCCAGCGCAGGCAGCGGATAAGGTTCGGAACGCGGGCCTTCAAACGGGTCGCCGCCTTCCAGGATTTTGCCGCGCAGGTTGCCGGTGTTGCCCGACTGGCCGCAAATCAGTTCGAATTTGTAGTAGTACGGCTCGATCTCTTCCCAGCTGAACGGGAAGTCCATTACCCGCATATCGTCCTGCAGAATGCCGGGCTTGTAAGCCTCGTCAACGTAGGTTTTAAGTTTAATATCGGTCGGCGTCGGACGAATCAGTACCGCCGTCCAGTGCAGGCCGGAACCGCCTACGCCGGTGCCCGGTGCAAATGCGCCCCACTTACGGGTCGGCAGTGCCGTCTGGCTGCTGTTATAACGGACGGTGACAGCCACTTCGGCGGGTGTCGCAAACACTTTATTGCGTACCGCATAGGCGTATTCATCTGCCGGTTTCGGGTAGGCGAATTCGTCATAATCGCGATCGCCGCCGCGCTCAAGGGCGCGCACGTCCAGACCTGCCAGTGCCAGCTCGATGCTCATCAGCGAGCCTGCCCAGCCGAGGCCGCAGACCACGACGTCGACTTCTTTTTTAGTAACCTGTGCCATGATAATCCTGTTTACCTGATGTGGAAGCGCTTATGCGCGTTCACCTTTGATGCTGACCGGGCCGAGTGGATAAGGAACGTTGTGCTGTTTCACCCATTCGGTGAAGCTGGCACGCGCCCCCGGGAAGCCGATGGCGATCCAGGCTTTCATGCCTTTATTACCGCCGTACATCGGGTCGGCCAGGTAGCCATGCTTGGTATCGGAAAGCAGCTGGCTGAAGAAATGGGAAGGCTTCAGATCGGCTTCGCCCAGCGCGGCAAAGTCGATCTCGTTTTTGTTGACCTGGGTCAGCACAGCATCTTTCTCTTCCAGCGTCAGCGCATGAAACGCTTTCTGGTGCGTATTCTGCGACCACTGATTGATCAGCCGGATACCGGTCTGATACATCTGCTGGGGACGGAACGGGATCTGATAACCCATCGTGGCGGGTGCTTTCGTGTTGAAAGGTCCCTGAATGTAGATTTCGCTGCCAAACGCTTCGCTGTGCAGCTGCTGATCGATAAAGATCGGCACGTTAGTTTCCAGCGCGCCTGGCGCTTTGCCTTTGCCGCCCGCCGGAATCAGGCGGTCGGTGGCGGCCAGAATAAACTGCCACTCATCGGCACTAAAAAAGATCGGTTTGTAATCGGCTAACTCGGGGGCGGCCATCTCTGCAGCCTGTGCCGCAGTCATGCCTTTCAGGACCAGCTCACTTAATGGCAACGCCAGCAGTGAACCGAGCAAAAATTTACGCCTGGTGGTGGGTTTTTCTAAAAGCATATCCGCACGACTCTCATCTGCTAAATACCCGCTTACGGTGTTATGCAGCTGAAAGGCCTGGTGCAGGCAGGAAACTCCCCGCAGGGATGAACGCACACAGCACAGACAACGGCAGAACAGCGAAGGCAGGTAGAATTATGGTTCGGTAACTAACGGAACATATCGGTTAATAACCTGGCAATATTAGGGATATAACTATGTCTGAATGTAAAAATTGAATTTAAAATGTGTCGCAGTGAAAGTTTATCATGGTGTTGCGGAAGGGTTACGGAGAGGTAAAAGATTTACAGCGAGGAAATTGCGTCTAAAACCGCATAAACATCGGGTATTTAGCCGTTTTAACGCAGGAGCGACGGATATTATTTTCATCCTGTCATCATCACGCTGAATAACCGATAAAAAAATATCATACTTCCATACCAGAGAATCATTCTCATCGATAACACTATAGTGACTTTGATGGTCATACAATCAGACAGTGCGCAAATTGTGATCGCCTGAATAAATCCGGCTTTATTCCGCCTGCTGTAAAAGGACGCTGAAATAATAACTGGCCGACATTATCTTAATTCGTCTTTTTGCCTGAATAACTAAGCATGTAATTGTGCAAAGCTCATAACAAACCGGCATTTTGAGATTATCCGGCGCCCGATAGAGTAGAGCGATCAACGACTCAGGATAACTCTCGATGCGCAAATCGCTACTCTCACTCTCCTTATTGACTGCACTGGCACTGGTTCACCCGGCACACGCCGCGACGCCTGCCGACACGCTGGTGGTTGCCGTTCCGCTGGATGGCATCATCAGTTTCGATCCGGCGGAAAGTTTTGAAATGGTCAGCAACAGCAGCCAGCGCAATATCTATCAGAGGCTCGTGGAGCCGGACCATCAGAATCCGCAAAAATTATCGCCGCTGGCCGCTACGCACTGGCAGGCCGGGAAAACGCCGCACAGTCTCGTTTTTGACCTCAATCCGCAGGCCCGCTTCTCCAGTGGTAATCCCCTGACGGCACAGGATGTGGTGTTCTCCTTAACCCGTGCGGTAAAACTCAACAAGGCGCCCTCCTTTATCCTGGGTGAGTTTGGCTGGACGCCGGAAAATATCGATCAGCAGTTCACGGTGATCAACGACCACCAGATTGAGCTGCGCTGGCCTGCTGAGATCGGCAGCGATCTGGCGCTGCGCCTGCTGACTGCGCCGGTCGCCTCCATCGTTGACAGTAAACTGGCACAGCAGCACGTCAGCAACAATGATTACGGCAACGCCTGGCTGAAAACGCACTCGGCTGGCAGCGCGGCATATGCCATCAAACAGTTTGTCCCGCTGCAGGCACTGGTGCTGGAAGCTAACCCTTACAGCACGCAGAAGCCGCATCTGAAGCGGGTATTGCTCAAGGGCGTCGCCGAAGCCGGCAGCCGCCGACTGCTGCTTCAGCAGGGTGACGTGGATGTCGCCTACCAGCTCGGTCCGGACCAGATTGCCGCGCTGAAAAATGTGCCCAATGTGCGGGTCGACGCCTTCCCGTCCAGCCTGGTTTACTACGTTGGCTTTAATACTCAGAGCGCGCAGCAACCGGCGCTGGGCAATCCGGCACTGTGGCAGGCGGCACGCTGGCTGGTGGACTATGACAGCCTGGCAAACCAGCTGCTGAAAGGTCAGTACCGCATCCATCAGAGCTTCCTGCCGGACGGCTTCGATGGTGCACTGAACACCACGCCGTTCCATTACGATCTGAAAAAGGCGCAGGAAATCCTGCAGAAAGGCGGCATCAAACCGGGCACCCACATCGCGCTGACGGTGGTGAACCAGCCGCCGTTTATTGACGTGGCGCAGGCGCTGCAGGCGAGCTTTGCCAAAGCGGATGTGCAGCTCGATATCCAGCCGGTGGCGGAGTCAGAGCTGTGGAGCAAAATGCGCAGCCGCGACTTCCAGGCCATCTTCACTTACTGGGGCGCGGACTACGTCGACCCGAACACCAATGCCAGCGCCTTTGCTTCTAACGTGCCAGGCGGCGGCAAAACCCTGGCGTGGCGCGTCGGCTGGACCATTCCGGAGCTGAGTGCGCAGACCCGCGCCGCCGCCGGAGAGAGCGATGCGGCCAAACGCCGTAGCCTCTATACCGGGCTGCAAACCCGCATCCAGCAGGATTCACCGTTTGTGGTTCTGTTACAGGGCGCGACCCAGGTGGCGGTGCGCAGCAACCTCAATCACCTGCAGCAGGGCATCGGCGTCAGCCTGCTCAATTTCGAAGAGGTGCAGAAGTAATCCTGCGTTTCAGGCCGCTGCTCATAGAGTAGCGGCCGCGTTTTTGACGAATTGTTCTCCTCCTGTCTATGCTCCGCTTGCTATCCTTCAGGCATAATCCTTTGACTGAGAGTGGAAAACCATGACTTCCCCGCTACTGATTGCCCGTACGCCAGACGTCGAACTTCATCTGTTACCGCAAATGGCCAACCGCCACGGTTTAATTACCGGTGCGACCGGCACCGGGAAAACCGTGACGCTGCAGAAGCTGGCCGAATCGTTCTCCGCCAGCGGCGTACCGGTCTTTATGGCTGACGTCAAAGGTGATTTAACCGGTGTGGCGATGGCGGGCCAGTCCAGCGAAAAGCTGCAGGAGAGGCTGGCGAAAATCGGCGTCACCGACTGGCAGCCGCAGAGCAATCCGGTGGTGCTGTGGGATATCTTTGGCGAGAAAGGCCATCCGGTGCGCGCCACCGTCTCCGACCTCGGGCCGCTGCTGCTGGCGCGGCTGCTGAATCTGAATGAAGTCCAGAGCGGCGTGCTGCAGATTATTTTCCGCATTGCCGATGACCAGGGCCAGCTGCTGCTGGACTTCAAAGATCTGCGCGCCATGACACAATACATCGGTGACAACGCCAAAAACTTCCAGACCCACTACGGCAATATCAACAGCGCCTCGGTCGGCGCGATTCAGCGCGGATTACTGACGCTGGAGCAACAGGGTGCGGAACACTTCTTTGGTGAGCCGATGCTGGATATCGCCGACTGGATGCGCGTCGACAGCAACGGTAAAGGCATCATCAACATCCTCTCTGCAGAGAAGCTCTACCAGATGCCAAAACTCTACGCCACCAGCCTGCTGTGGCTGCTGTCGGAGCTTTACGAGCATCTGCCGGAAGCGGGCGACCTCGATCAGCCAAAGCTGGTCTTCTTCTTTGATGAGGCGCACCTGCTGTTTACCGACGCACCGGCGGTGCTGCTGGAGAAAATCGAGCAGGTGATGCGGCTGATCCGTTCCAAAGGCGTCGGCGTCTGGTTCGTCACCCAGAACCCGGCAGATATTCCCGACCGGGTGCTGGGCCAGCTTGGCAACCGCGTCCAGCACGCCCTGCGTGCGTTCACGCCGAAAGATCAGAAAGCGGTGAAAACGGCCGCCGATACGCTGCGCGCCAATCCGGCGTTTGACAGCGTGGAAGCGATTCAGGCGCTGGGCACCGGCGAAGCACTGATTTCCTTCCTGGATGCCAAAGGCAGCCCGTCGGTGGTGGAGCGTGCCATGGTGATTGCGCCCGGCTCGCGCATGGGTCCGGTCACCGGCGATGAACGTAACGGCCTGATCAACCATTCACCGCTGTATGGCAAATATGACACCGAAATCGATCGCGAATCGGCGTTTGAAAAGCTGCAGAAAGGCTTCCAGGCCGCCAGCGATGAGGCGAGTGCACCCCCGGCCAAAGGCGATGCTGTCGCGGTCGACAATGGCATTCTCGGTGGTCTGAAAGAGATCCTGTTCGGTCACACCGGCCCGCGCGGCGGCAAACACGATGGCGTGGTCCAGACCATGGCGAAAAGCGCCACCCGTCAGATCACCAGTCAGATCATCCGTGGGGTGCTCGGCAGCCTGCTGGGTGGCCGTCGCCGATGAACCGTGATCTCTGCTAAGATCAGGTTATGGATAAACACTACGAACTGAAACGGATGAAACGCCTGGCGCTGCTGTTGCTGCTGCTCGCCGTCGCCACCTTTGTTGTCACCCTTTTCCTGCCGCCCGGCTTCTGGGTCAGCGGCGTCAAAGCGATTGCGGAGGCCGCGATGGTCGGCGCACTGGCGGACTGGTTTGCCGTGGTGGCGCTGTTCCGGCGCGTGCCGGTACCTTTTATCTCGCGCCATACCGCTATCATTCCGCGCAATAAAGATCGTATCGGTGAAAATCTCGGGCGCTTTGTGCAGGAGAAGTTTCTTGATACCGACTCCCTGCTGAATCTGATTCGCCGTCACGATCCCTCAAACCTGCTGGCACAGTGGCTGAATGCGCCGGGCAATGCCGACCGCGTTGGCCGCCATCTGCTGCAGGTGATGCGCGGTTTCCTTGATCTGACCGATGACGCACGAATTCAGACCTTTATGCGCCGCGCCGTGCATCGCGCCATCGACAAGGTCGATCTCACCCAGACCAGCGCTATGGTGCTGGAAAGCCTGACCAAAAATAACCGTCATCAGGCGCTGCTGGACGCGGCCATTGAACAGCTGCTGAAGCTGCTGCATAAACCCAGTACCCGCGAGTTTATTGCGATGCAGCTGGTGCGCTGGCTCAAACGCGAGCATCCCATCAAAGCCAAAATGTTGCCGACCGAATGGCTGGGCGAACACAGCGCCGAGCTGGTGGCCAACGCGGTCGATTCCCTGCTGGATGATGTGGCGCTGGATCAGGGCCATGAGCTGCGCCTCGGCTTCAACCGGGCAGTTGATAAACTGATCGTTAAGCTGCAGACCGACCCGGAAATGGCCGAGCGTGCCGAAGAAATTAAGGGCTGGCTGAAAGAGGATGCCTCGTTCAATCGCTACATCGGCGAGCTGTGGAATGATATGCGTAACTGGCTTAAGGCCGACCTCAGCAGTGAGGATTCGCGGGTGCAGGAGAAAGTGCGCGGTGCCGCCCTGTGGCTGGGCGAAACCCTGGCCGCCGACCCGGCGCTGCGTGACTCCATGAACCAGCATCTGGAACAGGCGGCGCGCAGCGTTGCGCCGGAGTTTGCCAGCTTCCTGACGCGTCACATCAGCGACACCGTGAAGAGCTGGGATGCGCGCGACATGTCGCAGCAGATCGAACTCAATATCGGTAAAGACCTGCAGTTTATCCGCATCAACGGTACGCTGGTCGGCGGCACCATCGGGCTGATTCTCTATCTGCTGTCGCAGCTGCCCTCGTTAATCCCGCTGCTGGGCAGGTAATGCATCGGTTTAGCCTGCTGCGGGAGGATAGAGGCCAAATTCGGTGATGAGGGCGTTAACAAAACTGCGAATCTTCACCGTCTGGCGGCGGCCCGCCGGGATCAGTACATGCATGGGGCGTGCTGGCCCGGCATAGTCGGGCAACAACTGAACCAGTCTCCCCTGCCTGATCTCTTCAGACAGAATAGTAGCTGGCCCCAGCGTGATGCCATAGCCTTCCAGCGCCGCATGCAGGAGTGCTTTCCAGTCATTGGATCGCATTCGTCCCTGTGGATGCACTTCTTCGACCTTCCCGTCCCGGGTAAACACCCAGCGGCAGGGTTTTGAAGGCGACCAGATGCCGTAAACCAGGCAGGCGTGGTTCACCAGCTCCGCAGGCGTGGCAGGAATGCCATACCGCGTCAGATAGGCGGGTGATGCACAGGCTATCAGCGCATAAGGCTGCAACGGATGGGCGATGATTGAACTGTCCGCCAGCGCCCCAATCCTTATCACCACCTCATACCCCTCTTCAAACGGATCAACCAGCCGATCGCTGAGTTCCAGATCGACCTGCGTGTCAGGAAACCGATCAAGATAGCGGGTCACAAACGGTGCAAGGCTGAAAGAACCAAAGGTGACCGGCGCACTGACCTTCAGCGTACCGGATGGCCGCTGCTGCATATCCCGCGCAATCGCATCCGCTTCCTGCACCTCGGCCAGCACGATCTTACAGCGTTCGTAATAGTTGCGGCCCACATCCGTCAGGCTTTGCCGTCGTGTAGTGCGATGCAGAAGGAGCGTGCCGATATGCTTCTCCAGCGTGGCGATATGCTTTGCCACCATCTGCGGCGAAATGAGCAATTGCCCGGCGGCGGCGGCAAACGAACCTGATTCCGCGACGGTAACAAACACGTTCATGCTGGTGAGCCGATCCATGATTCCCTCCTGTTGGTTGTTTATATTGCGTCCGTTTGTCGATTTATTCACCCACTGTTTTTAATTAAGGTCAGTGCGTGAAACTCATCGAGGAACAAACCATGAAAACAGGCATTATTGGCGCAGGCTTTGTTGGCCGGGCGATCGCAAAACTGGCGATTAAAGCGGGACATGAGGTGATGCTCAGCAACTCACGCGATCCACGAACGCTGTTCAGTCTGAAACCGATGATTGGCTGCGAAACCGGCACTGCTACCGAGGCTGCAAACTTCGGTCAGGTGGTCGTGATTGCTGTGCCGCTCACGGCAACTGAGCAACTTCCGGTTGCGGCGTTACAGGGGAAAATCGTGCTTGATGCGGTCAATTACTATCCCGACCGTGACGGCGAAATCGAAGAACTGCTCAATGGCCGCATCAGCACCAGTGAACGGCTGGCTCGCCTGTTACCCGGCAGTCGGATCACCAAGGCATTCAATGCCATCCGCATGACCGATCTGGAAACTCAGGGCCTGCCGCCAGGCGATGCGAACCGTCAGGCGCTACCGCTGGCGGGAGATGACAGCGAAGGCAAAGCCATCGCCACGGCGTTGTATGACGCGTTTGGGTTTGATGCGGTGGATGCAGGCGCGTTAGCGGAAGGCTGGCGTTTCGAGCGTGCGACACCCGCCTATTGCGTTGCACTCAATAAAGAACAACTTATCAGGACACTCCAGGAGACCACCCGGTGTTGAGCCTTACACCGGCCACAAAAAAGGCCGCTTTCGCGGCCTTTTTTTAACTTCGTTTACTGCGCTTAGCGCCGCTTAATCAGCATAAACAGACTGATCGCAAAGAACGCAAAGCTCGGCAGAATCGCCCCCAGAATCGGCGGTAAGCCGTAAACCAGGCTCAGCGGGCCGAAAATCTGGTCCAGCACGTAGAACAGGAAGCCGAAGCTGATACCGGTTACGACGCGCACACCCATCGACACGC
Organism: Pantoea vagans; assembly: GCF_004792415.1. Taxonomy (NCBI): domain Bacteria; kingdom Pseudomonadati; phylum Pseudomonadota; class Gammaproteobacteria; order Enterobacterales; family Erwiniaceae; genus Pantoea; species Pantoea vagans. The sequence goes on from NZ_CP038853.1 coordinate 3,540,968, forward strand.
TGCGCAGCGGACCGAAGATAAACGACAGCGCCATCAGCATCATCACCGCCACCGATAGCGGCTGGAAAATCTTGCTCCACATATTCAGCTGATAACGTCCCGCTTCCTGACCGCTCTGCTTCAGATACTTGCTGTAGCTGTGCAGACCGCGAATCGACAACGCGTCCGGATCCAGCGCCACCACACCCAGCTTGTCCGGCGTCAGATTGGTTTTCCATTCGCCACTCAGACTCTGTGAACCGGTAATCTGCTTCGGATCGGTCAGGTTTGACTCATCGACCTGTGACAGCATCCAGCGCTTTTTAGCCGCATCCCAGGTCGCTGTCGCCGCGTAACGCACGCTCTGCAGGCGACGCTGATCGTTGAAGTTGTAGATGCTCACCCCATCAATTTCGTTGTCGCCTTTAATGCGCTCAATATAGATGAAGTTATTGCCATCTTTCGCCCACAGACCATTCTGCGTCGAGACCAGTGCGCCGCCATAAAGCTGCTGCGCCCGGTAGTTACGCGCCATCTGCTCGCCCGATGGCGCAACAAACTCACCAATTGCCATGGTTAGCAGCACCAGCGGAATCGCCGTTTTCATCACGGACAGTGCTACCTGCATGCGGGTAAAGCCCGCCGCCTGCATCACCACCAGCTCACTGCGCTGCGCCAGCGCGCCCAGTCCCAGCAGCGCACCCAGCAGGGCCGCCATCGGGAAGAAAATCTCAATATCTTTCGGCACGCTGAGCAGGGTGTAATAACCGGCACTCAGCGCGCTATAGCTGCCCTGGCCGGTTTTACGCAGCTGGTCGACGAACTTGATGATGCCGGAAAGCGACACCAGCATGAACAGCGTCAGCATGATGGTATTAAAAATGGTTTTACCGATATAGCGGTCAAGTACACGAAACATCAGACCGACCCTCCGCGGGTAAAGCGGGCGCGAATCCGACGCATCGGCACCGTATCCCACAGGTTAAGCAACACCGCCAGCACCAGATAGCTGATATTCACCACCCACATCCAGAGCGCCGGATCGAGCCGCCCTTTCGCTCCGCTCGACTTCAGCGAGCTCTGCAACAGGAAGAAGATCAGATAGAGCAGCATGGCGGGCAGCATCGACAGCACGCGGCCCTGACGCGGGTTCACCACGCTGAGCGGCACTACCATCAGCGCCATCACCAGCACCGCAAACACCAGCGTCAGACGCCAGTGCAGCTCGGCCTGGAAATCCGGTGTCTTATTCGCGAACAGGTCGGTCATGCTGGCCTGCTCGGCATCGTTAGGATCGAGCGTTGCCGCTTTATAGCCCACGATGGCCTGATAGTTGGTGAAGTCGGTGATACGGAAATCACGCAGCAGTGCCGTGCCCTCAAAGCGGGTGCCTTTATCCAGCGTCACCACCTGCGAGCCATCTTTGTGCTGCTCCATGTGACCGCTGTCAGCCAGCACCACCGAAGGACGCGCGTTGCCTTTTGGCCGTAACTGCGCCAGGAACACGTTGCCAAAGTTGTTGCCCTTCACATCCTCGACAAACAGCACGGCGCTGCCGTCGCTGGAGGTCTGGAACTGTCCGGCAGCCATCGCCGCAGCACCAGGGTTCGCTTTGGCGTTCTGCGTCACCTCATCCTGATAGCGGGATGACCACGGCCCCAGCCAGATGACGTTCACCGCTGCCACCACCGAGGTAAACAGCATCAGTACCATTGCCGCTTTTACCAGCACGGCCTTACTCAGGCCGCAGGCATGCATCACGGTAATTTCACTTTCCGTGTAGAGACGCCCCAGCGTCATCAGGATCGCCAGAAACAGACTTAAGGGCAGTATAAGTTGTGCCATTTGAGGCACACCGAGTCCTAACAAGGTCAGAACGAGGTTTGTCGGCACTTCGCCATCCACCGCGGCTCCCAGGATCCTGACTAACTTCTGGCAAAAGAAGATGAGTAGCAGGATAAACAGGATAGCCAGCTGGCTTTTGAGCGTTTCCCGAACCAGATATCTAATGATGATCACGCTTAGTACGCCTGTGAAAACTTGTCTTTTTGCAGGAAAATCGCTAGTTTCAACGCTTATCAGCCATTTTTCTTCATCAATGGCCGTCGTCGTAGCTAAATTTGTATGAAAAACGCGTCCGGGTGGTGAAAAAACAACATCTTGTCACCCTGATTCATTATGACCTCCAGCGGCAGAATGTCATGCTGCGACAATGAATAAATGGGTCATGAGCGCGCTACATTCTAGCGGCAGCAGCGGCCGTTGTCTTTAAGATTCAGGAGAGTGCATGGAGTTCAGTGTAAAAAGCGGAAGCCCGGAAAAACAGCGCAGTGCCTGCATTGTCGTTGGCGTTTTCGAACCGCGTCGTCTGTCACCGATTGCCGAGCAGCTGGATAAAATCAGCGACGGCTACATCAGCGCCCTGCTGCGCCGCGGCGAGCTGGAAGGAAAAGTGGGCCAGACACTGCTGCTGCATCATGTGCCAAATATCCTGTCCGAGCGTATTCTGCTGATTGGCTGCGGTAAAGAGCGTGAGCTGGATGAACGCCAGTACAAGCAGGTCATTCAGAAAACCATTAATACGCTGAACGACACCGGCTCCATGGAAGCGGTCTGCTTCCTGACCGAGCTGCATGTCAAAGGCCGCAATACTTACTGGAAAGTGCGTCAGGCGGTGGAGACCTCAAAAGAGGCGCTCTACAACTTCGACCAGCTGAAAAGTAACAAAGCCGAGCCGCGTCGTCCGCTGCGCAAGCTGGTGTTTAACGTGCCGACCCGCCGTGAACTCACCAGCGGCGAACGCGCTATCCAGCATGGATTAGCGGTCGCTGCCGGCATGAAAGCCGCTAAAGATCTCGGCAATATGCCGCCGAATATCTGTAACGCCGCCTATCTGGCGTCGCAGGCGCGCCAGCTGGCCGATGCCTTCAGCAAAAATGTCACGACCCGCGTAATCGGCGAACAGCAGATGAAAGAGCTGGGCATGAACGCCTATCTCGCCGTCGGTGCCGGTTCGCAGAACGAATCGCTGATGTCGGTGATTGAATACAAAGGCAATCCCGACGCTGAAGCGCGCCCGATTGTGCTGGTGGGTAAAGGGCTGACCTTTGACTCCGGCGGCATCTCTATCAAGCCGGCCGACAGCATGGACGAAATGAAATATGACATGTGCGGCGCGGCCGCCGTCTATGGCGTGATGCGGATGGTGGCCGAGCTGAATCTGCCGCTGAACGTGGTGGGCGTGCTTGCGGGCTGTGAAAACATGCCGGATGGCCGCTCAATGCGTCCGGGCGACGTGCTGACCACCATGTCTGGCCAGACGGTTGAGGTACTGAACACCGACGCTGAAGGCCGTCTGGTGCTGTGCGATGCGCTGACCTACGTGGAACGCTTCGACCCGGAAGTAGTCATTGACGTGGCAACGCTGACCGGAGCCTGCGTGATTGCGCTGGGCCATCACATCAGCGGCCTGCTGTCGAACCACAACCCGCTGGCGCATGAGCTGATCAGCGCCTCGGAGCAGTCGGGCGATCGCGCCTGGCGTCTGCCGATGGCGGATGAGTTCCAGGAGCAGCTGGAGTCCAACTTTGCCGATATGGGCAACATCGGTGGCCGTCCTGGTGGCGCGATTACCGCCGCCTGCTTCCTGGCACGCTTTGCCCGCAAATATAACTGGGCGCACCTGGATATCGCCGGCACCGCCTGGCGTTCCGGCAAGGCCAAAGGCGCGACCGGACGTCCGGTGCCGATGCTGTCGCAGTTTCTGTTGAATCGGGCAGGATTGAACGGCGACGACTAAGCGCCCTCTTTTCTGACAGCAGGGGCGGATCTGAATCCGCCCCTGATCTTCTGATGAGCTAACCGATGAAAAACGCAACCTTCTACGTGCTGGAAACCGATGCAACGAGCGATGACCTGAGTGCCGTTGAAGCGCTGGTGTGCAATCTGGCGGAAACACGCTGGCGGGCCGGAAAGCGGGTGTTGATCGCCTGCGAAGATGAACAGCAAGCCATTCGTCTCGACGAAGCGCTGTGGCAACGACCAGCAAATGCCTTCGTGCCGCACAACCTGGCGGGTGAAGGCCCGCGCTACGGTGCGCCGGTCGAGCTGGCCTGGCCACAGCGTCGCGGCAGTTCACAGCGCGACCTGCTGATTAGCCTGCTGCCCCACTTCGCAGATTTTGCTACTGCTTTCCATGAAGTGATAGACTTCGTTCCTTACGAGGACGCTCTCAAACAACTGGCGCGCGACCGCTACAAAGCGTATCGCAGCGTTGGATTCCAATTGAATACGGCAGCGCCACCACAGCCGCAAACGACATAGCAGAAATGGAAAAGACATATAACCCGCAAGATATCGAGCAGCCGCTTTACGAGCATTGGGAAAAGCAGGGCTACTTCAAACCGAATGGCGATACCAGCCAGGAAAGCTTTTGCATCATGATCCCGCCGCCGAACGTCACCGGTAGCTTGCACATGGGTCACGCCTTCCAGCAAACCATCATGGACACCATGATCCGTTACCAGCGCATGCAGGGGAAAAATACCCTGTGGCAGGCCGGTACTGACCACGCGGGCATCGCCACGCAGATGGTGGTTGAGCGCAAAATTGCGGCTGAAGAGGGCAAGACGCGCCAGGACTATGGCCGCGATGCGTTCATCGAGAAAATCTGGCAGTGGAAAGCGGAATCCGGCGGCACCATTACCCGCCAGATGCGCCGCCTGGGCAACTCCGTCGACTGGGAGCGCGAACGCTTCACCATGGACGAGGGTCTTTCCAACGCCGTGAAAGAGGTGTTTGTTCGCCTCTACAAAGAGAACCTGATCTACCGTGGCAAACGCCTGGTGAACTGGGATCCTAAGCTGCGCACCGCGATCTCCGATCTGGAAGTGGAAAACCGCGAGAGCAAAGGCTCCATGTGGCATATCCGCTATCCACTGGCTGATGGCGCAAAAACCGCCGACGGTAAAGATTACCTGGTCGTTGCCACCACCCGTCCGGAAACCCTGCTGGGCGATACCGGCGTGGCCGTTAACCCGGAAGATCCGCGTTACAAAGATCTGATCGGCAAATTTGTGATGCTGCCGCTGGTTGGCCGTCTGATCCCTATCGTTGGCGACGAACACGCTGACATGGAAAAAGGCACCGGCTGCGTCAAGATCACCCCGGCGCATGATTTCAACGACTACGAAGTGGGTCGTCGTCATAAGCTGCCAATGATCAACATCCTGACCTTCGATGGTGATATCCGCGACCGCGCTCAGGTATATGACACCAATGGCGAAGCCAGCGATGCCTGTTCCGATGAGATCCCGGCCGCTTTCCAGAACATGGAACGCTTTGCCGCGCGTAAAGCCATCGTTGCCGCTGTCGATGAGCTGGGCCTGCTTGAAGAGATCAAGCCGCACGATCTGACCGTCCCTTACGGCGATCGTGGTGGCGTGGTGATCGAGCCGATGCTGACTGACCAGTGGTATGTGCGCACCGCGCCGCTGGCAAAAGTCGCGGTTGAAGCCGTTGAGAATGGCGACATCCAGTTCGTGCCGAAGCAGTACGAAAACATGTACTTCTCCTGGATGCGTGATATTCAGGACTGGTGTATTTCCCGTCAGCTCTGGTGGGGTCACCGCATCCCGGCGTGGTATGACAACAACGGTAACGTCTACGTTGGCCGTACCGAAGATGAAGTCCGCGCCGAGAACAACCTGGCCGCCGATGTGGCGCTGCGTCAGGATGATGACGTGCTGGATACCTGGTTCTCGTCCGGTCTGTGGACCTTCTCCACTCTGGGCTGGCCGGAAAACACCGAAGCGCTGCGCACCTTCCATCCGACCAGCGTGCTGGTCAGCGGCTTCGACATCATCTTCTTCTGGATTGCCCGCATGATCATGCTGACCATGCACTTCATCAAAGATGAAAACGGCAAACCGCAGGTGCCGTTTAAAACCGTCTACATGACCGGTCTGATCCGCGATGAAGAAGGTCAGAAGATGTCGAAATCCAAGGGCAACGTGATTGACCCGCTGGATATGGTCGACGGCATTTCGCTGGAAGATCTGCTGGAAAAACGCACCGGCAACATGATGCAGCCGCAGCTGGCGGAGAAGATCCGCAAACGTACCGAGAAGCAATTCCCGGACGGCATCGAGCCATCAGGCACCGATGCGCTGCGTTTCACCCTGGCGGCGCTGGCCTCAACCGGACGCGACATCAACTGGGACATGAAACGCCTGGAAGGGTATCGCAACTTCTGTAACAAGCTGTGGAACGCCAGCCGCTTCGTGCTGATGAACACCGAAGACCAGGATTGCGGACAGAACGGCGGCGAGATGACGCTGTCGCTGGCGGATCGCTGGATCCTGACCGAGTTCAATAACACAGTGAAAGCGTACCGTGAAGCGCTGGATAGCTACCGTTTCGACATCGCGGCTAACCTGCTGTATGACTTCACCTGGAACCAGTTCTGCGACTGGTATCTGGAGCTGACTAAGCCGGTGATGAACAGCGGCAGTGAAGCTGAACTGCGTGGTACTCGTCATACGCTGGTTCACGTGCTGGAAGCGCTGCTGCGTCTGGCGCATCCGATCATTCCGTTTATCACTGAAACCATCTGGCAGCGCGTGAAGGGGCTGAAAAATATCAGCGACGACACCATTATGCTGCAGCCTTTCCCGCAGTACGATGCGGCGAAAGAAGATGCCGAAGCGAAAGCGGATATCGAATGGATGAAGCAGGCAATCGTCGCGGTGCGTAATATCCGTGCCGAGATGAACATCGCGCTGAGCAAGCCGCTGGATGTGCTGCTGCGTGACTGCTCGCCTGCGGCGCTGCGTCGCGTTGAAGCTAACCGCAACTTCCTGTCGCGCCTGGCGCGTCTGGAAAGCCTGACCATTCTGCCTGCAGGCGAGAAAGGCCCGGTGTCGGTGACCAAACTGGTTGAAGGCGCAGAGCTGCTGATCCCGATGGCGGATCTGGTGGATAAAACCGCCGAGCTGGAGCGTCTGGCGAAAGAGCTGGTTAAGCTGGATGTCGAGATCGAGAAGATTGAGACCAAGCTGGCGAACGAAGGCTTTGTTTCGCGCGCGCCGGAAGCGGTCGTTGCGAAAGAGCGCGAACGTGTGGCAGACCTGCAACAATCCAAAGCAAAACTGATTGAACAGCAGGCGGTCATTGCGGCGCTCTGATTGATTCCTCGCTCTGAAAAAACCCTGCGCTCTGGCGCGGGGTTTTTTATATCATTTTTGCGCTGACATCCTTCCCGCCCTTGTTTCAGCAGCAAGATAATCATGACTCTTTTCTAATACAGACAGGCAATTTTTTTTACGGTCACTTTGTGACGTTAACTTAATAAGCGCCGCGCGGGCTCTTAAAAAGTACGCTTCTGTTTCATCAGGAGTGGGCTCAATAAATGGCATGCCGCATAGCTTATTAACATTTCTTTGATTAACATATTTCAATACCGATTCAGGATTTTCAGGTAAGGCAGACGCCATAGCAATGTCTAAACCTTCCTGAAAAGAGGTTGCACCTAAGAATGGCGCTTGATTAAGTATGGGATAAAGTTTAATCCAGCGTGCCCGACCCTGAGAGAGATATTCAGTTATCCTGTCAAAATCAGCTTCTGAGAGTGAACTGCTGTCGTTATTGCGGGATGCCGCAATCACTTTATCTGATAAACGTTGTTCTGCAGATTTAAAGCTCTCTGACGAGCAGGATACGGAAAATAACGTTAATATCACGATAATGAGCCATTTCATTTCACAATTAACTCCCGGTCGCCGCTGTCTGCGATACTCTTTCTGACATTAAAAGAAGCGACAATACAACCATTCGATGCAGTACCAAAGCCGTTATCTCCATGTATAAGAAATCCGGAACGGCCACACATATCGTTGCCCGCATACGGTGTCAGCCGCAGAACAAATCGGCCGGCGGTAGGATGCTTTGCCATAGGGCTGCCAATCTTATACTTACCTGCTGGTAAAGGCCCCTTGTTCACCTCACATGCTAATGCAGGATCGTCTTTGTATCCTTCAGCACCGGCATATAACGCATCAAATTTATAGACACCATTTCGTGTAAAAGATCGCTTTCTCACGTCATAAACCCATGTCATACCTGCTCCTTAAAATGACGCACAGAAATGCTGCGCCATTGATAGTTCAACTAAGTGCGTTCCTTCCATGAATCTGAATGTTGAATATTGCCATCGCAGTACTTCCAGGTGATTTTGTCGTAGCGCAATGTCACTGACTCGAGATGGTTCATGTTTTCAATCGTTTTAATGTTATGCATAAGAGGATTAACCGAAACGACTTTCACTCCTTCTATGAACATATTGAAGTACTCTTCTTCCTGACCAGCATGGTTAATGCGATACCATTTTATTTCCGCTGATTTGAGTGTTTGCCCGGAAGAGACTGCCTTGTAGAGATAAGGGCTGGATGAGTCAAATTCTTTTTCAAACTCTAATGCACTGTGAACACGCGTTCCTGTAATTTTACCTGTGTGGGCATCAACCGGTATGCTCAAACCATGCATGAAACTTAGTATTTCGATACTTCCTTCCCTATACTGAACATCAACTGACCCTTTAATATCTGCGCCGCCATCATCTTTCAGCCAGAGATACGCTGGAATTGCCATGAAGTTAATCCTTTAATTAGCGTTAAAGACCTTAACTTACAGCAGTAATACTCGGGGCTTTTGATTCATATCAAATAAGGCAAACAGAATTAATTGAAAAGGAAACCGCCTTTATTAAGGCCAACCAGGGAAATACTTTTATTATTACTGAACAGCGCAATAGTAAAAGGTAAAATATACTTGCAAGTCACTGTAATAAAAAACCAATGCGTTTCAGGCCGCCCTGCATTATCAGCAATATTGCTTTTACATGACGATAATGTTACTTCTGGTAAATGTCTAACCGATTCGCATAACCCAATCCCAACATGATTTCTGACTCTCAGCACCTCCAGGTGCGGCCAATAACGGCCGCCGATAATCCGCATATTGCCCAGGTGATCCGTGATGTTTCTGCGGAGTTCGGCCTGACGGCTGACAAGGGCTACACCGTCTCCGATCCGCAGCTCGACCAGCTGTTTGAGCTCTACAGTGCCGAACAGAGCGCCTACTGGATTGTGGAGTATCAGGGCAAAGTGGTCGGCGGCGGCGGGGTTGCACCTCTCGCCTGCAGCGCGCCCGATATCTGCGAACTGCAAAAGATGTACTTCCTGCCAGAGGTGCGCGGTCAGGGCCTGGCGCGCGAACTGGCGCTGAGGGCGATAGAATATGCACGCAGCCACGGCTTCCGTCGCTGCTATCTGGAAACTACCGCCAGCCTGACGCGGGCGATTAAACTCTATGAGTCGCTGGGCTTTGAGCATATCGACAGCGCGATGGGCTGCACCGGCCATGTCGACTGCGAAGTGCGGATGTTGAAACTGCTGTGATACAGGGGCAATCAGCCCCGCTGACGTGGCCGGTTCAGAACGCCGGAACGCCGCTATGAAAGCGTAATTCGTTGTCCGGTTGGCTGATCAAACGCCCTTCTGTCATGCCAATCGCCTGAACCCGCGGCGCGATATCTTTACCGGCGATTTGCGCCGCCAGCGTTAAATAGTCCTGATAATGCCGCGCCTCGGAGCGCAGCAGCGAAATATAGAATTTCGCCAGTTCATCATCAAGATACGGTGCCAGACTGGCGAAACGCTCGCAGGATCGCGCCTCAATGTAAGCGCCACAAATCAGCTTATCCACCAGCGTTTCCGGCTCATGGGTGGTCACTTCGCGCAGCAGCGATTTGGCATAGCGGCTGGAGGTAATCTTCTGATAGACCAGCCCGCGCGACTGCATAATTTCCCACACCTGATAGAAGTGATGCAGCTCCTCTTTAATCAGCAGCACCATCTTCTCCACCAGCTCATCCGCCCACGGCAGCGCATTGCGCACAATAACGCTTTTCGTCAGGTTCTTATGGGCGTTGATAAAGTCGCTGTCGCCATCTTCGCGGAAGATAAAATCTTCATAGGGCTTCAGCCACGCCAGAATGGCGTCGCCGCTGGGTTTGTCGGCGACATATTTGCGGATCAGCCATACCGCGGTCTGGGCGGCTTTCAGCTCGCAAACCAGATGGTCGGTTAACAGCAGAGTCAGGTTTTCCGGCTTGCGCGCCTCATCAATCCAGGCCTGTGGCGTGCGGCAGTGCAGAAACTGATAGATCGGTTCAAGTAAGGGTGCGTAATTCATGATGTCAAAAGGGGTGGCAGAAGTGACAGGCGGAGAACTCTCCGCCCCGGCTACTTAGTGGCGAATACCATCATCATCTTCATCTTCGATGGCGTCGTCATCTTCGTCTTCATCTTCGGCATCAGGGTCTTCGAAATAGGTGCCCCAGCCGTCGTAGTCGACGTTGTACTTACCAATCAGGTTCACCAGCTGCTCAACCTGCACATCAATCAGTTCAGGCTTCAGCGCAGATTCGCTGATGATGTCGACGCACATCACGGTGGTGCCATCTTCCAGCTCCAGCTCTTCCGGCTCGGTCACTTCATAACCCAGCTTGAATGCATCAACCGCGGCTTTTTCCAGTGAATCAAAATTATTGCATGAGAGATGATGCTCGATGGTATAGAGCGCATCAGGATCGCTGCCATCCTCCAGCAGCTCTTCGATAATCTGCCGTGTCTCTTCCTGCTGCTCTTCCAGTAATGCTTCATATGCCATGACAATGTCCTCTCTGAGTTCGGCAATAATCAATTATTTTCCCACACTGCCTGTCGCGCCACTACACAAAACGAAAAGTTTATTATCTCCAGACTTGAAAATGAATATTCATACGGTTAAATTGAATTTTAATTCATTTTAATGATTACCGGAGTGTTGTATGAGTCAACTGTATCAGCGCCATTTCCTCAGGCTTCTGGATTTTACCCCCGCCGAAATTGATCACCTGCTTTCCCTGTCCGCTGAGTTGAAACAGGCGAAAAAAAGCGCCAGCGAAGTGCAGTATCTGAAAGGCAAAAACATCGCGCTCATCTTCGAAAAAGACTCGACCCGTACCCGATGCTCTTTCGAAGTTGCCGCTTACGATCAGGGTGCAAACGTCACTTATCTCGGCCCGAGTGGCAGTCAGATTGGCCATAAAGAGTCAATGCGCGACACCGCGCGGGTGCTGGGCCGCATGTACGATGGCATTCAGTATCGCGGTTACGGTCAGGAGCTGGTGGAGACGCTGGCAGAACACGCCGGTGTGCCGGTGTGGAACGGTCTGACCACCGAGTTTCACCCAACCCAGCTGCTGGCTGACCTGGTGACCATGCAGGAGCATCTGCCGGGCAAAAAACTCAGCGAGATGACGCTGGTCTATGTGGGTGATGCACGCAACAACATGGGTAACACCATGCTGGAAGCCGCCGCTCAGGTCGGTCTTGATCTGCGTCTGGTAGCACCGAAGAGCTGCTGGCCAGAGGACGAACTGGTGGCACAGTGCCGCGACGCTGCGCAGCAGACCGGTGGCAAAATTACCCTCACCGAAGATATTGCTGATGGCGTAAAAGGCGCTGACTTTATCTACACCGACGTCTGGGTGTCGATGGGCGAAGCCAAAGAAGTCTGGGCCGAGCGTATTGCCCTGCTGCGTGACTATCAGGTTAACCGCGCGATGCTCGATCTGACCGGCAACCCGCAGGTGAAATTCCTGCACTGCCTGCCGGCCTTTCACGACGACCAGACCACACTGGGCCAGCAGATGGCAGCACAGTACGATCTGCCCAACGGCATGGAAGTGAGCAACGAGGTATTTGAGTCGCCGCACAGCATTGTGTTTGACCAGGCCGAGAACCGGATGCACACCATTAAAGCGGTGATGGTTGCCACGCTGGGCCAGCGCTGATGTGTCAGAGTCCTGACAGGAGATAAAATTGTTGCTGTTTAAGAAAGCTTTTTCCCATCAATCTTAACTTTCTAAAAAACCATCTCTAGAGGTGGTTTTTTCATTTACACGACAAAAGATTACGCTCAGTTATCAAGGAGTTTAAAAAGATCCTCAATAACTAAGTCATGATTGATTATTGAGATGCACGCAGTATCTTATTTTATTTTTACATACGCTATCACAGTAATGTTGTTTCATGAATTCGCAATGATATCTTATGTAGTTTTTGCGTATCGCTGGCTGAATACATGTCAGGGACGATGAAGGTTCGAATCATTTTGGCAACGATTAAGAGGTAATATGCTCTCACTATAAACCTTTGTTATTCTTTTTTTAACATGGTCTACATCAACCTTAACACAAGCACACCCATAACCATAACCTCCATTCGTTTTAACATATTCTTTATCGGTAAAATCTTTTAGCTTATCAATTCCATCAGCAATAAACCCTCCCTGAGAAGATATATCCCACAATCCATCTTTATCAATAATCCAGTGATTTCCTGGGCTGGGATTTTGTAACCAGCCACATCTTAGCTCACTACCAATTGAGCTAAAACTATTTAATAATATCATCAGAAGAAATAATTTACTTTTCACTTCAGCTCCCCTGAGTCAAGCTTAGTAAGAAATTCGTTAGCAAATTCTTTTATTTGCGCCGCGTGATCTAAACCATTTATGCATTTTCGGGCATTGAAAAAGTCAGATTCAATGTCATTAACATAATCAGACAACTTCTTACCTGTAAATACACCATTTTTGAAACCGTCTATTAGGATAAACAAAGCATTATTGGGCTCCAGTGCTTTGTCTGGCTCAGAAAATAGATCAACACCCAACTTTTCTGAATAGGCTTTATAATTGTAATCCCATGTAATTTGAACATACCCTCGCCCGTAGTATGGATAATAGCGATAGTGTTTTCTTCGATACTCATCTGTTGAAGTATGTCCTGACCAGTCTCCCTCCCTTACGGGCTGAAATGTATCTCCAGTCTCTCTTTTAACCGTAGCTAAAATATATGCGATCTGTGAATGGAGGTTTAATCCTTGTTTTCTACTTTCTTCAATTATTGCGTGAATAGTGCTTTCTCTTGTGGAAAAATCATATTCATTAACCTTTATCGCATCAAGAAACACAATCGGATGCACATGCCACAGCGCTTCGCCGCTGCGGATCTCCGGCACCTCTTTCATCCACACCAGCGTGTTGATGAAGTCGCGGTTATACAGCGCCATATCCGGATATTTCTTCGCCTGCTCATCCAGTGCGGCCTGCCACAGGGCCGACATCCCGTCCTTCAGCCACTCGCTGTGGTGCTTCACCACCAGACGCTCCACCTGATACCGGATGTGCGGCTGGCTGTTGTGCAGGAAACGCCACAGCTCCCCGGCGTCAATCACGCCGTCCCGGTTTTCATCCATCTGCTTCAGCAGCATCTGGTACCTTTCCGTATAGCTGGCTGAGTACATGTCCCGCGTTTCACTCCGGGCTAGCGCTTCGAGCCGCCCGAATACCTGCCGCAGCCAGCCCTCCTTCGGGGTCTGGAAAATGCTCTGCGGTGCGTCTTCCTGCTCCAGCGGCATAAAGCCCCGCTTTTCAAGCTCAAACTGATTCACCTTCTCCACGTCTTCCGCCGCCATCCATGCGAGTTCACCGGGGATGTGGTACCAGCTCTTTCCGTCCGCTTCTAATCTGCGGCACTCACCTTCCGGCGTGTAGTGCTCCGCGGTACTGGGTGACGGGTCACCATCCACGCCTGCCACAATGAACGTCTTTTCCCTTTCCCGGTACATCCAGCGCGTCCTGCCCGCCAGCGTATGCAGCTCTGTCGTCCCGGTTGTTACTCCGGCCGCATTTGCCAGGAAGCTTTTCATGCGCGCGTCCTGGCTGAATACCTCAAGATGGCAGAAGTGCTCAGGGGCACCATGCGGTCGCTCACTCAGGCCCAGGTGACCGATAACCTCGCCCGCCTTTATCCCCGGCGCATCCTCCCCGGAAACCGTCACCACCTGATTAAATACGCCGTGCTTACGGGCGGCCTGCATCCAGGCCGGCAGGATATACTCATGCCGCTTCACGAACCTGGCCAGACCCGAAATCCAGCCGGACTCTCCGGCAGATAACCCGCTCTTTGCCCCTTCGGGTACCGACACCACAGACACGAAGATAAACGGGGCCGGCCTGCCTTTAAGCAGAAAAGTGGCCTCCTGCTTAACTTCCACCACGGTACCGCGCGGCAGCGTGGTGTGCGTATCCTCAGGCACCTCATAGTGCCTCAGCACATCGCGCGGAACGCTGATGCCCTCGCTGAGGCCGTCGCGCACCCAGCCCGGAAACGTGTTGTCCTGGCGGATTTTGAGCGTGCCGGCGGTGACGGTCGCGGTCCGGACGCCAGTGACGCCGTACTCAGATAATGGCGCTATCTGCATCCATAGGGTATAGAAATCCAGCGCGTTATCGGGCCTGGCGCTGTCGGGGGTGCAGGTGGATTTGATAAGGAGGAAGGTGGAGCTGAATTTCAGCCTCTTTTTTCCGAACGCTGCGGTCTGATAATCATCGTTCAGCCGCCAGGCAACCACGTGACCGTCCGTCATGGATTTCAGGCCGGAGCTGCCGGGTTTACAGACGGCGCTGCCGGCAAAACTATCATACAGGTGGATGCCACCGTGCCAGTGCTCTGCCTGTTTCATTAGCCAGTGTGTGTCACCCCGGCTTCCCTGCATGGCAGCCATAAACTCCGCTGCTGAATGATAGCCGTCAACCGGCAGTACCATCTTCATCCCGTTCTCCCTGAACTTAGTATGGATATATGCACATCATACACCGCTCAGGACTTAACCCAAATATCCTCAGTTATTTGCTTACTTATGTGTTTGCCTGCCACGGAGTATCGACAGTGTTTTTAGCCCCACTGTAATTCAACAATGCTGGCAACTTCACTTTGCCATTTCGCCAATATCTTCAGATGTTAGCCTGTCGCACCCTGAATAATCATTAAAGATGCACAGCCGCAAACGGTTTCGTTGTGCATGTTTTCCTCTTGCCGCCCCACCGCGAACGGGTATAATGCGGCCCAATTTGCCGGAGGAAATATGCGACAGCACAGCGGACAATTTAACGTTCAATCACGCCTGACCGCAGGCGGCGCTGCTGTTTCTTTCGGTCATCGACCCGATCTTAAAAAAGCCCCTTAAGCAGGGGCTTTTTTTTGTCCGCAATCCGGCCGCGCAGAGGAGAAAGCTATGCCTAACCCGCTATATCGCAAGCACATTATTTCAATCAACGACCTCAGTCGTGAAGAGCTGGAACTGGCGCTGCACACCGCCGCAAAGTTGAAAGCCCATCCGCAGCCGGAACTGCTGAAGCACAAGGTGATCGCCAGTTGCTTCTTTGAGGCCTCGACCCGTACCCGCCTGTCGTTTGAAACCGCCATTCATCGTCTTGGCGCGTCAGCGGTGGGCTTTGCAGATGGCAGTAATACTTCGCTGGGCAAAAAAGGCGAAACCCTGGCCGACACCATTTCCGTCATCGGCACCTACGTTGATGCGATCGTGATGCGTCATCCGCAGGAAGGCGCGGCGCGACTGGCGACCGAATTCTCCGGCGGCATCCCGATTCTCAACGCTGGTGACGGCGCAAACCAGCATCCGACCCAGACGCTGCTCGATCTCTTCACCATTCAGGAGACGCAGAGCCGTCTTAATCAGCTGAATGTGGCGATGGTCGGCGACCTGAAGTATGGCCGTACCGTGCACTCCCTGACGCAGGCGCTGGCGAAATTTGATGGCAACCGTTTCTTTTTCATCGCGCCCGATGCGCTGGCGATGCCGGCCTATATCACCGACATGCTGGATGAGAAGAACATCGCCTGGTCACGGCACGACAGTTTTGAAGAGGTGATGCCGCAGCTCGATATTCTCTATATGACGCGGGTGCAGAAAGAGCGGCTCGATCCATCTGAATATGCCAACGTCAAAGCACAGTTCATTCTGCGCGCCGCCGATCTCACTACGGCACGCGACAACATGAAGGTGCTGCACCCGCTGCCACGCATCGACGAGATCACCACCGATGTCGATAAAACCCCGTATGCCTGGTATTTCCAGCAGGCGGGTAACGGCATCTATGCTCGCCAGGCTCTGCTGGCACTGGTTTTAAACAGCGAACTCGCCCTGTAAGGAGAACCCCCATGACGCAGGACAACAAATTGCAGGTCGAAGCGATCAAACGCGGCACGGTCATCGACCATATTCCGGCGCAGATCGGCTTTAAACTGCTCTCCCTGTTCCGGCTGACCGAAACCGATCAGCGCATTACCATCGGTCTGAATCTGCCGTCGGGCGAGATGGGCCGCAAAGATCTGATCAAAATTGAGAACACCTTTCTCACCGACGATCAGGTAAATCAGCTGGCGGTCTATGCGCCGCACGCCACGGTTAACCGCATCGACGACTACGAAGTGGTGGCGAAGATCGCCCCGACGCTGCCGGATCACGTTGAACGGGTGCTGACCTGCCCCAACAGCAACTGCATCAGCCGCAGCGAGCCGGTCTTCTCCAGCTTTGCCGTGAAGCAGCGTGCCGACGATGTGCATCTGAAGTGCAAATATTGCGAGAAAGAGTTCGCCCGTCATGTGGTGCTGGGTCACTGGTAATCGCCCTGCCCGACCCTATAATGGGCAACACCGGCGGCATCGCCGCCTGACGACATAATCAAAGGAGCCATGATGTCTCGTGAAATCAGTACTGAAAAAGCCCCTGCCGCTATCGGTCCCTATGTTCAGGGTGTCGATCTGGGCAGCATGATCATCACCTCAGGTCAGATCCCGGTCGATCCGGCGACCGGCCAGGCGGCAGATGACATTGCCGCACAGGCGCGTCAGTCACTGGAAAATGTGAAGGCGATTGTTGAAGCCGCGGGTCTGAAGGTGGGTGACATCGTGAAGACCACGGTGTTTGTGAAGGACCTGAATGATTTCGCTACGGTCAACGCGACGTATGAAGCGTTTTTCACCGAGCATGAGGCTAACTTCCCGGCGCGTTCCTGTGTTGAAGTGGCGCGTCTGCCAAAAGATGTGAAGATCGAAATCGAAGCGATTGCCGTCCGTCGCTAAGCCTCACGCCGCCTCTCCCTGCGTAAGCCGGAGAGAGGCGGCGAATTCGTTACCGCTTAGCCGGTCGCCATAGCCACAGCACCGTAATCGCCAGCGCAAACAGCACGCCAAAACCGACGCCCGTCGCCACCGCAGGTGCTCCCGCCTTAATCGCCAGCGTATAGAGCCCCAGCATGATCAGCATGGCGCTGTTCTCACCCAGATTCTGCACCGCAATCGCATTGCCTGACCCGACGCTCTCTTTACCCCGTGCCTGCAGCAGCGCATTCAGCGGCACGACAAAGAAGCCGCCCAGCGCACCAATCAGCATCAGCACTAAATAGGCATTCATCAGGGAATGCTGCAGCGCGAAGACCACCACCATCACGCCAATCAGCACACCGGCTGGCATGCAGCGACGCACAGTCTCCAGCGTGACCAGCTTCGCCGCCGCCGCCGCGCCAATCACAATGCCGATCGCCACCATCGCATTCAGCGTGGTTGGCGTAGTGTTGTCATTGATACCCAGCGCCACCGGCACCCAGAGCACCAGCAGGAAACGCAGCGTCACGCCTGCGCCCCAGAACAGACTGGTGCCGAGCAGCGAGAAGCGCGTTTCCGCATCACGCCACAGCAGCGCAGCGGCACTGAAGAAACTGCGCGTCATCACGCCAAACTGCCAGCTCTGCCCCGGCCGTGCCGCCTGCAGCTTCGAGATAAACAGGTTCGCGACCACGGCGATGCCGTAGGTCAGCGCACAGATTCCCAGTGCCGCCAGAATATGCCAGTCAGCCAGCATACCGCCTGCCACCGAGCCAAGCAGAATGGCGGCGATGGTCGACGCCTCCATCAGCCCGTTGGCTTTCACCAGCTTCTCGCCATGAGTAATCTCACCGAGGATGCCATATTTGGCCGGCGAGTAGGCCGCTGCGCCCGCGCCCACCAGGGTATAGCCGATGAAGGGATTAAAGCCGAAGCAGATCACCAGCGCGCCCAGCAGCTTCAGGCTGTTGGCGAGCATCATCACCCGCCCTTTCGCCATGCTGTCCGCCACCTGCCCGACAAAGGGTGCCAGCAGAATGTAGGCTGCAACAAACAGCATCTGTAATACCGGCTGGCTCCACTCTGGATAGAACTGACTTTTCAGCACCGCCAGTGTGGCAAACAGCAGCGCGTTATCGCCGAAGGCCGAAAAGAACTGGGCGATAATCACGGCAATCATGCCGCGCGACATCAGCGGCGCATTACGATCAAGGCTCATGCCTGCTCCTCTTCCGCCATTTTTTTCAGCGTGACGTAGTCGGGTTTACCGCTGCCCAGCTGCGGCAGTTGCTTCATGACACGGATATCACGCGGCAGTGCCAGCTCTGGTGCACCCAGCTCACGGGCCGCTTTCTGCAGCCTGTCGCGCGCCAGCTCAGCATCGGTGGTGAACAGCACCAGTGCCTCACCACGCTGACCATCCGGGCGCAGTGAAGCGGCGTGCTGTTTGTCCGGTGACGCTTTAAGGGCGATCTGCTCGACGATCTCCAGTGACACCATCTCACCGGCAATCTTCGCAAAGCGTTTGGCACGGCCCTGAATCTGGCAGAAGCCGCCTTCATCGAAGCTGACGATATCGCCGGTGTCGTACCAGCCTGCTTCCATATTGCCTTCACCATCGTCGGCGACCGGCGCTTCCAGCACGCCAGGATTTTCGACCCGCAGATAGCCCTTCATCACGTTCGGCCCACGCAGTTGCAGCCGTCCGCCGTGCTCAATGCCCGGCACCGACATCAGTCGCGAATCCATGCCCGGCAGAATGCGCCCCACGGTGTGCGTCTTCGCTGCCATCGGCACGTTAATCGCCACGACCGGCGCGCACTCGGTTACGCCGTAGCCTTCGAGAATGCGAATGCCATACTTCTCGATGTAGAGCTGACGAGTGTTCTCCTGCAGCTTCTCCGCACCGGCAACCACATAGCGCAGACGGGCAAAATCATAGGGCGCGGCAAAGCGCGCGTAGTTACCCAGGAAGGTTGAGGTGCCAAACAGCACGGTGCAGTTACGGTCATAGACCAGCTCCGGCACGATGCGATAGTGCAGCGGGCTGGGATAGAGGAAGACCTGTGCGCCGGTCATCAGCGGCGTAAACAGCCCGACGGTCAGACCAAACGCATGGAACAGCGGCAGCGCCGACATAAAGCGGTCACGCGGGGTGAAGTCGGCGATGGTGCGGATCTGCTCGACGTTCGCCAGCAGGCTTTTATGGGAATGCACCACGCCTTTGGGATTGCCTTCAGAGCCAGAGGTAAACAGCACCATCGCGGCGTCTTCCGGCTGCTGAGGCAGCTGGGCGCGATGCGGCATCAGCAGATGCGCAAGGATCCACAGCTTGTCCTTGCCGGTGACGGTATCTTTCAGATCTTCCAGGTAGATCCACTGCACATCGTCCAGCCCCTCCGGCAGATGCCACAGGTTGCCTTTGTCCAGGAACTGCCGCGACGTGAAGACGGTTTTGATCTGCGCGGCGGTCAGTGCAGCCCGCATGCCGTTAACGCCCGCGCTGTAGTTGAGCATGGCCGGAACACGCCCGCGCAGCGTAGCGCCGAAAATCGCCGCCGCCGTGACGGTGGCATTGGGCAGCAGCAGCCCTACCACTTCACGCGGCTGGCTGTAGCGCTCCAGAATACGGCCCACGCCCAGCGACTTCTTCAGCAGTCCGGTGTAGCTGTCGGGTTTGAAATTCACATCTTCGATACAGCGCTTGAACGCGCCATAACGGGTCCGGGCCGCCAGAAACGCCTCAAACAGGGTTTCACGCGGACGCACCGCCATGCGCGCTTCCATCATCACGTGATGCAGATGCTCCCCGGCCAGCACGCGCCGGTCGCGCGCCCGCTTCGCCTCCGGCATCGGAATGCGGGTCGCGGGCAGAATGGTCAGGGTGATGCGCGGGAACAGGCGACGTTTGAACACGCCCGCCAGACGACCGAACGGCGTGTATTCAGCGCCTTCGATGCGCATCGGCACCACATTCGCGCCTGAACGCGCGGCGACAAAGCCGGCCCCGCTGTAGATCTTCATCAGCGATCCGGTCACGGTTATCCGTCCTTCCGGGAAGATGACCACCGGACGGCCCGTATCAATCAGCCGTACCAGCTGCTTCAGCGCCATGGGCCGGGTCGGATCCAGCGGCACAAAGTCGATAAAGGGTTTAATCAGACGCATAAACCAGCTTTCGCTGATGGTCGAGTAGACGGCGAATACCGGCTTAATCGGCAAAAACAGCGCCAGCAGCATGCCGTCGAGAAACGACATATGGTTCGGGGTAATCAGGACCTTCTGCTTATGCAGTTCGGCGACGTCGCCACGCAGTTCGACCCGCCATAACAGTCGGAATATCAGGCGTAAAAGTGTGAAAGCCATGCCAGCTCCTTAGCATCGTAAAAAATAGCCCTCACGATGCAGGATTTGACGCGGTTCGACAACCAAATTATCGGCAATCTGGCGCGGCTTCAGGGGGCCTGCCAGCCACCGCCGAGCGCGGCAATCAGCGCCACGCTGCTGACCCACTGCGTGCTCTGCAGCGTCAGCAAACTCTGCTGCGCACTCAGGCTGCTGTTCTCAGTAGTCGCCACATCCAGGTAGTTAATCATGCCAGCCTCATACTGCAGACGCGTCACCCGTGCTGACGTCTGCGCGGCGTCGGTGGCGCGCTGCTGGGCGGCGATTTCGCCCTGCAGCGTGTTCAGCTCCACCAGCTTATCTTCCACTTCCTGCATCGCGGACAGCACCGTCTGACGATAGGTCGCGACGCTGGCATCCCAGCTCGCCCGCGCCTGATCGACTTTGGCAGAGGTCGCGCCCGCGTCAAGCAGCGTGCCGCTCAGCTCCGGCCCCAGCGACCAGACGCGGTTCGGCAGCGAGAACAGCGAATGCAGTACCGAAGCGCTGACGCCACCGCTGGCGCTCAGGGTCAGGTCGGGATAGTAACCAGCCACCGCCACACCCACGGCGGCATTGGCGGCTGCCATGTTGCGTTCGGCGTAGGCGATGTCGGGACGGCGCTGCAACAGCTCGCCCGGCAGGGCCGCCGGAATCGCGGGCAGCGTAGCGGTCAGCGGCGCGGCGGCCAGGCTAAAGTCGGCGGGGGCTTTGCCGATCAGCAGCGCAATGGCGTGCTCCATCTGCGCGCGCTGCCACTGGTAATCCTGCGCCGAGGCGCTGGCATTCTCCAGTTGCAGCTGCGCCTGAGCCAGAGTCGCCCGCGACGCGGTGCCCGCCAGATACTGGCTGTTGATCACGTTCAGGTAGCGCTGATAGGCATCAACGCTCTGCTGATAGCGCGCGATTTTCTGATCCATGATGCGCAGCTGAAAATAGTCCTGCGCCAGCTCAGACTGGGCGCTCAGGGTGATGTTGGCCAGCTCCGCCGCGCTGGCCGCGGCGCTGGCGCGGTCCTCCTCCAGCGTGCGCCGCAGTTTGCCCCACAGATCCAGCTCCCAGCTGGCACTCAGCTCCGCCTGATGGCTGCTGCTGGTGGTGCGAACGCTGCTGTTGGTTGCATGGCTGCCGCTGCGCGTCACGCTGCCGTCATAGCCCAGCGAAGGAAACAGCGCCGCGCGAGACTCCGCCGCCAGCGCCTGCGCCTGCCGGTACTGCGCGGCATAGGTCGCCACGTTCTGATTCGACACGCTCACCTGGCTCAGCAGCCCGCCCAGCGTGGCGTCGTGATAGACCGACCACCATTCGCCTTTGCTTTGCGCATCCAGCGGCGTCGCCTGCTGCCAGCCCCGGGCCTCTTTATAGTGAACCGGCATCGCCACCGCCGGGCGCTGATAATCGGGACCAACGCTACAGCCAGCCAGCAGCAGCACAATAAACGGGATAAGAGGTTTCATGGATCAGGATTCCGCATGGCGCAGACGACGCCATTGACGTTGAGTGGCACGGCCCAGACGGTCGAGCCACAGATAAACAACCGGTGTGGTAAACAGCGTCAGCAGCTGGCTGAGCGCCAGTCCGCCCGCGATGGCAATCCCCAGCGGGCTGCGCAGATCGGCATCACCGCCGCTGCCCAGCGCCAGCGGCAACGCGCCGAAGAAGGCGGCCAGCGTAGTCATCATGATCGGCCGGAAGCGCATCAGGCACGCCTGGGTGATCGCCTGCTGCGGCGACATGCCCTGCCGCCGTTCCGCGTCGATGGCAAAATCGATCATCATGATGGCGTTCTTTTTCACGATGCCAATCAGCAGGATGATGCCAATCAGCGCGATCACCGTGAGCTGCGTGTTGGTCAGCAGCAGCAGTAACAGCGCGCCGACGCCCGCAGACGGCAGCGTCGAAAGAATGGTCAGCGGATGGATGTAGCTCTCGTAGAGCACGCCGAGCACGATATAAACCGCTGCCAGCGCCGCCAGAATCAGCCACGGCATGGTGGCGGTCAGCTGGGAAAAGGCGGCGGCGGTACCGGCAAAACCGGCATGAATGGTCGATGGCAGGCCCAGCTTCGCCATCGCCTGTTTAATGAGTAACTGCGCCTGCTCCAGCGAGATGCCCTCATTGAGGTTGAATGCTACGGTACTGGTGGCGGACTGGCCCTGATGCGCCACCGACAGCGGCGCATTGCCGCCGCTGAAGCGGGCAAAGGCGGAGAGCGGCACGCGGTCACCGCTGTCATTAATCACATAAAGCTGCTGCAGCGTCTCAGGATTCGCGGTGTCGCTGTCCTGCAGCGACATCACCACGTGATACTGATTCAGGGTGTGATAGAGCGTGGCGATCTGCCGCTGGCTGAACGCATTGTTCAGCAGCGTATCGAGCATTTTCACGTTGACGCCCAGCCGGGTAGCACGGTCGCGGTCAATGGTCAGCTCCACCTCCTGCCCGCCGGTCTGCGAGTCGGAGTCCACGCTGTTGAGCTGGGGGATCGCCGCCAGCGCCGCCTGCACTTTCGGCGTCCAGATCCGCAGCAGATCCAGATCGTCCGCCTGCAGGCTGTACTGATACGTGGCGTTAGCGCTGCGTCCGCCAATGTGCAGATCCTGCGCCGCCATCAGGAACATCTGCGCCCCGGCGATGTGGCTGGTTTTACGCGTCAGCCGGTTGGCCACTTCGCTGGCCGTGGCATCACGCTGGTCAAAGTCCTTCAGCCGCACAAAGAAGTTGGCGCTGTTGCGGGAGCCAAACATCCCGCTGCCCATCGACGACATCACGCTTTCGACCGCCGGATCCTCCTGAATGATTTTGGTGAACATCAGCATTTTCGGCTTCATCGCCTGAAATGAAATGTTCTGATCGGCGCGCAGCGCGCCCATCAGTAGCCCGGTGTCCTGGTTCGGGAAAAAGCCCTTCTGCACTACGGTAAAGAGAAAAACATTCAGCAGCACGGTCAGCAGCAGACTGAGCAGCGTCAGTTTCTGATGGCGCATCACCCAGGCCAGCCCGCGCCCGTAGGCGGCCAGCAGGCGGTTCAGCTGATTTTCAATAAACTGATAAAGCGGATGCGGCCGCTGGCTGACGGGCGGCTTTGGTTTCAGCAGACGTGCGCAGAGCATCGGCGTCAGGCTGAGCGAGACAAACAGCGAGATCAGCAGCGACACGGTGAGCGTCACGGCAAACTCGCGGAACAGTCGCCCGACAATGCTGCCCATCAGCAGGATCGGGATGAACACCGCAATCAGCGACACGGTCATTGACAGCACGGTGAAACTCACCTCCTGCGCCCCGCGCAGCGCCGCCCGCAGCGGGCTCAACCCGCGCTCAATGTGACGGGTGATGTTCTCCAGCACCACAATCGCATCATCCACCACGAAGCCGGTGGAGATAATCAGCGCCATCAGCGACAGGTTATCCAGACTGTATCCCAGCAGGTACATCACCGCGCAGGTGCCGATCAGCGACACCGGCAGCGCCAGCGCCGGAATGATCACCGCCTGCAGATTGCGCAGGAAAACAAACACCACCGCAATGACCAGCAGCACCGCGATCAGCAGCGTCTCTTCGGTGTCATACAGCGAGGCGCGCACGCCGGGCGAGCGGTCAACCACCACTTTCAGCTGGCTGTCCGCGGGCAGGCTCTTTTCCAGCAGCGGCAGCTGCGCTTTGATCGCATCGATGGTTTCGAGCATGTTAGCGCCCGCCTGACGTTTGATGCCGATCATCACCGCAGGCGTGGCATTCAGAAATCCCGCCTGATAGCGATCTTCCACCGAGTCATAGACGGTGGCGACGTCGCGCAGCCGTACCGCCTTGCCCTGCTGATACGTGATGATCAGATCGCGATAGCTGGCGGCTTTTTCCAGCTGGCCGTTGCTGTCCACCAGCCACGACTGGTCACTGCCCTGCAAAATTCCCTTGGGCAGATTGGTGGTGCTGTTGGCAACGGCGGCACGCACCGTCTCCAGCGAGATGCCGTAATGGGTCAGCTTCAGCAGCTGCAGATCAATCCGCACCGCGGGCAAGGCGCTGCCCATCAGTGACACTTCGCCCACGCCCTGCACCTGCCCCATTGCCTGTTCGATCTTGCTCTCCGCCAGATCGTAAAGCTCGCCGGGTGTGCGGGTGGCGGAGGTCAGCGCCAGCATCACAATCGGCGCATCCGACGGGTTGGCTTTGCGATAAGTTGGCAGCGAGGCCATCGCGCTCGGCAGCAGGCTACGCGACGCGTTGATCGCCGCCTGCACGTCGCGCGCCGCGCCGTTGATATCGCGGTCCAGCTCAAACTGCAGGATGATGCTGCTGGAGCCCTGCGAACTGCTGGAGGTCATCTCACTGATACCGGCAATCTGCCCCAGCGAACGTTCCAGCGGGGTGGCGACCGTCGCCGCCATGGTTTCCGGGCTGGCTCCCGCCAGGCTGGCGCTGACCATGATGGTCGGAAAATCGACCTGCGGCAGCGGTGCCACCGGCAGCAGCCGGTAGCCCAGCGCGCCGAGCAGCAGGATCGCCAGCGTCAGCAGCAGCGTCGCCACCGGACGAAAGATAAACAGCCGGGTCAGATTCATTGCCCGCTCCGCGCCTGCTGCTGACGGCGTTTCACCCAGGCGTTGCCGCGCTGCGCCAGCCCGTCAAACCAGAGGTAGATGACCGGCGTGGAGAAGAGCGTCAGCACCTGACTGACAATCAGCCCGCCGACAATCACCAGCCCCAGCGGCTGACGCAGTTCGGCACCCGAGCCGGAGGCGAGCATCAGCGGCAGCGCGCCGAGCAGCGCCGCCATCGTCGTCATCAGGATCGGGCGGAAGCGCAGCAGGCAGGCCTGATGAATCGCCTCACGCGCGCTGAGGTGCTGCTGATGTTCCGCCTCCAGTGCGAAGTCGATCATCATAATGGCGTTCTTTTTCACGATGCCGATCAGCAGGATGACGCCAATCAGCGCAATCAGGCTGAACTCCGTGCCCGCCAGCAGCAGCGTCAGCAGCGCGCCCACCGCCGCCGACGGCAGCGTAGAGAGAATCGTGACCGGATGGATAAAGCTTTCGTAGAGGATACCGAGCACCACATACATGGTGATCAGCGCCGCCAGAATCAGCCACAGCGTGTTGCCGGTGGCGCTCTGGAACGCCGAGGTTTCCCCCTGATAGCGCAGCGTAGTGCTCTCCGGCAGCTGCAGCTGCTGGCGCACCTCCGCAATTGCCTGCTGACCATCCTCCAGCGAGTAGCCTGGATTAAGGTTGAAGGAGATCATCACCGCCGGGAACTGATTCAGTCGCATATGCATCAGCGAACCGGTGCGCTGATGAATCGTCGCAATAGCGGTGAGTTTCACCATCCCGCTGCTGGCCGTAGTGCTGTCCGAACCTGAGGTCGACGTCGACGTTGATGAAGACGTTGATGAAGACGTGGATGAAGAGGTGGACGAAGAGGCAGATGACGTCGTGCTGGTGGATGACGACGAACTGCTGCTGGTGGACGGCTGCAGATAAACATCATCAAACGACGCCGGCCCCTGCTGGTAAGCAGGCGCCACTTCCAGCACCACCCGATACTGATTCGACTGGGTAAAAATAGTCGAGACCAGCCGCTGACCAAACGCGTTATAGAGCGCAGTGTCCACGTCCGATGCGGTAATGCCGAAACGCGCCGCTTTGTCGCGGTTCAGCTCCACGTAAGAGACACGCCCCTGATCCTGGAGGTTACTCACCACCCCATTAAACTCGGGCCGCTGCTGCAAGGCCGCCACCAGTTTCGGCGACGTGCGGACCAGATTTTCACTGTCGGCGTCGTCAAGGGTGAACTGATACTGACTCGGCGACACCTGATCGTTGACGGTGAGATCCTGCGCTGGCTGCAGATAGAGCCGGATACCCGGCACGCTGGCGGTCGCCTGGTTCAGCTGGCTGATGACCTCGCTGGCACTGAGATCGCGCGAGCCAAACGGCTTAAGGTTGATCTGCAACCGTCCGCTGTTGAGACTGGTGTTGGTGCCGTCGATACCGATGGTCGATGAGACACTCTCCACCGCCGGGTTTTTCAGGATAAGTTTAGAGAGCGCCTGCTGGCGCGTAGCCATCGCGTTAAACGAGACATCCTGTGAGGCGACGGTAACGCCCTGAATCAGCCCGGTATCCTGCGTCGGGAAGAAGCCTTTCGGCACCATCAGATAGAGCAGCGCCGTCAGCCCGAAGGTCGCCAGCGCCACCAGCAGCGTCAGTTTCTGATGATTCAGCACTACGGTCAGCAGCCGGTCATAGCCGCGCACCAGCCGGTCAAACAGCGCGCCGCCCTTGCGGGCAAAGGTTGACTGCTGCTCTGGCGGAATGTGCCGCAGCAGATACGCGCACAGCATCGGGGTCAGCGTCAGCGACACCAGCATCGATACCAGGATCGTCACCGCCAGCGTAATCGCGAACTCCCGGAACAGCCGCCCGACCACATCGCCCATAAACAGCAGCGGGATCAGCACCGCAATCAGTGAAAAGGTCAGCGAAATGATGGTGAAGCCAATCTGCTGTGAGCCTTTCAGCGCGGCTTCCATCGGTGACTCGCCCTGCTCCAGCCGCCGGGAGATGTTCTCGACCACCACGATCGCGTCATCGATGACAAAGCCGGTGGCGATGGTCAGCGCCATCAGCGACAGATTATTCAGGCTGAAGCCCGCCAGATACATCACGCCAAAGGTGCCGACCAGCGACAGCGGCACCGCCACGCTGGGGATCAGCGTGGCGGCCACATTACGCAGGAACAGAAAGGTCACCATTACCACCAGCGCAATCGACAGCATTAACTCAAACTGCACGTCGCTGATTGAGGCACGAATGGTCTGGGTGCGGTCGGAGAGAATGGTCATCTTCACCCCGTCCGGCAGCGCCGCCTGCAATGCAGGAAGCTGCGCCTTGATGTTGTCCACCACCTGAATCACGTTTGCGCCGGGCTGACGCTGCACGCTGATGACAATCGCGGGCTGGTTATTGGCCCATGCGGACTGGAAGCTGTTCTCCGGACCCTGTTCAATATGGGCGATATCTTTCAGGCGCAGCGCCGCGCCGTTCTCGTAAGTGAGGATCAGGTTGCCGTACTCTTCAGCGGTGCGCAGCTGATCGTTGGCGTCGATGGTGACCGAATGATATTTGCCGTCAAAGCCGCCTTTGGAGCCATTGACGTTGCTGTTGCCGATCAGCGTGTTCACCGCCTCCAGCGTCAGATGATGCGCCGCCAGCGCCTGCGGGTTCATCTGCACCCGAATTGCGGGCTGATGACCGCCCGCCAGCGTCACCATGCCGACGCCGGAAATCTGCGACAGCTTCAGCGCCACCCGGGTATTCACCAGATCCTGCACCTCTGTCAGCGGCAGCGTGTCTGAACTGGCTGCCAGCGTCACCACCGCGCTGTCCGCCGGATTGACCTTTTTGTAGGTCGGCGGATTAGGCAGATCGTCAGGCAGCAGGTTATTTGCCGCGTTAATGGCCGCCTGTACTTCCTGCTCGGCGACATCCAGCGACAGATCGAGGCTGAACTTCAGGGTAATGATCGACGAGCCGCTGGCGCTGGTGGAGCTCATCTGGCTCAGCCCCGCCATCTGCCCTAACTGACGCTCCAGCGGTGAGGTGACCGACGACGCCATGACATCCGGGCTGGCGCCCGGATAAAGCGTGGTGACCTGAATGGTCGGATAGTCGACCTGCGGCAACGCCGAGGTCGACAGGAATTTATAGGCAAAGATGCCCGCGATTAGCACGCCGACCATCAGCAGAATGGTGGCGACCGGACGCAGAATAAACAGGCGAGACGGATTCATTTCGATACAGCACCGGCAGCGGGCGTCTCATCCGCCAGCGTGACTTTGCTGCCGCTGGTCAGACGATCGATCCCTTCCGTCACCAGCCGATCGCCCGGCGAAACGCCGCTGAGGATCGCCTGCTGATCGTCGCCGAACGCCGGTCCGGTGGTGACCGCTTTGCGCGTGACGGTATGATCTTTGTTGATCACAAAGACGAAGCTGCCATCGCTGCTGAGCTGCAGCGCCTGCGCCGGGATCACCGTCGCGCCTTTCAGCACCCGGGTCTGCAGCCTGATATTCACAAACTGGTTAGCAAACAGCGCTTCATCCCGGTTGGCAAACATCGCCTTCAGCGCCACGGTGCCGGTGGCGGTGTCGATCTGGTTGCTGATGAACTTCACTTCGCCGCTGGCGAGCGGATGCTGATTATCCTGATCGAACAGCGTCGCGGGCAAGCTTTGCCCCTGATGCAGCACGCTGACCAGCGCCGGGATGTCGCTTTGTGGCACGCTAAAGGTGACGGCGGCGGGCTGCATCTGAGTGATGGTGACCAGGCCGGTACTGCTGGAGCTCTGTACCATGTTGCCGGGATCGACCTGACGCAGACCGACGCGCCCGCTGATCGGGGCGGTGATCCGGGCATACTCAATGCTCAGCTTCGCACTGGCAATCTGCGCCTGATCGGCGGCGACAGCGCCGCGATACTGCCCGACGGTGGCAATCTGACTGTCCAGATCCTGACGCGCCAGCGCATCCTGCGCCGCCAGTTTGCGGTAACGCGCCAGCGTCAGCTCGGCACTTTTCAGCAGCGCCTGGTTTTCGCTGAGTTCAGCCTGATACTGGTTCAGCGTCGCCTGATAGCTGCGCGGATCGATCTGCGCCAGTAGCTGCCCGGCGCTGACCTTCTGCCCCTCAGTGAAGAAAACCTGCTCCAGCTGACCGTCAACGCGGCTGGTCACCGTCACGCTGGCGTTGGGGATCACCGTGCCGAGCGCGTTCAGCCACACCGGCACATCCGCCGTGCTGGCGACGCCGCTGTGAACCAGCGTTGCACCGCCGCCCATCATGCCAGGCGCACCCGGTCTGCCCGGCGGCATTCCCTCACCCGGCCCGTGCCCCGAAGAGAGCAGACGCCAGATAACGCCCGCGACAATCGCAACAACCAGCAACAGGAGCAGCCATTTAAGCCCAAAGGAACGCGCGGGGCGAGAAAGGTGAGTCATCGTCGAACTCTTCAGATAAGCAGAAAAAGAAATCCCGGAACGTGCGGAATGCGGCAGTGAAAACCGGCTGTGGCGAGCAAAAAAACGCCAGGCGTCACGGCGGCCATTATCGGTGAAAGGCGACGCGCGTTTCTACCGGCAAACTGTCAGGGTTTCGTTAAGAACGATGATGATTTAACGGCGGTTGATACAGCCGAAAAGACAGGGCCCGGTGCGCAGGCAAAAAAAAACCCACGCATCTGCGTGGGTCGGTGTAATAACAGGGTCTCACTGCCGAAGCGGTGTTGTTTTCACACCCATCAATACCTCTGGGACTGCTATCCTCGCACTGTTTGACCGCGCGGAGACAGCAGGAAAACGCAACCGAATTCGGGGAAGTGCAACGAGGTGTGTATATCCTTCACGCCTCGCTTACACTCTGATTTAACTAAGATTTGTCCGAAGGGCTGGCCGCAGGCCTGGTGTAGATGGCATCCGGCGCAACGTTCATGTGTTTCAGTACCGGCCCCATGATGTTGCCGAATACCGGCGCAGCAACCGAACCACCGAAGTGATCGCCCGCCGTCGGATGGTTGATCATCACCACCAGCGCCACTTCAGGATGGCTGGCGGGCGCGATACCGGCGGTGTAGTTGACGTAGCCGCCATCATACTTGCCGCTGGTGCCCATCTTTTCCGCCGTACCGGTTTTGGTTGCCAGACGGTAGCCCGGCACCGCCGCTTTCAGTCCGGTTCCGCCCGGTAGCACGTCGCTCTCCAGCATATGCACCACCTCTTTCACCGTTTCCGGATTGGCAACCTGGCGGCCCATGACCGGTGGCGTGACGCGGGTGATCGACAGCGGACGGTAAACGCCATAAGAGCCGAGCGTGGCGTATTCGCGGGCAATCTGCAGCGGCGTGACGCGCAGGCCATAACCAAAGGAGAAAGTGGCACGCTCAATGTCAGCCCAGCGGGCACGGTGCAGCGGGAAGTAACCGACGCTTTCGCCGGTCAGCCCTAATCCGGTCGGTTTGCCCAGGCCAAACGCATGATAGGTATTCACCAGCGCTTCCGCGGGCATCGCCAGCGCGAGATGAGAGACCCCGATGTCGCTCGATTTTTGCAGAATGCCGGTCATGGTCAGGCGCGGCCAGTGACCCACGTCGCGGATCAGGTGGCCGTTCACGCTGTAAGGCGTGGTGTCGATCACCGAGTCCGGGCGAACCAGATGGCGCTCCAGCGCTTCCATCACCACTAACGGCTTGACGGTCGATCCCGGTTCGTAGCTGTCATTGATGGCCGAGTTACGCATCTGCGCCGGGGTGGCCCCTTCATAGTTGTTGGGGTTGAACGACGGATAAGAGGCCATCGCCAGAATCTCGCCGGTGTCGATTTTCACCAGCACGGCGGCACCCGAGTCCGCCTTGTTGATCAGCACGCCGTCGCGCAGTTTGCTGTAAAGCGTGTACTGGTCATATTTGTCGATGCTGAGCTGGACCGTTGGCGGCTGCGTCGGCGGCTGGTAGTTGATCATCGCGATGATATTGCCTGCCGCATCCTGACGATAGACCTCTTTGCCCGGCTCGCCCTGCAAGACCTTATCAAAGCCTTTTTCCAGCCCGTTCAGGCCGACGTTATCCGCGCCGACGATGCCGATCAGTGGCGCAGAGGCTTCACTCATCGGATAGAAACGGCTGTCGTCATAAACTTCACTGATGCCTTTCAGCTTCAGCTCTTTAATGTCTTTGGCGATGCCCAGTTCGACTTTACGTCCCAGATAGAGGAAGCGACGTTTCGGGTTGGCGGTGATCTGCGCCGCCAGCTCTTCGGGACGGGTGTTCAGCGCGGCCGCAAGATAGGCCCATTTGGCACTGGTAAAATCGGGGTTGCTCTCCAGCACGCGCAGTGGATCCGCAATCACGTCGCGCGATGGCACGCTGAGCGCCAGCGCTTCGCCGTTACGATCCAGCAGGGTGCCGCGACTGGTCGGTAGCGTGACGGTTCGCAGCGATCGCTGATCCGCTTCGTGCTCCAGCATCGGCTGATTCAGGAACTGCAGGTCCGCGACGCGCGCCAGCAGCACCACCAGGCAGGTCGTGACACCGAGGCAGATTAGCCGAAAACGAAAAGGGTTAAAGGGCGCTTTTATCTGGTCTTTTCCCAGTAGTTTTTTAATCCGGGGCATGGCATTCCGCTGCGCAAAATAAAGAGAAAGGGGCTGGTGCCAGCAGTTATAAAGAAAGCGCTGGCCGTATAACAGGAAAACTGTGTATCAGTTCGTTATTGGCAACGGATTTTTGGCAAAAAAAACCTGCGCATCTGCGCAGGTTGGTGTAATCAAGAAAATCTATTGATGTTCACCCATCAATACCTCTGGGACCCTGAATGTAGCAAAGGGGATTGATCGGCTGCCATCGCCTAAACGCAACAGTTACCCGCAAAATGTAACCAGCCATGAGATCCTTACGCTATTGTGCAATCCTGATGTTTTTTGATTTCCACCAGGCAACTCATGGCGTTTGGCCCCTGCGTCAGCGACGAGGTGCTGATGTCGAGCGTCAGCACGTTGGGGTTACCCGCGCGATCGAAAGGCTGCCACGCCCTGCCGAAGCCCGGATCAAACCAGGCACCGGTGGCGATAATCACCACGCCCTGCGTTATACCCTCAGTGATGCGCACACCCGCCAGCATCACACCACGGGCGTTGCTCACCTCAATCTCATCGCCTTCCACCAGTCCGCGCGCGGCCGCATCCACTGGATGCATGCAGAGGGTTTCGTGGCCGGCCGTTTTGTTGCCCTGCACCGTGTCGGTGGCATCCAGCTGGCTGTGTAACCGGTCGGACGGCTGAATGGAGATCATGTGCAGCGGATAGTCACGGCTGACGGGCGAACCGAGCCACTCCTGCGGTTCACGCCACTCCGGATGACCGGCGAAATCGTCCAGCTGGTAGTCCGCAATGGTCTGGCTGAACAGCTCGATTTTGCCGCTGGCGGTTTTGATCGGATTCGCCTGCGGATCGGCGCGGAAATCCTCCATAAACTGGTAGGGCTTGCCGCCTTCCGGAATTTCCACAAAGCCGCGCTGCCAGAATTCATCAAACTCCGGGAAATCGATGCCCTTACGCTGATGCGCGGTGGCGCACTGCTGATAAAGATGCGCGATCCACTGCATCTCGTTGCGCCCTTCGGTAAAGGTGTCGCGATAGCCGAGACGCTCTGCTAAGTCGGCAAAAATATCGAAGTCGTTGCGCGCCTGATGCTGCGGCTTAATCGCCTGATGCATGGCCAGCACAAAGCGGTCACGTGACGAGCCGCCGATGTCGTTGCGCTCCAGTGTGGTCGTCGCGGGCAGCACGATGTCCGCCATCTGCGCCGCTGGCGTCCAGACGATATCCTGCACCACCACCGTATCGGGCCGTTGCCAGCCCTCCACCAGCCGGTTCAGCTGCTGATGATGGTGGAACGGATTGCCGCCCGCCCAGTGCACCATGTGGATGTCGGGATAGTGCAGCGTTTCACCCTGAAAGCGGTAAGGCTGGCCGGGGTTGAGCAGCATATCGCTGATGCGCGCCACCGGAATCGACAGTCCCGAAGGATTCGGGCCAGTGCTCATCATCGGCGCTGGCCCTTCCTGACGCGGGTTGCCGACGCTGTTCATCGACCCGTGACCAAAGGAGAACCCTGCGCCCGGCAGGCCAGGCTGACCGAGCATTGAGGAGAGCGCAATCATCATCCAGTAAGGCTGCTCGCCGCGATGGGCGCGCTGCACGGAATAGGAGCAGGTAATAAAGCTGCGCTTGCCGGTCAGTTGCTGCGCCAGCTGCACGATGCGGTCAGCCGGAATGCCAGTGATACGGCTGGCCCAGCCGGCGGTTTTCGCCACGCCGTCGGTTTCGCCCAGCAGATAGGCGCGCAGCTGCGGCCAGCCGGTGCAGTGGCTGGCGAGAAACGCCTCGTCAACCGCGCCGCGCTGGATGATCTCATGACCCAGCGCCAGCATCAGCGCCACGTCGGTGTTGGGGCGAATCGGGATCCATTCGGCGTTCACAAATTCCGGGCAGTCATCGCGCATCGGGCTGATGTTGATGACCGGCGTGCCTTTAGCCGCCAGCTGCATCAGCGCCGGTTTCAGGCTATGCTGCCCTGCGCCTCCCGAGGCGACCTGGGCGTTTTTCAGCGCCAGCCCGCCAAAGGCGACAAATATTTCGGCATGCTCCACTACCTGCGGCCACTCGGTAACACGTCCGGTTAGCGGCATATAGGTGCCGATTACATAGGGCAGGAAGAACTGCGCCGCGCCCCAGCTGTAGTTACCCTGCTGATCGACGCCGCCGCCACCCTGAAAGTAGAAGCGACGCACCAGCGTGCGGGCATGGTTGACGCGACCGGCCGATGACCAGCCGTAGGAGCCGTTAAAAATACCCGACGCACCGTAGCGCTCGCGGACGCGGCGATTCTCTTCCGCCACCAGATCCAGCGCGGTTTCCCAGTCCACGGCGACAAAATCTTCCCGGCCTCGCAGCGTGCGGTCGCTCTTCTCGCGTGACTTCAGCCACGAGCGGCGCACCATCGGCTGGCGAATGCGTTTGTCGGAGTAGACCAGCTCGGGAATGGTGTGGATCATCGGCGACGGATCGGCATCGGCGAAGAAAGGTTCGCAGCCAGTCAGACGATCGTTTTCAGTGACGGCGGTAAACGCGCCCCAGTGCGCCAGATGTGGCACTTTGGTTTTCATCGTTGTTTTTTTCACGGTAGCCAGGTGGGGAACTGAGCATAACATGGGGCGACGTCTCAGCAGAAGATGTGCCTGTGGGTCTGATTTTGCCCCTTTTTGCGACGACGCTGGCATTCTGTCGGGTTGATGTGTCCGCCCTTTTCCGTAACACTGATGCGATGTGTAAACGTTTTCCCCAAAGCAGGTCAACGCATGGCTACCATAAAGGATGTTGCGCGACTGGCGGGCGTTTCTGTCGCCACAGTCTCCCGTGTAATCAATAATTCTCCCAAAGCCAGCGACAGCTCCCGACAGGCCGTAGGCCAGGCGATGGAGCAGCTTCAGTATCACCCGAATGCCAACGCACGCGCGCTGGCGCAGCAATCGACCGAAACGCTCGGCCTGATTGTCGGTGACGTCTCCGATCCCTTTTTTGGCGCAATGGTGAAAGCCGTGGATGAAGTGGCAGGCGACACCGGTAACTTTTTGCTGATTGGTAACGGTTACCATAATGAGCAAAAAGAGCGGCAGGCGATTGAACAGCTGATGCGTCACCGCTGCGCGGCGCTGGTAGTGCACGCCAAGAAAATTCCCGACGCAGAACTGGAAGTGCTGATGAAGCAGGTGCCGGGTATGGTGCTGCTGAACCGCCTGATTAAAGGCTTTGAAAAGCGCTGTATTGCACTCGACGATCGCTACGGTGCCTGGCTGGCGACCCGCCATCTGATCCAGCTCGGCCACCAGAATATCGCCTTTATCTGCTCAACCCACACCATCTCTGATGCCGAAGATCGCCTGCAGGGTTACTACGATGCGCTGAAAGAGCACGGTCTGCCATGCAGCGATCGGCTGGTGACCTGGGGCGAACCGGACGAAGTGGGCGGTGAGCAGGCGATGACAGAACTGCTGGGACGCGGCAGGAATTTCACCGCCGTCGCCTGCTACAACGACTCCATGGCGGCGGGCGCGCTGGCGGTGCTGAGCGATAACGGCGTCCGCGTGCCGGAAGAGATGTCGCTGATCGGCTTCGATGATGTGCTGGTGTCGCGCTATGTGCGACCACGCCTCACGACGGTCCGCTATCCGATTGTCACGATGGCGCAGCAGGCGGCCCAACTGGCACTGGCGCTGGCCAACGATCTGCCGCTGCCGGAAGTGACCCACATGTTCAGCCCGACGCTGGTGCGCCGTCACTCGGTCAGCGGCCCGGCCTGACGCGGCAAGCGGAATCAGTCCGCTGCGATGGGAAAACCCCGCGCAGCGGACTGCCGCATCCTCTTCCTGCCTGGTTCATACCGGGTGCGTAAATCTCCTGTTCCGGCGCGTCATTACCGCCCTCTTCCGTCCGTCACCTCTACCACAGCGCGTTCTGGCGGCTGATCTCGCCCCAGCGTAAGTACATATCGCAGGACATCATGAAATCGTTATGCCACCTCCACCAGGCATGGAGCGCGTAGTAAGCCAGGCACGGCAGATAGCAGAGCAGGAAATAGACTTCGAACCACAGATTCCATCCCAGCAGCATGGCAATCAGTCCAGTCAGTGCCAGCCAGACAAACTCCACCGCAAGCAGCAACAGCAGCCGTAGCCACAGCGGTTTTTCATACAGCGCACGCAGCGGGGTCGCTGATGAGAACAGCAGGTCGATCTCGTTCATAAACAGATGACCCAGGAAGATATAGCGCCGGGTAAAGCGCAGAGAAAGCAGGTTTATCGCCAGCACCACCGCGCAGAGCACCAGCATGGTGATAATCGCTTTCAGCGTAAAGTAGTGCCCGTAAAGGTCAAATGCCTCGCGGTGACGCAACGGGGCGATGGTCAGCAGAGTCATCAGCAGGCTCATCAACACCGGCAGCGCCAGATAGTGTGAAAGCCGTCGGTAGCGCAGAGTATCCCTGGGCGCGACAAACACCTGTCTGATATAGCGTGGCCGCAGCAGGGCAAACAGCCCCCAGATCAGCAGCGGGGCCGTTACGGCCAGCACCGTCAGCGCAATGGCTGGCGGAGTCAGTAACAGTACAGCGCCGGTCAGGCCACCCGCCAGCAGCATCGCAAACGGCAGCACCACCAGGGGCGCATAAATAACGCGATCCGCGCGCTTCGGATCCTGATCCGCAAAGCAGCTCAGATCAACATTTTTGACCACGATTTTGTAGGCCCAGTAGGCGCGAAGATCGGCAATAAAGGCGTAGAGTATCAGCGCTAAAATCGCGCTCACACAGCCGATATCCTTCACGGAAAGCGAAAATCCGCTATTTTTCCAGTAAAAACCCAGCAGAGTCAGCGTCACCAGATAGATAACCGGCAGGGTCCTTTTATCCTGATAGCGAATAAAGGTGAAATAATCAGGGATCATAATTTTACTCTGACATCGCTATGGCGGTCCGGCTGTGCAGAACCGGATCGGCAGAGACACCGGAAAAGTCATTCAGCATCTGTCCCAGATAGGCTTTGTTGCTCATCTCAATGAACAGCGGCTGCGCAGAATGGTTCAGGCAGTGCAACAGGCTATCGCGCCATTTCACCGTGTGAGTCAGATGCAGTGACAGATTCTCTTTTATCCGGGCGGCATCCGACTCAGGCTGGCCGGTGACATTCATCAGCACCGGATGTTGCGGTGTGCTGATCGGCTGACCGGCGAGAAAATTCCGCATTGGCTCAACCCCCGCCTCCATCAACCGCGTATGCCAGGCCCCGCTGACGCCCAGCCTGATCGGGCTGTAGCCGTTCTCCAGCAGGACCTGACTGAATTGATTAAGCGCCGCAGCGGACCCGCCTATGACCTGCTGCTGTGGCGTGTTGTCGCAGCTGATATCCAGCGCGATACCGGAACGTTCAATCAGATCCCTGAGGGTGCCATAGTCGGCGCCCTTCAGCGCCAGCATGGATCCTTTGCAGACTTTACTGACCGCATCCATCGTGCTGGCACGAAAATGTAAGGCGCGGAACAGCGTCTCCAGCGAGAGTGCTCCGGCGGCAAATAGCGCGCTGTACTCGCCGACACTGTGGCCGCAGGAGGCGACGATCTGGCTGCCAGGGAAACGTTGCCGCCACAGGCTGAACAGCGACAGGTTGATCGCCGTGACCGCCAACTGCTGCACCGGAGTCTGTATCAGCTTATTCATCGGCCCTTTCAGGCAGACCCGACGCAGATCGCTGCCTGAAATATCGCTGGCACAATCCCAGATGGCGCGGGTGGTGTCATTCACCGCCCACAGATCGCTTCCCATCCCGATAAGGGGATTTCCCTGACCGGAAAAAAGCAGTACGACCGGGCGCGCCGGACTTTTAAGCGTCATGGTTATGTCCTTATAAGTAGTAATTGAAGCCAAGATAAATACCTACTGACTGGCCGAAGAGCGCAAACTCAGAATCGGCGCTGCCCAGCGCCGCACCCATCCCGCTAAACAGTTCAAGCCGCTCGCTGACGGCACTTAGCGGCGTACTGACGTGGAAGCCCGCCAGGGAACTGTTATCCACCAGATTGAGGATCAGATAGGGCTGCAGCCGGGTCTGTCCGGCAAACTGCAGGCTCGACCAGGCATTGAGATAGTGTTTCCCCTGCAGCATCCCTTTATTGCCGGTATTACTGATTTCAGATGACATCAGGTATTTGTAATCATCAAACGCCCGGTCAAGCGGGCCGAATCCGCTGCGGGTGTTGAGAAAACGCACCAGCTGACGCTGTTTTTGCCACCGGGAACGGGAATAGCCTTCACTCTGGAAATAGTATTCCAGCCCAAACACATCAAAGGTCTCTGAGGCATATTGCCCGCCAACCGCCAGCTCAACGCCCTGTTTATCTTCAGCCTGATAGAGCGAGGCGGGAAACGCATAGCGTTGAAGGGCGTTACGCTGAGCATCGGAGAGGTGACGCCAGCGCTGCGCAGTGTGATAGGCCGCCTCAGCATTCAGCGTCAGCTGAGGGGTGTAACGGAAGCTGTCAGAAAGCGCCACCGAGCGTGACTCCCCCAGAAGAACACGGACGCCGGGCGTATGGTCGCTGAACTGATGGGAGGTATAACTTAGCAGCCAGGCTTCACTGCTGTTTCCACGCTGGCTGGCGGACCAGTTGCCTGAAGAGAGATAGGGTTTATCGATTGTCGCCAGCCGCGGTACCAGCGTCAGGGACAACGCATGATCCGGGTTATCGGCCCGCAGGGTTGCCGCCCAGGAAGAGGAAGGATAGACCGAACGCATCTGCGGCTGATAAAACCGGGTCGGCTTAAAACCACCGTACCAGGTGCTGATAAGATCGTAAGGCGAATGCAGAAAAAAGAGCCCTGGCTTCGCTTTGAGTTTACCCGCCTCAAGCTGAACATGGTCTGATACCGCGTAAACCAGCCTGAGCTGTTCAATCAGCGCACGGGAACGGTGCGTATCACTTTCGAATACGCCGGTTGACCGGACGTTATACCAGGTCAGCCCGTAGAGTGAAAAATCGAGATTCAGCACATTATCTTTCAGCGAGCAGTTACTGGTGACGCTGATGCCCGCATCGTTATACAGATTGTTTCGGGTATAGGGATTTTTGCCCGCAATCTGCCACGGTGAAGTCTGTTTCTTCTGGTATGACATCTGCTCGAACAGCGTCACCGTGCTGTTTTGCGCTATCTCAGTACCCGAGAAGCAGCCAGCCCGCAGGCTCAGCGAAACAGCGCACAGTACTAATCCAGCCAGTACGCGCTTCATTTCAGCCCCCGCTGGATAGCCTCGCGGGTGAAATACGATTCCGGCAGTGATTCCAGACGGACGTCGCTGTATTCCATTACGGAATAACGCTGGCCGTGGCGGATATCCTTCACCACGATTTTCGTCGGGCGCATTTTGCCCAGTACCTTCTGAAAATTATGGTACGACACCTCTTTAAGCAGCTGTTTATCCAGCGAGTAGTAGGCGGCTTTGAAGGGGCGGT
This sequence comes from Pantoea vagans, assembly GCF_004792415.1. Classification (NCBI taxonomy): domain Bacteria; kingdom Pseudomonadati; phylum Pseudomonadota; class Gammaproteobacteria; order Enterobacterales; family Erwiniaceae; genus Pantoea; species Pantoea vagans. The sequence continues at coordinate 3,580,021 of NZ_CP038853.1, forward strand.
TATCCCCCTCTTTCTCGACGTAATAGATCACCTGAGGCCAGGTCACCTCTTCTGACCTGCGGTCTAATTGCAGCGAATAACAGACTTTGTCGCCGCACGGCACTTCTCCCAGTAATCTGGCGTGATAGGCATATTCAAAATTGGTCACAATGACATCGCCGTTGGAAATCTGCCCGACCAACCGCTGCTGGGGCGAAACCGGAATCGGACGGCGCAGTTCAGGCGTATAAAACCACAGCGCATACCAGTCAGAAAACAGCACCTTTCCACGATCGCGCGGCGGGTATATAAAACGCGCCAGCGAACGCGCATCAGCTTTGGTTTCCCCATCGGGCTTCATAAAGCGCATGGAGATATCCAGCACCTGTTTATTTTCAGGCTGCGTGGATCCCGCTTTATATTCGCCGATGGTTAGTGTGTAGCGGAAAGGCTTATTCGGCGAGCGAACGTCATCGGCACGCCGGATAATTTCAATCGCCTTTTCATCTGCGGGCGCTGAATAAGCCCACATCGGCCAGACTAAACAGGAGAGTGTTATTGCAACAGCTATGAACCCCATACCGCTTCCTTACGAGAATTTAAACGCATCCGAAATGTTAAGCCGCGAGGCACGCAGCGCTGGCAGCACCGAAGCACCGGTTGCCGTTAATATCGGCAGCACCAGCGTGATCCAGATAAGCGCCACGCTGTCCGTTTTAATAAATGCCGTATAGCCTACGGACTGGCCCGGCGACGGCGGCATCGCAATGCCGTAAACATTAATTACGCAGGCGATGAGATACCCCACGACCAGGCTGCCGACAGCGCCAGTGATGCCCGTCAATATTCCCTCAATTAAAAACAGTCTTGTCACATGCAGTGGTTTTAAACCAATCGCCCTGAGCGTGGTAATTTCCCGGGTACGTTCAATAATATTCATCGTCATGGCGTTGCCGATCATAAAGATGACAATCAGACTGACAATCAGCTTAATAAAGAAATAAATGCCGGACAGCAGTCCTTCGACTTGCTGATAAAAGAGTGAGACCTCTTTCCACTCTTTAACGATTAGCGGCAGGTTGTGCTTCGCAATAAAACGGCGCAGGTTGTCGGTGAAGACGGCGGTCTCATGCTCTTTCAGCAGGATCAGCACCTTACTTACGCCCCCGGTTCCCATAATACGTTGCGCGGTATCCAGGGGTATTTTCATCGCCACGTCATCGTAATCTTTGATGCCCGATTCAAACACACCGCGCAGCTTCATGGATAATGCCCCCTGCCCGCCATGCGTGTTGACCACCAGCACGTCAAGCCAGTCGTCGTAACGGGCATTAAGCGTTCTCGCCAGGCCGCTGCCCAGGGTAACTTCACTGGTTTTGACGCGTGACAAATCGCTGCCGGAAATTAACTTATCAAAAGAGCCCAGCGTTAATGCCGGTAAAGGCTCCACCCCCAGCGCAGAGAAATAGCTGGACGTTTCACTTTCATAGTGCGAAATCATCCCGGTAAACTCCAGCTGACCAGAAAGGGTCGATATATATCCGGCCAGATCCGGATCATTGAGAATTTCGCCCCTGAGCCAGCTATAGTTATCAATCAGACTTTTATTTTTATTGGAGGTGTCAAAATAGTTCTGGTTATAGATCTGAACATGCCCGACATTGGTACGTATCGTCTGCTCTTTTAAAATCCAGAATGAATAATCGATAAATCCGCCATATAAAAAAATCGACACACCGCCCAGCATGATGGCGGCCAGGGTTGAAAAGGAGCGTCGCTTGTGGCGGAAAAGATTTAAAAAGGCAAACTTTACATCCCGCGAACGATATAAAGCACACCAGATAATATAAATCAGAATGATAACAACCATACCATTGGCTAAAAGCATTTGACTGGACATTTATTTCCCTTCCAGCAGCGGTAATAAGACGTGCCTGACTTCATTCATATCCCATTCCGGGGCACGGTCAGAGGTGAGTACCGCAGCAGCGTCTGGATTCTGCTGCGTCAGTTTCGCCAGCAGTGCCTCTGCCCCGGCCTGCTGTTCACAACTCAGCAGCGCCCGATAACGCATCCCGATGAGATGTTCCACCAGCCCGGCATTGAATACCTGCGTGTTGTCCAGCATCAGAGCCGTATCCTTCAGCGTAACGACACAGCGCCCGATATCGGCCGCCAGCCAGGCATCAACCCGCGCGCGTAAATAGCGTACCCGCGGGTCAGCTTCGTGCAGGTCAACCGCCTCATCCAGATAGAAAAACCCCGTTTTGGCGTATTCAGATGCCCGGATAAAATCACCGGTAGTCAGAAAATAACGGGCCTGCCGCAGCATCCCATAGGCGTGGAACACCAGCGAAAGCACGTTGTCGCTGGCGCTGTACTCGTTGAACAGGGCCTGGGTGACGTCGGCAAGCGCGCCGGGCCGATCCGGTAATCCGCTCTGTATGACATGCGCCGCAACGGGAGCGAAAGAGGCTTGGGCCTGACCGGTACCGGCGAGACTCAGCAGGCACACGCAGAGCAGCAGAAAATTACGATTGCGCGTCATGGACTAACACTCCGTCTTTGATTTCAATCACCCGCTGCGCCCGCGCTTTCAGCTCGCTGGCGTGCGTAGAGATAATAAAAGTCGTGCGGGTCTCCTGATTAATTTTCAGCAGCAGCTCCAGGATGGCTTCGCCGGTGACCCGATCAAGATTCCCGGTGGGTTCATCGGCGACGACCACCTTCGGGTCATGGGCCAGCGCTCTGGCAATTGCCACGCGCTGCTGCTGACCACCGGAAAGTTGCCCGGGTTTACGCGCCGTAAGCGCAGCCAGCCCTACGCTGTCGATAAAATGCAGCGCTCGCTCTTGTGCTTCTTTTTTACCGATGTGTCCGTTCAGTACCAGCGGGAAATAGACGTTATCAAAAACATTCAGCACCGGAATTAAATTAAAAAACTGGAAGATAAAACCCAGATGTTTACCACGAAGCGTTGAGAGCTGTTCTTCACTGAGGTTATTCAGCAATTTATTATCAAACAGCACGGTACCATGGGTGGGTTTATCAATCCCTGACAGAATATTTAATAGTGTGCTTTTGCCGCTGCCGGAGGGTCCGCACAGCGCCACAAATTCGCCTTTTGCGATATCCAGGCTGATATTTTTCAGCGCATCAACTTTTCCATCCCCGCTGCCATAGTGTTTATGGATATGGCTTAACGATATCAGCGGAAGCGCTTTTATTACTCTGCTCATGGTGGCCGTCATTCCCTGCAGGATTCAATATCGAAATAGCTAAAGCCAGAATGTGTGTCAGGCACTATCGTTCTGATGTTTGTCGCAGGATCAGCGTGCTGGTCAATCCAGGCAAAGCTCAGGGCAGGCGTCATGCAGCCGCTGGCACCGTAGGTCTCTGCCAGATCAAGGATCTTGTGCTGCGGAATCGCTGAACGCTTTAACAGATCTTTTCGCAGGCCAGCAAAAGCGATGCGGTCGGCTTCTGCTGCATCCTGAACGCGCTGCGCCGGACTGTACTGACCGCCACTCACTTTGATCGCGCTTTTCTGCTGACTAAAAATAAAACAGCCGGTGCGTTCCACCGTCAGGTTCACTTTGTCAGCCTGGCCTCGCAGCCTGTCACCCCACCTGATGCGAAGATCCTCGTCAGAAAAGACCAGCATCGGGATGGCGCGATACGCGGCGCAGATTACGACATAATCGAACACATCCCAGCTCAGGTAATCCTTCGCCAGTGCCATTGCCTGAGTTAATGCCTGCTTTTCACCCCGGATTTTGCAGGTCGGTCCGTGAACGGCGAATTTTTTAACCAGATTCTTTGGCAGCGTATCAATTGCCGAAATGTGTAGCGCGCTGGAGATATTCTCAAATGTTCCCGACTCGCCCCACGAATCAACATAGATAAATGCCGTCCGGCTTTTTAATAATTTCACGCGCTCTTTGGCTGACAATGCCTGTAGCGCGTCATCAGCTGCCTGCTCCATTGCATCCAGATAATGCTGATACAGCGGATTTCGGATCATCTCGGCGGCATAAAGTGCAGACTGTGTGCCAAAACGCTTCAGCCCCCAGCCATTCGCCTGAGTCGATTTCAGCGACTTTTGATATAAATGTGCTTCCCAGGCATTGAGCCAGCCTGGCTGATAGAAATAAAAATCATCTTCCGGTTCAATAATCGAAAATGAGGATAAATACATGTCACTCTCCCTGTGCGCTCAGCGGCCTGAACAGATGTCAGACATCACGACACCAATGACAGAACCATCAACCCCCACGCCTGTTTTCAGCAGGTGACGCTTATTGTGACGGGTTACATCACGATCAATAAAAAGATGCGGCGCGATGACATCAATAATGTCGTCATTACTTACAGATGAAATAATCTCGTGATGAGTCAGCGTATGATGACCAATGATTAAATCAATAATTCCCGATCCGGTGGCGGTATAACCCATTTGCCCTTTATAGGCGAGAACCGGAACGATATTATCTTCCGCGAATACGGCTATCGCTTTCGCTTCTGCTTTATCACTGATGGAAGAGCCATTACCGTGGGGAATAATCGCACAGAGCTCTTCAACACTGACGTCGGCTATTTTCATCACTGACCGCATGACTTTCAGGATGCTGGTGCTGAGCCAGGAGCTGTCGTTGCTTCGGCCAGCGCTAATCTGCGTATAGCTGGTTTGCAGGTGTATTCCACCCGCGACCTGTCGTGCCTGCCGGTGCCGGCCACTTTCCAGCAACAGCACGCTGAATCCTTCAGCGAACAGGACACCTTTACTGTTCTCACCAAATGGCTGAACGCGTTCGGTTTCCAGCATCGACTGCGTGTTAAGAAACCAGATATCCTGCGTTTTAATTCTGGAGATATTGATAACCAGCACAAGGTCTATGCCCTGATGTTCAATGGCCTGACAGCCCAGATGTATCGCCGTCAGCGATGAGTTACTGGTGCCATTTATATTGGGCGGCAAATATTTCAGATGATACTGACGGGCAATATCGCCAGACAGACGATCCTGTGACATATTACTCACATGCAACTGCGTTAACGATTTTGAAAGATAAATATCTTCAACATCATTTTTATTATAAAAATCGTTATATGCGATACCGTCAACCCTGGGGCCGAGACCGCTAAAATAGACGCGTACGTTTGACCCGGCCAGACATTTCACATCCAGCCCGGCCTGGTCAAATGCCTCATCAATCAGGCAATAAAGCAGATCGGATGCGCTATCATCACTATCATTAAGGGTGGCGAAATATTTATTTCCTTTAAAACCACACTTTATTGCCTCATGTTCTGAGGTGAACCAGGGCTTTGTTTCTACGCGTTTCCCCCGTTTCAGATTTTCAATCAGCTGAAAACGGTTTCCGGCAAAGGGTAAACAGGAACTGAACCCTGCGATGATAGCGGCATTATCCACAATGTTATCCTTTAATCACAAACGCGTAATAATTACCGCCTTCCGTCGCACCCACGAGTAATACATGCCTGATGGCAAGATTCAGAGGCTCACGAACAAAATTAATTCGTTCATCAAAGAACGCAGCGGTATGCGGTATGGCGGGAACGGCCTGCTTTTTAATACAGTCAATAATGACAAGCAGATTCAGCAAACCGGCGGCAGAGGCGACAAAACCAAAATAGCCGTTGTAGTTAACGACCGGCACCTGCGGATGTCCTGCGGCAAAGGTGGCATAGATGGCATCGATTTCAATGCGCGAACTTTCAACACTGCCGTTACTGGTGCCGCACACCAGGTCGATCTCCCGCGCTGTAATTCCGGCATCGGTCAGGGCACGCTCAATGGCTAACGCCATAGATGCCGACTTTTCAGCAAGCATTGAACCGTCGAAATAGCTGTTGCTGCATGACTTACCGTAACCGGCAACCTCCGCCAGCACGTCCACGCCACGTTCTCTGGCCTGCTGTGGATCTTCCAGCAGCAGCATGCAGGCGCCTTCACCCGGAACGTACCCTTTGGAATCTTTACCGTAGACCTGGTAATCACTGGCCTCAGAGGTCATCCGGAGTTTCTGCGTCACTGCATTCATATACAGCGACATGGAGGGGAAATACTCATCCGCCCCGCCTACAATGACCTGCGATTGCAGGTTCTGGCGGACGATTTCATAGCCGTAGGTTAATGCGCCAAGCGCCGCATTCTCGCCGGTTGCCAGCGTGGTGGTGTAGCCCTTAATTCCTTCGGAAATCCCGCAGAAGGTCGGAATCGCGTTCATCAGTGAGCCGGGAAATTCAGAAGTCCGGACTTTACGTGGGTCGGGTTTCAGGCTTTGCAGATATTTGTAGGTGGTCTCCTGCGGACCGCTGGACATTCCCATCACCATACCCAGCTCATCGCCATCACGTTTAATTTTTCGCTTCGCCTGGTCAAGGGCGGCGGAGAGCGCAATCAGAGCAAAGGTGCCGCCTCGCGTCGCCTTGCGCGGGTCGAAACGGCGCAGATGCTTACGAGGCTCAAGACCTGTAATCTGGAAGGTTTTAAAATGCGGGTTATGTTCAGGGCGGGTGGCACCCCTGAGGCTGTACCCCTTACCAGACAGCGCTTCAAACTGGTTCGTTTTTTCGAGCACTTCCAGTAATTCGTTCGCCTCTTCCAGCGTATCTTCAGGAAAGATGACCTCCCCCAGCTCAACGCGGTGATTGCGCTGACGGATGCTGTCGAGGATTTCGCTGAGGGTATGTCCGATGGCAGAAACCGCGCCGCTGCCGGTAATCGCGACTCGCTTCTGATCAAAGCTGCTGACAGGAATTGAGCCGGGTTCCATGCTGACAATCAGGCTGCAATTATTACCGCCAAATGCGTAGTTGTTCTTCATGAAGATATTGGTCTTCTGCTCCCGGAACGCGTTGGGCACATAATCGAGTTCGCAGTTTGGACGGGCATCCGTGAAGTTCAGCGTTGGCAGTACGCGGTTATCCGGCAGCGTCACAAGGCAGGCAATTAACTCAACGATTCCTGCGGCACCAATGTTGTGGCCAAAGTAGGATTTGGTCGAACTCACCAGCGGCATCGGATGCCCGGCAAAGACTTTTTTCATTGCCAGTGTTTCGATGCGGTCGTTCGCCTCTGTGCCGGTGCCGTGTGCATTGACATAATCAATCTGCTCAGGAGTGATGCCGGCATTTTTCATCGCTTTCTGCATGACCTGTACTGCGCCGCTGGCACGCGGATCCGGACCGGTCTCATGAAACGCATCACACGAGGTCGCGTAGGAGAGGATCTCTGCGTAAATGGTGGCACCGCGCGCGACGGCGTGCTCATACTCTTCCAGCACCAGCGCACCCGCGCCTTCACCAATAGACATGCCGGAGTTGCCGGAAAACGGCGTACAGGTCTCCGGGTGCATGACGTTAAGCGCATAGAAACCGGCGAAGGTTGGCAGGTAGATCGGTTCAGTGCCGACCGCCAGCATGGTTTTGCTTTTACCGTTCTGGATATAGTCGAAGGCCATGCCTACAGCATTCGGACTGGCGGTACAGGCAGTCGCGACCAGCTCGACGCCGCCCTGCAATCCCAGCAGGGTTGAGACGCTGGAACAGCAGGATGAGAAGCCGCCGGAGAACAGCGCTTTGCGCAGTGAGAAATCTTCCAGGCGCTGCTCAAACAGCGGTAAAAAAGCCTCCGTGCCGGCAGAAGAAACGCCCACAATCAGGCCGGTCTGTTTAAGATGTGCCTTGTCTGCGACCAGACCCGCCTGGCTTAGTGCATCTTTGCCGACTTTATAAGCCCAGAGTGCCGCGTTATCCAGCGAGGCAATAACGTCATCCGGGAGTTCTGAATAATCGATATCGTGCAGCACTTCGGCTGCTCTGGCATTTTCAAACCATGCTGAAAAACGCTCGCTGTCAGCAACGCCATTTTTCTTATTTAATAAGGCCTCTTTGAAGTCGGGAATATTTTCAGCCAGAGAGGATAAAATACCCATCCCGGTAATAACGACGCGTTTCCTGGTTGTCTTCATAAATAACCGTACCATCCTGTACCGGAAGCACACAGCCGGCAGTCATCACCTGCGGCTTTGTCGCCGCTTATTTCTGCCTGCTGTGTCTGATATTGAAAGAATTACACTGCGCTTTTCGCTTTCGATTCGTCTACATAGCTGTGTTCAGTTGGATTAACCAGCATGCTCAGGTTGTAGATGAACGGCATAGATTTGGTTTTCGCCGTCACGGCTTCCGTGCGGGTCTGGATGGTAAAGCCGTCGATATCGGCCCAGGCGTAGTCGCTGTCCAGCAGCGTCAGGGCAATCATATTTTGCAGCGCCGGGGAGTAGATCGCCTGAACCACCTGACCAGCCGGCTGACCATCGACCAGAACGCTATCGCCCGCGGCCATCCCTGAACAAGGCTGTGTGGCTATCATGCCGATCAGTTTGCGTGAGCCTCTGTCCTGCGACAGCGCTTCGACCGCCTCTTTGCCAACGAAACCCTCTTTGTCATACTGGACGGCCCACTGCATCTGCAGTTCAACCGGGGTCAGAGGAATGCCAGCCCACAGGCGATCATCCCAGCCTGGGTTTTCGATGCGTGCCAGGGTCTGATAATCCAGACCGCCGGTTTGCAGCAGGTATTTGCTGCCCCGTTGCTGAAGTTGCTGCCACTGCTCAAGCAACTTCTCTTCAGGGCCAATCACCATATAGGCAAACTCACCATGCTTACCGCAGCGGAACACCATCAGTTCCTGTTCCGTGTTCATATGCTCGTGATAGGGCAGACCGATGACGTCAAAACCATGAAGTTCTGCCATCAATTCCCAGGAATAGGGCCCTTCCAGCAGAATCGCGCCCCACTGCTCTTCGCGCATATCTCTGATTTCAGGCGTTTCCTGTATATCAAGCTCATCTGCTTTTTCCAGCAGCTTATTCAGGCTGGTAATCAGTTCAATGGCGGGGATATTTTCAGATATGACATAATATCCGTCGGAACAGCAGAGGACGTAGACATCTCCGCGAATCGTGCCATCCTCTTTAAGAATCAGCGAGTAGATCCCCTGCTCGTCACGAATAATGGAAACGTCCGCAGAGACCAGATAATTTACCAGTGCCCAGGCATCGTCACCCATCACGCTGACGATGGCCATATGTGAATAGTCAACCAGCAACACGTTCTCACGCAGGGCTTTATATTCCACCATGGGATCGTTATAAGCCGAGGGCACGGAATAATTATTACGCATGCCCATTACTGCACCCTGCTTTGAATGAAAATCATTGAGAGACATCATAATTAAATCCTGTCAGTCACAAATTATAATTAAGCATTCTGCTTCCGGATAATGAACGTAGCGAGGCTGTTGATACTTCTCATATAAGAGGGATCATCGCTTTCACCGACTCTGATGCCGAACACTTTATCCAGCATGACGACAATTTCTGTGGCATCGACGGAGTCCAGCTTTAAACCATTGCCGAACAGAGCCGTGTCATCATCAATCTGCGATTCATCACGCTGAATGTTCAGACGCTGAATAATCTCTGTTTTAATCGTGCACAAAATCTCTTTGCGTTGCTGAATATCATCTTTCATCGTCGTCATGGTTTTACTCTCTCAGAGGTTACGGTTACCTGGTTTCTCGAAAATTAATAATGGTGCCCTGGCTAATCAATCTCTTACCGACATTCGCTGTTACGGCGTAATGTTTAAATCCCTGGGCATCAGAGAAGGCTAATTTGCTGGTAACTTCAATTGAGTCACCAGGCCAGGCGATATCTTTGAATTTAAGGTTCTGGGCAGCCAGCACTCCGCGCACTTCAGCGCGGCGGGTACGGATAATGTCCAGCATGTCATCAGTGGCAATACGGGCATGAATATCGCGCAGTGATGTCAGTGTTTCATTAAATCTTGCCTGATAAATGTCACAAATATCGGTCAGAAAAGAGAGATACTCACTGGCCTGGCCGAATATCTCGGAAATGATGGCGCCAGGCATTATCGGATCGTCCGGAAAGTGCCCCAGCAGGTAGGGTTCGTTATAGGTAATATGTTTCGTTACCTTCACAAAACCGTTCGGGCCATATTTAAAGTCATCAATTCTGTCGACCATCAGCAAAGGCTGACGCCAGCCACCCATTTCCAGAAAGATTTTTGAGGGAATAACGTATTTAGACATAAGTCACCGCATAACCAGGCCACCATCGATGACGATGGTCTGGCCGACAATATAGCTGGAGGCAGAAGAGCTTAAATAGACAATGCTGTTTGCGACTTCCTCACTTTTGCCAAGACGGCGTAAAGGAATGGAAGCGGTAATATTGCGTACCACCGTCCGTGAGACCTTTTTCACCATTTTTGACTCAATCATCCCCGGTGCCACAGCATTGACGCGGATACCGTACTGCGCGAGTTCAGCGGCCAGCGTGCGGGTAAAACCAAGAATGGCCCCTTTTGACGCGCTGTAGTTCACCTGCCCTACGCTTGGGATGAGCGCGGCAATAGAGGCGACGTTAATAATCGCCGGGCTTTCAGCGGAGCGAAGCAGCATCAGCGCCTCTTTTGTCAGGCGAAACATGCTGAACAGGTTGATATCCACCACCCGGCTGAAATCTTCAAAGCCCATGGACGCAAACAAACTGTCTTTCACTACCCCGGCGTTATTCACCAGCACATCCAGTTTGCCAGCCACATCGGTCAGATGAGCACAAAGCGCAGAAACGCTCTGCGGATCGGCGAGGTCGCACTGAATGATGGACAGTTTATGCCCTGCCGGATGGGCCTCTTTCAGCTCGGTAAGTTGCGTTGCATTCGAATGGTATACCGCGTAAACATCGCAATGCTGATCCAGAAATTTAGCGCAGATCGCCAGGCCAATATCGCCGCTGGCCCCCGTAATAAGCACCGACTTTTCTTTAAGGTCGTTATATTTATACATAATATTCACATATAGTTTGATTAATAGATAATGGCAACGGCGGTTGCATGGCTCTGGCAATGTGAAATAGTCAGCGCGCTATTGGCGATAGCGTTTTCAGCAAGCAGATCCTTTACCCGCCCGCTAAAAATAAAAGAGGGGCAGCCATATTCATCATGTGTAATTTCAATATCGTGAAAGGTAATGCCGTGACGATAACCACATCCCAGCGCCTTAACCGCCGCCTCTTTTGCAGCCCAGAAACCGGCTGCCCGTCCGAAATCAGGATCATCAGCGTTAATTTTAATTATTTCTCTGCGGGTAAAAACACGGTGCAGAAACTCTTTATTACCGTTATTGATTGCACGACTGATGCGTGAAATTTCAACGATATCTGTACCTATGCGCATAATGGCACCCATCCCTGGTTATAGCTGGTAAGATAAATTTAAATTAAGCGTGGCTTTATCAACATTCATCGCACCCGGATATTTCACGGGCACTGAAATCGCACAGTCATACGTCAGCGATTTTATCTGTCCCTGGATACCCACTGCTCCGCCAGCGATCAGTTCATCGCCATAAAGACTGTCTTTTTTTATCTGTCCAGCATCCAGGCCGTAATAGTAACTGGCATTAACCGATCTGATCGGATGATAGATCGTATTCTGCAGGTAGTATCCCTTGCTGCCCGTAAGCCCTGGGCTATTTTCAAAGCCACGTACGTTCCAGCGTTCACCCAGGGTTGTCTTATCCTGTAACGTCAGCTCATGGGGGGCGTATTGCCCGAATAAAGTGGCACTGTAAATGTTATTGCCCAGTTGCCGCGAATAGCGACTTTCCAGACTGAAAATCTGACTTACAGAGCTGACGTCACCATAGACCATGTCAGCCGTTTTCTCTGCGCCAAACCACGTCACAAATCGCTGCCACGAAAGGGTCGAATCCCAGGCTGCTGCTTCCAGCTGCTGTTTGTAGTTAACGCCAAATTTCACGTTATCCATGTTCCGCTTTTGCAGCACCAGTTCCTGGCCGTTAATTTTATAACCGGCTTTGCGACGAATAAGTTCAGCATTACCGGTTACTATCCGGCTCCTGTCGCGATAAACCGTACGTGATGCTTTTGCGCTCCAGTAATCACTCTTGCCCGCATAGTCCACTGAGATATCGCTGAGCGGAATCGCCTGACGCGACTTACTGCGGCTATAGAACAGCGAATAGTTCCAGTAGCCTGCCGGAAGCAGGTAGTACGCACTGGCACTCTCATACTTCCCGGTTGTGCTGCGGGTTCCGGCCAGATAAAACAGATCGCTTAAATGAGCCGTGTTGTATAAATAACCTACCACGGAGGTCAGGTAGCGGCCTGTCTCTTTGTCGCCCCAGTTGCTGACACTCGCTCTTAAACTCCACTCTTTCGTGCGAAGCGTCTTTATGCGGATAACGCTGTAGCCCTGCCGGGTACCCGGCTCGATATTCATTTTCACGTCAACATCAGGCACTAACTGAAGATTTTCCAGCCCCTGTTCAATATCGCGAATATTGAGAATGTCTCCGGCTTTAAACGGTAACATCCACGTATTAATATCATCATTTTCAACAATGATTTTCTCTATTCGCCCTGGATCCACCCTGAGCTTAAGACTGCCGGTCGAGATATCCTGTGAAGGAAGAGTGATGCGGGTTGTGATGTAACCAGCATTGATATAAACGTCCTGTAATGCCGTAGCGATTTTTACAATGCCGATACGACCAATGCAGTGCCCGAGTATCTCATTTTTAATCACCCTTTCGGCTTTACTGCTGAGAAAGTTATTTTCAGGAATAAAGTTCGTTATGGTAAAACAGTTCTCCTCTGCTGGCAGATCTTTCAGCCTGACTATTCTTTTTTCAGTGCTGGAATAAACATCCTGGCGATAAACCTTCTGTTCTTTAAAGACACTCAGATCGGCATTACTTTGCTGTTTGATCAGATGGCTGATCTCATCATCGGCGCGGGTATAAAAGGAGATCAACACGAATAACAGCAAAATAACTCTGTATTTCAGTTCCATTGACTTTCTCAAAAATAAAAAGGCAGCAGGTTCTCATTATTGTTAACGCAGAATCGTGATAGCTACTGCCTTTAGTTACCGCTTAACCGTTAAATACCAATCACAGCGCCGCTATTGGTAACTTTACCTGTCGTTATTTCCATGCCCGTCAGACCACCGAATACCGCATTAGTACCGCTGTTGGTCACACTATTGGCAGTGACGTTAGCTGTGCCATAGCTGAGCATATTGAGATAGTTATAGATATTGCCAGCCGTTTTTGCCGTTAATGTATAATCGGCGACAATATTACCGCGGTTATTAATGTCAGTACCGGCATCGATTGCGATATTTTGCGCAAGCATATTAGCTGATACGTTGTTAGTTACATGTCTCTGCGTACTGATGTTCAGGGAACTCCCGGCAACGATGTCTTTAAAATTCTCCACGCCATTCAGGGTACTAATTGTCAGCGCATTGGTCGCAGAAAGCGTATTCCGGTTGTAGAGAATACCTTTAAGCACGCTGAAGTTCAGATCACCTTTGCTGCTAATCCAGCCGTAGTTTACGTCGCTGCTGTCGACTTTCAGTGTTAAATCTTTGTCTGAAGCAATAACGCCGGTTGCTGTATTATCAGCCATGTTCCCACTGCTGAAGTTGTAGAGCGTCGCTGCAGTGATGTCCAGATTGCCTGCACTGTAAGTGGTTGCATAGTTGTTGTAGAACACACCCGTCGCTTTGACGATAGCGTCCGCACCGCTGACCAGCATTCCCCAGGTGTTATCCAGAACGCCGTTTGCAATGAGGCTCAACGGGCCATTGTTTGCAACGATATTGCCACTGTTGTTGTAAATGTTCTGTCCCGACAGGGAAACGCCTTCCTGCCCGATCATACCACCAGCATCCGCTGTGATATCAAAGTCGCTGCCTGACTGACTGCTGAAGTTATTTCCGTAACGGTTTTCAATGTTTCTGACCGCTGTTACCGACAGTTTCTGGCTTGCCGCCATCAGAGCAGTGTCATTTTGCACCGCTGATTTTGAATCGACCGTGACATTTGCACCGGCAATCAGACCGTAATTATTATCAACCGAATTTGCAGCAAGAGTGATATCACCTTCGCCAGAAACAAGCACACCTCTGAAACTATCATAATTACCTTTCAACGCCAGACTGATAGCTTCAGTCGCAGCAATCTGTCCGTAGTCGTTATTAAGTGCGTTCGTTTTGACATCAATAGCACCACCAGATTCAAGGACGCCGCTGTAGTTGTCAACGTTTCCATTCCCGGAAGCAATACGCATGTTTCCTGTCTGCGATTTTATTTTGCCACGGTTGTTACCCACATTTGCAGAGGTCGTTATTGTTGTATCGCCGGCAGATTCAAGATAAGCACTATTGTTATTAAAACTGTTTGCACTGATTGACGCATTACCATAACTGACAAGATTGAGATAATTATACAGATTCCCGCTTGTGGTAATGGCCATGTCAGCATTACTCACAATGTTATTTCGGTTGTTGATATCATTGACTGCAGTAATAGTGACGTTATTACCTATCATGTTACTGTTGTTATTGTTCGTCACATGGCGTTTGGTGTTCACTGACAGATCGCCGCCTGCTGAAACAATGGCAAAATTCTCTACACCGTTCTGCGCATCAATCTCCAGATCTGCTGTCGCGGCCAGCGTATTCCGGTTATATAGCGTGCCCTGCAGAACGTTAACGGTCGCATTGCCCGCACTGCTAATCCAGCCATAGTTGGTGAAATTATTGTTCACATTCAGCGCAAGGTCTTTATCTGCAACAATAAGTCCGGTGGCATTGTTATCGATTAGCGTGCCATTACTGCTGTTCTCAAGGTAAGGCGTATCTATCCTGAGGTTACCCATACTGTAGGTGGTCGCATAGTTATTATTGAATGACCAGCCTGTTTTAATGGTGGTGTCTTCTCCGCTCATCAGTAATGCCCGGGCATTGTCAATGCTGCCTTTGGCCTGCAGCGTTAGCGAACCACTTTCAGCAATAATCCGGCTTCTGCCGTTGTAAATATTATTGCCGGCGAGTGAAACACCTTCTTTGCCAATCATTCCGCCTTCCTGCTGCGGCATACCAAAGTACACACCGAAGAAGGTACCGAAGTTATCGCTATTAGCGTTATCAATATTGCTGGCAGAGTCTATTTTGAGTGTTTTATCAGCAACCATCAGCGCCGTGTTATTATTCACACCACCATTAGCACTGATACCAATATTTTGCCCCATCATAAAGCCGCCGTAGTTATTAACGACGTTGGCAGCCAGTTCGATGTCACCTTCCTCAGAACTGATCGCGCCAATATAGTTGGTAATATTGCCCGTGATTGCTGTAACAACGCCGCCTTTACCGGAAAGACCCGCGTTGTCGTTGCGCAGGGAACTGCCTTTAGCGATGACTTTGCCAGTGGCGTTTATTTTGCCGGAATAGTTGTCGATGGCTCCGCGACTTTCCAGAGAAACATCACCATTGGAGGCCATCTGTCCGCCATTGTTGTTCAGGCTGTTCGCAACGATCTGAACGCCCTTCTCCGCAATAATGCCTAATGAGTCATCACTCCCGGTATCGGCTGTTTTAGTCGAGCCGTTGTTTACCGTTGCAGTACTGGCGGAGATTTTAGCGTAGCCACCTGCTGAGCGGATCAGGCCCTGGGTATTATTGACATCACCTGTACTGACAATATTAACATCACCCAGAGAGTCCATCAGGCCTCTGTTGTTATTAACAGCGGCAGACTCAATGCCTACATATCCCCCCTTAATCTGACCATTGCTGTTGTTCAGCGTGCCGGTTTTTAAAGCCACGATCCCGGCTTCCATTCCAACCGTTTTTCCCTTACCTGAGTTGGTCAGTGTACTGTTATTGGTATCAACGGCCAGTGTGCCACTGGCGGCAATTTTGCCGTTAACATTGTCGATGGCGCTGCTGTTGATATAGAGATCGGCCGCAGTCGTTATCGTGCCTGCGCGGCTGTTCACCAGCGTGTTTTTATTGGTATCCAGCGCGATAGTGCCAACAGAAGTCACGGTGCCGGTGGTGTTATTCAGCGTACCGCTGGTTTTGATATTGATGGCTCCAGAAGACTCAATACCCGCGTTGCTGTTCAGCAACTGGCCTTTTGAATCGATGCTGATACCGTTATCACCACCCGCGATGACGCCCAGATTACGCACGCCTACGCCGTTTTCCGTACTGACCAGATTAATTTTGTTGGCATACATCCCACCCAGTGCGGCCACGTCGATGCTGTTTGCGCTACCCCAGCCTGATGCAGTCACGCTGCCGGTGACTTCACCCATTGCGTCGACATAGTTATTCCCAGCCACGACCTTAAGTTCGTCAACGCTGACTTTGTCATTGACCACAACAGTGCGTGACAGGATTTCCGTCGGGCTGCCGTTACTCATCTTGCCCAGCGTGATCGTACCGCCGTTAACCGAGTAGCCTGCCAGCTGGTTATTCTGAACGTCCGGTTTACCGGTGGTGAGCGTCAGCTTGCTGGTGTTGATGGTGCCGCTATTCCTGATCGAAATGCCGTTCGGATTGGCGATAATCAGATGAGCTTTGTCGCCTGCAACTTCCATCATGCCATTGATGGCACTGGCATTGCGTGAGGTCACCTCATTAAGAATGACTTTAGCTGTACCGGATGTCAGATTGCTATTGCCCTGCAATTTGCCGGCCAGCGTGGTGGTGGATTCAGCAACGCTGTTATTAAAGATTATTCCTTTCTTATCAACGTTTAATTTGTCGTAAACGTTATGAGAAAGCCCTTTATCGTTGGCTTTATTGATGTTGATAACCGGCACGTTATTCACTGCTGCCACAGTACCGTTATTGATACTGATCTCTGCCGCGTACGAAACGGATGGCAACGTTAACATCACAGCGATAGCTACCGGATGCCACTTCATTTCACAGCGCAATATATTATTTTTTCCATTATTCATAGAATCATTCCCTCTGCTAAATTTGTAGCTAAAAAAATAACACTGCGGACCAGAATCAGTGATTCATCTCGTCCGGCACAACAGTCTGCATTTCTCGTCCCACCTCTTTTACGAATAAGTGGTGACGGGCAGCAGACCAGACATTTCGTCTGAATCTTATGACTTACGATGATTAATATAAAATATCGTTAACCTATTCTATCCCGGTAATAACCCGGAGAATGAAAGTGTATAATCAGTAAGGACATCCGTAACATAATAAAGAAGAAAAAGGTATCCCTCACGCTTAAATGCACGATATTTTTTTATGCAAATCTATGATTTAAAAGGTATTTACCGGATAAAACCTCAATCAAATAAGCGCAGACCCTGTTACCGAAATAATACTTACCCTTGTGTTGTCTAAACAAAATCCTGTCATTAAATGACATCAGATATAATTTAGCGCAATGGTAACAAGTTTTTTCAGATTAGCAATGCCAGTAAAACGATATTAAGTATCGTTTAGGCATGACGGCTCGCCACACCCTGATAGAAATAGAGGAAAACCCGCAGATTACTAATACATAAAATAAAAAATAGGTCTGTATTTCCTTATTATCGACAATTCACCTTAATTTATATAGGCATTTAACCTGATTAAACTAAGCCACAAAGATCATTTTTTTAACATTTATAAGGAGTGCCCTAAGAATAAAAGGAATCTGAAGATCGCTTACTCAGGAAATTCCGGATAAATACGTTATCTTCCTGAGCAGAAAAAATATCACTTAAGGGAGCAGCAGCTGCAGCCGTCTACCCTGTTTTTCCCGTTGCAGCTGGCTGTTAGCACCTTATTGCCGTGCGCCTGTCATCGCGAATATTACCGGACAGTCATCGTCTCTATTCTCAGCCCGGTATTACCGATAGCGTCAGCTGAAATCCAGCAACGCGACTTTCCTTATTCCCATAATGACTGGCTGACAAAGCCGTTCGATACCTTAAATGGGATGCAGCGCTCACCATGCAGCCTGTCGTACATCAGCCGATCACGGCTGTCCCTGATCCAGGCCAGATGATTAACGTTGTTCAGCGTTTCGGCCGGGTTGAAGCTTCCTTGTTTCAGGTCAAATCTGTGCGCAATAATTCACAGCAATCACTACATGTAGGGAATAGAATCCACCCGAACCCCATATGTAGTTAACGGAGAGAGAAATGGCGACGGTGGTAATCAAGCGTGATGGATGCCGGACAGGCTTTGATGCGCAGCGTATTGAGCAGGCTGTCGTGGCGGCGGCACAGGCAGCAGGCGTTGACGATGCAGCCTGGTGCGCGCAGGTCGCTGAACGCGTTGCACTGCGGCTGGCCGATCGTCCTGAGGTGGCTATCCGTGAGATTCAGTGTGCAGTCGAAGAGACGCTGATGGCGGGTCCTTATCCGCAGCTGGCGCGCGCCTACATTGAATACCGCCACGATCGCGATGTCGCCCGAGATCGTCAGAGCCAGTTACACCACGCCATTCGCGGTCTGGTCGATCAGACCAACGCGGCGCTGCTGAACGAAAATGCTAACAAAGACAGCAAAGTGATCCCGACACAGCGCGATCTGCTGGCCGGGATCGTGGCGAAGCACTACGCGCAGCAGCAGATCCTGCCGCGGGATATCGTTCTGGCGCACGAGCGCGGCGAGATCCACTATCACGATCTCGACTATTCGCCCTTCTTCCCGATGTTTAACTGCATGCTGATCGATCTGAAAGGCATGCTGACTAACGGCTTCAAAATGGGCAACGCTGAGATCGAGCCGCCTAAATCGATCGCTACCGCCACTGCTGTGACGGCGCAGATCATCGCCCAGGTCGCCAGCCACATTTATGGCGGCACCACCATTAATCGCATTGATGAAGTGCTGGCCCCGTTTGTTGAGCAGAGCTATGCCCGGCATCTGACGATCGCTGAGCAGTGGCACATCCCACAGGCTGAACAGTATGCACGCCAGCGTACGGAGAAAGAGTGCTACGACGCCTTTCAGTCGCTGGAGTATGAGGTTAATACCCTGCACACCGCCAACGGCCAGACGCCGTTTGTCACCTTTGGTTTTGGTCTGGGGACGGACTGGGCGGCGCGGCTGATTCAGCAGTCGATTCTGCGTAACCGGCTGGCCGGACTGGGCAAAAATCGTAAAACCGCGGTGTTCCCAAAACTGGTGTTCAGCATTCGCGAAGGCGTTAACCGCCGGGCGGGCGACGTGAATTACGACATCAAGCAGCTGGCGCTGGAGTGTGCCAGCAAGCGGATGTATCCCGACATCCTAAATTACGATCAGGTGGTGAAAGTCACCGGCTCGTTCAAAACGCCCATGGGCTGCCGCAGCTTCCTGGGCGTTTATGAAGAGAATGGCGAGCAGATCCATGAGGGCCGCAACAACATCGGCGTGATCAGCCTGAACCTGCCGCGCATTGCGCTGGAGGCAGCTGGAGATGAAGCACGCTTCTGGACGTTGCTTGATGCCCGCCTGCTGCTGGCTAAGCGGGCGCTGATGACGCGGGTGGCGCGGCTGGAGAAGACCAAAGCGCGCGTTGCGCCCATCCTTTATATGGAAGGGGCCTGCGGCGTCCGGCTGAATGCCGATGATGAAGTAGGACCTATTTTCCGCAATGGCCGTGCGTCGCTGTCGCTGGGTTACATCGGCCTGCACGAAACCCTGAATGCGCTCAGCGGCGGCCACCAGCACCCTTACGATGACGCGGCACTGCGCGCCAAAGGCGTAGAGATCATTGCGTACCTGCGCGCCGCCACCGACCGCTGGAAAGCGGAAACAGGCTACGGCTTCAGCCTTTACAGCACGCCGAGTGAGAATCTGTGTGACCGCTTCTGCCGACTGGATGCGGCGCAGTTTGGCGTGGTGCCGGGCGTTACCGACAAGGGTTATTACACCAACAGCTTCCATCTCGACGTCGAGAAGAAGGTGAATCCTTACGATAAAATCGACTTTGAAGCGCCCTATCCGCCGCTGGCGAATGGCGGATTCATCTGTTACGGCGAATACCCGAACGTACAGCACAACCTTAAAGCGCTTGAGGATGTCTGGGATTACAGCTACGACCGCGTCCCCTATTACG